>NZ_JPMY01000035.1 GCF_000761545.1 Pseudomonas sp. ML96 | reverse complement strand
CACCGTGGCCACTACGCAGCATGTGAAACTGGGCACGGGACAGTTCGTCGAGGCGGGCAACGAGATCCACTACTACGCCGGCAGCAAGGTGGTCATCGACGCCGGCATGGAGCTCACCGCCAAGGGTGGCGGTAGCTGGCTAAAGCTCGATCCCGGCGGCATCACCCTCAGCGGCGCGACCATCAAGATGAACTCCGGCGGCGCGCCAGGAGCAGGCAGCGGTATCGCCATCCTGCTGCCGCTCATTCCGCGCCCCGCCGACACAGATCGCGCCGGCAGCCTACTCACACTCGCACCACCCCAACCGCGCCCCGTCATAATCACCAGCGAGCCGCGCGAGTACCTATTCAATATTCAGCTACAGGACATTCCTGGCGACGAGGGCTTCGCCCTGATTCATACCCCCTGGCGCATCGTGAAAGGCGCCGAGGCAGACGTCGTATTCGAAGGAGTGAGCGACGAGCAAGGACGCATCAAGCTGGATGCAGCGCAACAAAGAGAACTCTCGAAGCTCTGTGGCTCCAATCCAAGCAACCTGTGGCTGGCCTATCCCGGCCAACAGGTAGCCCTGCGACTACATCTTGAGCAGTCGAGCTGGGATGAAGATCGACATGCCCGCAGCGCACTCGACTTTACGGACTGCCTCAGTCACAGCCCGACTGCAGCAACATCTCCGCTGGAACTCGAACGCAGCCATCAGGACAGCAGCTGCGCCAGTGATCTGTATTCGCACCTCAAATCCAAGGAATGATGGCTATGGCGATCAACAACGCCTACAACGGTGTGCGTGCAAAGGAAGTCAATCAGATCAACACCCAGGACGGCAAAGCCCTGGCAGCGTTCTCGGCGCCCGACTTCTTTATCAAGGATGACAACCCTTTCGCTCCCAAGCGCGCAGGTAATCAGATCCATTTTTTCACCACCGGTGACGCCTACTTCCGGAACGTAGCCGGTGCGATCGATCAGGCAACTCAGTCCATTTTCATCACTGGCTGGCAGATCAACTATGACATCCTGCTGGATGGCAAACGCACCCTGTGGGGGTGCCTGCATCAGGCACTGAAAGCCAAACCTGCACTGAAAGTTTATGTCATGCCCTGGCTCAGCCCCTCGGGCGCCCTAGGCACCTACGACTTCGAAACCATGCTGGCCATATTCCAGCTGAATGCTGGTTTGCAAGGCGGTCCACGTGCCTTCTGCACCCCAGCCATTCAGCAAAGTGGCATGCGCGGACTGGGCGTTGCCTTTTCCCACCACCAGAAGTCCGTCGTCATCGACAATCGCATTGGCTACGTCGGCGGTATCGATCTCGCTTACGGGCGCCGTGACGACAACAACTTCAGTCTCGATGCGAGCAAACGCCAAGGCAACGACGCTTACAACCCTGGGCTCCCCAAATTTGGCTGGATGGAACTAGAGGAGCATGTCAGCTCCATGGGGCTGATGCTGGCCACCCTGTTCGACCTGTCCCGCCCAATGGCCAGTGCATCCGTAAAGTCGGAAACACTAGGGATAGACTGGGATATTCCGCTCTCGCCCAGCCGCGCGCAGACCATGAATGGCGGCGCCTTCATCGCCGACATATTCCGCAGCCCCGCCCTGCCTGCCCTGCAGTGGCTGGGGCGCGCCGTGAACAGTGCCAAAGAGGCAGCCGGCGACATCACCTGGTTATCGGACGCCAGACGCAAAGCCATGGAGTCGGCCATACGCCATATCGCGGCGCTGATCGAAAGCTCTCTGGCAAGCACACCGATGGCTCTGCAGCTCAAACAGCGCATCGTACTCTGGCTGAAAGAGCTGAAAACAGCGGGTCAGAATCTTGTTGAATCGCTACGAATAAAGAGCATCGAGCTGATCAGCCAATGGATGAGCCAGACTCAGATCGGCCAGATGCTGACCATCCTCAGCGGCAAGACATTCACAGACCTGCCATCCGGCTTGATGAACGGCACCAACGAACTGGCCAGCGCCACATTCTGGCTGATTCACGGACTCCTTCAGGAGCGCTCGGCAAGCCATCTCTCGCCGTTCCCCTATTTGCACAAGACCCCACAGCCACTGTCCTCGCCCGATAACACCAGGCTCGCAGAGGATCAGCCGCGCATGCCCTGGCAGGATGTGCATTGCCGCATAGAAGGACCATCGGTCTACGACCTTTCGCGCAACTTCATCGACCGCTGGAATGGGCAACAGGCCTATTTGGCCGATACGCCACCACTGGGTGATACCCAGGTAGTTCGCACACTGCTCGAAACCGTCATGCACTGGCTGAACGCACTGGTAAAAGCGGGTGGTCTGGAGAGCTACATCGATACGAGCAGGCCCTTGAAACTGGATATTGGCAAGCCTAATCCGGTGTGGATCAACGCCCCCAGCCAGCTCCCCAAGCCTCCTGCACCTCAGCAGGGTGGCGTCAGCGTACAGGTCCTGCGCAGCGCCTCTTCGCGCATGATCCAGCAGGAACAGAAAGGTCGCCGCCGAGCAGGGGTTGAGCTGCCAACTCCGAGCGGCATTGAGCCTGACGGCGGACAAGCCAACTGCAAGCTCGCCATGCTTCAAGCCATCTCCAGTGCACAACAATTCATCTACATCGAGAACCAGTTCTTCCAGAGCGCATTCGGTGCCGAAGGGGAACTGGCGCAAGACCAGCAAGAGCGACTGTCCGGTCCCATGGCCAGCCTGCGTAGCCCCAGCAGCCTGAAGCAGGACCTGGTTGCACGGGTGCGTCTACAGGAGGCCCTGGACGCCCAGAACATCTGGCAACTCGACTGGCGTGAAATCGACAAGATCGCCAGGGAACCCGGAGCCGAGGCCCGCACATTCCTCACGGCACTGAAGCCCATGTGGGGCAATAATGCGCTGGGCTGGGCCACTCAGAAACTCGGCCAGGAGCAGTCCGGCCTGCTGAACAATATCGGCCAGGCTTTGGCCGAGCGCATTGGACGGGCCATCGACGAGAAGCTGCCCTTCCACGTCTACTTGGTTCTACCGGTGCATCCGGAAGGTGCGCTGAACGTGCTGAACATCATGCACCAGGTACATCTGACTATGCAGAGCCTGGTATTCGGCGAACAGAGCCTGATCAAGCGCATCCAGCGACGCATGGCTATCCGCGCCTTGCTCGACCGCAAGGTGAGCCGTGAAGATGCCCTGAAGATCATTGAGCGCAAAGATACCAGCAATCGCCCGTTCTACGAGCAGCAGGACTGGACGCGCTACCTGACCCTGCTCAACCTCCGTACCTGGCAGACCCTGGCCGGCCGGGTGGTTACCGAGCAGATCTATATCCACAGCAAACTGCTGATCGCCGACGACCGGGTGGCGATTCTGGGCAGCGCCAATATCAACGACCGCAGCCTGCAGGGTGAGCGCGACTCCGAACTGGCAGTCATCGTCCGCGACAGCACACCGATTACGATCAAACTAGATGGCGTAAATGACGCCGTGGTCGGCAAGTCTGTTCATGAGCTGCGAGTGGCACTGTGGAAGAAGCACTTCGGCCTAGGGCTGGGTAAAGACTCGGGGGTGAAATCTGCCACGGATCTGGCGCAATACATTGACCACCCTGCAGCGGAAAAGACCTGGAAAGCAATTCAGAGCAGAGCTACACGCAACGCCGACGTTTATAACAGCAGCTTTGATTTTATTCCCCAAAACGTCAGCCCATACCAGCAACAAAAAACACCTGAGGTGTCCCAGGCAGCCAGCTACAAAGACGGGTTCCCAGCCTCCATATGGCCAACCTGGTCATATCGCAATTTCAGACGTCGTGCCGATGGTGGAGAGATGTTGGAACCTATGCCTTACGAAGAGCGATTCTGGCGCTCTACCACGCTAAAGCCAGTGAAAATCTTTCGGCCACCAATCGGGGTTCAAGGCTTTATCACAGCACTGCCGATTTTCTGGACCAGGGAAGAACACAACGACTCCGGCCTCAACCTCAGCATGCTGGCCCAGCAAGGAAACTCCCCTCAGCCCGCACTAGCCGACGCAACCAGTCATTCAACTCAGGAAAGCCACCGCACATGATCCGTACCACCATGTTCGCCTACAGCCTGCTGCTCGCCACTGGAGCATCCTGGGCCGAGCCGGGGCGCCAGGAATGCTTGGGGCGCTGGACTTTCCAAGTAGCTGAAGATATCGAGTGGGCCACCTTTCCATCCGAGGCGGTCGGAGAGCTCTCCCGGGCTGGCGGTGGCGGACATGCATTTGCAAAGAAGGTCAGCGGTCGTGGAGAGGCCGGCAGCTATGTCTATGGTGAAGATGATGCCGTGCTCTATGTCAGCGATATCACCACACGCGAGGAATTCGATGGTGCTGCCAACTATATCAGGGGTAGCGGTCGGCTGGCCCAGAAAGAACTACGGAAAAGAATTGAGTCATACGAAGGGCTTGTAGAGGATCTGGAAAGATCGAAAAGCAATCATGTAAATGAAAGCCAAGGCGTCACCATGGAGGATGTCGAGAAAGGCATTGCGGACTACAAACGCAAGATTGAAGAGTTCAAACGTGATATCCGGCTCGCTCATGTCTACGATCTCGACCTCGATATTCCCGACGCCCATATCCTGGGCAGCGAACATGTTCCGTACGATGTCTTTCTTTGGCGTAATCAACGCGTCTATTACTTCGCGCTCTCCCCCAAGCCTGACAATGCAATGCAGGAAGTGAAGGATCTGTTATCCCGCTTCCGCACCCGCGAGATGTACGAAGTACCCGAGGGGCCTGGCGTGTGCTTCCCCTATGGATTTATCGCCGACGACGGCAAGTCCAGCCATGACTTCAAGTTCTCCTTCCGCTTCACCCGCACACCCAACGTGATCTTCTCGCTGCTGACCGTTTCACCCGACAACCGCAAGAACATCTCCCCAACCGCAGACATCTACGACACCGATTACCGCCCCGGTTATGACGCCAGCAAGTGGAAGATTTCCCCGATTGTCGAACGCCTTTACTTCGGCGAGCGCTTGGCAGGGCTGGAAGGCTGGCAGCTCAATCCCAAACCTGGTTCCGGCGAACAGGAGCGCGCCTGGTTTGCCATCGCCCATCGCGGCGGGCTGATCGACCCACTGCTTGCCGTGCAGGTATTCACTTTCAAGAAGGGCACCGGCGATCTGACCGACTTCACCCCACCACCAGAAACCGTAATCCCGCGCTTGCAGAAGCTGACCAAGACCATGCGACTCTCGCTAGACGCTACTTCGCAGTAGATGCCTGCAGAGTGATGGCCAGAAGGACCTCGACGCCGAAAATCAGCCCACTACTTCACGCTCTACACCGATCAGCACTTCCAAGGATGGAAACCATGAACAAACTCTTTATCGGCGCATTCGCCGTGCTCGCCCTGTCGATTCTCTGCTTCCTGCTTGGCGGCGCCGGTGTTGCCGGGGCGGTCACGGGTGGTGGGCAGGTCAGTGGCTCGGTCGATGTGCTGTTCTTCTTTGCCAAGCTATTGCTGGGACTGGCGCTGCTGCTCGGCGTGCTCTGGTTGATTCGCTCTCCATCGCGCTGAGGGCTGCGCTGGATCAACACCCGGTGGTGCGCTAGCGGGCACCATCTGCGCCCTTTTGCAGATGCCCGTGCCGCCATGTCTTCGCTCCAAGCCCCCGAACTGCTCTGCCCCGCCGGCACCCTTAAGGCCATGCGCCATGCCTTCGCCTATGGCGCCGATGCGGTGTACGCCGGCCAGCCGCGCTACAGCCTGCGGGTGCGCAACAACGAGTTCGATCACGCCAACCTGGCCATCGGCATCGCCGAGGCACATGCCCAGGGCAAGCACTTCTACGTGGTGGTCAACATCGCGCCGCATAACGCCAAGCTGAAGACCTTCCTCCGGGACCTGGAGCCGGTGGTGGCGATGGCGCCGGATGCGCTAATCATGTCCGACCCGGGGCTGATCATGCTGGTGCGCGAGCACTTCCCGCAGATGCCGGTGCACCTGTCGGTGCAGGCCAACGCAGTGAACTGGGCCAGCGTGGAGTTCTGGCGCCGCCAGGGGCTGACGCGAGTAATCCTGTCGCGCGAGCTGGGCCTGGAGGAGATCGCCGAGATCCGCCAGCAGGTGCCAGGCATGGAGCTGGAGGTGTTCGTCCACGGCGCCCTGTGCATGGCCTACTCCGGGCGCTGCCTGCTGTCCGGCTACCTCAACAAGCGCGATCCCAACCAGGGCACCTGCACCAACGCCTGCCGCTGGAAGTACCAGGCCCAGGAAGGCCAGGAAAACGAGCTGGGCGGCATTGTGCGCAGCTGCCAGCCGACCCTCGGCGAGGGCTCACCTACCGAGCGCGTGTTCCTGCTGGAGGAGGAAGGTCGTCCCGGCGAGCCGATGGAGGCCTTCGAGGACGAGCACGGCACCTACATCATGAACTCCAAGGACCTGCGCGCCGTCCAGCACGTCGAGCGCCTGGTGGCCATGGGCGTGCATTCGCTGAAGATCGAGGGTCGCACCAAGAGCCACTTCTACGTGGCCCGCAGCGCCCAGGCCTATCGCCGGGCGATCGACGATGCGGTGGCCGGGCGGCCCTTCGACCGGCGCCTGCTGGACGACCTCGACTCGCTGGCCAACCGCGGCTACACCGAGGGCTTCCTGCGCCGTCACGTGCATGACGAGTACCAGAACTACGAGCGCGGCAGCTCGCTCGCCGAACGCCAGCAGTTCGTCGGCGAGTTCACCGGCGTGCGCCGTGGCGAGCTGGCCGAGGTGCGGGTGAAGAACCGCTTCGAGCTCGGCGACCACCTGGAGCTGATGACCCCGCGCGGCAACCTCGGTTTCCTCCTTGACGCGCTGGAGAAGCCCAGCGGCGAGCGCACCGACGCAGCGCCGGGCGACGGCCATATCGTCTACCTGCCGCTGCCGGCGGACATCAGCCTCGACCACGCACTACTGCTGCGCCAGTTGGCCTGAGCGAGGCACCTGCCTATACTGCGCGCCCTCGCAGGAGAGCGAGGCGCCGCGTGCGCCTCCGCCGAAGGCGCAAACTCCCATGATCGCTCAGGCCCAGCACTGCGAGATTCCGATATAGCCGACTGGAGAGAGGTCGCCACGAGCGACCCACCGAAGGGGCAAGCGGCCGCGCCGCGCAAACTCTCAGGTACACAGGACAGGGGGAGAGGCACCTAACGCAGGAATTCTGTGTGCTGCTCTACGTCTATCTGATCGCCATCACCGCCGAAGCCATGTCCGGCGCGCTCGCCGCCGGCAAACGCAACATGGACCTGTTCGGCGTCGCCCTCATCGCCTTCATCACCGCCCTCGGCGGCGGCACCGTGCGCGACATCCTGCTCGGCAACTTCCCGGTGGGCTGGACCCAGCACCCCGGCTACATCTACCTGACCATCTGCGCCGGCCTGTTCACCATGCTCATCGCGCGCTTCATGCACCACCTGCGCCGGCTGTTCCTGCTGCTCGACGCCATGGGCCTGATCGCCTTCACGGTGATCGGCTGCAACGTCGCCCTGGACCTCGACTACGCCCTGCCGGTGGTGGTGATGGCCGGGGTGATCACCGGCGTGTTTGGCGGCATCCTGCGCGACATCCTGTGCAACCGCCTGCCGCAGGTGCTGCGCCACGAGCTGTACGCCAGCGTCTCGCTGCTGGTCGCCCTGCTCTACCTAGGCCTGCGCCACCTCGGCGTGCATGAGGACCTCAACCTGCTGGCCTCGTTCGCCAGCGGCCTGGCCCTACGCCTGGCGGCGATCCGCTGGCACTGGTCGCTGCCGGTGTTCTCCTACGCGCCAGGGCGCTGGAACGGCTGATCAGAACATCTCCGCCTGCGCTCTGAGCAGCTCGGCAAAGCGCTCGGCCGGCACCGGCGGGCTGATCAGGTAGCCCTGGATCTCGTCGCAGCGCTGCGCCTTGAGGAAGTCCATCTGCGCCTGGGTCTCGACGCCCTCGGCCACCACCTTGAGCTCCAGGCCGTGGGCCATGGCGATGATCGCGCGGGTAATCGCCGCATCCTCGCCATTGGTGGAGAGGTCGCGGACGAAGGTCTGGTCGATCTTCACGTAGTCCACCGGGAAACGCTTGAGGTAGCTCAGCGAGGAGTAGCCGGTGCCGAAGTCATCGATTGCCAGCTTCACGCCCAGGTCACGCAGCTGCTGGAAGGTGGCGATGACATTCTCGACGTTGTCCAGCAGCTGGCTCTCGGTCAGCTCCAGCTCCAGCAGGCGCGGTGGCAGGCCGGTGTCGTCGAGCACCTGGCGCACCAGCGCGACCAGGTTGCCCTGGCGCAGCTGATGCACCGACAGGTTGACCGACACGCGTAGGTCGGCCAGGCCCTGGCGCTGCCATTCGCGCGCCTGCAGGCAGGCCTGGCGCAGGACGAACTCGCCAATCGGCGCGATCAGCCCGGTCTCCTCGGCCAGCGGGATGAATTCGCCGGGCGCGACCAGGCCCAGCTCCGGGTGGCGCCAGCGCACCAGCGCCTCGGCGGCGTTGAGGCTGTCGTCGGCCAGGCACAGCTTGGGCTGGTAGAACACCTCCAGCTGGCCATCCTCGATGCCCTTGCGCAGCTGGGTTTCCAGCTGCAGGCGCTCAAGGGTGCAGGCCTGCAGGTTGTCGGTGTAGAACTGGAAGGTGTTGCCGCCCAGGTGCTTGGCGTGCTGCATGGCCATGCCGGCCTGGCTGATCAGCGCCGAGAGCTCGCGGGCGTTGTCCGGCAGCAGGCTGATGCCGACCGAGGCGCTGACCACCAGCTCGTGGCCGCCCACCGTCATCGGCGTGCGCAGTTTGCTCAGCAGGCGGCTGGCGGTGCGGGCCAGGCTCGACAGGCTGCCGTAGTCGTCGAGCAGGATGGCGAATTCGTCGCCGGCCAGGCGCGCCACCGTGTGCGCCTCCGGCACGCTTTGATTGATGCGCCGCGACATCTGCCGCAGCAGCTGGTCGGCGACCTCGTGGCCGAGGCTGTCGTTGAGCAGCTTGAAGCGGTCCAGGTCGACATGCAGCAGGGCCAGGCGCGATTCCTCCTGGCGCGCTCGCTCGCACAGCTCGTGCAGGCGCTCACGGAACAGGCTGCGGTTGGCCAGGCCGGTGAGTTCGTCGTAGTGCGACAGGTAGCGCAGGCGCTCCTCGGTCTGCCGGCGCTGCGACAGGTCGGAGAAGAAGCCGACGATGTGGTTGACCCGCCCGCGGCCGTCGCGCACCACGTTGAGCTGCAGCCACTGCGGGTACAGCTCGCCGTTCTTGCGCGTCTCCACCAGTTCGCCGCGCCAGCTGCCGTGCTGGGCCAGCTCTTGGCGGATCAGCTGGTACTGGCGACGGGTGTCGCGGCTGCTGATCAGGGTCGCCACGCTGCGTCCGAGCACCTCTTCCTTGCGGTAGCCGGTGACGTCGCTGAAGGCCTGGTTGACCGACAGCAGCAGATAGTCGGCGTCGAGGATCACGATGCCTTCGCCCGAGGCCTCGAACACCGTGGCGGCCAGGCGCTGTTCCTCTTCCAGGCGCTTGCGCTCGGTCACGTCGCGGCGGGTGCCGAGCATGCGCAGCACGCGGCCACGTTCGTCACGCTCGACGGCACGGCCACGGTCCTCGACCCAGCGCCAGCGGCCGTCCGCGTGGCGCACGCGGTACTCCACGCAATAGTCCTCGGTACGCCCCTTGAGGTGCTCGACCAGGGCGCGGCGCAGCAGCGGCAGATCGTCCGGGTGCAGGCGCGGCTTGAGGTGGCTGAGCACGCCCTTCACCTCTTCCTGGCGGATGCCGAAGATGCTTTCCAGGTGGCTGTGGTGCACCTCGTCGGTGCTCAGGTCCCAGTCCCACAGGCCCAGTTCGCTGGCCTCCAGGGCCAGGGCCAGGCGCGCCTCGCTGTTGCCCAGGGCGTGGCTGGTGTCGTCCAGCTCCAGGGTGCGCTGGGCTACGCGCACTTCCAGCTCGTCGTGGGCATGGCGCAGCTCGCGCTCGGCGCGGCGGCGCTGCTCGACCTCGCGGGCCAGCTCCTGGTTGAGCCCCTCGGCGCTCTGCCGGGCATGCTCCAGGCGCTCGATCAGCGCCTGGTTCTGGAAGCGCCGCAGCAGGCTGTTCTGCACCAGTCGATTGACCTGCCAGGCCACCACGCACAGGCTCAGCAGCATCAACAGGCCGAGCGCACCCCAACCCTGCTGGCGCACGTTGTCGCTGACCAGCAGGTAGGCCACCGAAGGCAGCAGGCATGGCAGGGCGAAGGCCAGGAAGGCCGGGCGGCTGACCGCGTAGGCGACGCTGGCGGAGAGAATGGCGGCGGCGATCAGGCCATAGACGATGACCTGCAGCAGGAAGCTGTCGGCTGGCACCAGGTAGATCGCGGCGAACGCCAGGGTCAGCCCGGACAGGCCCGCGCCGACCAGAAACATGCGATGCCAGTGCGGATTGGCCTGGCGCGACGGCAGGGCGCTATTGAAGGCGGCCATCTGGATCAGCCGCAGCACCGCCAGCAGCACCACCCATACCAGCCAGCCGGCCAGCAGCAGGCTCTGTTGCGGATGCCAGAGCAGTGCGGCGCAGACCAGGCCACCGAGCAGCATGAATAGCGTGGGAACCTGAGAGCCCTGATACAGCAGGCGAGTCCGCTCCACCGCGATCTCGGTGGCGAACTGCTGACGAATGGCGCGCGACTCCTCCACCGCCGTGCCGGCGGAGGCCCCCCGAAGAGACTGTGTCATAGGCGATTTTCTTGTAATGGGATGCCTGACTTTGCCCGAGCATACCCGAGCTAGAGCGGCTTGCCCAAGCCCGATGATGGCTTTTTAACAGCGCGAGGCGACAAAAGGCGAACGCTTGTTCACTGAGATACCCAGAACCTGCTTACGATCTCGCGAGCTAGAGCGAGACAAGGCCTGGGCGGCCCCGCAAACTGCTGAAGAAGCGCAATTTACGAATGGTCAATGAGCATTCTGAGGCTGTTTTTAACGCCGTATCGCCGACGCGCAGCAGATCGTAAGCAGGTTCTCGCCCGTCTGCCCGCGGTTTGCCGCTCCTTGACCCGGCCCGTAGAATGCCGCGATGCAGAACACTCCCTCCTTCGACCCAGAACTCCTCCTCGCCTCCCTCAACGATGCGCAATGCCAGGCCGTGGCCGCCCCGCTCGGCCGCCAGCTGGTGCTGGCCGGCGCCGGCTCGGGCAAGACCCGCGTGCTGGTGCACCGCATCGCCTACCTGATCCAGTTCCTCGGCGCCTCGCCGTACAGCATCCTGTCGGTGACCTTCACCAACAAGGCCGCGGCCGAGATGCGCCAGCGCATCGAGCAGATGCTCGGCATGAGCCCCGCCGGCATGTGGGTTGGCACCTTCCACGGCCTGGCACACCGCCTGCTGCGCGCGCACTGGCAGGAAGCCGGCCTGGCCGAGAACTTCCAGATTCTCGACTCCGACGACCAGCAGCGCCTGGTCAAACGGGTGATCCGCGAGCTGGGCCTGGACGAACAGCGCTGGCCGGCCAAGCAGGCCCAGTGGTTCATCAACGGGCAGAAAGACGAGGGCATGCGCCCGCAGAACATCCAGCCCGGCGGCGACCTGTTCCTCGCCACCATGCTGAAGATCTACGCCGCCTACGAGGCCGCCTGCGCCCGCGCCGGAGTCATCGACTTCGCCGAGCTGCTGCTGCGCGCGCTGGACCTGTGGCGCGACAAGCCGGACCTGCTGGCGCACTACCAGAAGCGCTTCAAGCACATCCTGGTCGACGAGTTCCAGGACACCAACGCCGTGCAGTACGCCTGGCTGCGCCTGCTGGCCAAGGGCGGCGAGAGCCTGATGGTGGTCGGCGACGACGATCAGTCGATCTATGGCTGGCGTGGCGCGCGGATCGAGAACATCCAGCAGTTCTCCAGCGACTTCGCCGACGCGCAGATGATCCGCCTGGAGCAGAACTACCGCTCCACCGCCGGTATCCTCAAGGCCGCCAACGCCCTGATCGCCAACAACAGCGGGCGCCTCGGCAAGGAACTGTGGACCGACGGCAGCGACGGCGAGCCGATCAACCTGTACGCCGCCTTCAACGAACACGACGAAGCCCGCTACGTGGTCGAGTCGATCGAGTCGGCGCTGCGCAAGGACGGCCTGAAGCGCAGCGAAATCGCCATCCTCTACCGCTCCAACGCCCAGTCGCGGGTGCTGGAAGAGGCCCTGCTGCGCGAACGCATCCCCTACCGCATCTATGGCGGCCAGCGCTTCTTCGAGCGCGCCGAGATCAAGAACGCGGTGGCCTACCTGCGCCTGCTCGACGGCCGCCATAACGACGCGGCCCTGGAACGGGTGATCAATGTGCCGACCCGCGGCGTCGGCGAGAAGACCGTCGAGGCCATTCGCGAGCACGCGCGCCACGCCGACCTGTCGATGTGGGCGGCGATGCAGCAGCTGATCGCCAATAAGGGCCTCACCGGCCGCGCCGCCACCGCCCTGAGCGGCTTCGTCGAGCTGATCGAGAACCTCTCGGCGAAAGTGCTGGATATGCCGCTGCACCTGATGACCCAGACCGTCATCGAACAGAGCGGGCTGATCGCCTGGCACCAGGCCGAGAAAGGAGAGAAGGCCCAGGCCCGGGTGGAGAACCTTGAGGAACTGGTCAGCGCCGCGCGCAACTTCGAGAACGAAGAAGACGAGCTGTCGCCGCTGGCCGCCTTCCTCACCCATGCCTCGCTGGAGGCCGGCGATAGTCAGGCCGAAGAGCACGAGGACTGCGTGCAGCTGATGACCCTGCACAGCGCCAAGGGCCTGGAGTTCCCCCTGGTGTTCCTGGTCGGCATGGAAGAAGGCCTGTTCCCGCACAAGATGAGCCTGGAAGAGCCCGGCCGCCTCGAGGAAGAACGCCGCCTGGCCTATGTCGGCGTGACCCGCGCCATGCAGAACCTGGTACTGACCTACGCCGAGACCCGCCGCCTGTATGGCAGCGAGACCTACAACAAGGTCTCGCGCTTCGTCCGCGAGATTCCGCCGGCGCTGATCCAGGAAGTGCGCCTCTCCAACAGCGTCAGCCGCCCCTATTCGGCACCCAGCCGGACCATGAGCGGCGGCTCGATGTTCAGCGGCGCGGCCGTGCCGGAGACGCCCTTCAGCCTCGGCCAGGCCGTGCGCCACGCGCTGTTCGGCGAGGGTGTGATCCTCAACTTCGAAGGCAGCGGCGCCCAGGCGCGGGTACAGGTCAACTTCGCCAGCGAAGGCAGCAAGTGGCTGATGCTGGCCTACGCCAAGCTGGAAGCGCTCTAGTCCGCCCGTCAGCCCGGCGCATCCGGCCGGGCTGGCTGACCATACTGTCGAGCGGAGGTACTCCGCATGCCCCGCTCGACGCCTTCCGCCGACACGATCCTCGATAGCGCCCTCGACCTGGCCGAAACCTGCAGCTGGGAGCGCCTGCATCTGCATGACGTGGCCGCGGCGCTGGGTTGCGACCTGGGTGCCATCGCCCGTCACTACCGGCAGAAGGACGATCTGGTCGAGGCCTGGCTGGATCGCGCCGATGCGGCGTTGTTCGAGCGTGCCAAGGCGGCCGACATCGCCACGCTGGATGCCGGCAAGCGCCTGGAAGAGCTGCTGGTGGCCTGGCTCGGCGGTATGGCCGCGCACCGTGCACTGACCGGGCAGATGCTGCTGTACAAGCTGGAGCCGGGACACATCCACCTGCAGGCCGGCGCCCTGCTGCGGGTCAGCCGTACCGTGCAGTGGTGGCGCGAGGCGGCGCGGCGACAGAACCTGCACCTGTCGCGGGTAGCCGAGGAGAGCCTGCTCAGCGCGGTGTTCCTGCGCACCTTCATCCACTGGCTGCGCCACCCCGAGGAGCACGACGCCGAGCTGCGCGCCCTACTGCGCCGCCAGTTGCGCGGCGGGCCGCTGGGCTGGCTGTTACGCTAGCGCCGGGGAAACGGACAGGCGCGTACATAAATCCGGAAACATTCTGCGGCTGGCCAGGGTCCCAACACTGCGGCAGCATGGCGCGCGAACCCTAACCTCAAGCGGGACCTTCCCACATGCAGCGTTTTCTCAGCATCGCCCTGGCCCTGTGCCTGGGCCTGACCCTCAGCCTCGAAGCCAGCGCGGCCAAGCGCATGGGCGGGGGCAAATCCTTCGGTTCCGCGCCGACCCACCAGACTCGCCAGATGGATGCGCCCAAGGCCAACCAGCCGGCTGCCGCCAACAGCATGAACGGTGCCGCTCGTCCGGCCGCCGCCAGCGGCGCCTCGCGCTGGCTGGGGCCGCTGGCCGGCATCGCCGCCGGTGGCCTGCTCGCCTCCATGTTCATGGGTGACGGCTTCGAGGGCTTCCAGTTCTTCGACTTCCTGATCCTCGGCCTGATCGCCTTCGTCATCTTCAAGCTGTTCGCCGCCCGGCGTCAGCAGCAGGGCCGCCCGGCCATGGCCGGTGGCATGCAGCGCGAAATGCCGCAGCAGCAGGCGCCGATCTTCGGCAGCGCTGCACCGAGCGCCGCGCCGGTGACCATCAACGCCCCGGCCTGGTTCGACGAGCAGCGCTTCATCGAAGCCGGCCGCACCCACTTCCTGGCCCTGCAGCAGCACTGGGACGCCGCGGAAATGGACAAGATCGCCGAGTTCGTCACCCCGCAGATGCTCAGCTTCCTCAAGGAAGAGCGCGCCAGCATGGGCGAGGGCTACCAGTCCACCTACGTCGATGACCTCAGCGTGCAGCTGGACGGCATCGACGAGCTGGCCGACAAGACCGTCGCCACCCTGACCTTCCGTGGCGTGGCCAAGACCTCGCGCTTCGACCAGGGCGAGGCGTTCAGCGAAAGCTGGCGCATGGAGCGCGCCAATGGCGATAACCAGCCGTGGCTGGTCGCCGGTATCCGCCAGAACGGCTGATCCCTCGCGCGTTACCCAGAACCCGGGCCCTGGCCCGGGTTTTTTGTGCCTGCCCGGCTGCTAGAGTGGCGCTACCGCCGTCACCGAGCCGCAGCATGACCACCCTGTTCCTCGATACCGAATTCACCAATCTCACCGCCGATTACCGGCTGATCAGCCTGGCCCTGGTCGACCCGGCCGGCGCCGAGTTCTATGTCGAGCTGAGCGACGGCTGGAGCGAAGCGGACTGCTCCGCCTTCGTCCATGAGATCGTCCTGCCGCAGCTGGACCTGCCCCGCCACGGGCGCAGTCGCGTCGAGGCCAGCCAGGCCCTGCGCGCCTTCCTTGCCGGCTATGCCGAGCTGGAGATCGTCAGCGACGCCCTGGCCTGGGACTGGCCGCTGCTGCTGGACCTGCTCGGCGAACTGCCCGCGCATATCCGCAGCCATGAAGACACCGAACTGCTACGCGACCTGGCCGAGGCCGAAATCCCCCACCACGCCCTGCTCGACGCGCGCCTGATGAGCGGCTCCGAACAGCGCCGCCAGGCAAAACGTTAACCCGCTCGCATCCCGCCGAATCGCCACACAAGCGTCATCGTTTCGTCGCCAAGCCTCTCTAGCGTCATGACTCCGTCGCAACTCCTCAGCAGAAGGACCCGAACGATGAGCCTTGATGACCATAACGCCGTGATGTTTGGCAGCGGTGACGAACTCCCCAGCAACCACTCCGCCAACCCGCACATGAACGAGCTGATCGACCAGCGCCGCCGGCAGATTCTCGCCGGGGGCGCGGCGGTCGGCGCACTGGGCTTCCTCGGCGTGCTGCCGCAGGTGGCCGAGGCCGCCGAGCAGAGCGCCAAGGGCGCCAAGCACGGCTGGGGCAAGCGCCAGCGCCTGCCCTTCGAGGCCATCCCGGTGGCCCGCACCGACAGCATCACCGTGCCGGCCGGTTACCAGGCCAGCGTCATCCTGCCCTGGGGCACGCCAATCAGCGGCCGCCTGCCGGCCTTCCTCGAGGACGCCAGCAACAGTGCCCAGGACCAGGCCGAACAGGTCGGCATGCATCACGACGGCATGCACTTCTTCCCCATCGACGGTCGTCACGGTGGCGGCCGCCAGTCCGGCCACGGCCTGCTGGTGTTCAACAACGAGTACATCGACGCCCCGCTGCTGCACCCCAACGGCCCGACCACGGTGAGCGGCAAGCGCACCAAGCCCGATGAGGTGCGCAAGGAAATCAATGCCCACGGCGTGACCATCGTCGAGATCCGCCGCGACCGCTTCGGTGACTGGCAGGTGGTACCCGGCCGTTACAACCGCCGCATCACCGCCGCCACGCCGATGCAGATGGTCGGCCCGGCGCGCGGCCATGCCCTGCTGCGTACCCGCTACAGCCCGGACGGCACCGCCACCCGCGGTACCCAGAACAACTGCGCCAACGGCTTCACGCCCTGGGGCACCTACCTGACCTGCGAGGAGAACTGGGCCGGCTACTTCGCCACCCAGGACGCCAGCCTGCCACGCGAGCTGCAGCGCTATGGCCTGCGCAACGCCAGCCGCTTCGGCTGGGAGACCCTGGCCGGCGACGAGTTCCAGCGCTTCGACGCCACCCGCAAGGCCGCCGACGCCACAGGCGACTACCGCAACGAGCCCAACCAGTTCGGCTGGATCGTCGAGATCGATCCCTTCGACCCGACCTCTACCCCGGTCAAGCACAGCGCCCTCGGCCGCTTCGCCCACGAGGGCCTGATCTTCGCCCCGGTGCAGGTCGGCCGCCCGCTGGTCTGCTACTCCGGCGACGACTCGCAGAACGAGTACGTCTACAAGTACGTCAGCCGCAGCAAATACCTGCCGCTGCTGCGCCAGCCGGGTCGCCTGCTCGACGACGGCACCCTCTACGTGGCGCGCTTCAACGCCGACGGCAGCGGCGACTGGCTGGCCCTGGACATCAAGGACAAGGCCTTCCGCGCCGCCTGCGAAAAGGCCGGGGTGAGCTTCGCCGACCAGGGCGAGGTGCTGATCAACACCCGCCTGGCCGCCGACATCGTCGGCGCCACCAAGATGGACCGCCCGGAATGGGGCGCGGTCAATCCGGACAACGGCGAGGTCTACTTCACCCTCACCAACAACAGCTCGCGCACCGTGGCCGACGCCGCCAACCCGCGCGCGGCCAACCCCTGCGGGCACATCATCCGCTGGCGCGAAAACCAGCGCGACCACGCCGGCAAGCGCTTCAACTGGGACATCTTCCTGCTCGCCGGCCCGCAGACCGACAGCCGCGGCCCCAACGGCGCGGCACTGGACGCCAGCAACATCCTGGCCAGCCCGGACGGCCTGTGGTTCGACCCGGACGGCCGCCTGTGGATCCAGACCGACATGAGCGGCAGCCAGCTCTCCAGCGGCCCGTTCGGCCACAACCAGATGCTGGTGGCCGACCCGCGCAGCGGCCAGGTCAAACGCTTCCTCACCGGGCCGATCGGCGCGGAGATCACCGGCATCAGCGCCACGCCGGACTTCCGCACCCTGTTCGTCAACATCCAGCACCCGGGCGAAGGCTCCACCGCCAGCAACCTGCTCAGCGCCTGGCCGGACGGCCCGGGCCGGCGCCCGCGCTCGGCCACCGTGGTGATCACCCGCGAAGACGGCAAGCGCCTGATGTAAGGCCGGTCTGCAACAAGGAAACCCGGGCTTGCCCGGGTTTCTTTTGGCCCACGCTTCCCCTCGCCCGTCGCACAGGGTAAAACGCGCCTCCGATCGGCTACCCTCTAGCCGAATCCGCTTTTGCCTGGAGACGTACCGTGGAAGAAGTCATCGATCAGCTGCGCGAACTCAACGAACCGGTGCCGGTACCACTGGAGCTGCCGGAAGAGGAAACCCTGGTGGAAAT
This sequence comes from Pseudomonas sp. ML96, assembly GCF_000761545.1. Lineage (GTDB taxonomy): Bacteria > Pseudomonadota > Gammaproteobacteria > Pseudomonadales > Pseudomonadaceae > Aquipseudomonas. The sequence goes on along the minus strand of NZ_JPMY01000035.1, from coordinate 1,011 downwards.
CCAGGAGCAGATCCTCATCCACCTGCCGTTCGAGCTGCGCGAGTACCTGCTCAAGGTCAGCGACGTGGTCTACGGCCGCCTGGAGCCGGTCACCGCCAGCGACCCGCACTCGCACACCTACCTGCCGGAAGTCGCCTCGGTAGCCTGGGACCGTGGCTTGCCGCGCGACCTGGTGCCGCTGTGCCAGGACGGCCGCGACTACTACGCGGTGGACGTGGAAGGCACCGTGTGGCTGTGGGACGGCGACGAAGGCGAGCTGACCGACGAGAGCTGGGACTCGGTCTGGCACTGGTGCCGCGACGTCTGGCTGGAGAGCTGAGCCCTGTCCCTGCGCCCCAGAGGCAGCGTCCTCGACAACCTGCCACCCCAAGTCGTGCAGCGCATGGCGCAGGTGGCGATCATGCTGTTCTTCGGCACCTTCCTGCTGGCGTTCGTGCTCGCCGGCCTGCTGATCGGTGGCGTGTTCCGCACGGTGGAATGGGCGCGCGAAGTGCCCTCGCCCTATGCCGCCATCGACGACAGGTCCTTCAGCCGTTGCCTGCGCGATGCCGACGAGCTGCACCAGGCCGCTCTGCAATGGGTGCGCCTGGAGAACAGCCTGGGCATGGCCGGCGAGGACGCCTATCGCACCTGGCTGCGCCTGGCGCGAACATTCGAGAAGCGCTGCGGCGCCGCCAACTGGCCGCAGCAGGAGGTGCCACAAGCCCCCGCGGACTGGCTGCCGCACCTGGGCCTGCGCCGCGAGGACTGGCCGGAGCAGGTGCCGGCGCATCCGGACTGAGCCGCTTGGTCCTGCCACACCCATGGTCTTAACTGGAGTCACCTGTCTCCAGGAACCAGAACATGTCCAGCATCAAGACCCGTCTGTTCGTCAGTGGCCTCGCCGTCACCGCCGTCGGCGCAGGGCTATGGCTGGGCCTGGCCGGCTCCACAAGCACGCCTGGCGATCAACCAAGCACCGTAGCGCCGGCGCCGAGCAGCGCCGCCAGCAACGTACCCACCGAGCCGGCC
>NZ_JPMY01000034.1 GCF_000761545.1 Pseudomonas sp. ML96 | reverse complement strand
GCAACCCTTAATTTCGTCTAACTTCTTGTTTATCAAGAAGTTTTCAGATCAGGCTGCGCCGGAACAGGTGCGCATTCTAGGGATTCACACGCGCCAGTCAACTCTTTTCTGAAAAATTCGCATCAGGCCTGCATGATCCAACCCTCCACCCCCATCGCCGCCTGGCGCAATGCCTCGGAGCGCGTGGGGTGAGGATGGCAGATCAGAGCAATGTCCTCGGAGGACGCAGCGAACTCCATGGCCACGCAATACTCGCCGATCATCTCGCTCACGCTTGGGCCGACCATATGTACGCCGAGGATCTCGTCGGTGCGCTCGTCTGCCAGGACTTTCACGAAACCTTCCGTCTCGTGGTTGATCTTGGCGCGGCTGTTGGCGGTAAAGGGGAACTTTCCAACCCGGTAGGCGCGCCCTTCAGCCTTCAACTGCTCCTCGGTCCTACCGACGCAGGCAACCTCGGGCCTGGTATAGATGACGCTGGGGATTACGTCGTAGTTCACTTCGGCCGCCTTACCGGCGATCTTCTCGATGCAGGCAATCGCCTCATCCTCAGCCTTGTGTGCCAGCATCAGCCCAGAGGTGACATCACCGACCACCCAGACGTTCGACGCCGCAGTCTTATGGTGCTCATTGGCGAGTACGCCGCGCTTGTCCACGGAAAGCCCAACGTTTTCCAACCCTAGCCCCTGCGTATATGGGCGCCGGCCGATGGCTACCAGCACATAATCGGCCTCCAGCATCTGGGCAGCACCGCCAGCAGCAGGCTCGATGCTCAGTTCCACGCTATTGCCCTTCACTACTGCGCCGGCAACCTTGCTACCTAGCTTGAAAGCCATGCCCTGCTTGCTCAACGAGCGCTGCAGGGTCTTGGCTGTCTCATCGTCCAGGCCAGGGCAAATGCGATCCAGATACTCGACCACCGTCACTTCGCTGCCCAGACGACGCCAGACCGAGCCAAGCTCCAGGCCGATCACGCCCGCGCCAATGACCACCAGATGCTTGGGCACTTCTGGCAACGACAGCGCTCCGGTTGAGTCCAGGATGCGCTGGTTATCGATGATCACACCCGGCAGAGGCGTCGGCTCCGAGCCGGTGGCGATCACGATGTCCTTGGCCTGCAGCTCGAGCTGGCTGCCATCGGCCGAGGTGACCTGTACCCGCCCCGCTCCTGCCAGCTTGCCCCAACCCTTGATCCAGTCGACCTTGTTCTTGCGAAAGAGGAACTCGATGCCCTTGGTCAGGCCGGCAACGCTCTCATCCTTCTGCTTCATCATCTGCGGCAGGTTGAGCTTGGGTTTGACCTCGATGCCGAGGTTAGCGAACTCCTTGCCCACCGCCGCTTCGTAGAGTTCAGAAGCATGGAGCAGAGCCTTGGAAGGCATGCAACCTACGTTCAGACAGGTGCCGCCAAGGGTTTCACGCCCTTCGACACACGCCACCGTGAGCCCCAACTGCCCTGCACGGATGGCAGCGTTGTATCCACCAGGGCCGCCACCGATCACCACGACATCATATGTAGTCATTAAGCACTCCTTCTCGAATTAGCGACCGGCCGACAGAGCGGCGGCACCAGGCACGCGCCTCAGCAGAGAGAACGCTGCAAATGCCGCCCAGGCGAACAGACCATGAAGAAGAACCATAGGCCAGGACGTTCCGTCCTGCAGATGAGTGAGCAGCACTCCAGCCAGGGTTGCGCCGGCCATCTGCGAGAAGCCCATGAAGCCCGCCGCGAGCCCTGCGCGATGAGCATTAGGAATCACCGCACCGGCCACCGAGGCCGGCAGCACCATGCCGCCCCCAACAGTCACCAGTACCTGCGGCAGTGACAGGCCAAGCACTGAAAGCCCGAACAACGCATGCACCAGCAGAGTCAACGCTGCACCAGCGGCCACCAGGGTGACGCCGATGGCAACTATGCGCTGCGGCCCGAGTTGCATGATCTTGCGTTGCGTGAAGAGCGCCCCGGCGATCAGCCCCGACACGATGGAGCCGAAGGTCAGGCCGTATTCCGCAGGACTCAGCCCAAGCAGCTTTATATAGACAGTGGACGAGCCGGCGATCACGCAGAACATCGCGCCATAGGTGCAGGCCAGCGTCAGAGCGAAAGTTCGCACGGAGCGCCCGCGCAGCAGATCCCAGTAATCCCCTGTCAGCTTCAGCAGGCGCCCGGCCTGAGGGTCCAGATGCGCGTTGCTCTCCTTATAGAAGAACAGCACCGCCAGCCAAACCACAGCCCCAACGGACATGGCCGCCAAAACCGGCGCCTGCCAGCCCCACTGCAGGGTGAGCAGGCCGCCAGCCATGGGCGCCAGTGCGATAGAGGTCAGCATGCCGATCACGGTTAGCGCCAGGGCCGGTCCGGCCTGGGCCTGCCACACGTCCCGAACCACCGCCCGTGCCAATACCAACGCAGAACAGGCGCCCAGCCCCTGCAGGGCACGTGCGGCAATGAACTCGGCAAGGTCATTGGCCAGCAGCATCCAGCCGCTCGCCAGCAGATAGGCCAATAGACCTGCGATCAGAATCGGCCGGCGGCCGAGGCGATCCGACAATGGCCCCATGAGCAGTTGTCCCAGGCCAAACGCAGCGACGAAGACCGAGAGCACCGCCAGACTCGATCCGGGCCTGGTCGCGAAATCCCGCTCCAGCTCGCCGAGTGCGGGAATCAGTAACTGGGTGGATATCTCGCCCAAGGCAGTCAGCGTCATGAGCATCAGCAGCAGAGTTCGGGACGGTTTCGGCATGTTCTTTCTCCGAGGCCTGGGCACTGCCAAATCGGCCGCACCATTTATATTTCAACCATAATATGAAATATTGAATGCTGTCCATCATCAATCCCCTAAGAGGAACAGCCCATGCAAAACCCGACTCGCGAGCAGACCCTGGCCATCTGGCAAGAAGCCGAGCAAATCGCCCGTGCCAGACTCGGCGAACCCGGCACCCTGTCGCTGAAGCAGGTCAGCGAGTTGAGCGCACAGGAATTCTTCGACCGCATCGGTAGCGGTGAACTGCCCTGCCCGCCTTTCGGCCACTTGGTCGATTTCATCCCGCTGGAATGGGAGCCGGGCCGTTTCCTGTTCCAGGGCACGCCGGATTCGCGCCACTACAACCCACTCGGCAGCGTGCACGGCGGCTATGCGGCGACCTTGCTCGACTCCTGCATGGGCTGCGCTGTGCACACCCAGCTGCAACCTGGCCAGGGCTACACCACCATGGACCTGCGTATCAGCTACGTGCGGGCAATCACCAGCAAAGTCGGCCCACTGCGCGCCGAAGGCCGTATCGTCCATCTGGGCCGCTCCACCGCCCTGGCCGAAGGCCGCCTGTACGATGTGGACGACCGCCTGTATGCAGTTGGCTCGACCACTTGCATGATCCTCAGTCTGCACGGCTGACCTCCCCGACAACCTGGTCGGCTGCCCAATACCGGCCAGGCTCGCCTCACCGCCCCTCGCCCGGAGAAACCAGCAAACTCCGAACGGCCATTCATCGCCGAAACCCGCCACAAGCAATTAAATTACAGTCAACATCTATACGCTCTTTTGAATTACGCCTATCATTTTTTTGACCGAGGGCGAACCCGTCCTCCCCACCCGCACAGGACCACAGCCATGACCTCCATCGTGATCGCCGGCTACGCCCGCTCCCCCTTCCACTTCGCCAAGAAAGGCGGCCTGATCAACCTGCGCCCCGACGACCTGGCCGCCCAGGTTCTCAAGGGGCTGGTCAACAAGCTCGATCTCGATCCCAGCCTGCTGGAGGACGTGATCATGGGCTGCGCCTACCCCGAGGCCGAACAGGGCATGAATATCGCCCGCATCGCCAGTTTCCGCGCAGGCTTCCCGGAGACGCTGGGCGGCGCGACCGTCAACCGCTTCTGCGGCTCCTCCATGACGTCGGTGCACTTCGCCGCCGGGCAGATCATGCTCGGCGCTGGCGAGGCCTTCCTCTGCGCTGGCGTTGAATCCATGACCCGCGTGCCCATGGGCGGCTTCAACACCTCACCCAACCCGGCCCTGATGAGCAGCTTCCCGCAGGTCTACATGGCCATGGGGCACACCGCCGAAGAGGTGGCCAAGCGCTTCGAGATCAGCCGTGAGGAGCAGGAAGCCATGGCGGTCGAATCCCACGCCAAGGCTGTGCGCGCTCGCGAACTGGGCTACTTCAAGGACGAAATCCTCGCCGTGGAAACGCCCGAAGGCGTGATCGACGAAGACGGCTGCATCCGCCCCGGCACCAACGCCGAAGCCCTGGCCGGGCTGAAGCCGGCCTTCGGTGGTAGCGTCACCGCCGCCACTTCCTCGCCGCTCACCGACGGTAGCGCCGCCGTGCTGGTATGTACCGAGGAGTTCGCCCGTCGCCACAAGCTGGACATTCTGGCGCGCATCAAGGCTGTCGCCGTTGGCGGCTGCGCCCCGGAAATCATGGGCATGGGCCCGGTGGTAGCGACCCGCAAGGTGCTGGAACGCGCAGGCCTGAGCATCGACGACATCGACCTGGTCGAGATCAACGAAGCCTTCGCCAGCCAGTCGATCGCCTGCGTGCGTGAGCTGGGCCTGGACATGGCTAAGGTCAACATCGATGGCGGCGCCCTCGCCCTCGGCCATCCACTGGGCGCCACTGGCGCACGCATCACCGGCAAGGCAGCCTCGCTGCTCAAGCGAACTGGCGGCCGCTACGCCATCGCCACCCAGTGCATCGCCGGCGGCCAAGGCGTGGCCACTCTGCTCGAAGCCGTCTGAGCCCTGGCTGCGCCAGGCGCAGCCGATGCTCCGTCGCAAAAAAACGATCCGGGACGCAATGTCCCGGATCGTTCGTTTATACCCCGCCATCCCTGGCTCTCAGCTAAAGCAGCAGCCACGACTACACCACCAGTAGCGCCTGTACCTGACGGGAGCGACGGACTGCCACGCCCGTTTTCTTCGTTGCGGGTGTAAGATTAAGGTCAGCATTCAAATTCCTGCCTGGAACTGAACCTCATGCGCTATCCCGAAGACCATAAAGCCAAGACTCACCAACGCATCATCGACGAGGCCGCTCTGCGCTTTCGTCGTGACGGTGTGCTGGCCACCGGGCTGCAGCCGCTGATGAAGGCCCTGGGCTTGACCCACGGCGGCTTCTACGCCCACTTCAAGTCCAAGGATGATCTGGTCGAACAGGCATTGCAGCAGAGCGCCGACCAGCTCAAGGAAGGCCTCACCGACCTGGAGCAGACGCCGAACCCGCTGCAGGAGCTGATCAAGCGCTACCTCTCCGCCGCCCACTGCCAGTCGCCAGGCCTCGGCTGCCCGCTGCCGACCATGTCCGCCGAGCTCGGCCAGCGTGGGCAGCCCAGCGAGGTGACCGACCGGATCGTGCGTGATCGTCTGCAGACCATCTCCGCCAACCTTTCCGGCGAGGATGCCGAGAAGCAGAGTGCGCTGATCCTCTCGGCCATGGTTGGCGCCCTGGTGCTGTCGCGCAGCGTGACCGACCCCGAATTGGCGGAGTTACTGCGTGCCGGTACTCGCGACCTGCTTCTGCAACAGACCGAAGCCTGAATAGCGCCCACAAAAAAGCCCTCGCGGATCTCCCGCGAGGGCTTTTTACTTTCCGGCTTCAGCTCTTGTAGCGTGGCGCCGCATGGTTGCGCGACAGGTTCGGCCCTAGGGCGGCGCGAGCGGCAACGAAGGCTCTCCAGTCGCCGGCATCCGGCAGCGAAGGGATGGTGATCAGCTCGCCCTGATCGAAGCCGGCCAGCGCCGCGTCAACCATTTCGCCAACCTCCATGATCATCTCCGGCGGCAGCTTGCTGCCATCCATGCCGCTGCGCTCCCAGATCTCAGTGCGGGTCACGCCCGGCAGCACGGCCTGGATCTGCACGCCCTTGCCTGCCAGCTCGCCATTCAGGGTCTGGGTCAGGCTCAGCACATAGGCTTTGGAGGCGCTATAGACGGCGTTGAACATCTCCGGCGCCAAGGCTACCACCGAGGCGACGTTGACGATGGCGCCTCGGCCCCGTGCGGAGAACTGTGCGGCGGCAACCGAAGCCAGGCGGGTCAGCGCCACCACGTTGAGCTGGATGAGCTTCTCGGCCAGGTCCAGATCGGCCTCGGCCAGGGTGCCGTTGGTGGCGATGCCGGCGTTGTTCACCAGCACACCGATCTCGGCATCGCTGCGCAGGCGATCTTCCACCGCCTTCAGCTCGGTCTTGTCGCCCAGGTCGGCCTTGAGCACTTCGACCTTCACGCCGTACTCCTGGCTCAGGCGGCCGGCCATGGCTTCCAGACGCTGAATGTCACGCGCGACCAGCAGCAGGTCGTGGCCGCGACGTGCCAGACGCTCGGCGTAGGTAGCTCCGATGCCTGCCGATGCGCCGGTGATCAGCGCCTTGCCCAGTTGTTTGCTCATCTTCGTCTCTCCGCTTCTATGTTGTTGGCCAGCGCTCGCTGGATTACGGTCGTCATATTATATGATGGATATCATTAAACAAACGTCTTTTCCCTATGGCCACGATAGAAGGCAACAGCGAAGCGCGACTTATGAATATAAAAATAGTCTAAAAAAGTATTTATCTATTCCATTTTTATCAATTAGCTTTGCTCTACCGGACCACCGGACAAACCCCAAAAAGAACGACATCTGTCCAGTGGCTCGACCTTCCCCGGAACGGTACGTGCCCGCCCGAGGAGCATCCCCATGAGCATTCCCTTCGCCCGCCGCCTGCTGGCGGTACTGACGATTTCCAGCCTGAGCCTGACTGCCCAGGCCGCCGATTTCACCGTTGCCTACCAGACCACCGTCGACCCGGCCAAGGTCGCCCAGGCCGATGGCGCCTACGAGAAAGCCAGCAAGGCCGAGATCGACTGGCGCAAATTCGATGGCGGCGCCGAAGTGATCACCGCCGTGGCCTCCGGCGACGTGCAGATCGGCTACGTCGGCTCCAGCCCGCTGGCTGCAGCGGCCACCCGCCAACTGCCGGTACAGACCTTCCTGATCGCCACCCAGATCGGCGCCGCCGAGGCCCTGGTTGCCCGCGACGGCAGCAAGATCAGCAAGCCGGAAGACCTGATCGGCAAGAAAGTCGCCGTGCCCTTCGTCTCCACCGGCCACTACAGCCTGCTGGCCGCGCTCAAGCACTGGAACATCGACCCGGCCAAAGTGCAGGTCCTCAACCTGGCGCCACCGGCGATCATCTCCGCCTGGAAGCGCGGCGACATCGATGCCACCTACGTATGGGACCCAGCCCTGGGCGTGGCCAAGGAAAACGGCAAGGTGCTGATCACCTCCGGCGAGCTGAGCGAGCTGGGCGCGCCGACCTTCGACGCCTGGATCGTGCGCAAGGACTTCGCCGAGAAACACCCGGAAGTGGTGCGCGCCTTCGCCAAGGTGACCCTCGACGCCTACGCCGACTACCGCAAGGACCCGAAAGCCTGGCTGGCCAACCAGGACAACATCGCCAAGGTGGTGAAACTCTCCGGCGCCAAGGCCGAAGACATCCCGCTGCTGCTGCAGGGCAACGTCTTCCCGCTGGCCGCCGACCAGGCCACCGCCCTCGGCGCGCCGACCACCCAGGCCATCACCGACACCGCCAAGTTCCTCAAGGAGCAAGGCAAGGTCGACGCCGTGCTGCCGGACTACGCGCCCTACGTCAGCAACCAGTACGTCACCAACTGAGCATCGGGCCCTCGCCTCTCAGGAGGCGAGGTTCGGCGACGGCACGGATGCCATCGCCGGATGCACCTAATTAAAGAGAGCACCATGGCCCTACTCGAACTGGAGCGCATCAGCGCACAGTACCCCGGCTCGGCCGCGCCGGTACTGCACGACATATCCCTGACCCTCGGCCCCGATCAACTGCTGGTCGCCCTCGGCCCCTCCGGCAGCGGCAAGACCAGCCTGCTCAACCTGATCGCCGGCTTCACCGCTCCCAGCGATGGACGCATCAGCCTCGACGGCAAGCCCGTCACCGGCCCCTCTGCCGAGCGTGGCGTGGTGTTCCAGGACGATGCCCTGCTGCCCTGGCAGAACGTACTGGCCAACGTTGCCTTCGGCCTGCAGCTGGCCGGTGTGCCACGCACCCAACGCGAGGCCAAGGCCCGCGGACTGCTGGCCCTGGTCGACCTGGCCGGCTTCGAGCAGCGACACATCTGGGAGCTTTCCGGCGGACAGAAACAGCGCGTCGGCCTGGCCCGCGCCCTCACCGCCGATCCACGCGTGCTGCTGATGGACGAGCCCTTCGGCGCGCTGGACGCCTTTACCCGTGAACAGATGCAGGAATTGCTGCTGCAGGTCTGGCGGCGCACCGCCAAGCCGGTGCTGCTGATCACCCACGACATCGAGGAAGCGGTGTTCCTTGCCACCGACCTAGTGCTGCTGGAACCCAATCCCGGGCGCATCGCCGAGCGTCTGCAGCTCGACTTCGGCCGCCGCTACGCCGCTGGCGAAAGCGCACGAGCGATCAAGTCCGACCGCGCCTTCATCGAAACCCGCGAACACGTGCTGGCCCAGGTCTTCGCCCAGCGCCAGAGGAAACCTGTATGAGCAGCTTCGAATACCTCTACAGCAAGAGCGAGGCCGAGCAGCAGGCCGAGCGCACGCCACGCCGCCAGCTCAGCCTAGTTAGCCTCGGGCTGATCAGCATCGGCAGCCTGCTGTGGCTGTGGTGGGCCGTGACCGCCGCCGGACTGATCGAGCCGCTGTTCCTGCCCAGCCCGCAGACCGTATTGGCGCGCGGCTGGAAGCTGATGAGCGAAGGCTACCTGGACGCCAGCCTGTGGCAGCACCTGGGCGCTAGCCTCGGCCGCATCGGCCTGGCCCTGCTGTTTGCCGTGCTCACCGCCATCCCGCTGGGCATCGCCATCGGTCGCAGCCGCGTGGTGCGTGGCCTGGTCGACCCGCTGATCGAGTTCTACCGGCCGATCCCACCGTTGGCCTACCTGCCGCTGATCGTCATCTGGTGCGGCATCGGCGAGCTGTCCAAGGTGCTGCTGATCTACCTGGCGATCTTCGCCCCCATCGTCATCGCCACCGCCACCGGTGTGCGCAGCGCCGATCCGGCCAAGCTGCGCGCCGCGCAGGCGCTCGGCGCCACCCCGGCGCAACTGGTGCGCCATGTGATCCTGCCCAGCGCCCTGCCGGACATCCTCACCGGCATCCGCATCGGCCTCGGCGTCGGCTGGTCGACCCTGGTGGCCGCCGAGTTGATCGCAGCCCAACGCGGCCTTGGCTTCATGGTGCAGTCGGCGGCGCAGTTCCTGGTCACCGACGTGGTGATCCTCGGCATCCTGCTGATCGCGGTAATCGCCTTCGCCCTGGAACTGGGCCTGCGCGCCCTGCAACGCAAGCTGGTGCCCTGGCACGGCCAGGCCCACTGATTCGGAAAACCAGTCATGAGCCTCAACATCACTCCGCTGAGCCCGGCCCTGGGCGCCCTGGTCGGCGGCATCGACCTGCGCCAGCCGCTGAGCGACGTCAACCAGCAGGCCATCGAGCAGGCCCTGCTCGACCACCAGGTGCTGTTCTTCCGCGCCCAGCCGATCGAACCGCGGCAGCAGGCGGCCTTCGCCGCACGCTTCGGCGATCTGCATATCCACCCGATCTACCCGAATATCCCCGAGCAGCCGGAAGTACTGGTGCTCGACACGGCGGTCACCGACGTACGTGACAACGCCATCTGGCACACCGACGTGACCTTCCTCGAGACCCCAGCCCTCGGCGCCGTGCTGGCCGCCAAACAGTTGCCGGCCTATGGCGGCGATACCCTCTGGGCCAGCAGCAGCGCAGCCTTCGAGGCACTGTCCAAGCCCCTGCAACGGTTGCTCGACGGCCTCACCGCCAGCCACGACTTCACCCGTTCATTCCCGCTGGAGCGCTTCGGCAATACGCCCGAGGCGCTGGAGCGCTACCACGAGGTGCAGCGCCAGCACCCGCCGGTGACCCACCCGGTGGTGCGCACTCACCCGGTCACCGGGCGCAAGGGACTGTTCGTCAACGAGGGCTTCACCACGCGGATCAACGAGCTGGAACCGGCCGAGAGCGATGCTCTGCTGCGCTTCCTGTTCGCCCATAGCACCCGGCCGGAGTTCAGCATCCGCTGGCGCTGGCAGGAAAACGACGTGGCCTTCTGGGACAACCGCATCACCCAGCACTACGCGGTGGACGACTACCGCCCGACGCGGCGGGTGATGCATCGCGCCACCATCCTGGGTGATCGCCCGGTCTAGTCCTTCCTGGCCTCGGGCGAGGCATCCTCGAAGCGGTCGACGGTGCGCAGGCTGCGGAAGCCCCACATCCAGCCACCGACCACGCCGAGGGTACACAGGCTGCCCAGCACCGCTGCCGGCACCGCGCCGAACCAGGCGGCGCTGCTGCCGGCGCGGAACTCGCCCAACTCGTTGGAAGAACCGATGAACAGCATGTTCACCGCGTTCACCCGGCCGCGCATGGCGTCCGGGGTGGAGAACTGGATCAGCGAGGAGCGGATATACATGCTCACCATGTCCGCGCCGCCGGCCACCAACAGCGCGGCGAACGACAGCCAGAACAGGCTGGACAGCGAGAACACCAGGTTGGCCACGCCGAACACCGCCACCGCCATAAACATGCGCATGCCCACGTGGCGATTGAACGGTCGCACGCTCAGGTAGAAGCCCACCAGTACCTCGCCGATGGCCATGGCGCTACGCAGGATGCCGAGGCCGGTCGGCCCCACCTCCAGCACCTCATGTGCGTACATCGGCAGCAGCGCCACCACGCCGCCGAGCAGCACGGCGAACAGGTCCAGCGAGATGGTGCCGAGGATGATCGGCCGCGAGCGGATGAAGTGGATGCCGGCGGTGAAGCGCTTCCAGGCCGTGGCCTCCAGCGGCTTGCTCTCCTCGCGGAAACGCACCTGGACGAAGGCAAGCATCAGCACGCCGGCGGCGAAGAACAGCAGGCACAGCGCGTAGGTCAGCTCGCCACCGCCGATGGCGTAGAGGCCGCCGCCAAGCACCGGACCAGAGATGGTCGAAGCGCGCACGATCATGCTGTTGGCCGCGATGGCCGCCGCCAGGCTCTCCCGCGGCACGATCTGCGGCAGCAGGCTGGACAAGGCAGGACCGGTGAAGGCACGGGCGCAGCCGTAGGCCACCAGCACGCCGTAGAAAGCCTCGACCGGCCCGTGGATCAGCGACAGCCACAGCAGCACCGCGGCGCACACCGCCTCCACCGCCCAGCTCAGGCCGAGAATCCATTTACGGTCGAAACGGTCGATCAAATCACCGGCCGGCAGTAGCAGGAACAGCATCGGCAGGAACTGCGCCAGGCCGACATAGGCCAGCGACATCGGATCGCGGGTCAGGTCGTAGACCTGCCAGGCCACCACCACCGCCATGATCTGCACGGCGAACATGGCGAGTACGCGGGCGGCGAGGAACGGCAGGAAACCGGGTTGGCGGTATACGGAAGATTCGGCGGACACGGCGCAAGTCCCGAGGCAGAGAAAGAAACGGCGCAATCTACCGGAGCAAAAGCTGTCCGGGCAAACAACTCACGGGCACATGCATATACCCAAATTTCATTTAGAGAATTCAAAACAAATCAATAGGCTATAAACACCGGACCACCGGAGCACCGCACTTTCTTCACGCCGCTCCGTTGCGCCCTCATCCCGGTGCCCGTTGCTGGCGCATCCACAAGATGAGGTTTGCATGACCAGTCCGATTACCCTTGAGGACAGCTCCAACCCCCGCGAAGTTCTGAGCTCATCCGACCAGGACATCGCCCCCGATCTGTTCCCCGCCGCCATTCTCGGCAGCGACGCCGAGGCCTTGCAGGCCGCCCACGAGCTGGCCCGCATCGCAGGCGCCCAGGCCATAGTGCGGGACCGCGAGCGCCGCCTGCCTTGGGAGCTGGTGGAACGTTTCACTGCCAGCGGCCTCGGCAGCATCGCCGTGCCACGCGAGTTCGGCGGCCCGCAGCTGTCGCACGTGACCATCGCCGAAGTGTTCCGCATCATCTCCGCCGCCGACCCGGCCCTGGGACAGATCCCGCAGAACCAGTTCGGCCTGCTCGGCCTGCTGCGCGCCTTCGCCAGCCCCGAGCAGCAGCGCCGCCTGTTCGCCAGCGTGCTGGCCGGCTGGCGCATCGGCAACGGCGGCCCAGAGCGCGGCAGCAAGCACACCCAGGACATCCAGGCGCGCCTGGTGCAACGCAACGGTCGCTGGCTGTTCAGCGGCGAGAAGTTCTATTCCACCGGCGCCCTGTTCGCCCACTGGATCGCCACCAAGGCCCTGGATGAATCCGGCCGCCCCTGGCTGGCCTTTATCCAGCGCGGCCGCCCGGGCCTGCGCATCGTCAACGACTGGTCCGGCTTCGGCCAGCGCACCACCGCCAGCGGCACCGTGCTGCTCAACGAAGTGGAAGTGGATGCGGACAACCTGATCCCGCTGTGGCCGCTGGCCGATCAGCCGAGTATCCAGGGCGCCTTCTCCCAGCTGATCCAGGCCGCCATCGACCTGGGCATTGCCGATGCCGCCCTGCGCGACGCCATCGCCTTCGTTCGCGACAAGGCACGGCCGTGGATCGACGCCAAGGTCGAGCGTGCCGGCGATGACCCATACGTGATCGCCGATGTCGGCCGCCGGCAGGTCGAACTGCACGCCGCCGAGGCACTGCTGCACACGGCCGGCCGCGTGCTCGATGAAGTCGCCGCCGCGCCCATCGATGCCGATGGCGCCGCCCGCGCTTCCATCACTGTTGCCGAAGCCAAAGCGCTGACCACCGAAATCTCGCTGGTCGCCAGCGAGAAGCTGCTGGAGCTGGCTGGCAGCCGCGCGACCCTGGCCGAGTTCGGCCTCGACCGTCACTGGCGCAACGCCCGCACCCACACCCTGCACGACCCGGTGCGCTGGAAGTACCACGCCATCGGCGCCTGGCACCTCAACGGCAGCCGCCCCAACCGCCACTCCTGGATCTAAGCCATGAACGCACCTTTGAATACCGGCGCGCCGCTGCTGCGTGACGACGCCGAGGCGCTGGCCGTGGCCGAGGGCCTGGCCGAATCCTTCGCCCGCGAGGCCGCCGAGCGCGACCGCGAGCGCCGCCTGCCGCACGCCGAACTGGAACACTTCTCGCGCTCCGGCCTGTGGGGGATCAGCGTACCGAAAGCCTTCGGTGGCCCCGGCCTGTCCAGCGTCACTCTGGCCAAGGTCATCGCCCGCATCGCCCAGGCCGACGGCTCGCTCGGGCAGATTCCGCAAAACCACTTCTACGCCCTGGAGGTGCTGCGGGTGAACGGCAGCGAGGCGCAGCAGCGCCGCCTGTACGCCGAGGCCCTGGCCGGCAAACGCTTCGGCAACGCCCTGGCCGAACTGGGCACCAAGACCGCGCTGGACCGCAACACCCGCCTGACCCGCAGCGACGACGGCTACCGTATCGACGGGCGCAAGTTCTACTGCACCGGCGCGCTGTTCGCCCAGCGCATCCCCACCCTGGCGGTGGACGAGCACGGCGTCGGCTTCCTCGCCTTCGTCCCGCGCGAGGCCAAGGGCCTGCAGCTGATCGATGACTGGAGCGGCTTCGGCCAGCGCACCACCGGCAGCGGCAGCGTGCTGTTCGATAACGTACCGGTGGCCGCCGAGGACGTGGTGCCGTTCCAGAGCGCCTTCGAGCGGCCGACCACGGTCGGCCCCTTCGCCCAGCTGCTGCACGCGGCCATCGACACCGGCATCGCCCGCGGTGCCTACGAGGACCTGCTGCAGTTCGTGCGGCACAAGTCGCGGCCGTGGATCGACGCCGGCGTAGATACAGCCGCCGAAGACCCGCTGACCCAGCAGGAGATCGGCAAGCTGCGCGTGCGCCTGGCCGCCACCGAGGCGCTGCTGGAGCGTGCCGGCGAGTTCGTCGACCGCGCCCAGCTGGCGCCGGACGAGGCCAGCGTGGCTGCCGCCTCCATCGCCGTGGCCGAGGCCCGCGCGATCAGCACCGAGACCTCGCTGCTGCTCGGCAGCAAGCTGCTGGAGCTGTCCGGCAGCCGCGCCACGCTGGCCGAGTACGGCCTCGACCGCCACTGGCGCAATGCCCGTACCCACACCCTGCACGACCCGGTGCGCTGGAAGTACCACGCCATCGGCGACTACTACCTCAACGAGCGCCTGCCGCCGCGCCGGGGGACAATCTGATGGCCAAGCAGTTGCTGCTCAACGCCTTCAACATGAACTGCGTCGGCCACATCAACCACGGTCTGTGGACCCACCCGCGCGACCGCTCGGTGGACTTCAACCGCCTCGACTACTGGACCGACCTGGCCCGCCTGCTGGAGCGCGGGCTGTTCGACGGCCTGTTCCTCGCCGACATCCTCGGCGTCTACGACGTGTACCAGGGCGGCGTCGACCTGACCCTGCGCGAGAGCATCCAGCTGCCGGTCAACGACCCGTTGCTGCTGGTCTCGGCCATGGCCGGCGTCACCTCGCACCTGGGCTTCGGCGTCACCGCCAACCTTAGCTACGAGGCGCCCTTCACCTTCGCCCGGCGCATGAGCACGCTGGACCACCTCACCGGCGGGCGGGTCGGCTGGAATATCGTCACCGGCTACCTGGAGAGCGCGGCCCGCGCCATGGGCCACAGCGAACAGGTGGAACACGACCGTCGCTACGACCAGGCCGACGAGTACCTGGAGGTGCTCTACAAGCTCTGGGAAGGCAGCTGGGAAGACGACGCCGTGCTGGCCGACCGCAGCCGGCGCATCTACGCGCAGCCGCACAAGGTGCATCCGATTCGCCACCACGGCGAGTTCTACCAGGTCGAGGGCTACCACCTCAGCCAGCCCTCGCCACAGCGCACGCCGCTGCTGTTCCAGGCCGGCTCCTCCGCGCGCGGCCTGCAGTTCGCCGGCAGCCACGCCGAGTGCGTGTTTATCGGCGGGCAGAACAAGGAGGCGGTGCGCGCCCAGGTCGACAAAGTGCGCGCTGCAGCCGTGGCTGCCGGACGCCCGGCGGACGCGATCAAGGTGTTCATGGGTATCAACGTGGTAGTCGCACCGACCGAGGCCGAGGCCCACGACAAGTTGGCCGAGTACCAGCGCCACGCCAGCCCCGAGGCCGGTATCGCGCATTTCTCCGCCTCCACCGGCATCGATCTGGCCGGCTTCGGCCTGGACGAGCCCATCGTCGAGCGCAAGACCAACGCCATCGAGTCGGTGGTCAAGAGCTTCAGCGGCTGGACCAAACGCCGCCTGCTGGAGCAGCACGCCCTCGGCGGCCGCTACCCGCAGGCGGTCGGCTCGCCCAGCCAGGTGGCCGACCAGTTGCTGGCCTGGATCGACGAGACCGGCCTGGACGGCTTCAACCTCACCCGCACCGTCACCCCGGAGAGCTACGTCGATTTCATCGACCTGGTGATCCCCAAGCTGCAGCAACGCGGCCGCTACAAAACCGCCTACGCCGACGGCGCCCTGCGCCACAAGCTGTTCGGCCAGGGCCCACGCCTGGCCGCGCCACACTCGGCCGCCCACTGGCGGCACGCGCACCTAAAAACCGAAGAAAAGGAATCTCGCCATGCGTAAAACCCTCCGTAGCTTCACCCTGTGCGCCGCCGCCCTCGGCCTGCTGCTGGCCGGCGGCCTGGCCCAGGCGGACGAACCGCTCAAGCTCGGCACCACCGCGGCCTTCGCCCCGCCGCTGGAAGTCGCCGTGGCCGAAGCCAAGGCCCAGGGCCTGGACGTGGAGCTGGTGGAGTTCACCGACTGGATCGCGCCCAACGTCAGCCTGGCCAACGGCGACATCGACGTTAACTACTTCCAGCACATCCCCTTCCTGGAGAACGCCAAGAAGGAAGGTGGCTACGACCTGGTGCCGGTGGCGCGCGGGGTGATCAACAACGTCGGCCTGTATTCGAAGCAGCACAAAGACTTCGCCAGCCTGCCGCAAGGCGCCACCGTGGCCATCGCCAACGACCCGGTCAATGGCGGCCGCGGCCTGCAGCTGCTGGAGAAGGCCGGACTGATCAAGCTCAAGCCCGGCGTCGGCTACAAGGCCACCCTGGAAGACATCACCGACAACCCCAAGGACCTGCAGATCATCGAGCTGGAGGCCGTGCAACTGGTACGCGCGCTGGACGAGGTCGACCTGGCCCAGGGCTACCCGCACTACATCCGCCTGGCCGGCACTCTGGACGCCGAGTCCGCCCTGCTGTTCGACGGCCTCGACCACCCCGAGTACATCATCCAGTTCGTCGCCCAGCCGCAGAAGGCCAAGGACGCGCGCGTGCTCAAGTTCATCGACATCTATCAGCATTCGCCGAAAGTGCGCGCCGCCCTCGACAAGGCTCACGGCAAGCTCTACCAGGCGGGTTGGGAGAGTTGAGATGAGCGGCTTCCAGGCCCATCTGCCACAAGCCACCGGCGAGGCGCAGCTGCGCTTCGCCGGCCTCGGCAAGACCTACACCACCGGCGTGCGCGCCTTGCGCGATATCGACCTGGCGATCAACCGCGGCGAGATCTTCGGCATCATCGGCCGCAGTGGCGCCGGCAAGTCCTCGCTGTTGCGCACTATCAATCGCCTGGAGCAACCCACCAGCGGCCGCGTACTGATCGACGGCGTGGACATCGGCCAGCACGATTACGACCAGCTGGTGGCACTGCGTCGGCGCATCGGCATGATCTTCCAGCACTTCAACCTGCTCTCGGCCAAGACCGTGCGGCAGAACGTCGAGCTGCCGCTCAAGGTCGCCGGCGTGCCGCGCGAGGAGCGCCGGCGCAAGGTCGACGAGCTGCTCAAGCTGGTTGGCCTGGAAGGCAAGCACGACGCCTACCCGGCGCAGCTGTCCGGCGGGCAGAAGCAGCGCGTCGGCATCGCCCGCGCCCTGGTGCACGATCCGGACATCCTGCTGTGCGACGAGGCCACCAGCGCGCTGGACCCGGAGACCACGCAATCGATCCTCGCCCTGCTGCGGCAGATCAACCTGCGCCTGAACCTGACCATCGTGCTGATCACCCACGAGATGGCGGTGATCCGCGACATCTGCGAGCGCGTGGTGGTGCTGGAACAGGGCGAGATCGTCGAACAGGGTCCGGTCTGGCGCGTGTTTGGCACGCCCAGCCATGAGGTCACCCGCACCCTGCTGGCGCCGCTGCAGCATGAGCTGCCGGACGATCTCAAGGCGCGCCTGCGCAGCTACCGCCTGACCCCGGACGACAACCTGGTACTGCGCCTGCACTACGCCGGCCACGGCACCGCGCCGGACCTGCTCGGCATCGGCAGCGCCCTCGGCGGCCGGGTGACCCTGCTCGACGGCGGCATCGAACGCATCCAGAGCCGCCCGCTCGGTCGCCTGCTCCTGGAAGTGGCAGGCTCCGAACTGGAGCCGGAACAACTGCTGAACAACGCCCGCCGCCTGGCGGACCACGCGGAGGTAGTCGGCTATGCCACTGCTGCTTGAACGTCTCTGGCAGGGCCTGCTCGACACCCTGCTGATGGTCGGCGTGTCATCGCTGCTGGCCCTGCTCGTCGGCATCCCGCTGGCAGTATTCCTGGTCACCAGCGGCCGCGGCGGCCTGTTCGAGGCGCCACGCCTGAACCGCCTGCTCGGCACCATCGTCAACCTGTTCCGCTCGGTGCCGTTCCTGATCCTGATGGTCGCGCTGATCCCCTTCACCCGCCTGGTGGTTGGCACCACCTACGGCGTGTGGGCCGCCGTGGTGCCGCTGACCATCGCCGCCACGCCGTTCTTCGCGCGCATCGCCGAAGTCAGCCTGCGCGAGGTGGACCTAGGCTTGATCGAGGCCTCCCAGGCCATGGGCTGCCGGCGCCGACACATCATCTGGCACGTGCTGCTGCCCGAGGCCCTGCCCGGTATCGTCGGCGGCTTCACCATCACCCTGGTGACCATGATCAACTCCTCGGCCATGGCCGGCGCCATCGGAGCCGGCGGCCTGGGCGATCTGGCCTACCGCTATGGCTACCAGCGTTTCGACACCCAGGTGATGCTGACGGTGATCGTGGTGCTGGTGGCGATGGTCAGCCTGATCCAGCTCGGCGGAGATAGATTGGCCGGCAGGCTGAATAAACGAGCCTGAGCCGCTAGCGGCTCAGCTCGTAGGCGCACATGTTGACGGTGGAGGCCAGGTTCAGCGACTCGATGGCGCCGCAGCCGGCGATGGTGAATGGCTGGGCGCCGAGCGCGCTGAGCTGCTCGCGCGGCACGCCGCGGGCTTCATTGCCGAACAGGTAGCAGTCGAAGCTCTTGAAGCTGGCGGACTGCAGGCTGTCGCCCTGCATATCCAGGCAGGCGATACGCGGGAAGCGCTCGGCCAGGGAGTCCAGCTCGACATCCAGCTCCAGCGGTGCATGGAAGATCGCGCCCATGCTCGAACGCACCACCTTGGGGTTGTACGGGTCGACGCTGCCGGGGCTGAGCAGGCAGCGGAAGCCGCCGAACCAGGCCAGGGTGCGCAGGATGGTGCCGAGGTTGCCCGGATCCTGGATCTCGTGCAGGTAGATGGCGCGCTCGCCGGCAGCCACCGGCGCGGCGCCCTCTGGCATCGGTACTACGGCGACTATGCCCTGCGGGGTCTTGGTATCGGAGATCTGCGCCATCTGCCGCTCACTGACCACATGGGTCTTGAACGGGCTCTGCCAGTGCTCGTGGGCGGCGGTCACATACAGCTGGCTGCGCTGCAGCAGCGGGTTGTGCACGGCCGCCTTCTGCAGCTCCAGCACCAGGTGCTCGCCCTCCACCAGGAAGTGGCCGAACTCGGAGCGGTACTTCTTCTGCTGCAGCTTCTTGACATCGTCGAGCTTCATCAGTGGCTCGCCAGCAGCGATTTGGCCACGGCCTCGGCGATCTTGATGCCGTCCACGCCCGCCGAGAGGATGCCGCCGGCGTAGCCCGCGCCCTCGCCGGCCGGGTACAGGCCTTTGAGGTTGAGGCTCTGCAAGCTCTCGTTGTCGCGGGTGATGCGCACCGGCGACGAAGTACGGGTCTCGATACCGGTGAGGATCGCGTCGTCGCGGTCGAAGCCACGAATCTGCTTGCCGAAGGCCGGCAGCGCCTCGCGGATCGCCTCGATGGCGTATTCCGGCAGCGACGGCGCCAGGTCGCCCAGGCGCACGCCGGGCTTGTACGAAGGCTCGACCTCGCCGAACTCGCTCGACGGCGTGCCGCGGATAAAGTCGCCCACCAATTGGGCAGGTGCGCAGTAGTCGCGGCCGCCCAGCTCGTAAGCGCGCGACTCCAGGCGCTCCTGGAACTCCACGCCAGCCAGCGGGCCGCCGGGGAAGTCCTGCTCCGGGTTGATGCCGACGACGATGCCGGAGTTGGCATTGCGCTCGTTGCGCGAGTACTGGCTCATGCCATTGGTGACCACGCGCTCCGGCTCGGAGGTGGCGGCCACCACGGTGCCGCCCGGGCACATGCAGAAGCTGTACACGGCGCGTCCGTTCTTGGCGTGGTGCACCAGCTTGTAGTCGGCGGCGCCCAGCTCCGGGTGGCCGGCATACTTGCCCAGGCGCGCCTGGTCGATCAGCGATTGCGGGTGCTCGATACGGAAGCCGATGGCGAATGGCTTGGCCTCGATGAACACGTTCTGCCGATGCAGCATGCGGAAGGTGTCGCGCGAGCTATGCCCCAGCGCCAGCACCACGTGGCGGCTACGGATGGTCTCGCCATTGGCCAGCACCACACCTTCCAGTTGGCCGTCATCGATCACCAGGTCGCTGACCTTGCTCTCGAAGCGCACCTCGCCGCCCAGGGCGATGATCTCCTCGCGCATGGCCGCGACCACGCCGGTGAGGCGGAAGGTGCCGATATGCGGCTTGCTGACGTACATGATCTCGTCCGGCGCGCCGGCGCGGACGAACTCGTGCATCACCTTGCGCGCGTAGAACTTCGGATCCTTGATCTGGCTGTACAGCTTGCCGTCGGAGAACAGACCGGCACCGCCCTCGCCGAACTGCACGTTGGATTCCGGGGTCAGGACCTTCTTGCGCCACAGCGCCCAGGTGTCCTTGGTGCGCGCGCGTACATCCTTGCCCCGCTCCAGGACGATCGGCTTGAAGCCCATCTGCGCCAGCAGCAGCGCGGCGAACAGGCCGCAGGGGCCGAAGCCCACTACCAGCGGGCGCTCGCTGAAATCGGCCGGCGCCTGGCCGACCGGGTAGTAGTTGGTGTCCGGCGCCGGGCGAATATGGTGATCGTCGGCGAAGCGCGCCAGGATCGCCGCCTCGTCACGCACTTCCAGGTCGATGATGTAAATGAACAGGATGACGCTGTTCTTCTTGCGCGCATCGTAGCTGCGCTTGAAAACGCTGAAGTTCAGCAGGTCGGCGTCGGCGATACCCAGGCGTTTGACGATGGCCTGGCGCAGTTCATCGGCGGAATGATCAAGGGGCAGGGACAGTTCGTTGATGCGAATCATGGCGGTAATCCTGGCCGGTCGACCCGGCAAAGGAGGCAAAGAAGAGGGGTAAGGTGCCAATTGTAGCCGCGCCCACCCTGCCCTGTCAGGCCGCCAGCTGGGCCGCACGCCCCGTGGATTTAACCTGCGGCGCACTATCGGCTTATAATTGCCGCCACTTTGCGGCTCGCTGCCCGTGCACCGGCCCGCACCCCACCTGATTTTCCGTGCCTGGCCCCCTCATGAAACGCTCCAAAAGCAGCAGCCGCTGGCTGAACGAACACGTCAACGACCCTTACGTCAAACGCGCGCAGAAGGACGGCTACCGCTCGCGTGCCAGCTACAAGCTGCTCGAGCTGAACGAGAAGGACAAGCTGATCCGCCCTGGCATGCTGGTCATGGATCTGGGCTCGGCGCCCGGCGGTTGGTCGCAGGTGGCCGGCAAGATCGTCGGCGAGAACGGCCGCGTGATCGCCAGCGACATCCTGCCGATGGACCCGCTAGACAACGTCGACTTCATCCAGGGCGACTTCACCGAAGATGCCGTATTCCAGCAGATCCTCGCCAAGATCGACGGCCGCCAGCCCGACCTGATCATCTCCGACATCGCCCCGAACATCAGCGGCGTGGCGGTGGCCGACCAGGCCGCCTCGATGTACCTGGTTGAACTGACCCTCGACATGGTCCGCCAGGTGCTCAAGCCCGGCGGCAACTATGCGGTGAAGGTGTTCCAGGGCGAAGGCTCCGAGGCCTTCCTGAAGGACGTGCGCAGCTCGTTCGAGAAAGTGATGATCCGCAAACCCGAAGCCTCGCGCCCCCGCTCGCGCGAGGTTTATCTGGTGGGCAAGGGCTTCAAGGGCTGAGGCAGCCCGGCAACCTCCCTACCTCATCTGATCGCTGCACCAGCCACAGCCACGGCCCGTTACAGGGTTTCGCTGCCAAGGGACGATGACCGGCCAGCACAGGGCATGGTCATCGTCATGTACGCGAAGCTGTGCCCATCGATCTTGAACATGTGCGGGATTTCCCCTGCCTGGCTGAACCCCGCCTTCCTGTAGAGAGCCACAGCCGCCTGGTTGGCGCTAAGCACCTGCAAATCGATCCACTCCAATAGCTGCGTCGAGCCAGCCCAGTGCTCGGCATGCCTGATCAGGACTGCCCCAAGCCTTTTTACCAACCGCCTGCAGCAGGCCTCACGCGCCGCTCCGAACGAGAGCCAAGCCACCTATTTGCCGATGGAACGCAACGCAGCCTCGCGCGTTCGTATTGGATAACCCGGGATTTTCAGCGCCGTTTTTCAGAGCGAAGACATGGAACCGCTGTTGGCTATCGAATCCGTATACACACCCCTCGACCATCCTTCCCCCAAGCCGGATGGCCGTAGCGTCGATGATCTTCTGCAACACCTCGACTGGTCGACCTCCCCGCTCGGCCCGCCCGATACCTGGTCAGTCGCGCTCAAGACCCTGATGGCCACCGTGCTGCCGGCCCAGGCACAGGTTGTGCTGTTCTGGGGCCCGCAGTTCGTGGCGCTGTACAACGATGCCTACATCCCCACCATCGGCGCCAAGCATCCCAAGGCATTCGGCAGGCCCGGGATCGAGAACTGGGCCGAGCTCTGGGATGACCTCGAGCCGCTGCTGCGCGGCGTGTACGAGACCGGCCAGACCTACTCGGCCAAGGACCGCCCCTTCTATATCGAGCGTCATGGCCTGGGCGAGACGGTCTACTTCGACATTTCCTACTCGGCGGTGCGCGAGGTGGGCGGCGAAGTCGGCGGCGTGCTGTGCATCGTCACCGAGACCACCGATCGCGTGCAGTTCGAGCGGCGCCAGGCGTTCTTGCTCGCGCTGGGCCAGGAGTTGCCCTCGATAGTCGAACCCGACGAAATCGAGGCCACCGCGCTGCACAGGCTCGCCGAAATGCTCGGCGCGTCACGGGTCTTCTTCGGCGAGGACAATGCCGATGGGGTGAGCTTCAACGTACGTCAGGACCATTCACCCGGCGTCCGCTCTGCCACTGGCGTGCACCGCTACCGCGACTTTGGCGACTCTCTGCAGCTGGCACTGCGTGCCGGGCAGAGCGTCGCCCGCGGCAACATTGCCGGCGAGGCGGACCTCGGCCTCGCCGAAGCGACTCTGGGAGCCGAGCTGGGCCTGGCGGCCACGCTCTACGTCCCGGTGATCCGCCACGGCGCCCTCGAAGCGATGCTGGCCATCCATTACCCCACGCCGCACGCCTTCAACGACTGCGAACTGCGCCTGACCCAGGAGGCCGCCAAGCTGGTCTGGGGCGCGATCAGCCATGCCCGCGCCGAAGCGGCCCTGCGCGCCAGCTCGGCGCAGATATCGGCCATGTTCGATCAGGCCAGCGCCGGTATCGCCGTGTGCGACAGCCATGGACGCTTCACCCGGGTCAATGATCGCTACTGCGAGATAGTCGGCCGCACGCGTGAAGCCCTGCTCGGCTTGCGCATGCGCGACATCAGCCAGGCCAACGACAGCCTCTTCGGTGAGCCGATCGGCGAGCACGGCGTCACAGACCTGACCCCATTGGACATCACCCGCCGCTACACCCGGCCCGATGGTTCCCCAGTCTGGGTACAGAAGCAGATCACCCCGCTGGTGAACGAACAGGGTGAAAGTACCGGCGCGCTCTGCGTGTGCATGGACATCAGCGACCGGGTGCAGGCCGAGACGGAGCTGCGCGAGCTGAACGAGAGTCTGGAGGAGCGCGTCACCGCGATAGTCGCCCAGCGCGAGGCCGCCGTGGCGCAGCTGCACGAGGCGCGCAAGATGGAGACCATCGGCCAGCTGACCGGTGGCATCGCCCATGACTTCAACAACCTGCTGACGCCGATCATGGGCACCCTGGACCTGATTCGAAAGCGCCTGGACGACGAGCGCTCACGCAACCTGGTCGATGGCGCGCTGCAGACGGCGGACCGCGCACGCATCCTGGTCGGCCGCCTGCTGACCTTCGCCCGGCGGCAGACCCTCAAGCCCCGTCCCGTGGTGCTGGCCACGCTGCTCGGCGAGATGCGCGAGCTGATCAGTCGCTCCCTGGGACCGATGATCGAGGTGGCCATCAGCGTACCCCGCCAGCTGCCGGCGGTGATCATCGACCCGCACCAGCTCGAACTGGCCGTGCTCAACCTGGCGGTCAATGCCCGCGACGCCATGAGCGAGGGCGGGCGACTGAAGATCAGCGCCGCAGTGGACGAGGTGCCTGCCGGGCAGGTGAAGGACCTGGCAGCCGGGCGTTATGTGCGCCTGACGGTCGCCGACACTGGCAGCGGCATGGACGACGACACCCTGCTGCGCTGCGCCGAGCCGTTCTTTTCCACCAAGGGCGTCGGCAAGGGCACTGGCCTGGGCCTGTCGATGGTGCAGGGCCTCGCCGTGCAGTCGGGCGGCGGCCTGAGCATCACCTCCGAGGTCGATCTTGGTACCCAGGTGAACATCTGGCTCCCCATTACCCAGGAGCATGCGCACAACGAGGGGCTCGAGGCCGGCGATGTTCCGCTGGCGCCGCGCCCGACCCTGGTGCTGTTGGTCGATGACGAGGACGTGGTGCGCCAGACCACCGCGCTGCAGCTGCAGGAACTCGGTTACCAGGTGCGCGAAGCGGCCTCGGCCGTAGCGGCGCTGCAGCTGATCGAGGCGGGCCTGGCGCCGGATGTACTGATCACCGACCAGATCATGCCCGAGAAGACCGGCATCCAGCTGGCTCGCGAGCTGCGCCGCCGCACTCCCGAGCTGCCGGTGCTGGTCATCACCGGCTATTCGAACCTTTCACCCGCGCAGACCCATGGTTTCGAGATACTGGCCAAGCCCTTCCGCCACGCCGAAATCGCCAAGCGCCTCGCCGAGCTGCTGGGCCAGGACGGCTGAGCTGACTCAGCCGTTCACCACATAGCCGCCATTCACGTGAATGACCTGGCCGCTGACATAGCTCGAGTCGTTGCTGGCCAGGTAGACGAAGGCTGGCGCCACCTCCGCTGGCTGCCCAGGACGCTGCATCGGCGTCTCCGAACCGAAGGTGGCGACTTTCTCTGCCGGGAAGGTGGACGTGATCAGCGGCGTCCAGATCGGCCCCGGTGCCACCGCGTTGACCCGGATGCCGCGCTTGACCAGGTTCAGGGCCAGCGAGCGGGTGAAGGTGGTGACGGCGCCCTTGGTCGATGAATAGTCCAGCAACATCGGGTTGCCTTTATAGGCGGTGATCGAGGTGGTGTTGACGATGGTTGCGCCCGACTGCAGATGCGGCAGCACCGCCTTGGTCAGCTGGAACATGCCGAAGATGTTGGTGCGGAAGGTCTGCTCCCACTGCTCCTCGCCGATGTCTTCCAGACCGTCCTGGGGATGCTGCTCGCCGGCATTGTTGATCAGGATGTCGATATGCCCCCACCTGCCAATCGCCTGATCCACCACCTGCTGGCAGAAGCCGGCATCGGCCACATCGCCGGCCAACGCCAGAACCTGGCGGCCGCGCTTCTCGATCTCGGCCTGGGTCACTTCGGCATCTTCGTGGTTGTCGAAATACAGCAGCACGATGTCGCAACCCTCTTCGGCGAAATGCACCGCCACTGCCCGGCCGATGCCGCTGTCGGCGCCGCTGATGATCGCCACCCTGCCCTCCAGCTTTCCGGCGGCGCGGTAGTGTTGGTCGATGTAGATCGGCTGCGGGTCCATCTGCTCTTCGCTGCCGTGCGGGATGTCCTGGTGCTGCGCTGGCAGGGTCTGCTTGTCGCTCATCGCATGTTCCTCCGAATCGTTCAGGCGGATGCCGCCCGCGCCGCTTCGACGCGGGCAACGCTCTGCATCAGGCCGGGATGGCCTTGGCTTTCGGCTCTCGCGCCCACACCCGGTGCTGGGCCATGGCCTTGACCAGCTTGCTGCACAGGTCCGAGGCCTTGGCCGCGGTGAGCAGGCCCTCGTCGGCATCCAGCCGCAGCAGCTTGGCCAGGTCACCCGCGTCGCCGCACAGGGCGATGGCCTTGAGGTGCTTGTAGGCCTCCAGCAGGTAATGCAGCGCCGCGCCGTTTTCTTGCAGGGCCTTGGCCGCGCCGCCCGGTACGAACACCGCGTCCAGGGCGATGGAAGGCAGCCCATCGAAGGTGGCATCCGGCAGCAAGGTGTTGCCGTCGCTGGTCTTCACCGCCGCCGAGGTCGGACCGATCAGCTTGACGCTGGCGCCCTCGCCGTCGAGTACGCCGATGATGTGGCTGATGTCGTCGGCGCTGGCGCCTTCGGCCAGCAGGATGGCCACCTTGCGCGAGCGGATGTTGCCCGACAGCAGGTTGGCCTGGCTGAGCGCCGGCGACTCCTGCAGAGAACTCTGCTTCGGCGCAGCGCTCTTGGTAGTTGGAGCCGGCAGACCGAGGTTTTCCGCCACGCGGCTGGCCAGCGTGGCGTCGATGTTGGCGAGCACCTCGTTGAGTTCGCGCTCGCGAATTTCGCGGCTCTGCACCTTGCCCAGCTCGAAGCTGTAGGCGGCGATCATGTGCTCCTGCTCGTGCGGCTGCATGCTGTTCCAGAACAGCCGCGCCTGGGAGAAGTGGTCGGCGAAGGAGTCGGCGCGCTTGCGCAGCTTCACCCCGCTCATCGGCTCGGGATAGGAAGCGAAGCCGCCACCGCTGGCCGCCTCCGGCGTCTCCTTGGGCCAGCCGCCATCGATGGAGTTGGGCTCGTAGGCCGCCCTGCCCTTGTTGATGGTCTGGCGGTGCGGCGCATCGCGCTGGCTGTTGTGGAACGGGCACAGCGGCCGGTTGATCGGCAACTCGTTGAAGTTCGGCCCGCCCAGGCGCAGCAGCTGGGTGTCGGTGTAGGAGAACAGCCGCCCCTGAAGCAGCGGGTCGTTGCTGAAGTCGATGCCCGGCACCACGTGACCGATATGGAAGGCCGCCTGCTCGGTCTCGGCGAAGAAGTTGTCCGGGTTGCGGTTGAGCACCATCTTGCCGACCAGGCGCACCGGCACCAGCTCCTCGGGCACCAGCTTGGTCGGGTCGAGCAGATCGAAGTCGTACTTGTGCTCGTCTTCCTCGGGGATCACCTGCAGGCCCAGCTCCCACTCGGGGTAGTCGCCGCTTTCGATGTCCTCCCACAGCTGCCGGCGGTGGAAGTCAGGGTCCTTGCCGGCGAGCTTCTGCGCTTCGTCCCAGACCATCGAATAGACGCCGGATAGCGGCCGCCAGTGGAACTTGACGAACACGCTGCGCCCCTCGGCATTGATCAGGCGGAAGGTATGCACGCCGAAGCCCTGCATCGCGCGGTAAGCGCCCGGGATGGCGCGGTCCGACATGGCCCACTGCACCATGTGCGCGGACTCCGGCTGCAGCGAGACGAAGTCCCAGAAGGTGTCATGCGCGGAGCCGCCAGTGGGGATCTCGTTGTGCGGCTCGGGCTTCACCGCATGGACGAAGTCGGGGAACTTGATCGCGTCCTGGATGAAGAACACCGGCATGTTGTTGCCGACCAGGTCGAAGTTGCCCTCGTCGGTGTAGAACTTGGTGGCGAAGCCGCGCACGTCGCGCACCGTGTCCGCCGAGCCGCGCGGGCCCTGCACGGTGGAGAAGCGCACGAACACCGGAGTCTGCTTCTGCGGCTGGTTGAGGAAGTCGGCCTTGGTCAGCTCGCTCAGCGGCTCGTAGACCTGGAAGTAGCCGTGGGCCGCCGCGCCGCGGGCATGCACTACCCGCTCGGGAATGCGCTCGTGATCGAAGTGGGTGATCTTCTCGCGCATCAGGAAGTCTTCCAGCAGCGAGGGGCCCCGCTCGCCGGCCTTCAGCGTGTTCTGGTTATCGGCAACCTTGACCCCGGTGTTGGAAGTCAGGGCCTCGCCGCTGGCGTCGGCACGCCAGGTTTCCAGCTGCTCCAGCTTGGCGTTGCTGTTGCCGCGATCGATGGTATCGGTGCCCGCCGCCTGGCTTGGGCGCTTCTTGGCTGACATGTTTTTCTCCTCATGGCTGGCTGTCGCTACCTAGTTCTGAGGAAGGTGTTCGGCGGAGGTTCTAGCGATTTTTTCTACCGACTCGCTGCAGCGAAACCGCGCCGCGGCTGGGCTGAGAGCTTTCTGCGGGCAAAAAGAAGCCGCCTTGTTGAAGGCGGCGCGCACTCGGATGAGAAGCAAAAGTCGTCCTGACTAGGAGCACTGTTGGGAGGCCGCAACAGCGCGACTAGTTCGAACCTTTACCGCCTCGCTGCGGTCGGTTAGCGACGAGCGGTGCGAGCGAGGAACAATTTGCCTGCTGAGCCGCTGCGTTGAGCCCCCTAACCTGCCATGAGTGGAAACAAGAAAATGAACTGGCTGATCACCTATCGGATGGCTGAAGGCAATGTGAAGAAGGTACCCGTGCACGCCATCAAGCTGCCCAATCACAAGGCCGTGGCGGAGCATGTATTGATGGATGCCTACGACAACCAGCCACCCATGCCGCTCGGCAATCTCTCCTCCATCGAGTGGCTGGAGCGCTGCAACGTCGAGATCATCGATATCGACCTGCTCACCGCACCCAAGCTGCCGCGCCTGCGCTAGTCCTGCAGGTGCAAGCGCGGTGCGCGGCACGAGCGCACCGCGACTTCATGAACTGCCATTGGCAAGTCAGATCTTTGCAATGGCCTCGTTCACCCGCCCCTCATCGATGCTCTCCTCGCTACCCTCGCCGAGTTGCATCTGCGGGTGCAGTTCGACCTTGATCCAGCCCTGCTCGCGCCGGTCGAAGGCCTTGAACGCCTCGATGGCGTCGCTCATCGGCTTGACCTGGGTGAGGATCTTGGCCGGGTCGATGCGGTGGTTGAGCACCAGCTCGATCAGCCGTGGGATGTACTTGCGGTGATGGCAGTTGCCCATGTTGATGGTCAGGTTCTTGTTCATCGCCATGCCGATCGGGAAGTGCCGCGCCTGCTGCGGATAGACGCCGATGATCGACAGCGTGCCGGCCTTGTCCAGCGCCTCCACCGCCCACTGCAGCGCCTGGCTAGGCGCCGAGCCGGGGTGCCAGTTGGCGCCGTCCGGGTGGGTGTTGGGCGCCACTGCGGCCATTTCCTCATGGAAGGCGCTGACTTGCTGGCTGCCGGCATGGCAGGAGCACTCGGCGTCCACGCCAACTGCATCGATGGCGCGGTCCACGCCGATGCCATTGGTCAAGCGGCGCAGGGTCTGCACCGGATCTTCCTCGCCGAAGTTGATCACCTCCGCGCCCTGCTGGCGGGCCATGCGCAGCCGATCCTCCAAATGATCGATGGCGAACACCCGCGCCGCGCCGAGCAGCTTGGCGCTGGCGATGGCGAACTGGCCGACCGGGCCGCAACCGAACACGGCCACGGTGTCGCCGTGGGTGATCTCGGCCATCTCCGCGCCGAAGTAGCCGGTCGGAAAGATGTCCGAGAGCAGGATCGCCTGATCGTCGCTGATCTCGCTGGGTAGGCGCACCAGGCCGACATGGGCGAAGGGAATGCGCGCCTTCTCCGCCTGCAGCCCATGGAACGGGCCAGAAGGCTCAGGCCCGCCGAAGAAGGCCGTGCCGGCCTCCTTGCCGTTGGGGTTGGCATCGTCGCACTGGGCGTAGTAACCGGCGCGACAGTAGGCGCAGTTGCCGCAGGCGATGGTCGAGGGGATCACCACCCGATCGCCGACCTGCAGGTTGCGCACGTCCTCGCCCAGGGCCTCGATGATGCCGACGCCCTCGTGGCCGAGAATGGTGCCCTTGGCCATGCCGCTGACCGTGCCGCGCACGAAGTGCAGGTCGGTACCGCAGATGGCGGAAGCGGTCAGGCGCACGATGGCGTCGGTCGGTTCTTGCAGTGTGGGTTCGGGCACATCGTCCAGACGAATATCGCCCACATCATGGAATACCACGGCTTTCATGCTGTTCTCCGTGCCCGATGGGCTCAGTGGGCTTGCGCGACGCCGCGCAGCACGGTGCCGCTGCTCTTGTCGCTGCGGCTGCTGGCGATGTTGCCGAGCGAGACCACGCCGATCAGACGCTTCTCGCGGCTGAGCACCGGCAGGCGGCGCTTCTGGATATCGGCCATGTTCTGCGCCACGTGCTGCACGTCTTCATCCTCGAAGCAGTAACAGACGTTGCCGCTCATGATCTGCCGCACCGGCGTGTCGCCGTGCAGGCCTTCGGCCACGGCGCGCAGGGCGATGTCGCGGTCGGTGAGCATGCCTACCAGGCGGTCGTTCTCCTCCACCAGCAGCGCACCGCTGTCGATGCGCGCCATCAGCGCGGCAGCCTCGCGAATGCTTTCCTCGGGGCGTACGGTGTGTACGTTGCGCGTCATGATTTCGTTGATTTTCATGTCGTCCTCCTGTGTCGGGAGTGATGGCGCCGGGCTCGCGGCGCCTACCCTGAATGGGACTGGAGGGCCCATGGGCGGTTCAGGGTTTCTCCCCATTCGGTTTGCAAGGCGCATTGCTGGCGGGCTAGAGGCGTAACGGCGACTCCCAGTGGCGAGCAGTGGGCGGCGAAATTGGCGTGAACATACCGCCACCCCACACCTCGAACGCTACAGGCCCCACCACGAGGTATGCCCCATGTCCTCCGCCGCTCTGCGCCATCCGCCGCGCTCCGATGGCGCGCTGATCCAGCTGCTGCGCCACAGCGCCGAACCGCTGCCGGACTTCGATGCCGAGGAGTTCGGCGTACCCTTCTCCCGCTACGGCGATGCACGCGTGGTGCTGATCGGCGAGGCCAGCCACGGCACCTCGGAGTTCTATCGGGCACGGGCGGCGATCACCCGCCGGCTGATCGAACAGCATGGTTTCAACGTCGTCGCCATCGAGGGCGACTGGCCGGATGCGGCACGCATCGACCGCCACGTGCGCCACCAGGACAGCCCCGGCGAGAACGCGGTGTTTACCCGCTTCCCCAGCTGGATGTGGCGCAACCACGAAACTCTGGAATTCGTGCGCTGGCTGCACCAGCACAACGCCACCCTGGCAGCGGATGAGCGCGTCGAGTTTCGCGGCCTGGATATCTACAGCCTGCGCGCCTCGATGGAGGCAGTGCTGGGCTACCTCGACGACAGCGACCCGGCCCAAGCCGCGCAGGCGCGCCAGCGCTACGCCTGCCTGACGCCCTGGCAGGATGACCCGGCCAGCTATGGCGAACGCGTCGAATGGGGCGGCAAGGATTCCTGCGAAGCGGCGGTGATCGAACAACTCGGCGAGCTGCTGTGGGCACGCCTGGAGAGCCTGGAGCGTGACGATGGGCTGTTCGATGCGGCGCAGAACGCCCGCGTGGTGCGCGCAGCCGAGCAGTACTACCGGCTGATGTACCGCGCCTCGGCGTCGTCCTGGAACCTGCGCGACAACCACATGTTCGACACCCTCAAGCAGGTGCTGAAACACCGGGGGCGCGGCGCCAAAGCGGTGGTCTGGGCGCATAACTCGCACATCGGCGATGCGGCGGCCACCGCCATGGGCTGGCGCGGCGAATTCAACCTGGGCCAGTTGTGCCGCATCGGCTGGGGCGATGATGCCGTGCTGATCGGCATGGGTACCGACCGTGGCGAAGTCGCCGCCGCCGATGACTGGGGCGGTGCACTGCAGATCAAGCCTGTGCTGCCGTCACGCCCGGATAGCTGGGAGCAGCGCTTCCTGCACGCCGGCCTGCCCGCCGCGCTGGTCGACTGGCGCGGTGCTGGCAAAGCCACCTTGCGCCATGCCCTCAGCGAACCGCTGCTGCAGCGCGCCATCGGCGTGATCTACCGCCCGCAAACCGAGCTGCGCAGCCACTACTACGAAGCGGTGCTGGGGGAGCAGTTCGATGCCTATTTGTGGTTCGAAAGTACGACGGCAATCTCGCCCCTGGCTGCGCTGGCGGAAGACGAACAGAGCCATGAGGCCGAAACCTTTCCGTTCGGCATCTGAAGCAGCGAGTCGCCAGTTGATGCGCAACAGGGCAGCGGCTGCCTGTTGCAGCGGCCACTTGGGTAAGCAGCTCGCGAAAGTCTGAACCCAGCGGCGGCAGAAGCTCTCACAACTGCAGATTCCGCATATGAAATGGGAGCCGGATATAGCGATGAAGGCCCACGATGGCGTCCTGCTGCTGCCCGAGGCTGGCATCAGCAATCACGAACTGGCCGTGCATCGTGTGCTCGGCGAGAAGATAGCCCGCCTGCTCGGCATCGAATTTCTCGGCGAGCATGATCCGCAGCGGCATGTCGGCGGTCGCTATTACTGGCTGCCGAGCGAGACGCTGATCGGCACGCAGCGCCGCATGGAGCTGGGCATCAAAGGTCAAGAAGACTTCTTCGGTGGCGCCGTGGAGCAGCCATTCATGGCCACCAAGGCCATCAGCCATCCGCTATGCGAAGGCAGCCGGCACATGCCCGCGGGCTGGTCACAGGAGTTCGCCACGCAGGTGGCCGAAGCGATTCTCGGTGGCTACACCGCCTTCGACCTGCAGGATGCACGGCGGGCCGGCGAACGCTTGCTGGAGCAAGGCACGCTGCGCCTCAAGCCCGTACGCGGCAAGGCCGGGCGTGGCCAGCAGGTGATCCGCAGTCACGAAGAGCTCGCAGCCGCCCTCACCGAGCAGGACGCCAGCGAGGTCGCGACCTGGGGCCTGGTGCTGGAAGAAAACCTGAGCGAGGTGGTGACCTACAGCGTCGGCCAGGCCCATGTCGGCGGGCTTCTGCTCAGCTACTACGGCAGCCAGCGCCTGACGTGCGACAACGCCGGCCAGGAGGTCTATGGCGGCTCCGACTTGACCCTGGTGCGCGGCGACTATGCCGAGCTGATGCGCCTGGACATGCCGGAGCCTATCCGCCTGGCGGTCTCCCGCGCGCAACGCTATGAACAAGCGGCGCTACAGGCCTTCGGCCTGCAGGCCTCACGGCGCAACTACGACGTCGCCCAGGGCATCGACAACCAGGGCCAACAGCGCTGCGGCGTGCTGGAGCAGTCGTGGCGCGTCGGCGGCGCCAGCGCTGCGGAAATCCTGGCCATCGAGGCCTTCAGCGCCGACCCGCAACTTTCCAGCGTCCGTGCATCGACCTACGAGTGCTACGGCGAAAGCCTGCCGCCAGACGATGCCGTGCAGCTGTACAAGGGCTCCGAGCCGGAGGTTGGGCTGCTGGGGAAATATGTGAGGGTGGAAACGCATGACATCTCATAGCGAACAGGTGGACATCCAGGTGGGCGAGGACATCATCGCCGGCACCATGGTGTCGCCGCAGCGCAAGGTTCCCGGCATCCTCTTCGTGCATGGCTGGGGCGGCAGCCAGCAGCGCGACCTGGCCCGCGCCAAGGGCATCGCCGGCCTCGGCTGCGTGTGCCTGACCTTCGACCTGCGCGGCCACGAGCTGACCCGCGAACGCCAGCCCAGCGTGACCCGCGAACAGAACCTGGCGGATATCGTCGCGGCCTATGACCGCCTGGCCGCCCACCCCGCCACCGACCCCAAAGCCATCGCGGTGATCGGCACCAGCTACGGCGGTTATCTCGCCTCAATCCTCACCACTCGGCGCCCGGTGCGCTGGCTTGCCCTGCGGGTACCGGCACTGTATCTGGACGAGGACTGGGACGTGCCCAAGCACGAGCTGAATCGCCAGCGCCTGGTGGAATACCGCAACACCTTCCTGCAGCCGGCCGGCAACCGCGCCCTGTCGGCCTGCTCCGAGTTCGCCGGCGATGTGCTGCTGGTGGAGTCCGAGCATGACGACTTCGTGCCGCACACCACCTTGATGAGTTACCGCTCGGCCTTTGTCAGGGCACATTCGATGACCCATCGCATGGTCGATGGCGCCGATCACGCCCTGACCGAGGACAGCGCCCAGCGCGCCTACACCTCGTTGCTCACCGGCTGGATCGGCGAGATGGTGATGGGCGCCCGCATCGGCAACTACCCGCACCACCTGGCGGCCTACTCCTGAGCGGACAGACCACGCTGCATCACTTTTTCTTGCCGCGGGTCTCGCCCACCACCTCGTCCGTCCAGGGCTTGCCATCGAGCGGTGCCGAACGGCCCAGCTCAGCCTCGTCCAGGCCGATGCCGCCACCGATCTGCGACTCATCGACAACCCGTAGCTCCTCGTCGCTCGGGTGATCATCACCCAGCTCATCCGGCGATCGAGCACCCGATTCGTCAATCAGGGTGTCGGGGCTGAGGTCGTCCTGATTGACCCCATCTTCGTGGGCACTGTGGCTCAGGGTCTCCCCACCGCTCATGCCGGCCTGGGCTTCACGCTCAGGGGGAAACTCCTTGCTCACCTCCGCCGCACTGCGCTGATCACCCACACGCCCCTGGCGCTCATCGTTGCGCTCATCGAAGTCCAGCTCGCGAATGGAACCCATGCGGTCTTCGGTATCGTCGATCTCATGTACTTTGCTTGGCTGCTTGTTCATCTGGCTGCTCCCCTCTGGGTCGATGTATTGCTGTCGACTAGAGAGCGAGGGCGATGATTCAAGCTGATTGCGGCAGGCTACTGAGACCTGTGGGTAGAGAGGGCTTTCGCAAAGGGCCGCTTGCGGCCATTAGCTGCCGCTCAGACTAATGGTTCAGCCGCACTGCCGGGTAGTCATTGGCAAGCTGGCTGGATGAGGCCGGCTTCGCCAATGATGAATGAGCCACCTAGGCCTTATCGATTCCGCCCGAGCGCCTCATGGCTGCTGACCCAATCCCCCGCCAGAATCGCCGAGGTCAGGGACACGTCGCCGGCCAGCACCACCGCCGCGATGATCTCAGCCAGCTTGTCCGCCTTGCCGGCACCGTAGCATCCCAAGAGCTCCAGGCATTCGCGCTGGGTGGGCAGGCTCGTGCCGCCGCCGTGGGTCGCGCAGATCACCGCAGGCAGGGTCACTGACCAGTAGTAGTCGCCGTTGTCGAGGAGTTGCCCATAGGTGATGCCGCCATGGGATTCGGCGACGTTCGCGGCGTCCTGGCCGGTGGCGATGTACACGGCAGCCAGCCCGTTGGCCGAGTGTGCGCCGCTGTATGCAGAGCCGGCCTGGAACGCGCCCACAGCCGCGATCTGCCGGTAGCGATAGAGGTTGGCGGGATCGACGCGCAGCAGGTCATGAGCGACTTCGCGCTTGAGGGTGAACTCGGCGATGACGCGTTTGCCCCGCGTCTGGATCATGTTCATGGCCGAGTGCTTCTTGTCGGTGTCGATGGCACCGGAAAGGATGTAGCGCGGCTGCAAGGGATGGTTGGCCTTGATCCATTCACAGGCGGCGTAGGTCGCCTTGCTCGTCATGTTCTGGCCGGCTGCATCACCCGTGGTGAAGCAGAAGCGGGTGTAGAGCATGTTGGCCACTGGGTACTGCTCGATCTCGAACAGCTTACCGCTGCGAGTGGTGGTTTCGCTGACTGCCTTGATCGTCTCGAACTCGCTGATCAGCCAAGCGCCGAACTCACGAGCCTGCAACGCGTTCTCGAACATGAACACCGGGGCACGCTGCATGGAGTGCTTGACCACGGTGGTCTTCACGCCACCAGAGGCGCTGATGGCGCGCATGCCTCGGCTGTAGCTGGCCAGCAAGGTACCTTCGGTAGTGGCCATCGGCACATAAAAGTCGCCCTGTGCGTGCTCACCTTCGATGCGCAGCGGGCCAGCCAGCCCCAGAGGCATCTGCACCACGCCGATGAAATTTTCGATGTTGCCGCGGGTTACTTCGGGGTCGATGGCGTATTTACCGATGGTGTCCAACGACGCGCCCGTTTGCTCCTTGATGAAGTCGCGGCGTATACGGGCCTGCTCGTTGGAGTAGTCGTTGTCTTTGCTGCGGGGAATAGGTGCGCCTCTGGACATGGGGATCTCCTGAGTGATCGACGAATGAGCCTAGGTCAGAATCTGCTCTTGGAGTGTGCACACGAGGCGCCATGACGGCATGCCCGACCGCGCCAATCAGATGACCTATTGCGTCGAGTTGGGGGCACACGGCGGCTTGGTGCAAATGCGGACAGGGATGCGACTTTGTAAAGTGCTGGCCGCTGCATGCTAGATTTCCCGTGCCTATTTCAAGGAAGGGAGAAGTTCATGGGGAGATATGAAGAATTACCTCCTGATTCCCAATCCTGCGCTCACGCCAAAGCTCTGAACGATGGCTTTCCCTGGTTGCTCTTTGCGCGACCACTGGAAAAGCAATACCGCGAGCATGTGCGCGAGTCGCAGCCGCCCTACCAGCGCCTGACGATTCTGTTGGCGCTGGCCATCTGGGCGATGTTTACCTTCGTGGACTCCAATCAGTTTCACATCCTGCAAAATCCTGCGGATCACTCCGGCAGAGTGCAGATGATTCTGCTCGCCCGCTTTGCCCTGCTGCTGGGCCTGGCATTGGTCGCCGTCCTGCTATTTGTCAAACACTCGGTCAAGTACACCCGAACGCTGCTGCCACTGGTGATGCTCGTGATTGGCGGAGTCAGTGCGCTGATCATGGCCTGGTATCGACTCGAGCATCAGCCGAAGGCCGATGGGGTTCTGCTGCTTATCGTGATCGCTGTGTTCTTTCCGCTGGGCATGTCCTTTTACCGCAGCATTTTGCTCGCGCTGAGTATCTGCCTGCTTACCGCCATTAGCGGATGGCTGTTGCTACAAGGCGAGGAGCTGGACGCCCAATTGGCGCTGAGCAGGATGCAGGTTCTCGCGACCGTGGTCGGAGCCGTTGGCGGGTATATCCGCGAGCACGCACAGCGTGAGCAGTTCCTGCTGCAGCAACTGCTGCGCTGGCAGGCCAATCACGACCCGCTCACCCAACTGCACAACCGCCGCAGCTTCGACAACCACCTGGATATGCTGCTGCACCAGGCCCAGCGTGACGGCACCACGCTGACTCTGGTGATCCTCGATATCGATTACTTCAAGCTTTATAACGACCGCTATGGCCACCAGGCTGGCGACGCGGCCTTGCAAGCAGTAGGTCAGGTGCTATCGAGCTTTCAGCGCAGACCATTGGACATGGCGGTGCGCTTGGGAGGGGAAGAGTTTGCCCTTCTGCTCTACTCGGCTACCCCGAGCTATGTCGCCGAACAAACCGAGGCCTTGTTGGCCGCTGTTGTCGCACTCAACATCGAGCATGCTGCATCCCCCGTAGCAACCCATCTGACCCTCAGCGTGGGCGCCACGATAAGCACGCCGACCGACACCAGCGAAAGCATTTATCAGCGTGCTGACGCGCTGCTTTATCAAGCCAAGCAAGCAGGCCGCAATCGGGTGGTACTGGGCATCGGTGATACTGAGGTCTCTTGCGCTTAGCAGGGCTACCCAACGCTTACCGCCCAGTTTCCCCTTCAGGTAGGGGCTGTTCTGTGCCGCAGCCTCAACCTGGAAGAACGCTGTTCCTCGAAGTAGGCGATGCAGTGGAGATTACGAGAGGAGCAAGAGCCACTGGGCTCAGTCACTCAAACTGTACAGCGCCGTCGCCGTTAGTTTTCGAGCTTGAGCAGTGCTTTGACTTTCTCGATCACGGTCTCGATACGAAATGGCTTATCGAGCACTTCGGCGAACAAGTCGGGACGAGTTGCACCCAGATGTGCTTGCGCGCCGCTCATCAGAATCATGGGGGTGTTCTTGTGATCGGGATGCGCTCTCACCGCCTCCGCGAACTCTATCCCCGTCATGCCCGGCATCATGAAGTCGGTGATGATCAGGTCCGGATGCTCTCTGTCCAGAATCTCCAAAGCCCGCTTGCCGCTACCCGCGGTAACGGTGAGAAGGCCTTCATCTTCCAGGGCGAAGCTCAGAATATTGGCGATCAGGTACTCGTCATCGAGTATCAGCACCGTCGTCATAAGCGATCCACGTCACGGACTGCTCTAGCGACAGTTACCTGCTGCATAGACTCTGGCTTCGAATGCTGCGCCCAGAACATCGTTAGACCTTCTTCACGGAGATTCCAGGGCCGCCCATGACCACCTCGAGCAAAGAGGGGTCATAAGCGCTGTCCCTGACTTTAAGGATTGAAAGCCGTCGTTGAAGTTCAGCTCCTGCGTCGCCGAACCGCATGAGCAACAGGTTATCCGCAATGCTGGAAATATCTGGCACGGGGGCATCAACTTGATGGCTGATCAGGCTCTGGATTTCCCACGTCGCCACCACGGTCACGCCCTGTGCGCGCAGCTCTCCCATCAGCGCAGAGAAAATATCCAGCACCCGGGTCTTGTCCGCCGCCACGCGAGCCATGCCGCCCAGGCTGTCCAGGAAGACGCGCTTAATGCTTTTGCGCTCGACGATCTCCAGCAGCTCATACCCCAACCGATCAATCAGCCCCTCGGTTGGAGAGTGCCAGGCGATAGTCAGTGCACCATCGTTCTCCATGGCTCGGAAATCGAAGCCCAACGCCGCCGCTTTCATGCGCAAGCGCTGTGGTGCTTCGTAGAAGCCGAAGAACAGGCCGGGCTCTTCTGGAGTGCATTCGCCGATGAACTGGATGCCGATAGATGTTTTGCCAGCACCGGAGGGGCCGGCGATCAAGGTCGTCGAGGTACGCGCCAGACCGCCGCCAATAACTGCATCCAGCGTCGGTATGCCACTGCTCAGGCGAGTGAGCTGTTCCTGGTCATCACTGGAGAGAGGGCTTAACAGGCTCTCTAGGCGCGGATAGACCACAATCCCGTTTTCGTTGATTTCGAACTCGTGCACACCCGAAATCGCCCCGCTGCCCCGGGTCTTACGCAGTTTGATCCGGCGTACGGTTTGCGGGCCGATGGCCTCTTCGCCCATCTCGATCACACCATCGACCATGGTGTGTTCCGGGCTTCCATCCTCGAGCTGCGAGCTGGTCAGGAACAGCACCGTGCAACCGGCAAAAGCGGCGTGGCCTTGCAGTTCGGAAATGAATTTTTTCGTGTCGATCGGCGACTCGGCCTTGGAGCGCGCATTGAGCAGGCCGTCCAGAATCATGACCGTCGCTTTCTGCCGGCTGATCTCGCGGCGCAGCAGCTTCACAACTTCGTCTAGCCCGTCATTTTCCAGGGTGTCGAACGCACTGACGAACTGGATCTTTTCGCCGATCTGCTCCTTGTCGAAGAAGCTCAGCGTCGAAAGAAACTGGAACAGCCGGTCATGGGGTTCAGCCAGCAGGGTGGCGAAAAGTACACGCCCGCCATTGCCGACATGGTTGAAGCCGAGCTGGTTGGCAAGGATGGTTTTCCCAGACCCTGGCCGACCTTGAATGATGTAGGAGGCGCCGGCAACAAAGCCGCCCTTCAATAGCGTATCCAGCCCTTTGATGCCGCTTTTAAGGCGCGCTAATTGATACAAATCCATGCCCTCCACTGACCGAGCCAGCATCTTAATAAATGCGCGCTACTGCTTCCGCGATGCCGAGCATTGTCACCTGATTTGCTCAAAGCTCCTACTGTCCGCCTGGTTTTCCTGAGACACGCCCATCGTTGGCGAGCCCACATGAACGAAACGCGATACGGAAGCCAGGTGTGAAAACCGAGCAGCCAATCCGGAATTACCTGTAGACCGCTGAAACCCTGCCGGTTTCAAGGAAAAGATGCCTGGACCGCAAAACGCCTGAGAGCCCGCTGAGCGGTATGCCGCAAATCAACTCAAGAGCGCTGCAGCCAGCCGAGGAATTTGCCCTTCTTGATCGTCACCGGCTTCTGCTCCAGCAGCGAGGCGCTGGCCTGCTGGCGGAAGCGTTGCAGCTTGGCCAGCGCGCTGCCGACTTCGCTGCGTTGCTCCAGGCAGGCCTGCAGCGACTCCTTGTCGAGACGGTAGAGCACCCCTGAACTGAGCGCGGTGAAGCGCGCCTCGGACGGTGTGCCGAAAGTGACGCCCTGCTCCCCCATGACCTCGCCAGGGCCCATGCGCCCGGCCTCGACGACTTCGCTGCCATTGGGCACTGATGCCGATATCACGCCGGTACCGATCAACAGCAGCTGCTCGCTGACTTCGCCGACCTCAAGAACCACCTGGCCGCTGCTGAAGGTCTGCGCCACGAGCAGCTCGGCCAGCCGGTCTTTCTCCTCGTCATTCAGCGTACGGAAGATCTTCACGTCATCGAGCAGGGCACGCTGGCGGCTGCGCTGAACATCGTGAAGCGCTGCGCCCCCCAGGATGCCAGCGGCTTGCAGGTGCCGGTAGGCGAGATCGAAAAGCAGATTGCTCACCTCGTTCGAGCTGCTGCCGGCGGCAATGAATGCACTCATCTCGTACTCCACCGCATTCAGGTCGGAGCTTTTTACCGACACCTTCGGCTTGGGCGTCTGCAGCAGCGAGCTCACCCCTTGCAGGGTGCGGTTGAGAGCGTCGAGCACCAGGCGTGGGCGTACCTGCGCCGGCACGCTGATGCTCAGCTTGAGGCTCTGCATATCGGTGGAGCGATTGAGGTTGAGCACCTTGGTCTTGGCGGCCACCGAGTTGGGAATCACCACGGTGCTGCCCTGGCTGGTGCGCAGATGCGTGGCGCGCCAGTCGATCTCGACCACCTTGCCTTCAATGCCGTCGATCGATACCCAGTCATCCAGGCGATAGGGCTTGGTGGTGTTCAGCACGATGCCGGAAAACACGTCGCCCAGGGTGTTCTGCAGGGCCAGACCGATAACGATGGCGACCACCCCGGAGGTGGCCAGCAGGCCCTTGACCGGCAGCTGCATGATGTACGCCGCCGCCGCGACTATGGCCGCGAGGAAAATCACCGCCCCCAGTACGTCCTGCAACAGGCGGCCCGTGTGGCCGCTGCGCGGAATCAGCAGCACGCCGAGCACCACCGTCAGGGTGCGGGCGCAGAGCAACCACCAGGCGATCCCCAGCACACAGCCAAGCATGTTCTGCGCAGGTTCGCTCCACGGCGGTGGCTGCAGCGGACTCATCCCGGCACTGATGATCACCAGGCTATAGGCAATGAAGATCCCAAGACGCAGCAACACCCGCAAGACCTTGGCCTCGGCGGGCAACAGGCGCCAGCACGCAAGGTCGGCGAGCAGCAGGCCGGTGCCGATGGTTAGAGGGTGCTGGGCTATCAGTGCAAGCATGGGCGGCTCTACGACAGAGAAGTACGGCAAGCATGACTGGATTGCCGGCAAAGATGAATGGATTGCATGGCATATGGTTCATGCTCTGGCATGCCATGCGCCAGAGTGAAGGCGCGCAACTCGTGGCGAGACGATGGAAGTCTTCAGCTCGGCTTTCGCTTAACAGCCAATAACTGCCTCTTACGGGCTACCTCGCCAACCGCGGCGCATGCTCGCTCAGCAACTCCGCCACCCACTCGATAAACACCCGCAGCTTGGCACTCACATGCCGATTGGGCGGGTACGCCAGGTAGAGCGGCATGCTGTCCAGCTGCCAGTCCTCGAAAAGTGGCAGCAGCGCCCCGCTCGCCCGGTGAGTCTTGGCCATGTATTCCGGTAACCAGAGGATGCCGAGGCCGACCAGGCCGGCCGTGAGGTAGGCGTTGCCATCGTCCACCGCCAGCGCCGGGCGGCCTTGCAGGGCGATGCGCTCATCACCGCGCTGCATCACCCCGCTGAAGGCCTTGCGCGAACGGGCGCCGAGGAAGCTGACGATCTGGTGCTCGGCCAGCTCGCCCGGATGCTTGGGCACGCCGGCGCGCGCCAGGTAGCCGGGCGCGGCGTAGATGCCGATGCGCAGGTCGCCCACGTGGCGGGCCACCAGCGACTGGTCGGTGATCTCGCCGCCGCGCACCACGCAATCCACGTTGTCGCCGATCAGGTCGACGTAACGGTCGCTGACGCCCAGGTCGAGCTGGATCTCCGGGTAGCGCGCATGGAAGGCCGGCAGTGCCGGGATCAGGATCATGCTGGCGAAGGGGCTGGGCACGTCCACCCGCAGGCGCCCGCGCGGCGAGGTGGAGGCATCGGACAGGCTGGTCTCGGCGTCGTCCATGTCGGCCAGCAGGCGAATCACCCGCTCGTAGTAGGCGGCGCCATCGGCAGTGACGTTGACCTTGCGCGTGGTGCGGTTGAGCAGCCGCACGCGCAGGCGCGCCTCCAGTTGCTGCACCAGTTGGGTGACGCTGGTCTTGCTCATGTGCAGAGTGTCGGCGGCCTTGGTGAAGCTGCCGGTTTCCACCACGCGGGCGAATGCCTGCATCGCATCGAAACGGTCCATCACGACTCCGGATTGGGCGGGATTGTTTGGATTCTACAAACAGTGATGGACAGTGTTGCTCGTTTATCGCCCCGGCGCCCGCGCCTAGAGTCACCTCCATCGCTAACCCACCAATGGAGGTGACCCCGATGACAACCCGCGACGTGATTTTCCCGCCTGACCGCCATGACCTCTACGAGCTGCACCGCTACTCGCCGGCGATTCGTTCCAATGGCTTTCTGTTCGTCTCCGGCCAGGTCGGCAGCCGCAAGGATGGCTCGGCCGAGCCGGACCTGGCAGCGCAGGTACGCCTGGCCTTCGCCAACCTCAATGCGATCCTGGCCGAGGCCGGCAGCAGCTTCGCCGATGTGGTCGACACCACCATCTTCATGGTCGACCCCGACTCGAAATTCGAGACCATCTGGGAGGTGGCAGCCGAATTCTGGGGCGAAGCCCCCTACCCGACGGCCACCGCTATCGGCGTCACCTGGCTGTCCGGCTTCGACTTCGAGATCAAGGTGATCGCCAAGCTGCCGTAACGGCGCCCTGCAAAAGCCCCGCCCCTGCGAGCGGGGTTTTTCTTTGATTACTCCGGGCTGCCGGCCTGGTGCTGCAAGCTCGCCTGGGTGACGTTGCTGCCGGGCGGCACGCTGCGGGTCAGCCAGACGTTGCCGCCGATGGTGGAGCCCTTGCCGATGGTGATGCGGCCGAGAATGGTGGCCCCGGCGTAGATCACCACATCGTCCTCGACGATGGGATGGCGGGCCTGGCCCTTGTGCAGCTGGCCCGTCTCGTCGGCGGTGAAGCGCTTGGCGCCGAGGGTCACCGCCTGATAGATGCGCACGCGGTTGCCGATCACCGCCGTCTCGCCGATCACCACGCCGGTGCCGTGGTCGATGAAGAAGCTGTGGCCGATCCGCGCGCCTGGATGGATGTCGATGCCGGTGGCGGAATGGGCGATCTCCGCGCCGATGCGCGCCAGCAGCGGCAGGCCGGCGCGGTACAGGTGATGGGCCAGACGGTGGTGGATCACGGCTAGGATGCCGGGATAACACAGCAGCACCTCGTCGACGCTGCGCGCGGCCGGGTCGCCGGCATAGGCGGCGATCACGTCGCTATCGAGCAGGCGACGCAGGCCCGGTAGTGCGTTGGCGAAGCCGCGGACAATCGGTACCGCGTCGGCATCGCTGCCCTCCTCCGACTCGCCGCGCTGGCGGGCGGCGTGGCGCAGCTCCAGGCGCACCTGGCCGAGCAGGCTGTTGAGCGCGCTGTCCAGGGTGTGGCCGACGTAGAAGTCCTCGCTCTCCTGGCGCAGGTCGCTGGGGCCGAGGCGCATGGGGAACAGCGCGCCGCAAAGGTCGGCGAAGATACCTTCCAGGGCCTGGCGCGACGGCAGCTCGCGGCTGCCCAGTTCGCGCGCACGGCCGGTGCTGCTGCGCCACTCGGCGCGGGCGGCACGCAGCTGTTCGACGATCTGATCAAGCTGCCAGTTGGCCGAGCGCGCCACGGCATCGCTCGGCGCCTGGGTCAGCGCGTCAGGGTTGGTGATATCAGCGGAAAGCTTGTTGGACATAGGCAATCCCGGCCGACCGCCAGCGCGGCCGGCCCGTGGGTCAAAGGGAGGTGGTCGAACTCAGTCCTGCTGCCATGGCAGGCCCCAGTGGCGCCAGCCGCCGGAGTCGCCACGCTGGCGCTGGGTATCCAGGTCGCCCTCGAAGCCTTCCAGCACGTTGAACACCTGGGTGAAGCCAGCCTCGGTGGCAGCCTTGGCGGCGGCCGCCGAGCGCTTGCCGCTGCGGCACAGCAGCACTAGCACCTGATCGCGGTTGGTGCGGTTCTCCAGCTCGCGCAGGAAGCGCGGGTTCTTGATCATCGCCGGGCCGGTCTGCCAGGCCACGTGAGCGCTGCCGGGCACCCGGCCGACGTACTTGAGCTCCTCGGAAGTGCGCACGTCCACCAGGGTCACCGCGCCAGCTTCGACCAGGGCCCAGGCCTCCGGCGGATACAGGCTGCCGGCATAGGCATTGCCCTGCTCCACGCCGCGGGCGCGGCCGCGCGCCAGCAGCTCGCCGCTGGAGACTTCCAGCACGCTGCGCAGGCCTTTGGGGCGGAGGGTATTGGGCGTTATCTCAACGGCCGGCATGGGCGAGTCCTCTAGTGAACTAGTCGGGGCGGGCAGAAGCTCTGCCCCGCCGCGTTGAG
Source organism: Pseudomonas sp. ML96 (assembly GCF_000761545.1). Taxonomy (GTDB): domain Bacteria; phylum Pseudomonadota; class Gammaproteobacteria; order Pseudomonadales; family Pseudomonadaceae; genus Aquipseudomonas. The sequence goes on along the minus strand of NZ_JPMY01000034.1, from coordinate 47,972 downwards.
GGCTACTCTATGCCGGCACGCATATAACTAAAAAATAATTAATTATTTTATTTACCGAACATTATCGAATATCAGTGTTGCGCCAGCTCCTGCAGATAACTCCAGGGATAGATGCCCTTGTCGTGGCCATCGCTAAATACCAACTGCACACCGTAGCCCTGCTGGCTGATGGCGCGCAGGCGCACCTCGCTCGGCGCCGTATCGATGCGCCCGTGCAGGCGCGCCGCGCGGCACTGCGAGCAGGGACAGGCGGCGCGCAGGCGGGCGTGGCTGAGCTGGCTGACCTGGCCGTCCGGCCACTCCAGGCGCAGCTGGCCGGCAGCGCTGCGCAGGGCGCTGGGCGCGCTCATCGCGCCGCGCCCTGCAACTGGCCGAGGGCAATGCGCACAGCCTTGCGTACTTCGGGGTCGCCGTCGTTCTCCGCCGCCAGCAGGGCCGGCAGCGCGGCCGGGTCGGCCAGCTCGCCGAGGGCCAGGGCGGCCTCCTTGCGCAGGTTGCTGATGCTGTGGCCGAGCAGCTCGACCAGCGCATTCAGCGCACTGGCGAAACGCAGTTTGCCGAGGGCGCGGGCGGCGCGCAGGCGCACCTGCCAGTAGCCGTCGGCCAGGGCCTCGACCAGCGCCGGGCCGGCGTCGCTCTGGCCGACCTTGCCCAGGGTGGTGGCGGCCTCTTCACGCACCTGCCATTCGCGGTCGCGCAGGGCCGCGCGCAGGGCCGGCAACACGCTGGCGTCGCTGGCCAGGCCGAGGGCGCCGGTGGCGGCGCGGCGCACTTCGGTATCCGGGTCACGGCTGGCCAGGTTGGCCAGGGCCGGCAGCGCATCGGGCTGCTTCAGCCAACCGAGGATGCCGACCGCCTCGCGACGGACGAAGGCGTCGCTGTCGTGCAGCGCACCCAGGGCCAGCGGCGCGGCCTCGGCCAGGCGCAGCTCGCGCAGGGCACGCAGGGCGCTGGCACGGACGAAGGCATCGCCATGGGCGGCCCAGGGCAGGATCACCCTGCCCGCCTCGGCGCTCTTCAGCTCGGAGAGGCTCTGCGCGGCGGCAGCGCGCACTTCCTCGTCGGCATCGGCCAGCGCGGCGCACAGGGCAGCGACCACCTCGGGCTCCTCCCAGGCCTCCAGCAGGCGCGCGGCCTCGGCACGCACCTCGGCGGCGGGGTCATCGCCCAGGGCCTGGGTCAGCCAGGGCAAGGCGTCGGGGTCTTCCAGGTCGGCCAGCTCGATCAGGGCGATGCGGCGCACGCCGGCATCGACATCGGCCAGGCGCGGCTGCAGGTCGAGGATGTCCGGGTTGTCGGTAATAAGAGCAGTCATAGGGCGATTCGCAGTGGCGGATGTTCGGTGGTGGGCAGGCCCAGCGGAGTGAGGCGCGGCAGTTCGCGGCCGTCCTCGTGGCGCAGCAGTTCCAGGCAGTGGCGTTTGAGGTGGACGAAGCCGGGGCTGGTCAGCAGGCTGGCGTTGCGCGGCCGCGGGAAGTCCAGGCGCAGGTCTTCGATAAAGCGGCCCGGGCGCGGGCTCATCACCAGGATGCGGTCGGCGAGGAACAGCGCCTCGTCGATGTCGTGAGTGACGAATACGACTGTGGTGCGGATGCGCGTCCAGATATCCAGCAGCAGCTCTTGCATGCGCGCACGGGTCTGCGCATCCAGCGCGCCGAAGGGCTCGTCCATCAGCAGCAGGCGTGGGCGGTTGATCAGCACGCGGGCGATCTCGGCGCGCTGTTGCATGCCGCCGGACAGCTGGTTGGGCCAGCGCGTGGCGAAGTCCTGCAGGCCAACCAGACGCAGCATCTCGGCGGCCTGGCGACGGCGCTCGGCCTTGCCGATGCCCTGCATCTTCAGGCCGAAGGCGACGTTGTCCAGCACGCTGCGCCAGGGCAGCAGGGTGTGGTGCTGAAACACCATACCGCGCTCCGGCGACGGGCCGTCCACCGGCGCGTTATCCACCAGCAGGCTGCCGCCAGCCGGACGCAGGTGGCCGGCAAGGGCGCCGAGCAGGGTCGACTTGCCGCAGCCGGACGGGCCGAGGATGCAGACGAACTCGCCGGGCTCGACAGTGAAGTCCAGCGCCTGCACCGCCTCGAAGGCCTCGCGACCCTGGCCGAGACGGATGGACAGCTGGCGGCCGTCGATGCGGCCGGGCTCCGGGGCTTTCTGATAGACGCTCATCGCTGTGCTCCGCTGCGGTACCAGGGCGTGGCCAGGCCGCCGAGGCGCTTGACCAGGCCACTGCTGGCCATGCCGAGCAGACCGATCAGCAGCATGCCGACGACGATGTCCGGGTAGTTCTGGATGGTGTAGGACTCCCAGGTGTAGTAACCGATGCCGAACTGGCCGGAGATCATCTCAGCGGTGACCAGGCAGAACCACGAGGTGCCCATGCCGATGGCCAGGCCGGTGACGATGCTCGGTGCAGCGCCCGGCAGGATCACCTCGCGCAGGATGGCCAGGCGCCCTGCCCCGAGGCTGCACGCCGAGGCGATCAGGCGCGGATCGACGCCCTCCACGCCGTGGATGGTGTTGAGCAGGATGGGGAACAGCGCGCCGGTGAAGGTGATGAACACCATCGACAGCTCCGACGAGGGGAACATGAGGATGGCCAGGGGAATCCAGGCCACCGCGGGAATCGGCCGCAGCACTTCCAGTGGCGGCAGCAGGCTGTCCTCGGCCCATTTCGAGCGGCCAATGGCCAGGCCGAGCAGCACGCCGATCACGGCGGCGCTGAGGTAACCGGCGAACACCCGGCCCAGGCTGCTGCCGAGGTGCGCCAGCAACTGGCTGGAGTGCAACAGCTGCCAGGCCGCGCCAAGCACGGCGCTAGGCGTGGGCACATAGGTGAAGGTGAGCAGGCCCAGGTCCAGGCGCGTGGTGGCGGCCAGCTGCCAGAACAGCAGGCAGGCGGCCAGCGAGGCGAGGCGCAGGGGCCAGCGGTATAGATGATTCATGGGACTCTCCAGGTCATGGACCTCCCCTCTCCCCACGGGAGAGGGGCCGGGCGGGCCGCGTAGGCGTGAGGGTTTAGCTGGCAACACCGGCCCTCACCCCAACCCTCTCCCGGAGGGAGAGGGAGTCAATCAGCATCAAAGGCTGGCGACGGCCTGCTGGTTGGCGCTGACGAAGTCCAGCGCGGTGCCGCCGTGCTGCTGGGCGTAGGCCTCGGCCTGGTCCTTGAGCAGGAAGGCGGAGAGTTCACCCTTGCCGTTGCGCACGAACCAGGCCTGGTTGGCCAGCAGCTTGATGCCGCTGTCGGTGGCCTGGGCATAGATGGCGCGGATGTCCTTGCCCTCCTGTTCCAGCGCGGCCAGGGCCTTGAGCGCGGCTTCCGGCGAGCTGTAGTGGCGCACCTTGTCCTCGCCACGCACCCAGATCTGCGCCAGGCGCGAGACGTCGGTGATCGGTTTGCCGGTCAGCGCGTCATTGGCCTTGAGCGGCAGCGGCTGGTAGTCGGCCAGGGCCTTGTCGTAGTCGCGACCGGCCTGCTTGAAGGCGGCGCGGATGTACTGGTCGTCGACGAACTGGTCCACGTCCAGGCCGCGGTCGGTCTTCTTCAGCAGCTTGAGGGTGTCGATGGAGGTGGCCAGCGCCTTGCGGTACTCCGGCTTCCAGGTCAGGTCGCGGGTCTGCAGGCCGAGCGGACCGTGGAACAGGTAGTTCACCTCAGCCTCGATGCCGGTGACCTTCTCGATCAGCTCGCTGTACTTCTCCGGCGACTCGGCGAACAGGCGGTCGGCCTCGAGGCTGGCGCGCAGATAGGCGGTGACCACTTCCGGGTACTTCTTGGCGTACTCGGCGTCGACCAGCGCGCCATGGAAGGTCGGTGCATTGGCTTGCGAGCCGTCGTAGATCTTGCGGGCAAAGCCACGGTTGGGGAACAGCTCGGCGAACGGCACGAAGTCCGCATGCGCCTCGATGCGGTTACTACGCAGGGCCGAGCCGGCGATTTCTGGCGCCTGGGCGATGATGCGTACGTCCTTCTGCGGGTCCCAGCCTTGCGCGGCGACGGCGCGCAGCAGCATGCCGTGGGCGGTGGAGGCGAACGGCACGGAGATGGTCTTGCCCTTCAGCTCGGCCAGCGACTGCACGCTGGAGGCCGCCGGCACCACGATGCCGTTGCCGCTACCACGGGTGCTGCCGGACAGCACGCTGAGGAACAGGCTGCGCTTGCCGGCATCGAGGTGGGCGACGCCGTTGAACGAGCCGGGGAAGTCGGCCATGGCGCCGAAGTCCAGCTTGCCGGCGACCATCTCGTTGGTCAGGGGCGCGCCGCTGGTGAAGTTCTTCCACTCGATCTCGTACTTCACGTCCTGGTACTTGCCGTCCTTCGGCAGGTACTTGTCGAGCAGGCCCAGCTCGCGAATGAGCAGGCCGCCGGTGGCGCAGTTAATGGTGGTGTCCTGGGTGCCGATGGCGACGCGGATCGTCTCGGCATTGGCATGAACGGTGGCGATGGCCAGGGCGAGGCCGGCCAGGGTGGTACGCAAGCGCATGGGATTGTCCCCTCGAATCGTAGTTATGGAATCGTCTCCGCCAGTCGGTCGGCTGGTGGGAAACGAGGGGTGGGTGCATCAGGCGTCCGGCGGTGGGCCGGTGGCATTTCTTGCTCTTGTGGATCAGCGCAGCAGGTAGGGGATTTCCACCTTAACCGCGCCGGTCGGGCAGTCCTTCTCGCAGGGCATGCAGTACCAGCACTCGTCGAAGGCCATGTAGGCCTTCTGCGTCGCCGGGTTGATCGCCAGCAGGTCCATCGGGCAGACCTCGACGCACACGGTGCAGCCCTTGTGGGCGATGCACTTGTCCTCGTCGATGGTCACCGGCGCATTGCTGCGAAAGAAGATTTCCTGGGGCTGGTAGGCCATGTCACGGTTCCTCGGAGCCTGTGGCTCTCTCGTTTCTGCAGCCCTTGCTCGGGGCCTTGCACGCGGTGTTGTGGTCAGGCGGCGTCGCTACGTACACGCAGGCGCTCATAGGCGTGCTGCTCCTCGTCATCCAACGGGATCAGGTAGGGCTCCACCGGCTTCTTGAAACTGGTCATCTCGCCGTCATCACCCTTCTTCAGGTGGCAGTGGGCGAACCACTCGGCGTCGTTGCGCTGCGGGTGATCGACGCGGTGGTGATACAGCCCCCAGCGGCTCTCGGTGCGGAACAGCGAGGCGCGTGCGGCCATCTCGGCGCAGTCGCGGATCACGCTTACCTCCAGGGCGCGCATCAGCTCGTGCGGGTTGTTGGCCTTGAGCTGGTCGAGGTCACGCTGGATGTCGGCGAAACGGGTCAGGCCGATCTCCATCTTCTTGGTCACCTTGGGCGGCTGCAGGTAGTCGTTGACCATGCGCCGCAGCTTGTACTCGACCTGGGCCGGCGGCAGACCATGCTCGCGCTTGAGCGGCGCATAGACCCGCGCCTGCTCGCGCTCGACCTGCTGCGCGTCGACCTCGGTGAAGTCACGCCCGGCGATGTACTCGGCGGCGTTGACCCCGGCGAACCAACCGTAGGTGAAGGCGCCGAGCATGTAGTTGTGCGGCACGGCGGCCATGTCGCCGGCCGAGTACAGGCCCTTCACACTGGTCTCGGCCTTCTCGTTGACCCACACGCCCGAGGCGCTGTGGCCTGAGCAGAAGCCGATCTCGGAGATGTGCATCTCGACCATGCCGGTGCGGTAGTCGGTGCCGCGGTTGGCGTGGAACTGGCCACGGCTGGGCCGCTCGTTGCTATGCAGGATTTCCTCGATGTTCTGAATGGTCTCCTCGGCCAGGTGATCGAGCTTGAGGAACACCGGGCCGTTGCCGCCCTCCAGCTCCTGGTGGAACTCCCACATCATCTGCCCGGACCAGTAGTCGCACTCGATGAAACGCTCGCCCTTGTTGTTGGCGGTGTAGCCGCCGAGCGGGCCGGTGACGTAGGCGCAGGCCGGGCCGTTGTAGTCCTTGATCAGCGGGTTGATCTGGAAGCACTCCAGGTTCGCCAGCTCGGCGCCGGCGTGGTAGGCCATGGCGTAGCCGTCGCCGGCATTGGTCGGGTTCTCGTAGGTGCCCATCAGGTAGCCCGAGGCCGGCAAACCCAGGCGCCCGGCGGCGCCGCAGGCGAGCACCACGGCCTTGGCACGGATCAGGTGGAAGTCCGCGGTGCGGCAGTCGAAGCCCATCACCCCGTTCACCGCGCCCTCGGCGTCGGTCAGCAGGCGAGTAGCGATGACCCGGTTGGTGATCTCCACCCGCGCACGCTTGAGCTGGCGGTACAGCACCTTCTTGATGTCGTGCCCCTCGGGCATCGGCAGCACGTAGGCGCCCATGTGGTGGACCTTCTTCACCGCGTAGTCGCCGGTCTCGTCCTTCTCGAACTTCACGCCCCAACGGTCGAGCTGCTCGATGGTCTCGAAGCTCTTGGTGGCGTAGGCGTATACCGCCGCCTGGTTGACGATGCCGTCGTTGGCGATGGTGATTTCCTTGGTGTACTGCTCCGGCGTGGCGTGGCCGGGGATTACCGCGTTGTTCAGGCCGTCCATGCCCATGCTGATGGCGCCGCTGCGCTTGACGTTGGCCTTGTCCAGCAGCAGCACGCGCAGCTCGCGGTTGGCCTCCTTGGCCTTGATCGCGGCCATCGGGCCGGCGGTGCCGCCGCCGATCACCACCAGGTCGTATTCGCGTTCGATGGTGTTCATGCGTGGGAGCCCTTCTGGCGGTCGATGCGCAGGCGGTACTGGAAGGCGTCGCCGCGGTAATAGAGGTATTCGAAGTCCAGCGGCGTGCCATCGGCGGCGTGGGTCAGGCGCTCGATACGCATGATCGGCGCGCCCTCCTCCACGTTCAGCGCGCGAGTCAGGTCGGCATCGGCCAACACCGCGTCGATGGCGAGGTCGGCATGACCGAGGGCGATGCCGCAGTCGTTCTCGATGATCAGGAAGATGTCGCGGGCCACCAGGTCGGCCTTCTCCAGCTTCTCGCCGACGGCGCGCGGTACGTAGGTAACTTCCAGCGACACCGGCTCACGATTGACCAGGCGCACACGCTTGATCTCGGTCACCGGCGCGTCCTCTTCCAGCCCCAGGCGCTCGGCGACGCGAGCGCTGGCCGGCAGATGCTTGAGGCTGTGCAGGCGGTTGATCACCTCGTAGCCCATCTGCGACATGGACTCGGCCAGGCCCTGCAGGGTGCTGACGTTCTGGAACGCCTTGGGCTTGGCGACGAAGGTGCCCTTGCCATGGATCTTGAAGATCAGCCCTTCCTTCTGCAGATCCCCCAGCGCCTGGCGCACGGTGATGCGGCTGACACCGAACGCCTGGCCCAGCTCACTCTCGGAAGGCATGCGACTGTGCGGCGGATAGGTACCGTCAAGGATGCGCCCACGCAGCAGCTCCTTGAGCTGGCTGTACAGCGGCACGGGGGACAGGGGAAGCAGTTCGGCCATGTTCTCGTCTCTGATCTCTACTTGTCATAACAAGCTGTAACGAGAAGATAGCGAGCATAAGAGAAGACTTAAAAATACTTTTATCGCATAAGCATATGGCGCAACGCGGCTTAAGCCGGCTCCAGCAAGAGGTGCACGCTGAGCGTCACGCCACGCTCCGGCGGGCTGGCGGTGACCAGCTCACCCTGCAGCATCTCGACCAGGCGGCGAGCGATGGTCAGCCCCACCGGGCTGTTGCGCTCCATCTGCCGCGCTGTCTCCTCGGCCAGCTCTGCCAGCGAATAGATGCGCAGCGGATCGGCCTGCTCGCGCGGTGAACCGCTGATCTCCAGGCGCACGGCGATGCGCTCACCATCGGGCTGGGCCTGCACACCCAGGCGCACCCGGCCGGCAACGGTGTTGCGCAGCGCATGCAGCAGCAGATGACGCAGCGCCTCGCCCAGCCGCACCGGGTCGGTCAGCACCGGCTGCTGCGCCGACTCGGCGATGCGCAGCTGCAGCTCCAGCCCTCTGGACTCGGCTTCTGCGTGCAGGCCCTGCACAACAGCGCCGACCAACTCGTCCAGCCGGGTCGCCTGGCACTGCACCCGATCCTGGCCGTCCTCGACGCGGGCGATGCCCTGCAACTCGGCAACCAGCTGCAGCAAGTCACGCGCCGTACTGGCGGCGAAGTGCAGGGCCTCGTCGTCCGCCTCGTTCAGCTCGGCGCGGCCCAGCACCATGTCGAGCATGCCGCAGAGCGCCTGCAGCGGCAGACCGAACTCATGGCTGGCGCTGACCAGGAAATCCAGCTTCTTGCGGTTGCCCAGCTCGGCCTGCTCCTTGGCCGCACGCACCGCCTGCAGTTGGTCCTGGCGCTCGGTGATGTCGGCGCTGCCGCAGACCATGCCAAGCAGATTGCCGCTGGCATCACGATAGGGAGTTCCCCAGTGATGGAGGATGCGGCGCCGGCCGCGGATGCGCACTTCGATATCACGAGCGAAAGGCTTGGCCGCAGCGATGGCCTGCAGGAAGAAGCCCTGCAGGGTCGCGGCATCGGCCGGCGCGTACCAGTCCACGTCGATCGCACGAGTGCCGCGCACAGCCTCCAGCTCCACCTCGTACAAGCGCAGGAATGCAGCATTGGCGTACAGCAGGCGGCCGCCGGTATCGCGCACGTAGAGTGCGGCCGGCACGCCATCGATCATGGCCTGCAGCAGGGCATGCTGCTCATCGTCAACCGGCACGGCGGGGGTCGCTGGCTGCGCGCCCTGCCCCACGACCAACTGGTTGCGCCGGGCGAAATCGATCAGGTCCGGCAGGGTGTGCAGGTTGAGCTTCTGCTGCAGGCGGGTGCGGTATGTGCTGACCGTCTTCTCGCTGATGGTCAGCTCCTGGGCGATGGCATGGTTGTTCAGGCCACTGGCGAGGAAATACAGCACGCTCAGCTCGCGATTGGACAGATGCGCGACCCGCTGCGCCTCGCCCTCGCGCAGCTCCGGCAGGTTGACGCTGCCCAGCAGCTGGCTGGGAAAGTAGCTGCGCCCGCGCAACAGGGTGGATACGGCCAGGCTCAGCTCCTGCAGGTCGTCATGCTTGCTGACGAAGCCGGCTGCCCCCGCCTGCAAAAAGCGCCCGGCAATGTGCTCGGAATCCTGGGAGGAGAACCCCAGCATCGGCACCTTTACCCCGCGCGCATGCAGGCGGGCCATCACGTCCAGGCCGTTGAGGCGCGACAGTTCGATATCGAGGATCAGCAGGTCCGGCGCCAGCTCGAGCGCCAGGCGTACCGCGTCGCCGCCGTCCTGCGCCTCGCCCACTACCTGATGGCCCTGCCCCTCCAGCAACAGGCGCACGGCGTGACGAGTGACGGGATGTCCGTCGGCAATCAGTACTCGGCTCATGGGCCGCCCCCGGAGAAGTCCATTCCCGTTCTTACGCTAGAGCATCCACGGCTTGCCGGGTAATTCCTGTGGGAAATTTCCTACAGAAGACTCAAGGCTTTCCGATCTTCGCCCCCGGGCCACCCGAGAAAAATCCAGTCATCGCCAGGCAAAAAACGCCGGCCACGACCAGGACTCGAGGTGAACACCATGAACAAATCACCCTCGCAACAACATGCCAAGCACCCGCCGTTCCTTCCTACCCTGCTGGCGATGGTCATCACCGCCGTGAGCAGCGCGCCTGGCTTCGCCCAGGACTACAACAGCCCCGAAGTCTTCCAGCCCTGGGGCGACAACCCCACCAGCGAGCTGCACGATGCTCACTTCGAGGTGGACGCCGGCAACGCAGCCATTACCGTGCAGGGCATGGACTTCAGCATCGACCACAGCGATGTGCACAACGCCGGCAACGGCACCGGTGTGCAGTTGGACCTGTGGGACGCCAGCAAGCATGTCGACCTGGATACAGTACATATCGAAACCGACGGTAACGGTGCCGGCCTGCTGGAGAACGGCGGCCAGGCCAACATGAGCAACTCCAGCGTGATTACCCACGGCGCCGGTGCCGCGGGCCTGGATGTGCAAACTGGCGGGGCACTGAGCTACGACCACGGCAGCGTGGAAACCGAGGGCGACAACGCCGCGGCCCTGCATGCCCACAACAACGGCAGCGCGCAGCTGGAAGATGCCCAACTGAGCACCCACGGCGACCACAGCGCGGCCGTACAGATCGACAACGACGGCAGCCTGGTGCTGCACGGCGGCACACTGCACACCGAGGGTGCCGACAGTGCCGGCATCAATGCCAGCAACGGCGCGCAGCTGCAGGTCGACGGCGTGCAGATCGACACCCTGGGCGATGGCAGCCACGGCATCCATATCTCCAGCAATGGCGCCGACTATCACATCGACAACTCCAGCATTCACACCCAGGGCGCCGGCAGCATCGGCGTGATGGTCAACAACGCCAGCGGCGCGGCCGTACTCGACAACACCCAGGTCATCACCGATGGCGCCGGCAGCCACGGCCTGTATACCTCCCAAGGCACGCATATCGACCTCACCGCCGGCAGCAGCGTGCAAACCTCGGGCGACTCGGCCGACGGCGCCTGGACTGCAGAGGGCGGCAGCATCGACATCATCGACAGCAGCCTGAGCAGTACCGGCAAGGATTCCGCCGCCGCCCACGCGCTGGCCGCCGGCAGCCTAGTGATCGAACGTAGCTCACTAAACAGCTCGGGCGAACACGGCGCCGCGCTGCATCTGGATAACGGCGGACGTGCCACGGTCACCGATAGCCAGCTGAGCAGCAGCTCCGGCTCCGCCCTGCTGTTCAGCCAGGGCAGCCAGGCATACGGCTCCGCCGAAGTGGACCTGAGCGGCAGCCTGGTCGATAGCGACGGGGCGCTGGTCAGTGCCGAGAGTGGCAGTGTCGGCAATCTGCGCATCGACAACAGCGAGTTGCACAGCGGCAACGGTGTCGGCTTTGCCATCGCCCAGGGCGCCAACCTGCAGACCGTACTGACCGGCTCCAGCCTGGACACCGGCGCCAGCGGGCTGCTGGCCCAGGTAGTCGGCGACGGCAGCCTGAAGCTGAGCAGCTACTCCAGCGACCTGCGCGGCGATACCCAGCTGCAGGACGCCAGCAGCGGCACGCTCGACCTCGATCTACACAGCGCCACCTGGCGCATGAACGGCAACTCCAGCCTGAGCAACCTGGACCTGGAGAACGCCAACGTGGTCTTCAACGCCGCTAATGGCTTCCACACCCTGTCCATCGCCGGCGACCTCACCGGCTCCGGCAGCTTCCAGATGAATACCGACCTCTCCAGCGTGCAGGGCGACCTGATCAGCGTCGGCGGCCATGCCGAAGGCCAGCACACCCTGGTGATCGCCGATAGCGGCCGCGAAGCCGATGGCACTCAGTTGCTGGTGGTGGAAACCCATGGTGGCGCCGGCCAGTTCGACCTCTACGGCGACCATGTGGACGCCGGCGCCTACCGCTACAACCTGGAACAGAAAGGACAAGACTGGTACCTGGTCGGCGCCGACAACGGCACCGGTCCAGTGGACCCTGTAGACCCGGTTGATCCTACCGATCCGGGCACAGATCCAGGTACGACCGATCCAGATGGACCCGGCGGCAATACAGGCAAGCCAGGTGGATCCGGCAACGAAGGCAAACCGTCGCAACCGGACATCCTGTCGAAAGGCTCCAACGTCGCCTTGGGCATGCAAAGCGCCGCGGCCAACCTCTACTACAGCGAGCTCGGCACCCTCACCCAGCGCCTGGGCGAGCTGCGCCTCGGTCATGACCAGGGTGGCGTGTGGGTACGCGGCATCGGCAAGAGCCTGCACATGAACGAAAACCGCAGCCGCGCCTACGACCAGAATCTGAGTGGAGTGGAAATCGGCGCAGACCGTGCCATCGCCCTCGACCAAGCCACCCTCTACGTTGGCGGCATGGTCGGCGCCAGCCGCTCGGACATGGACTTCGGCGAGCGCAGCTCCGGCGACATCGAGAGCCGCATGCTGGGCGCCTACGCCACCTACCTGCGCGACGACGGCTGGTACGTCGACAACGTGATCAAGTACAACCGCCTGGACGGCGACACCAAGGTCATCAGCAACGTCGACGAAAGCGTGAAAGGCGACTATTCCGGCAACGCCGTCGGCGTGAGCGTGGAGGTCGGTAAACAAATCGACCTGGGCGATGGCTGGTTCGTCGAGCCCCAAGCCCAGCTCGCTGCCACTCACCTGGAAGGGCCGCAGTACACCAGCAGTGATGGCCTGAAGGTCAAGGCCAGTGACACCGACTCGGTACAAGGGCGCCTCGGCGTACGCGGCGGCCGCACCATGCGCCTCGACTCCGGCATGCAGCTGCAGAGCTACCTCATCACTTCCTACATCGACGAACTGTCCGGCGACCAGAGCGTGACCGTCAACGGCCACAAATTCGACAACGCCCTGCCCGGCTCCCGCACCGAGATCGGCATCGGTAACGCCCTGCAGATCAGCCCGCAACAGAAAGTCTCGCTGGAGGCCAACTACGCCAACGGCCACGACATGGAACAACCCTGGGCAGTGACTCTGGGCTATCGCTACCTCTGGTAAACGCGAGACAAACAAAAAGGCCAGTCATTCCTGACTGGCCTTTTTATTAGGGTTATTTGGTCGGGACGGAGTGATTCGAACACTCGACCCCTTGCACCCCATGCAAGTGCGCTACCGGGCTGCGCTACGCCCCGACGATGCTTCCGAGTTACCTGAAGCGGGGAGGACTTTACAATAAGCTGCTGAATTGTGGAAGTTTTTTTTACCGCCGGAGGCTTACTTGCGAAGCACCAGCAGAACATCCTCGAGTTCAGCAATCATCTGCCGGATCAGCTGCTTGTACTGGGTAGTGTCGTCCTTGGCTTCGTCGCCGGAGAGACGCTGACGCGCCCCGCCGATGGTGAAGCCCTGATCGTACAGGAGCGCTCGGATCTGGCGGATCATCAGCACGTCTTGGCGCTGATAATAGCGACGGTTGCCCCGCCGCTTCACCGGATTGAGCTGAGGAAACTCCTGCTCCCAGTAACGCAAAACATGAGGTTTGACGGCACAGAGGTCGCTGACTTCGCCAATGGTGAAGTAGCGTTTGCCAGGAATAGGCGGCAGCTCGTCGTTATGACTTGGTTCCAGCATATGCCTCTACTCTGGCCTTCAATTTCTGGCCCGGACGAAAGGTAACAACACGGCGAGCCGTGATCGGGATTTCTTCGCCTGTCTTGGGATTGCGGCCCGGGCGCTGACGCTTATCGCGCAGGTCGAAATTGCCGAAACCGGACAATTTGACCTGCTCGTTATCTTCCAGCGCGTGGCGGATTTCCTCGAAAAACAGCTCCACCAACTCCTTGGCTTCCCGCTTATTCAGGCCAAGCTCTTCATACAGACGTTCCGCCATCTCAGCTTTCGTCAGAGCCCCCATACGCTACTTCCTTAACGTGGCGTTGAACCTTTCTTCCAGCGAGGTGATGATGTTTTGCGTAGTTGTATTCACCTCATCGTCGTTAAGAGTGCGCGATGGATGTTGCCAGGTCAAGCCAACGGCTAGGCTTTTTCTATGTGGATCAATGCCTTTACCGTGATACACGTCAAACAGTCTGAGGTCCGTCAGCCACTCGCCAGCGGCCTCGCGGATGGTAGCCAGTACGGCTTCGGCCGGCTGCTCGCGGTCCACCAGCAGGGCCAGGTCGCGGCGCACCTCAGGGAAGCGTGACAGTTCGCTGAACGCCGGCATGCGTCCGGTAGCCACTTCGGCCAGTACCAGCTCGAAGAGGAATACCGGCTGATCCAGGCCCAGGGTCTTAGCCAGCTCCGGATGCATTGCACCGAGGAAGCCAACCAGGCGCCCTTCCCGCTCGATACGTGCGGTCTGGCCCGGATGCAGGGCCGGATGTTCGCCCGGCACGAAACTGAAGGCATCGGCAGCGCCGGCATAGCCCAGCAGTGCTTCGACATCGGCCTTGAGATCGTAGAAATCCACGTTCTCGCGGCCATTGGCCCAGGCTTCCGGCAGGCGGCTGCCACTGATCACGCCAGCCAGCATGGCTTCCTGCTTCAGACCTTCGAGCTGGCCGATGAAGCGCAGGCCGCTCTCGAACAGGCGCACGCGCGATTGCTGACGATTGAGGTTGTGCTCCAGCGCCTTGACCAGGCCTGGCCACAGCGAGGAACGCATGGCGGCCATGTCGGCGGAGATCGGGTTGGCCAGTTGCAGCGGCGCCACGCCCGGATTAAACAGCTCGAACAGCTTGGGATCGATGAAGCTGTAGGTGATGGCTTCCTGATAGCCGCGCGCGACCAGCAGGCGACGCAGGGCCGGCAGCTCGGCACGGGCCTCGGCCTTGGCCTGCGGAGCCAGGCGGGCCTGCGGGTAGCGCACCGGCAGGCGGTTGTAGCCGTACAGGCGGCCCAGCTCTTCGATCAAGTCCACTTCCAGGCTGATGTCGAAGCGGTGGCTCGGCACGCTGACCTGCCACTGACCGGCGCCCTGGGCGACGGTGCTCAGGCCCAGCGCATTGAGCAGGCGCTCGACCTCGGCGTCGTCCATGTCCATGCTCAGCATCTGGCTGATGCGCTCGGCACGCAGGGTGATCGGTGCGACGCTCGGCAGATCAGCAGCGCTGGCCGCTTCGATGATCGGGCCAGCTTCGCCGCCGACGATCTCCAGCAGCAGCGCGGTGGCGCGCTCCATGGCGCTGCGCGCCAGCTGCGAGTCCACACCGCGCTCGAAGCGGTGCGAGGAATCGGTGTGCAGGCCATAGGAACGAGCCTTGCCAGCCACCGAGATGGTGTCGAAGAAGGCGCTTTCCAGGAACAGGTCGCGAGTCTTGTCGCTGACGCCGCTGTGCTCGCCGCCCATCACGCCGGCGATGGCCAGGGCGCGGTTGTGGTCGGCGATCACCAGGGTATCAGCGCGCAGGCTGACTTCCTGGCCGTCCAGCAGGACCAGCTTCTCGCCCTCTTCCGCCATGCGCACGCGGATGCCGCCGTTGATCTCGGCGAGATCGAAGGCGTGCATCGGCTGGCCGAGTTCGAGCATCACGTAGTTGGTGATGTCGACGGCGGCGTCGATGCTGCGGATGTCGGAACGACGCAGACGCTCGATCATCCACAGCGGGGTCGGCTTGGACAGGTCGACACTGCGGACGACGCGGCCCAGGTAACGTGGGCAGGCCTTGGGGGCCAGCACCTCGACCGGACGCACCTCGTCATGGACGGCCGCAACCGGGGCAACGGAGACCGCCGTTACCGGGGCACCGTAAATCGCGCCGACTTCGCGAGCCAGACCGGCCAGCGACAGGCAGTCGCCACGGTTCGGGGTCAGGCCGATCTCGATGCTGGCATCGTCCAGACCGAGGTAGTCGCGCAGGCTCTGGCCGACCGGGGCGTCTGCCGCCAGCTCCATCAGGCCGTTGTTGTCGTCGCTGACTTGCAGCTCAGAGGCCGAGCAGAGCATGCCCTGGGACTCCACGCCGCGCAGTTTGGCCTGCTTGATCTTGAAGTCGCCCGGCAGCTCGGCGCCGATCATGGCGAAGGGAGTCTTGATGCCGGCGCGGGCATTGGGCGCGCCGCAGACCACCTGGAAGGTGGCGCTACCGTTGCTGACCTGGCACACGCGCAGTTTGTCGGCGTCCGGGTGTTGTTCGGCGCTGAGGATCTCGCCTACCACCACGCCGCTGAACTGGCCGGCGACGGGAATCACGGCGTCCACTTCCAGGCCGACCATGGACAGGCGGGCCACCAGCTCGTCGCGCGAAACTGCCGGGTTTACCCAGCTGCGCAGCCACTGTTCACTGAATTTCATGCTGTCTGTTCTCCTTAAGCGAATTCGATACGGGGCGTGCGGCTAGCGGAATTGCGCCAGGAACCGCAGGTCGTTATCGAAGAACAGGCGCAGGTCATTGACGCCGTAGCGCAGCATGGCCAGGCGCTCGACGCCCATGCCGAAGGCGAAGCCGGAGTACTTCTCCGGATCGATGCCGGACATGCGCAGAACGTTCGGATGCACCATGCCGCAGCCCATCACTTCCAGCCAGCCGGTCTGCTTGCACACGCGGCAACCCTTGCCGGAGCACATCACGCACTGCATGTCGACCTCGGCCGACGGCTCGGTGAAGGGGAAGAAGGACGGGCGGAAGCGCACGCCCAGCGGCTTCTCGAAGAACACGCGGAGGAACTCCTCGATGGTGCCCTTGAGGTCGGCAAAGCTGATGCCCTCGTCGATCAGCAGACCTTCGACCTGGTGGAACATCGGCGAGTGGGTGATATCGGAGTCGCAGCGGTACACGCGGCCGGGGCAGACGATGCGAATCGGCGGCTGCTGCGATTCCATGGTGCGCACCTGTACCGGCGAGGTGTGGGTGCGCAGCAGCATGTTCGCATTGAAATAGAAGGTGTCGTGCATCGCCCGCGCCGGGTGGTGGCCGGGGATATTGAGCGCTTCGAAGTTGTGGTAGTCGTCTTCGACTTCCGGCCCCTCGGCCACGCTGTAGCCGATATGGGTGAAGAACTGCTCGACGCGCTCGAGGGTGCGGGTGACCGGATGCAGGCCACCGGAGGCCTGGCCGCGGCCAGGCAGGGTCACGTCAATACGCTCGGACGCCAGCTTCTCGGCGAGCAGGGCCTGCTCAAGCACGGATTTGCGGGCGTTCAGGGCGTCCTGAACCTGATTCTTGGCAGCGTTGATCAAGGCGCCAGCCTGCGGGCGCTCTTCGGCCGACAGCTTGCCCAGGGTCTGCATCAGGGCGGTCAATTCGCCCTTCTTGCCGAGATACTGAACCCGGAGCTGTTCCAGGGTGTTCACGTCTGCGGTGTTTTGCACGGCCTCTAGCGCTTGCGAGACCAATGCATCCAGGTTTTCCATGTACGGACTCCAGATACGAAATAGGGGAAGAGCTTGAAGGCTCTTCCCCTATCTTTGACGTTGCCACCGGGCGAGCCCGGTGATTGTCGGGGGACTTAAGCCAGAACGGCCTTAGCTTTCTCGACAATCGCAGCAAACGCCGCTTTTTCGTTCACTGCCAGATCGGCCAGAACCTTGCGGTCGATTTCGATCGACGCTTTTTTCAGGCCAGCGATCAGACGGCTGTAGGACAGACCGTTGACGCGAGCACCAGCGTTGATACGAGCGATCCACAGAGCGCGGAACTGACGCTTACGCTGACGGCGGTCACGGTAGGCGTATTGGCCTGCCTTGATCACAGCCTGCTTGGCAACGCGGAACACGCGCGAACGCGCGCCGTAGTAGCCTTTGGCGAGTTTCAGGATTTTTTTGTGACGAGCACGAGCGATAACGCCACGCTTAACACGAGCCATGAGTAATTACCTCTAAAATATCTTGACCGAATTAACGAACGCGCAGCATGCGCTCGACTTTTGCCTTGTCCGACGGATGCATCAGTTCGCTACCGCGAAGTTGACGCTTACGCTTGGTGGACATTTTGGTCAGGATGTGGCTCTTGAAAGCGTGCTTGTGCTTGTAGCCGGCAGCAGTTTTCAGGAAACGCTTAGCCGCGCCGCTTTTGGTTTTCATCTTTGGCATGTTTAGTACTCCGCATTCATTAACAACTGATAACCATCAGGCCTGCCAGTGCCCGGGAGGTTATTTACGCTTCTTGGGAGCGATGACCATCATCAGCTGGCGTCCTTCCAGCTTAGGATGCTGTTCTACGGTGCCGATTTCGGCGAGGTCAGCTTCGACCCGCTTCAACAGCTCCATACCCAGCTCCTGGTGGGCCATCTCACGACCACGGAATCGCAAGGATACCTTGGCCTTGTCCCCTTCATTAAGGAAACGTACCAGGTTGCGTAGTTTTACCTGGTAATCCCCTTCTTCCGTCCCTGGACGAAACTTGATTTCTTTAATCTGCTGCTGGTGCTGGTTCTTCTTAGCGACCGCAGCCTGCTTCTTCTTCTCGAACAGGTGCTTGCCGTAATCCATGATCCGGCAAACCGGTGGCACCGCATCAGCGGAGATTTCCACCAGATCCAGCTTGGCTTCGTCGGCAGCGCGCAGCGCTTCATCGATCGATACCACACCAATCTGCTGACCGTCCGCACCAATCAGACGAACCTCACGCGCGGTGATGTTCTCGTTGATCGGCGCCTTCGGGACGGCCCGCTTATCCTGTCTCATTTCACGCTTAATAATGATTACTCCGAATCTTGGCGACCACGCCGGGAAACCGCTTGCTTGAGCTGCTCGGCGAACTGTTCCAGAGGCATCGAGCCCAGGTCTACACCTTCGCGGGTACGCACAGCAACGGATCGTGTCTCAACTTCCCTGTCGCCAATAACCAGGAGATAGGGAACCTTGAGCAAAGTATGCTCGCGGATTTTAAAGCCGATTTTTTCGTTTCTCAAGTCAGACTTGGCACGGAACCCGCTTTGGTTGAGAGTTTTCTCGACTTCCAGGGCGAAATCGGCCTGCTTGTCGGTGATATTCATGATCACTGCCTGAGTCGGCGCCAGCCAGCTCGGGAACGCACCAGCGTAGTGCTCGATGAGCATACCGATGAAGCGCTCGAAGGAACCAAGGATGGCGCGGTGCAGCATCACCGGACGCGTACGGCTGTTATCTTCGGCGATATAGTTGGCATCCAGACGCTCCGGCAGGTTCGGATCGTACTGCAGAGTGCCGCACTGCCAGTTACGCCCCAGGCAATCCTTCAGTGTGAACTCGATCTTCGGACCGTAGAAAGCTCCCTCGCCCGGCTGGTATTCCCAGGCCAGACCCGATTCATTCAGCGCATCAGCCAGGGCAGTTTCGGCGCGATCCCACAGCTCGTCGGAACCTACGCGCTTGGCCGGACGAGTGGACAGTTTCATGGCGATATCGGTGAAACCGAAGTCGGCATATACCTGCAGCGTCAGCTTGATGAAGTCGGAAGCCTCCTTCTTCACCTGCTCTTCGGTGCAGAAGATGTGCGCATCGTCCTGAGTAAAGCCACGCACACGCATGATGCCGTGCAGCGCCCCGGAAGCCTCGTTACGGTGGCAGGAGCCGAACTCAGCCATACGTAGCGGCAGATCACGGTAGGACTTCAGGCCCTGATTGAAGATCTGCACGTGGCACGGGCAGTTCATCGGCTTCACCGCGTAATCACGGTTTTCCGACGAAGTGGTGAACATGTTTTCGGCGTAGTTGGACCAATGACCCGAGCGCTCCCAGAGGATGCGATCGACAACCTGCGGCGTGCGCACCTCAACATAACCGTGCTCGCGCTGCACCTGGCGCATGTACTGCTCCAGCACCTGGTAGACAGTCCAGCCAGCCGGATGCCAGAACACCATGCCCGGCGCTTCTTCCTGCAGGTGGAACAGATCCAGCTGCTTGCCAATGCGACGGTGATCGCGCTTCTCGGCCTCTTCGATGCGCTGGATATAGGCGGCCAGCTGCTTCTTGTCCGCCCAGGCAGTGCCATAGATGCGCTGCAGCTGCTCGTTTTTCGAGTCGCCGCGCCAGTAGGCACCGGAAATCTTGGTCAGCTTGAACGACTTGAGGAAGCGCGTATTGGGCACGTGCGGACCACGGCACATGTCCACGTATTCCTCATGGAAGTACAAGCCCATGGCCTGCTCATCCGGCATGTCGTCGATCAGGCGCAGCTTGTATTCCTCGCCACGCGCCTTGAACAGCTCGATGACCTCGGCACGCGGAGTCATCTTCTTGATGACGTCGTAGTCCTTGTCGATCAGCTCCGCCATGCGCTTCTCGATGGCCGCCATGTCGTCAGGCGTGAAAGGGCGATCGATGGCGATATCGTAGTAGAAGCCTTCCTCGATCACCGGGCCGATCACCATCTTGGCATTCGGATAGAGCTGCTTGACCGCATGGCCAACCAGGTGAGCGCAGGAGTGGCGAATGATCTCCAACCCCTCCTCATCCTTCGACGTCAGAATCTGCAGAGTCGCGTCGCTCTCGATCAGATCACAGGCATCCACTTGCTTGCCGTTGACCTTGCCCGCCAGGGTGGCCTTGGCCAGACCGGCACCGATGGACTGAGCCACCTCGAGCACGGAAACAGGATGATCGAACGAACGCTGACTGCCGTCGGGAAGAGTAATGATGGGCATGGCGCCTCCTCTCCTAGTGGTGACCCCTACCAAAGGTCACATGGGTTGGGATGAGCCAGGAAGCGATCCGGCGGCGCACCTGCCAGACGATGGCAGGAGCCTTGCGGCAAACCGGAACAGACCGCAGTCACTGGAGGTAAACGAATCGCGGATGCTTTCAGAAAGCCGGAGGCCTGACAAGCAGCCAATAAAAAAGGGGTCGTATGAACGACCCCTTTCGGATTTGGTAGGCACAATTGGACTCGAACCAACGACCCCCACCATGTCAAGGTGGTGCTCTAACCAACTGAGCTATGTGCCTGCAATGGAGGCGCATTTTAGGGAGATTCGCTGAGGTGTCAACACCTTTTTTCGCTAAGCCTCTGAAAAAGTGGATTTTTTGCCGCACAGCGCTACGTTGAAAATTTTGCACAGAGGCTAGCCGGCGCATTTCGACTCGGGTAGCATCCGCTTAGTCCGTAAAAAATAAAGAACATAGGTTCCAATATGGCGCACACTCCCTACCCCCAGTCCTATTACGCCGCTTCGGCCAATCCGGTTCCGCAGCGTCCAGCTCTGCAGGGTGAGACCGAGACCGATGTCTGCATCATCGGCGCCGGCTACACCGGCCTCTCCACTGCCCTGTTCCTGCTGGAGAACGGCTTCAAGGTCACCATCGTCGAGGCTGCCAAGGTCGGCTTCGGCGCTTCGGGCCGCAATGGCGGCCAGATCGTCAACAGCTATAGCCGCGATATCGATGTGATCGAGCGCACCGTCGGCCCGAAACACGCCAAGCTGCTGGGCGATATGGCCTTCGAAGGCGGTCGCATCATCCGCGAGCGCATCGCCAAGTACGACATCAAGTGCGATCTGAAGGGCGGTGGCGTATTTGCCGCCAACACCCCGAAGCACATGAAACACCTGGAATCGCAGAAGAAGCTATGGGAACGCTACGGCCACACCCAGCTTGAATTGCTGGATGAGAAGCGCATCCGCGAAGTCGTGGATACCGACACCTATGTCGGCGGCATGCTGGACATGAGCGGCGGCCATATCCATCCGCTCAACCTGGCGCTGGGCGAAGCCGCTGCAGTGGAATCGCTGGGCGGCATCATCCATGAGCAGAGCCCGGCGATTCGCGTCGAGCGCGGCGCCAACCCGGTGGTGCACACCCCGGAAGGCCGCGTGAAGGCCAAGTTCGTAGTCGTTGCAGGTAACGCCTACCTGGGCAACCTGCTGCCGGAACTGGCCAGCAAGTCCATGCCGTGCGGCACCCAGGTGATCACCACCGAACCGCTGTCCGACGAGCTGGCCAAGAGCCTGTTGCCGCAGGACTACTGCGTCGAGGACTGCAACTACCTGCTCGACTACTATCGCCTGACCGGTGACAAGCGCCTGATCTTCGGTGGCGGCGTGGTCTACGGCGCCCGCGACCCGGCGAACATCGAGGCGATCATCCGTCCGAAGATGCTCAAGACCTTCCCGCAACTGAAGGACGTGAAGATCGACTTCGCCTGGACCGGCAACTTCCTGCTGACCCTGTCGCGCCTGCCGCAGGTCGGTCGCCTCGGCGACAACATCTATTACTCCCAGGGCTGCAGCGGCCACGGCGTGACCTACACCCACCTGGCCGGCAAGCTTCTGGCGGAAACCCTGCGCGGCCAGGCCGAGCGCTTCGACGCCTTCGCCAGCCTGCCGCACTACCCCTTCCCGGGTGGCCGCCTGTTCCAGGTACCGTTCAGCGCCATTGGCGCCTGGTACTACAGCCTGCGCGACAAGCTGGGCGTGTAATCGCGGCGAATACAAAAACGGCGCCCCAGGGCGCCGTTTTTCATTCTGAAAGAGCCTCAGATGGCCAGGATCGCCTGCGCCAGCTGCATGTCGCTTACCTGCAGGGTCGGCAGCTTGCCACGAATATGCTGCAGGGCCGCCTCCAGGTGTGCGCCGCGAATGGCACCGGCACTGGCGACAAAGCTGGCCGCATCGTCCTTGGCCTCGCGCACCACCTTGTCGTCGCCGAAGCTTGACGAGGTAACGTCGCTCGTCCCCTCCACCGAGTTGACGATGCCATCGGTGGTCACCACAAAGCTGGTAGCCCCGACCTGCAGGCTCAGCCCCATTGCCAGCACAGCCAGCCAGTGTTTGCTTTGCATGATGCGAACTCCCTCGAGTAAAGATGCAACCTGGGCAGCAGAGTACCCAGCGCCTGACTCAAGGTATAGCAGCCAACCTCCGCGCCGGGCGAGCGACTGGGGTAAAATGCGGGCCGTTTCCGTTTTGTAGTTATCGGCTCTTCCCATGCAAACAACCGCCCTCTCCCGCCGATTCTCCGTCGCTCCGATGATGGACTGGACCGATCGCCATTGCCGTTACTTCCTGCGGCAGCTGTCCGGCCAGGCCCTGCTCTATACCGAGATGGTCACCACCGGCGCGGTGCTGCATGGCGATACCCAGCGTTTCCTGCGTTATCACGACTGCGAGCACCCGCTGGCCCTGCAATTGGGCGGCAGCAACCCGACCGATCTTGCCGCCTGCGCACGCCTGGCCGAGGAGCATGGCTACGACGAGGTCAACCTGAACGTCGGCTGCCCCAGCGACCGGGTGCAGAACAACATGATCGGCGCCTGCCTGATGAGGCATCCGCAACTGGTCGCCGACTGCGTCAAGGCCATGCAGGACGCGGTGAGCATTCCGGTGACGGTCAAACACCGTATCGGCATCAATGGCCGCGACAGTTACGCCGAGCTGTGCGACTTCGTCGGCACGGTGCGTGACGCCGGCTGCACCAGCTTCACCGTGCACGCGCGTATCGCCATCCTCGAGGGGCTGTCGCCCAAGGAGAACCGCGAGATCCCGCCGCTGCGTTACGACGTAGCCGCGCAGCTCAAGCAGGACTTCCCCGAGCTGGAGATCATTCTCAACGGCGGCATCAAGACCCTGGAGGAATGTCAGGCTCACCTACAGACCTTCGATGGCGTGATGCTGGGTCGCGAGGCCTATCACAACCCGTACCTGCTGGCGCAGGTCGACCAGCAACTGTTCGGTCTGGATAAACCGGTGATCAGCCGCGCCGAGGCGCTGACGCTCATGCGCCCCTATATCGAACAACACATCGCCGAAGGCGGCGCCATGCACCATATCACCCGCCACGTACTGGGCCTGGCGCAGGGCTTCCCCGGCGCACGGCGCTTCCGCCAGCTGCTTTCGGTAGACGTACACAAGACCAAAGAGCCGTTGGCGCTACTGGACCAAGCCATCGAACTGCTCGCCGGCCACTGAAAAGCCCGCCGCAGACGTTGAAGCAGCCCGCGCGGCTCGGGTAAGGTCGAGGCATATAAAGACAGGGCCTCGTCATGACCTCCAAGCTGGACCAACTCAAACAATTCACCACCGTGGTCGCCGACACCGGCGACCTCGACGCCATCAGCCGCCTCAAGCCGGTAGACGCCACCACCAACCCCTCGCTGCTGCTCAAGGCCGCCGCGCTGCCCCGTTACGCGGATCTGCTGGACCAGGCTGTAAGCGGCTGTGGCGGCGATCTGGGCCTGGCCTGCGACCGATTTGGCGTCGCGGTCGGCCAGGAGATCCTCAAGGTGATTCCGGGGCGCATCTCCACCGAAGTGGACGCCCGCCTGTCCTTCGACACCCAGGCCACCCTGCGCCGCGCCGAGCGCATCATCGGTCTGTATGACCAGGCCGGCATCGGCCGCGAGCGCGTGCTGATCAAGATCGCCTCGACCTGGGAAGGCATTCGCGCCGCCGAACAGCTGGAGAAAGCAGGCATCCAGACCAACCTGACCCTACTGTTCTCTTTCGCCCAGGCCGCCGCCTGCGCCGACGCTGGCGTATTCCTCATCTCGCCCTTCGTCGGGCGCATCTACGACTGGCACAAGAAAGCCGAGGGCCGCGACTTCGTCGGCGCCGAGGACCCAGGCGTGAAATCGGTGGCGCGCATCTACCAGTACTACAAGGCCAACGACTACTCCACCGTGGTGATGGGCGCGAGCTTCCGTAACCTGGGCCAGATCGAGCAACTAGCCGGCTGTGACCGCCTGACCATCAGCCCTGAGCTGCTGCAGCAACTGGCCGATGACCAGGGCGCGCTGCCGCGCCTGCTCAACCCTGGCTCCGGAGAGCCACGCCAGGCGCTGGACGAGAGCGGCTTCCGTTGGGCATTGAACGAGGACGCCATGGCCACCGAGAAACTGGCCGAGGGCATTCGTCTGTTCGCCCGCGACCAGGAAAAACTGGAAGCGCTACTGGCCAACCGCCGCTGATCTACAGGCAAACAAAAAGGGCGATATCCGCAGGGATATCGCCCTTTTTCATGCTCATTTTCTCGGTCAGCTGCGCTCGAGCGCGCTCACCAGATCATGGAAAGCCTCACGATTGGACTCGTTGAGCCCCATGAGGATGCGGTGCGCTTCCAGCACCTTGGCCTTGACCACCTCTTCCGACTGATCCTGCGACGGCAGGTCACTCAGGCATTCCGGGCATGGAATCGGTCGATCGACGATGTTGAACACCTGATCGAAGCCCATGGACTGCAGCAGACGGGTGATGTCCTCGTGGGTGGTAACCACGGTGGGCAACAAACCGATTTTCTGCCTGGACAGGATCGAGAGCTTGGCCAGCAGGCCAAGTGTGGTGCTATCGATGCTGCGGGTTTCCGTCAGATCGATGACGATCGCCGAAAAATTCAGCGCCGAGAAGATTTTTTCAATCGTGGAATCCAGCGCCGAACACAACGTCAGGCGGACTTCGCCAATGAACTTCAGAACGAAAGTACCGTCCTGCTCGGCGAACTGGATCCTACCGGGGCTATTCCCAGGATTCATGCAAGGTTCCTGCTCAACACCAGCAAGGCAATATCATCCGGCATCTCGCCGAGATTGGCCAGTCCGAAGACCTGGCGCAACCCATCGAGGGTACCTCCAGCCTCGCTGACCAGTCTGGGCAGCGCGGCTTCTTTGTCTTTGAGCGTATCGCCGGGCAAAAGGTCCAGTATGCCGTCGGACATCAGGCTCAGGCTGAAAGATTGCGGCAGCTGCATGACCAGATCGTTGTACGTAGCCTCTTCGAACAGCCCGACCGGCAGGCCGCGGCCCTCCAGGTAACGGGCCTCACCCTCGCTGAACAGCACTGGCAACGGCAGATGACCACCGATGCTGTAGGTCAGCTGGCTGTTCTGCAGGTCGATTACACCACCTAGCATGGTCACGTGCTTGCCTAGCTTGCAGTTGATCAGGCCACGGTTGATGTGACCAAGCACATCGGAGGGCTTGAACTCGGGCAATACACCATTGCGCCGCCACTCGTAGAGCAGGCGCGTGGTCATGAACTTGAGCAGCACGGTGACGAAGGCCGAGGAGGCGCCGTGACCGGAAACGTCGGCCAGATAGAAGGCCACCCGGTGCTCATCCACGCGGAAGTAGTCGGCGAAATCGCCAGACAGGTACAGCGACGGGATGATCTGGTGGGCGAACTGCAGGCCGTCCGCCTCCCAGGGCGTGGTCGGCAGCATGTTCATCTGCACCTGGCGCCCAGCGTTCTGGTCTTCCTGCAGCAGGTGTAGGCTGGCCTGCAGCTCGCGATTGGCCGCCTCCAGCTTCTCGCGATAGCGCTGGTTCTCCAAGCGCAGGTGCGAGCGATCCAAGGCGCGGTGCACCGAGTGCTCCAGCACGGCCAGGTCTTCCAGAGGTTTGATCAGGTAGTCGGCGGCACCCAGGCGCAGGGCTTCTACCGCATCGTTCATCACTCCGGCGCCGGAGACGACGATGACCGGAACTTCGCTGTTGAGCACGTTGATCCGGCGGATCAGTTCGAGGCCGTCGATCTGCGGCATGCGCAGATCGCAGATGATCAGGTCAGGTTGCTCACGCTCGAACACCTCCAACCCCTGCGACCCGTTTCCGGCCTGCAGGACCTGGAAACCGCTGTCGTCTAGATAGGCGGCGAGGCTCGCTCGCACTACCTCGTCATCATCGATAAGCAGCAGCTTGGCGCTGGTTTTGTGCATGGGCCATCCAGGCAAACGACGCCGGAAAGAAGTTGAACGTGGCGCCGGAGGCAGACGAAACATCTACACCCGGTCGATTCAAGGCGCAGACGGTACTCCCATCCGCCAGGCGATTCAAGCAGCCTGCCGATTGTCGCCCAGCGCCTTTACACCTGAAATCGACGGGGGTTATAAAACCCGTGGGGAGCGCCCTTAAAAACAAGAGGATAGGGTCCATGAGCCAGAACGATCGTGCCTACAGCGAGAAACGTGACTTCATCCGCATGCGACTGGAAACCCCGGTCACCCTTCACCACGCCGGCAAGGAAATCCAGGCCCAGTGCCTCGATCTATCCAGCACCGGCATGCACGTGGAAGCCAGCTGCCAGCTGGCAATGGGCGACCAGGTGAAAGTACACATCCCTTCCGACCACAGCGAACTCAAGGGCCTAGAGGCCCAGACCGAAGTGGTACGCGTCACACCACTGGACAACGGCCGGACCTCTATAGGTCTGGCGATACTCTCGATGAGTTGAAAACAAGAAAGGCGGCCTAGGCCGCCTTTCTGCTTTTTCGGCTGGACGAATCAGAAGTCGTCCACGACCTCGCCGTCTCTGACGCGGAACTCGCGGTTCTGCAGGTATGCGTTGCGGATGAAGATGTACTTGTCGCCGGTGATCATCTTCTCCGCCGACAGCAGGCTGGCGCGGGTGTCGACGACATTGACCGCACGAGTCACGTTGCGCGTCGGCACGTGATCGATGTACGGGTACGGGCCGAGGAAGCTGTCCGGGATCTTGGCCGGCGCATCGCGCAGGCTGCTCGGGCCAAGGAGCGGGATCACCAGGTACGGGCCGCTGCCCACGCCCCAGGCACCCAGGGTCTGACCGAAGTCTTCGTCGCTGCGCTGCAGGCCCATCTCACTGGCTACATCGAAGAAGCCGAGCAGGCCGAAGGTGGTGTTGAAGATCAGGCGGCTGGTATCGACGCCGGCATCCTGCACCTTGCCCTGCAGCAGGTTGTTGGCCAGGTTGGTCACATCGCCGATGTTGCGGAACACGTTGTGCACGCCATCTTCGAAGAACTGCGGGGTGACGGCCTGGTAGCCCTTGGCCACAGGCTTCAGCGCGTAGGTATCGAGAGTGTCGTTGAAGCTGAAGATCGGCCGATTGAGGCCCTCCCAGGGGTCCTCCTCCGCAGCGTTCGCCGCCAGCGGCAACACGGCCAGCATGGCGCAAGCGCACAGACGGCTCATCCGACCGAGCCAGCTCGCTTCGATCATTCCCATTTGCAGTCTCCCCATCGCATCAGTAGTGTGGCGGCGCATGGCCAGCCGGAAATCCCTCTAGGCC
This sequence comes from Pseudomonas sp. ML96, assembly GCF_000761545.1. Taxonomy (GTDB): domain Bacteria; phylum Pseudomonadota; class Gammaproteobacteria; order Pseudomonadales; family Pseudomonadaceae; genus Aquipseudomonas. The sequence goes on along the minus strand of NZ_JPMY01000034.1, from coordinate 20,697 downwards.
GCGCAGTATAAACCTCGCCGCCGTCCATGACAGCAGCATAGCGGACTCCAGCATGTCGGAAAAATGCCTGCTCCACACCGCCCATATCCCCGTGCGCTGGGGCGATATGGACAACTATGGCCACGTCAACAACACCATCTACCTGGAGTACGTCCAGGAAGCGCGGGTTGCCTGGTTCGCCAGCGTGGGCATCGACATCGACCACGCGCCCGAAGGCCCGGTTGTACTGCAGACCCTGCACACCTACCTGAAGCCGGTGGTCCATCCGGCCATCGTGGTGATCGAGCTCTACGCCGGCGCCGTCGGGCGCAGCAGCCTGGTGGTGGAGCATCGCCTGACCACCCTGGAAGACCCGCACAACTGCTATGGCGAGGGCCATTGCAAACTGGTGTGGATCGACCACGCCAGCAACCTCTCCGTGCCGGTACCGGGCGACGTACGCAAGGTCATGGGCTGCGCCTGATCGTCACCGGATCGTCACAGGCGCTCGCTACCCTGCCCCGAACGCTTCGGGAAATCGAGTCGCCATGCCAGAGTCCCAGTTCACCGCCCTACTCTTCGGTCTCACCGGCTGCCTGGTCGACCACGGCGCCCGCACCCTGCCCATCGCCCTGCAGCACAGCGGCCTTAGCGACCCCGACGACCCGCGCCTGCTGCCCGCCCTGCAATCCAGCGCCGCCGAGCGCGCCGAAGCGCTGCCCGGCGTGGCCAAGCTGCTGCAAAAACTGCGTACTCAGCGCCTGCCGCATGCCTGGCTGGACGAGCTGCCAGAGGATGCAACCACGCACCTGATCGGCGCCCTGCCCGGCGCGGTAGCCAGTGCCCCACGTAACGGTGCACGCCCCTGGCCAGCGCCGGACAGCGTCTGGCAGACCCTGAGCGAGCTCGAAGTGAGCCGCCTGGACGGCTGCGTGCTAATTGCCAGCGAGCCACGCTTGCTGCAGGCTGGGCTTAACGCCGGGCTCTGGTGCATCGGCCTGGCCACCTGCGGCTCGCTGTGCGGCCTGGCCCTCGGCGACTGGCAGGCGCTGCCCGCACCAGAGCGAGAGAAACTGCGCGCCCAGGCCACCCTGGAGCTGTACCGCCTCGGCGCCCACTCGGTGATCGACCATCCCGGCGAGCTGGAGGCCTGCCTGCAGGACCTGGCCGTGCGCCGTAGCAAGGGTGAAAAACCCTGACACCATTTATTGCTGTGGATCAGGCAGCCGCAATCGACCTGGATTAACCTTCAGCGAAGAGGGAGCGAACCCGAGCGGTGCAGGCGGGTCCATTCCTGGGTAGTCAGAAGGAGAAGACCATGTCCCAACGCCTGAGCCAACACCTCCAGCAACTGCGCGACGAGATCGCCGCCGACACCCCGCTGGATACCGAAGACCGCGCCGCTCTGCTCGAGCTGATGCAGGAGATCGACCTGAAACTGGCCAAGGAGCTGGCCAGCGACCCCGATGCCACCCTGGTCGATGGCGTCAACCTGGCGGTGGAGCGCTTCGAGAGCCAGCACCCGACCCTTACCGGCACCCTGCGCAATATCCTGCAGAGCCTGGCCAATATGGGCATCTGATTCGCCCGCGCAGAAAAAAGCCCGCATTCGCGGGCTTTTTCGTTACTGGCGCACCAGCCGGCGATTGTCCGGGGCGATGGTCTCGGTGCTGCGATACGGATTGATGTCCAGCCCGCCGCGGCGCACATAGCGCGCATAGACGGTCAGCTTCTCCGGCTGCAGCAGGCGCTGCAGGTCGAGGAATATCCGCTCCACGCACTGTTCGTGGAAATCCTGGTGTTGGCGGAAGCTCACCACATAGGCCAGCAGGCTCGCCGCATCCAGGCGCGGGCCACGGTAGTCGACGACGAGAGTGCCCCAGTCTGGCTGGCCGGTGACCGGGCAGTTGGATTTCAGCAAGTGGCTGTAGAGAACCTCCTCTACCAGCTCGTCACCACGGCGCAGCAGCTCTGGGCGCGGATGGGCGTAGTCGCTGACCGCAATGTCCAGCTCGTCGACACAACGTCCCGCCAGCGCGGCCACACCCTCGGCGGCCACCTCGTCCAGGCCACGCACACGCACCGCCACCGGCGCACCAGCGCAGGCCGACAGGTCGCGCGCCAGCACCGCCTCGACCTCGGCACGGTTGGCGTAGGCGGTCTGGTTCAGCGAGTTGAGGTAGAGCTTGAACGACTTGGACTCGATGATGTTCGGCGAATCGGCCGGAATGGCGAACTCACCGATGGCCACCACCGGCTTGCCGCTCGGGGTCAGCCAGGACAGCTCGTAGCAGTTCCAGTAGTCCACGCCCTGATAGGGCAAGGTGCTGGCCGTCAGCCCCAGCTCGGCCCACTTGGTAGTGCGGGAGATAGGGAACAGCAGCTCGGGAGCGTACTGGGAAACGTATTCGCTGGACTTGCCCAGCGGCGAGTGTTCGGCGGGATGCTGCATGACGGCGGCCTGGAAAGCGAAAAAACGGCGGGCATTGTACCCCATGCCCGCCCCGCGCTCAGAGCCAGAAGCGCAGACCGACGACCCAGGCGCCCTCCTCGTCATGCTCACCTTCGGCACGTAGCCAGTCGCCGCTGCGGCCATAGCTCTTCTCCCAGGCATAGCCGACATAGGGCGAAAACTGCGGGCTGACTCGGTAATGCAGGCGCAGTCCGGCTTCCAGGGTGCTGCCACCAGCGCCGACACCCAGGTCGCGGTCGTCGTCCAGGGCCAGATCGTACTCCAGCTTGGGCTCCAGCACCCAGCGCTGGGTCAGCAGCAGCTCGTATTCGGCCTCGACGCGCAGCGAGGCGTCGCCACGCTCGCTGAGGAACAGGTTGGCGTCCAGCTCTATCCACTGCGGCGCCAAGCCCTTGAGGCCGAGCACCGCGTAGCTGCGCGCCGGCCCCGGCTGGTCGTCGTGGCGCAGGCCGGCCTGCCAGTCGAAGAACTCGCTGGCCATGCGCCGATACAGCAGCTGGGTCTCGCTGGAGTCGGTCGGCACGCCCTCGGCGCGCTCGCCGCTGCTCTTCAGTACCGCCTTGTGCAGGTCGTTGCCGTAGGTCGCCTCCAGCTCCCAGGCCAGGGCCTGGTCGTCGCCGTCGAAGCGCTGCTCCAGGTGGTCGACGGCCAGCTTGGCCACCGGCATGGCGTCCATATGCTGCTCCATGGCCAGGGCCGGAGTGGTCAGCAGCAGACCGAGCGCAATATTAGTGGTGCGCATGTTCGCTCTCCTTGGCGGCTGGCTGCGGCTCGTAGAACGGCTGGGTGCTGCCGTCCGCGGCCTCCACCACGATCTTGCGGAACATGCCGCTGGCCATGTGGTAAATCAGGTGGCAGTGGAAGGCCCACTCGCCCATGGCGTCCACCGGCACGTCCACCTCCAGGCTTTGCCCGGGCGCGACGTTGACCACGTGCTTGAGCGGGTTGAAGCGACCGTTACCCTTGTCCAGCTGCATCCACATGCCGTGCAGGTGCATGGGGTGGTTCATCATGGTCTGGTTGACGAAGCGAAAGCGCACCCGCTCGCCGTACTTGAGGCGGATCGGTTCGGCCTCGGAATACTTCACGCCGTCGAACGACCAGAAGTAGCGTTCCATATTGCCGGTCAGCTTCAGCTCGATGGTGCGGTCCGGCGCGCGATAACCGGCGGCCGGGCGCATGGCTTTGAGATCGCCGTAGACCAGTACGCGTCCGCCATCGACCGGCTCGGGGGCCACGCCGCTGCCGGCGGCGTAGTCCGGGTTGCCGGCAGGCGCCATGGCTGAGTGATCCATCCCGGCCATCTGCGAATGATCCATGCCCACCATCGCGCCATGGTCCATGCCGGCCATGTCGTGGCTCATGCCCATGTCACTCATGCTCAGCAGGCGCGGCGCCCGCAGCGGCGGCACCTCGGCGCGCATGCCGGCACGCGGCGCCAGAGTGGCCAGGGCCTGGCCGCGGCGGTCCATGGATTCGGCGACCAGGGCGTAGGCCTTGTCCTCCTTGGGTTGGACGATCACGTCATAGGTCTCGGCCACCGCCAGGCGTAGCTGGTCGACCACCACCGGTTGCACGTCGTTGCCGTCGGCCTGCACCACGGTCAGCGGCAGACCGGGGATGCGCAGGTCGAAGTAGCTCATGCCCGAGCCATTGATGATGCGCAGGCGCACCCGCTCTCCCGGCTTGAACAACGCCGTCCAGTTCTGCTCGGCGTCACGGCCGTTGACCAGGAAGCGGAATCCGCCAACATCGGCGATATCGGTCTTGGCCATGCGCATGTTGCCCCAGTCCCAGCGGTCCTTGACCGTGGCTCCCAGGCCATCGCGGGCCACGTCGCGGAAGAAGTCGCCGAGGGTCTGCTGCTGGTCGTTGTAGTAGTCGGCCTGCTTCTTCAGGTTGGCCAGGGTGCGCTCGGGCTTCTCGTCCTGCCAGTCGAAAAGCAGCACGGTGTACTCGCGGTCGTAGCGGTACGGCTCGCGACCCTTGGGCTCGATGATCAGCGGGCCGTACAGGCCCTCCTGCTCCTGGAAGTCGGCATGGGCGTGGTACCAGTAGGTGCCGGACTGGTTGAGGGTGAAGCGGTAGGTGAAGGTCTCGCCCGGCGCGATGCCGGGGAAGCTGATGCCCGGCACGCCGTCCTGGGTGTAGGGCAGGATGATCCCGTGCCAGTGCAGCGCGGTCATGCGCTCCAGCTTGTTGGTGACGGCGATCTCCACGTCCTCGCCCTCTTGGAAGCGCAGCTCCGGCGCCGGGCTCTGGCCATTGATGGTCAGCGCCGGGCGGCTGCCATCGCTGAAGCGCACCTCGCCCTCGTCGATCACCAACTCGTAGCGCCCGGCCTGGGCGCCCAGGCTCAGACCGAGCAGCGCACAGAACAGCAGGCGCCTCACGGCTGCACGTCCAGCTTGCCGACCATGCCGGCCTGGTAATGCCCCGGCAGGTTGCAGGCGAACTCCAGGCCGGTGGCCTTGGCGAAGGTCCAGGTCAGTTCGGCACTCTTGCCGGCGGGGATCATCACGGTATTGGGGTCGTTGTGGCTCATCTGGCCGTGGTCCATACCCGCCATGTCGTGGCCCATCTTCGAGTGATCCATGGCCTGGATGCCGTTCTCACCGAGCATGCCCATCTGCTGCATCATCAGCATCTGCTTCTGGTGCTCGGCATGCTGGGCGGCGTCGCCCAGGCTGAATTCGTGCAACAGACTGCCTTCGTTCTTCAGCACGAAGCGCACCGTCTCACCGGCCTTGACCTGCACAGACGCCGGCTCGTAGTACATGTCACCGAGGGTGATCTCGACGGTACGCTCGGCCTTGGCCGCATCAGCCGGCTGGCCGAAGGCGAAATGACCGCCATCGGCCAGGGCCGGCAGACTGAAGGCGCAGAGCAGCGGCAGGAACAAACGTGCGGACATGGGGCAACTCCATCGTGGTGATGTCGCCACTCTAGAGAGCCGCCGCTGGCGCTAAGCTGACGCGAAGATTACATCTCTGTCAGCTTCACCCTGCCCGCCCCCGGCTGGCGTATAAAGCCGACTGCCAATGTATGAGTCCCGCAATGAAGCTGCTGATAGTCGAAGACGAACCCAAGACTGGCCAGTACCTGCGCCAGGGCCTGGCCGAGGCCGGTTTCGCCGTGGAGCTGGCCCAGGACGGCCTGAGCGGCGAGCACCTGGCGCTGACCGGCGACTTCGACCTACTGATCCTCGACGTGATGCTGCCCGGCCGTGACGGCTGGCAGATCCTCGCCAACCTGCGCGCAGCGGGCCTGGGCGTGCCGGTGCTATTCCTCACCGCCCGGGATGCGGTGGAAGACCGGGTGCGCGGCCTGGAGGCCGGCGCCGACGATTACCTGGTCAAGCCCTTCGCCTTCACCGAGCTGCTGGCGCGAGTACGCACGCTGCTGCGCCGCGGCTCCAGCACGCCGCAGGAACACCAGCTGCAACTGGCCGACCTGTCCCTCGACCTGCTGCGCCGCCGCGCCGAGCGCGCCGGCCAACGCATCGAGCTGACCGCCAAGGAATTCGCCCTGCTCGAACTGCTGCTGCGCCGCCAGGGCGAGGTGCTGCCCAAGTCGCTGATCGCCTCGCAGGTGTGGGACATGAATTTCGACAGCGACACCAACGTCATCGAGGTGGCCATCCGCCGCCTGCGCGCCAAGGTCGACGAGGGCTTCGCCGCGCCGCTGATCCACACCGTGCGTGGCATGGGCTATGTGCTGGAGGCGCGCGCCTGATGTCCCTCGCCAATCGTCTGGCCCTGCTCTTCGCCGCCTGCGCCGCCGCCGTGGCACTGGTCGCCGGCGCCCTGTTCACCCGCGCCAGCGAGGCGCACTTCGTCGAACTGGACCAGCAACAGCTGCAGGGCAAGCTGGCGGTGTTCGCCGAGCTGCTGCAGGGCGTGACCAACACCGAGAGCCTGGCCACGCGGCGCCCGCAGCTGGAGCAGGAACTGCAACGCCACCCCGAGCTGGCCCTGCGCATCCAGGGCGCGGACGGCCAGCAATGGTTCACCAGCCAGCCGCTGCTCGCCCACCTGCCGCAAGGCGACGCACAGATCGGTCGCTGGCAGCACCAGGGCACCGATTTTCGTGTGGTCGAGGAACAACTGGACGGCGGCCTGCGCCTTAGCCTGCTGCTGGATATCACCCACCACCAGCATTTCCTGGCGCAGATGCAGCGCTTGATCTGGCTCTGCGTCGGCCTCTCGGCCCTCGCCACCGCCTTACTGGGAGCCTGGGTGGCGCGCCGCGGACTACGTCCGTTGCAGCAGATGACCGAGGTGGCGCGCCAGGTCTCGGCACAGTCGCTGACCGCACGCCTGCCGCTGGACGGTATCCCCAGCGAACTGCGCGAGCTGGGCGAGGCCTTCAACGCCATGCTGGCCCGCCTGGAAGACGCCTTCGCCCGGCTCTCGGCCTTCTCCGCCGATATTGCCCACGAGCTGCGCACACCGCTCTCCAACCTGCTGACCCAGACCCAGGTCACCCTCGGCCAGCCGCGCGAGCTGGCGGAGTACCGCGAGGCCCTGCACTCCAACCTGGAGGAGCTACAACACCTGGCGCAGATGGTCGTCGACATGCTTCTGCTGGCCAAGGCCGACAACGGCCTGCTGCAGACCCGCCGCGAGCCGCTGCTGCTGCAAACCGAGCTGACGGCCCTGGCCGACTACTTCGCACCGCTGGCCGAGGATGCCAGCGTGAGCATCCGCGTCGAATCCGAAGGCACGCTGACGGCGGACCGCCTGCTGCTGCGCCGCGCCCTGTCCAACCTGATCGACAACGCCCTGCGCTTCACCCCGGCCGGCGGCGAGCTGCGCCTGAGCGCCACGCCGACGCGCATCGAGGTGGCCAACCAGGGCGCGGAAATCCCCGTCGAGCTGCGCGAGCGTCTGTTCGACCGCTTCTACCGCGCCGACCCGGCACGCCGCGAAGGTGGTGCCGAGCACGCCGGACTGGGCCTGGCCATCGCCCGCTCCATCGTCCAGGCCCATGGCGGCAGTATCCGCTGCGAGTCGGCGAATGGCTGGACGCGCTTTATTCTGGAATTCCCGGCCTAGCTACTAGGGTGCCACGCAACCCGCCTTCAGCTGCAGCGGCGCGCTGGGCAGGCTGCCGCTGGTGTCGGTAGCCGTACAACGTACCGGCGGTAGGGTCCGCAGGAACGCGGCATCCGGTTGGGCCTGTATCGGCCCAAACAGCGGCAGATTCAGGCTGATGGTCTCGCGGGCCTCCAGGCGCAGCGGGTCGCCATTGAGATTGCCGACCACGGCGAACCCATTCGGATTGTGGATGCTGAGCAGATGCAGGTTGGGCGAGGCACCGAAATACAGATCCTCCAACCTTACTCCGGCCCAGTTGGGCGTCGTCCCACGGCATTCGAAGGCATTGGCGGCAGTGCGCCGCAGATCGGTCTGTATCACCTCGACCCGCGCATCCAGATCGATACGGCCGACGGCGCCGGCAACCCCGGCGCGTTGGCCCTCGGCATCTATCACTTCGCTGCGAAAGGCGATGGCACTGGTCTCCTGAATCACGAAGCTGCGCTCGCCGCGGTGCTGGGTGATATCGCTGGCATCGGCCAGCGGCGGGTCTGGTTCGGGAGTGACCTGGATGCGCACATTCAGGTTGGGCTCGCAGCCCTGAAAGCTCGGCGCCGCACATTCGGTTTGCCGCCGCTGCAGATTGGTGATGGCGTCGCAGTTGTTGCAGTAGCCATCCAGGCATTCCTCTTCGTCAGCACAGTCGGCACTGATGCGGCAACTCAGCAGCGCGGCGGTATTGCCATTGGCGAAGGCACAGAAAGCCTCGTTGCGGGGACGCCGGGTTTCCCAGGCGATATGCACGGTATCGCCGGGGCATGCCAGGAGCGGACCGACGACCAGACTGCCGCCGGGCATGGCGGCGATAACCGAGCGGTCGAGAGTGCAGCCGTGCAAGGCGAACAGCGCAACGGTGAGGAATGGAAGAAACGAGCGCGGCGCCATGGTCAGTGCCTCCCTGCGGGCTATGCCTACATCTAGGCATAGCCCCTTCCACCTGCCGCGCAAACCGGCGTGACCAGCGGCGCTCAGGCGATGCTGGCCTCGCCTGCTTCCGCATGAATCGGCCGCCAGCGGCGCAGCAGGGTATAGAGCGTCGGCACCACGAACAGGGTGAAGAAGGTGCCCACCAGCAGACCGCCGACGATGACCATACCGATCTGCTGGCGGCTCTCGGCGCCGGCCCCGGTGGCGATAGCCAGTGGCAGCGAGCCGAGGACCATGGCGCCAGTGGTCATCAGGATCGGCCGCAGGCGCTGCACCGAGGCCTCCAGCACCGCCTCGCCCAGCTCGCGGCCCTCGCGCAGCAGGTGGTTGGCGAACTCGACGATAAGGATGCCGTGCTTGGTGATCAGCCCGATCAGCGTCACCAAACCCACCTGCGAATAGATGTTGAGGGTGCCGCCGAACAGCTTGAGCGCCAGCAGCGCGCCGGCCATCGACAGCGGCACGCTGAACAGGATGATAAGCGGGTCGAAGAAGCTCTCGAACTGCGCCGCCAGCACCAGGAAGATGAACAGCAGAGCCAGTACGAAGATCAGCGCCACGCCGCTGCTGGAATCCTTGAAGTCGCGCGAGGTGCCGGTGTAGTCGAACTGGGTGTCCGGCGGGAAGATGCCGAGCGCCTTCTCCTCCAGATGGTCCAGCGCCTCGCCCAGGGTGTAGCCGGAGCCGACGTTGGCGGTGACCGTCACCGCGCGCAGCTGGTTGAAGTGGTTGAGCTCGCGCGGCGCCACTGTCTCGTGCACCTCGATCAGGTTGGAGAGCTGCACCATGTTGTCGTTGCGCCCGCGCACGTAGACGCGGTTGAGGTCCTCGGGGTTGCTGCGGTCGACGTCCTGCAGCTGCACCAGCACGTCGTACTGCTCGCCGTTCTGCTTGAAACGGGTGACCTGGCGGCTGCCGAACAGGCTCTCCATGCTGCGGCCAATGGTGGCCACGTCGGTGCCCACCGCCACCGCCTGCTCGCGGTTGACCGTGACCTTGAGCTGCGGCGTGTTGAGCTTGAGGTCGGTATCCAGGCTCTCCAGCCCCGGATAGTCGCGCACCTCGGCCAGTAGCTTCTCCACATAGGGCTGCAGCTCGGCGTATTCCAGCGACGAACGAATCACAAAGTTGACTGGCTGGTTGCGCGCGCTCTGCCCCAGCGGCGGGCGGTTGATCGGGAAGGCGCGCACGCCAGGGATGTCCTGCAGCTTGGGCAGCAGCTCGTCGCGGATCTCGAATTGGCTGCGCTCGCGCTTGTCCCAATCCTCCAGCTTCATGAACGACAGGCCCTGGGCCACCGTGGGGAAGCCGACGATGACCATGTAGCGATTGGTCTCCGGCACCGACTCGTAGGCCGCCTCGAGCTGCCGCGCGTAGCGGCTGGTATAGCCGACCGTGGCGCCGTCCGGGCCGTTGATCGAGCCGACGATGGTGCCGGTGTCCTCGGTCGGCGCCAGCTCGCTGCGCAGGCCGCTGAACAGCCAGGCGCAGAGCAGAAGGATGATCACCAGTAGCGCCACCACCGCCCACCAGGCGCGTAGCGTGCGCTCGAGCAAATGGCGGTAGTTGTAGGTCAGGCCGTTGAGGAAGCCTTCGATCAGGTTGTACACGCGGTTGTGCTTCTGCTGCGGCACGTGGGCCTTGAGCAGGTGGCCGCACATCATCGGCGACAGGGTCAGGGCGACGAAGCCGGACACCAGCACCGCGCCGGCCAGGGTCCAGGCGAACTCGGTAAAGAGTTTTCCGGAGGTGCCCTGCATAAAGCCGATCGGCGCGTATACCGCGGCCAGGGTCAGGGTCATGGCGATCACCGGGAAGGCAATCTCGCGGCTGCCGACGAAGGCCGCCTGCATCGGCTTCATGCCCTGTTCGATGTGGCGGTGGATGTTCTCCAGCACCACGATGGCGTCGTCCACCACCAGGCCGATGGCCAGGACCATGGCCAGCAGGGTCAGGGTGTTGACCGTGAAGCCCATGAGCGCCATCAGCGCGCAGGCGCCGATCAGCGACACCGGGATGGTCACCAGCGGAATCAGGGTGGCGCGCAGCGAGCGCAGGAACAGGAAGATGATCAGGATGACCAGTATCACCGCTTCCCAGATGGTGGCCTGGACGTTCTTGATCGACTCGCGGATGAACAACGAGTTGTCGTTGGCAACCGCCATCTCCATGCCCTCGGGCAGCAGCTTGCGGATTTCCGGCAGCGCCTCCTCCAGACCATCGGAGATTTCCAGCGGGTTGGCCGTGGCCTGCTTGATCATGCCCACCGCCACCGCCGGGCGGCCCTTGAAGCGCACCACGGTGCGCTCGTCGGCGGCGCCGATCTCGGCATGGCCGACGTCGGACAGGCGCAGCAGGTAGCCGCGCGAGTCGTCGAGAATCAGTTGGTTGAATTCCTCCGGGGTCTTCAGGTCAGTCTCCGACAGCACGGAGAACTCGCGCTGCACCGACTCGATGCGCCCGGCGGGAATCTCCACGTTCTGCCGGCGCAGGGCGTCCTCCACGTCCTGCACGGTGAGGTCATGAGCGGCGAGCTTCTCCGGATCGAGCCAGATGCGCATGGCGTAAGTACGCGCGCCGCGTATCTGCACCTCGGACACGCCGGGGATGATCTGCAGGCGGTCCTGCACCACCCGCTCGATCACGTCGGTGATCTCCATGGCGGAGAAGCGCTCGCTGTAGAAGGCCAGCCAGATTACCGGCTGGGCGTCGGCCTCGACCTTCTGCACCATCGGCTCGTCGATTTCGTCCGGCAGCAGGCTACGCACCCGGCCCAAGCGATCGCGCACATCGTTGGCCGCCTCGTCGGAGTTGGTGCCGAGGCGGAACTGCGCAGTGATCTGGGTGTTCTCCGAACGGCTGATCGAGCTGACGAAGTCCAGCCCTTCGATGCCCGAGAGCACGTCCTCGATCGGCTGGGCGACCTGCGACTCCATGATCTCCGGGCTGGCGCCGGGGTAGATGACGTTGACCGTGACGATCGGCACGTCGATGTTCGGGTACTCGCGCACCGCCAGGCGCTGGTAGGCCAACAGGCCGAGCAGCACGATGATCAGCGACAGCACGGTGGCGAACACCGGCCGGCGGATACAGATGTCGGATAGGGTCATGCGCCTTCACCACGCAGAACGGTGCGCACCTCACGCCCTGGAGCGACCTTCTGCCAGCCGGCGCTGATCACCGTCTCGCTGCCCTGCAGCCCTTCGATAACCTCGGCGCGGCCGCGCAGGCGCTGGCCGATGCGGATCTGCCGGCGCTCGACCTTGCCATCCACCACCAGGTTGACGAACAGCAGCTGGCCCATAGGCATCACCGCTTCCTCGGGAATCACCAGGGCCTTGGGGCGCTCGGCGAGGATCACCGAAACCTTGACGAACTGGCCGGGCTTGAGCCGCCGGTCAGCATTGGCCACCTGGGCGCGGATGGCCTGACTACGGCCGACCTCATCCAGGCGCGGGTTGAGGGCGATGATCTGGCCGATGAATCTCTCGCCGACATAGGCATCCAGCGACAGCTCCACGCTCTGCTCGACATGCACCTGGCTGGCCGCCTTCTGCGGCACTCGGAAGTCGACCTTGAGCGGGTCGAGTACTTCCAGGTTGACGATGTCGTCGCCGGCATTGAGGTAGTCGCCGACGCTGACCTGGCGCAGGCCGAGGACGCCGTCGAAAGGCGCGCGAATCTGCGTCTTGTCCAGGCGCGCCTGGGCTAGGGCCAGGCTGGCAAGTGCCGCCTGCTGCTGGGACTGTGATTCGTCGAGGGTCTGGGCGTTGCTGGCGCCGCGTTTGAACAGCAACTGGTTGCGCGCGAAGCTCTTCTCCGCCAGCCCCAGGTTAGCCTGGGCCTGGGCCAGTTCGGCGCGGGCGATGGCGTCATCCAGGCTGACCAGCAAGGTGCCGGCCTTGACCGCCTCGCCCTCACGGAAATGCAGGCTGGCCACTCGGCCCTCGACCTCCGGGCGGATGGTCGCCGACTCGTCCGAGCGCAGCGAACCGAAGGTCACCAGCTCATCGCGCACCAGCGTCCGCTCCGGTGTGACCACCTCGACCAGCGGCGCCTGTTCGGCCATCACCAGGCCATTTCCGAGCAGGCCCAGGAGCAGCGGCCACAGCATGCGACGGACAATCATCCAAACTGCCTCATGGAATCTTACTGAGCGGGAAGTCTAGCGATTCTGCTCCCGGCAAATCGTCAGCGACATGTAAAAACGGCGCCACCCTGTGACGCCATGTTTCCCGCCAGTGCCTGAGCTTACTGGCGCATGCCCCTGCCGCTCTTCAGCAGGTGGATGCAGACGATGTAGAGCAGGCTGCTGGCCAGCAGCATCATGCCGATGGCGATGCCGATATTGATGTCGGACACGCCGAGGATGCCGTAGCGGAAGGCGTTGACCATGTGCAGGATCGGGTTGACCAGCGACACGGTCTGCCAGAACTGCGGCAGCAGGCTGATCGAGTAGAACACCCCGCCCAGGTAGGTCAGCGGCGTCAGCACGAAGGTCGGCACGATCGAGATGTCGTCGAAGTTGCGCGCGTACACCGCGTTGATGAAGCCGCCCAGGGAGAAGGTGATCGCGGTGAGCAGGATCACCAGCACCGTCACGCCCAGGTGATGTACCTGCAGATGGGTGAAGAACAGCGACAGCAGGGTGACGATGAAGGCCACCGCCAGGCCGCGCAGGGCGCCGCCGATGGTGTAGCCGATCAGAACGGTGTGCGGCGATACCGGCGACACCAGCAGCTCCTCGACATTGCGCTGGAACTTGCTGCTGAAGAAGCTCGATACCACGTTGCTGTAGGAGTTGGTGATCACCGACATCATGATCAGCCCGGGCACGATGAACTCCATGTAGCTGAACTGGCCGACACCGCCGACCTGACTGCCGATCAGGCGACCGAAGATCACGAAGTACAGGGCCATGGTGATGGCCGGCGGCACCAGGGTCTGCGGCCAGATGCGCATGAAGCGCCGCACTTCGCGGCGCACGATGGTCTGCAGGGCGACCCAGTTGGAGGCGAGTTCCGGGCTCATTGCGCCACCTTCGCCAGGTTCTTCTCGACCAGGGACACGAACAGCTCCTCGAGACGGTTGCTCTTGTTACGCAGGCTGAGCACTTCGACCTTCTGCGCCGCCAGCTGGCGGAACAGCTCGTTGACGCCCTGGCTCTTCTCCACCTGCACCTCCAGGGTATGGTCATCGACCATCCGCGCCGGGTAGCCGACCAGTTGCGGCATGACCAGGGTCGACTCCTTGAGGTCGAGCAGGAAGGTCTCGACGTGCAGAGTCTTGAGCAGGTCCTTCATGCTGGAGCGCTCGACGATGCGCCCGTGGTCGATGATGCCGATATGCCGGCAGAGCTGCTCGGCCTCCTCCAGGTAATGGGTGGTGAGGATGATGGTGATGCCTTGCTGGTTCAGCTCGGTGAGGAAGCTCCACATCGAGCGGCGCAGCTCGATGTCCACGCCGGCGGTGGGCTCGTCGAGGATCAGCAGGCGCGGCTGGTGGATCAGCGCACGGGCGATCATCAGCCGGCGCTTCATGCCACCGGACAGCTCGCGCGAGGCGCTGTCGCGCTTGTCCCACAGGCCGAGCTGGGTCAGGTACTGCTCGGCACGCTCCTTGGCCAGCTTCAGCGGAATACCGTAGTAGCCGGCCTGGGTGGTGAGGATGTCGAAGCACTTCTCGAACTGGTTGAAGTTGAACTCCTGCGGCACCACGCCCAGGCAGCGCTTGAGGCCGGAGGGATCGCGGTCGAGGTCGTGGCCGAACACTTCGACCGAGCCGCCGCTCTTGTTCACCAGGGTGGAGAGAATGCCGATGGTGGTCGACTTGCCGGCGCCATTGGGGCCCAGCAGAGCGAAGAAATCGCCTTCGGCGACATCGAGGTCGATGCCCTTGAGGGCCTGGAAGCCGTTGGCGTAGGTCTTGGTGAGCTGTCGAATGGACAGAGCGGTACTCATGAACGGTCAGGGCCTTGAAAAAGAGGGTCGTTAGATAACGTGTCGGTGACGACGAATGCAACCATATGTTTCAGGTTAGCGGCGTCATCACCGCCGTGCGAAAGGCCGGACGCTCACACAGCTGCGCATACCATTGCTCCAGATACGGCAGCGGTGGGCGCTCGATAGGCATCTCGAACCAGGCATAGGCGAAACTACCCAACGGGATGTCGCCCATGGCGAAGCGCTCTCCAGACAACCACGGCCGCTTCGCCAACTCAGCATCGGCAATTGCCAGGAGCTCGGCACAACGAGTCCGTGCTCGCTCTATGACAGCAGTATCGCGTTGCTCCAGTGGCGTGCGTACGAGCCCCCAGAACAGATCACGGAACACTGGAGCAAAGGCGCTGGTGGTCCAGTCCATCCATTTGTCGCCGGCGGAGCGCTGACGCGGATCTGTCAGCCAGAGCGACTCCTCGGCATAGGCGGCAGACAAGTATCGGACGATGGCATTCGACTCCCAGAGTATGAGGTCACCATCTTCGATCATCGGTACCAGGCCATTGGGGTTCTTCAGCCGATACGCAGGCTCGTCGACGAGCCCGAAAGCACCTCCGGCATCCAGAGCCTGGTAGGCGATGCCAGCCTCCTCGGCACACCAGAGCACCTTGCGTACGTTGGTGGAGTTTCTGCGCCCCCAGATCGTCAGCATGTCATTCCTTGGTTCGGTCATTTGGCAGCTCGCACCCTAGCATGGCTGCCGGCCAGAGCACGGTGGTGAATATCGATGGTGATCATCGACGGCAGGCATGGTTTACCTGCCACCGCTTATGACCGTTCATCCGATCAAATCCGGCCATCTTCGCTGCGATGGTGGCCATTTGACGTGATTAACCCCATCGCTCGAATGTTCGTGCCAGCGCTTGGACGGAATGCTGAAACCGCTCTAGCAGTTGCCCCTCTCACACCAGAACATGCCCTTCGGACATCGCGATGAGCCCGTACTGGCTTGCTCGATCGGCAGATGGCCGGATTTGACCTGGCCTCCAGCCCCCCTTCGTTTCGCTGGAACAGCCGCGCGAAACAAATTGTCACTTTTCCTGAAGCGTCCTCTGCCAGGCGCGATCAGGGAACTCGATCGCTCCAACCAGGCGCTTTGGTGGGGCCGCAAAAGCCCTTCTTCGGTTAGTTGGAGTCGAGAATAATGACAAGAACTCGTACTGCATGCTGGCTGGGCGCCCTTTGTGGCGGCAGTCTGGCCCTTGCCTCGCCTTACGGCCTGGCGTCCGGATACCACTTCGGTTCGCAATCGGTTTCAGCCCAGGGCACCGCCCACGCCAACGGCGCGGAGGCCGCCGATCCATCGACCATTTTCTACAACCCGGCCGGCCTGGCCCGCCTCAAGGGCACCCAGGTGACTGGTGGTCTGACCACCCTCTTCCCCGACGGTGAATACGAGGACAAGGGCACCACGGACATGTTCGGTAACCCCACCGGTGAAGGCGATGGCGACGCCGGCTCCTTCCTGCCGGATGCAGCGGCGGCCCCCAACTTCTACGCCTCGAAACAACTCAACGACCAGTTCACCATCGGCTTCGGCATGTTCACGCCGTTCGGTGCCAAGTTGGACTATGAGGAAGACTGGAGTGGCCGCTATGGCATCCAGTCGGCCAGCCTGGAGACGGTCAATCTCAACCCCAGCCTGGCCTTCCGCCTCAACGAGCACCATAGCTTCGGCTTGGGCGTGTCGGCCCAGTACATCAAGTCCATCCAGCGCGGTGCGGCCGACGTGAAAGGCGCGTCCCGGCAGCTGGCAGGCCAGTTCGTCGATGCCAATTACAGCAATACCTTCCTGGCTTCGGTGCTCGGACAGTTCGACCCGTTCGGCCTGGTCATTCCAAGCGAAATCAGCAGCTGCAGCCCCGGCCTGGCACGCGATGAATTCGTCGACTGCGTGGCCAGCAACTTCGCCGACAACGTGCAGGGCGATGGCTATTTCCGCGCCAAGGGCGACGACTGGGGCTTTGGCTGGAACGTCGGCTATCTGTGGGAACCTACCGAAAGTACCCGCTTCGGCGTTGCCTATCGTTCGCGCATCAAACACACCCTGAAGGGCGAGACCAAGTGGAGCTTCGCCGACGTGCAGGGCACCGTACCCGACCCATCCACGGACCTGACCGGCGTATTGCCCGGCATCCCCGACCTGGCTGCACTAGGTCAGGTGCTCAACCGTGACAACTGGATCAACCCCGGCTCGTTCGCCGCCGCTCGCCTGCACCCCAACTCCGACGGTAGCAGCTCCATCGAGACGCCAGAATCGCTGTCGTTCAACGCCTTCCATCAGCTGAATTCCAAGATCGCACTGATGGCCGATGTCACTTTTACCCGCCACTCACGGCTAGACACCATCGGCGTGGCCATCGATCAGGTCCCCGGTTACCCCTATTTCAACGGGGTGACCGAGGGCGATCTCAACGTCAAACAGGACTGGAACGACACCTACAAGATCGCCGTCGGCATGAATTACCAATACTCCGACCGGCTCCTGCTGAGGACCGGTATGGCCTACGACAAGACCCCTGTACCGAGCTCGAGCTATCGCCACCCAGGCTTCCCCGATGCCGATCGCTACTGGCTCTCTTTCGGCGCCAACTACCAGCTGTACGAAGACACCGCCCTAGACTTCGCCTACAGCTTCGTGCAGTTCGATAGTGGCGAAATGGACTACACCGATGGCTGCTCCCCGGCCGGCTGGGCGCCGGGCAGCGGCGGCCCGTATGTCGACAGCGGCGTGCGCTGCACCGGTAACGGCGGCAACTTCAAAGGCGAATACAAGACCCGTATTCACTTCCTGGGCCTGGCGCTCACCCACACCTTCTGACTCGCGGCATTGCGCGGCGCAGGTGTCCTGGCCGCGCGGACCGGCACGCATTGCAAGCCATACCGGGCAAAAAGCCGAACTCACTCCCGGCCCAGGCGGTCACTATCAACGAAGCGGCCGGCGCGCTGGCGCCGCCCAGCACGTTCTCCGCCCTGCCCGATGCAGGGCATGCCTATGCTCAGACGTGGCCCGCCCCGTCATCATGGAGGATCGTTCATGCTTGCTGTCTGGCTGTTACTACTCATCATCGGCGTTGCCTATCTCGCCTATTCCCGCATGGCCGCCCTGCCCGCTCTGGGCATAGTCGCCGGTTACCTGATCCTGCTCGGCCTGTTCGGCGATGCGCCGGACTGGCTGGAACTGGTGCTCTGGTTGCTGTGGCTGGGCGTGGCCGTCCCCATCGCGCTGCCGGAGTTGCGCCGCAAGCTGATCACCGGCCCCTTGTTCGGTTGGTTCCAGAAAGTGCTGCCGCCGATGTCCGCCACCGAGCGCGATGCCATCGAGGCCGGCACGGTGTGGTGGGATGGCCAGCTATTCAGCGGCCGCCCAGACTGGCAGGTGCTGCTCGACTACCCCGCCGCCAAACTCAGCGAGGAGGAACAGGCCTTTATCGACGGCCCGGTGGAAGAGCTGTGCGGCATGGTCAGCGACTGGGAGATCGGCCAGCAGCTGGACCTGCCGGAGAAGGCCTGGCAGCACATCAAGGGCAACGGCTTCTTCGGCCTGATCATTCCCAAGGAGTACGGCGGCAAGGGCTTCTCCGCCTACGCCCACTCGCAGGTTGTGATGAAGCTGTCGACCCGCTCCGGCGACCTCGCCTCCACTGTGATGGTGCCCAACTCGCTCGGCCCGGCCGAGCTGCTGCTGCACTACGGCACCGATGAACAACGCCAGCATTACCTGCCGCGCCTGGCCCGCGGCGAGGAAATTCCCTGCTTCGCCCTCACCGGCCCGCTGGCCGGTTCCGACGCCGGCGCCATGCCGGATACCGGCATCATCTGCAAGGGCCAGTGGAACGGCGAGGAAGTGCTCGGCCTGCGCCTGAACTGGGAGAAGCGCTACATCACCCTCGGCCCGGTAGCCACCCTCCTCGGCCTGGCCTTCAAGGCCTATGACCCGGACCATCTGCTCGGTGACCAGGAAGAACTCGGCATCAGCCTGGCGCTGATCCCGACCGATACCCCCGGCGTGGAGATCGGTCGCCGCCACCTGCCCTCGGGCGCCGCCTTCATGAACGGCCCCAATGCCGGCAAGGACGTGTTCGTGCCGCTGAGCTGCCTGATCGGCGGCCAGGAGTACCTTGGCAAGGGCTGGATGATGCTGATGAACTGCCTGTCCGTGGGCCGCTCCATCTCCCTGCCCGCCGGCGGTACTGGCGCGGCGAAGATGTCGGGCCTGGTCAGTGGCCAGTACTGCCGCGTGCGCGAGCAGTTCGGCGTACCGCTGGCCGCCTTCGAGGGCATCCAGGAAGCGCTGGCGCGTATCGCCGGCAACGCCTGGATGATGGACGCGGCGCGCACCCTCACCGCCAGCGCGGTGGACCTGGGCGAGAAGCCCTCGGTGCTGTCGGCCATCCTCAAGTACCACCTGACCGAGCGCGGCCGTGAATGCATCGGCCACGCCATGGACGTGCACGGCGGCAAGGCCATCATCATGGGTCCCAACAACTACCTGGCGCGCGCCTGGCAGGGCGTGCCGGTGTCGATCACGGTCGAGGGCGCCAACATCCTCTCGCGCAATCTGATGATCTTCGGCCAGGGCGCCATCCGCTGCCATCCGTTCGTACTGGATGAAATGGCCCTGGCGGGCCGCGAAGATCACGAACAGGCACTGCTGGAGTTCGACCGGCTATTGATGAAGCATGTCGGCTTCGCTGTCGGCAATGCTGCCGGCGCCCTGCTCCACGGCCTGAGCTTCAGCCGTTTCGGCAACGTGCCGGGCGACAACCTCAGCCGTCCCTACTTCCGCGCCCTCAACCGCCTGGCCGCCGCCTTCGCCCTGCTGGCCGACAGCACCATGATGCTGCTGGGTGGCGAGCTGAAACGCCGCGAACGGCTGTCCGCGCGCCTCGGCGACGTGCTCAGCCATCTCTACCTGGCCAGCGCCGCACTCAAGCGCTATCACGACCTGGGCAACCCCGAAGCACTGCAACCGCTGCTGCGCTGGGCCTTGGAGGAAAACCTCGGCCTGGCCGAACAGGCACTGGAGGAGCTGCTCGGCAACTTCCCCAACCGCGCCTTCGGCTACCTGCTGCGGGCGCTGGTCTTCCCCCTCGGCCGCCGCCACCGCGGGCCGAGCGACGAGCTGGATGCGGAAGTCGCGGCGATTCTCGGGCGCACGCGTGGCGACCATGCCCTGGAGAGCCTGCTCGACGGCTGCTACCGCCCGCGCGGCGCGAATGACCCGGTCGCAGCCCTGCAGCAGGCGGTCGAGCTGCTCGATGGCACGGCCGAGACCCAGCGCAAGCTGCACAAGGCGCTCAAGTCTGGCCTGCTGCCGCGTCCCGGCGAGCACGAGATCGATGCTGCGCTGCGCGAGCAGCACCTGAGCAGTGAGGAGGCAGCGCAACTGCACCAAGCAGACGCGGCGCGGCGCCGGGTCATCGATGTCGACGACTTCGCCAAGGAGGATCTCAAACTGAGCCGCGGCAAGGTGCGCTGAGCGGCGGTTGGGGACAGCACGGGCGCGGAGACTTATACTCCGCGCCCGTTTTCGTTTTACAGGACACCCGCCATGGCCACTGCCTACCTCGACCACCACCTCGCCCTGCTTGCCCACCTGCGCGGAATCCTGGTCGCCCTGGGCGAAGCCGAACAGGTGGAGGACGACACCCACGCGCTGTTCCTCGAGCGCTTCGACGAGCTGCTGGCACAACTGCCGGTCGACCCGGAGAGCAGCCAGTACCTGGGCCAGGACATCATCAGCCAGGTCTTCCATCGCTACCCGCAGATCGCCCACCTGGTACCACGAGACCTGCTGTGGTTCTTCGGCGGCGACTGCCTGCACTTCATGCCGGATGCCGAGATCGACATGTACCAGCGCCTGGACGAGCGCCGCTTCGAAGCCGAAGAGAACGACGAGCCGTTCGACTGGAACCGCGAAAAGCAGCTGCTGGCTCTGCCCGACGACAGCGCCAAGCACTAAGGCTACGCACACCAAAAGGCCCGCTCGGCATCGCCGGCGGGCCTTTTTACATGGTCTAAATCGCGCACAAACGAAAACGCCACCCGATTGGGTGGCGTTTCGTGAATTTGGAGCGGGAAACGAGACTCGAACTCGCGACCCCGACCTTGGCAAGGTCGTGCTCTACCAACTGAGCTATTCCCGCATGAAACTTGGTAAAAATGGCGTCCCCTAGGGGACTCGAACCCCTGTTACCGCCGTGAAAGGGCGGTGTCC
>NZ_JPMY01000033.1 GCF_000761545.1 Pseudomonas sp. ML96 | reverse complement strand
GGACGGTGATTCGGACAGTGCCTATGTTGACCTGGGCAAGGTGGTTGGCTTCGAGGACGATGGTCCGTGGGCCGGTACCACTGAAGCGGCACGTATCCTTGATGATGAGGGATTGAGTGGAGGTATAAATGGTGGGCCTGACGATGCATCCGGTGCTCATACCAGCGCTAGCGGAAATCTGAGTTTCGATGCTGGCTCTGATGGTCTGAAGTCCATCGTGCTCACTGGGCCGACAAGCCTGGGGGGCGAGGCAGTCACGTCAACCTGGGATCCCGATACCAATACGCTGACCATCAGTAGTGCCCGTGGCGATCTGATGACCGTAGCGCTGACGGATCTTGCAAGCGGTGCTTACACGATAAAACTGCTCAAGCCGCTGATGCACACTCAACCGGGGACCGAAGACAATATCACCCTGAATGTCGGCTATAAGGTGATCGATAAGGACAACGACTCTGCCACCGGTAAGCTAGTCGTTACTATCGACGATGATTCTCCAACCATTCAGGTCGGTGCTCTGGGACTCAACTCCTCGGTGACCTTTGAAGGCACCTCTGCGGGCTTCAGTAACAGCTATGGGTATTACGTCAAAGCTGATGATGGCACTCCGGTCACTGGCAAGATTATCTGGGCCAATGTGCATTCCCAGAGTGTCGGTGACACTGCTGATCTCAGCGCTCTTGATCCCGCCAATACGGGCTTTTTCATCATCCCCCATGGTGCTGGAAACGTTGGTCTCGTAAACGGTGCGGAAGTCACGTTCCAGTTGGTTGGCGGTCAGTGGCAGGCCTTCGTTGGTAGCACGCCGCTGGTAGGTGCCGATGGTGCCAACGTGCTGTTCAGCGACGCTACCCTGAATCCTGGAGGCTCGCATCTTCAGGACACTGGCAGCGCTGGCAACCAAAACTGGGAAGACCAGACTAATTCGTCCGACTACGACTACAACGATGTCAGCACCAGTATTACCTGGGGCTCTACCCTGAAACTGCAGGTAGATGAGTCGAACCTGGCATGGAATGCCTCTGCTGATTTCAGTGGGCTTTTCAACGTGCAGCCTGGGGCCGACGGACTGCAGAGCCTGGCCTACACACTGACCGTGCAGAACGCCAACTCCGGCCTGCAGGATACCGAGACCAACGAGACTGTGATGCTCCGTGTCAAGGCAGGCACGGATAACGTTATCGAGGGATATATCGGCACCGGCGCCTCGGAAAAACAGGTGTTTACTCTTACCGTGGGGGCTGATGGAAAGGTCACCCTCGATCAGATACGCGCCATCGTTCACCCGACCTCTGATCCAGACGAGGCTAAGTTCCTTGGCTCTGGCCATGTCAGCCTGACCGCTACTGTTACCGACAAAGATGGTGATACAGCGACTGGCAGCCTGGATATCGGCAAGGTCATCAGCTTCAAGGACGACGGCCCTAACGCCATTGACGATGGCAACTACACGGTAACGAGCGTTTCTGCTGGTGTTCCTGAGTTGACCGGGAATGTGTTGAGCGGAGCGGAGAGTCAGGCGAACGGAGTTGCCGGCGCTGACTCCGCCGGGGCTGATGGTGGCCGTATTTCCGCGATAAAACTGGGTAATGGCGGCTGGGTCACGGTGGACGCCGCCACTGGAGCCAATATCAATGCCGGCAGTTTGGGTGTCTTGCATATCAACTCGGATGGCTCTTGGGCCTTCGACCAGACTGCCAGCGGCCAGCAGACTTTCACCTTCACCTATCGACTGACTGATGGCGACGGCGATACCGATGAGGCAACCTTCTCGATCACTACGATGGTTACGATCCAGCCGCCAAGCTTCCAGGGCGCATCCGTAACAGTCGATGAGGATGGTTTGGCTGCAGGTGTCAACGCTAATACCAGCACCTCCCAGGGAGATGGCGATCTTGTCGGTGGCAGTGGTACGAGCGAGGCGGTTTATAACGGCCAGTTCTCTGTAGGTTGGGGCGGAGCGCCAAGTGGCAGTCTGGCGCTCACGATCACCCCGGCAGCGCTCAACGCCATCACGTTGCATAACGGCTCTCACCCGGTGGTAAGCCCCAGCAGCACCTCGCAGTATCTGAAGCTGGTCGATAACCTCGGCAATTCGGTATTGGAGATTACGATCGACAACGATGGCAACTACAAAGTCGAGTTGAAACAGTCGATTGAGCATGCGGATGGTGGCGGCGAGAATGCAATCGATCCAATTCTCAATGTCACGGTGACGGCTACTAATGACGCTGGCTCATCTACGCAAACTTTGGCTATTACCATTGACGATGATGCCCCGTTGGCCATTGGCGATGGGGCCTACACCATCACAGCGCTGAACTCTAACGCCGCTACTGCAGAGGTTTCCGGCAACGTGATCACAGGTGCCGAGAGCCAGGCTAATGCTATCGATGGCGCTGACAAAGTTGGAGCCGACGGTGCAAGTGTTACTGGAATCAAAGTATCGAGCGCTGTCAGCTACACGGATGTCAGCAGCACTACAACGCTCTATATCGCTGCCAACGGCACGGTGCTAGCTAGCGCCAGTGGCTCGGTCGGTTTCCTGACTATGGCAGCAAATGGCGCGTGGTTATTTAATCAGACCCAAACGGTAGAGGCCGATCAGGCCATCACTTTCTCCTATCAGCTCACTGATACGGACGGTGATCAGGCAACGGCATCGTTCACTGTGAATCTACTGAAGACGGTCTCGCCGACGCTCACTCTGACGAAATCCGCCGGTAATGTGGACGAGGACTTCCTGGCGGCAGGTAACAAGGACTTGCCAGCGCCATCCACGCACGATGGTAATGGCACTGCCAGCGACACCAGCAGCTACACGGTTAACTTCCATGGTGAAGGTGGTTCGGTAGCCCTGGATGTTACCAACGGTGCCGCCACGGGCCTTTTCAACAATGCCAACCAGTCGATTACATGGTCTGTGTCAGGCGATGGCCAAACCGCCAGTGGTGTTGTCGGTGGCACCACTTACTTCACTGTAGCGCTGGGCGCTCCAGGTGCGGCTGACGCTATCACGGGTAATCAAACCGGCTCTTGGACATTCACCTTGCTGAATGCCATCAAGCATGCAGAAAACAGCAATGAAGATGTTCAGGATCGGACGCTGAATATCGGCATCAAGGCCACTGACAACAATGGCGGCCAAACCGATAGCAAAAGCATCACTATCACCATTGATGACGATATGCCTTTCGCCACATCTCCTGCCGCAGTGCGTGTGGACGAAGGCAGTACGACCGTCGTCAAGACCAATGTGATGCTGATCATCGATAACTCTGGAAGTATGGCGGGCGATCGGATCGCTGCTGTTAAGGCAGCCGTGGCAGACCTGTTCGCTAGTGGCAAGGTTAACGCTGTCTACTTGGTGGACTTCGGTTCTAGTGCTGCTGTGTACGATGGCTCGGGCTCTCAGAATAGCGATTGGGTTGGCAATGGCACCGGTGTGTGGGTGACAGATTTGGCCCAAGCGCAGGCTGCTATCAATGCATTGACTGGCAGTAGTGGAAACACTAACTACGACGATGCATTGAATGATGCGATGAATGGCTTTACGACGCCGCCTACGGGGGCGACTGGTACATTGCCTCTGGTTGCGATGTTCTTGTCTGACGGCGAGCCGAATGAGCCCAGCAGCAGTGAGGGTATCAGCACTACTGAAGAGTCTGTTTGGTATACCTGGCTGGCAAGCAAAGGATTTTCGGCATCCTATGCAGTTGGCTTCGGTGGCCTGGACAGCTCGGACCGTGCTTACCTAGAGCCGATTGCGTGGAAGCCCGGTGAGACGTCATCGACCAATAGCGGAAGTACGGACACGAACGTCATCATTGTTTCCGACACGAGCACGCTCGGCGGTGTATTGATTGATGCAGTACCCACTACTCCCTCGACAGGTGGCACCCTGACGGCCAGCTATGGCGCTGATGGCGGTCGTATCCTGTCGGTTACGGTCGATGGCACGACCTACACCTGGAACGGTCAGTCTGGTGGGAGTTCCGCCATCGCAGTTACCAGCCTTGGAGACAACGCAGGTCACTTGACTAGTGGCAGTGCCTCTACTCTGGTCGTCACGACTGATTTGGGTGGCAAGCTGACCTTCAACTTCACTTCAGGAGCTTGGGGCTACACCGCACCTGCAAGCGTGTCGGCAGATGCAACCGAGAAGTTCCAGTACGCGCTTGTGGATGGTGATGGTGACGTCGTTTCCACCTCTGGCAGCACGTCCAGCGCACTGGAAATAACGGTTAATGTAAGCAACATCAACCAGGCACCCAGCGGTACAGATAAGTCTGTTGCTGCTGTCGAGGATACGGCCAAGGTTCTGTCCCAGGCAGACTTCGGCTTCTCCGACAGTGATGGCAACAACTTGCTGGCTGTCAAAATCACTACCGTACCGAGCAATGGTACCTTGGAGTTCAACAACGTGGCGGTTGCGGCGGGACAGATTGTCAGCGCTACGGATATCGCCAATGGCCTGCTGAAATTCACGCCGGCGCCGGACTACAACGGCAACGCCACGTTCACTTTCCAAGTGCAAGACAATGGTGGTACGGCCAATGGCGGGGTCAATCTCGACCCGACCCCGAACACCATGACCATCAACGTGGCCGCGGTTAACGATGCGCCTACTGCAACTATCACTAACCTCAGCTACAACGCGACCGAACAGACCAATCTGACTTTGAGTGGTACTGGTATGTCGGTGGGGGATGTGGACGGTGGTAATGGTGTTCGCACGGTGACCCTGGCCGTATCTCAAGGGACGCTGACTGTCAGCGCAGGTAACAGTGGCGTCACCAGCTTGACCGGAAGCGGAACCGCGAAAGTGACCTTCCAGGGCACGTTGGCTCAGCTGAACAATCTGCTTGCAGGCATTGATACCGGAGCAGGATCGGCTGGCAGCATTGTATTCAACGCGAACCTCAATGCCCCGGCGGTAGCTGCAGCGCTGATGTTGATGATTGATGACGCGGGTTCGGTGGGAGGCGGTGCTCTGACTGCGATTGATACCGCGACTATCAATATCACCCCAGTCGGAGACAGTAGCAGTACTAGCGACGATGCGGTTCGCACTAATGTTGGTGGTACAGCTGTCGCGATTCCGGAGTGGGCCCTTCTCTGGAACGATAGTGATCCAGATGGTCGATTGGACCTCACCAGTATCGGCTCGGTGGCTGGTGGTGTTGCTTCGCACACGACAGGGACCAGCTTCTATGGAGCTGTGAACTTCAACGACAACAATGGCAACACAGGTGGAGGTAATAGCAACTCCTCCTTCAGCTATACCGCCTCTTCAAATGGTGGGGCGAGCGACACTGCATCGGTATCGATCACCTTGGACACCAGCGGTGATCTGGATGGCACTAATAATGCCGATATCCTGATCGATGGCCTGGCTGGTGGACGCACCCTCAATGGTGCTAACGGCAACGATATCCTGATCGGCAACGACGGCAACGATATCCTCAATGGCGGTAATAACGACGACCTTCTAGTGGGAGGTAGCGGCGACGATGCTCTCAATGGCGGTTCGGGCAACGATACCGCCGGATATTTCGATGCAGCCAGCGGCGTGGCGGTGAATCTGAGTATCACAGTGCTGCAGGATACCGGTGGTGCGGGTTCCGACATACTGAACTCGATCGAGAATCTGATCGGTTCGCGCTTCGACGACACCTTGACCGGCACCAGTGGTAACAACTCACTGGTCGGCTTGGAGGGCAACGATATCCTGATCGGCAATGGCGGCAATGACAGCCTGACCGGTGGGGATGGCGCCGATACCTTCAAATGGCTGGCGGGTAATACTGGCACCACTACAGTCACGGACTTCGTCAAGGGCGTCGACTCGCTGGATCTGTCCCAGTTGCTGATCGGTGAGGACGATACGGTGTCCAGCCTGAGCCAGTACCTGACCTTCTCCTTCGGCTCTAGCACCACTATTACAGTGGATGCCAACGCAGCTGGAGCTGGTGGCACAGGGCAGACTATCGTGTTGGCGGATATCAACCTGCAGGCGGCATATGGTTCGGTAGATGCCGCAGGTGTCATCAGTGGCATGCTCGGTGATGGTACGTTGAAGGTCGACACCGTCTGACCTCCACTTATATGATCAGCCCGCTACCCTTGTGGGGTAGCGGGCTTTTTTATGCCTGGAGGAAGCCACATGGTGTACGTGCAAAGGGATGCCGAGGGGCGGTTGCTGCGGGTAGAGCATGATCCGTTCGACGGTATGACAGAGACGCTGGCCGTCGAGAGCCAAGAGCTGCACAACTGGCTTGAGGCTCGCGAGGAGGTCAAGGAGCGTCTGGCCAGCCTGAAGGACTCCGACCTGGAACTGGTGCGGGTGCTGGAGGACGTGGTCAGCGTGCTGGTGGAGAAGGGGGTGATTCGCTACACCGACCTGCCCGAAGCTGCACGGCGCAAGCTGGATCAGCGTGCCGTGACCCGTGCCGAGATCGAAGGCCTGGCGGGCCTGCTGGGCGACGAGGAAAACCAGCTGATCTGATTGGCTTGATCGGCGCTATGCGTTGCACACGGCAAGAGCCCGCCTGGCGATAGCGCTCCAGGCGAGCCGGTCGTGCCTCACTGCCGTTATTCAGCCTGCCAGGGTGCAGGGGCTCCGATCAGGCGGCCCATGGCACCGTGGATGCCCAGCTCCTTGAGCACGTTCAGTTCGCCTTCGGTTTCCACCATCTCGGCGATCAGCGGCAGATCAATGCTGTTGGTCGCGCGGAAGATCGCCTCGATGAACACGCGTTTGTCGTCTTCCTTGTCGATGGCGCGGATATAACTGCCGTCGATCTTCAGATAGGCCAGGCCCAGATGGGTCAGGTTGCCAATCAGGCTGAAACGCCCACCAAAGTGCTGCAGGCCCAGCTGATAGCCGGCGTCGCGTACCTGCTGGCTGAGTTTCTCCAGCTCTGCCGGTGGCGGCAGGTAGCGTTCGTCCAACTCCAGAGTCATCAGTTCGCCCTGTTGTGGGTTGGCCTTGAGTACGTCCAGTAGCTTGCCCAGGCTGGCGGCATCGCGCAGGGTCGCGGCTGACAGGCTGAGGGCCAGCGGCTGTGGATATTTGGCCAGGTGTGCCAGGCTGTGTTCGAGCATGGCCAGGTCGAAGCGCGCGGCCCAGCCCAGGCGTTCGATCCAGGGCAGGAAGCGGCCGGCGGCCACGGCTTCGCCGTTCGGGTCGAGCAGGCGAGCCAGGACCTTCTGATGCAGGACCTGGGTGGTATCGACGCAGGTGGTGACCGGCTGGAAGTACAGCTGCAGCATGCTCTGGTTGAGCGCATCGTCGATCCAACGCCGCCAGTCGTGCAGGCCCTGGCCGCTGCTGGCGTTGTAGTCGTCCAGGCGCTCCCAGGGCTTGCCGGCATTGCTTTGCGCCTGAGCTAGCGCCTGGTCGGCACGGCCGATGACATTGGGTACTTCTTCACCAGGTTTGAAGGCGGCTATGCCCAGGTGCGCAACGGGGGTGCAGTCACTGGCGCCGGTCTGACGCAGGCTTTCCAGGCCATCCACCAGCTCCTGTGCGAGGCGGTCGGCGTCCTCACCGACCAGCCCAGGGGTGAGCAGGGTGAATTCTCCGCCGCGGCTACGCGAGGCCAGCCAGTCCGGGGTGCCGCGTTGCTCCATGAGGCGCTTGAGCAGTTCGCCGATGCTGTAGATCAGTGAGTCGGTACGCTGGCCCCCCATGCGCTGGTTGAGCCCGCCGAGGTCGTTGACGCGCAGGAAAGTCAGGTAGCCGGCGGCGTTCTGTTCGGTGACGGCCAGCTGGTTGGCCAGCTTGATCTCGAACAGGCGGCGGTTGGCCAGGCCGGTCAGGCTGTCCTGGTAGGCTTCCTCGCGCAGTTTCTCGCTGCGTGCGGCCTCTTCGGCGAACAGTTGCTTGAGCTTCTCGACCATCTGGTTCATCGCCAGCACCACGCGCTTCAATTCGGGCGTGCGCGGCACACGGGGCAGGGTGAGGAATTCGCGGCGGCTGATGGCCTGGGCCTGGTTGACCATGTTGTCCAGTGGCCGTAGCTGGGTGCGCAGCAGCCAGCCGCCGAGGATGGCGCTGACCACGCCGCACAGCAGCAGCCAGAGCAGGCTGCCGATGGCGCTGTCCCACAGCTTGGCCAGGGCGAACTGCGGATGGCTGAGCACTTCGACCCGCGCCGCCTGTTCCCAGCCGCGCATGATCAGCGCATCGCCGCCTTCCGGCTCCAGGTCGACCAGATCGACGAACCACTGCGGCACCCGGTCCGAGGTGGTGGTGGTGCGGCGTTCGACTATGACTTCGTCGCCGGGAATGCGTATCACGCGGATGGTGGCGAAGTAGCCGCTGTCGAAGATTGAGCTGACCATCAGCTCGATCATCGCCGGATCGTCCACGTGCGGCGTCATCGACAGCCCGAGGGCGGTGGCGGCGTCCTGGGCGTGCGAGCGCAACTGGCTGAGCAGTTGTTCGCGCGAGGTCTCCACGCTGGCGATGAAGCTGCCGGTGAAGGCCACCACGAGGAACAGGCAGATGGCTAGAAACAGCTGTTTCAACAGGGACATAGGCTTCTCCTAACCCTCACCGATGTCGAAGCCTTCGGCTCGCATCTTCTTCAACAGATCCTGCCAGCGCGACAGTTTCTTGGTGTCGCTCTTCTTGCCGGTCTGCCCCGGCAGGTAGAGACCCTCGGCATTGAAGGCGTAGACCGGCAGCAGATCCTTGCGCTTGGACGCCGGGCGGATTTCGCCGATCAGGTTGTCCAGTACCAGTGGCTCGGCGCTGGGGCTGGAGTAATAGGTGAGCACCATGTGCGCCTGGTTGTACTGCAGCGCCTTGACGTAGGTGATGCGCAGCTTCTCGCTGGGCACACCCAGGCGGCGCAGGGTGAAGTACTTGGCGATGGAGTAGTCCTCGCAGTCGCCAGCGCCCTTGATCAGCGCCTCGACGGGGGTTGCCCAGTAGTCGTTCTGCCGCCAGTTGCGGCTGTCGTCGGAGAAGCGGAACTGGCGGTTGAAGAAGCGGTTTACCGTGGCCAGCTTCTCGTTCTCCGGGAGGTTTTCACTGGCGCGGATCAGCTCGTCCCAGGCCTCGATGCGGCCCTTGGCGGCGCCCAGGCTGCCGTAGCGTTGCTCGGCCTTCTGCAGGATCACGCCGAAATCCCAGTTGGCGCTGGCGACCATGGCCAGCAGCAGACCGAGCAGGGCAAGCATGCGCAATCTGCCGGCCGGCAGGCGCTTGGCTCGTCCTTGAGAACTCGGCCGGAGCTGCATGAGAGGGTCTCCACAGGAGGTGGAGAAAGTGTAGGCAGAGGCGGGGATTTCTGCCGCTGCGTCTAGGCGTCAATCACGCGCCGACAGGGTCTTCTGGCGCAGGATGTAGATGCTCACCAGCACCGCGCTGGTGAGCATGAAGGCGCGGGCCCAGAGCATGGGCACCAGGTAGCAGGACAGGGCGATGCTGGCCCACATCAGGCCGATGGCGTAGACCTTGCCCTTGAGCGGAATGCCGTTGCCTTCCAGGTAGTCACGAATCCACGGACCGAGATGCTTGTGGTTGACCAGCCAGAGGTAGAAGCGCTGCGAGCTGCGCACGAAGCAGGCCGCCGCCAGGAGCAGGAACGGGGTGGTCGGTAGCACCGGTACGAAGATGCCGATCACCCCTAGCGCCACGCTCAGCCAGCCGACCGCCAGCAGCGCATAGCGAACGCTGCGGTGGCGGCTCTGCTGGATATCGGCGTGCGCCATGAGCGCGCCTTAGTGGTGGCGCGGCTTGAGGAGTGCGGGTTTTTCTTCTGGTGCGTGGCAGAGCAGGAACAGCGCGGTGAGCAGTTCCGGGATCTGGTCGACCATGCTGTCCACCAACTGGCGGTCACGGGCGATCTCGGCGAATTCCGGCTGCTCGTCGAACAGGCCGGAGGCGACCATGATCGGCAGCAGCAGCTCGCTGACTTCGTCCTCGGAGTCTTCGAACCACACCGCTTCGCGCAGGAACACGCCTTCCATGAAGCCGATGCACCAGCCGCGCAGGTCGGAGTCGTCGGGCTCGTCGCCCAGATCCAGGTCGCAAGGCACTTCCGGCTCGTCGTCGCTGGCCAGTTGGCGGGCGATGTGGGCCTTGAGCAGGTGCAGGGTGGTCTCGATCTCTTCGCGCTCAGCCTCGCTGCGGTAGTGCGGCGGCTCGGCGAACAGCGCGTCGATCCACTCGCGCTCCGGCACTTGATCGGGGCAGATTGAGAGGGCGGTCAGGTAGCCATGGGCGGCCACGTAGTCCAGCGCCTCCTCGTGCAGGTCGTCGGCATCGAGGAAGGCTTGCAGGCGGGACAATTGCTCGGCGAAGGACATCGTGGAACTACCTTGAGTGAGTAAACACCGGGATTCTAGCCGCCCATGCCCGCAAAAGCACGGCCGACGGGCGATGGCCTGGTCGCCGGCCTGCTCGCGTATACTGCGCGGCTCGCAATGGAGACCGGCATGCTCGCGCAACAAGCCCTCAGCATCCTCAAGAACGTATTCGGCTACGACGCCTTCCGTGGCAACCAGGCGGCCATCATCGAGCGCGTCGCCGCAGGTGGCGATGCCCTGGTGCTGATGCCCACCGGCGGCGGCAAGTCTCTGTGCTATCAGGTGCCCGGGCTGCTGCGCGAAGGCCTGGCGGTGATCGTCTCGCCGCTGATCGCGCTGATGGACGACCAGGTCGCCACCCTCGACGAACTCGGCGTGGCCGCCGTGGCGCTGAACTCCACGCTGAGCAACGACGAGCAGCGCGACATCGCCGAGCGCATCCGGCGCAACGAGATCAAGTTCCTCTACCTGGCGCCCGAGCGCCTGGTGCAGCCGCGCATGCTCGACTTCCTGCAGCGCCTGCCGCAGGTGGCCCTGTTCGCCATCGACGAGGCGCACTGCGTGTCGCAGTGGGGCCACGATTTCCGCCCGGAATACCTGCAACTGGGCCAACTGGCCGAGCTATTCCCCGGCGTGCCGCGCATCGCCCTGACCGCTACCGCGGACATGCGTACCCGCGAGGAGATCGCCCAGCGCCTGCATCTGGAGCAGGCCGAGCGCTTCCTCTCCAGTTTCGATCGGCCGAACATCTTCTACCGCATCCAGCCCAAGGATCAGCCGCGCAAGCAGCTGCTGGCCTTCCTCTCTGCGCGCAAGGGCGATGCCGGCATCGTCTACTGCCTGTCGCGCAAGAAGGTGGAGGAGGTGGCCGACTTCCTCAGCGCCCAGGGTTTCCCGGCGCTGCCTTATCACGCCGGCTTGCCCAGCGATCTGCGTGCCTATCACCAGAAGCGCTTCCTCAACGAGGAAGGCCTGATCATGGTGGCGACCATCGCCTTCGGCATGGGCATCGACAAGCCCAACGTGCGCTTCGTCTGCCACATGGACCTGCCCAAGAGCCTGGAGGCCTATTACCAGGAAACCGGTCGTGCCGGCCGTGACGGCCTGCCTGCCGACGCCTGGATGGCCTACGGTCTGCAGGACGTGGTGTTCCTCAAGCAGATGCTGGCCAACTCCGAGGGTGACGAGCGCCACAAGCGCATCGAACAGCACAAGCTCGACGCCATGCTCGCCCTCTGCGAGGAAATCCGCTGCCGCCGCCAGGCGCTGCTGGCCTACTTCGACGAGGAGCTGGCCCAACCCTGTGGCCACTGCGACACCTGCGTCGACAACGTGCAGACCTGGGATGCCACCGAACCGGCGCGCCAGGCGCTGTCGGCGATCTACCGCAGCGGCCAGCGCTATGGCGTCGGCCACTTGGTGGACATCCTGCTCGGTCGCGACAACGAGAAGATTCGCGCCTCCGGCCATCAGCACCTGGCCGTGTTCGGCATGGGCAAAGCGCTGTCCGAGGCGGACTGGCGCACGCTGTTCCGCCAGCTGGTGGCGCGCGGCCTGGCCGACGTCGACCTGGAAGGCTATGGCGGCCTGCGCCTGTCCGACAGTTGCCGCTCGCTGCTGCGTGGCGAGGTGACCCTGGAGCTGCGGCGTGACCTCAAGCCGCAACAAGCGGCCAAGGCCAGCGGCAGTAGTGCCAGCCAGTTGGTGCGTGGCGAGGAGCGCGAGCAGTGGGAGGCGCTGCGCGCCCTGCGCCGCAAGCTGGCCGAGGAACACAGCGTGCCGCCCTACGTCATCTTCCCCGACTCGACCCTGCTAGAGATGCTGCGCAGCCAGCCGCGCAATCTCTCCGAGATGGCCCAAGTCAGCGGCGTTGGCGCACGCAAGCTGGAGCGCTATGGCGAGGCCTTCCTCGAGGTGCTCAACGGTGGCGAGTCCGCCGAAGCGCCCAAGGTGGTTACTGATCTGCGCCACGAACTGGTCAGCCTGGCCCGCGCCGGCATGACCCCGGCGCAGATCGCCAACCAGCTGAACTGCGGCGAGAAGAGCGTATACAACCTGCTGGCCGAGGCCATCGGCAGCCAGCAGCTGTCGTTGGAACAGGCGTTGGATCTGCCGGAGGAGCTGCTCGGCGAGATCCAGGACGCCTTCCTCGACGGCGAGGGCGAGCTGCCGCCAGTGACGGCGGTGGCCGAGCAGTTCGCCGGGCAGGTGCCGGAAGGCGTATTGCACTGCGTACGTGCCGCGTTGCAGGCCGAGTTCGAGGTCTGAGAGCCGGATCACGATCTCCTGGCTGTCGGCCATACGGCGTTAAAAGCGCCCTCGGAATGCTCATTTACCACCCGTAAACTGCGCTTCCTCGGGCTTTTTGCCTTGTCTGGCTCTAATCCAGAAGATCGTGACCAGGCTCTGATGTCGCGGCGTTAACCATTCTTTACGTCGGAAAGTTGGCGACAAACTTGTGACGTTTGTCACAAATAGATAGGGTGCTCCCCGAGCGAGCAACGAGAGAGGTCACTGGTGTCGCCACATTCCGAATGGTTGGATGAGGTACGCCCCAACCCTTACGCCGAGCAGCTGTCCCAAGGTTTCCGCTACCTGCGTTTCGTGCCCGCCATCGAGCTGGAATATCGCGCCCATGTGCTGCGCGAGAGTTTCCATCTGCGCCGTGTGGCATTGCTCTTCGCGGTTAGCGTGTGGGCGTTGTTCGCGCTGGCCGACTTCTGGATGCTCGATGCGCCCGTGCTCTATGCCGCACTCGCCATTCGCCTCGGCGTGCTGGGGCTGCTGCTGGTGTGTGGCCGGCTGATCATCAATCGCCGCTATCCGCACCTCACTGCGTCGCTGAGCATCGCCTGCATCGGCTCCATGGGCCTGGGGGCGGCAACGATCATCGCCCTGGCGCACCATCAGGCCGCGGACTTCCCCTACGAGGGGTTGCTGCTGGTGTGCATCGCCGCCTATTTCCTGGTCGGCCTACGTCTGTCCGAGGCGCTGTTCACCGCGCTGCTGGTGGTGCTGGTCTACGGCGTGCTGGAAACGCTGGTGGGCCTGGCGCCAGAGCGGCTGTTCAACAACCTGCTGTTCCTGCTGGTCGGCAATCTGATCGGTGCCGTGGGTTGCTACCTGCTGGAGCTCAAGTCCCGCGAGCAATTCCTGGTCAGCCGCCTGATGGGGCTGCTGGTCCATCGCGACAGCCTCACCGGCCTGCACAACCGGCGCAGCTTCGATCGCGAGTTGCCACGCCTGTGGCGCCAGGGGCTGCGCGAGGGGCGCTCGATCGCGCTGCTGCTGTGCGACGTCGACCATTTCAAAGCCTACAACGACCACTACGGCCACCAGGCCGGCGACCAGGCCCTGCGCCAGGTCGGCGAGGTGCTGCAGCAGGGCGGCCGGCGCCCGCTGGACATGGCCGTACGCCTGGGTGGCGAGGAATTTGCCGTGCTGCTCTATGACATCTCGCCGGAGGAGGCGCGGCAGCGTGCCGAGACCTTGCGCCAGATGTTGGAGGAACGGGCCATTGCACATTGCGGCTCGCCGGTGGCGGAGGTGCTGACCCTGTCCATCGGCGTGGCCTGCCGCCCGCCGACGGCGGACGAGGATCCCTTCGGCCTGTGCGCGCACGCCGACCGCGCCCTGTACGAGGCCAAGGCCTTCGGGCGCAATCAGGTCGTGACCTGAAGCGTCATAGCGGCTGGCGCGAATCGTCTCTCGGGCCGGCCGGTCCGGCTGCTAGCATCGGCGCTTTCTCCAGGAAGCGTGCTCATGGAACGACTGATCCAGGCTGACGGCCAGCCTCATTACGGCATCTTCCCGGCTGCACCGGGCGAGGTGAACTGGCGTGATTTCGACTTCCGCTCGCCCATGGGCCGGCGGCTCGGGGCGCTGGCCAAGTGGCGGCGTTTCCACCAGTTCCAGTATTTCGGCATCGTCAGCGACGAGCTGATCGGTGGCTGCGCGCTGGCCGATATCAGCCTGCTCAGCGTCGGCTTCGTCTACCTGTTCCACCCGGCCAGCGGGCGCATGATCGAGCGCCAGTTCAAGCGGCCGTTGGGCCTGGGCGCGGACTTCTCGCCGCAGCCCAACCAGGGCATTTGCGAGCTGCGCAGTGGCGCCAACCTGCTGCGCCTGGACAACAGCGGTAGTGACAAGCACCTGCTGGTGGAGTTGGACGACGGCACGCGCATCGAGGCGAGTTTCTCCGAGGAACAGTTCCAGCCCATGTGTATCTGCACGCCGACCGCGGTCAACGGCTGGGTCTACGCGCAGAAGGTCGCCGGGGTGCGTTGCCAGGGCAGCGTGCGCAGCGCACTGGGAGATTTCGATCTGCAGACGCTGGGGGCCTTCGCCCATCACGACTGGTCGGCCGGCTACATGCGCCCGGAAACCTTCTGGAACTGGGCCTGCCTGTCCGGCCAGGTGGGGGGCGCGCGGGTCGGTCTCAACCTGTCCTGCGGGGTCAACGAAACCAGTTTCAGCGAGAACTGCTACTGGCTGGATGGCGAGTTGCTGCCGGTCGGCGGCGTGCATTTCCAGTTCGATCGCAACGACCCGTTGCAGCCGTGGCGCATCGTTTCCGGCGACGGACAGGTGGAGCTGAGTTTCCGCGGCCACGGCTTGCACCGCGAGCACCTGAACCTGGGCGTGCTGGCCAGCAACTTCAAGCAGGTGTTCGGCTGCTTCCAGGGCACCCTGCGGCCGCCGGGCCGCGAGCCGCTGGTGATCGACAACCTGTGGGGCTTCGTCGAGGATCAGTATGTCAAATGGTGACGGCAGGCTTGGCGGCCGACGCGGCTGGAGTTATGGTTAGTTGACTAATAATTAGGTTTTTCTGCTGTCCACGCACACTCAGGGGAGGGGACGGCAGCGGAAGCCAGTAGAGAGTCTTCTATGCACAACTTCGCGCAACATAGTTTCGGCATGCAGCTGGCCCAGCTTTCCCGCTCCTGGCGCGCCGAGCTGGATCGGCGTCTCTCCGGGCTCGGCCTGTCCCAGGCGCGCTGGTTGGTGCTGCTGCACCTGGCCCTGCTCAAGGAGGCCCCGACCCAGCGCGAGCTGGCGCAGACCGTGGGTGTAGAGGGGCCGACCCTGGCTCGCCTGCTCGATGGTCTGGAGGCTCAGGAGCTGGTGCGACGCATCGCCGTGCCGGAAGATCGCCGCGCCAAGAAGGTGGTGCTGAGCGATAAGGCTCGCCCGCTGATCGAGCAGATCGAGAGCATCGCCCAGCAGCTACGTCAGGAGCTGTTCGTTGGCGTCAGCGAGGAAGAACAGCGTCTATGTCAGGGCATCCACGCGCGCATCCTGAGCAATCTGGAAAAAATCTGATTAGTTCCAGTTGGTTAGTGATGCTATTGTGCTATCTCGATTTTGCATAAGTGCCGATTGGCGTTCCCGTCGACGGTTTCTTAAGCTGACTTCATGCCCATAGCCATTGCTGGGGGCATGTCGGGTTGCAAGGGAAGGTCTGCCCGTCATTCTTACTTCACCCACCAGGCCTGCCGGGGATAAGCATTCCCAAGGATAGCAGGCCAGTGCGTGTGACCGGGAGAGGCCGCATGGCTCGAATCCGTGACCTGCTCCTGACCCTGGCGTCGGGGTCGGCATTCTACTCGGGGCTGGTCCCCGCCCTGGGCCTGGGCGAGATCGACCTGCACTCGGCGCTCAACCAGCCACTGGATGCAGAGATCGAGCTGTACCAGATCGGTGACCTCAGCAGCGACGAGATCAAGGTGCGGCTGGCTTCGGCCGAGGAATTCAACCGCGCCGGGGTCGAGCGTTACTACTTCCTCAACGACCTGCGTTTCGCGCCCATGCTCGATGGCGGCCGCGCGCGCATTCGCGTGGTGTCCAGCAAGCCGGTCCGCGAACCCTACCTGAATTTCATCGTCGAGGTCGCACGTCCCGGTGGCACGTTGCTGCGCGAGTACACAGTACTGATCGACCCGCCAGGCATGAACTATGGCCAGCAGGCGGCGCCTGCTGCCCCGGCGCGCAGCGAACCTCGCGCGGTGGCGTCTCAGCCAGTAGCACCACGCGCGGTGCCGGCGGCCATTCGCGGCGAGCGCTACAGCGTGCAGCGTGGCGACAGCCTGTGGAGCATTGCCGGGCGCCTGCAGGCCGCCGGCTCCACGGCCAGCCGCGAGGTGCTGATGGCCGATATCCATGCCCTCAACCCCCAGGCCTTTGCCGGTGGCGATATCAATCGCCTGCGCGCCGAGGCCGAGCTGTTGCTGCCCGATAGCGTAGCGGCGCGTGAGCAACCGGCGCCGACGTCCGCTCCCGTAGCGCAGCAACCCGTGGTCGATGCTCCGGCAGGCAATGTGGTGCAGGAGCAGATCGAGGTCGAGCAGCACCAGGCCGATGCCGAACTGGTCGAGGTCACCGCACAGAACCAGGCGCTGCAGGACAACCTGGTCGCGCTGCAGGACCAACTGTCCCAGCTGCAGGCGCAGATGGCCGAGAAGGATCGCCAGCTGCAGCAGATTCACGATGAGTTGCAGCAGCGCCGTGAAGCGCCGCTGGCACCCGTCGTCGAGTCCGTCCCAGCACCGGTTGCTCCGGTGATTGTGGAGGAGAAGAGCAGTGGCCTGTTGATGTGGCTGCTCAGCGCCGTACTGGTGGCGCTGTTGCTCATCGCGGCCCTGTTGCTGGGCCGTCGGCGTTCTCCGGCGAAGCAGGCCGAAGCGCCACGGCGCGCGCCTGTGCCGGAAATGCGTCCGCAGGTGCGAGTGGTGACTCCACAGCCGGCGCGTGCCGAGACCCCGAGCGAGGAAGTGTTGGCTCCTGCTCCTGGCTTGGCGCCAGCGCGCCTGCCCACGGGTGCGGCCGACCCGCTGGAGGGGGCTAACATCTATATCGCCTACGGTCGCTTCTCCGAGGCCGCCAGTGCGCTGCGCAAGGGCATTGCCCTGCAACCAGCACGTCTCGATCTGCGCCTGCGTCTGCTCGAGGTGCTCGGCGAGATGGGCGATGGCGCCGCCTTCGTGAGCCTGCAGCAGGAGCTGCTGGAGATGGGCGCCAGCCATGTTCAGGTGGATCAGATTCGCTCGCGTTACGTTGCGACCCTGCGTCAGCCGCAGGAGCACGCGCCGCTGGCCGATGCCGTGCTGCAGCTGGACGAGGCGCCGGTACCTGCGGCGCCCGAGGACGAGTTCCAGCTCAATCTCGATGACCTGTCCCTGGATGCCGACTGGGGCCTGGCCAGTCCGTTCAAGCCCGAGCAGCCGGTGCGCAGCAAGGCGGTGAAGGAGCCGGCGTACGATCCCGACTTCCGCTCCGACCTGCAGCAGCTGCCGGATGTGCTGGAGATGGACGCTATCGTCGAGGGCTTCCCCCAGGAGCAACTCCTGGACGACGAGCTCACGGACGCCTTCACCAGCTCGGCGGAGAGCGACCTCGACCACCTGGCCGGCAACCGCGAACATCTGGTCAAGCTGAACATGGCTCTGGCCTACATCGAACAGGGTGACATCGGCAGCGCCTGCGACATCCTCAACGAGGTGATCAGCACAGGCGACGAGCAGGAGCGCCAGCAGGCCAGGGAGCTGTTGGCCAAGATCGCCTGATTCGGTTTAGGGCGGGAAGACAACGCCGCGGTAGAGCCGCGGCGTTGTCCTTTGTGGGGCGCTATGATGGCGGCCCTTTTCGTTTTGGAGCGTTCGATGTCCAGCAAGCCCGAGGTCGTCATCACCTACTGCACCCAGTGCCAATGGCTGCTGCGCTCGGCCTGGCTGGCCCAGGAGCTGCTCAGCACCTTCTCCGACGAGTTGGGCATGGTCAGCCTGCAGCCGGGCACCGGCGGGGTGTTCCGCATCGTCTGTGATGGCGTGCAGCTGTGGGAGCGCAAGACCGACGGCGGCTTCCCTGAGGCCAAGGAACTCAAGCAGCGCCTGCGCGACCTGATCGACCCGGAGCGCGACCTCGGCCACAACGATCGCTGAGCCTTTGTATCAACCTCTTTACCCGCCTTTTACCCGCCTCTGACGTTGCTCCGGCAGGCCTCGCGAAATAATTGCCGCGAGGCCGCATTCGCTGGCCGCAATGATCGAACGAGGTGAATGACATGCGACGCCCCCTGCGCATCATCGGCCTGAGCCTGATGCTCTTCGGTATTTCCGGCAGCCTGCTGGCTGGGCCAGGAGGACCGGGTGGCCCTGGGCCAGGCGGTCGTCCGGGCGGCTCCTGGGGCCCGGGACCGGGTCCGCACGGTGGTGGTCATGGCCTGCCGTCGTTCGCGCGCGAGCTGTGGATCGGCAACATGCTGTACTTCGTCGCGGCCGGGACCTACTACCTGTGGAACGCCAACAGCCAGCGCTACGAAGTGGTCAGCCCGCCGCCGGCAGTGCAGGGCAATGCGGTGGCCAGTTATGAAGTGATCGCCTATCCGGCTAATGGCCAGAGCGTCGACCAGCAGGGCCGTGATCGCTACGAGTGCCACAGCTGGGCGGTGGCGCAGAGCGGCTTCGACCCGGCCACCGCGACCCAGCCGGTCGGCGCCGACAGCACCGATCGCTACCGCCGGGCATTGGGCGCCTGCCTGGCCGGGCGCGGCTATAGCGTCAACTGAGGTCGTCGACCGTGGCGGCGTGCTTGCTCAGGCGCGCCGAGATGATGGTGGCGAGCAGGATCAGCACTCCGCCGCAGAGCATGCGCAGGCCCGGCTGCTCATTGAAGATCCACCAGGCGAAGAGGATGCCGTAGACCGGCTCCAGGGCGAACACCACTGAGGCGCTGCGTGCGTTGAGCACGCGCAGGCTGGCGACGAACAGGCTGTGCGCCAGTGCCGTGCAGAGCAGGCCGAGCAGGGCGATCCACAGCCAGTCCATGGGCCGCACATCGCTCAGCAGGCCGCCGGCCAGCGGCAGGCAGACCAGCACGATGCCGAGGTTCTGCCAGTAGGCGGCCTGAGCCGGCTTGATCCCGGCGGTGGTGGCGCGGTTACCCACCGAGACCATGGCGAACAGCAGGCCGGACAGCACCGCCCAGCCGAGGCCGAGGGTGGCGTCGCTGCTGATGTCGAAATGCGGGGTGACCAGCACCAGGCCCAGGCACACCAGAGCCACCACGCCCCATTCGGCGCGGCGGATGCGCTCGCGGAACAGCAGCCCCTCGAGCAGCACGGTGAAGGCCGGGAAGCTGGCGAAGCCGAGCGTGGCGATGCCGACGCCCGAGACCTTGACCGCGATGAAGAAGGTCCACCAGTGCCCGCCCAGTAGCAGCCCGACCGCGGCCAGGGCCAGGCGCTGGCGGTTATTCAGGCGCGCGGCGGGCTCGCCGATGTGGGTGAACAGGCCCAGCGCGGCCATGGCGAACAGGGCGCGGCCGAACACGATCACCAGCGGTGCGGCCAGGGCCAGCTTGCCGAAGATGCCGGAGAGGCCGAAGAACACGGCGCCCAGGTGCAGGGCGAGGAGGGCGGTACGGTGTTGCATGGTTTTTTCCAAGCTGCGGGAAACGAAGTCTGATTCAGACCAGGCGCAAGAACATCAAGCGAGGCGGGCACCATTGGGCAGCGGCCGGTCGA
Source organism: Pseudomonas sp. ML96 (assembly GCF_000761545.1). Classification (GTDB taxonomy): domain Bacteria; phylum Pseudomonadota; class Gammaproteobacteria; order Pseudomonadales; family Pseudomonadaceae; genus Aquipseudomonas. The sequence goes on along the minus strand of NZ_JPMY01000033.1, from coordinate 9,205 downwards.
AGCTGGCTAGCACCACCTTGCCCTCCTGATCGTAGACACCGGTGACCAGGACCTCCGAGCGTACCCCGGCGACGCGCTTGGGCGCGAAGTTGCACACGCAGAGCACCTGGCGGCCGATCAGCTCGTCGGCGCCGTAGTGCGCGGTGAGCTGGGCGCTGGAGGTCTTCACGCCGAGCTCGCCAAGATCCACTTCCAGGACATAGGCCGGCTTGATCGCCTTGTCGTTGGGGCGGGCGCTGAGCAGGGTGCCGACGCGCAGTTCCACGCGCTCGAAGTCCTGCCATTCGATGGTCTGCATGCCGATCTCTCCTGAATGATCGGCCGAGTCTAGGCGCAAGGGACCATCCGCGTCTGTCGCGAGGCTCGCGGACTTTGTCGCAGGACTCGCGTCAGGCTTCGCTGCGCAGCTGGCGCGGGGTGACGCCGAACTCACGCACCAGTGCGGCGGTGAAGGCGCTCTGCGAGCCATAGCCGACCCGTGCGGCGACCTCGCCGACCGCCAGGCGCGAGTTCAGCAGCAGCTCGCGGCCTAGACGCAGGCGGCGCTGGCGCACATAGTCCATCGGCGTGTGGCCGGTCTCACTGACGAAGCGGGCATGCAGGCGTGCGCTGGACAGGTCGCACAGGCGCGCCAGGTCGGCCACCTGCAATGGATGGGCGCAATGGCGGTCGATGTGCGCATCGATGCTTGCCAGCGGCAAGCCGACAGGCGCCGGGGCCGCGCTGGCGCCGCTAAGGCTGGCCAGCAGCAGGGCGGCGCCTTGCTGGGCGATCACGTGATCATCGATCGGGCTGGCGGCCAACCAGTCGACCAATCGGCCCTGGGCCTGGCTCAGGTCGAGGCGGCCGGGCGTCTCCAGCAGGCGCCGGCTGGCATCCAGATGATGCCCCAGGCGCTGTTGCAGCCAGCCGCCCTCCGGCACGTCGAGCACCAGGCAGTGGCTGCCCAGGGGGCTGGCGCAGGCGTGGTGGCTGCCCGGCGGCACCACTGCCAGGCTGTGGCTGGCGACCCGGCAGCCGCGACCTTCCACCTCGAAATCGAGCAGGCCGGACAGGCCGAACACCAGCTGGGCGTGTTCGTGGCTGTGGGCAATCTGTTCGTGATGGTAGTGGCGCAGCGAGAGCAGCTGGGTCATGGCGGGCTCCTGATCGAGCGGCCAGTGTACACGCCGCGCCACGCCGCCGGTTGTCACGCAAGAGTCATGCGCATGTCATGGTTGTTTCACCGCTGCCGCGCAAGCTCGGCTAAACCCAGCCGGAGGCCGCCAATGAGCATCGCCGAGCGCAGCAAGCCCAGCCGCAAGCAGCATGTCCGCACCCTGTGGATTTCCGACGTCCACCTAGGCACCCGCGACTGTCAGGCCGAACGCCTGGCGGCCTTCCTCAAGCGCTACCAGGCCGACCGCGTGTACCTGGTCGGCGACATCATCGACGGCTGGAAGCTGCGTGGCGGCATCTACTGGCCGCAGGCCCACACCAACGTGATCCGCCGCCTGCTGACCATGAGCAAGCGTGGCACCGAGGTGATCTACGTCACCGGCAACCACGACGAGTTCCTGCGCCGCTATTCCACGCTGATCCTCGGCAATATCCAGTTGGTCGACGAGGCGGTGCACGAAACCGCCGATGGCCGCAGGTTGCTGGTGATCCACGGCGACCAGTTCGACGTGATCACCCGCTACCACAGGTGGCTGGCCTTCCTCGGCGACTCCGCCTACGAGTTCACCCTGACCCTCAACCGCTGGCTCAACCACTGGCGCGAGCGCTGGGGCTACGGCTACTGGTCGCTGTCGGCGTTCCTCAAGCACAAGGTCAAGACGGCGGTAAACTTCATCAGCGACTTCGAGGAGTCCATCGCCCATGAGTGCGTGAAGCGCGGCCTGGACGGCGCCGTCTGCGGCCACATTCACCACGCCGAGATTCGCCGGGTGAACGGCGTCGAGTACATGAACTGCGGCGACTGGGTCGAGTCCTGCACCGCGCTGATTGAGCACCTGGATGGCAGCATCCAGCTCTACCGGCTGGCCGAGGATCAGGCACAGACCGCGGCTGTGGCGAGCATAGGGCAGGCGGCATGAGGGTACTGATCGTCAGCGATGCCTGGGCGCCGCAGGTCAACGGTGTGGTCACCAGTCTGCAGGCGCTGGTCAGCGAACTGCGGGGCCTGGGGCACCTGGTCAAGGTGCTGTCGCCGCAGGATTTCCGTCATGTGCCGTGCCCTAGTTATCCGGAGATTCCGCTGGCCTGGGACCTATGGCGGGTCGGCCCGGCGATCCGCGATTTCCGCCCGGACTGTGTGCACTTGGCCACCGAGGGACCGCTGGGTTGGGCCGCGCGGCGCTGGCTGCTGCGTCGTGGCCTGGCCTTCTCCAGCGCCATCCATACGCGCTTCCCCGAATACGTGAATACCCGCTGGCCGTGGATCGCGCTGCGCTGGGGCTATGCCTTCCTGCGCCGCTTCCACCGTCCCAGCCAGGCCGTACTGGTCAGCACCGAGCGCTTGCGCGAGGAGTTCGCCAGCCAGGGCCTGGGGCGTCTGCGTCTGTGGCGCAAGGGTGTGGATACCGGCTTGTTCCAGCCGCGACCACGCGAGGAGGGGCAGCCGGTATTTCTCTATGTCGGGCGTCTGGCGGCGGAGAAGAACCTGCGTGCCTTCCTCGACCTGGACCTGCCGGGAGAGAAACGCCTGGTCGGCGATGGCCCGGAGCGCGAGGCGCTGCAGCGCGATTACCCGCAGGCGCAGTTCCTCGGCTACCTGCAGGGCGAGGCGCTGGCCGCACAGTTCGCCGCCGCCAGCGTGCTGGTATTCCCCTCGCGTACCGATACCCTCGGCCTGGTGATGCTCGAGGCGCTGGCCTGTGGTACGCCGGTGGCGGCCTTCCCGGTGGCGGGCCCGCTGGATGTACTGCAGCCGGGGCTGACCGGGGTGATGAGCGAGGACCTGGCCCAAGCCTGCCTCGCTGCGCTGCAGCTGGACCGCCAGCTGTGCGCCGAGCAGGCCGCGCGCCAGTCGTGGCGAGCCTCGGCACTGGAGTTCCTCAGTGCACAGCCACGCCTCGATGGCGAACCACTCGGACAGGTGTTGTCGAGTCTGGTAGAGCTTCCGAACGTGGGGCTTGACCTCAAGTCGACTTGAACCGGCAAGCTGCTCCCATCAGCCATCCGATGGGAGCACCGCATGAGCACATCCAACCTGTTAGATGATCAGCAGCGCCTGTGGAATGGCCCCGGCGGCCAGGCCTGGGTCGATTCGCAGCAACTGCTCGATGCGCTGTTCGCGCCACTGTTGCCGCCGCTGCTGCAGGGCCTGAGCAGTGGCGCGCGGGTGCTGGACATCGGTTGCGGCACCGGGGCGACCAGCCTGGCTGCTGCCAGCATCAGCGGCGACTGCCTGGGTATCGATATCTCCGCGCCCATGCTGGAGCTGGCGCGCACGCGGGCCGAGGGCGAGAGCAATCCGGCGCGTTTCGTTTGCGCCGATGCGCAGGTGCATGACTTCGCCGCAGCTTCCTACGACTGGCTGATCTCGCGCTTCGGTGTGATGTTCTTCGCCGACCCACAGGCGGCATTCGCCAACCTATACCGAGCGGCCACCAGCGGGGCGCGGATGCGCCTGCTGGCCTGGCGCGGCGCCGAGGACAATCCCTTCATGGTCTGCGCCGAACGAGCGGCTGCGCCCTGGTTGCCGGCACTACCGACTCGCCGGCCTGGGGCGCCCGGACAGTTCGCCTTCGCCGATGCTGCTCGGGTGCACGGCATTCTGCAGGCGGCTGGCTGGGAGGAGGTGGAGGTGCGCGCGCTGGACGTGCCGATGAGCATGCCGGAGTCGGCGCTGCAGCCTTACCTGAGCCGACTGGGGCCGGTTGGCCTGGTGCTGCAGCAGTTGCCGGAGATCGAGCGAGCCGCGTTGTTGGCGCGGCTGCGGCAGGCCTTCGAGCCTTTCGTGAAGGGTGGCCGAGTCGAGTTCTCGGCGGCCTGCTGGCAGATCGAGGCGCGGGCTAGAGGATGACCTTGTCGCGCAGCTTCTCGGCGGCCAGGTTGAGGGCCTGGATGACCTTCTCCTTGTCGTAGTTCTGGATGCCGTTGGTATCCAGGTACATGGAGAAGCCCGGCATCTCGTGCTCGACGTAGCTGGAGCGGGCGCCCAGGTCGCGGCGGTGGTCCACCACCTGGTAGATCTGCACCGGTCGGCTGAAGCCCTTGACCGCGATCTGGCCCTTGTCGCGGCACATGATCAGGTCCTTCACCAGCGAGTAGGTCTCGTGGGAGATAAGGATCTCACCGGCCTCGGAGGAGCTTTCCAGGCGGCTGGCCAGGTTCACTTCGCGGCCGATGATGGTGTAGTCCATGCGCGTATCGGCGCCGAAGTTGCCGACCGTGCAGTAGCCGGTGTTGAGGCCCATGCGGATCTCCAGCGGCTTGGTGATGCCCTGGGCGCGCCACTGCTGGCGCAGCACCTTCATGTGCTTGCGCATGGCGATGGCCATGGACACGGCGTTCACCGCGTCCTTCTTGGCGCCCTGGCTGCTTGGGTCGCCGAAGAACACCAGCACGCTGTCGCCGACGAACTTGTCGATGGTGCCGCCGTGCTTGAGAGCGATCTTCGACATCTCGTTGAGGTAGGTGTTGAGCACGTCGGTGAGCTGTTCGGCTTCCAGCTCTTCGGTCAGCTCGGTGAAGCCCTTGATATCGGAGAAGAACACGGTGAGCTTCTTGCGCTGGGTCTCCAGGCGCACGTGCTTCTTGCCGCTGAAGATCATTTCCCAGACCTGCGGCGACAGGTACTTGGCCAGGTTGCGGGCCAGGCGCGCGGCCTTTTCCTGCTCGCGCTTGATCTCGCTACGGGCCTGGTTCAGGCGCATGCCCTGCTCGTGGACGAAGAAGGCGGTGATGCACACGTACAGGGTGGTCAGCAGGATGCTGACCAGGGCCACCAGGCTGGGTGTGGCGACGTTGATCTCCGGGCGGACCAGCGCCGTGTTCAGCGCCACGCTGCCTGCGGCCACCAGCATGGCGACGCCCATGTTGCGCAGTCCGCCGGCAACCAGCGAACTGAAGCCCAGTGTCAGCAGGAACATCAGCGCCGGTACCACCGAGAAGCCCATCAGCACGACAGCGGCGCCGGCGTGGATGGCGTCGATGAACAGCAGGATCAGGGTGGTCTGCTGCGGGTAATCACGCTTGAAACGGTTGCCCAGGTGGTACGCCAGGTGCGGATAGAGCAGGGCGTAGGGCACCAGCCAGAGGATGTTGTAACCGAAGTGGTTGACGTAAGTGCCGGCGGCCAGGGCAGCGGCGGGGGCGATATAGGCCAGCACTCGCGAATAGTATTCGCGCAGCAGCGGAGCAGGATGTGCCTGGGGAGCTTCCCGGACGATAGGCTTCATGTATGCAGCGATCCCTGATGTTTTTCTGGCGCCTCTGGCGGGCGTCTGGTCGGTCTGCAAGACCTGAGCCAGGAGTAATTCGGGCCGGGGGATCATAACCAGCCCATGGCCGGCGGCCAAGCTCGGCCGCCGGATGGCTGCAATCAGCTCATGGCCGCCTTGTACAGCGACTGCTTGGGCTGGGCGAAGACGCGGCGCAGCATGGGTTCGAAGAACTCCAGCGGCAGCGCTTCGGCTTGCGGATCGAAGGCCGCGGCGTCGTAACGGGCGCAGAACTCGATGGTGGCCTGGAACTGCGGGTGGTCCTTGAACTGCTCGCGCAGGTGCCGATCCATGCCCAGGTGATGGAAGAAGTAGTAGCCCTGGAAGATCGCGTGCTTCTCGATCATCCAGTGGTTTTCCGGGCTGACGAATGGCTTGAGGATAGCGGCGGCGATATCGGCGTGGTTGTAGGAGCCGAGGGTGTCGCCGATGTCGTGGAGCAGGGCGCAGACCACGTATTCCTCGTCCTTGCCATCGCGATGGGCGAGGGTGGCGGTTTGCAGCGAGTGGGTCAGGCGGTCGACTGGGAAACCACCGAAGTCGCCATCAAGCAGGCGCAGGTGGGTGAGGATGCGGTCCGGCAGCAGCTTGGCGTACTGGGCGAAGTCCTTGGCGATGATCGCCCAGTCGTCGGCGCTGCCGTCTTCCATATGGGTGAAGCGTGCGTGAGCGTTCATCCGGCGGTTCTCTTGTTGTTATGCGCGATCACGGAAAGCACTGCGGCGGACACGGTTCCGCCGCAGTGCTGTTGTCGTCGACTCAGAAACGGATGCGGCCGGTGAAGGCATCCTTGAGCATCACCCAGTCACCCATGAGGCTGTACAGCGGGTATTTGAAGGTGGCCGGCTTGTTCTTCTCGAAGACGAAGTGGCCGACCCAGGCGAAGCCGTAGCCGGCGAAGGGCAGGGCCAGCAGCCACAACCACTGCTGGGTGACGATGGCGTAGGCGAGGATGCTCAGCACCAGCAGGCTGCCGACGTAGTGCAGGCGGCGGCACACGTCGTTGCTGTGCTCCTGCAGGTAGTAGGGGTAGAACTCGGCGAAGCTGTTGAAGCGGGCGGTGGTTTCAGCGCTCATGGCGTACCTCCTGTCATTGTTGGTCGCAGTCTACGCGGGCGGTACCCGGCGGCCAGTGACATACAGTGCCAGTTTAGTATCCCAGCGCGCCGCCGCTCAGGCGAGGCGGCTCACTTCTTGCCGGGGATGGGGAACGACTTCAGCGCATCACGGAGGATCTTCCTGGCGACATCCTCGGGGTGGGCCGGGGCCACATCGCTGAGTAGCGGCTGATCGCCTGCATCCGCGTCATCGTTGTCCTGCGCGGGCTCTGCGCTGCTTCGATCCAGGCGTTCCCCGGTTTCGCGCAGCTCGTCATCCGAACCGATCATGCTCGTGTCTTCCTGTGGCTTGCTCTTCTTGTCCGCGAAATCCTAAACGACATTGCGCGCCAGCGCATGGACCGGGGAGCGCAGGCGCGATTCACCCGGTCCATGATGGTATGGCTCCTGCGCCACGGGGTTAGTATTCTTGCGCCGCCAACCCGTGCGATTCATAGAACAACAAAGCCGATGAGCGAACGTACCACCTCTTCCAGCTGGGCTTCCGGCATCGTCCAGGCCCTGGAGCTGAGCGGCGTAGATTGCCGCCAGCTGTTCGAGCGCCTGGAGCTGGACTACCAGGCCCTCAACGACCCGGATGCGCGCTTTCCGCAGGACGCCATGACTCGTCTCTGGCACCTGGCGGTGGAGGCTTCCGGCAACCCGGCCATCGGCCTGAACATGGCGCGGGTGGTGCGGCCATCGTCGTTCCACGTGGTGGGTTATGCGCTGATGTCCAGCCGCAACTTGCTGGAAGGCTTCAATCGCCTGGTGCGCTATCAGCGCATCATCGCCGAGGGCTCCGACCTCAGCCTGCGTCCGCATCCGGAAGGGTACGAGCTGATCTTGGCGATCCACGGCGACCGCCTGCCGCCGGCCAAGCAGAGCGCCGAGGCATCGCTGGCCTATTGCCTGGCCTTCTGCCGCTGGCTCACCGGCAAATCGATCACACCGCGCCGGGTCAATTTCCAGGGTGGGGCGCCCGCCAATCGCGAGCTGTATCAGCAGGCCTTCCAGGCGCCGCTGGAATTCAATGCCGAGCACTATTCGCTGCTGTTCTCCCGCGCTGATCTGGAAGCGCCGCTGCCCAGCGCCAACGAGGCGTTGGCGCAACTGCACGACCGCTTCGCCGGCGAGTATCTGGCGCGCTTCTCCGAAAGCCGGGTGACCCACCAGGTGCGCCAGGTACTGTGCCGCCTGCTGCCGCAGGGCGAGCCCAAGCGCGAGGCGGTGGCCCAGGCGCTGCTGCTGTCCGAGCGCACCCTGCAGCGCCGCCTGCAGGAAGAGGGCACCAGCTACCAGCAGTTGCTCGACGACACCCGCCGCGAGCTGGCCGAGCAGTATCTGGCCCAGCCCAACCTGACCCTGCTGGAAATCGCCTACCTGCTCGGCTTTGCCGATCCCAGCAACTTCTTCCGCGCCTTCCGCCGTTGGTTCGATGCCACGCCGGGCGAGTACCGCGCGCGGTTGTAGGAGTCCAGCGGGCGATACCAGGATAAAAATTCGTTCTGAGCGTCGCGAGCGCGCCTCAGCCGTGGGCGGCCAGCGCGTAGCAAGCGCAGTGGACGTGAGGTCCATGAGCATTGCGAGCACTGCCCGCACGCGGATCAGGCGTGCGCAGCAGCTCAGGGCGGATTTTTAGTGGCGCCAGAAGGCGGGGAGGAGCAGTACCAGTACGGTGAGGATTTCCAGCCTGCCCAGCAGCATGCCCGCGCTCAGCAGCCATTTGGCCGTGTCCGGCAGGCTGGAGAAGTTGCCGGCCGGGCCGATGATCGGGCCCATGCCCGGGCCCACGCCGGACACCGTACTGGCCGCTCCGGACAGCGCGGTGATCCAGTCCAGCCCGCACAGACTCAGGGCCAGCGCCAGGGCGGCGATGGTAATAGTGAAGAAGAACGAGAAGGCCAGGATCGAGCGGACGATGTCCTCGTCCAGTCGATGGCGGTTGTACTGCTGCTTGATCACCGCGCGCGGGTGTACCAGCTGCATCAGGTTGGCCTTGAGCAGGATGAAGGCGACCTGGAAGCGGAACACCTTGAGGCCGCCGGCGGTGGAGCCGGAGCAGCCGCCGATGAAGCCCAGGTAGAAGAACAGCATGGTCGAGAAGCCGCCCCACAGGCTGTAGTCGCCGAGGGCGAAGCCGGTGGTGGTCATGATCGAGGTGGTGTTCACCGCCACGTGGCGCAGGGCCTCGAGCCAGTGCAGCTTGGTGGTCAGGGTGTACCAGGTGGCCAGCACCAGCCAGCTGCCGACCAGCACGAACATGAAGCCGCGCACCTGCTCGTCGCGGATCAGCGCCTTGTAGTTGCCGCGCAGGGTCGACACGTAGAGCACGAACGGCAGGCTGCCGCAGATCATCACCACCACCGCCACCCAGTGCACGGCCGGCTGCTGCCACTTGGCCAGGGAGGCGTCCGAGGTGGAGAAACCGCCGGTGGAAATCGCCGACATGGAATGGTTGATGGCGTCGAACAGGCTCATGCCGGCCAGCCAGAAGCCCAGCACGCCCAGGGCGCTGAGACCGACGTAGGCCACCACCATGTACTTGGCCACCATGTGCGAGCGCGGCATGACCTTGTCCGAACGGTCCGAGGATTCGGTCTGGAACAGGCGCATACCACCGATGCGCAGCATCGGCAGGATCGCCACGGCCATGGCGATGAAGCCGATGCCGCCGAG
>NZ_JPMY01000032.1 GCF_000761545.1 Pseudomonas sp. ML96 | reverse complement strand
CAACGCGGCCATCGAGGCGGCGCGTGCCGGCGAGCAGGGCCGCGGCTTCGCCGTAGTGGCGGACGAGGTGCGCGCTCTGGCCGGGCGCACCCGCGAATCCACCGAGCAGATCCACCAGATCATCTCCTCGCTGCGTAACGGCGCGGACAAGGCGGTCAACACCGCCAGCCGTGGCGAGGACATCTCCCGTGACAGCATGCGCAGCGTCGAGGCGGTACGCGAAGCGCTGGATGGCATCAGTCAGGCAGTTACCCGCATCACCGGCATGAGTCAGCAGATGGCCGCAGCTTCCGAGCAGCAGGCGCACGTGGCCGAAGACATCAGCCGACAGATCACCCGCATTGCCCAGCTCTCCGATCACAGCGCCGGGCAGGCCCAGCAGGGTGTAGGCATCAGCCAGGAGCTCGAGCAGATGGCCGCCTATCTGCACAGCCTGGCGGAGCGTTTCAACCGTTGAGGTAAAGCGTTGCCGCCGGGCTGACGCCCGACCGCCGTAGGGACGCACGGAGGGATGGGAAATGAAGAAACAGGCAGGGTTCCTGGGCTTTTTCTCGGGTGGACATTCGGCCCAGATGTATCGGCAGATACTGGAGCAGGCCATCGATGCGGTGGTGAGCATCGACGAACACAACAACGTGACCTTCTTCAACTCCGCCGCCGAAAGGCTCTGGGGCTACCGTCCAGAAGAGGTTATCGGGCGCAACGTGAAGATGCTGGTGCCGCAGATGATCCAGGCCCAGCACGACAGCTACGTCGACGCCAACCGGGTGACCGGGCAGGACAAGATCGTCGGCACCAGTCGTGAGGTGCAGGTCGAGCGCAAGGATGGCGGCATCGTCTGGGGCAGCCTGTCGCTGTCCAAGGTGCAGGTCGGCGGCAAGCTGCTCTACACCGCCTTCGTCAAGGACATCACCCGCGAGCACGAGGCCCGCGAGGCCATCGACCAGACCCTGGAGCAGGCGCTGGATGCGGTGGTGACCATCGATCATCACAACAACGTGACCTTCTTCAACTCGGCGGCCGAGCGCCTGTGGGGCTACAGCCGGGCCGAGGTGATGGGGCGCAATGTGAAGATGCTGGTGCCGCAGATGATCCAGGCCAACCACGACAATTACGTCAACGCCAACCGCACCACCGGGCGCGACAAGATCGTCGGCACCAGCCGCGATGTGCAGATCGAGCGCAAGGATGGCAGCAAGCTGTGGGGCAACCTGTCGCTGTCCAAGGTGCACCTGGGCGAGAAGATCATCTACACCGCCTTCGTCAAAGACATCACCCGCGAGCGCGAGACCCGCGAGGCGATCAACCAGACCCTGGAGCAGGCGCTGGACGCGGTGGTGACCATCGACGAGCACAACAACGTGACTTTCTTCAACGCCGCCGCCGAGCGCCTGTGGGGCTATGCCCGCCAGGAGGTGATCGGCCACAACGTGAAGATGCTGGTGCCGCAGATGATCCAGGCCAACCACGATCATTACGTCAACGCCAACCGTCATGGCGGCGCGGACAAGATCGTCGGTACCAGCCGCGAGGTGCAGATCGAGCGCCGTGACGGCGGCCGGGTATGGGCCAGCCTGTCGCTGTCCAAGGTGCACAGCGGCGATCGCATCATCTATACCGCCTTCGTCAAGGACATCACCCGCGAACACGAGGCGCGCGAGATCATCGACCAGACCCTGGAGCAGGCGCTGGACGCGGTGGTGACCATCGACGAACACAACTGCGTGACCTTCTTCAACAGCGCCGCCGAGCGCCTGTGGGGCTATGACCGCCGCGAAGTGGTGGGGCAGAACGTGAAGATGCTGGTGCCGCAGATGATCCAGGCCAACCACGATGGTTACGTCAACGCCAACCGCACCACCGGCCACGACAAGATCGTCGGCACCAGTCGCGATGTGCAGATCGAGCGCAAGGATGGCGGCCGCCTGTGGGGCAATCTGGCGCTGGCGAAGATTCGCCTGGAGGGCAAGATAGCCTACACCGCGTTCATCAAGGACATCAGCGCCATGCACGAGTCGCGCGATACCACCAACGCGGCGATGGAGGCGGTGCTGACCTCGAGCAATCACATCGGCCAGATCGTTTCGGTGATCGACAGCATCGCCGCGCAGACCGGACTGCTCTCGCTCAACGCGGCCATCGAGGCGGCGCGGGCCGGCGAGCAGGGCAGGGGCTTTGCCGTGGTTGCCGACGAGGTACGTACCTTGGCCAAACGCTCGGCGGACTCGGCCCACGAGATCGGCGGGCTGGTCAACGAGACCAAACAGCGTATCGGCGATCTGGCCAACGCCCTGCAGAAGCTCAGCCACTGAACGTTCCTCCGGCCGCCTGTGGCACACTGCGCGGCCGGAGGAAACCACCATGTCCCGAGCGCGCTGCGAGCGCTGCACCAGGCCGCAGACCCACTGTCTGTGCCATCTGATCCCGCGTCTGGAGAGCCGCACTCGAGTACTGATCCTGCAGCACCCGGATGAGGTCGGCCATGCGCTGAATACGGCGCGCCTGGCGGCTCTGGGGCTGGCCAATGCCGAGCTAATCGTGGGCGAGAACTTCGCCGACCTGCGGTTGGATCCCGCCTATCGCGCCTGCCTGCTGTTTCCCGGTGAAGCCGCACAATCGCTGCCCCTGACTGCGGAGAGTGACGGCCGGCCACTGCTGCTGGTAGTGCCAGACGGTACCTGGCGCAAGGCGCGCAAGCTGCTGCACCTCAACCCGCAATTGGCAGCCTTGCCGCGCGTCTGCCTGCCCGAGGGCCTGCAGTCACGCTATCGCCTGCGCAAGGCGCCGGGAGAGGGCGCCCTGGCGACCATCGAGGCAATTGCCTATGCGTTGCAACTGCAGGAGCCGGAAACCCGTTTCGACGATCTGCTCAGGCCTTTCGATGCGTTGATCGAGGGGCAGATCGCCGCCATGGGGGAGGACACCTTCCAGCGCAATCACGGTGGTGGCTCAGGCGGCTGACACCGTGCTGTCGAAGCGGATGCTGCGTGCGCCGAGGCGCATCAGGCTATCGCCGAGCAACTCGGCGCCGCTGTGCCGGCAGTCCCAGGCCATCTCCCAGTCTTCCTTGCGCCGCCAGTCGAGGCGGCCAACCAGGCGTGCCGGCTCCAGCTTCAGTTCTGCACCGAGGCAGCCCTGGCTCTCGCCGAAGTGCTGGCGGATCCGTTCCAGGTATTCGCCCAGATGGCGTGCCAGTTCGGCGCGGCAGGCTGGGCGTGACTCGATGGCGATCAGCAGGGTAAAGCTGGCCGCTGCGTGTGGCGAAACCTCGTTCATGGGGTTCTCCCGGTCTTGAACTCGAATGCGGCGCCAGGGTAAAACCTCAACATAGCTTGAGGTCAAGCGCCGTGAACGAGAGAGAGAAGATGGTTCGTGACCTGAGCGTGGGCGAATTGGCCCGGCGCAGCGGCGTCGCCGTGTCGGCCCTGCATTTCTACGAAGCCAAGGGCCTGATCGCCAGCACGCGCAATACCGGCAACCAGCGCCGCTATCCGCGTGAGGCGCTGCGTCGGGTAGCGGTGATCAAGGTGGCGCAGCGGGTCGGTATTCCGCTGGCGGAAATCGCCGAGGCACTCGGCAGCCTGCCGCAAGGTCGCAACCCGACGGCGGCAGACTGGGCGGCGTTATCGGCGCGTTGGCGCGAGGATCTGGATCAGCGCATCGCTAAGCTGCAGTTGCTGCGTAACCAGCTGGATGGCTGCATCGGTTGTGGTTGTCTGTCACTGGAGGCCTGCCCGCTGCGTAACCCCGGCGATCAGTTGGCGGAGCAGGGGCCAGGCGCACACTGGCAGGGCTAGCGCTCGCGCATGGCCTCGGAGCGGGCCTTGAGTACGGGCTTGAGCAGGTAGTCGAGCACGCTCTTCTCGCCGGTGACGATGTCTACCGTGGCGACCATGCCGGGGATGATCAGCAGCGGGTGCTCGTCACTGCCTAGATGGCTTTTGTCGGTGCGCACCTGGATCAGGTAGAAGCTGTTGCCTTCCTCGTCGGTGATGGTGTCGGCGCCGATCAGTTCCAGCTGGGCCTTGAGCCCACCGTAGATGGTGTAGTCGTAGGCGGTGAACTTGACCATGGCCTTCTGCCCTGGATGCAGGAAGGCCACATCCTGCGGACGAATGCGAGCCTCGATCAGCAGGTTGTCCTCCAGCGGCACCACTTCCACCATGGGGTCGCCCGGCTGTACCACGCCGCCGATGGTGTTGACCTTGAGCAGCTTGATCACGCCATGCACCGGCGAGCTTACGGTGGTGCGGCTGACCCTGTCTTGGATGGCCACGCTGGTAGAGGTGATCTTGGTCAGCTCGGTGCGTACTTCGTTGAGTTCCTTGAGCGCCTCGGTACGGAAGGCCAGGGTCGACTCGTTGAGCTTGCTTTCGATCTCCTGCATGGCTGCCTCGGCCCTGGGAATGGCCAGGTTGGTGGCATCCAGCGAGCCGCGCATCTCCACCGCGCTACGCCGCAGGCGCAGGATCTCCACCTCGGAGATAGCGCCGGTGCCCACCAGCGGCTGCGACATGTTCAGTTCCTGCTGGATCAGCCCCAGGCTGGAGCGGTACTGACCAGCCTTGGCGCGGAACTCGGCGAGCTCCTGGGTCTTCTGCCGCAGCTGTTCCTTGAGGGTGTTCTGTTCGCTGGCGAGGCGTTGCAGGCGCGAGCGGTACAGCGCCATCTCGTCCTCTGCCAGTTGCGGCGCTTCCTTCGTCAGCTCTTCCGGCAGGGCCAGTGGGCGACCTTCGGCCTCGGCGCTCAGGCGCTCGACGCGGGCAACTAGCGCCAGCCGATCGGCCTCAGTCTCGCCCTTGTTCGAGATGAAGCGAGTGGCGTCCAGGCGCAGTAGCACGTCGCCTTTGTTCACCACCTGGCCTTCGCGCGTGAAGATCTCGGTGACGATACCGCCCTCCAGATTCTGGATGACCTGCACCTTGCTGGAGGGAATCGCCTTGCCTTCGCCAGTGGTGACTTCTTCCAGCACGGCGAACTTGGCCCAGATCAGCGCCACGATCAGGCAGGCACTGACGGCCCAGACGGTGGCGCGGGCCAGCCAGGGCGAGTCCTCGAGGACGGCGCCGTCCACCTCGGGCATGAACTCGGTGTCCTGCTTGTCACGCTTCAGGCTGCCGAAGTAATCACGCAGTGATTGGCTCAGATCCATGTTGGGCTCCGCTAGCTGGCTGCCGGGCCGACACGGCCGCGGCGCAGGGCGTCGATGACGGCTTCTTTCGGACCATCGGCCACTACGTGCCCGTAATCCAGCACGATGAGACGGTCGACCAGGCTGAGCATCGAGGTGCGGTGGGTGATCAGCAGCATGGTCTTGCCCTGGGACCAGGTTTGCAGGCGGTTGCGCAGGATGTCTTCGCTGGTGTTGTCCATGGCGCTGGTTGGTTCGTCCAGCAGCAGGATCGGTGGGTCCAGCAGCAGCGCCCTAGCCAGCAATACGGCCTGGCGCTGGCCGCCGGAAAGCAGCTGGCCGCGCTCGCCCACGGGGCGGTCGAAGCCCTGCGGATGCTGGCGGGCCAGCTCGGTTACGCCAGTCAGTTCGGCCACTTCCAGCATGCGTGCGTCGCTGACGTAGCGGGCGCCCAGGGTCAGGTTGTCGCGCAGGCTACCGGAGAGCAGTGGCAGGTCGTGTGCCACGTAGCCGATCTGGTGGCGCAGGTCGGCTACGTCCAGTTGGCGCAGGTCGAGGTTGTCGAGAAGGATCTGGCCTTCGCTCGGTGTGTAGAAGTTCATCAGCAGGCGGGCCAGGGTGCTCTTGCCCGAGCCACTGCGACCGATGATGCCGATTCGCTCGCCAGCCGCCATTTTCATGTTGACCTTGTTCAGCGCCGGTGAGCTTTGCCCTGGGTAGCTGAAGCTGACCTGGCGCAGGTCCAGCGCACCATGAAGGTGGGTGCGCTCCAGCGGCCGCTGTTTGGCCTGGCGCTCCTGCGGCAGAGCCATCAGCGCGTCGGTGCTGGTCATGGTCAGGCGGGCTTGCTGGTAGCGTGTGATCAGTCCGGCGATCTGCCCCAGCGGCGCGAGCACCCGGCTGCCGAGCATGTAACTGGCGACCAGGGCACCGACGCTGAGTTTGCCGGCGATGATGATGTACACGCCGGCGACTATGGTGGCCATGCCGGCGAACTGCTGCAGGAACATGGTGCCATTGGTGGCCAGGCCAGCAAGGAAACGCGCGTGGCTATCCAGGCGGGTGAGGGCGCCGTGGGTCTTCTCCCAACGGTGTTGTCGCTCACTTTCAGCGCTACAGGACTTGAGGGTTTCCAGGCCGCTGAGGGTCTCGATCAGCAAGGCTTGGCGTTCGGCACCCAGAGCCAGGCTCTTCTGCACCGTATCGCGCAGGCGCGCCTGGATGATCAAAGCGAACACCGCGGTGATGGGGAAGGCCAGTAATGGAATGATCACCAGCCAGCCGCCGAGCAGGCCGATGACCACGATCATCAGCACCGAGAAGGGCAGGTCGATCAGGCTGGTTAGGGTGACCGCGGTGAGGAATTCGCGCAGGCCCTGGAAGTCGTGGATGCTCTGGGCGAAGCCACCAACGGTAGCCGGCCGTGCCGCCATCGACATGCCGGTGATGCGCTCGAACAGGGTGGCCGAGAGCACCACGTCGGTCTTCTTGCCGGCCACATCCAGCAGGTAGGCGCGCAGCACGCGTAGCAACAGGTCGAAGCAGGTGCCGATGAACAGGCCGATGACCAGCACCCAGAGCGTCGAGGTGGCCTGGTTGGGCACCACGCGGTCGTAGGTCTGCATGACGAATAGCGGGACCATCAGGCCCAGCAGGTTGATCAGCAGGCTGGCCAGCACCGCGTCGGTATAGAGCCAGCGCGATAGCTTGAGGGTGTCACGGAACCAGGCCTCGACCCGTGGTACCAGAGGAGTGCGGGCTTCTTCCAGTTCATGTTGCGGCTTGGCGAAAAACGCTTGGCCACTGTATTCGATGGCCAGATGCTCCGGGTTCACCCACTGTTCGCCGCCATCCGCTTCGCAGGGCAGGATCAGTAGCTGATTCTTCGGGCCTATTTTCTGCAGCACTGCACTGCGGCCATCCTTGAGCAATAGCAGGACGGGCAGGTTCAGCGGTGAGATGGCGCCCAGCTCGCGGCGCAGAATGCGCCCCTGCAGACCGGCGCGAGCCGCCGCGCGGGGCAATAGGTCTGGACTCAGGCGTTGCTCGGGCAGCGGAAGGCCAGCCGTCAGGCTGGCTCGGCTGGCTGAGCAGTCGTGCAGTTTGCAGAGAATCAGGAGGCCGTCCAGCAGCGGGTCATCATGACTCTGCCGCTGGTCCCCAGTGGGTCTCCGTTCCATGGTGGTCAAGGTCACTACTCCTGAGAGGCTGCCCGGCGTAGTTATCGCCGAGCAGCATCTTCGCCGGGACTACTACTTCATATCCGGCAGGCGGGCCTCGCTCTTCACCTCGGTGAGGGCTACAGCTTCGGCCGGGACTACGACGTTCTGTTTCTGCAACAGCTCGCCCATGGCAGCAATGACGCGATACATGGAGAACTCTTCGGTGTAGCGAACCTCGGTGTAGCGACGGTTGGCGGTGAAGAGTTCGTTGTCGCTATCCAGCAGGTCGAGCAGGGTGCGTTGACCGAGACTGAACTGTTGTTGGTAGGCCTCACGCACACGCGCGGTGTAATCCGCATAGTCCCTGGCTTTGGGGGTTTGCAGGCGGGCGTTTTCCATGGCGTTCCAGGCCAGCATGAGGTTCTCGTTGACCACACGCAGGGCGTTGTTGCGGATGTCCATGGACTGGTTGATCTGGTGTGCCGCCGATTGCAGACGGGCTTTGTCGCGCATGCCGTTGAACAGGTTGTAGTTCATCACCACGGCGGCGCGCCACGAGTTGTAGTGGCCTTCATCGCCCTGCACGTTGTCGTCGGCGCTGGTGGCCAGTTCAAGGTCGAAGCGTGGGTAGAAGGGCGACTTCGCCACTTCGTATTGTTTCTCGGCGGCGTATACGTCGGCCTGAGCGGACTTGAGGAACGGGTTGTTGTCCATCACCGACTGGCGAGCGGCAGGCAGATCCGCCGGCATGTCGCCTTTGATAGTCGCAGGCGCCTCAAGCTCGTCCGGCATGCGCCCGGTGGCGCTGAAGAAGTTGGCTTCGGCGTCGGCCAGGTTGACCTGCTCGGTGTAGAGGTTGTTCTCGGCCAGGGCCAGACGGGCTTCGGACTGGTCCAGGTCGGCGGTGCTGCCGACGCCGCGCTCGCTGCGCAGGCCGATCTGGTCATTGACCCGCTGGTGGGACTGCAGGTTGTTCTGCGCCAGGGTTACCATCTCGCGGCGCTTGAGCACTTCCAAGTACACCTCGACGGTGCGCAGTGCCAGGCTCTCGGAGGTGCCTTGCACATAGTAGGCACGGGAGTCGACTACCGACTTGGTGCGCGCCACTTCGTTGGGCGTGTTGAAGCCATCGAACAGCATCTGCCGCAGGCGCAGCTCGGCGTCGCGGTAGTTCAGCGTCTCTTTATTGTGGTCACCCAGCGCACGGGTGCTGGGACTGTCGGTCTGTTCACGTCCATACCCCATGAGCAGATCAACGGTCGGCAGGTAACCACCCTTCGCGATCTTGACTCCTTCATCCGCAGACAGTCGGTCATTCATGCTGGCATGCAGCTCTGGATGATTGTCGACGGTGCTCTGGATAGCTTCCGAGAGCGTCATGGCCTGCGCCTGAGAACAGGCCATGGCCATCAAAATGCCACTGCAGAGCGGTTTTAGTACGGGCATGAGGTTTTTCTCCTTATGGGTAATGCCTGGCTCCTGTCGCCAAAATGCTGACGCTTTTGGCCTGGTAGAGCGTTTCAGGCCTGTAACATCACAGCTAAGTTCAAGTTCCAGAGTAGCTAAGAAAAATTCGTCACAAGATTTATGAGAAAAAAGTCTTATGCACTCTGTGAGAACGAGCACATTGTTTCTTCCGTAAGCCGCGAAAAACGGGGCATTCAGGCCTGTTCGCAGCTAAGACAGTCGGTCAAATGCAGTTTTGGAGCATAAGGGGCGGGGATGTTTCTGAAGGAGTAGGCCGGTGCAGTTGGAGCGACACTTTTTTGTCGCATTTCACTATCAAGCATGTGCGCCGTTCAATTTCAGCAGATTTCTTCGCACGATTTCCCGGGTTCGGAAGGTGTTTTGACCCTTTTGAAACGTGCCGGCAGTGGTCGGCAGCTGTAGTGCGGAGGAAGGAATCATGGCTACTTTGATTGGTGTCGTCAGTCAGGTTGTCGGCGAGGTCTTTGCGGTAGCTGGCGATGGAACGCGTCGACCGCTGGTTGAAGGTGATCGTGTCTATGCTGGCGAACAATTGGTTACTGGCACGGGAGGGGCGGTTGCCGTAACCCTCACCAACGGCGAGGTCCTTACCCTCGGACGTGACAGCAACCTTTCTCTTAATGAGCAGATGGTGGCCGATGGCGATGGCCAGTCCAACCAGGCTCAGGATCAAACTCCCACCACTCCCTCCGACGGTGATCTCACCGACGTCGAGCAACTGCAGGCTGCGATCGAGGCTGGCGTCGACCCGACCCAGCAAGGTGAAGCCACCGCGGCTGGTCCTGGTGGTGGCGGAGCAGGGGGCGCTGGTGGTGCCGGTGGCATCGGTGGTGGCCACAGCTTTGTGCTACTGGGTGAGGTCGGCGGCGCCCTTGATCCGGTGATCGGTTTCCCCACTGCAGGCCTGGAAAGCGGCCCCGAGTTCCCCGATCCCGAGCCGATTGTCACGGATGAACCGGATTTCTCCCCTACTGTTGAAATCATCTATTTCGACGAGGAGGGCTCAGTAGTAGCTGGGCCTGGGGTTGTTGAGGAATCTGAGCTGGATGGCGCTGCCCCAGGTAACGTGGATGGACAACCTGGCTCTAACGCAGGAGTTGGACCAGAGAGTATTTCTGGGGCGCTTCTGATCAACTCCCCGGATGGGATCTCGGCCATTCAGGTCCTGGATAAATTTGGTGTTTGGGTCAATGTGCAAGGTGGCGGGACTGTTCAGGGTGTATATGGCGTCCTTCAATTCGATGCTGCCGGTAACTGGACATACACGCTAACCGACAACACTCTCGATCATTCAAACCCGAACGCAGTAGGTGCTGACGACCAACTGCTGGATCCCTTCGCTGTGCGGATTATCGATGGCGATGGTGATGTTTCCCCAGCCGTACCGCTCAATATTGCTATTTACGACGATGGTCCGGCTATTCAGGAGTTCGAGCTTAATCGCCACTTTAAAGTTATTGCAGATGAATCCGTTGGGTTGCATGGATCCTTGCAGAATGAGCTTTGGGGTAAGCAGATTCCGTTTGATGAGGCCTTCCAAAGTCCTAATCCGGATGGCCTGAGTGTTATTGGCTATTCGAAGGTTCCTGGTGCCTGGCTGTTTAATCTGAGTGTTGATGCTGGTGCGGATGGTGAGGCATCTAGAATCTTCAGCCTTAGCTTGGGTGGCGAGAGTGGTGAGGGCGGGCAAGAGGGAGAGGAACTTGTCGGTGGTGTTTATTCCGGGCTGAGCGCTACAGATGGTGGTGCTATCAGCTTGTACATGGATGGTGCTGATGTAATTGGTCGGGACTCAGATAACGACATCGTTTTCCGGGTACGTATCGATGAGGGAACTGGCAATGTGACCTTGTGGCAGTACGAGGCTATTGATCACGGCTTTGACTGGAACAACCATGACAGTCTCAAGACTATTACTCAGGGAGCGCTGAATGTGAGCGTCACCATCATCGATGGTGACGGCGATAAAGCGGCGTCGGATGTTCTGGATCTAGGCAAGGTAATTGGCTTTGAAGACGATGGTCCGAAGATCACTTGTTTCACATTAGAAGAGTGCGCCCGAATCATCGTTGATGAGTCAGTGGGTATATTTGGCTCGCATCAAAGTGAGCCTGGGTTCGCTTTTGCGGCGGATGAGTTTGGACAATGGTCGGGCCCGGATGGTACTGCAATTGGCTACGCCAAAGTTGACGGTGACGACCTGTTCAAATTGACGGTTGATGCTGGCTCAGACAAGGAAGATACGAGTCGGCGTAGTTTCGAGTTCAGTTTTAACAATGCGGCATTTTCTGGTCTGTATGCCACCGAGGGTGGGGCCATCAAGCTTTACGCTGATGGCGATGATGTGGTCGGCAAGGACGCCACAGGTAATATCGTCTTTCGGCTGCGCATTGATGAAGATGATGGTGACATTACCCTCTGGCAGTACGAGGCCATCAAACATGGCGCCGATGGTAATGACCACGATGCTCTGAAAACACTTGTCGACGGTGCGCTTAAGGTCAAAGTAACGGTCTACGACAACGATGGCGATTACGATAAGGCCTACGTTGATATCGGCAAGGTGGTTGGCTTCGAAGACGATGGTCCGAAGATCACCAAGTTCGAGCTG
>NZ_JPMY01000031.1 GCF_000761545.1 Pseudomonas sp. ML96 | reverse complement strand
GGGGGGGCTTGCCGGCAGCGGCAAGCCCTCGCCGGCATACCCTTCCTCTAAGCTCCTCTCTGAGCTTTCTTATTGAAAATAATCCTTTAAAAACATATAGATATCTATATGTTTTGTTTGTGGCACGCAGTTTGCTGAAGAGCAGGTAACTGAGTTACGAGCGGCAATAGCCGACCTGCGGAGCAAACCATGGACAAGATGCTGTACATCTCCATGAGCGGAGCCAGCCAGAACACCCTGGCCCAGCGCGCCCACGCCAACAACCTGGCGAACATTTCCACCAGCGGCTTTCAGCGCGACTACGAACAGGCGCGCTCCATGCCTGTATTCGGCGATAGCTATCCAGCCCGCGTCTATGCGATGAGCGAGCGTCCGGCTACCGACTTCACCCCTGGCTCTCTGCAGGAGACCGGTCGCGACATGGACATCGCCATGGACGGCCAGGGCTGGATTGCCGTACAGGCGGCAGATGGCGGCGAAGCCTATGTACGCACCGCCAGCCTGCAGATCGATGCCCTCGGCCAGCTGCGCACCGGCAATGGCTTGCCGGTTCTCGGCAACGGTGGGCCGATTGCGGTGCCGCCGGAGCAGAAAGTCGAGATCGGCCAGGACGGCACCATCAGCATCCGTGCCCTCGGTGAGGCGCCGAACGTGATGGCCGAGGTGGACCGCATCAAGCTGGTCAATCCCGATCCCAAGACCATGGAGAAGGGCACCGATGGCCTGATCCGCGTCAAGGGCGCCACCGAGCCGGTTGCCGCTGACGCCAACGTGCGCGTCACCTCCGGCTTCCTCGAATCGAGCAACGTCAACGCCGTCGAGGAGATGACCGCGATCCTGTCGCTGTCCCGCCAATTCGAGCTGCACGTGAAGATGATGCGCACCGCCGAAGACGATGCGGCGGCCATGGCACGGGTCATGCAACTCAGCTAATCACCAACGCGAAGCGCCATGAATCTGGCGCTCGAGGAGAAAGAATATGCTTCCTGCACTCTGGGTTGCGAAAACCGGTCTGTCCGCCCAGGACATGAACCTGACCACCATTTCCAACAACCTGGCCAACGTCTCGACCACCGGCTTCAAGCGCGATCGCGCCGAGTTCGAGGATCTGCTGTACCAGATCCGTCGCCAGCCTGGCGGTCAATCCAGCCAGGACAGCGAGCTGCCCACCGGCCTGCAGCTGGGTACCGGTGTGCGTATCGCCGGCACCCAGAAGATATTCACTGCCGGCAGCCTGCAAACCACCGAACAGCCGCTGGACCTGGCGGTAAACGGTCGTGGCTTCTTCCAGGTCCTGATGCCGGACGGCACCGTGGGTTACACCCGTGACGGTAGCTTCCATCTGGACTCCGACGGCCAGATCGTGACCTCCAGCGGTTTCCCGCTCGAGCCGGCCATCGTTCTGCCGGCCGAGGTGCAGACCTTCACCGTGGGCGAGGATGGCACCGCGTCGGTCACCGTCGCCGGCAACCCGGCTTCCCAGGTGATCGGCAACATCCAGACCGCCGACTTCGTCAACCCGGCGGGCCTGCAGGCCATCGGCAACAACCTGTTCCTGGAGACTGCTTCCAGCGGTGCGCCGCAGGTCGGTACCCCCGGTCTGACCGGTCTGGGTACCGTGCTGCAGAATACCCTGGAGAACTCCAACGTCAGCGTGGTGGAGGAACTGGTCAACATGATCACCACCCAGCGCGCCTACGAGATGAACTCCAAGGTGATCTCCACCTCGGACCAGATGCTCTCCTTCATCACTCAGAACCTTTAATACCGCAGGCGCCCTAGGCGCCGGCGACTAGCGACACGTACACCGTGAGGTAAGTGGTTATGACCCGGCCGATGATTCTTCTCCCCTTGCTGGCCAGCGCGCTCCTGAGCGGCTGCGTCGCGCCTTCGCCAAAGCCGGACGATCCCTACTACGCCCCGGTGCTACCGCGTACTCCGCTGCCGGCTTCCCAGAGCAACGGCTCCATCTACCAGGCCGGTTTCGAGACCAATCTGTACGATGATCGCAAGGCTTATCGCGTCGGCGACATCATCACCATCACCCTGAGTGAGCGTACCCAGGCGAGCAAGTCCGCAGGCTCGGACATGTCCAAGGACAGCAGCGCCAACCTCGGCCTGACCTCGCTGTTCGGCGGCGCTGTGTCCTTGAACAATCCTAACTCCAGCCTCAATCCGCTGAAGACCGATGATCTGAGCCTGGATGTGGGCTACAGCGGAACGCGCTCCACCCAGGGCGACTCGGCTGCCAACCAGAGCAACAGCCTGTCCGGCTCGATCACCGTGACTGTCGCGGAAGTCCTGCCCAACGGCATCCTGGCCGTGCGTGGCGAGAAATGGATGACGCTGAACACCGGTGATGAGCTGGTGCGCATCGCCGGCATGGTGCGTGCCGACGACATCGCCACCGACAACACGGTGTCCTCGACTCGGGTGGCAAATGCGCGCATCACCTACTCGGGCACCGGTGCCTTCGCCGATGCCAGTCAGCCGGGCTGGTTCGACCGGTTCTTCATGAGCCCGTTGTTCCCGTTCTGAGCAGGTAGCCGATCATGAAACGACTGATTTCCGTCCTTTGCCTGTTGTTCGTCGCCAGCGCCGCTCAGGCCGAGCGTCTGAAGGACCTGGCGAGCATCCAGGGCGTGCGGACCAACCAACTGATCGGTTATGGCCTGGTGGTCGGCCTCAATGGCACCGGTGACCAGACCACCCAGACACCGTTCACCCTGCAGACCTTCAACAACATGCTGTCGCAGTTCGGTATCAAGGTGCCGGCTAATTCCGGCAACGTGCAGCTGAAGAACGTGGCGGCGGTATCCGTGCATGCCGAGCTGCCGCCCTTCGCCAAGCCGGGCCAGGTGATCGACGTCACTATCTCCTCGATCGGTAACTCCAAGAGCCTGCGCGGCGGCAGCCTGCTGATGACGCCGATGAAGGGCATCGACGGCAACGTCTACGCCATCGCCCAGGGCAACCTGGTGGTGGGTGGTTTCGACGCCACTGGTGGTGACGGCTCGCGCATTACCGTCAACGTTCCGTCGGCGGGCCGTATTCCAGCCGGTGCCACCGTCGAGCGCCCGGTGCCGAGCGGCTTCGATCAGGGCAACAGCCTGACCCTGAACCTCAATCGCCCGGACTTCACCACCGCGAAGAACATCGTCGACCAGATCAACGGCCTGCTGGGCCCGGGCGTGGCCCAGGCCATTGATGGCGGCTCGATTCGCGTCAGCGCGCCGCTGGACCCGAACCAACGCGTGGATTATCTGGCCGTGCTGGAGAACATCGAGATCGAAGCGGGGCAGGCGGCGGCCAAGGTCATCATCAACTCGCGGACCGGCACCATCGTCATCGGCCAGAACGTCAAGGTACAGCCGGCTGCGGTGACCCACGGCAGCCTGACCGTGACCATCACCGAAGATCCGATCGTCAGCCAGCCCAATGCGCTGTCTGGTGGGCAGACCGCTGTGGTGCCGCGCTCGCAGGTCGACGCGCAGCAGGAAGCCAAGCCGATGTTCAAGTTCGGCCCCGGTACCACGCTGGATGAAATCGTCCGCGCGGTTAACCAGGTGGGCGCCGCACCTTCCGACCTGATGGCTATCCTCGAGGCGCTGAAACAAGCCGGCGCCTTGCAGGCTGACCTGATCGTGATCTGACGGAGGCGACCATGGACTCCAGACTCGCAGCCGGCATCGACAGCGGCGCCTACACCGACCTGAACCGGCTCAACCAGTTCAAGGTCGGCGGGGACAGCGAAGGCAACATCAAGAAAGTTGCCCAGGAATTCGAGTCGCTGTTCCTCAACGAAATGATGAAGGCCATGCGCAAGGCGAACGAAGTGTTCGGCGAAGGCAACTTCATGAACAGCAACGAGAGCAAGACCTACCAGGACATGCACGACCAGCAGTTGGCCGTGACCCTGTCGAAGAACAACGGCGGCATCGGCCTGGCGTCGGTGCTGGAGCGTCAGCTCAGCCAGATGAAGAGCGGGCCGAAGCGGGTCAATCCGTTCGCCCAGGTCGAAGCGCCGAATAGCACGGCGCGTGCCGGTGCGTTCAAGGCGGCGGGCGAGGGCAGTGCCGCTCGTGATGACTCGCAGCTCATCAACCAGCGTCGCCTGAGTTTGCCGAGCAAGCTCACCGACCGCCTGCTCGCCGGTATCGTCCCTACTACCGAAGGCCAGCCACTGGCGGGCAGCGACTGGGTGCCGGCGCAGGCTAGCGCTGCGGCGGACAGCAAGCCGCTGAGCCTGGATGACAGCGATGCCATCAGCGGCCGCCGCGTGGCCCAGCCGCCGTTGGCCAAGGGCAAGTCGGCCTTTGCCTCAGCCGCCGATTTCGTCGAGACCATGCTGCCGCTGGCCGAGGAGGCCGCGCAGAAGATCGGCGTCGACGCCCGTTACCTGGTGGCCCAGGCCGCCCTGGAAACCGGCTGGGGCAAGTCGATCATCCAGCAGTCCGATGGCTCCAGCAGTCACAACCTGTTCGGCATCAAGGCCCATGGCGGCTGGCAGGGCGAGTCGGCACGGGTGCTGACCACCGAATACAAGGGCGGTGAGGCAGTGAAGGAGGCGGCATCGTTCCGCGCCTACGACTCCTACCGCCAGAGCTTCAACGACTACGTGAGTTTTCTGCAGGGCAATGGTCGCTACCAGGAGGCACTGGATGCGACCGAGAACCCGGAGCGTTTCGTGCGTGAGCTGCAGGAGGCCGGTTACGCCACCGACCCCCAGTACGCTCGCAAGATCGCGCAGATCGCCCGGCAGATGCAGACCTATCAGGCTGTGGCTGCCGCCGACAGCCCGACCACAAGGACTTGAGAGCTAGATCATGGCTGACCTACTGAGCATTGGCCTGTCGGGCCTCGCTGCGAACAAGACGTCGCTGGCGGTCACCGGCCACAACATCACCAACGTCAATACGCCGGGCTTCTCCCGGCAGGACACGGTGCAGGCCACGCGCACTCCGCAGTTCAGCGGCGCCGGCTACATCGGCTCGGGTACCACCCTGGTCGACGTACGGCGTATCTACAACGAGTTCCTGACCACTCAGGTGCGCAGCAGTACCGCTCTGAACAGCGACGTATCGGCCTACCTGAACCAAATCAACCAGCTCGACTCGTTGTTGGCGGGCAGTACTACGGGTATCACTCCCGGCTTGCAGAAGCTGTTCGCTTCGCTACAGACGGCAGCAGAGGACCCCGCCAACATTCCGGCTCGGCAGCTGGTGCTGTCCGAGGCGGAGGGGTTGGCCAAACGCTTCAATACGATCTATGACCGTCTCTACGAGCAGAACGCGTTCATCAACAAGCAGATGTCGGCGGTCACCGATCAGGTCAATCAGCTAGCCACCTCCATCGCCGGCTACAACAACGCCATCGCAGTGGCTTCTGCCAACGGGCAGGCCCCTAACGATCTGCTGGATGCGCGCGAGGAAGCGGTACGCAAGCTGTCTGAGTTCATTGGCGTGACCGTGGTGCCGCAGGACGATAACAGCTACAACCTGTTTATCGGCTCTGGTCAGCCACTGGTGGTGGGTGCCACTGCGGCGAAGCTGGAAGTGGTGCCGGGTACGGCCGACCCTCTGCGCGCCGAGGTGCAGTTCGTTAGCGGCAACTCGCGCCAGGGTATTACCAGTCTGATTACTGGCGGTGAGATGGGTGGGCTGATCCGCTACCGCGAAGATGTGTTGGACGAGTCGCTCAATGCTGTGGGGCGACTCGCGCTATCGGTTGCCGACCAGGTCAATAGCCAGCTGGGGCAAGGGCTGGATCTCAAGGGCAACTTCGGTGAGCCGCTATTCCGTCAGATCAACGATCCGCTGCTGATCGGCCAGCGCAGCATCGCGCGGGTAGGCAACAGCAATCCCACGGCCAACCTTAACGTGCTGATTCAGGATACCACCGCGCTGACGACCAGCGACTACGAGGTGGAGTTCACCAGCCCCACCGAGTACACGGTGCGGCGTATTTCCGACGGCCAGGCAATCTCCGCCATGTATGACGACGATGGCGACCCAGATACCCCGCTGGTAGCCGCGCCTGCGCCATATGACATTACTAGTGGTACGCCGCTGGTGTTCGACGGTTTCTCGATGAATGTGGCATCCGGCACCTTTGCCGCCGGTGACCGCTTCCGCATCATGCCGACGCGTACCGCCGGCAGCGATATTCGCGCCGATCTGAAGAATGCCGAAGAGCTGGCCTTCGCCTCGCCACTGAAGGCTGACACCAGCCCCGGCAACATTGGCACTGGTGTGATCACCCAGCCAAGCATGATTACCCAGATCGACATTTACGATCCGGCCGCTCAGGCAGCGCTCGAAAACAGCCTGCGCACTGCTCCGCCGCTGCGCATCGTATTTACCTCGACTACCGGTTACGACGTGGTTGATACCACTGGCGCTGTGCTGAGCAGCAACACCATCGTTCCGGGGCAGAACAACACCCAGCAGATCACTGCCGGCACTCCGCCGAACGATTTCACCTTCGAATTCACTATCAGCGGCCGGCCCAGCACCGGTGACAATTTCACCATTGCCTTCAATACCAACGGCGTGTCGGATAACCGCAACGCGTTGAAGTTGGTAGATCTGCAGAACAAGGCGACGGTCGGTATTGATCCGAACTTCCCCGGCACCACCGGTGCGAGTTTTACTGACTCCTATGGTGATCTGGTTGAGCGAGTAGGTACGCTGACCAGCCAGGCACGGGTGGATGGCGAGGCGACTGCCGCGATCCTCAAGCAGGCCACTGACAACCGTGATTCGATTTCTGCGGTCAACCTTGATGAAGAGGCGGCCAAGCTGATTCAGTTCGAGCAGTATTACCAGGCGTCCGCGCAGATCATTCAAGTCGCGCGCAGCCTGTTCGATACCCTGATCAATACCTTCTAAGTCGGACAGCCATCATGGTTATGCGTATTTCCACCATTCAGGCGTTCAACAACGGTGTGAACGGCATTGGGCGCAACTATTCCAGCGTGATCCGCACTCAGGAGCAGATCAGCAGTGGCAACCGTATCCTCACCCCGGCAGATGACCCGGTAGCCTCGGTGCGCCTGCTCCAGTTGGAGCAGCAGCAGGCAGTGCTTTCGCAGTACAAAGACAACCTCACGGCGGCGAAGAACAGCCTGACCCAGGAAGAGACCACGCTGAACTCGGTCAATACCGTGTTGCAACGTATTCGCGAGCTGGCGGTGCAGGCTGGTGGCGGTGCGCTATCGGCCGAAGACCGTAAATCCATTGCCAAGGAGCTGGGTGAGCGCGAGAACGAACTACTCAATCTGATGAACAGTCGTAATGCCCGTGGCGAATATCTGTTCTCGGGCTTCCTCGGCAAGACCGAGCCGTTTATCCGGAATCCCGATGGCACCTACTCGTATTTCGGTGACGAGGGGCAGCGCAGCCTGCAGGTGGCTGGGTCCAGCACTGTGGCGATCAACGATAACGGCAAGCGACTGTTTGAAGATGTGATCAATGCGGATCGCGTCCTGGAGACGGGGGGAGTCGACAATCCTGCACTGGCCGGCCAGGTACCGCCATTGCCGGCCACGACGATACCGCCTGTCGCAGCTGTGGATCAGAGGGCTTTTGTCTCGCAGGGCCTGGTCGAAGATCAGGATGCTTTCAATAACTCGTTCCGCTCCAGCGAGCCCTATTCGCTGGTGTTCGTCAGTGGCAAAGAGTTCCGCATCTACGATAGTGCCGGAGCGGACGTAACCTCGGAGATCCCTGGTGGTGGGCAGATCGACCCGCTGGCCAATGGCGGCAACACCATTAACTTCCGGGGCATGCGCTTCCAGCTTGATGTGGTGTTGAAGGAGGGCGACAACGAGCAGAATCTGGACAGCCTCCTGGCTGATACCACTACTCCGGGTACGCCAGGCATCGGCACACATAGTTTCACTCTGCAGGCGTCTCCGACGGAGTTTCCCGCCTCCCGGTCATCGACCAATGCCTCTACCGCGGTGGTCAGTGGTGGCACCATCACCAACCAGGCAACCTTCAATGCCCAGTTCCCGACCTCGGGTGTCGTGCTGCGCTTTACCAATGCCACCGACTACGATGTTTACGCGCAGCCGGTAGGGCCTAGCAGCACCCCCATTGCCACTGGCACTGCTGCCGGTCCTTATCCTTCGACTATCAACGTATTTGGCGTCGACTTCAGTGTGAGCTCCGCTGCTGCCGCTGGAGACGAGTTCGGCATCAAGCCGCAGTTCCAGGAGCAGCGCAGTATCCTCAACACCATTTCCCAGCTTCGTCAGACGCTGGAGTCTTCGCCGACTTCTGCTGTCGGCAATCTGGCCATCCGGGATGAAGTGGCAATTGCACTGAAGAACCTGGATAACGGTATTGGCCAGGTACTGGAGGTGCAGACAGAGATCGGCGCCCGTTTGAACCTGGTCGATACCACGGAAGTGGATAACGAGGATGTGACCTTGGTGAACAAGTCGGTGCAGGCCGATCTGCGCGAACTGGACTACGCCGAAGCGCTGTCACGCCTCTCGTTCCAGACAGTCATTCTCGAGGCAGCTCAGCAAAGCTACGTCAAAATTGCCGGGCTCAGCTTGTTCAACCAACTGCGTTAACCTAAGCGGGCAGGTCCCTAGAGGCCGATCAGGAAGTCGGGAATGAACATCTGTGTGTTTGGCGCAGGATATGTGGGGCTGGTTCAGGCTGCGGTGCTGGCGAATGTGGGGCACCACGTGCTGTGCATTGAGAGCGACGCAGAGAAACGTGCGCTGCTGGGGAGCGGCACTGTGCCAATCTACGAGCCCGGGTTGGAAGCGCTCGTTCAGAACAATATGGCAGCAGGGCGGCTGCGCTTTTCCGGTGATTTGAAGAGCGCGGTGAGCCATGCCCGTATCCAGTTCATCGCTGTTGGTACTCCTTCTGATGCAAAGGGACACGCGGATCTCACGTATGTCCACGAGGTCGCCAAGAGCATAGCGCTGGCTACCGAAACCGATCAGTTGGTCATCAACAAGTCGACCGTACCGGTAGGCACGGCAGATGCTATCCACTCATTGATGCAGAACGCATTGGCGTCACGGGGGCGTACGGAGCTGACGATCGACGTAGTCGCCAATCCGGAGTTTCTCAAGCAGGGAGCGGCTGTCAGCGACTGCCAGCGCCCTGACCGGATCATCGTAGGGTCGAGCAATGCCAATAGCGTTGATGTGCTACAGGAGCTTTATGCTCCATTCAACCGTAACCGCGAACGGATGATCGTCATGGATCGGCGCAGCGCCGAGCTGACCAAGTACGCTGCCAACGCCTTCCTGGCGACCAAGATTTCCTTCATGAACGAGATGTCCAATCTGGCCGAGCTGTTCGAAGCAGACATCGAAATGGTTCGCAAGGGGATTGGTGCCGACCCACGCATCGGATACGACTTCATTTATCCTGGCTGTGGCTATGGCGGTGCCTGCTTCCCCAAGGACGTCCGCGCGCTCAAGTCATCGGCCTCCCAGGCTGGCTTCGAACCAGCCATTCTGCAGGCGGTGGAGTCGGTCAACGAGGCGCAAAAGCGCAAGCTTGGTGACAACATCATCGGCTGCTATGGCAGCGACTTGCGCGGTCGAGTCTTCGCTCTCTGGGGACTGGCGTTCAAGGCCAATACTGGGGACATGCGTGAGGCGCCCAGTCGCACGCTGCTAGAAAGCCTCTGGCAGGCGGGGGCACGAGTGCGTGCCTTTGACCCAGAGGCCATGCCGGAGTGCTTGCGCTTGTATGGTGAGCGTGAGGATCTGGAGCTGGTCGATAGCAAGGAAGACGCATTGGTCGGGGCTGATGCCCTGATCGTAGTGACTGACTGGCAGAGCTTCAAAGCGCCGGACTTCGATCTTATTCGGCGTGTCTTGAAGGATGGCTGCATATTCGACGGCCGCAATCTCTACGATCCCCAGGTAATGCGCCGCTACGGCCTACGTTACCACTCTATCGGCCGAGTGCCCGTTTGATCCTCCCCAATAGGCTGGCTGCGCGCGTGGCCTGCTTATTGCTATACCTGTTACATCGCCCGCCGGTTAATTGACGGCTCAGGTATTCGCAGCTAAGTGAGTAGCGATGAAGTGGCCATCCATGTCGGTAAACCCGGATTGCCGGTATGTTGCCGATCACTGCTGCTCTCCATGGCTAACTTTCCAGGCTGGTAGAGCTTTAATGCATTCAATATTCAATTTTACTAGTGGGCAGAATGCCTCACGGTATACCACCATCTAGGTCGCGGGGAACTCATGGCTAAGCTGCAACACCCCATCGTCGTTACGGTGCCTGTCTATAACGAAGGGCCATATATACATGAGACGCTCACCTCCCTAGCTGCTCAGACCTACTCCGACTTCCGAGTGCTGGTGGCGGACAATGCTTCTACAGATGAAACGCAGAGCATCTGTGAGGCTTTTTGTGTACGTGACTCACGATTTCACTACGTCCGCCATGAGAGCAATTTGGGGGCTACCGCGAACTTCAAATACTGCTTCGACAACACTGAGTCTGAGCTGCTCATGTGGCTCGGTGGCCACGATGTACTACATCCTGAGTTTCTTCAGGAAGCTTGTGCCAGGATGGCTTCGAATCCGGGGCTGAGTCTTGTTTACAGCCATACTCAGTGGATCGACGAAAATAATCAGGTTCTGGGGCAGAGCAATGGCGGCAATTATGTCTTCGATGAGCCGCTTGCTCCGCAAGTACGCTTCATTAAGTTGCTCAATGCGTTGGATCGTTGCGAAGTCATCAATCAACTCATTCGGCGCAAATTTGTAGATTTGCCATTTCGCCCGATCGTCAGTGCGGATCTAGCGTTCCTTTGCCATTTGGCGGCTCATGGTCCCTTTTCTCGTATCGATCGTCCGCTCTATATCCGTCGGGAGATTCGTAAGCGCACCTCTACCATGATGGAGCGCATAACAGGTAAGCGTGTTGAACCTCAGTATCAGGAACTGGCAGCCTTCTTCACTGAAAGTATCTGCTCCCACCGGCATATCGCGCCGTCTGAAAAGCCGCTACTGATTGCTGAAACGCTTAAGTGGCTCAATAGTCGTTTTTCTATCTTTACGTCTTCAACGCCTGAGCCAGAACTCATCTCGGCTCCTCGTCAGTCGACTATCTCTCCGTTCTTCAGCGTGGTCATGCCGGTATATAACCGTGAGCGCTATGTGCGTGAGGCGATAGAGTCGGTGTTGGTGCAGAGGGATGCTGACTTTGAGTTGATCGTGGTCGACGATGGTTCCACCGACAGCTCTGTACAGATCATCCGTTCGATTCAGGATCCGCGCCTGCAGTTGGTCGAAAACGACCATGGTGGTGGCGCCTCGGCTCGCAACAAAGGCATTGCCGCTGCGCGTGGCGAGTTCATCGTCTGGATCGACAGCGATGACCGCCAGGCGCAAGGTGCACTCGCCACGCTTCGCAAGAGCATTGCGAGCTTTAGCGCAGACGTTTTCTATGGCGACTTGGAAATCTTCGACGACGAAGGCTGCGGCCAGATTCAGCGTACCCACTACCCGGATTACCTGGGGAGTGAGTTGCTACCTCTGCTCATTCAAGGCAACTGCCTACCCAATCCCGGCACGGCTGTGCGTCGTGATCTCTATACGCGCTATGGAGGGTACGACACGACGTTTACCCGTTGCCATGACTACCAGATATGGACTCGTTTGGCAGATGCGGCACGCTTCAAGAAGGTGGATGCAATCCTCTGTCACTGGCGTCAGCATGGCGAAAGTCTGTCCAGTGCCAAGACCCGGGCATTCGAAGCCAAAGTGATCCTCGATACCTTTGCCCGATATCCAGTGAGCCGTCTGTTTCCAGGGCTGCCAGATGATGCGCAAGGGCGGGCAGAAGCCTGCTGGCGTGTGTCCGGTATCTTGCGTCACTTACAGGAGCATGCGGCTGCTCTACGAATGGCATACAAAGCCAGAGCTCTGGATCAGAGTCGGAGCTATGACCTCGCTGAACTGGAAAAGCAAGCTGGTGTTGAGTATGAGCCCAGCTTCTCGATCATTCTGACGACGTACAACCGACCGGACTTATTGCGCGATGCGCTGGCTAGCGTTGGCCAGCAGGTGCTTCGGGATTTCGAAGTCATCCTGATCAACGATAACGGCGAGCCGGTCGAATATCTGTTGGCTGACTACGACTTCCCTATCAGCTACATCCGTCAGGGGCGCAATCGAGGCTTGTCCGCAGCGCGTAACGCCGGCCTGAAACAGGCGAGGGGGCGCTATGTGGTCTATCTCGATGATGACGACATTTACCTGCCTAACCACCTGGCGGTGCTTGCCAAGGCATTTGAGCAGCATCCGCAGAGCGTCGTGGTGTACACCGGCGTGGAATACGTCAGTGAACGGTTGGAGGAGGGGCGTCGTGTCGAGCTTGGCCGCAACAGGCCCTTCCAGCACGAGGTGTTCGACCGTGACCGCTTGTTCGTACAGAACTACATCCCGGTAAACACCTGGGCTCATCCGCGCGACATGTTGGTAGAGGCAGGCGAGTTCGATATCGGCCTGGCAGCTTTCGAAGATTGGGACATGCTGCTGCGTCTGGCTACTCGCTACCCATTCGTGCATGTACCGACCATTACCACCGAGGTGCATACGCGGGAGGCAGGCGCCGGCGGCGACCACATGCTGGGGCGCGAGCGGAAGAACTTCCCTGCCTTGTATCGAGAGCTGTACCAGCGCTATTCCGGATCCTCTAGCGAGGGGCTGCAGTTGGGGCGGCGCCAGATGCTGGAGCGTTTGGGCGAGAGGCCTGCGAAATCCAGTCTGGAGCAATGGATGGCGGAACGCCTACCCAGCGAAGTGGAGAATCGCCTGATCAACGAGCACCTGCAGGCTCAGGGTGGCGGTCCGCTGATCGGCGTGGTCGTGCTTGATCTAGACGGTCAGTCCGAGAAGCTGATGGCGACCCTGAGGAGCTTGAGTGGCGGCCGCTGTCTGTATGCAACGCTGAAGATTCTGGTGCTGACGCCGACTACTGCCCCCTCTACTTCGGCGGCGGACAAGCTGCATTTCGTCCATTTGGCTGAGGGCGATCTTGCTGCCCAGATCAATAAAGCCGTGGGTGAGAGCGATTTCGACTGGTTCATGCTGGCTCACGCGGGTGACGAGTTTACGCCCAGTGGTTTGATGATCGCCGGTCTGGAGCTGTTGGCTAATCCTCAATGCAGGGCTGTGTATGGCGACCAGCTACAACGCCTGCCTGGCGGTGGGCTGGGCGGGGCTTTTCTGCCGGGTTTCAATCTCGATCTGCTGCTTAGCTTCCCGGTGGTGATGGCTCGCTACTGGTTGTTCCGCAAGGATCTGTTTCTTGCCATGGGTGGGTTCGACGCAGAATTCGCCGGGGCGATGGAGTTTGAGCTGATCACCCGGCTGATCGAGCAGGAAGGGCTGGCGGGCCTCGGTCACATTGATGAGCCGCTGCTCACCACCGAGGCCCCCATGCTGCGTGACAGCCCTGATGAGCGTCGTGTCATCGAGCGCCATCTGGCGAATCGGGGCTATCAGGCCAAGGTATTGCCCGGGCTACCGGCTCGCTATCGCATTGACTATGGTCACTCGGCTAGCCCTTTGGTATCGGTGCTGATCGCTGCCGACGCCCCGCTGGCGCGCTTGCAGCAGTGTCTAGATACCCTGTTGGAAAAGACCAGCTACCAGCATTATGAAATCCTGCTGATCGATTGTGTCGATGACTCGGGCACTCGAGGCTGGCTGCAGGCGGTTGCGGCCTTAAACGATGCCCGCCTGCGCATAGTGAGCTGTGCCGACGTGGGGCAGGCACTCAATCATGCGGCCATGTCGGCACGAGGCGAGTATCTGTTGCTGCTGTCCGGTGAGGCGGCGGCGGTGCAGGAAAATTGGCTCAATGAGCTGCTTAATCATGCCCAGCGCCCAGAGGTAGGTGTCGTCGGAGCCAAGCTGCTAACTTCGGATAAGCGCGTCGATCAAGCAGGTTTGCTGTTAGGCCTGGGTGGGCCAGCAGCGGCAGCCTTCGCTGGCGAGCCGATGGACGCGGCAGGCTACCTGCAACGTTTGCAGGTCGACCAGGACTACAGTGCGGTTGGCGAGGCGTGCCTGATGGTGCGTGCAGAGGTCTTTCGCCAGCTAGGTGGCTTGGATAGCGAGCTGGGGGCTTACCGGGACGTCGATTTCTGCTTGCGCGCGCGTGATGCCGGTTATCTCACCGTCTGGGCAGCGCACGCCGTTCTATTGCATGAGCAGCCACGTTATCAGGTGAGCGTGGAAGCGCAGGACCGAGTTTACGAGCGGCATTTGCCAACGCTGGCTCGCGATGTGGCATACAACCGCAACTTGGCGCTCAATGGCCGTGGGTTCGATCTGGAAAGTGATACCGGGCTGACATGGCGGCCATTGACCTGGCGTCCACTGCCGGTAGTGCTCGCACATCCAGCTGACCCTTGGGGTTGTGGTCACTACCGTGTGATTAAGCCATTCTCCGCTCTCAAGGCCGCCGGGCAGATCGACGGCATGATGTCCATGGGGCTTTTGCAGGTTCCAGACCTGGAGCGTTTCGACCCGGACGTGATCGTGCTGCAGCGGCAGATTGGGGATGAACGCCTTGAAGCCATGCGGCGTATTCGTAAGTTCTCCCGTGCTTTCACGGTGTACGAGCTCGACGACTATCTGCTGAACCTTCCGCTCAAGAGCGCCCATCGGGAGCAGATGCCCAAAGACATCCTCAAATCGCTTCGCCGCGGGCTGGACTTCGTGGATCGCTTCGTCGTTTCCACTGAGCCATTGGCTGAGGCGTTTGCGGGCTTGCATGGCGACATCAGAGTCGTGCGGAACGTCCTGCCGACTCAGTGGTGGGGTTCAGTGCAAGGCTTGCGCCAGCAGGGTCGGAAACCACGGGTCGGTTGGGCTGGAGGTGTAGGGCACACGGGCGATCTGGAGTTGATCGCTGATGTGGTCAAAGAGCTGGCCAGCGAGGTCGAGTGGGTCTTTTTCGGCATGTGCCCCGAGAAGCTGCGCCCCTTCGTTCATGAATTCCATCAGGGCGTCGATATAGACCTGTATCCCAGCGCCTTGGCGCAGCTGAATCTGGACCTTGCGCTGGCGCCCGTTGAGCAGAATCTGTTCAACGAATGTAAGAGCAATCTACGGTTGTTGGAGTACGGGGCCTGTGGTTTCCCGGTGATATGCAGTGATGTGCGCTGCTATCAGGGAGATGCTTTGCCGGTGACCCGCGTGAAGAACCGTTTCAAGGACTGGGTGGAAGCGATTCGAGCACATATCAACGACCTCGAAGCGACAGGGAAGTTGGGTGATCAGCTGAGAGAGGCTGTCCATCAACAGTGGATGCTGGATGGCAATAATCTGGAGTTGTGGCGCAAAGGTTGGATGCCGGATTGACCAATCCGTCATGAAATACCGGCAGCAGATGGCTTTTGGCCTGCCGGTATTCCGTCAGAGTCCTTTTGGATGTCTTTGGGTTTGGTTAAGTTGATGATTTTTTTGAAGAAAAAAAATAAGCAAAAAAGTCAAATTTCTTCTCAAGCTCCCGCTGCTAGCGCCGATACAAAGGACGAATGCGAACTTTATGGGGCGTCTGAGCAAAGCAGGCCCGAAGCTCGCAGGCTCAGACAAACTCAGTAGCACGGTCCTTTGGAGGCAAACACCATGGCCCTGACAGTCAACACAAACGTCGCTTCGCTGAACACTCAGCGTAACCTCAATACATCGTCCAAGGGTCTGGATACTTCCCTCCAGCGCCTGTCTACTGGCTACCGCATCAACAGTGCAAAAGACGATGCTGCTGGCCTGCAGATTTCCAACCGTCTGACCAGCCAGATCAACGGTTTGAACGTTGCTACCCGCAACGCCAACGACGGTATCTCCCTATCCCAGACCGCTGAAGGTGCGCTGCAACAGTCCACTGGCATCCTGCAGCGTATGCGTGACCTGTCCCTGCAGTCGGCCAACGGCTCCAACGGTGCCACTGAACGTGCAGCCCTTCAGGCTGAAGTGTCTCAGCTGCAACAAGAGCTGAACCGTATCGCCGACACCACCAGCTTCGGTGGTCGTAAGATTCTGGACGGCTCCTTCGGCTCGCAGAGCTTCCAGGTCGGCGCCAACGCTTATGAAAACATCAGTGTTTCGATCGGCTCTGCTGCTACCGACCGTATCGGTGTGAACCGTGTGACTACCTCTGGTGCTGGTGCGGCCGCCATTGCTTCTGGTGCTACCTTCAGTGCTACTTCGGGCAGTGCCTACGCTGATGCCAGCTTCGATATCGACTCCAAGCTTTCCGATGGCGCTGTGACCATTACTGGCGCAGCCAGCGGCTCCGCTAGCGAAGTGGCCAAAGCCGTCAACTCGAAGAGCGACGAGACTGGCGTAACTGCCAACTCCCGTACTGTTGCAGTGCTGGGCGGCATTACTGCCTCCGGTACCGTTTCCTTCAACCTGACTGGCGCCACCAGCAAATCGTTGTCCACTGACAGTGCGACCGTATCTGCTGTGGTAACCGACCTGAGCGATCTGTCTTCCCTGGCTGACGCGATCAACAAGGAAACTGGCAAGACTGGTATCTCCGCAATCTCCAAAGGCGACACCATCGAACTGGTCAGCTCGAATGGCGATGCGATCATGCTCACCAACTACGCTGGCTCGGGTGGTGCAACTCTGCAGGCCAAGAGCTTCGATGGTGAAGATGACGTTGGTACTGCTGCTACTATCGTTGCAGGCGGCGGTGCTCGCGCCGATGGTCAGGTTCAGCTGGAAGCAGCCGATGCCTTCTCTGTGACTGGCATGAGTGGTGGCCTGGGTGCTGACGGCTTCAGTGAGTTGAACGCGGTCAATACCATCGATATCAGTACTGCGACGGGGGCCCAGGACGCATTGGGCATCATCAACGGTGCGATCTCCAACATCGACAGCCAACGTGCTCAACTCGGTGCTGTGCAGAACCGCTTCGAGAACACCATCTCGAACCTGCAGAACATCTCTGAAAACGCTTCCGCTGCTCGCAGCCGGATCCGCGACACTGACTTCGCTGCTGAAACCTCGGAACTGACCAAGAATCAGATCCTGCAGCAAGCCGGTACCGCAATCCTGGCACAGGCCAACCAGCTGCCGCAGGCTGTGCTCAGCCTGCTCGGCTAAGGTCAAAGGCGCTAGACTGCGGGGAGAAGGGCTTAGCTCTTCTCCCCGCTACCTCTTTGTGAGGAGAAATTTATGGACGTCGGCTCAATCAAGAATTCGCTGAACCCGGCACTTGCCACTGGGCGCTCGGTTGTTGCTCAGCCCGCAGGCAGGCAGGCCGGCAGTGCTGGACCGAGCAGCGAGGAGCAGGCGGCAAAGGCTGCCGCAGGAGAGGCAAAGGACGTTTCTCGTGAGCAAGTCGAATCTGCGGTATCGACTATCCAGGAGTTTGTTCAGTCGGTACGACGGAACGTCAATTTCACTCTGGACGATGGCTCGGGACGCGTCGTAGTTAAGGTTACCGATGCCTCTTCGGGCGACATTATTCGTCAGATTCCTTCTGAGGAAGCTCTGCAATTGGCAGAGAGTTTGGAGGAAGTACGCAGTCTGCTGTTTAAAGCCGAAGCCTAATGCTCAAAGCGTTGGCACGGCTTTTGACTGTAAAGCGCTCATGAGGCGTTGAAAGTCATTTTTTTGGCGAGGTGAAACATGGCTGGAATCCTGGGCGTCGGATCGGGTATCGAATCCATCGACAGCATCGTGACTGCGCTGGTGAATGCGGAGAAAGCTCCAAAGACTCAGCAGCTTGATCGCCTTGAAAAGGCCACCACCTCGCGCTTTTCTGCACTGTCGACCATAAAGGGTTCGCTGAGCAGCCTGCAGACGGCCATTCAGAACCTTAACAAGCCGTCACTCTTTACTACTCGTACTGCGACCTCCAGCTCCGGTGCAGTGCTGAGCGCCAAGGCTGATGCGGATGCTGTCGCTGGCAAGTACAGCGTTCAGGTACAGCAGCTGGCGACGAGCAGCAAGATCGGTCTGCAGTCGATTGCCAATGCATCTACTGCGACATTCAACAGTGGGAAGCTGACCATCTCCACTGGCTCTTCCAGTTTCGAGGTGGATGTCACTGCGGCCAACAACAGTCTCAGTGGTGTTCGCGACGCCATTAATACCGCCGGCAAGGACCAGGGGGTCAGCGCCACTATCGTCAGTGATGCTTCCGGCTCGCGTCTGGTGCTCAGCTCCACCAAATCGGGGGCGGGTAATGACATCAAGGTGGCTGTCAGTGAAGATGGTGTTACCACTGGCAGTGTTGCACTAACTACACAGGCGTTTCAGCCCTCGGCCAGCTTGCAGTTGCCCTCGTTCTCAGGTGCTTCCAGCTCTACGCTATTCCAGAGCGGGAACCTGGCGATCAAGGCTGGGGGCGTTAATCTGAACGTCGCCATCACTGACGGTGCCAGTCTCGAAGATGTACGCGACGCCATTAATACTTCCGGTAGTGGTCAGGGCATTTCCGCCAGCATTGAGACCGACTCTTCAGGTTCTCGTCTGGTCCTGAATTCTACCAATGGCACCGATCTGACTCTCGAGGCGACAGTCTCAGGTGGTACTCCTGCCAATAACGCTTTGACTGCGCTGAATCCGGCTAGTGGAGTAACGGCTACTTCAGCTGGCCCTAACTCGTCCACTGGCGGAGCGGGTGTGATCAGCAAGGCTCAGTCGGCTGTATTGTTCGTCGATGGGCTGAAGGTTGTGAGTAGTAGCAACTCGGTCAGCTCGGCCATCGATGGCGTAACCCTTAACCTGGCTGGCGCACAAAGCAGTGCAGATTTGACAGCCGGCAAGACCGTCGATGTCACCATCGGCGTCGACAAGGGAACCGTCAAAACCAATATCCAGAAGTTCGTGGATGCCTACAACAGCCTGATGAATGCAGCGGCACAGCAAACTGCTGTGGTTCAGGTCGGTGAGGGCGAGAATCCGGTCACTGGTGCGTTGGTCGGTGATGCCACGGTGCGTGGTTTGGTTGCCGGCTTGCGTGGCGAGTTGGTGAAAATGACCGGGGACGATGGTTTTCGTGCTCTGGCCGAGCTGGGCATTACTACCCAGAAAGACGGCACCCTGAAGATTGATGACACCAAGCTCACCAGTGCGCTGGATAGCAACTTTGAGGGGGTGGCGGAGTATTTCACTGGTGACAAGGGGTTGATGGTTCGGCTGGACAAGAACGTCAATGAATACCTCAAGACCGGTGGGGTCTTCGATCAGCGTACCAAGGCCCTGCAGGGCACCTTGAGCAACATCGATGATCAGCGTGAGGCTCTCGATCTGCGTATTGCCAAGGTCCAGGAGCGTCTCGTTGCGCGCTACACCGCCATGGATCAGCTGGTTGCTCGCCTGCAGAAAACCAGCGAGAGCCTGACCAGTCAGCTGGCCAGCCTGCCTGGATTCGTGAAGAAGGATTAAAGATAAAGATGAGCAAGAAGCCGATCGACACCTACAAGCAGGTCAAGACCAGCCAGGAGGTAAGCCCTTACCGAGCTGTGCAGATGCTGCTGGATGGGGCGCTGGAGCGTGTCATGCTGGCGCGTCAGGCGCAAAGCGAAGGCAACGCGGAAATTCGCGGGATGGCAGTTGGTAACACCATCACCATTCTTGGTGTGCTGCAGTCCAGTCTGGACAAGCAGTTGGGTGGTGAAATCGCAGAGAATCTGGACGCACTTTACGACTACATGACTCGTCGCCTGGCTGGCGTTGCCCTGGACGATACTCCGCGCAGTCTGGATGAGGTGCAGCAGTTGCTGGTTCAGATCAAGAGTGCCTGGGACGGAATCGGTCCGGAAGTTGAGCCTTCGGCTCCCGCTCAATAATCGCTGTTTTGCTCCTCTAGCCGCTAAAGCTGATGATCTCTTTGCCGATACAAGTACTGTATCCAGGCAATACTCAGTGGAGTGATCATGAACGCAATGGCGGCCCTCAAGCAGTATCAAACCGTCAACACCCAGGCTCAGGTCAGCGATGCCAGTCCGCATCGTCTGATCCAGATGCTCATGGAGGGCGGCCTGTCGCGCTTGGCGCAGGCCAAGGGGGCCATGTTGCACGGGCAGCAGGCAACCAAAGGTGAGTTGATCAGTAAGGCGATTGGCATCATCGGCGGCCTGCGTGAGAGCCTCGATCTGCGGCAGGGTGGCGAGGTGGCCGCTAATCTCGATCGTCTTTATGAGTACATGGTGTCGCGTTTGCTCGAGGCCAATATTGGCAACGATGTGGCGCTGATCGATGAAGTATCTGGTCTGCTGCGCAATGTGAAATCCGGCTGGGATGCCATCAGCCACTGAGTACCTGCGCTAGTGAAGGGGAAATATTCATGAGTTCTTCTGTCCAGCTTCTTGAGGCTACTGGCAGTGCCCTGCGAGATGCTCTCGCTCGCGGCGACTGGGCCGCTATTGGTGAGTTGGATGCTCAGTGCCGGCAGGCTGTCGACGAGGCTATGGCCGAGGCGGCTCAAGACGAAGGCCTGTTACGCGAACGCATGCAGGATCTGTTGAATCTTTATCGTGAGTTGGTGCTTACCTGCCAAGCCGAACAGCGCCGCCTGGCTGGCGAGTTGGTACAGCTCAACCGATCACAGCAGGGCGCCAAGGTCTATCAGCTGTTCACTTGAGCAGTTCCCGCATCCGAATTTCCTGGGCATCTACAAGCCATTGCGGGTGCCCTTGCGAATCACAGAAAAAATTACGCCATAAAATTGACTCTTGTCTGATTTTTGACTTTACTAGTGGCCAATTGCCGTTTCTGCTCGGCGACCTCCTTCTCCAGCCCGCGAGCCAGACCAGAATAAGATGTGGCGTGAAACCAAGATTCTCCTAATTGACGACAATGCCGAGCGCCGCCGTGACCTCGCGGTGATCCTCGGTTTCCTGGGCGAAGACCATCTGGCCTGCGGCAGTAGCGACTGGCGTCAGGCGGTCGACAAGCTCGAGTCCAGTCGTGAAGTACTTAACGTCCTGCTTGGCGATGTGTCTGCCAAGGGCGGCGCCTTGGAGCTGGTCAAGCAGATCAGCACCTGGGATGAGAACCTGCCTCTGTTGCTGATCGGCGACCCGGTTCCGACCGATTGGGCAGAGGACCTGCGCCGTCGGGTGCTGGCCAGCCTGGAAATGCCGCCCAGCTACAACAAGTTGCTCGACTCCCTGCACCGTGCCCAGGTCTATCGCGAGATGTACGACCAGGCGCGTGAGCGTGGCCGTCAGCGCGAGCCCAATCTGTTCCGCAGTCTGGTCGGCACCAGCCGTGCCATTCACCAGGTGCGCCAGATGATGCAGCAGGTGGCCGATACCGAGGCCAGCGTGCTGATCCTCGGTGAGTCCGGCACCGGCAAGGAAGTGGTGGCGCGTAACCTGCACTACCACTCCAAGCGCCGTGAGGCGCCGTTCGTGCCGGTCAATTGCGGCGCGATCCCGGCGGAGCTGCTGGAGAGCGAGCTGTTCGGTCATGAGAAGGGTGCGTTCACTGGCGCCATCACCAGCCGTGCCGGGCGCTTCGAGCTGGCCAACGGCGGCACCCTGTTCCTCGACGAGATCGGCGATATGCCGTTGCCGATGCAGGTGAAACTGCTGCGTGTGCTGCAAGAGCGTACCTTCGAGCGCGTCGGCAGCAACAAGACCCAGTCGGTGGATGTGCGCATCATCGCCGCCACCCACAAGAATCTGGAGAAGATGATCGAGGAGGGGACCTTCCGCGAGGACCTCTACTATCGCCTCAATGTCTTCCCCATCGAGATGGCGCCGCTGCGTGAGCGTGTCGAAGATATTCCGCTGTTGATGAACGAGCTGATCTCGCGCATGGAGTTCGAGAAGCGCGGCTCGATCCGCTTCAACTCTGCCGCCATCATGTCGCTGTGCCGCCACGACTGGCCGGGCAACGTGCGTGAGCTGGCCAACTTGGTCGAGCGCATGGCGATCATGCACCCCTACGGCGTGATCGGCGTGGGCGAGCTGCCGAAGAAATTCCGTCACGTCGATGACGAGGATGAGCAACTGGCCATCAGCATCCGCGAGGAGCTGGATGAGCGTGCGGTGATTGGCGCGGGCCTGCCGGGCATTTCCAATACCGCGATGCTGCCGCCGGAAGGGCTGGACCTGAAGGACTACCTGGGTAACCTCGAACAGGGCCTGATCCAGCAGGCGCTGGATGATGCCGGTGGCGTGGTGGCCCGGGCCGCCGAGCGCCTGCGCATTCGTCGCACCACCCTGGTGGAGAAGATGCGCAAGTACGGCATGAGCCGTCGTGACGAGGAGGGCGGTGACGAGGACTGATCCTCCGCTCACCCGCCTCAATAAAGCCGGAGCTTTGACGCAAGCTCCGGCTTTGTTTTTTAAGTCATTGAAAAATATGAATTAATTTTTAGGCACGGGGATTGCTATGTCTCTTTCGACCGACCGTTTACCGACGGTTCGACAGTTGAGAGAAGAACATGAGCCAAGCCGCCCCGTTGCCCGCCACCCCTGAAGCCGCTGTCGACGCGCCTGTCGAGCAGGCCAGTCGTGCCAGCCTGGAGCAGGCCTTCGCCCTGTTCAACCAGATGTCCACGCAGCTGAGCAGCTCCTACAGCATGCTCGAGGCGCGAGTGAACGAGCTCAAGGGCCAGTTGGCCCTGGTCAGCGCCCAGCGCATGCAGGAGCTGGCAGAGAAGGAGCGTCTGGCCCAGCGTCTGCAGAGCCTGCTCGACCTGCTGCCTGGCGGCGTCATCGTCATCGACGGCCAGGGCGTGGTGCGCGAGGCCAACCCCGTGGCGCGCAGCCTGCTCGGGCGGCCGCTGGTCGGCATGCTCTGGCGCGAGGTGATTGCGCGCAACTTCGCGCCGCGCGAAGACGACGGGCACGAGATTTCCCTCAAGGACGGGCGCCGCCTGTCCATTGCCACCCGTTCGCTGCAGGGCGAGCCGGGGCAGCTGGTACTGCTGACCGACCTGACGGAAACCCGTCGCCTGCAGGACCAGCTGGCTCGCCACGAGCGCCTGTCCTCGCTGGGGCGCATGGTCGCCTCGCTGGCCCACCAGATTCGTACGCCGCTATCTGCAGCCTTGCTCTACGCCAGCCACCTGGCGGAGCAGGAGCTGCCATTCGAGCAGCAGCAACGCTTCGCCGGGCGCATCAAGGAGCGCCTGCACGAGCTGGAGCATCAGGTGCGCGATATGCTGGTGTTTGCCCGTGGTGAGCTGCCGTTGCCCGATCGCATCGCGCCCAATGCGCTGTTCGATGCGCTGCGTGGCGCGGCCGAGCCGCATGTGTTGGGCATGAGCGTGCGCTGGCAGTGCGATGCACGCCTGGGCGAGCTGCTATGCAACCGCGACACGCTGGTCGGCACCGTGCTCAACCTGATCGAGAACGCCATTCAGGCCGCCGGCCGTGAGGCGCGCCTGAAGATTCATCTGTATGCCCGTGGCAACAGCCTGCGCCTGTGTGTCAGCGACAACGGCCCGGGCATCGACAACGCCACCCTGGCTCGCCTCGGCGAGCCCTTCTTTACCACCAAAACCACCGGTACCGGGCTGGGCCTGGCCGTGGTCCAGGCGGTGGTACGTGCCCA
Organism: Pseudomonas sp. ML96; assembly: GCF_000761545.1. Taxonomy (GTDB): domain Bacteria; phylum Pseudomonadota; class Gammaproteobacteria; order Pseudomonadales; family Pseudomonadaceae; genus Aquipseudomonas. The sequence continues at coordinate 66,159 of NZ_JPMY01000031.1, read as the reverse complement.
CCAGGGCGAAGTGAACTTGCGTTCGCGTGTCGGTCGCGGCACCTGCGCCACGCTCGTATTGCCGCTGATCAACGCGGCGCAACCGAATATTCAGGAGTAAGCCATGACCGCCAAGGTTCTGCTGGTCGAAGACGACCGCGCGCTGCGCGAGGCCCTCGCCGACACCCTGCTGCTGGGTGGTCATGATTTCCGCGCCGTCGAGTGTGCGGAAGATGCCATCGAGGCGCTGGGTGAAGAGGCATTCAGCCTGGTGATCAGCGACGTCAACATGCCGGGCATGGACGGTCATCAGTTGCTCGGCCTGATCCGCGCGCGCTATCCGCAGCTGCCGGTGCTGCTGATGACTGCGTATGGTGCTGTGGAGCGCGCGGTCGACGCCATTCGCCAGGGCGCCGCCGATTATCTGGTCAAGCCCTTCGAGCCGCGTACGCTGCTGGAGCTAGTGGCCCGCCATGCGCTGGGCCGACTGGGCGCCAGCGAGAGCGACGGCCCAGTGGCCAGCGAGCCGGCCAGTCGGCAACTGCTGGAATTGGCGGCGCGAGTGGCGAAGAGTGATTCCACCGTGCTGATTTCCGGTGAGTCCGGTACCGGCAAGGAAGTGCTGGCGCGCTATATCCACCAGCAATCCACCCGCGCGGATGGCCCGTTCATCGCCATCAACTGCGCGGCGATTCCGGACAACATGCTCGAGGCCACCCTGTTCGGCCATGAGAAGGGCGCTTTCACTGGCGCCATTGCCGCCCAGCCGGGCAAGTTCGAGCTGGCGGATGGCGGTACCATCCTCCTTGACGAGATTTCCGAGATGCCGCTGGGGCTGCAGGCCAAGCTGCTGCGCGTGCTGCAGGAGCGCGAAGTCGAGCGGGTTGGCGCGCGCAAGCCGATTAGCCTGGACATCCGCGTGCTGGCCACCACCAACCGTGACCTGGCCGGAGAAGTGGCGGCGGGGCGTTTCCGTGAAGACCTCTACTATCGCCTGTCGGTGTTCCCGCTGGCCTGGCGTGCCCTGCGCGAGCGGCCTGCCGACATTCTGCCGCTGGCCGAGCGCCTGCTGGCCAAGCACGTCAAAAAAATGAACCACGCCGCCGTGCAGCTCTCGCCGCAGGCGCGGGCTGCCCTGGAGGCCCATGCCTGGCCGGGTAACGTGCGTGAGCTGGACAACGCCATCCAGCGTGCGCTGATCCTGCAGCAGGGCGGGCTGATCCAGCCGCATGACCTGTGCCTGACTGCGCCCATCGGCATGGCGCCGATGCCGGCCACTCCGGTGGTGAGCCTGGTGGCCTCTGCGCCGCCGGCGAGCCATTTGCCTGCCAGCAGCTCGCTGCCAATCGAGGAGTCGCTGGCGAGCGCGGAAAATGCCGGCGCGCTGGGCGAAGACCTGCGCCGCCGCGAGTTCCAGATGATCATCGATACCCTGCGCGCCGAGCGTGGCCGGCGCAAGGAGGCTGCTGAGCGCCTCGGCATCAGCCCACGGACCCTGCGCTACAAGCTGGCCCAGATGCGCGATGCCGGCATGGACGTAGAGGCCTATCTCTACGCCAGCTAAACGCCGCCGCAGTTATCCCCCGAACCCTCTCTTGGCCCGCCTCGTGCGGGTCTTTCTTTTTTGGCACTGTGCTTGCACATACCCCTGCAAAGGCCGCGTAGCGTCAAAAAACCGCGGCTGTTGGAGGAAAGGGTCATGAGCCAGGGTGTCGAATTCAATCGCCTTATGTTGGAAATGCGCTCCATGCAGATGGAGGCCATGGCCAAGCAGAAGCCTGCCGTCAGCGCGCCGGAGCCGGGTGCGCCGAGCTTCTCGGAAATGCTCGGGCAGGCGGTGAACAAGGTGAGCGAGACCCAGCAGGCTTCTAGCCAGCTGGCTACGGCTTTCGAGATGGGCCAGGGCGGCGTGGACATCACCGACGTGATGATCGCCTCGCAGAAAGCCAGCGTTTCCTTCCAGGCCATGACCCAGGTGCGCAACAAGCTGGTTCAGGCCTATCAAGACATCATGCAGATGCCGGTTTAATAGGGCGGATTTGAAACATGGCTGAAGCTGTCGCTGCAAACGTACCCGCCACCACCGGCGCCGACGAACCGAAGAAGCCGCTGTTCGGGCTGGCATTCCTGGAGAATCTCTCGGAAATGTCCATGCTGCGTCAGATCGGCCTGCTGGTCGGCCTGGCCGCCAGCGTGGCCATCGGCTTCGCCGTCGTGCTCTGGTCGCAGCAGCCGGACTACAAGCCGTTGCTGGGTAACCTCGCGGGCATGGACAGCAGCCAGGTGATGGACGTGCTGAACGCCGCCGACATCGCCTATACCGTCGAGCCGAACTCCGGTGCGCTGCTGGTCAAGTCCGACGACCTCGGCCGCGCCCGCATGAAACTGGCCGCCGCCGGCGTGGCGCCGAGCGACGGCAATGTCGGCTTCGAGATTCTCGACCAGGAGCAGAGCCTGGGCACCAGCCAGTTCATGGAGGCCACCCGTTATCGCCGTGGTCTGGAAGGTGAGCTAGCGCGCACCATCTCCAGCCTGAACAACGTCAAGGGTGCCCGCGTGCACCTGGCCATCCCGAAAAGCTCGGTGTTCGTTCGTGACGAGCGCAAGCCCACCGCCTCCGTACTGGTCGAGCTGTACCCAGGCCGTACGCTGGAGCCGAGCCAGGTGATGGCCATCGTCAACCTGGTGGCGACCTCCGTACCCGAGCTGACCAAGTCCCAGGTCACCGTGGTCGACCAGAAGGGCAACCTGCTGTCCGACCAGCAGGAGCTGTCCGAGCTGACCATGGCCGGCAAGCAGTTCGACTACACCCGCCGCATGGAAACCCTGTTCACCCAGCGCGTGCACAACATCCTGCAACCGGTGCTGGGCAGCGGCCGCTACAAGGCCGAAGTGTCTGCTGACGTGGACTTCAGCTCGGTGGAGTCCACCTCCGAGATGTTCAACCCCGACCAGCCGGCGCTGCGCAGCGAGCAGCAGGTCAACGAACAACGCTCCAGCAGCCTGCCGCCGCAGGGCGTGCCGGGCGCGCTGAGCAACCAGCCGCCGGGCGCTGCCAGCGCGCCGGAGCAGGCCGCTGCCGCCCCGGCTCCGGCCGGTCCGGTCGCCGCCGGCCAGCCGCTGTTGGATGCCAACGGCGCGCAGATCATGGACCCGGCCACCGGCCAGCCGATGCTGGCGCCGTACCCGGCAGACAAGCGCGAGCAGTCGACCCGCAACTTCGAGCTGGACCGCTCGATCAGCCACACCAAGCAGCAGCAGGGCCGCCTCAAGCGCCTGTCGGTGGCCGTGGTGCTGGATGACAAGGTCAACGTCAACGCCGAGACCGGCGAGGTCACCCGCGCGCCTTGGGGCGCCGAGGACCTGGCCCGCTTCACCCGCCTGGTGCAGGACTCGGTGGGCTTCGATGCCAGCCGCGGCGACAGCGTCAGCGTGATCAACGCGCCGTTCTCCGCCGAGACCGGCGAGGAAAACATCGAAATTCCGTTCTACTCGCAACCTTGGTTCTGGGACATCGTCAAACAGGTACTGGGCGTGCTGTTCATCCTGGTCCTGGTGTTCGGCGTGCTGCGCCCGGTGCTGAACAACATCACCAACCCGGCCCGCGCCGGTGGTGGCGAAGGCGGCGATGGCGATGTGGAGCTGGGCGACATGGGTGGCCTGGAAGGCGAGCTGTCCTCTGATCGCGTGAGCCTGGGCGGACCGCAGAGCATCCTGCTGCCCAGCCCCTCCGAGGGGTATGATGCACAACTGAACGCCATCAAGAGCCTGGTGGCGGAAGATCCGGGCCGCGTGGCCCAGGTAGTCAAAGAGTGGATCAACGCCGATGAGTGACAATCGCCCCGCAGCCAAGCTGAACAAGACCGAGAAGGCCGCCATCCTCCTGTTGTCGCTTGGCGAGACGGATGCGGCGCAGGTGCTGCGTCATCTCGGGCCGAAGGAAGTGCAGAAGGTCGGCGTGGCCATGGCCGGCATGCGCAACGTACAACGCGAGCAGGTCGAGCAGGTGATGGGCGAGTTCGTCGAGATCGTCGGCGACCAGACCAGCCTAGGCGTTGGCTCCGACGCCTACATCCGCAAGATGCTCACCGCAGCGCTGGGCGAGGACAAGGCCGGCAACCTGATCGACCGTATCCTGCTCGGCGGCAGCACCAGCGGCCTGGACAGCCTGAAGTGGATGGAGCCGCGCGCCGTGGCCGACGTGATCCGCTACGAGCACCCGCAGATCCAGGCCATCGTGGTCGCCTACCTCGATCCGGACCAGGCCGGCGAAGTGCTCAGCCACTTCGATCACAAGGTGCGCCTGGACATCATCCTGCGCGTGTCCTCGCTGAACACCGTGCAGCCGGCAGCGCTCAAGGAGCTCAACCAGATCCTCGAGAAGCAGTTCTCCGGCAGCGCCAACACCACGCGCGCCAACCTGGGTGGCGTGAAGCGCGCGGCAGACATCATGAACTTCCTCGACAGTTCGGTGGAGGGTCAGCTGATGGACTCCATCCGCGAGGTGGACGAGGACCTGTCCAGCCAGATCGAGGATCTGATGTTCGTCTTCGACAACCTGGCCGATGTCGATGACCGTGGCATCCAGGCGCTGATGCGCGAGGTGTCCTCGGACATCCTGGTGCTTGCGCTCAAGGGCGCCGACGACGGCATCAAGGAAAAGGTGTTCAAGAACATGTCCAAGCGTGCCGCCGAGCTGCTGCGCGACGACCTGGAGGCCAAGGGCCCGGTGCGCGTCAGCGAAGTCGAGACGGCACAGAAGGAAATCCTCACCATCGCCCGACGCATGGCCGAATCCGGCGAGATCGTCCTCGGCGGTGCCGGCGGCGAGGCGATGATCTAAGCCATGGCGCCCAAGGATGCACAGAGCGAGCTGATTCGCGCCAAGGACGTGGCGGGGTTCGACCGCTGGTCGCTGCCTAGCTTCGACCCCGAAGTCGAGACGCCGGCCGAGCCCGAGCCGGAGCCTGTGGTCGAGGCCGAAGCGCCCGAGCAGCCGCAGGTCGAGGAGGTCGCAGTCGAGGACGTCAAGCCGCTGACGCTGGACGAGCTCGAAGCGATCCGCCAGGACGCCTACAACGAGGGCTTCGCCACCGGCGAGAAAGACGGCTTCCGCGCCGGCCAGCTGAAGGCCAAGCAGGAGGCGGACCTTGCCCTGGCTGACAAGATCGCCCAGCTGGAACAGGTCATGGCGCATCTGCTGGAGCCCATCGCCGAGCAGGATCAGGAGCTGGAGAAGGCTCTGGTCAACCTGGTCAGCCAGATGACCCGGCAGGTGATCCAGCGCGAGCTGGCCACTGATTCCAGCCAGATTCGCCACGTGCTGCGCGAGGCGCTGAAGCTGCTGCCCATGGGCGCCAGCAACGTGCGTATTCACATTCACCCGCAGGACTTCGAGCTGGTCAAAGCCCTGCGCGAGCGCCACGAAGAGACCTGGCGCATCCTCGAGGACGAGTCCCTGCAGCCTGGCGGCTGCCGGGTCGAGAGCGAGCACAGCCGCATCGATGCCAGCGTCGAGACGCGTATGGCCATGGCCCTCAAGCAGCTGTTCGAGCAGCAGCGGGCGCAGGTGAGCAACCCGCCAGAGTCCGATATCCAGGTCGATCTGGAGTCCCCCGATGCGCCTTGAGCGCATCAGTTTCGCCAAGCGCCTGGCTGGCTACAGCGAGGCTGTCGAGCTGCCGACCCAACCGGTGGTGGAAGGGCGCCTGCTGCGCATGGTCGGCCTGACCCTGGAGGCCGAGGGCCTGCGCGCCGCCCTGGGCAGCCGCTGCCTGGTGATCAACGACGACAGCTATCACCCGGTGCAGGTGGAGGCCGAAGTCATGGGCTTCGCCACCGGCAAGATCTACCTGATGCCGGTCGGCAGCCTGGCCGGCATCGCCCCTGGCGCCCGCGTGGTGCCGTTGCCGGACACCGGCCGCCTGCCCATGGGCATGTCCATGCTCGGCCGCGTGCTGGACGGCGCTGGCCGCGCCCTGGACGGCAAAGGCGGGATGAAGGCCGAGGACTGGGTGCCGATGGATGGTCCGACCATCAACCCGCTCAACCGCAACCCGATCAGCGAGCCGCTGGATGTCGGCATCCGCTCGATCAACGGCCTGCTCACCGTGGGGCGTGGTCAGCGCCTGGGCCTGTTCGCCGGTACCGGCGTCGGTAAGTCGGTGCTGCTGGGCATGATGACGCGCTTCACCGAGGCGGAAATCATCGTGGTCGGGCTGATCGGCGAACGGGGCCGCGAGGTCAAGGAGTTCATCGACGAGATCCTCGGCGAGGAGGGCCTCAAGCGCTCCGTGGTGGTCGCCTCGCCGGCGGACGAGGCGCCGCTGATGCGCCTGCGCGCCGCGCAGTACTGCACGCGCATCGCCGAATATTTCCGCGACAAGGGCAAGAACGTCCTGTTGCTGATGGATTCGCTGACCCGCTACGCCCAGGCCCAGCGCGAGATCGCCCTGGCCATTGGCGAGCCGCCGGCGACCAAGGGCTATCCGCCTTCGGTATTCGCCAGACTGCCCAAGCTGGTGGAGCGTGCCGGCAATGCCGAGGAGGGTGGTGGCTCGATCACCGCCTTCTACACCGTGCTCTCCGAGGGCGACGACCAGCAGGACCCGATCGCCGACGCCGCGCGCGGCGTGCTCGATGGCCACTTCGTGCTGTCGCGGCGCCTGGCCGAAGAGGGGCACTATCCGGCCATCGACATCGAGGCCTCGATCAGCCGGGTCATGCCGCAGGTGGTCAGCCCCGAGCACCTCAAGCTGGCCCAGCGCTTCAAGCAGCTGTGGTCGCGCTATCAGCAGAGCCGCGATCTGATCAGCGTCGGCGCCTATGTCGCCGGCGGTGACCCTGACACCGACCTGGCCATTGCGCGCCAGCCCGCCATGGCCCGCTACTTGCGCCAGAGCCTGGGCGAGAGCGTGTCCATGAACGACAGCGTCGGCCAACTGGCGCAGGTGTTCAATCCGCAGGCGCAGGCCTGATAGATGGCCAACAGTCGTGCCGCGCGCCTGGCGCCGGTGGTGGAAATGGCCGAGCGCGCCGAGCGCGAAGCTGCCCGGCAGATGGCGCACATGCAGGGCCTTTTGGCCAAGGCCGAGGCCCAACTGGGCGAGCTGGAGCGCTATCGTGGTGACTACCAGCAGCAGTGGATCACCGAGGGCAGCAAGGGCGTTTCCGGCCAGTGGTTGATGAACTACCAGCGCTTTCTCAGCCAGCTGGAAACGGCCATCGGCCAACAACTACAAAGCATCAACTGGCACCGGCAGAATCTTGAGAAGGCTCGGGCTCTCTGGCAGCAGCGCTATGCTCGAGTCGAAGGCTTGCGTAAGCTGGTGCAACGCTATCTGGACGAGGCGCGTGCCGCCGAGGACAGGCGCGAGCAGAAGCTGCTCGACGAGCTTGCGCAGCGTTTACCTCAGCGCGATCAGGGCTGATCGCGGTTGCCGCCGTCATCGGCGGGTGCTAAATCTTCTTTCTGCACAAAGAACCAACAAGGAGTGCTACATGGCTATCACCGCGCTGCCCTCGGGCGACGGACAGGAGCTGACCATTCAGATCCAGGGTCGCTTCGACTTTTCCGCGCACCAGGAATTTCGTGATGCCTACGAGCGAGTGAGCGCTACTCCCAAGCGCTATGTGGTGGATCTCAAGGGGGCCACCTACCTGGACAGTTCTGCACTCGGCATGCTTCTGCTGCTGCGTGACCATGCCGGCGGCGACCACGCGCGCATCAGCCTGGTCAACTGCAACCCCGACGTGCGCAAGATCCTCTCCATCTCCAACTTCGAACAGCTGTTCCAGATCGGCTGATCGCCATGCCCAACCGCCTGTCCATTCTGATCGCCGAGGACAGCGCGGCGGACCGCATGCTGCTGTCCACCATCGTCAGCCGCCAGGGCCACCGGGTGCTCACCGCGAGTAATGGCCTGGAGGCGGTGGCGCTGTTCGAGCAGGAGCATCCGCAGCTGGTGCTGATGGATGCCATGATGCCGGTGATGGACGGCTTCGAGGCTGCGCGGCGGATCAAGGAGATTTCTGGCGAGGCGCTGGTGCCGATCATCTTCCTCACCTCGCTGACCGAGAACGAGGCGCTGGTGCGCTGCCTGGAGGTCGGCGACGACTTCCTCGCCAAGCCCTACAACCAGATCATCCTGCAGGCCAAGATCAGCGCCATGGATCGCCTGCGCCGCCTGCAGCAGACGGTGCTGCAGCAGCGCGACCTGATCGCCAAGCACAACGAGCACCTGCTCACCGAGCAGCGCGTGGCCAAGGCGGTGTTCGACAAGGTGGCGCATTCCGGCTGCCTGAGCGCTGCCAATATCCGCTACCTGCAATCGCCCTTCGCCCTGTTCAACGGTGACCTGCTGCTGGCCGCGTTCAAGCCTTCCGGCGGCATGCATGTGCTGCTCGGCGACTTCACCGGCCATGGTCTGCCGGCGGCGATTGGTGCCATGCCGCTGGCCGAGGTGTTCTACGGCATGACCGCCAAGGGCTTCTCCATGGCGGAAATCCTTCGCGAGATGAACGCCAAGCTCAAGCGCATCCTGCCCGTGGGCGTGTTCTGCTGCGCCACCATGCTCAACCTGAGCTTCCAGCGCCGCGTGGTGGAAGTGTGGAACGGCGGCCTGCCAGACGGCCACCTGCTACGCGCGGCGAGTGGCGAGCGGGTGCCGCTGGTGTCGCGTCATCTACCGCTGGGGGTGCTGGACCCGGCGTCGTTCAACGAGTCCTATGAGGTGCATCCGCTGCAGCTGGGTGACCGCATCTTCCTGCTGACCGATGGCGTGCTGGAGACCCTCGATGCGGCGGATCAGCTGTTTGGCGAGGAACGCCTGCTGCAGGTATTTGCCGCCAAGCATGCGCCCGAGCGTCTGTTCGCCGAGATTCAGTCGGCCCTGGTGGCCTTCCGCGGTGAGGCGCAGGACGACGTCAGCATGATCGAGCTGAGCATGGTCGACGACGGCGCGCTGGCTCGGCCACCGTTGGCGTTTTCCGACAGTGGTCAGAGCAGCCCGCTGGACTGGTCGGCCGGCTTCGAGTTCCGCGCGGCGGCGCTCAAGCGCTTCAATCCGCTGCCGTTCCTGCTCCAACTGCTAATGGAGGTGCGCGGCCTGCGCGCGCAGGGCGGGGCGCTCTACACGGTGATGGCCGAGCTGTATTCCAATGCCCTGGAGCACGGCGTGCTGGGGCTGGACTCGGGACTCAAGTCGGATGCCCAGGGCTTCGCGCAGTACTACCGCGAGCGTGCTCAGCGCTTGCAGGCCCTGAGCGATGGCTTCGTGCGCTTCGACCTGGAGCTGCTGCCGGAGGCCGCCGGTGGCTGCCTGCGCATCCGCGTGCAGGACAGTGGCGCGGGCTTCGACGTAGCACGGGCCATGGCTAGGCAGCAGGGCAGCGAATGCCTCAGTGGCCGAGGCTTGCGCCTGATTCGCCAACTGACCGATCAGTGCCAGTGGTCACCCGATGGGCGCGGCGCTGTGGTGGAGTTCCGCTGGTCGGCCTGATCAGGGCGACCAGCGCTGATGGCGCATGGCCAATACGCGATTGATCTCAGGCATAATCACCGCTTCCCCGATCATGGAGTGAGCCGGTGTCCGATATCCACCTCGACCAGAACGTGTTGGCTTCCCTGCTGGATGTCATGGGGGAGGAGTACCCCGTGCTGCTGGATACGTTCGTCGTCGACTCGGAAGAGCGCCAGCGCCACATCCACGAGGCCATGATCGCCGGCGACCCGCAGGCACTGCGCCTGGCTGCGCATAGCTTCAAGGGCAGCTGCAGCAACATGGGCGCGCCGCTGCTGGCCGGGCTGTGCAAGCAGCTGGAGGAGGCCGCCCGGCGCGAGCGGCTGGAGGAAGCGCCGGTCTTGATCGAGCAGATCGGCCGCGAATTCGCCATCGTGCGCATCCTGCTCAAGTCCGAGCGCCAGCGTTACAGCTGAGCGCGTAATGGGCCATTGGCAAAGTTGGCCCGGCCCTTGCTCTATCCCCGGTACGATCCATCACTAACGGAGAGTACCCATGTCCGTTGCACCCGATTTCCTGCTCCAGTCTGCGCCTGAAGTACGGCCAAAGGCTGCTCCTGCCAAGGCCCCGGCTAATACGCCGGAGCCCAGCAATAGCGAGGCTTCCAGCTTTGCTGAGGTGTACGCCAAGGAGCGCCAGGCCAAGTCTGCTGAGCGCAAGGAAGCCAGCGCCAAGGCTGCCGAGGAGCGCTCGGCCGACGCCAAGACGGCCGGCGAGCCGAAGGCCGACGCTGCCGCCGAAGAGCCCGCGGTTGCCGAAAGCGGCAAGGGCTTGCCGGATGAAACGGCCGATGCGAGTGAGGAGGGTGTCGATCCTCTCCTGCTGATGGCCATGACCGGCCAGTTGCCGACGGCAGAGACCGTCGATCCTGCCTTGACTGCTGAGGTTGATGCGGAAGGCGGCGAGGTCGACCCATTGCTCCAGGCCAGCATGTTGCTCAACAGCAATGTGGCGACTGCCGCGTCCGCGGAAGCCGGCCAGGAGCCTGAAGTGGACCTGTTCGCCGGGCTGCCAGGGGCGAAGCTGGCCCTGGATGCGGAAGTTCAGGGCCAGGCCGCAACCCAGCAGCAACTGAGCCCAGGCGCGGTGGCAGCGGAGAAATCGGCGAATGCCAGCCAGGGCTTCGCCAATGCCATGGCCGCGTTCTCCAGTGATGCCAAGCCCAGTGAGGAGGTGCCCGCCGAAGGTGTGGAGAGCGAATTGCTCGCCGAGGGCCTGGACAGCACCACCAGCGTCCGCGAAGGGCAGAGCGATGCCCGCGCCGAAGCGTTCGCCAACAAGCTCAGCGCATTGAGCCAGGCCATCAACCAGCAGACCAATGCCGCCCAGCGCTTGCCGCTGGTGCCCGGCCAGCCGGTACAGGTCGGCCATCCCGGTATGAGCGAGGCGGTGGTCGACAAGGTGATGTGGCTGTCGAGCCAGAACCTCAAGTCCGCCGAGATCCAGCTGGACCCGGCCGAGCTGGGGCGGCTGGAAGTGCGTATCGAGCTGAACAAGGACCAGGCCGCCCAGGTCACCTTCGTCAGTGCCAACGCCAACGTGCGTGACCAGCTGGAAGGCCAGGCGCACCGGCTGCGCGAGCTGTTCGCCCAGCAAGGCATGAACCAGCTGGACGTGAACGTCTCCGACCAGTCCATGGCGCGCAGCTCCCAGGGTGGCGGCGAGGAGGGGCAGCGGCGCTCCGGCGGCCGCGGTATGGGCGGCTCTGGCGATGAAGAAGTGCTCAGCGGTGTCAGCGAGATCCGCACCTCATCCGGCGGTGCTGCGCCGCGTGGTTTGGTGGACTACTACGCCTGACGCCGGTTCGCTGGCTGTGCAAGAAGCTGCGCCTGGTACTGATAAAAGCACCGGGCGCAGTCGTTTTCGGGTGACAGGCGGTCGTTGCCTTGGTATATCGGCAGCCTGTGTCGGGGTGCACAGGAGGGGCTATCTTGTTTACAAGGTGGCATAACACTTGCTCCTAAGCCCTTGACTGTGGACAAAACACCGAAAAGCGACGGATTTCTGGCATGGCAAAGAAACAGGCTCCCAAACCCCCGGCGGCCGATGGCGGCGAAAAAGCCGGCGGCAAGGGCAAGCTCAAACTCATCATCCTGATCGTCGTCATACTGCTGCTAGCAGTCGGTGGCTCGGTGGGCGCGACCCTGTTCTTCCTCGGCAAGGACAAGGGCGGTGCAGAGGAGAAACCGGCGGAAGAGGTCAGCAGCGAGGCTGCGGCGCCGGTCAAGCAGCCGGCGTTGTACGAGGCCATCGCCCCGGCCTTCATCGCCAACTACAAGTTCCAGGGCCGGCAGCGCTACATGCAGGTCAGCGTGGCGCTGATGGCGCGCAACCAGGCTGAACTGGATGCGCTCAAAGTGCATATGCCGCTGATCCGCAATCGCCTGGTCATGCTGTTCTCCGGTCAGGACTTCGGCGCGCTGATGACGCCGGTCGGCAAGGAGATGCTGCGCAGCCAGGCCACCGCGGTGGTGCAGGAGCTGGCGCAGAAGGAAACCGGTAAAACTGTGGTCGAACAGGTTCTGTTCACCAACATCGTGTTGCAGTAGCGGGAGCTACCATGGCCGTACAAGACCTGCTGTCACAGGACGAAATCGACGCGCTGTTGCATGGTGTCGACGATGGCCTGGTCGAGACCGAGGACGCTGGCGAGCCTGGCAGCGTCAAGAGCTATGACCTGACCAGCCAGGATCGCATCGTCCGCGGACGCATGCCGACCTTGGAAATGATCAACGAGCGCTTCGCCCGTTACACGCGTATCAGCATGTTCAACCTGCTGCGCCGCTCCGCCGATGTGGCGGTGGGTGGGGTGCAGGTGATGAAGTTCGGCGAATACGTGCACTCGCTGTACGTGCCGACCAGCCTCAACCTGGTGAAGATGAAGCCGCTGCGTGGCACCGCGCTGTTCATCCTCGACGCCAAGCTGGTGTTCAAGCTGGTGGACAACTTCTTCGGCGGCGATGGCCGCCATGCCAAGATCGAAGGCCGCGAGTTCACCCCGACCGAGCTGCGCGTGGTGCGCATGGTCATCGACCAGGCCTTCATCGACCTCAAGGAAGCCTGGCATGCGGTGCTGGACGTCAACTTCGAGTACATCAACTCGGAAGTGAACCCGGCGCTGGCCAACATCGTCAGCCCGAGTGAAGTGGTGGTGGTGTCGACCTTCCATATCGAACTGGACGGCGGTGGCGGAGACCTGCACATCACCATGCCGTATTCGATGATCGAGCCGATCCGCGAGATGCTCGACGCCGGTTTCCAGTCCGATGTGGACGACCAGGACGAGCGCTGGATCAAGGCGCTGCGCGAGGACATCCTCGACGTCAACGTGCCGCTCGGCGCCACCCTGGCGCGCCGCGAGCTGAAGCTGCGGGACATCCTGCACATGCAGCCCGGCGACGTGATTCCGGTGGAGCTGCCGGAGCAGATGATCATGCGCGCCAACGGTGTGCCGGCCTTCAAGGTCAAGCTGGGCGCCCACAAGGGCAACCTGGCCCTGCAAGTTCTCGAGCCGGTGGAGCGCCTGCGCTAAGCGCGGTGTTGCGCCAGGCAGAAATAGATTAGGTGGTTGGCTGGGTAGCGTTCCCGGCTCTCCAGATACCAGATGGATAGCCAGCCGAGGTAGAGCGATGGCAGACGAAAACGAAGGCACCAGCCCAGAAGAGCAGGCCCTGGCCGACGAGTGGGCCGCGGCCCTTGCCGAGGCAGGCGATGACGCCGGCCAGGCCGATATCGATGCGCTGATGAACCAGGGCGCAGCGGCGGCGCCGGCGGCGCCACGCATGGCCATGGAAGAGTTCGGTGCGGCGCCCAAGCCGGGCAACGGTCCGGTGTCGCTGGACGGTCCGAACCTGGACGTGATCCTCGACATTCCGGTGTCCATCTCCATGGAAGTGGGCAGCACCGAGATCAGCATCCGCAACCTACTGCAGCTCAACCAGGGCTCGGTGGTGGAGCTGGACCGCCTGGCCGGCGAGCCGCTGGACGTGCTGGTCAACGGTACCCTGATCGCCCACGGCGAGGTGGTGGTGGTCAACGAGAAGTTCGGCATTCGCCTGACCGACGTGATCAGCCCCAGCGAACGCATCAAGAAGCTGCGCTGAACCATGATCCGTGCAATCTGCAGTCTGTTCCTGCTGGCGCCCTTGACGGTGCTGGCGGCCGAGCCCGCGACCAAGGCGGTCACCGCCCCCGTTGCCGGTAGTGATATTGGTGGCCAATTGGTCCAGCTGATGCTTGGCCTATTGCTGGTGGTGGGGCTGATCTTCGCCCTGGCCTGGTTGCTGCGCCGGGTGCAGCAGATCGGTCCGCGCGGCAATCAGGCGATCAAGCTGGTATCCAGCCAGGCCCTGGGGCCGCGTGATCGTCTGTTGCTGGTACAGGTCGGCGGTGAGCAGATCCTGCTGGGCATCAGCGCCGGGCGTATCACTCCACTGCACGTGCTCAAGGAGCCGGTGAGCGTCGGTGATGCCCAACCTGCCGCACCGGAGTTCGCCCAGCGCTTGATGGAGCTGCTCGGCAAGGACCAGAAGGACCACAAGGAATGAGCGCCTGGCGCATTCTGCTGACCCTGTTGCTGGTCATCGCCGCCCCGCTGGCGTTTGGCGCCGACGACCCGCTGTCGATTCCCGCCATCACCCTGAGCACCAACGCCGAAGGCCAGCAGGAATACTCGGTCAGCCTGCAGATCCTGCTGATCATGACGGCGCTGAGCTTCATTCCGGCGTTCGTCATGCTGATGACCAGCTTCACCCGGATCATCATCGTATTTTCCATTCTGCGCCAGGCGCTGGGGCTGCAAAGCACCCCGTCGAACCAGATTCTGATCGGGCTGGCCTTGTTTTTGACCATGTTCATCATGGCTCCGGTGTTCGACAAGATTAACCAGGACGCCCTGCAGCCCTACCTCAACGAGCAGTTACCAGCGCAACAGGCGATCACCAAGGCGGAGGGGCCGATCAAGGAGTTCATGCTGGCGCAGACCCGTGCCTCGGACCTCGAGCTGTTCGTGCGCCTGTCCAAGCGCACCGACATCGCCAGCCCCGAAGCGGCGCCGCTGACCATCCTGATCCCGGCCTTCGTCACTTCCGAGCTGAAGACCGCGTTCCAGATCGGCTTTATGATCTTCATCCCGTTCCTGATCATCGACATGGTGGTGGCCAGTATCCTCATGGCCATGGGTATGATGATGCTGTCACCGCTGATCATTTCCCTGCCGTTCAAGATCATGCTGTTCGTCCTGATCGATGGCTGGGCGCTGATCATGGGCACGCTGGCCAGTAGTTTCGGCACGATATAGAGGACGCTCAGATGACGCCTGAAGTTGCCGTCGACCTGTTCCGTGAAGCACTCTGGCTGACTGCTCTGATCGTTGGCTTGATGGTGCTGCCGAGCCTGCTGGTGGGCCTGCTGGTGGCCATGTTCCAAGCCGCCACGCAGATCAACGAACAGACCCTGAGCTTCATCCCGCGCCTTTTGGTGATGCTGCTTACCCTGATCTGGGCCGGTCCCTGGCTGGTGCGCGAGCTGATGGAGTACACCCAGACGCTGGTGCAGAACATTCCGCTGTTGATCGGCTGATGCTCGAGCTGACCAACGCGCAAATCGGCGGCTGGGTGGGCCAATTCCTCCTGCCGCTATTCCGCATCGCCTCCATGTTGATGGTCATGCCAGTCATCGGGACTCAGTTGGTTCCGGCGCGGGTGCGTCTGTACCTGGCGCTGGCCATCTGCCTGGTGTTGGCACCGACCCTGCCGCCCATGCCGCAGGTGGACTCCATCAGTCTGCAGTCGATGCTGCTGATCGGTGAGCAGGTAGTGATCGGGGTGATGTTCGGCTTCATGCTGCAACTGTATTTCCACCTGTTCACTGTGGCAGGGCAGATCATCGCCATGCAAATGGGCCTGGGCTTCGCCTCCATGGTCGATCCTGCCAACGGTGTGTCGGTGCCAGTGCTCGGCCAGTTCCTGCTGATGCTGGTGACCTTGCTGTTCCTGGCCATGAACGGTCACCTGGTGGTGTTCGAGGTACTGGCGGAGAGTTTCGTGACCCTGCCGGTAGGTGAGGGGCTGCTGCTCGACCATTACTGGACCCTGGCCGGCAAGCTGACTTGGGTGATTGCCGCCGGCCTGCTGATGGCGCTGCCGGTGGTCACCGCACTGCTGATCATCAACCTGGCCTTCGGTGTGATGACCCGTGCGGCGCCGCAGCTGAACATCTTCTCCATCGGCTTCCCGCTGACCCTGGTGCTGGGCTTGTGCATCTTCTGGATAGGGCTTTCCGACTTCCTCGCGCACTTCCAGGTGCTGACCAGCGAGGCTTTGCAACAACTGCGCGAACTGGCGCGCGTTCGCTGAGGAGGCTCAAGCATGGCTGAGAGCGAAAGCGGCGCGGACAAGAGCGAGGAACCTACTGGCAAGCGCCTGGAAGAGGCGCGCAAGAAAGGCCAGATTGCCCGGTCGAAGGAGCTCAGCACTCTGGCGGTGACCTTCGCCGGCGCAGCGGCATTGCTGATGTTCGGTGCGCAGATGGGCAGGGCCATGCTGGGCATTATGCGCGGCAATTTCTCCCTGCCGCGCGATGTGCTGCAGGACGAGGGAGCAATGGCTCGCTACCTGCTCAGCACTGGAATGGAGGCGTTAGTGGCGTTGCAGCCGTTTCTCATCGTGCTGTTGATCGCCTCCATCATCGGCCCCATTGCTCTGGGCGGCTGGATGTTCTCCGGTGAGGCGCTGATGCCCAAGTTCAGTCGTATGAACCCCTGGGAGGGGCTCAAACGTATGTTCTCCACCAAGGCTCTGGTGGAGTTGCTCAAGGCGCTGGCCAAGTTCGTGGTGATACTGCTGGTGGCCCTGGCGGTGCTCAAGTCGGATCAGGACGATCTCTTGGCCATTGCCAACGAGTCGGTCGAATCGGCGATTCTGCATGCCATGCAAGTGGTTGGCTGGAGCCTGCTGTGGATGGCCTGCGGTCTAATTCTGATCGCTGCGGTGGATGTGCCGTTCCAGCTCTGGGATACCAAGCAGAAGCTGATGATGACCAAGCAGGAGGTCAAGGACGAATACAAGGACGCGGAGGGCAAGCCCGAGGTCAAGTCGAAGATCCGTCAGTTGCAGCGGCAGATGGCCGAGCGGCGGATGATGCAGCAGGTGCCCGAGGCCGACGTGGTGATCACCAACCCGACGCACTTCGCCGTGGCTTTGAAGTACGACCCGACCCAGGGCAATGCGCCGATGCTGCTGGCCAAGGGTGGCGACTTCCTGGCGCTGAAGATTCGCGAGATCGCCCAGGAGCACAAGGTCACGCTGCTCGAGTCGCCGGCCCTGGCGCGGGCAGTGTTCTATTCCACCGAAGTGGACCAGGAAATTCCCGCTGGGTTGTATCTGGCCGTGGCGCAGGTCCTGGCCTATGTCTACCAGCTCAAGCAGTTCCGTTCCGGCAAGGGCAAGCGCCCTGGGCCGCTGCCCGACCTGCCGATTCCGCCGGATCTACGTCGCGACGAGTAATCGTGAAAGGACGTTTGCGGCGAGCCTCCATAAGGGCTGGAGGCTCGCAGCCTTCATTTAACGAATCACCCCGCAGGCCACGCGTGCACCGCCACCGCCGAGTGGCTTGGGGTGGTCGGCGTGGTTGTCGCCGCCCGCGTGCACCATCAGGGCATGGCCCTTCAGTTCATCGAGACTCTTCAGGCGTGGCGCCAATACCGGTTGCTCGGCCTTGCCATTGGCGTTCACATACAGTGGCGGCAGGTCGCCGCGGTGGGCATCGTCCTGCCAGGGCGTGCCGTGCTTGCTGGTGCCGTCCGGGTCCCAGTGGCCGCCGGCCATTTCGGCGGCAGAGGGCTGACCATCCTTGCTGCCCGGTGCGCAGTCCGGTTTGGCGTGCACGTGGAAGCCGTGGATGCCTGGCGCCAGGCCGGACAGGGCAGGAGTGAAGATCAAGCCGTAGCGGCTCTGTTCGACCTTCACGGTGCCAACCGGCTTGCCGACGCCGCTGCTATCCACGGCATTCAGGGGGATGGATAGCGGAGCGGCATGCGCGGCCCCGGCTGCGAGAAGGAGGGTGGCTAGGGTCCATTGGTGCATGGGTAGGTTCTCCCGAGGTGGCTGGAGAAGTTCTGACTGCTACATCTCGCCCGGGTTTCCTGTTTTTGGTGTAACTCATTGTTTTTCAATATCTTGGAAAACATGGCCGAGTTCTTGCTCTGACCCTCGCACGGCGCCTTCTGCGTCAAAAGATTGAACTGGCTGGGGTAATCAAGTGGCAGTGGATCGGGCGCAAATCATTGGTGATGTACGCAGCAATCTGGCGGGGTTGCGCCACGGCAATCTGGGCATTCCGCTGCTGCTGCTGGTCATGCTCGCCATGGTCATGCTGCCGATCCCGCCGTTCCTGCTCGACGTGCTGTTCACCTTCAGCATCGCCCTGTCCATCGTGGTTCTGCTGGTCGCCATCTACTCGTTGCGGCCACTGGATTTCGCCGTATTCCCGACGGTCCTGCTGGCGGCGACGCTGCTGCGTCTGGCGCTGAACGTCGCCTCTACCCGCGTGGTGCTGTTGCACGGCCAGGATGGGCATGACGCCGCGGGTAAGGTGATCCAGGCCTTCGGTGAGGTGGTGATCGGCGGCAACTATGTGGTCGGTGCCGTGGTGTTCGCCATCTTGATGATCATCAACTTCGTGGTGGTCACCAAGGGTGCCGGGCGTATCTCCGAGGTGAGCGCGCGTTTCACCCTGGATGCCATGCCCGGCAAGCAGATGGCCATCGACGCCGACCTCAACGCCGGCCTGATCGACCAGGCCGAGGCCAAGAAACGCCGCGCCGAGGTGGCCCAAGAGGCCGACTTCTACGGCTCGATGGACGGTGCCTCGAAATTCGTGCGCGGTGACGCCGTCGCCGGTCTGCTGATCCTGTTCATCAACCTGATCGGCGGCATGGCCATCGGCGTACTGCAGCACGACCTGGCATTCGCCGAGGCCGGGCGCATCTACACCCTGCTGACCATCGGTGACGGCCTGGTGGCGCAGATCCCGTCGCTGCTGCTGTCCACCGCCGCCGCCATCATGGTGACCCGCGTCTCGTCCGCCGAGGACATGGGCCAGCAAATCAACCGGCAGATGTTCGCTTCGCCCAAGGCCCTGGCCGTGTCCGCCGCGATCATGATCACCATGGGGGTGGTGCCGGGCATGCCGCACGTGCCCTTCATCGGCCTCGGCCTGGTGGCTGCTGGCGCGGCCTACTGGATTGCGCACAAGCAGCGCCAAGTCAAAGTGGTGGCCGAGCAGGAAACCAAGCGTCAGCAGGAGCTGCTGCCGGCGCAGAAAGCCCAGGAGGTCAAGGAGCTGGGCTGGGATGACGTGACGCCGGTGGACATGGTCGGTCTGGAGGTCGGCTATCGCCTGATTCCGCTGGTGGATCGCAATCAGGGTGGACAGCTACTGGCGCGGATCAAGGGTGTGCGCAAGAAGCTGTCCCAGGAGATGGGTTTCCTGATGCCCTCGGTACATATCCGCGACAACCTCGACCTGCTGCCCAACGCCTATCGCCTGACCCTGATGGGGGTCAGCGTGGCCGAGGCCGAGGTGTATCCGGAGCGCGAGCTGGCGATCAACCCGGGGCAGGTGTTCGGTACCCTCAACGGCATCGCCGCCAAGGATCCGGCGTTCGGCCTGGAGGCGGTATGGATCGACCCGAGTCAGCGCGATCAAGCGCAGTCCCTCGGCTACACCGTGGTGGATGCCAGCACCGTGGTCGCCACGCACCTCAATCAGGTTCTGCACAAGCACGCCCATGAGCTGCTTGGCCACGAGGAAGTCCAGCAACTGCTGCAGCTGCTGGCCAAGAGCTCGCCGAAGCTGGCCGAGGAGCTGGTGCCGGGCATGGTCTCGCTGTCGACCCTGCTCAAGGTGCTGCAGACCCTGCTGGCCGAGCAGGTGCCGGTGCGCGACATCCGCAGCATCGCCGAAGCCATCTCCAACGTCGCCGGAAAGAGTCAAGATCCCGCCGCGATGGTCGCCGCGGTTCGTGTCGCGCTTTCTCGTGCAATCGTGCAAAGCATTGTGGGACTAGAGCCGGAGCTGCCTGTGATCACTCTGGAACCAAGGTTGGAACAGTTATTGCTCAATAGCCTGCAGAAGGCCGGTCAGGGCTCCGAGGATGGCATCCTCCTCGAGCCTGGCATGGCGGAGAAGCTGCAACGCTCCCTGGTGGAAGCGGCGCAGCGCCAGGAAATGCTCGGCAAGCCAGTGATCCTGCTGGTGGCTGGCCCGGTTCGGGCGATGCTCTCGCGTTTTGCGCGACTCGCCGTTCCCAGCATGCATGTACTGGCCTACCAGGAAATACCGGACAACAAGCAGGTCACGATCGTCGCCACGGTCGGCCAGAACTGAGGGTTCTAAGCCATGCAAGTCAAACGCTTCTTCGCCGCCGATATGCGTACCGCCATGAAACTGGTGCGCGATGAACTGGGCGCCGATGCCTCGATCATCGGCAACCGCCGCGTGGCCGGCGGCGTGGAGCTGACCGCTGCCCTGGATTACCAGCCGACCGCACCGGCGCGTCAGCCCAATCCGGCGCTGGAGGCCGAACTGCGCAAGACTCAGGCGAAGATCGCCACCGCCCAGGCCGAGCTGACCGTCCGCGCCGTGGCTGACGAGCGCAAGGATCGCCAGCTGTTCGCCAACGAGTCACTGATCGCCCCTGAGCTGCCGGCCACTGCGGTCAAGGCCCAGCGCCCGCTAGTCGCGCCGCAACCTGCTGCCAAGCCGGCTGCCGCCGCGGTCGATCAGCGTGCTCTGGATGCCATGCGCTTCGAGCTGCACGGCCTGCGTGAATTGATTGAAGTGCAGCTGGGTTCCATCGCCTGGGGTCAGCTGCAGAATCGCCGTCCGCAACAGGCCAACCTGTGGCGTCGCTTGCAGCGCATGGGCCTGTCCGCCGAGCTGTCCAAGGCCCTGCTGGAGCGCGTGGCCAAGGTCGCTGACCCGCGTCAGGCCTGGCGCATGCTGCTCGCCCACCTCGCCCATGCAATCAAGACTCCGGCGGTAGAGCCGCTGGAAGAGGGTGGTGTGATCGCCCTGGTCGGCCCGGCTGGCATGGGCAAAACCACCACGCTGGCCAAGATGGCGGCGCGTTATGTGTTGAAATACGGCCCGCAGAGCATCGCGCTGGTCAGCATGGATAGCTTCCGCATCGGTGCCCAGGAGCAGATCAAGACCCTCGGCCGCATCCTCAACGTGTCGGTGACTCAGGTCGATCCGGGGCAGTCCCTGGTCCAGGCGCTGGCTCCGCTGGCACGCAAGAAGGTCGTGCTGATCGATACCGCAGGCCTGCCGGGCAACGATCCGGCCCTGCGCATGCAGTTGGAGAGTCTGGCCGCGCGTGGTGTCAAATCGAAGAACTATCTGGTGCTGGCCGCTACCAGCCAGGCGCAGGTGCTCAAGGCCGCCTATCACAGCTACCGGATCTGCGGCCTCGCTGGCTGCATCCTGAGCAAGGTGGACGAGGCGGCTAACCTGGGTGAAGTGCTGGGGCTGGCTATCAGCCAGCATCTACCGGTAGCCTATCTGGCAGATGGGCCGAAGATTCCGGACGATCTGCATGTGCCGCGTAGCCACCAGCTGGTGAGTCGCGCCGTGAGCCTGCAGACTCCAGAAGATCCGAGCGAGGAGGCCATGGCGGATATGTTCGCCGGCCTGTACCACCATCCGGCGCGTCGCGCAGGATAGGGCAGGCGGCACCGTACAAGGCGTTCTAGTGTTAGGAAAGGGTCGGTGTAGTTGCCCGACCAGCCCAGAGCAGGCAAGACAAGGGTAAGAGAAGAACATGGGTAGTATGCATCCCGTACAGGTGATCGCAGTCACTGGCGGCAAGGGCGGTGTCGGCAAGACCAACGTGTCGGTGAACCTGTCGCTGGCCCTGGCCGACCTCGGTCGCCGGGTCATGCTGATGGACGCCGACCTTGGCCTGGCCAACGTCGACGTCCTGCTCGGCCTGACCCCCAAACGCACCCTGGCCGACGTGATCGCTGGCGAGTGCGACCTCAAGGACGTGCTCCTGCAAGGTCCAGGCGGCATCCGCATCGTACCGGCCGCCTCGGGCACCCAGAGCATGGTGCAGCTGTCGCCGGTGCAGCATGCCGGCCTGATCCAGGCCTTCAGCGACATCAGCGACAACCTCGATGTGCTGGTCATCGACACCGCCGCCGGCATCGGCGACGGCGTGGTCAGCTTTGTGCGCGCCGCGCAGGAGGTGCTGGTGGTGGTCTGCGACGAGCCGACCTCGATCACCGACGCCTACGCGCTGATCAAGCTGCTCAACCGCGACTACGGTATGAGCCGTTTCCGTGTGCTGGCCAACATGGCCCACAGCCCGCAGGAAGGGCGCAATCTCTTTGCTAAGCTGACCAAGGTAACCGATCGTTTTCTTGATGTGGCCCTGCAGTATGTTGGCGCCGTCCCCTACGACGAGTCCGTCCGCAAGGCCGTGCAGAAACAGCGCGCGGTATACGAAGCCTTCCCGCGCTCGAAATGCGCACTGGCGTTCAAGGCGATCGCCCAGAAAGTCGACACGTGGCCGCTCCCGGCCAACCCGCGCGGCCATCTGGAGTTCTTCGTCGAGCGTCTGGTGCAGCAGCCGATCGCGGGTACGGCGGTATGACAGCAGCCAGTGGACTTCGCATGTACAACAAGGCGCAGGCGCAGGATTCCCAGCACCAGTTGATCGAGCGCTACGCGCCTCTGGTCAAGCGCATCGCCTATCACCTGTTGGCGCGTCTACCGGCTAGCGTACAGGTCGATGACCTGATGCAGGCGGGCATGATCGGTCTACTGGAAGCGTCAAAAAAATACGATGGCAGCAAGGGCGCCAGCTTCGAGACTTACGCGGGCATCCGCATCCGCGGCGCCATGCTGGACGAGGTGCGCAAGGGCGATTGGGCGCCGCGTTCGGTTCACCGCAACACCCGTATGGTCAGCGATGCCATTCGTGCAATCGAGGCTCGCACGGGAAGAGACGCTAAAGATCAAGAGGTTGCGGCCGAACTCCAATTGAGTCTCGAGGATTACTACGGCATCCTTGGCGACACTCTGGGCAGCCGCCTGTTCAGTTTCGACGACCTGGTACAGGACGGCGAGCAGGGCGGGTTGCACGAGGATGTCAGCAGCAGTCACGGCGGGCCTCTGCATGGCCTGGAAGACGAGCGATTTCAGGCGGCGCTAGCCGACGCCATCGCCCATCTGCCGGAACGCGAGCGCTTGGTGCTGTCGCTGTATTACGACGAAGAACTGAATTTGAAGGAAATCGGCGAGGTACTGGGGGTCAGCGAATCCCGGGTCAGCCAGTTGCACAGCCAGTGCGCCGCGCGTTTGCGGGCCCGGTTGGGTGAGTGGCGAGCCAGCTGACGGGCTGGTCGATTTCATGATTTACGGCGCTTCCGGGCCACCGGAGGCGTTTAGGACTGTACGGAGGTCGACTTGGACAAGAACATGAAAATCCTCATCGTTGACGATTTCTCGACGATGCGACGGATCATCAAGAACCTCCTGCGTGATCTGGGGTTCACCAATACCGCGGAAGCGGACGACGGTAATACCGCGCTGCCTATGCTGCAGAGCGGTAGTTTCGACTTCCTGGTGACCGACTGGAACATGCCCGGCATGACCGGTATCGACCTGCTGCGTGCAGTGCGTGCCGACGATCGCCTGAAGACCCTGCCGGTACTGATGGTGACTGCAGAAGCCAAGCGCGAGCAGATCATCGAAGCCGCCCAGGCCGGTGTAAACGGATACGTGGTCAAGCCGTTCACCGCCCAGGTACTGAAGGAGAAGATCGAGAAGATCTTCGAACGGGTTAACGGCTGATGATCGCCGCGAGGGCGCTATGGCACACGATGATTCACATCTGGGCGAACTCGAATCGACCCTGAAGCAGCATGCCACTCAGCTTGTCGAGAGCCTGGAAAAAGGGCGTTTCGGTGAAGCGGTTGGCCTGATTCACGAGCTCAACAAAGCTCGTGACCATGGCCTGTACCAGGAAGTCGGCAAGCTCACCCGCGAGCTGCACAACGCGATCGTCAATTTCCAACTCGATCCGCACAACCCGCACGCCCAGGAAATCTCCCAGATCACCGACGCCACGGAGCGTCTGTCCTATGTGGTGCAGATGACCGAGAAGGCTGCCAACCGCACGATGGATCTGGTCGAGCAGAGCGCGCCGCTGGTCAACGATCTGGGCGACGAAGCCAAGACGCTTTCCGCGGAGTGGGGCAAGTTCATGCGCCGCGAGATGGGCGCCGATGCCTTCCGCGATCTGGCCAAACGCATCGAGCTGTTCCTCGCCCGTAGCGAGCGCGACAGCCAGAAGCTGTCCGGGCACTTGAACGACATTCTGCTGGCGCAGGACTTCCAGGATCTCACCGGGCAGGTGATCAAGCGCGTGACGCAGCTGGTCACCGAGGTCGAGCGCGACCTGCTCAAACTGATGCTGATGGCCAGTCAGGTCGACCGCTTTGCCGGCATCGAACATGACATGGATGCGCTGCGCGCCGAGCAGCAACAACAAAAAGAGCCTTCCAAGGGTGAAGGTCCGCAGATACATGCCGATAAGCGTGAAGACATCGCTTCCAGTCAGGACGATGTCGACGATCTGCTATCCAGCCTTGGATTTTAGGGCTCTAACAGAGCCTTTGGAGCGCACCGATGAGCTTCGACGCCGATGAAGAAATCCTCCAGGACTTCCTGGTAGAGGCCGGCGAAATTCTAGAGTTGTTGTCCGAGCAACTGGTCGAGCTGGAGAGCCGACCGGATGACATGGACCTGCTCAATGCCATTTTCCGTGGTTTCCACACCGTCAAGGGTGGCGCGGGCTTCCTCCAGCTCAACGAGCTGGTCGAGTGCTGCCACATCGCGGAAAACGTCTTCGACATCCTGCGCAAAGGCGAGCGCCGCGTTAACGCCGAGCTGATGGACGTGGTCCTGCAGGCGTTGGATGCGGTCAACGAGATGTTCAGCCAGGTGCGCGAGCGTACCGAGCCCACCCCAGCGTCTCCCGAGCTGCTGGCCGCCCTGTCGCGTCTGGCCGAGCCGGAGAGCGCCGACGAGCTGGCGGGCGAGACCGAGCCGGAGCCCGAGGTTGCGGAAGCGCCGGCTGCCGGCGACGACATCACCGACAGTGAGTTCGAGCAATTGCTCGATGCCATCGGCGATCAGCCGGCGGCCGAAGCAGAGGCGCCGGTTGCTGGCGGCGGTGACGAGATCACCGATGATGAGTTCGAGGCGCTGCTCGACCAGTTGCACGGCAAGGGCAAGTTCAGTGGCCCGGAAGAAGCTACTGCTGTTGCAGCCAAGCCTGCCGCAGCGGCTCCAGCCGCCGGCGGTGGCGACGACATCACTGACGATGAGTTCGAGGCGCTGCTCGATCAACTGCACGGCAAGGGCAAGTTCACCGGCCCGGCCGATGAACCGGCTGCGCCTGCCAAGCCAGCTGCAGCGGCTCCGGCTGCTGGCGGTGGCGATGACATCACCGATGACGAATTCGAGGCACTGCTCGATCAGCTGCACGGCAAGGGCAAGTTCACCGGTCCTGCCGAGGAGCCTGCTGCCGTAGCTGCTCCGGTCGCCGCCGCGCCAGCCAAGAAGGCCGAGCCGAAGAAAGTCGAGGCGGCCAAGCCCGCCGCGAAGCCGGCAGCCAAGGCAGAACCGGCCAAGGCCGCGGCGCCAGCGCCGGCCGCTGCAGGTGCTCCTGCGGCAGCAGCCAGCGAGGCGGAGACCACCGTACGGGTCGATACCGCACGCCTGGACGAGATCATGAACATGGTCGGCGAGCTGGTGCTGGTGCGTAACCGTCTGGTACGCCTGGGCCTGAACAGCGGCGACGAGGCCATGGCCAAGGCCGTGTCCAACCTTGATGTGGTCACTGCGGACCTGCAGACCTCGGTCATGAAGACCCGTATGCAGCCGATCAAGAAGGTCTTCGGCCGCTTCCCGCGCCTGGTTCGCGACCTGGCGCGCAACCTGAAGAAAGAGATCAACCTCGAGCTGGTCGGCGAAGAGACCGACCTCGACAAGAACCTGGTCGAGGCACTGGCCGACCCGCTGGTGCACTTGGTGCGCAATGCGGTTGACCACGGTATCGAGGGCCCCGACGAGCGCGAGGCTGCCGGTAAGGCGCGCGCCGGTCGCGTGGTGTTGTCCGCCGAGCAGGAGGGCGATCACATCCTGCTGTCGATCTCCGATGACGGCAAAGGCATGGACCCGGAAATCCTCCGTGCCAAGGCGGTGGAGAAGGGCCTGCTGGACAAGGATGCGGCCGACCGCCTGAGCGAGACCGAGTGCTACAACCTGATCTTCGCCCCAGGCTTCTCGACCAAGACCGAGATTTCCGACGTGTCCGGCCGTGGCGTGGGCATGGACGTGGTGAAGACCAAAATCTCCCAGCTCAACGGCATCATCAACGTGCACTCGGCCAAGGGCCAGGGCTCGAAGATCATCATCAAGGTACCGCTGACCCTGGCGATCATGCCGACGCTGATGGTCATGCTGGCCAACCAGGCCTTCGCTTTCCCGCTGGTCAACGTCAACGAGATCTTCCACCTCGACCTGTCGCGTACCAACGTGGTGGACGGCCAGGAAGTGGTGATCGTGCGCGACAAGGCGTTGCCGCTGTTCTACCTCAAGCGCTGGCTGGTCGTCGGTGCGTCCAGCGAGGAGCAGCGCGAGGGCCATGTGGTGATCCTTACTGTCGGTAGCCAGCGCATCGGCTTCGTGGTCGACCAACTGGTTGGCCAGGAAGAAGTGGTGATCAAGCCACTCGGCAAGATGTTGCAGGGCACGCCCGGCATGTCTGGCGCTACCATTACTGGTGACGGGCGCATTGCCCTGATCCTCGACGTGCCGAGCATGCTCAAGCGCTATGCACGACGCATCTGATTGATCGCGACCGGCGTTGCCGGTCGCTCTGGAGTGTTTATGGCAGTCAAGGTCCTGGTGGTGGACGACTCCGGCTTCTTCCGCCGCAGGGTCTCGGAAATCCTCTCCGCCGATCCCGATATCCAGGTGGTCGGTACCGCCACCAACGGCCGCGAGGCCATCGATCAGGCGCTGGCGCTCAAGCCGGACGTGATCACCATGGACTACGAGATGCCGATGATGGACGGCATCACGGCGGTACGGAACATCATGCAGCGTTGTCCGACGCCGGTACTGATGTTCTCCTCGCTGACCCACGAAGGCGCCCGCGTCACCCTGGACGCACTGGACGCCGGCGCAGTGGATTACCTGCCGAAGAATTTCGAGGACATCTCGCGCAACCCCGAGAAGGTCAAGGCGCTGCTGTGCGAGAAGGTCCATACCATCGCCCGCAGTAACCGCCGTTACAGCACCTTCAGCGCCCCAGCCTCCAGCCCGTCTCCGGCGGCCGGTGGCGTGGGGGCGACTGCGCGTAGTGCCGCTCCGGCTCCTGCGCCAGTCAGCCGGCCGAGTACCGCGCCTGCGGCGCCGGCCGCCAGTGGTGGTGCCCCAAAGCGTAAATCGTACAAGCTGGTGGCCATCGGCACGTCCACCGGCGGACCTGTGGCCCTGCAGCGGGTACTGACCCAGCTACCGGCCAATTTTCCGGCGCCCATCGTATTGATCCAGCACATGCCGGCGGCCTTCACCAAGGCCTTCGCCGAGCGTCTGGACAAGCTCTGCCGGATTACCGTCAAAGAGGCCGAGGATGGCGATGTGCTGCGCCCCGGTCTGGCGCTGCTGGCCCCTGGCGGCAAGCAGATGATGGTCGACCCGCGCGGCGCGGTGAAAATCCTGCCCGGCGACGAGCGTCTGAACTACAAGCCTTGCGTCGACATCACTTTCGGCTCGGCAGCCAAGTCGTTCAACGACAAGGTGCTGGCGGTGGTACTCACTGGCATGGGTGCGGATGGTCGCGAAGGCGCGCGCCTGCTCAAGCAGAGCGGCAGCCAGGTGTGGGCCCAGGACGAGGCCAGCTGCGTCATCTACGGCATGCCCATGGCGGTGGTGAAAGCCAACCTGGCCGACGCTGTGTACGGTCTCGATGAAATCGGCCGGCACTTGGCCGAGGCCTGTATCTGATGGATGTACTCAGCCTCATCGGGATCATCCTGGCCTTCGTTGCCATCCTCGGTGGCAACTACCTCGAAGGCGGTCATGCTGGAGCCCTGCTCAACGGGCCGGCGGCCTTGATCGTGATTGGTGGCACCCTCGGCGCGGCATTCCTGCAGGCGCCGGTCAATGTTTTCAAACGCTCCCTGGCCATCCTGCGCTGGATCGTCTTTCCGCCGCGTATCGACCTGGCGGGCGGCATCAGTCGCGTCGTGGGCTGGAGCATGGTGGCGCGCAAGGAGGGCCTGCTGGGCCTCGAGCCGGTGGCCGACAGCGAGCCCGATCCCTATGCCCGCAAGGGCCTGCAGCTGCTGGTGGATGGCGCCGAGCCGGAAGCCATCCGCAGCATCCTCGAAGTCGATCTCTACACCCAGGAAGGCCGTGATATCCAGGCCGCCAAGGTGTTCGAGAGCATGGGTGGCTACGCGCCGACCATCGGCATCATCGGTGCGGTGATGGGTCTGATCCATGTGATGGGCAACCTGGCCGACCCGAGCAAGCTGGGCGCCGGTATTGCCGTGGCGTTCGTTGCCACCATCTACGGCGTGGCGTTCGCCAACCTGTTGCTGCTGCCGGTGGGCAACAAGCTCAAGGCCATTGCCATGCGTCAGTCGCGTTATCGCGAGATGCTGCTGGAGGGCATTCTGTCCATTGCCGAGGGCGAGAACCCGCGCTCCATCGAGCTGAAGCTGCAAGGCTTCATGGACTGACGGGGTAGGGTACCGACATGGCCCGGCGGCGCCACCACGAAGAACACGAGAATCACGAACGCTGGCTGGTGTCCTACGCGGACTTCATCACCCTGCTGTTCGCCTTCTTCGTGGTGATGTATTCGATCTCCTCGATCAACGAGGGCAAGTACAAGGTGCTGTCGGAGAGCCTGGTCGGTGTATTCAGCGAGCCGGAGCGGGCGATCAAGCCGATCCCCATCGGCGACGAGAAGCCGCGTACCACCGAGCCCGACCGCTCGATGATCGAGGACAACCCGAACAGCAGCACCTCCAGCGACGATCCGGCCAATGATCCGCTGCAGCAGATCGCGACCAGCATGCGCGACGCCTTCGGCGATCTGATCGCCAACGAGCAGCTGACCGTGCGCGGCAACGAGCTGTGGGTGGAGATCGAACTGAATTCCAGCCTGTTGTTCCCTAGCGGCGATGCAGTGCCCAACGAGATGGCCTTCACTTTGATAGAGAAGGTCGCAAAGATATTGGCGCCCTATGAGAACCCGGTGCATGTCGAGGGTTTTACCGACAACCTGCCGATCAGCACCGCGCAGTACCCGAGTAACTGGGAACTTTCCTCGGCGCGGGCGGCCAGCATAGTGCGGATGCTGGCGATGGACGGGGTAAATCCCGGGCGCATGGCCGCTGTTGGCTATGGCGAATTCCAGCCGGTGGCGGACAACGCTACGGCAGAGGGGCGGGCTCGCAACCGCCGAGTGGTGCTTGTGGTGTCGCGCAATCTCGATGTGCGCCGTAGTGTGAGTGGTGTGGGCAGTGGCCATGCCAAACCCGATGCCGCATTGCAGCGGGCTGGCACGCAACCTGCACCGGCACAGCCACAGGCGGCACCGGTGACCGGTCCCGCCAATATTTCGACGCCCACACCCTGAGGCGTCACCCAGTTCTCGGCAGGGGGACGGCCAGGCCGGGAGGACGAAGAATATGAAAGTCTGGGCAGTAGCCAATCAAAAAGGTGGGGTCGGCAAGACCACCACATCCATCGCCCTGGCGGGTCTGCTGGCCGATGCTGGCAAGCGCGTGGTGGTGGTCGACCTCGACCCGCATGGGTCGATGACCAGTTATTTCGGCCACGACCCGGATACTCTGGAGCACAGCAACTTCGACCTGTTCCTGCACCAGGGCAGCGTGCCGCAAGGCTTGCCGGCCAGCCTGTTGCTTCCGACCAGTCACGAGAGTATTTCCCTGCTGCCATCGAGTACCGCGCTTGCCACCCTAGAGCGCCAGTCGCCCGGGCAGAATGGTCTGGGGTTGGTGATCGCCAAAAGTCTGGCGCAGCTGTGGGACAAGTTCGACCACGCGATCATCGACAGCCCGCCCTTGCTCGGCGTGCTGATGGTCAACGCGCTGGCCGCCAGCCAGCAGCTGGTGATCCCGGTACAGACCGAGTTCCTGGCCGTGAAGGGCCTGGAGCGCATGGTCAGCACCCTCAACATGGTCAACCGCTCGCGCAAGCAGCCTTTGCCGTACACCATCGTGCCGACCCTGTTTGATCGCCGCACCCAGGCCTCGCTGAACACCCTGCGCGTGCTGCGCAATACTTATCCTGAGCACCTGTGGCAGGCGTACGTGCCGGTGGATACCCGTCTGCGCGATGCCAGCCGGGCAGGGCGAACGCCTTCGCAGTTCGATGGCAACAGTCGTGGGGTCATTGCCTACCGGGCGTTGCTCAAACACCTGCTGGCGGGGCAACCAGCCTCTCAGGTAGCCTGATGGGCCGGCTATGCTGAACGGACAGGTTCAAGTCATCGGCCAGCCCTGCCGATAGTCTGTACAGACTCTCTCGTGGAACACTTTATGAGCCGCACTGCCACCGCCGCCATTCGCCCTCAGCAGGCCTTGCAGTCCTACCTGGATGCACTGCTGCAGGAGGCCGCCGTCGAACTGGAGGAGAGCTTCGATTTCGACGAGTTCGAAGCGGCTGTGCTCGAGGAGCAGGTGCGTGACGCCCGTCGCGAGGAAACTCCGCCAGTAGCGCTCAAACCGTTGGCTCTGGCCGAGGCCAAGCCGCAGGTGCTGCCGACCATCGACCTGCGTTTGCCGGAAGTGGCGCCGCTGGTTGAAGTCGAGGTCGAGGCCGAGGTTCCGGTCGCAGAGATCGAGCCCGAGGTTGTGGTGCAGGCAGAGCAGGCGCTGCAGCCTGCCGCCGCCCCCAGCCTCGACGGCCGCCCGGACTGGGCCGACGAACCCTTCGAATGCCTGCTGTTTGATGTGGCCGGCCTGACCCTGGCAGTGCCGTTGGTATGCCTGGGTTCCATCTACCCGCTGACCGATACCGAGCTGACGCCGCTATTCGGCCAGCCGGACTGGTTCCTTGGCATACTGCCGAGTCAGGCGGGCAACCTGAAAGTGCTGGATACCGCACGCTGGGTGATGCCAGAGCGCTACCGCGAGGATTTCCGCGAGGGCCTGCAGTACGTGATTTCCGTGCAGGGCTACGAATGGGGCCTGGCGGTACATCAGGTCAGTCGCTCGATCCGCCTAGTGCCGGATGAGATCAAATGGCGCAGCCAGCGCTCGCAGCGCCCCTGGCTGGCCGGTACGGTGATCGAACACATGTGTGCGTTGCTGGATGTCTCGGCCCTGGCCGAGCTGATCGCCAGCGGCGCCACGCGCAACGGAGCGATCCGCGCGCATTGAATGCAACGCCCCGTTCGTACGGGGCTCTATAGTTAACGACAAGCGGGCAGACCCGCGAACTTGAGGCTAGGGACATGAAGAAATCGTCAGCGCAAGGTTCCGAAGATCCGATTCTGCAGTGGGTGACCTTCCGGCTGGATAACGAGACCTACGGCATCAACGTGATGCAGGTGCAGGAAGTGCTGCGCTACACCGAGATCGCTCCGGTTCCGGGGGCGCCGGCCTATGTGCTGGGTATCATCAACCTGCGCGGTAACGTGGTCACCGTGATCGACACCCGCCAGCGCTTCGGTCTGTCGTCGGCGCCGGTCACCGACAACACCCGTATCGTCATCATCGAGGCGGACAAGCAGGTGGTCGGCATCCTGGTCGATAGCGTTGCCGAGGTGGTCTATCTGCGCCAATCCGAGGTCGAGACCGCTCCGAACGTCGGCAACGACGAGTCTGCCAAGTTCATTCAGGGCGTCTGCAACAAGAATGGCGAGCTGCTCATCCTGGTCGAGCTGGACAAGATGATGTCCGAGGAAGAGTGGTCCGAGCTGGAGAGCATCTGACCCATGTTGTTGGAGATCGCGGTGGCCGTGCTCGGCCTGTTCTGTGTGCTGCTTGCCGGCGCCTGCTATCAGCTATCGCTGAAGCTGCGCCAGCAAGCCGAGCTGCAGAAGGAGCGCGATGCCCTCCGTGATCAACGACTCAAGGAAGTGTCGCGGCGCCTCGATGCCTACCTCACCGGCAGTATTCGCATGGGTGAGGAGCTCCACGAGCTGCGCCGCGTGGTTGCGCCGCTGCCGGACAAGCTCAACCAGATGGAGCAGCGCGACCCTTCCAGCCTGTCCTTCACTCAGGCCGCGCGCCTGGCGGGGATGGGCGCCAGCGTCGATGATCTGACGCATTCCTGCGGCCTGAGTCAGGCCGAGGCCGAGCTGGTCAGTCGCCTGCACATGGCGCAAAAGCAGCGTTCTTGAGCCGTTCTCTTACATCCTTAAGTTCTGTTTCACCGCCCGCGCGACCCTAATGGTTCCAAGCATGGGGCTTCTGCCTGCCTAAGCTGAACTCATGGAGCTGACTTCCCGAGGAGGTCCACCATGCGTTTTGCATTGATGTTGCTGTTGTGCCTGGTCATGCCAAGTGTGGGAGCCAGTGAGGCTCCACTGGAGGTCAGAGGCGCCACCACGGTGAATGCCGTGCAGGCGCGCCAGCTCTATGAGTACGGCGTGTTGTTCATCGACGTGCGCCCCTCTCGCGAGTGGGGCTGGGGGCATGTGCACGGGGCGCTGCACCTGGCGCTGGACCAGCGTTTCGATGAGCTGTCAGGGCCGGATTGGCCGCGCAATATGCCGATCGTGCTGTATTGCGACAGCGAGGTCTGCCCGCATAGTGCCGAGGCTGCGCGCCGCGCCGTCGGCTGGGGCTTCCAGCAGGTCTACTACTTCCGCACCGGCTACTTTGCCTGGCAGCTGCTGGACTTCCCGCAGGGCAAGGGGCAGGAGGGCGAGCTGTTTGCATTTATTCTCGAGGGGCAGCCAACCGCGGCAGGGACGGACTGACGTCACGCTCGGTCGGGGCTTCGCTGAAGCCGACCGGGCGCTTACCCTTGAGATACCAGGCGAAGGCGATGATCTCGGCGATGGTGCGATAGAGCGGCTCGGGAATCGCGTCGCCCAGCTCCAGGCGTGCCAGCAGGCGTACCAGTTCGGCGTTCTCGTAGATCGGCACTTCGTATTCGCGGGCGATGGCCAGGATGGCCTCGGCCAATTCGTCGTCGCCCTTGGCTGTCAGGCTGGGAGCGTCGGCGCCGTTGTAGGAGAGGGCGATGGCCTGGCGGGGTGCCTTGTCCTGCTTCATGCGGTCTCGTCCACCCAGCGTTGCTCCAGATGCGTCTTCGGCCCTTGTGGAGGCATGCCCTGGCGGCAGCTCAGCTCGCCAACTTCGAGGCCGGCGCCGAGTAGGCGCTGGCGCAGATTATCCAGCTCCTGGTCGATCAGTTGCGCGGTATCGGCACGCTCGGCCCATAGCTGGCTGGACAGGCTGCCACGCAGCAGCTGCGCCTGGACCTGCAGCGGCCCCAGCGGGTCGAGATCGAAGGCCAGGTCGATGCGCCACAGGGTTTCCTTCTGCTCCGTGCGGGTCTCCGGGCCTGACTCCTCGCGCTGCAGCTTGACCTGCAGCGGCACCACGTCGTGCTGGTTGCGCATCGGCAGCTCCAACTGCCAGGTTGTCAGCAGGTTGCCCTCTGGCGTCACCTGGGTCTGCGCCAGGCTCGACAGCTGATGGGTCTGCAGACGTGACACGGCGGCGGCGGCCAGCTTGAGCAGGGTTTCCAGGTCCGCTTCTTCATCCATCGACTGCAGCAGACGCGACGGCAGGGGGAAGCTCATCGCCTGCTGGCGCAGGCTGACCTGGCCGAGTGCGCCGAGCGCGTTGCGGACGAAGGAGGGCAGGGCCTGGGCCAGGGCGTTGCCAGCGCTGGCGGCTGGGAGGGGCGCGCCGCCCGGCAGATTGGGTAGCAGCTGGGCGACCAGGCGTAGCAGGCTGGCCTTGAGGTCCTGCGGCAGGTGCTGGGATTGGCCGCCGAGCAATTTGGCCTCGAGGAACACGCCGCTCTGTTCCATGGCCTTGGCCAGGCCGTCGGGGCTGCTGAGCTGCTTGCCGTCGGGTAGCAGTCCTAGCAATTTGTCGATGCTGGTGCGCAGCTCGCTCGGCAGCCCGTCCTGCTGGGCCATGCCCTGCAGGCCCTTGAACAGTCCTTCCAGCGAGCCCTGACGGCCCTGTTGCGCGGCCAGTTGCTGGCCCAGCACCAATTGATCCAGGCGCCCGCTCAAGGGCAGGAAGGCGAGACTCTGGCTGCCCTGGACCTGGGCGGTGAGCAGACTGCCGATGGGTAGCGGCAGTGGCGTTTCGACGCTCAGCTTGCTGCCGGAGAGCGAGGTATTGAGCAGATTGACCACCACCCGGTACAGGGTCTGCTGGGCCTTGAGCTGGGCGATCTGCTCGCGGGATTCGACTTTGCCCTGCAACAGGGTGCCGACTGGCAACTGATCAAGGTCCAGGCTGGTCAGCAGGCGCGTATCGCCACCCTGCAGGGCCACGGCCAGGCGGGTCTCCGAGAGTGCGGTGACGGCCAGGGTGGTGCCCTGGGCCAGCGGGCGGGTGCTGCTGGCTTCGAGAGTGGTCTGCTTGCCGCTATCGAGAGTCAGCTTGAGCAACAGCTGGAAACTCTGCGCCGTTTCCTTGGCCGCCAGCACCTCGGCTTTGGCGGTTTCGCCCGCGGCGAGCATGCCTTCCAGCGGCTGTAGCAGCTTGACCGCCAGGTCGGCGGCGCTGTTCGCAGCAGGGCGGGTGGTCGGCGTCGTCGCGGGGAGCGGACGAGTACTGCTGATTTCTGCCATGGCCGGGTCACACCCTGTCAAAAAGCCGGCTTCGGAGGGCGAAGTCCGGCATGTATAATGCCGCCCCGTTCGGGCTGGCTATGCGGTCAACTTGCCACAGTATAGCGGCCAGCCTCCCTCCGACTTGAACCCCTCTGGGATGCCATGCAGTGACCAGTCCACGACTCCAAGCCGTTGCCCTCGCCTGTGAGCGGGATTGGCGTCTGCTATTCGAGGGACTGGATTTGGACCTCGGCGGCGGCACCCTGTTGCAGGTCGCAGGTCCCAACGGCAGTGGCAAGACCAGCCTGTTGCGGCTGCTCTCCGGGCTGATGCAACCCACCGCCGGCGAAGTGCTGCTCAACGACAAGCCGCTGGCCCGCCAGGGCGGCGAGCTGGGCAGCAGCCTGCTGTGGATCGGTCATGCCGCCGGCATCAAGGGCCTGCTCACCGCCGAAGAGAACCTGGCCTGGCTCTGCGCGCTGCACCGGCCCGCCGATCGCCAGGCGATCTGGCAGGCGCTGGAGGCCGTCGGCCTGCGCGGTTTCGAGGATGTGCCTTGCCACACCCTGTCCGCCGGCCAGCAGCGTCGCGTGGCGCTGGCACGCCTGTATCTCGATGCACCGCCGCTGTGGATTCTCGACGAGCCGTTCACCGCTCTGGACAAACAGGGCGTGGCGCAGCTGGAGGCGCATCTGGCGGCGCATTGCGAGCAGGGCGGCCTGGTCGTACTGACCACTCACCACACGCTGCAGCAGGTGCCGTCCGGCTATCGCGTACTCGACCTGGGGCAGCGCGCCGCATGAATAGCGTCTTCCTCCTCCTGCTGGCCCGCGAGGCGCGTCTGCTGTTCCGTCGTCCGGCCGAGCTGGCCAACCCGCTGGTGTTCTTCGCCATCGTCATCGCCCTGTTCCCGTTGGCGGTCGGCCCCGAGACCAATCTGTTACAGACCTTGTCGCCCGGGCTGATCTGGGTGGCCGCGCTTTTGGCCGTGCTGCTCTCGCTGGACGGGCTTTTCCGTAGTGATTTCGAGGACGGTTCGCTGGAACAGTGGGTCCTTTCGTCGCACCCGCTGCCTCTTCTGGTGCTGGCCAAGGTGCTGGCACACTGGCTGTTCTCGGGCCTGGCCCTGGTGCTGCTGGCGCCGCTGCTGGCGCTGATGCTCGGCCTGCCGGGGCGCTGCCTGCCAGTGCTGCTCGGCTCGCTGCTGCTCGGCACCCCGGTGCTCAGCCTGCTCGGCGCGGTAGGCGCTGCGCTGACCGTCGGTCTCAAGCGCGGCGGCCTGCTGCTGGCGCTGCTGATACTGCCGCTGTACATCCCGGTGCTGATTCTCGGCACCGGGGCGTTGCAGGCGGCCCTGCAAGGATTGCCGGCGGCCGGTCACCTGTTGTGGCTGGCCAGCCTGACCGCTCTGGCGGTCACCCTGACACCCTTTGCAATCGGCGCCGGGCTGAAAATCAGCATCGGCGAATAACTAAAGAGTCACCGTGATGAGATGGACCTGGTTTCACCAGTGGGGTTCGCCCAAATGGTTCTATGAGCGCAGCGGTCGCTGGCTGCCGTGGCTGGTTGCGGCAGCCGTCGTGCTGCTCGCTGTTGGTATCGTCTGGGGGCTGGCCTTCGCGCCGCCGGAGAAGTACCAGGGCAACAGCTACCGAATCATCTACATCCATGTGCCGGCGGCGTTCCTCGCCCAGTCCTGCTACCTGCTGATGGCGGTGGCCGGCATCGTCGGCCTGGTGTGGAAGATGAAGCTGGCCGACGTGGCCCTGCAGCAGGCTGCGCCTATCGGCGCCTGGCTGTGCTTCATCGCGCTGGTCACCGGCGCCATCTGGGGCAAGCCGACCTGGGGCACCTACTGGGTATGGGACGCGCGCCTGACCTCGATGCTGATCCTGCTGTTCCTCTACTTCGGCGTCATCGCCCTGGGCAACGCGATCAGCAACCGTGACAGCGCGGCCAAGGCCTGCGCGGTGCTGGCACTGGTCGGCGCGGTGAACATCCCGATCATCCAGAAGTCGGTGGAGTGGTGGAACACCCTGCACCAGCCGGCCACCTTCAAGGTCACCGGCAAGGCCAGCATGAACGTCGAGATGTGGCTGCCGCTGCTGCTCTGCGTACTCGGCTTCTACTGCTTCCTCGGCGCCGTGCTGCTCTATCGCATGCGCACCGAAGTGCTCAAGCGCGAGGCCCGCAGCAGCTGGGTACGTGCCGAAGTCGCGCGTCTGGTGGAGGGCAGGGCATGAGTTTCGCCTCTTTCAGCGAATTCCTCGCCATGGGTAGCCATGGTGCTTACGTGTGGTCGGCCTACGGCATCAGCCTGGCGGTGCTGGCCCTCAACGTCGCGCTGCCGATCCTCGCGCGCCGACGTTACCTGCAAGACGAGGCGCGCCGTTTGCGCCGGGAGAAACAACAGTGAACGCGGTCCGCAAGAAACGTCTGTACATCATCCTGGCCATCCTGGTCGGTGTTTCCGCCGCCGTGGGCCTGGCCCTCAGCGCGCTGCAGGAGAACATCAACCTGTTCTACACCCCGACCCAGATCGCCAACGGCGAGGCGCCGCAGGACACCCGCATCCGCGCCGGCGGCATGGTCGCCGAAGGCTCGGTGAAGCGCTCCGCCGACTCGCTGGACGTCGAGTTCGTGGTAACCGACTTCGCCAAGAACGTGACCATCCGCTACCGCGGGATCCTGCCGGACCTGTTCCGCGAGAAACAGGGCATCGTCGCCCTCGGCAAACTCAACGCAGAGGGCGTGCTGGTCGCCGATGAAGTACTGGCCAAGCACGACGAGAACTACATGCCACCGGAAGTGACCAAGGCGCTCAAGGAGAGCGGCAAGCTGCCGGCCGAAGGCGAGGCCAAGCAATGAACGCGGCGCTGATGATTCCGGAACTGGGCCATGTGGCCCTGATCCTCGCCCTATGCCTGGCCGTCGTCCAGGCGACCCTGCCGCTGATCGGTGCCTGGCGCGGTGACCGCCAGTGGATGGGCCTGGCCCAGCCGGCGGCCTGGGGCCAGTTCATCATGCTGGCGTTCTCCTTCGCCTGCCTGACCTGGGCCTTCATGGCTGACGACTTCTCCGTGGCCTACGTGGCCAGCAACTCCAACAGCGCCTTGCCCTGGTACTACAAGTTCAGCGCCGTATGGGGCGCGCACGAGGGCTCGCTGCTGCTGTGGGCGCTGATCCTCGGCGGCTGGACCTTCGCCGTGGCGATCTTCTCGCGGCAACTGCCGGAAGTGATGCTGGCCCGCGTGCTGGCCGTGATGGGCATGATCAGCGTCGGCTTCCTGCTGTTCCTGATCATCACCTCCAACCCCTTCGAGCGCCTGCTGCCGGACAGCCCCATGGACGGCCGCGACCTCAACCCGCTGCTGCAGGACTTCGGCCTGATCGTGCATCCGCCGATGCTGTACATGGGCTACGTCGGCTTCTCGGTGGCTTTCGCCTTCGCCATCGCCGCGCTGCTCGGCGGCAAGCTGGATGCCGCCTGGGCGCGCTGGTCGCGACCGTGGACCATCGTCGCCTGGGCCTTCCTCGGTGTCGGTATCGCGCTGGGCTCCTGGTGGGCCTACTACGAACTGGGCTGGGGCGGCTGGTGGTTCTGGGACCCGGTGGAGAACGCCTCGTTCATGCCCTGGCTGGTCGGCACCGCGCTGATCCACTCACTGGCCGTGACCGAGAAGCGTGGCGTGTTCAAGAGCTGGACCGTGCTGCTGGCCATCGCCGCCTTCTCCCTGAGCCTGCTCGGCACCTTCCTGGTTCGTTCCGGCGTGCTGACTTCGGTACACGCCTTCGCCAACGATCCGGAGCGCGGCGTGTTCATCCTGGTGTTCCTGCTGATCGTGGTCGGCAGCTCGCTGGCGCTGTTCGCCCTGCGTGCGCCGGTGGTCAAGAGCCAGGTCGGCTTCGCCCTGTGGTCGCGCGAGACTTTCCTGCTGGCCAACAACCTGGTGCTGGTGGTGGCGGCCTCGATGATCCTGCTTGGCACTCTGTATCCATTGGTGCTGGACGCGCTGACCGGCGCCAAGCTATCGGTCGGCCCGCCTTACTTCAATGCCCTGTTCGTGCCGCTGATGGCGCTGCTGATGCTGGTCCTGGCGGTCGGCGTGCTGGTGCGCTGGAAGGACACTCCGGTGCAGTGGCTGCGCGGCATGCTCACCCCGGTGCTGATCGGCGCCGTGGTGCTCGGCTTCCTCGCCAGCTGGGCCTTCGGCGATTTCCACTGGACCGTGCTGGCGGTGTTCCTACTGGCCTTCTGGGTGCTGCTGGCCGGCGTCCGTGACCTACTCGACAAGTGCCGCCACAAGGGCCTGTTCAAGGGCATCCGCAGCCTGTCCAGCAGCTACTGGGGCATGCAGCTGGCGCACATCGGTATTGCCGCCTGCGCCATCGGCGTGGTGCTGGTCAGCCATGGCAGCGCCGAGCGTGACCTGCGCCTGGCGCCGGGCGAATCGCTGGAGCTGGGTGGCTATCGCTTCGTCTTCGAGGGCGCGCAGCACTTCGAAGGCCCCAACTTCACTTCGGACAAGGGCACCGTGCGCGTGCTGGAGGATGGCGAGGAGATCGCCGTGCTGCATCCGGAGAAGCGCCTGTACACCGTGCAGCAGATGCCGATGACCGAGGCGGGCATTTCCGCCGGTTTCACCCGTGACCTCTACGTCGCCCTCGGCGAGCCGCTGGAGAACGGTGCCTGGGCTGTGCGCGTGCACATCAAGCCCTACGTGCGCTGGATCTGGCTCGGTGGCCTGATGATGGGCCTCGGTGGCCTGCTGGCGGCCTTCGACCCGCGCTACCGGGTCAAGGTGCGCACCCGTGTGCGTGACGTGCTGGGCATGAAGGAGGCCGCCGTATGAAACGCCTGATCCTGCTGGTGCCGCTGGCGCTGTTCCTCGGCATGGCGGCCTTTCTCTACAAGGGCCTGTTCCTCGACCCGCAGGAGCTGCCGTCGGCGCTGATCGACAAGCCGCTGCCGGCGTTCAGTCTGCCGGATCTGGAACAGCCGCAGCGCCTGCTGACCCAGACCGACTTCAAGGGCCCGGCGCTGATCAACGTCTGGGCCACCTGGTGCCCGACCTGCAAGGCCGAACACCAGATGCTGAATAGCCTGGCCAAGGCCGGCGTGGTGATCTACGGCGTCAACTACAAGGATGACGCCGAGGCCGCGCGCAAGTGGCTACAGGACTACCTGGACCCGTACCAGCTCACCCTGGTCGATGCCAAGGGCAGCCTGGGCCTGGACCTCGGTGTGTATGGCGCGCCGGAGACCTTCCTGATCGACGCCCAGGGCATCATCCGCCACAAGTACGTCGGTGCCATCGATGAGCGCGTCTGGCGTCAGGAGCTGGCGCCGCGTTACCAGGCACTGCTGGAGGCCAAACAGTGAAGCGTCTGCTGCTCGCCTGCCTCCTGGGCCTGAGCCTGATCGGCGTGGCCCGTGCCGCCATCGACACCTACGAGTTCAAGGACGAGGTGGAGCGCGAGCGCTTCCGCAGCCTCACCGAGGAACTGCGTTGCCCCAAGTGCCAGAACCAGAACATCGCCGACTCCAACGCGCCGATCGCCACCGACCTGCGTCGCGAGATATTCCGCATGCTCGATGAGGGCCGCAGCGACAAGGAGATCGTCGATTTCCTGGTCATGCGCTACGGCGACTTCGTGATGTACAAGCCGCCGCTGGACAGCCGCACCTGGCTGCTCTGGTATGGCCCCTTCGGCCTGCTGGGCCTGGGTGCCATCGCGCTGGTGGTGCTGGTCCTGCGCCGGCGCAAGGTCGAGGCCGCGCCCGAGCGGGCCGCCCTGAGCGCCGCTGAACGTGAGCGTCTCGACGCTCTGCTGAAAGAAAACCGGGATACCCAAGACTGATGATCGAATTCTGGCTCGCCGTCGGCCTGTTGCTGCTGGTCGGCACGGCTTTCCTGCTGATTCCCGTGCTGCGTGGCCGTCGTGCCCAGGCCGAGGAAGACCGCACCGCGCTCAACGTCGCCCTGTACCAGGAGCGCCTGGCTGAACTCACCGCCCAGCGTGACGCCGGCACCCTGACCGTCGAGCAGTTCGACGCTGGCCAGGCCGAGGCGGCGCGCGAGCTGTTGGCCGATACCGAAGGCAGTGGCGCGGGCCGTAGCCAGCGCCTGGGCAAGGCGCTGCCGCTGCTGATCGCCCTGGCTATTCCGGGCCTGGCCTTCGGCCTGTACTGGCACTGGGGCGCCAGCCAGGAGCTGACGGCCATGCAGGAACGGCCGACCATGGACCAGATGACCGCACGCCTGGAGCAGGCGGTGAAGGACAATCCGGAGTCGGCCGAGGCCTGGTACTTCCTCGCGCGCATGTACATGAGCGAAGGGCGCGCCAGCGAGGCGGCTCGTGCCTACGAGCAGGCCGTGCGTATCGCCGGACGCCAGCCCGAGCTGCTCGGCCAGTGGGCCCAGGCGCTGTACTTCGCCGGCGACAAACAGTGGTCCGCGCAGCTGCAGGCTCTGACCGACGAGGCGCTGAAGCTGGACCCGGCAGAGGTGACTAGCCTCGGCCTGCTCGGCATCGCTGCTTTCGAGGATGAGCGCTTCAACGACGCCATCGACTACTGGCAGCGCCTGCTGGCGCAGATGCCGGCGGAAGACCCGTCGCGCGGCGCGATCCAGGTCGGCATCGACAAGGCGCGCGAGCAAATGCAGGCCAACGGCCAGACGGCGCCCGAGGAACTGGTGAACAAGTCCATGGCGGTGATCAGCGTCAGCGTCGACTTGGCGCCGGAGCTCAAGGCCAAGGTGCAGCCGGGCGATGCGGTATTCGTCTTCGCCCGCGCCGCGTCTGGTCCGCCCATGCCGCTGGCGGTCAAGCGCCTGACCGTGGCCGATCTGCCGGCTAAGGTCGAGCTGAGCGATAAGGACGCGATGATGGAGCAGCTCAAGCTCTCCAGCTTCCCCGAGGTACAGCTGGTCGCGCGCATCTCGCGCAGCGGCGTGGCGACCCAGGGTGAGTGGGTTGGCCGCGGCCGGCCGATCGCCAGCAGCACTCGTGATCCGCAGACGCTGCTGATCGACAGCCCGGAGCAGGCGCAGTGATCCGCGCGGGGCTGTCCCTGGCCCTGTTGCTGGCATTGAGCGGTTGCGCGCTGCAGCCGGGCGTCACGCCCAAGGGCGGCGAGCCGGCGCGCCAGCAGAGCCACCCGCGCTACGCGCCGCCGCCTGGCGGCAACGCGTACTGGGACCCGGCTCTGGGCGTGTACGTGATCCAGGGCGCGAGCAAGCTGTACTACCGCGAGCGCGTCTACTACCGCTGGAATCGTGGCTGGAACTGGGCCAGCAGCGCCAATGGCCCCTGGCAGCCGACCGACAGCAGCGGCGTGCCGGCAGGCCTCGGGCGCACCATCGCAGAGTGACGCTCTCGGATCAGATCAGGGCTTAGGGCAGGCGGCGCGAGAGCGGCGCCGATTCCAGGGCTGCGCGACGCAGCAGCTGGGTGCTCGCCACCACCAGCCAGCAGGCGAGGATGAAGGGCATGGTCAGCGGTGCCAGGCCCAGCGCGGCGAAGCCGGGCTGCAGGGCCAGGCTCAGCAATAAACCCGCCAGCGGCGCCCAGGGGCGGCGATAGGTCTGCGTCAGGGCGATGGCCGCCAGCACCGGGCTGTAGCCCAGCAGGCCGGCGAAAGCCTGCTCCAGCGGTTGTTCATGCACCAATGCCAGTGCCACCGGCAGCGCCGCGGCGGCCAGCGCCCAGGCCGCGCTACGCCTGTTGCACAACAGCAGGCCGAGCAGCAGGCAGAGGCCGGCGAGCGGATGGTTGAGGAAGATCACCTGACCAAGGCCGCGCAGGGTCGCTTCGATGGCAGCCAACCAACCTTGTTCAGCCAGTAGTGCAGGCGCCGCCGCCGGTGCGGTGGGCATAGCCAGCAGCCCGGCCAGCCAGGGCAGGGCCCAGCCGCAGAGGACGAAGGGCAGGGTGTAGGCGGGTAGCCACTGCTGTGTGCGTGCGGCGTGCAGCCAGGGCCGTAGCAGCAGGCTGGACAGTCCGGCGAGGGTGACCACCAGCAGGGGCAATAGCGGCGCCCAGTCCAGCTTCAGGCTCAGCAGCAGGCCGATCAGCGCGCCGTTGTAGCCGTACAGGCCGGCATCGATATCGGCCTGGTCATAGCCGCGGCGTTGCGCCACCAGGTTGCCGGCCAGCGCGCCGAGCAGGGCGTCGCCGAGGAGTTCGGGTGCCCCGATCAGCAGCGCCAGCAGCACCGCCAGGCCGAAGCCCGGACGTTGCTGCAGGAAGATCTGCGCGAAGGCGCAGAGCAGGGCGCGAAAACCACTGGCCAGGGGCATGGCATCAGCCGAGCTGCTCGATGCGCAGCATGTTGGTGCTGCCGGGCTGGCCCAGCGGTACGCCGGCGGTGATCACCAAAGTGTCGCCGCTACGCGCCATACCTTGCGCGCGCGCCACTTCCAGAGCGGTGCCGGTGACCTGCTCGGCCTCCTGCAGACGCTCCTTGACCACCGAATACACGCCCCAGGCCAGGCTCAGGCGGCGGGCCACCTGCAGGCTCGGGCTGAGGCTGAGGATCGGCGCCTTGGGCCGCTCGCGCGAGGCGCGCAGGCTGGAAGCGCCGGACTCGGTGTAGTTGACCAGCGCGGCCACCGGCAGGATGGCGCTGATGCGGCGAATCGCGCAGCTGATGGCGTCGCTCACCGTGGCCTCGGCCTGCGGGCGGTTGACGTCGAGCTGGCTCTGGAAGTCCGGGCCGTTCTCCACCTGGCGGATGATCTTGCTCATCATCTGCACGGTTTCCAGCGGGTAGTCGCCAGAGGCTGTCTCGGCCGACAGCATCACCGCATCGGCGCCTTCGGCCACTGCGTTGGCCACATCGGTGACCTCGGCGCGGGTCGGCGCGGGGGAGAAGCGCATGGATTCGAGCATCTGCGTGGCCACCACTACCGGCCGGCCGAGGCGGCGGCAGGTGCGCACGATGTCCTTCTGGATGCGCGGCACGTTTTCCGCCGGCACTTCGACGCCGAGGTCACCGCGCGCGACCATGATCGCATCGCACAGGCGGGCGATCTCTTCCAGGTGCTGCACCGCCGAGGGCTTCTCGATCTTGGCCAGCAGGGCAGCCTTGTCGCCGATCAGGGCGCGGGCCTCGACGATGTCCTCGGGGCGCTGGACGAAGGACAGGGCGACCCAGTCCACGCCCAGCTCCAGGCCGAAGCTCAGGTCACGACGGTCCTTGGCGGTCAGTGGCGAGAGCTGCAGCACCGCCTCCGGCACGTTGACGCCCTTGCGGTCGGACAGCTCGCCGCCGGCGATCACCATGGTGTCGATGGCGTCGGCGTGCTTGCTGGTCACCTGCAGGCGCAGGCGGCCGTCGTCCAGCAGTAGGCTCATGCCCGGCTGCAGGGCGGCGATGATCTCCGGATGCGGCAGGTTGACCCGCACGTCGTTGCCCGGCGTGTCGTCGAGGTCGAGGCGGAAGGCCTGGCCCTTGAACAGGTGGGTCTTGCCGTCGGCGAAACGGCCGACGCGCAGCTTCGGACCCTGCAGGTCCATCAGCACGCCCAGCGGCGTGTCCAGCTGGCGCTCGACCTCGCGCACCCAACCATGGCGCATGGCATGGTCGGCATGCTCGCCGTGGCTGAAGTTGAGACGGAACAGGTTGACCCCGGACTCCACCAGGGCGCGGATATCGTCCGCCCCCCGGATGGCTGGACCGAGCGTGGCGAGAATCTTCACTTTCTTGTCGGCGTACATCATTCGTTACTTCCGAGGATGAGAATGGCGCGGAAATCGTTGACGTTGGTGCGGGTCGGGCCGGTGACCACCAGTTCGTCGAGGGCGGCGAAGTAGCCATAGCCGTTGTTGTTGGCCAGTTCGGCCTCGGCATCCAGCTGCTGCAGGCCGGCGCGGGCGAAGCTGTAGGGCGTCATGATGGCGGCGGCGTTGTCTTCCGAGCCGTCGATGCCGTCGGTGTCGCCGGCCAGGGCGTAGACGCCCGGTAGGCCCTTGAGGCTGTTGGTCAGGCTGAGCAGGAATTCGGCGTTGCGCCCGCCACGGCCATTGCCGCGTACGGTCACG
Source organism: Pseudomonas sp. ML96 (assembly GCF_000761545.1). GTDB lineage: Bacteria > Pseudomonadota > Gammaproteobacteria > Pseudomonadales > Pseudomonadaceae > Aquipseudomonas. Next base: position 21,741 of record NZ_JPMY01000031.1, on the reverse strand, counting down.
GTGGTCTCGCCACCGGAGAGGATCACGCAGGGCGGCTTGATCGGCTGGCCATGCAGCAGCGCCTGGCGGGCGATGCCGGCGTGCACCTTGGCCACTTCGCGGGATTCGCCCTCCAGGTCGCCGAGGATCAGCGCTTCGAAGCCGGCCTTGCGCGCGCGGGCGGCGGCGGCGTCCAGCGACTGCTGCGGCGTGGCGATGATCTGGAAGTGGCTGCGCGCCAGGCACGGGTCGCCCGGCTTGACTGTTTCCGAGCGCGGGTCCTGCAGCCAGGTGCGCACGTTGGCCGGAATGTCGATGGCGTAGCGGGCGAGGATCGCCAGGGCTTCGAGCGAGGTGGTCGGGTCGCCGACGGTGGGGCCGGAGGCGATCACCGTGGCTTCATCGCCCGGCACATCGGAGATCGCGTAGGTGTACACGCTGGCCGGCCAGCTGGCCTTGGCCAGGCGCCCACCCTTGATGGCGGAGAGGTGCTTGCGCACGCAGTTCATCTCGCCGATGGTCGCGCCGGAGCGCAGCAGCGCCTTGTTGATCGCCTGCTTGTCCTTGAGGCTGATGCCTTCGGCCGGCAGCGCCAGCAGCGACGAGCCGCCGCCGGAGAGCAGGAAGATCACCCGGTCGTTCTCGTTGAGGTTGCTGACCAGCTCCAGCACGCGGCGGGCGACACGCTCGCCGGCGTCGTCCGGCACCGGGTGAGCGGCCTCGACGACTTCGATCTTGCGGCAGTCGGCGCCGTGCTCGTAACGGGTCACCACCAGGCCGCTGACCTCGCCCTGCCATTCGCGCTCGATCACCGCCGCCATGGCCGCGGCAGCCTTGCCGGCGCCGATGACGATGACCTTGCCGCTGCGGTCGGCGGGCAGGTGGTCGGCCAGCACCTGGTCGGGATGGGCGGCGGCGATGGCAGTGGCGAACAGGTCGCGCAGCAGGCGTTGTGGGTCGAGGGTCATGTCAGGCTCCGGGTGCCGATTCTTGTCGTGGTGCGGTCGATTGCACTGCACAGCCGTCGCGCACGGCGGCTGTGCAGTGGAATCGACCAACCTGGCCCTTGGGCCGTGACTCCGCAGGCCAGGAAGGTCGATAGGGTGTTAGGGCAGGCTGACGAGACCTGCCCCGTCCCTCACCCGATGGGCGAGGGGGTGTTCTTACTCACCGCGAATGTTGAAGTTCGCCATGTGCTCCAGGCCCTTGATCAGCGCGGAGTGGTCCCAGTTGCTGCCACCGATGGCGGCGCAGGTGCTGAACACCTGTTGCGCGTTGGCGGTGTTGGGCAGGTTCAGGCCCAGCTCCTTGGCGCCGGACAGGGCCAGGTTGAGGTCCTTCTGGTGCAGGCTGATGCGGAAGCCTGGATCGAAGGTGCCCTTGATCATGCGCTCGCCGTGTACGTCGAGAATCTTCGAGCCGGCGAAGCCGCCGGACAGCGCCTCGCGCACCTTGGCCGGGTCGGCGCCGTTCTTGGCGGCGAACAGCAAGGCTTCGGCGACGGCCTGGATGTTCAGGGCGACGATGATCTGGTTGGCGACCTTGGCAGTCTGGCCATCACCGTTGCCACCGACGCGGGTGATGTTCTTGCCCATGGCCTGGAACAGCGGCAGGGCGCGTTCGAAGGCGTTCGGGCAACCACCGACCATGATCGACAGGGTCGCGGCCTTGGCGCCGACTTCGCCGCCGGACACCGGGGCGTCCAGGTAGGCTGCGCCGGTGGCCTTGACCTTCTCGGCGAATTTCTTGGTGGCGGTCGGCGAGATCGAGCTCATGTCGATCACCACCTTGTTCGGGCCCACGCCTTCGGCGATGCCGTCCTTGCGGAACAGCACGTCTTCGACCTGTGGGGTGTCCGGCACCATGACGATGATGAACTCGGCTTCCTGGGCCACTTCCTTGGGGTTGGCCAGGGCGATGCCGTTGCTGCCGACCAGCTCGGCCGGGGCCTTCTCGAAGTGCTCGGAGAAGAACAGGGTGTGGCCTGCGTTCTGCAGGTTCTGCGCCATGGGTTTGCCCATGATGCCGGTGCCGATGAATCCGATCTTGGCCATGTGAAATACCTCTTGTTAGATGGCGTTATGGGTTTTCAGCCAGCCGAGGCCGGCGGCAGTGGTGGTCTTGGGCTTGTATTCGCAGCCGACCCAGCCCTGGTAGCCGATGCGGTCCAGATGCTCGAACAGGAAGCGGTAGTTGATCTCGCCGGTGCCCGGCTCGTTGCGGCCCGGGTTGTCGGCCAGCTGCACGTGGTTGATCACGGCCAGGTTGCCTTCCACGGTGCGGGCGAGGTCACCTTCCATGATCTGCATGTGGTAGATGTCGTACTGCAGGTACAGGTTGGCGCTGCCTACGGCCTCGCGGATTTCCAGGGCCTGCTTGGTGGTGTTCAGGTAGAAACCCGGGATGTCGCGGGTGTTGATCATTTCCATGACCAGGCGGATGCCGGCGGCCTCGAGCTTGCCGGCGGCGTACTTGAGGTTGTCGACGAAGGTCTGGCGCACGGTGGCGCAGTCGTAGCCCTGCGGGCGGATACCGGCCAGGCAGTTGATCTGCTTGTTACCCAGCACCTGGGCGTAGGCGATGGCCTTGTCCACGCCGGCGCGGAATTCCTCGACGCGGCTCGGGTTGCAGGCGATGCCGCGCTCACCGGCGGCCCAATCGCCGGCCGGCAGGTTGAACAGCACCTGTGTAAGCGCATTGGCGTCCAGCTGAGCCTTGATCTGCTCGGCCGGGAAGTCGTAGGGGAAGAGATACTCGACACCGCCGAAGCCGGCTTCGGCGGCAGCGGGGAAACGCTCCAGGAAGTCCACTTCGGTGAACAGCATGGACAGGTTGGCGGCAAAACGGGGCATGTCACGGCTCCTTGAAACGGCCCCTCTGCGCGAGAGGGGCGTATGGGGTCAGTCCAGCAGCGAGATGGCGGTCGGTGCGTCGATACCGCGCGCAGCCAGTTCCTCGAACTCGTTGATCGCGTTGATCTCGGTGCCCATGGAAATGTTGGTGACGCGCTCGAGGATCACCTCGACCACCACCGGCACGCGGAACTCGGCCATCAGGCGCTTGGCTTCGGCGAAGGCGTTCTGCAGCTCGTTCGGGTCGAACACGCGGATCGCCTTGCAGCCCAGGCCCTCGACCACCGCGACGTGGTCGACGCCGTAGCCGTTGATCTCCGGCGCGTTGATGTTTTCGAAGGCCAGCTGCACGCAGTAGTCCATGTCGAAGCCGCGCTGCGCCTGGCGAATCAGGCCCAGGTAGGAGTTGTTCACCAGCACGTGGATGTACGGCAGGTGGAACTGCGCACCGACGGCCAGCTCCTCGATCATGAACTGGAAGTCGTAGTCACCCGACAGCGCCACCACCTGGCGCGCCGGATCGGCCTTGACCACGCCGAGGGCGGCCGGAACGGTCCAGCCCAGCGGGCCGGCCTGACCACAGTTGATCCAGTGACGTGGCTTGTAGACGTGCAGGAACTGCGCGCCGGCGATCTGCGACAGGCCGATGGTGCTGACGTAGCAGGTGTCCTTGCCGAACGCCTCGTTCATCTCCTCGTACACGCGCTGCGGCTTGACCGGCACGTTGTCGAAGTGGGTCTTGCGCTGCAGGGTGCGCTTGCGCTCGCGGCAGGATTCGACCCAGGCGCTGCGGTCCTTCAGCTTGCCGGCGGCTTTCCACTCGCGGGCCACTTCGATAAAGGCATCCAGTGCGGCACCAGCGTCGGAGACGATGCCCAGGTCCGGATTGAACACGCGGCCGATCTGGGTCGGTTCGATGTCCACGTGGATGAACTTGCGGCCCTCGGTGTAGACCTCGACTGAGCCGGTGTGGCGGTTGGCCCAGCGGTTGCCGATGCCGAACACCAGGTCGGATTCGAGCAGGGTGGCGTTGCCGTAGCGATGCGAGGTCTGCAGGCCGCACATGCCGGCCATCAGGCGGTGGTCATCGGGGATCGTGCCCCAGCCCATCAGGGTCGGGATCACCGGCACGCCGGTCAGTTCGGCGAATTCCACCAGCTTGTCCGAGGCATCGGCGTTGATGATGCCGCCACCGGCGACCAGCAGCGGGCGCTCGGCCGCGTTGAGCATGTTCAAGGCTTTCTCGGCCTGGGCGCGGGTGGCGCTCGGCTTGGCCAGGGGCAGCGGCTCGTAGCTGTCGATGTCGAACTCGATCTCGGCCATCTGCACGTCGAACGGCAGGTCGATCAGCACCGGGCCTGGGCGGCCGCTGCGCATCTCGTAGAAGGCCTTCTGGAAGGCGCGCGGCACTTGGCCCGGCTCCATGACGGTGGTCGCCCACTTGGTTACCGGTCCGACGATGCTGGTGATGTCGACTGCCTGGAAGTCTTCCTTGTGCATACGCGCACGCGGCGCCTGGCCGGTGATGCAAAGGATTGGAATGGAGTCGGCAGAGGCCGAGTACAGGCCGGTGACCATGTCGGTGCCGGCCGGGCCGGAGGTGCCGATGCACACGCCGATGTTGCCCGGATTGGTGCGGGTGTAGCCCTCGGCCATGTGCGAGGCGCCTTCGACGTGACGAGCCAGAACGTGGTCGATCCCGCCAACTTTCTTCAGCGCCGCATAGAAGGGGTTGATCGCCGCGCCAGGGATGCCGAACGCGGTGTCTACGCCTTCACGGCGCAGCACCAGCACTGCGGCTTCGATTGCTCTCATTCTGGCCATTTATTGTTCCTCTATACCAGTAAAAGTGTATACAAAGCGTTGTGCGGCAGATTCTATTCACGGCTCTCGACGAGGGTCAAGCGCTGCTGGTGAGGAAAGCATTTTGTTTTGAAACGGCCGTTTCAATTGAGGTGTGGCGATTTTGTGATTTATCTGCTCGTATAATTGTATACAAAATACAGATTCAATGTGTGTAATCGGTGGCGTCGCATGCTGCCTCGCCGTCCTACAAGGAGCTTTGACCATGCCTCAACTGAACCTGGAAACCGCCCTGGGCATCGCCAGCCAGGCGTTCACCACCGCGCGTGAGCTGCGCACGGCGCCGCTGACCGTGGCCGTGCTGGACGCGGGTGGGCATCTGATCTGTCTGCAGCGTGAAGATGGCGCCAGCATGCTGCGTCCGCAGATCGCCATCGGTAAGGCGTGGGGCGCGATCGCCCTGGGCAAGGGCTCGCGCCTGATCGCCGCCGACGCCCAGCAGCGCCCGGCCTTTATCGGTGCGGCCAATACCCTGGCGGGCGGCAACCTGGTGCCGGCGCCGGGTGGCGTGCTGATTCGCGATCAGCTGGGGGAGGTGATAGGTGCGGTTGGCATCAGCGGCGATGCCTCGGATGTCGACGAGCGTTGCGCGGTGGTAGCGCTGGAAGCGATGCGCCTGCAGGCCGATCCGGGCGTGGCTTGAGTCGCCTCAGCCGGCGATCGGCTGCACTTCGCAGCCCTTGAGCACCAGGCGGGTGATGGTCTCGGCGGCGGCCTCGTAGTCGGCGTCGCTGAGGCTGGTCTTGCCGGTGACGATGGAGATCTGCCAGTCGAAGTCGGCGTAGGTCTGGGTCGCGGCCCAGATGCTGAATAGCAGGTGACTGGCATCGACCTTGGCCATCAGGCCCTGGTTGATCCAGCGCTCGATGCAACCGATGATGAAGCGCGCCTGGGCGTTGAGTTGCTCGGTGCGTTCGGCGGAGAGGTGCGGTGCGCCATGCATGATCTCGCTGGCGAATACCTTGGAGGCATAGGGCAGGTCGCGGGAAATGGCGATCTTGGTGCGGATGTAGTCGCGCAGGACGCGCTCGGGATGGCCGTCCTCGTCGAACGGCTGGGAGGCCTCGAGGAGCCGCTCGATCACGCTCTCGAGCACCTCGCGGTAGAGGTTTTCCTTGGACTTGAAGTAGTAGTAGACGTTGGGTTTGGGCAGGCCGGCCTTGTCAGCGATGTCGTTGGTCTTGGCGGCGGCGAAGCCCTTGTCGGCGAATTCCTGGCTCGCGGCTTGCAGGATCAGTGCCTTGTTGCGCTCGCGAATACTACTCACATGGTCTCCTTGAATGACTCGTCCATGGCCCAGGAAGGCCGCCCGGCGAGGGTTTGGCATGGTAGCACCGGCTTTGCGGGGCTCTCAAGCAAGGTGCTGGATGAATTTCCTGTATACAAAAATAATAACTTCTGTTTCCATTCTTCGGCGCCTACGACAGCGGTAATCGCCGCTGCGTATTGCGACAGGCTCAAGCCATGCAAGACCCACAGCTGATCGACCCTTTCGGGCGCCGGATCACCTACCTGCGATTGTCGGTCACCGACCGCTGCGACTTTCGCTGCACCTATTGCATGAGCGAGGACATGGTCTTCGCTCCACGCGCCCAGATCCTCACCCTGGAAGAACTGCATGCCGTGGCCGATGCCTTTATCGGCTTGGGGGTGAAGCGCATCCGTATCACCGGCGGCGAACCGCTGGTGCGCAAGAACCTGCTCTCCCTGCTGACGCGCCTCGGCGCGCGTGACGAGCTGGAAGACCTGGCCATCACCACCAACGGTTCGCAGCTGGCGCATATGGCGCCGGCCCTGCGTGAGGCTGGGGTGAATCGCCTGAACGTCAGCCTGGATTCCCTGCAGCGCGAGCGCTTCGCCGCCTTCACCCGGCGCGACAGCCTCGACCAGGTGCTGCAGGGCATCGAGGCGGCCCGCGCCGCCGGGTTCCGCCGCATCAAGCTCAACACCGTGGTGCAGAAAGGCCGCAACGATGACGAGGTCGAAGACCTGGTGGCGTTCGCCGTGGCCCGCGGGTTGGATATCAGTTTCATCGAGGAGATGCCGCTCGGCAGCATCTCCAGCCACGAGCGCAAGGTCACTCTGTGTACCTCCGACGAGGTGCGCGAGCGCGTCGCCAGCCGCTTCCAGCTATTGCCCAGCAGCCACCGTAGCGGCGGGCCGTCGCGCTACTGGCAGGTGCTCGGCAGCGATACCCGGGTCGGCTTCATCTCGCCGCACAGCCGCAATTTCTGCGGCGAGTGCAACCGCGTACGGGTCACCGCCGAGGGCAAGCTGGTGCTGTGCCTCGGCCACGAGGGCGCGCTCGATCTCAAGGCGCTGATGCGTCGCCATCCTGGCGATGGCGAGCGGCTGCGCGCGGCATTGATCGATGCGCTGCGGCTCAAGCCCGAGCGCCATTACTTCGAGGCGGACCAGCAGGTTCAAGTAGTCCGCTTCATGAGCATGACCGGCGGCTGAACGAAATCCCTGGATTCGCCCTGGCGTCGTTGCCCTGTCTCGCCGTACTCAACGTACTGTCTTCGACAGGGCGCCTAGCCAGGACCGCTGCGCTCGAATCCAGGAATTCCGTTTCGCTCCTATCGACTAAAAACAAAAGCCATTGCTAGGCCAAGGAATTCCCAAATGCCCAAGACACTGCTGGTAAAGAACGCCGAACTGCTGGTGACCATGGATGGCTCGCGCCGCGAGATCAAACGTGGTGGCCTGTATATCGAGGGCAACCTGATCAAGCAGGTCGGCCCCTCGGATGAACTGCCGCAGAGCGCCGACGTGGTGCTCGACATGACTGGCAAGGTGGTCATTCCCGGCCTGGTCAACACCCACCACCACATGTACCAGAGCCTGACCCGCGTGGTGCCGGCGGCGCAGGATGGCGAGCTGTTCAACTGGCTGACCAACCTCTACCCGATCTGGGCGCGGCTGACCCCGGAGATGATCTCGGTGTCGACGCAGACCGCCATGGCCGAGCTGATCCTCTCCGGCTGCACCACCTCCAGCGACCACCTGTACATCTACCCGAACGGCTGCAAGCTGGACGACAGCATCCACGCCGCCGGCGAGATCGGCATGCGCTTCCACGCCGCGCGCGGCAGCATGAGCGTCGGTCGCAGCCAGGGCGGCCTGCCGCCGGATTCGGTGGTGGAGAAGGAGGCCGACATCCTCAAGGAGTCGCAGCGTCTGATCGAGGATTACCACGACGCCTCGCACGGCTCGATGCTGCGTGTGGTGGTGGCGCCGTGCTCGCCGTTCTCGGTGAGCCGCGACCTGATGCGCGAAGCGGCGGTGCTGGCGCGCAACTACGGCGTGTCGCTGCACACCCACCTGGCCGAGAACGTCAACGACATCGCCTACAGCCGCGAGAAGTTCGGCATGACCCCGGCCGAGTACGCCGAGGACCTGGGCTGGGTCGGCCATGACGTGTGGCACGCCCACTGCGTGCAACTCGACCAGCACGGCATCGAGCTGTTCGCCCGCACCGGCACCGGCGTGGCTCACTGCCCGTGCTCGAACATGCGCCTGGCCTCGGGCATCGCGCCGATCCGCAAGATGCGCGACCACGGCGTGTCGGTCGGCCTGGGTGTCGACGGCTCGGCCTCCAACGATGGCGCCAGCATGATCGGCGAAGTACGCCAGGCGCTGCTGCTGCAACGAGTCGGTTTCGGCCCGGATGCGATGACCGCTCGCGAGGCGCTGGAGATCGCCACCCTAGGCGGCGCCAAGGTGCTCAACCGCAACGATATCGGTGCCCTGGCGCCGGGCATGGTGGCGGACTTCGTGGCCTTCGACCTCGGCCACGTGGCCTATGCCGGCGCCCACCACGACCCGCTGGCGGCTCTGGTGTTCTGCACCCCGACCCACGTCGACACCAGCGTGATCAACGGCCGCGTGGTGGTCAGTGAAGGACGCATCACTACCGTCGACCTGCCGCGGGTGCTGGAGCGCCACAACCAGCTGGCGCGGCAACTGGTCACCGGCGAATAACCCTGTGCGTTTGCTCCGCGGGCTTCTGGCTCGCGGGGCATGCGCGCGCCTACCCGAAACGAAAACAAGGAGAAGGTCATGAAACCTCGGGTATTCGGCTGGCTCGTCGCCAGCCTGTTGTGCGCCGACGGCGCACTGGCACAGACCTACGTGGTCGGTGTCGAGCAACAAGCCTTTCAACCGCACTACTGGCAGGACGAGCAGGGCGAGTACCGCGGCTTCGCCCGCGAAGTGCTCGACCTGTTCGCCCGCGATGCCGGCATCGAGCTGCGCTACCAGGCCTTTCCGGTCAGCCAGCTGACGCAGCAACTGCTCGATGGCAACGTCGACTTCAAGTACCCGGACAGCCCGCGCTGGGCCATAGGCGCCAAGCAGGGTGCCGGCGTCGCCTACAGCCAGCCGGTGGTGAGCTACGTGGACGGTGTGCTGGTGGCGCCGGCCAAGCTGGGGCAGGGCGTCGAACACTTGCAGCGCCTGGCCCTGGTCGAAGGTTGGACTCCCGGCGATTACCAGGAGCGCATTGCTGCCGGCAAGACCCAACTGGTGCGCGCCGCCGACCTCAAGCAGATGCTGCGCCTGGCCATGCGCGATGAGGCGCAGGGCGCCTACTACAACGTGGTGGTGGCGACCTACTACCTGGACAACATCCGCACCCGCCCGGGCGCGCTGGTGTTCGATCCATCGCTGCCGCACAGCCGCGGCAGCTTCCACCTTTCCAGTGTGCGCCAGGCGCAACTGCTGAAACGCTTCGACCAGTTCCTGCAGGCCAAGGCCAGCGAGATCGCGGCACTCAAGGAGCGTCATGGCGTGGAAACCGGCCTGAATTCCGAGTACCTGGGCATGGAGCAATGGAAGGTCGACTTCCTCAAACGCCAGAAAGAAAAGCGCGGTGAGAACAAGTAAACAGCTGTTTGGATAAATGTATACATTCCTGTATCAAAATATTGTTTGAGCTGTTTACAGGGTGTATAACGGATAAAAGCTGAATTTGAAGTCAAGCTTTACCGATGACGTAACGCATGGGTGTCCGTGAAACACCCAATTAAGCCCACGACCGAAAACAACAACAGGCAGGCTTTTACCCATGAGTTCATCCGTCTTTCACGGAGCTAGCTCCGTTCTCTGCCAGTGGCCGGCTGCCCAGCCAGGCCTCGTCCCGACTCTATTCCCTGTCGCTGCCCGCGCCATGCTGAGCCCGTTGCCCGGCCAGCCACGCAGGCTGCTCGTGCCTGGTGCAGTGCTGCGCCGTGCACAGCGGCAGGTCGCACCAATGCGGTGCCAACAAGCCAGCCGCCTGGTCGGCTGAGCCACTCCGTTTCCCTATCACCTGTCTGCTAGCCGCTCGCCGTGGAGGTCGGATCGTGGACGGGACAACTGCAACCTCAAAACAATAAGGACATCACCATGCAACTGCGCTATCTGCCCCATTCCCTGGCGCTCGCCGCCACCTGTCTGGCCGCCGCCCCGGCATCGGCCGAAGGTCTGCTGCACTGGCAGAGCAACAGCCTGACCTACCTCTACGGCCAGAGTTACAAGGTCAACCCGAACATCCAGCAGACCCTGACCTTCGAGCATGCCGATGGCTGGAAGTACGGCGACAACTTCTTCTTCTTCGACAAGATCTTCTACAACGGCGAAGACGACTCCCAGGTCGGCAGCAACACCTACTACGGCGAGTTCCAGCCGCGCCTGTCAGTGGGCAAGATCTTCGACCAGAAGATCCAGTTCGGACCGGTCACCGACGTGCTGCTGGCCATGACCTACGAGTTCGGCGAGGGCGATACCGAGTCCTACCTGATCGGCCCGGGCTTCGACCTGGCCATCCCCGGCTTCGACTTCTTCCAGCTCAACTTCTACAACCGCACCACCGACGGCAGCCGCCCCGGCGACGACGTTTGGCAGATCACCCCGGCCTGGAGCTACACCATCCCGGTGGGCGACTCCGACGTGGTCATCGACGGTTTCATGGACTGGGTCGTGGACAACGACGAGAACAGCCGCGGTACCTACCACGCCAACCTGCACTTCAACCCGCAGATCAAGTACGACCTGGGCAAGGCCCTGGGCTGGGGTGCCAAGCAGCTCTACGTGGGTATCGAGTACGACTACTGGAAGAACAAGTACGGCATCGACGACGACAGCTTCCTGGGTGACGAGATCCTCGGCGGCACCGACCAGAACACCTTCAGCTGGATAGCCAAGGTGTACTTCTAAGGTCGTCGGCTGTAACGCCGCGTGCATTCGTTGGGATGCACGTGGCATGGAATGTGTGTACAGAAATGATCTGATTGTGCGCCAGTACGTGTTGTGAGACGCGCCAGAACAACAAACGCGAGCAACTGAACATGACTTCTTCCGCTTCCCCCCGTCCAGAAGACGAAAACCTCGGTATCGGAGCCAACCTGGCCTACGGCCTGCAACATGTGCTCACCATGTACGGCGGTATCGTCGCCGTCCCGTTGATCGTCGGCCAGGCCGCCGGTCTCTCTCCCGCCGACATCGGCATGCTGATCGCTGCATCGCTGTTCGCCGGTGGTCTCGCCACCCTGCTGCAGACCCTGGGCCTGCCGTTCTTCGGCTGCCGCCTACCGTTAGTGCAGGGCGTATCCTTCGCCGGTGTGGCGACCATGATCGCCATCATCGGCAGCAACGGTGCAGGAGGCTTTCCCGCCGTGTTCGGTGCGGTGATTGCCGCCTCGTTGATCGGTCTGCTGATCACGCCGGTGTTCTCACGCATCACCAAGTTCTTCCCGCCACTGGTGACCGGCATCGTCATCACCACCATCGGCCTGACCCTGATGCCGGTCGCGGCGCGCTGGGCCATGGGTGGCAACAGCTCGGCGCCGGACTTCGGCAGCACCGCCAACATCGGCCTGGCCGCATTCACCCTGGCCACCGTACTGCTGCTCAGCAAGCTCGGTAGTGCCAGCATCTCGCGCCTATCGATCCTGCTGGCCATGGTTATCGGCACTTTGGTCGCGGCCGGCTTCGGCATGACCGACTTCTCCCAGGTGCTCGAAGGCTCGCTGGTGGCGCTACCGCAACCGCTGCACTTCGGCCCGCCGGAGTTCCAGGTGGCCGCCATTCTGTCGATGCTGATCGTGATCATCGTGACCATGGTCGAAACCTCGGCGGACATCCTCGCCGTCGGCGAGATCATCGAGACCAAGGTCGACTCCAAGCGCCTGGGCGATGGCCTGCGTGCGGACATGATCTCCAGCGCCCTGGCGCCGCTGTTCGGCTCCTTCACCCAGAGTGCCTTCGCGCAGAACGTCGGCTTGGTTGCTGTGACCGGCGTGAAGAGCCGCTATGTGGTGGCCACTGCCGGCCTGATCCTGGTTACCCTCGGCCTGCTGCCGGTAATGGGGCGCCTGATCGCCGCGGTGCCCACCGCGGTGCTCGGCGGCGCCGGCGTGGTGCTGTTCGGCACCGTCGCGGCCAGCGGCATCCGCACCCTGGCCCAGGTCGACTACCGCAACAACATGAACCTGATCATTGTCGCCACCTCGATCGGCTTCGGCATGATCCCGATCGCCGCGCCGACCTTCTATCACCACTTCCCGGCCTGGTTCGAAACCATCTTCCACTCGGGCATCAGCTCGGCCGCGATCATGGCGATCCTGCTCAACCTGCTGTTCAACCACCTGCGCGCCGGCAACTCCGACCAGCAGTCGGTGTTCGTCGCCGCCAGCGAGCGCACCCTGCGTTATCAGGACGTCGCCGCGCTCAACGAGGGCGACTACTTCCGCGATGGCAAGCTGTTCGATTGCGATGGCAAGGAGGTGCCGATCCTGGAGGGCGGCGAGGAGGGCGAGCACGCCTTGAAGCCGCGTAAACGAAGAACCGAACACGCTCACTGACGAGCTTCGGTTTCAGGAAAAAGCGGCGCAGATGCGCCGCTTTTTTCATGCTGGCGAGTTGTTCATGGGCGCTGCGTCGCTGGGCAATTCTTCCTGGGTGGCGCTGGTCAACAACCAGTCGATAAGGTGGGCGACCTCCGGGATGTGCCGCTGCTCTTCGGGACACAGGCAGAAATAGCCGAGGCCGGCCGGCACTTCGAGGGCGAAGGGGCGCACCAGCAGTCCCTGGTCTAGGTCGCGGCGCGAGTTGAATTCATCCGAGAGCGCCACGCCGTAGCCGTCGCGCGCGGCCTGCAAGGCCATGCTGAAGCTCTCGATATGCAGGTCCGCGTCGCCGGGGTAGGGCACGCGGGCCTCCAGCAGCCAGCGCCGCCACAGGGTGCCGTCGTCTTCATGCAGCAGGCGGTGGTGCACCAGATCGTAGGGCTGGCGCAGCGCATCGGGCCCCTGCAGCAGCTGCGGGCTGCACACCGGGAACATGTGCAGGTTGCGCAGCGGCCGCCACCACAGGCCTTCCCAGGGCGGGGCGGCATATAGCAGGGCGATGTCGGCCTTCTTCCAGTCCACTTCCGAGGCGTGGCTGGCCGCGATGATGCGCAGGCGGATGTGCGGGTTGGCCACCTGGAAGTCGATCAGCCTGGGCACCAGCCAGGCCGCACCGAACATCGGCTCGGTGGAGATGGTCAGGGTGGTCGTCGGCAGGGCTTGATGCGACTGGCTGATCGCCTGTTCGAGCCCTTCGCTGATTTCTTGCAGGCCCTTGGCGACCGAGCGGTGCAGCGACAGGCCGGCCGGGGTGAGGATCAGGTGCCGGCCCTGGCGACTGAACAGCTCCACGCCCAGCGAGGACTGCAGGCTCTTGATCTGCTGGCTCACGGCGCCCGGAGTGATATGCAGCTCGGCAGCCGCTGCACCCATATGGCCGAGGCGGGCGACGGACTCGAAGACTCGCAGGTTGTTCAGCGCGGGAGTGGGCATGGCATGTGTTTAGTTTTTCTAAATGGTTTTTCATTAAAACATATAGCTTGTCTGCGCTTTAGCCTGCCACGAAGAATCGGCCATCACTCCTGAACTGGTGCATTGCCGATGAACAACCTGAGATCGATTCCCGCATTTGTGCTGAGCGCGACCGGCCTGTTGCTGGCTGCTTCCAATGCCGCTGCCGCCGAGGCGGCGCGTACGGTCAATGTCTATGGCTGGGCGGGCTATATCGCCTCCGAGACCCTGGCGCGCTTCGAACAGCAGACTGGCATCCGGGTGAAGTACGACAGCTTCGACAGCGCCGACATCCTCGAGGCGAAGCTGCTGACCGGCCATAGCGGCTACGACGTGGTGGTGCCGGGTGTGGCCATGCTCGACCGGCTGATCCGCGCCAAGGCGCTGCAGCCAACGGCTATGCAGCAGTACAAGGCGGCAGGGCAGTACGATGCGCAATTGCTCGGCCAGCTCGCCCAGGTCGACCCCGGCAACCTCTACGCCGTGCCCTACGCCTGGGGCACCACCGGCCTGGCCTACAACCAGGATGCGGTCGAGAAACGCATTCCCGGCGCACCGCTCAACAGCTTCGACCTGCTGTTCAAGCCGGAGTACGCCAGCAAGCTCAAGGACTGCGGCATTGCCATCATCGACTCTCCCCAGGAGGTCATGAGCATCGCCCTGCATTACCTCGGCAAGAACCCCTACAGCCAGAGCTCCGCCGACTATGGCGCGGCCAAGCAGCTGCTCGAGCAGCTGCGGCCGAACCTGCGCTACATCGCCTTCGGCAAGCAGAGCAACGACCTGGCCAACGGCGACCTGTGTCTGGCGCTGACCTACAACGGCGATGCTGTGGTCGCCAAAGGGCAGGCGACGGCGGCCGGCAAGCCGTTCACCGTCGGTTACCAGATTCCCAGGGAAGGCACCCTGGCCTGGATCGACACCCTGGCGATCCCGGCAGATGCGCCCCATGCCGCGGAGGCGAAGGCGTTCATCGAGTTCGTGACCGATGCCGAGTCGATGGCCGAGATGACCAATGCGCTGTACTACGCCAACGCCAACCGCGCCTCCATCGACAGGCTCCCCACGGAGCTGCGCGAGGATGAAACGCTGTTCCCCTCGGCCGAGCGGCGCCAAACCCTGTTCGGCGAAGAGCCGCTGCCGGCGCGCACCCTGCGCGAACGTACTCGGGTATGGGCAGGCTTCAGAACCCAGGTCGGGGAGTAGCGGTATGGCGCTCAAGGTAGCGGACGCCTGGTTCGCCAGGCGCACATTGGCTGATGGCATCACGCTGCTGTGGGAGCCGCACGTGCACCCCATGCTGCGCTGCAATATCTGGCATGTGCCCGGCCGTGATCGCGACCTGCTGATCGACACCGGTCTGGGTGTCGGCAGCCTGCGCCAGGCGGCACGCGACCTGTTCCACAAGCCGGTGAGCGCGGTGGCGACCCACAGTCACCTCGACCATATGGGCGGCCTGCACGAGTTCGAATGCAGGCTGTGCCACGCCGCCGAAGCGCCGTATTTCATCCAGCCCGACAGCGATAACCGCCTGGTCATCGATGGCGACCACTGGCTTGCGCTGTACATGCCCGACCTGGGCGGCGACAGGCTGGTGATCGATGCCTTGCCGACGCCTGGCTTCGACCCCGAGCTATGGCAATTGCCGCCGGCGGTGCCGACCGGCTACCTGGCGGATCGGGACATCCTCGACCTGGGCGACCGCCACTTCGAGGTGCTGCATCTGCCTGGTCACTCACCCGGCAGCATCGCCTTGTTCGAACACCGCACGGGCACCCTGTTCTCAGGCGATGTGGTGTACGACGCTGAACTGCTCGACGCTATTCCCCACGCCAATATCGGTGACTACGCCACCTCGCTGCAGCGGTTACGGGAGCTGCCGATCGAATTGGTACATGCAGGGCATGAAGGCAGCTTTGGCCGCGAGCGATTGCTGGCCATCATCGATACGTACCTGCGCCACTGGGACAGTATTGCGTAGGAGCGGCGTGAGGCCGGGATAGTTACAGGGTGCCTATGTTGTTCAGTGCCTGCTGGAGTTCCGCGCGATCCAGGCGCTCGAAGGGCAGGGCGAGGAATGCTCGGCAGCGTTGTTCAATCCGAGCCAGCGTGCTGCGGAAGGCCGCGTCCACCTTATTCTCATCGCCACGCACCTCGGACGGATCTTCCAGGCCCCAGTGAGCCTTCAGCGCCGGGCCGAAGTACACCGGGCATGCCTCGCCCGCAGCCTTGTCGCAGACGGTGATGACGATGTCCGGAGGATTGTCCGCGAACGCATCGTTGCCCTTGCTGCTCAGCCCCTCGATGGAGATGCCGGCCTGCTGCAAGGTCGTGAGGCTGCGCGGCAGCACCTGGCCCTTGGGGAAGCTGCCGGCGCTGACCGCTACGAAGCCCTCGGGTGCCAGGTGGTTGAACATGGCTTCGGAGAGGATGCTGCGGCAGCTGTTGGCCGTACACATGAAGAGAACTCTCATAGCTGTGCTCCCGTGCCCGTGGGCAACGATCAGAAGGTCAGGCGCAGGGCCAAGGCGGAAAGGGTGATCAGCAGAACCGGAAGGGTCAGCAGGATGCCGACCTTGAAGTAGTAGCCCCAGGTGATGCAGATGCCCTTGCGCTCTAGCACATGCAACCAGAGCAGGGTGGCCAGGCTGCCGATGGGGGTGATCTTAGGTCCCAGGTCGCAGCCGATGATGTTGGCGTAGATCATCGCCTCGCGGACGAGGCCGCTGGAGTCGCTGGCCTGGATGGACAGGGCGCCGATCAGCACGCTTGGCATGTTGTTCATCACCGACGACAGCGCCGCCGACAGCAACCCGGTGCCCAGGGCCGCGGCCCACAGGCCTTGTTCGGCGAGACGGTTGAGCAACTGGGTGAGGGCGTCCGTGAGGCCGGCATTCTTCAGGCCATAAACCACCAGATACATGCCCAGCGAGAAGATCACGATCTGCCAGGGCGCCTCGCGCAGCACCCGGCGCGTGGAGATCACGTGGCCCTTGGCCGCTACCGCGAAGAGGATGGCCGCGCACACCGCCGCCACTGCGCTGATCGGGATGCCCAGTGGCTCCAGGGCAAACAGGCCGACCAGCAGTACCAGCAGCATCCACCAGCCGACGATGAAGGTCGGGCGATCACGGACTGCCGCGCTCGGCGCTTTCAGTTCTGCTGGGTCGTAGCGGCTCGGGATGTCGCGGCGGAAGAACAGGTAGAGCACCAGCAGGGTAGCCGCGACGCTGGCCAGGTTGACCGGCACCATCACCGCGGCATATTCGGCAAAGCCCAGCTCGAAGTAATCCGCCGAGACGATGTTCACCAGGTTCGACACTACCAGCGGCAAGCTGGCGGTGTCGGCAATAAAGCCGGCGGCCATGACGAAGGCCAGCGTCGTCGCAGCGGAGAAGCGCAGGGCCAGCAGCATCGAGATGACGATGGGCGTGAGGATCAGCGCCGCGCCGTCATTGGCAAACAGCGCGGAGACGGCGGCGCCCAGCAGCACGCAGAAGGCGAACAGGCGTGGCCCGCTGCCATTCGCCCAGCGCGCCACATGCAGGGCGGCCCACTCGAAGAAACCGGCCTCATCGAGCAACAGGCTGATGATGATGACCGCGATGAAGGTCGCAGTGGCATTCCACACGATGGCCCACACGGTGGGAATGTCGTGCAGTGATACCGCGCCGACGGCGAGGGCGATGACGGCCCCCAGCGCAGCACTCCAGCCCACGCCAAGACCTCGCGGTTGCCAGATGACCAATACCAGGGTGAACAGAAAAACCGCAGCGGCAATCAGCATGGTGGACTCTTGGCGGGATCAGCAGCAGGTACGGACGGGGCGGCCATCCATGTTGCAAAGGCGGGAGGTGTTGTCCGCAAGCCAATCGACGTTGGCGTGCAGCGTTATCTGGAGAATCTCGGTGACCCAGCCCGGCAGCTCCGGATTGAGTCGGTAATAGACCCACTGGCCCTGGCGGCGATCGAGCAGCAGGCCGCTGCTGCGCATCAGCGCCAGGTGGCGGGAGATCTTGGGCTGGCTATCGTCCAGCGCGCACATGAGCTCGCAGACGCACAACTCGCCATGCTCGGCGATCAGCAGCGTGGCTCGGGCGCGGGTCTCGTCGGAGAGGCACTTGAACAGATCGGTGGGAGTCAGCACGGCGGTCAATCATTACATATGGTTTTTCGAATATATGGATATTCGTATGTAATGCAAGCCGCAATTGTGAGGATGCTCTTTCGGGCTGGTAAAGGATTCCGACGAGACGCGCTAGCTCAGGCCAGCAGTTCGCTGATCCAGCGAATCTGCTGGTCAATCTCCTGCAGCTTCTCTGCGGGCACGGCCTGGCGCGCCTGGGCGAGATCGTTGAGAGTCCGCTGCTTCAGGTGTAGCAGGCGTTGCCACTTGGCCAGGAACGCCGGACTGCGGGCCTGCATTTGCAGTGGGCCGAAGTACAGCTCCTCGGCCGTGTAGCGCACCGGCCCGCAGCGCTCGGCAACGATGATTTCGTATTCGAAGCGGTTCTCCCACAGCACTTCTTCGCTGAGGATGCGGTAGCCGTTTTCCATCAGCCATTGGCGCAGCGGCTGCTCGCCGCCGTTGGGCTGCAGGATCAGGCGTTCCTGGCCGCTGAGGCGCGCCTTGCCGCTTTCGAGGATGTCGCGGATCGTCTCGCCGCCCATGCCGCAGAGGCTGATGGCGGTGATCGCATCGCCCGGCTCGATTGCCGCAAGGCCGTTGGCCAGGCGCACACTGATCTGCTCATTCAGGCCGCTCTCGCGCACGCTGCGTTCGGCAGCGCGATAGGGTGTCTGCGCGACCTCTCCGGCGACTGCCGCTGCGATGACGCCACGGCTCACCAAGGCCACCGGCAGGTAGCCGTGATCCGAGCCGATATCGGCCAGTCGCGCGCCGGCCGGTACATGCGCGGCCACGCGTTCCAGGCGCATGGACAATGTCTGTTCGCTCAACGGCAACTCCTCTCGCCAAGGGTGTTCAGCACCCAGGGCCGAATCGGGGCGAGATTCTGGCGAGCGCTGCCGCGCATGGCAAATCCTAGGCAGCCACTGCTCGACGAGTGGTGCGCAGAGTCGCTTGCGTAGGGCGAGGGATAAAAAGAACCCGCCAAAGGGCGGGTCGGGAAATCCCCGGGCGTGTGCAGTCGGCCGTCTGGGGTTAGCCAGATAAATCGAGTGCCCGGGGCGGGGGGATAAAAAGGCCTGTCTTGCGACAGGCACGAAGCGAAGGGCCGCCAGGGAGGCTGTAGGGCGGCCCGTCGTGGTAGATCAGTCGATGCGCGCGCCCTGGGCGATCCAGGCGCCGATCAGGTCGCGCTCGGCCTGGGTCATCTGGGTCATGTTGCCCAGCGGCATGATCTGCGAGGCGACGCTCTGTGCCTGGATACGCGCGGCGTTGGCCTGCATCTCCTGGGCGGTGTCGAGCATCACGCCGGCCGGTGCGGCACTGAACATCGGGCTGGTGGGCTTGGCCGAGTGGCACACGGTGCAGCGCTCATGGATCACGCTGACCACCTTGTCCACCTTCGGCGCACCAGCGGCGGCTGCGGCAGGAGCTGCCGGTGCTGTGGCTGCAGCGGCTTGGGCTGGCGCCTGGGCTGCGGCGGCGGGCTTGCTTTCGGAGACTTCCTCGACCTTGTTGACCTGCACCGGCTCAGTGGCTTCGGCCTTGGGCGCGGCGGCCACGCTCTCCTCGTGGGGAGTCGGGGTGACGTTGGCGATCGGCGCGCTGGCGGCCTTGTAGTTCGGCGAGGTGATGAAGGCCAGGCAG
Source organism: Pseudomonas sp. ML96 (assembly GCF_000761545.1). GTDB lineage: Bacteria > Pseudomonadota > Gammaproteobacteria > Pseudomonadales > Pseudomonadaceae > Aquipseudomonas. The sequence goes on along the minus strand of NZ_JPMY01000031.1, from coordinate 2,431 downwards.
ATCATGCCGAGTGCGCCGGCCGGCAGGGTCCAGGCGAACTTGTTGCTGTCGTGGCGGGTGTTGAAGTAGTGACGGATCAACACGGCGACGATGGCGATGCCGGCCAGGATCAGCCAGTTGTATTGGCTGCCGTAGGTGCTCGGGAAGTGGTTGCTGATCATGATGAACAGCACCGGCAGGGTGAAGTAGTTGTTGTGGCGCGAGCGCAGCAGGCCCTTGGCCGGCAGGCGCGGGTCGGGCGTGGTGTTGTTCTCGATGGCCTTAACCAGCGCACGCTGGGCCGGCATGATGATGCGGAACACGTTGCCGACCATGATGGTGCCGATCAGCGCGCCAACGTGGATGTAGGCACCACGGCCACTGAACACCTGGGAGAAGCCCCAGGCCGCGCCGATGACCAGCACGAACAGGACCAGGCCGAGCAGGGCGGGGGTCTTGCCCAGCGGCGAGTCGCACAGCAGGTCGTAGATGAACCAGCCGGCGATCAGGGCGCCGACGCCGATGGCGATGGCCATGGCCGGGGCCAGCTCGACGCCGGGCTTGATCAGGTACAGGCTGGGGTTGAGGTAGTAGACCACCATCAACAGCGCCACGCCGGACATCCAGGTGAAGTAGGCCTCCCATTTGAACCAGTGCAGGTTCTCCGGCATTTTCGGCGGGGCCAGCTTGTATTTTTCCAGGTGGTAGATGCCGCCGCCGTGGATGGCCCAGAGGTCACCCGCCAGCCCTTCGCGGGGGTTGCTGCGGTTGAGGTTGTTTTCCAGCCAGACGAAATAGAAGGATGCGCCGATCCAGGCGATGCCGGTGATCATGTGAACCCAGCGGATGCCCAGGTTCAGCCATTCGGTCAGATGTGCTTCCACAATCGTTACCTCTTTCCCGCGGGCTACACGCAGCCCGTCAGGCTTCTCTTATTGGTGGGGGTCGAGGAGCAGTTGCTCGTCCTCGGTGAAGTAATGCTCGTCGCAGTTGTTGCCGGAACCACTGCGATCAACCACCAGGAAGTCATCCCGCTTTTCGATCGTCAGCACCGGGTGGTGCCAAACGCCGCGATGGTAATTGACGCCCTGCCTGCCATTGGTGAGGAAGGCACGGACCAGACCCGGTACAGGTACATCGCCAAGTGGCGCGACCACGACCAGAAATTGATTGCCGAGCAGCGGGATGAAGGCCTGGCTGCCCTGCGGATGGCGTTCCAGCATGCGGATGCGTAGCGGCATCTCGAGCGACTCGGCGCTGAAGATGCTGATGATCGCCCGATCTTCGGGCTGCGCGGTCTCGACCGTGGCCAGCTTGTGGTAGCGGCGGGTAGAGCCGTTGTTGATCATGAAGTAGTCGCTGCCGTCGGTTTCGATGACATCACCGAAAGGGGCGAAAGCTTCCTTGGTCAACGCTTCGATCTTCAGAGTGCGCATGCTGGTTCTACTTATTCATCAGGTTAATGTGGCGGAGCCGTCTGCAGTCAGAGTGGCTGCAGGCGGAACAGCGCGATCTTGTTGATCTCGGCCAGGGCCGTGGCGAATTCCTGCTCCGGGGAGTTGTGAATACGCTCCTCGAAGGCCGCCAGGATCTGGTGCCGGTTGCTGCCTTTCACCGCCTTGATGAAGGGAAAACCGAACTTGGCCTTGTAGGCATCGTTGAGTTCGGTGAAACGGGCGAATTCCTCGGCTGTGCACTCGTGGATGCCCGCACCGGCCTGCTCCGACGTGGAGGAGGCGGTGAGCTCGCCGCGGATGGCTGCCTTGCCGGCCAGATCCGGGTGAGCGTTGATCAGCGCCAGCTGCTGGTCGCGGCTGGCACTGAGCAGGATGTCGGCCATGCGCTGGTGCAGGCCGTCGATATCGTCGACCGTGGCATCGAGGCCGAGGTCGTAGGCTTTTTCGGCGACCCAGGGCGAGTGCTCGTAGATGTCGGCGAAGGTGGCCACGAAGGCCTCGCGATTCAGGCTCGACGGGGTCAGGGTCTGGAAGCGGCTCATTTCACGCTCTCTTGCTTGAACGGGTGGGTGGCATGCCAGTGGCGTGCGATGTCGACGCGGCGGGCGAACCACACCTTGTCGTGGCTCTTCACGTAGTCGATGAAGCGGGCCAGGGCGGCGATACGCGCCGGGCGGCCGAGCAGGCGGCAGTGCATGCCGATCGACAGCATCTTCGGGGCACCGGCTTCACCTTCGGCGTAGAGGGTGTCGAAGGCGTCCTGCAGGTAGTTGTAGAAGTCGTCGCCGCAGTTGAAGCCCTGCACCTGGGTGAAGCGCATGTCGTTGGTGTCCAGGGTGTAGGGGATCACCAGGTGCGGCTTGTCGGCGCTGCTGGCCGGGTCCCAGTAGGGCAGGTCGTCATCGTAGGTGTCGCTGTCGTAGAGGAAGCCGCCTTCCTCGCGCACGATGCGGCGGGTGTTCGGGCCGGTACGGCCGGTGTACCAGCCCAGCGGG
>NZ_JPMY01000030.1 GCF_000761545.1 Pseudomonas sp. ML96 | reverse complement strand
CGGCGGGTGTTCGGGCCGGTACGGCCGGTGTACCAGCCCAGCGGGCGCTCGCCGGTGAGCTCAGTGAGGATGCGGATGGCCTCGAGCATGTGCTCGCGCTCCTGGGCCTCATCCATGTACTGGTAGTCGATCCAGCGGTAACCGTGGCTGCAGATCTCGTGGCCGGCCTCGACCATGGCGCGGATCGCCTCCGGGTGACGCTGGGCGGCCATGGCTACGGCGAAGATGGTCATCGGGATGTTGTGGCGCTGGAACAGCTTGAGCAGGCGCCAGACGCCGGCCCGGCTACCGTATTCGTAGAGCGACTCCATGCTCATGTTGCGCTCGCCCTTGAGCGGCTGTGCGGCGACCATCTCGGAGAGGAAGGCCTCGGATTCGCCATCGCCATGCAGGACACAGCGCTCGCCGCCTTCCTCGTAGTTGAGGACGAACGAGATGGCGATGCGGGCATCACCCGGCCAGTGCGGGTGAGGGATGTTGCTGCCGTAGCCGATCAGGTCACGAGGATAGTCAGCGCTCACGTGAGGGTTCCTTCATCGAGTGGATGCCGTTCCGGAAACTGCCGGATAGTTTGGCTTGAGCAATTGTATACAAAAACTATGACAGCCTGTAAATCACTATTTCTATAATTGTTCCGCGTGCTTATCGCTTCTTGCTGCACCTTCTTGAGGCATGGCCGCGCTGCATAAAGGATTCGGTGTGGAGTTTTGGTGCGTAAAAATTGTGTACAAAATAGAGGCTATGCTGTTCTATATGTTCAGCTTCGATCCCCATTGAGTGGTGGATCGCTACGACAACCTTTAGCAGAGGAGGTGAGGCGCCGCTGGCGCCCTGAACGACATGGGACGATTGACCACGCATGTACTGGATGCTGCTCACGGCAGCCCTGGCCGCGATATCACCATCGAGCTGTACCGCGTCGAAGCGGGTGGCCTGGAGCTGGTGGCCAAGACCCTGACCAATGCCGACGGCCGTTGCGATGCGCCGTTGCTGCAAGGCGACGACTATCGTTCGGGCGTCTACCAGCTGCATTTCCATGCCGGTGACTACTACCGCGCCCGTGGCGTGCAACTGGCCGAGCCGGCCTTCCTCGATGTAGTGGTGCTGCGCTTCGGCATCAACGAGCAGCAGGATCACTACCACGTGCCGCTGCTGATCTCGCCCTACAGTTACTCGACTTACCGCGGCAGCTAGCCGCTCGCAGGTTCCTTTGGTGTATTGCAGCCCGCCTTGTGCGGGCTTTTTTATGGCGCTCGATAAGCAGGCGCGAAGCACCAGCCTCGGGCGATTGCCGAGGTGTGTGACGAGATGCTGAGTGTGTAAGGGTGCTGGTGCGTGGTGTGCCACGTATCCAGGTGGATGGATGCTGCTCTGAGGCGAGTGAAATTCTGCGGATGCAAAAAGGCCCTGTCGCGAAACGACAGGGCCTTTGCGGTGCTGCAGCTTAGAGGAAGATGAACTTGGCGATAAAGATCGCGCAGAGTGCATACAGGCTCACCGAAACGTCCTTGTGGCGGCCGGTGCAGGTCTTCATCGCCACGTAGGTCACGAAGCCCAGGGCGATGCCGTCGGCGACCGAGAAGGTCAGCGGCATCATGATCACGGTGACGATCGCCGGGATGGTCTCGGTGTGCTCGTCCCAGTCGATGTGAGCCATGCCGCCCATCATCAGCATGGCCACGTAGATCAGCGCGCCGGCAGTGGCGTAGGCGGGGATCATGCCGGCCAGCGGGGCGAAGAACATGGCGGCGATGAACAGGATGCCCACGGTCACTGCGGTCAGGCCGGTACGGCCGCCTGCGGCCACGCCTGCGGCGCTTTCCACGTAGCTGGTTACCGGCGGTACGCCGAGCACGCCACCGAAGACGCTGGAGGCGCTATCGGCCTTCATGGCCTTGGACAGGTTCTCGATGCGGCCGTCTTCCTTCACCAGGTGCGCGCGCTGGGCGACGCCCATCAGAGTGCCGGCGGTGTCGAACATGTGCACGAAGAGGAATGCCAGGATCACGCTGACCATGGTCACGTTGAATGCGCCGGCGATGTCCATGGCCATGAAGGTCGGCGCCAGGCTCGGCGGCATGGAGAACACGCCGCCGAACTTGACGATGCCCAGACCCACGCCGATCAGGGTGACGGTGAGGATGCTGATCAGGATGCCGCCGAATACGCGGCGGTATTCCAGCACCGCGATCATCAGGAAGCAGATGGCCGCCAGCAGCGGGCCGGGGGAGGTCAGGTCACCGATGTGCACCAGGGTGGCCGGGTGGGCGACCACGATGCCGGCGGTCTTCAGGCCGATCAGGCCGAGGAACAGGCCGACCCCCGCGCCCATGGCGAAGCGCAAACTGGGTGGGATGCTGTTGAGCAGCCATTCGCGAATGCGCGAGAAGGTCAGCACCATGAACAGCACGCCGGACAGGAACACCGCGCCGAGGGCGATCTGCCAGCTGTAGCCCATGGTGTTGACCACGGTGTAGGTGAAGAAGGCATTGAGGCCCATGCCCGGCGCCAGGCCCACCGGCCAGTTGGCGTACAGGCCCATGAGCAGGCAGCCGAAGGCGGCGGCCAGACAGGTGGCGACGAAGGCAGCACCATGGTCGATGCCGGCGTCAGCCATGATGTTCGGGTTGACGAAGATGATGTAGGCCATGGTGATGAAGGTGGTCAGACCCGCGGCCAGTTCGGTTCTGATGGTGGTCCCGTGCTGGGTTAGCTTGAACATCCTGTCCAGCAGACCTTGGGAGGGAGGGGAGGCAACGTAGTTGTCTTGTTCTTGTTGTTTAGCGCTTTCCACAGCAGGTACCTCTCAGGTGTTGTTGTGAGTCTCTCGTCCGGCTGGTTTACCTGGGTCCCTTGCGCGGCGGATCGACTTTGAGGTGCTTTGCCTCACGGGGCGGTGCCTGTTCCTGACTTTTGGGTCAGAAAGTGTGCGATTGGATTATCTTTTTGTGTACAAAAAAGTCAATTAGTGTTTTGAAGTATGCGCACTAAAAAACCGCTAAAAAGCTTCTTAGGCTGTCCGCCAACGCAGCGAAACCGGGCGCAGACCGCGTGTTTACTGGTGTGCATGGTTATGGCGTGAATTTTGTGTACAATGCTGTCGATCAGGCGACTTGCACGATCAGATACTGGCCAACGGCCCTCTCTTCGGCGTAGTGTCGCGTCAGCGAGATTTCCTATTCCTCTCACGTGAGCCACATGAACGAAGCAGTGCAATCTCTGAGCAAGACTCCCCGGCCCGCCAAGGCCGTGCGCGCAGGCACCCAGGATGAGGTGGTCTATGCCCACATCTTCGAGGCCATCCTCGAACAGCGCCTGGCACCGGGTACCAAGCTGAGCGAAGAAGCGCTCGGCGAGATCTTCGGCGTGAGCCGCACGATCATTCGGCGTGCCTTGTCGCGCCTGGCCCACGAAGGAGTGGTGTCGCTGCGCCCCAATCGCGGGGCAGTGGTCGCCAGCCCGGGCGCCGATGAAGCTCGGCAGATCTTCTACGCCCGACGCATGATCGAACGCGCCATCACCGAGCTGGCCTGCAGCCACGCCACTCCGGCGCAGATCGCCGGCCTGCGCCAGATGGTGCAGGAAGAGCGCGCCTGCTTCGCCCGTGGTGACCGTGCCAAGGGCATTCGCCTGTCCGGCGAGTTCCACCTCAAGCTGGCCGAAGCCGGTGGCAACCACACCCTGGTGGGCTTTCTGCGCAGCCTGGTGTCGCAGACCTCGCTGATCATCGCCCTGTACGAGAGCAGCAGCCGCACGCACTGCTCGGACGACGAACACGACCAGGTCATCGATGCCATCGAGGCACGTGACGTGGAGCGCGCGGTGGGCCTGATGATGCGCCACATGGACAGCGTCGACGCCAAGCTCAACCTGGAAGATGACAGCGCTACCGACGATCTGCACGCGGTCTTCTCGCACCTGCTGCAGGACAAGAAGAAGTCCGGGCGCGTCTCGCGTAGCGCCTGATCGCCGCCGTAATGAAAAAGGCCCCGCACTGCGGGGCCTTTTTGTTGCTGCGCGGCTTTTTTGCTGCGCGACTCAGTCGCGCTGGTGCACCGAGCGGCCGGCGGCGAAGGTTTCCTTCACTGTGCGGTCGTCGCCGAGGATGGTCAGGGCGAACAGGCGCTCTTCCAGGCTGCGCGCCTGCTGCATGCGGTAGCTGAGCAGCGGCGTGGCGTTGTAGTCGAGCACGATGAAGTCCGCGTCCTTGCCGGTCTGGAAGTTGCCGATGCGGTCGTCCAGGTACAGCGAGCGGGCGCCACCCAGGGTGGCGAGGTACAGCGACTTCATCGGGCTGAGCTTCTTGCCCTGCAGCTGCATGATCTTGTACGCCTCGTTGAGCGACTGCAGCTGGCTGAAGCTGGTGCCGCCGCCGACGTCGGTACCCAGGCCGACGCGCACGCCGTGCTGCTCCATCTTCTCCAGGTCGAACAGGCCGCTGCCGAGGAACAGGTTGGAGGTCGGGCAGAAGGACAGCGCCGAGCCGGTCTCGGCCAGGCGTTTGCACTCGTCGTCGCACAGGTGCACGCCGTGGGCGAACACCGCGCGCGGGCCGGTCAGCTTGTGGTGGTCGTAGACGTCCAGGTAGCCCTTGCGCGCCGGGAACAGTTCCTTGACCCAGGCGATCTCGGCCTTGTTCTCCGACAGGTGGGTGTGCATGTACAGGTCGGGGTATTCGCCGAACAGCTTGCCGGCCAGTTCCAGTTGCGCGTCGCTGCTGGTCGGGGCGAAGCGCGGAGTCACCGCGTAGTGCAGGCGGCCCTTGCCGTGCCAGCGTTCGATCAGCTCCTTGCTGTCGGCGTAGCCGCTTTCCGGGGTATCGGTGAGGAAGTCCGGGGCATGGCGGTCCATCAGCACCTTGCCGGCGATCATGCGCAGGTTGAGGGCCTGGGCAGCCTCGAAGAAGGCGTCGACCGACTGCTTGTGCACGGTGCCGAATACCAGTGCGGTGGTGGTGCCGTTGCGCAGCAGCTCCTTGAGGAAGATGCCGGCCACATCGGCGGCGTGCGCCTTGTCGGCGAAGGCGCCCTCGGCCGGGAAGGTGTAGGTGTTCAGCCAGTCCAGCAACTGCTCGCCGTAGGAGGCGATGATGCCGGTCTGTGGGTAGTGGATGTGGGTGTCGATGAAGCCGGGGGTGATCAGCGCATCACGGTACTCGCGGATCTCGACGCCCTGCAGCTTGGGCAGCAACTCGCTGGCGGCGCCGACTTCCAGCACCTGGCCGTTCTCGACCAGCAGGATGCCGTCCTCGAAGTACTGGTAGGAGGCCTCGATGCCCACCTCGGCCGGGTCGGCGAGGCTGTGCAGGATGGCGGAGCGGTAGGCATTGACGTTGTTAGTCATGGCTCAAATCTCGAATCAAATCAGGGGTAGGCTCGGTTGTGCTTGTTCAGCTCAACCATGGCGCGCGATCTGGGCGCCGTAACAATCAGGTCACTACGTGGGTGCTGAGCTTCGCAAAGCCCAGCCAAATCTAATGCTGGGCGCGGCGTGATGAGGGCAGCAGCTTGGCGACGCTGGACTCGCCTTTCTTCACTTCCATGCCGAAATGGGCGTTGTATTGGGCAACGATCTCTCCGGCGATGGAAATGGCGATCTCGGCCGGCAGCTTGCCTTTGACCTCGGGCAGGCCCATGGGGCAGCGCATGCGCTGCATCTGCTCGGCGCTGAAGCCACGCTCGCGCAGGCGGTGCTCGAACTTGACGCGTTTGGTCTTGGAGCCGATCAGGCCGTAGTAGGCGAAATCATCGCGCGCCAGGATGGCCTGGGTCAGTTCCAGGTCGAGCTGGTGGTTATGGGTCATGACGATGAAGTAGCTGCCGGCCGGCATCTCGTCGACCTCGTCGACCACTTCGTCGCTGAGCACCTTCTCCACGTTGGACGGGATGTAGGCCGGGAACTCGGCGTCGCGCGAGTCGATCCAGCGCACCTTCAGCGGCAGGCTGGCGAGCAGCGGAATCAGGGCGCGACCGACATGACCGGCGCCGAACAGGGCGATATGCGCCTGCGGCTGGCCCATCGGTTCGAACAGCAGCACGGTGGCGCCGCCGCAGCACTGGCCGAGGCTGGCGCCAAGGCTGAAACGCTCCAGGCGGGTCTGCTGGGTGCGGCTGGTCAGCATCTCGCGGGCCAGTTCCATGGCTTTGTATTCCAGGTGGCCGCCACCGATGGTCTCGAAGATGCGCTCGGCGGTGACGACCATCTTCGAGCCGGAATTACGCGGCGTGGAGCCTTGCTCCTCGATGATGGTCACCAGCACGCAGGGCTCACCCTGTTGCTGCAGTTCGGCGAGGGCGCTGATCCAGCTCATTTGCTCAGCCTCCAGCTTGGCGAGGTCTGCCCGGGGCGTGGCAGGCGCCAGTTGCTCAGGGACGGTTCCAGCAGCGGCGCCGGAAGCGGCCGTTGCGGTTGGGTTTTGCCTTCGGTGTGCTGTGTCATTGTTCTACACCTGTGGAGTTCTTGGCGTGGCCCGGACGAGCGTGCGTCCGGGCCAGACGCCTCAGGCTGGTTCGGCCGCGCTGGCAGCTGCGGCCGGGGCCTGCTGCTTGAGCTGGCGCAATTGCTCGACGCCCCACAGCACGCGCTCGGGGGTGGCAGGCGCATCGATCTGCGGCTGCACCTTGTAGTCGGCCAGGCTGGCCACGGCGTCCTTGATCGCGCAGAAGGCGGCGATGCCGAGCATGAACGGCGGCTCGCCCACGGCCTTGGAGTGGAACACGGTCTGCTCCGGGTTCTTGCGGTTCTCCACCAGCTTCACGCGCAGGTCGATGGGCATGTCGGCAATGGCCGGGATCTTGTAGCTGGCCGGGCCGTTGGTCATCAGCTTGCCCTTGGCGTTCCACACCAGTTCCTCGGTGGTCAGCCAGCCCATGCCCTGGACGAAGGCGCCTTCGACCTGGCCGATGTCGATGGCCGGGTTCAGCGAGTCGCCGACGTCATGCAGGATGTCGCTGCGCAGCATGCGGTATTCGCCGGTCAGGGTGTCGACCAGCACTTCACAGCAGGCCACGCCGTAGGCGAAGTAGTAGAAGGGCCGGCCGGCAGCCTTGCTGCGGTCGTAATAGATCTTCGGTGTGCGGTAGAAGCCGGTGGAGGACAGCGACACCTGGCCGAAGTAGGCCTTCTGGATCAGCTCCTCGAACGACAGGAAGTGATCGCGCACGCGCACCTGGCTGTTGCGGAACTCGACGTCTTCCGGGGTGACCTTGTACTCGTGCACCAGGAAGTCGACCAGGCGCTGCTTGATGGTCTCGGCAGCGTTCTTCGCCGCCATGCCGTTGAGGTCGGCGCCGGAGGAAGCTGCGGTCGGCGAAGTGTTCGGCACCTTGTCGGTGTTGGTGGCGGTGATCTGGATGCGCTCGATCTCGACCTGGAACACCTCGGCCACTACCTGGGCGACCTTGGTGTTGAGGCCCTGGCCCATCTCGGTACCGCCGTGGTTGAGGTGGATCGAGCCGTCGGTGTAGATGTGGATCAGCGCACCAGCCTGGTTGAGGAAGGTGGCGGTGAAGCTGATGCCGAATTTCACCGGGGTCATCGCCAGGCCTTTCTTCAGCACCGGGCTCTTGGCGTTGAAGGCGCGGATTTCCTCGCGGCGCTTGGCGTAGTCACTGCTTTCCTCCAGCTCGGCGGTCATCTCGTGAATGACGTTGTGCTCGACCGTCTGGTGGTAGTGGGTGACGTTGCGGTCTTCCTTGCCGTAGTAGTTGTGCTTGCGCACCTCCAGCGGGTCCTTGCCGAGGTGGCGGGCGACGGCGTCCATCACTTCCTCGATGGCGACCATGCCCTGCGGGCCGCCGAAGCCGCGGTAGGCGGTGTTGGAGGCGAGGTTGGTCTTGCAGCGATGCCCGTTGATGGTGGCGTTGCCGAGGAAGTAGGCGTTGTCCGAGTGGAACATGGCGCGGTCGACGATGGAGCCGGACAGGTCCGGCGAGTAGCCACAGTTGCCGGCCAGTTCCATCTGGATGCCGCTGAGCAGGCCGTCATCGTCGAAGCCCACTTCGTACTCGACGTAGAAGGGGTGGCGCTTGCCGGTCATGGTCATGTCTTCCATGCGTGGCAGGCGCATCTTGGTCGGGCGCTTGGTCAGGTGCGCGATCACCGCGCACAGGCAGGCCGGGCTGGCGGCCTGGGTTTCCTTGCCGCCGAAGCCGCCGCCCATGCGGCGCATGTCGACGACGATCTTGTGCATCGGCACGCCGAGCACTTCGGCGACCAGCTTCTGCACCTCGGTGGGGTTCTGCGTCGAGGTGTAGACGATCATGCCGCCGTCCTCGGTGGGCATCACCGAGGAAATCTGCGTTTCCAGGTAGAAGTGCTCCTGGCCACCGATGTGCAGGGTGCCGGTGATGCGGTTCTTGGCACGGGCTAGCGCCGCGGCGGAATCGCCGATGCGGTGCTGGTGGCTGTCGAGCACGAAGTGCTTCTTGCGCAGGGCGTCGACCACGTCGAGCACCGGCTCCAGGTCCTCGTACTCGACGATCGCGGCCATGGCTGCCTTGCGCGCGTTTTCCAGGCTGTCGGCAGCAACTGCCAGCACGACCTGGCCGAGGTACTCGACCTTGCCGTCGGCCAGCAGCGGGTCGCCGGCGACTACTGGGCCGATGTCGAGCTGGCCGGGCACGTCCTTGGCGGTGATGGCGATGGTCACGCCGGGGAAGGCGTAGCAGGGCGTGACGTCCAGCTTGGTGATGCGGGCATGGGCGCGATCGCTCATGCGCGCATAGACGTGTAGCTGGTTGGGGAACTCCAGGCGGTCGTCGATATACACCGCTTCGCCGCTGACGTGTTTGTCCGCGCTCTCGTGCTTGACGCCGCGGCCGACGCCGCTGGTGATGTCGGCGCGGAACAGTTCGGCCAGTTCTTCCTGGGATTTGGAGACGTGATGGTTAGACATAGGCGGTCACCCGGGTTTCGACTTCAGGGGAGTGCGTCTCGAGGAAGAAGCGGCGCAGCAGGTTCTGTGCGGTCAGCAGGCGGTATTCCTTGCTGGCGCGGAAGTCGGAGAGCGGCGTGAAGTCCTCGGCCAGGGCCTGGCAGGCGCGCTCGACGCAGCCCGGATACCAGGAGGCGCCGATCAGCGCGTTCTCGCAGGCGGTGGCGCGCTTGGGAATGCCGGCCATGCCGCCGAAGGCGATGCGCGCTTCACGCACCACGCTGTCGACGATGGTCAGGTTGATGGCTGCGCACACGGCGGAGATGTCGTCGTCCAGGCGCTTGGACACCTTGTAGGCGCGGAACGCCTGGTTGGCCTTGGCGCGCGGCACGATGATGCGCTCGATGAACTCGGCTTCCTGGCGGGCAGTGACCTTGTAGTCGATGAAGAATTCGTCCAGCGGCAGGGTGCGGGTCTCGCTGCCCTTGCGCAGCACGATGCTCGCGCCGAGGGCGATCAGCAGGGGCGGGGCGTCGCCGATCGGCGAGGCGTTACCGATGTTGCCGCCGAGGGTGCCCTGGTTGCGGATCTGCAGCGAGGCGAAGCGGTGCAGCAATTCGCCGAAGTCCGGGTACTCGCGCGACAGCACGTTGTAGCAGTCGGACAGCGGAGTGGCGGCGCCGATCTCGATCACGTCGGGTTTGACGTCGATGCGCTTCATCTCTGCGACATGGCCGACATAGATCATCACCGGCAGTTCGCGGTGGAACTGGGTGACCTCCAGGGCCAGGTCGGTACCGCCGGCGAGCAGGCGCGCCTGCGGGTTGGCGGTATAGATGTCGGCCAGGTCGGCCACGGTCAGCGGCAGCAGGCAGCGCTTATCGCCGCTGTTCAACTCGGCAGTCTCGCGCGGAGCGATGGCTTGCAGCTTGGCGATGGTCTCGGCCTCGGCGGCGTCGAACTGGTCCGGCTTGCGGTTGCAGCAGGATTGTTCGGCGGCGTCAATGATCGGGCGGTAGCCGGTGCAGCGGCACAGGTTGCCGGCCAGGGCTTCCATGGTCTGGCCCTTGTCGTAGCCGTCGGTGTTCTTCTGCAGGGCGAACAGGCTCATGACGAAGCCGGGGGTGCAGAAGCCGCATTGCGAGCCGTGGCAGTCGACCATAGCCTGTTGCACTTCGTGCAGCTTGCCCTGGTAGCGCAGGTCTTCGACGGTGATCAGTTGCTTGCCGTGCAGCGAGGAGACGAAGGTCAGGCAGGAGTTGAGGGTGCGATAGCGAATACGGCCGCCTTCCAGCTCGCCGACCACCACGGTGCAGGCACCGCAGTCACCGGAGCCGCAGCCCTCTTTGGTGCCGGGCTTGGCCACATGTTCACGCAGGTAATTGAGGACGGTGACGTTGGGATCGAGCTGGCGCTCGCTGCGCAACTCACCGTTGAGTAGGAACTGGATCAAGACGACCTCCAGGCTTTGTAGTTGTTGTCACGGGGGCTGTGATGCGGCCAATCTAAGTTTTTCTGACTTTTGGGTCAACAAAATTTGACTGCAAGGTCAGCTGGTCGACAAAAGGCCCTGGAATCGGGCGTGCGGGGTTCAGGATTGGCATGCCAAATGCCTGTGTTAAACTCGCCCGCGCCCGAATTTCCCCACTCTGAACAACAGGAACAGCATGAGCTTCCAGGCCCCGCAGTGCCTCCGTGAACGACACATGCCAGGAGTGGATGCATAAGATGCGCCTGAAATGCATCAAGCTGGCCGGCTTCAAGTCCTTCGTTGACCCGACCACCGTCAGTTTCCCCAGCAACATGGCCGCTGTGGTCGGTCCCAATGGCTGCGGCAAGTCCAACATCATCGACGCCGTGCGCTGGGTGATGGGCGAGAGTTCGGCGAAGAACCTGCGCGGCGAGTCGATGACCGACGTCATCTTCAACGGCTCCAACACCCGCAAGCCGGTGACCCAGGCCAGCATCGAGCTGATCTTCGACAACAGCGATAACTCGCTGGTGGGCGAATACGCGGCGTTCGCCGAGATTTCCATCCGCCGCCGGGTGACCCGCGACGGGCAGAACACCTACTTCCTCAACGGCACCAAGTGCCGCCGCCGCGATATCACCGACATCTTCCTCGGCACCGGCCTGGGCCCGCGCAGCTACTCGATCATCGAGCAGGGCATGATCTCCAAGCTGATCGAGGCCAAGCCCGAGGATCTACGGAATTTCATCGAGGAAGCTGCCGGCATCTCCAAGTACAAGGAGCGCCGCCGCGAGACCGAGAGCCGCATCCGCCGCACCCAGGAAAACCTGGCGCGCCTGACCGACCTGCGCGAGGAGCTGGAGCGCCAGCTCGAGCGTCTGCACCGCCAGGCCCAGGCCGCCGAGAAGTACCAGGAATACAAGGCCGAGGAGCGTCAGCTCAAGGCGCAGCTGGCCGCCCTCAAGTGGCAGGCGCTGAACGAGCAGGTCGGCTCCCGCGAGAAGGTGATTGGCGACCAGGAAGTGGCCTTCGAGGCCCTGGTGGCCGAGCAGCGCAGCGCCGATGCCAGCATCGAGCGCCTGCGCGATGGGCACCATGAACTGTCCGAGCGCTTCAATCAGGTGCAGGGTCGCTTCTATTCGGTGGGTGGCGACATCGCTCGCGTCGAGCAGAGCATCCAGCACGGCCAGCAGCGTCTGCGCCAGCTGCAGGACGACCTCAACGAGGCCGAACGCTCGCGCCTGGAAACCGAATCCCACCTGGGTCACGACCGTACGCTGCTGGCGACCCTGGGCGAGGAGCTGGACATGCTCGCGCCCGAGCAGGAGCTGACTGCGGCGGCTGCCGAGGAGTCCGCTGCCTCGTTGGAAGAGGCCGAAAGCGCCATGCACGGCTGGCAGGAGCAGTGGGAAGGCTTCAACCAGCGCAGCGCCGAGCCGCGCCGCCAGGCCGAAGTGCAGCAGGCGCGCATCGCCCAGCTGGAGCAGAGCCTGGAGCGCCTGGCCGAGCGCCAGCGCCGCCTCGCCGACGAACTGGCGCAGCTTTCCGCCGATCCAGAAGACGCTGCAATTCTCGAACTCTCCGAACAGCTGGCTGCCAGCGAGATGCAGTTGGAAGAACTGCACGCCGCCGAAGAGAGCCAGGCCGAACGCCTCGAACAACTGCGCGGCGAGCTACAGCAGGCCACCCAAGCACAGCAGCAGGTCCAGGGCGAATTGCAGCGCCTGAACGGTCGCATCGCCTCGCTGGAGGCGCTGCAGCAGGCTGCGCTGAATCCCGGCAAGGGCGCCGCCGAATGGCTGCGCGAGCAGCAACTGAGCAACCGTCCGCGCCTGGCCGAGGGCCTGCGCGTGGAAAGTGGCTGGGAGCTGGCGGTGGAAACGGTGCTCGGCGCCGATCTGCAGGCTGTGCTGCTGGATGATTTCAATAGCCTGAGCCTGGGCGGTTTCGACCAGGGCGAGCTACGCCTGATCAACCCGCAGAGCGGTGGCGCGCGCGTCGCCGGCAGCCTGCTGGACAAGATCGAGGCGAACATCGACCTGGCGCCCTGGTTGGGCAAGGTGCGCCCGGTGGAGAGCCTGGATCAGGCCCTGGCCCAGCGGCTGCAACTGGGTGATGGCGAGAGCCTGATCAGTCGCGACGGCTACTGGGTCGGCCGGCACTTCCTTCGTGTGCGCCGCGCCAGCGAGGCCGAGAGCGGCGTGCTGGCCCGCGGCCAGGAGCTGGAGCGTCTGCAAGGCGAGCGCGATGAGCGCGAGGCGGCGCTGGCCGATCTGGATGAGCGCCTGCAGAGCCTGCAGACCGCTCAGCGCCAGCAGGAAGAGGCACGCGAACAGCAGCGCCGCCTGGTGCAGGACGAATCCCGCCGCCAGGGCGAACTGAAGGCCAAGCTCTCCGCCGGCCAGGCCAAGGCCGAGCAGCTGGCGCTGCGTCGTCGGCGCCTGGAAGAAGAGCAGGGCGAGGCCGCCGAGCTGCGCGAGCTGGAGCAGGAGCAGCTGGGCGAGTCGCGCCTGGTGCTGCAGGACGCGCTGGACGCCATGGCCATCGACACCGAGCAGCGCGAGACCCTGCTGGCCAGCCGCGACCAGCTGCGCGAGCGCCTCGACCGGATGCGCCAGGAGGCGCGCCAGCACAAGGATCATGCTCACCAGTTGGCCGTGCGCCTGGGCTCGATCCGCGCCCAGCACGAATCCACTCGCCAGGCCCTGGAACGCCTGGAGCTGCAGTTCGAGCGTGCCATCGAGCGCCGCGAGCAGCTCAACCTCAATCTGGAGGAGGGCGCCGCACCGCTGGAGGAGCTGCGCATCAAGCTCGAGGAGCTGCTGGAGCGGCGCATGGGTGTGGAGGACGAGCTCAAGCTCGCCCGCCTGGCCCTGGAAGATGCCGACCGCGAGCTGCGCGACGCCGAGAAGCGCCGTAGCCAGGCCGAGCAGCAGTCGCAACTGCTGCGTGGTCAGCTGGAGCAGCAGCGCATGGACTGGCAGGGCCTCAACGTACGGCGCAAGGCGCTGCAGGAGCAGCTGCTGGAAGAGGGCTACGACCTGCACGGCGTGCTCGCCACCCTGCCGGCCGAGGCCAGCGAGGCGGCTTGGGAGCAGCTACTGGAGCAGTTGGCCGCGCGTATCGGTCGTCTGGGCGCGATCAACCTGGCAGCCATCGATGAGTACCAGCAGCAGTCCGAACGCAAGCGCTACCTGGACGCACAGAACGCTGACCTGGTGGAAGCGCTGGAGACCCTGGAAAACGTCATCCGCAAGATCGACAAGGAAACCCGCAACCGCTTCAAGGAGACCTTCGATCAGATCAACGCCGGCCTGCAGGCGCTGTTCCCCAAGGTCTTCGGTGGCGGTCACGCCTACCTGGAGTTGACCGGCGAAGATCTGCTGGATACTGGCGTGGCGATCATGGCGCGCCCGCCAGGCAAGAAGAACAGCACCATCCACCTGCTCTCCGGTGGTGAGAAGGCGCTAACCGCGTTGGCACTGGTATTCGCGATATTCAAATTGAACCCGGCACCGTTCTGCATGCTCGATGAGGTGGACGCGCCGCTCGACGACGCCAACGTCGGCCGCTATGCGCGACTGGTCAAGGAAATGTCGGAGACGGTGCAGTTCATCTACATCACCCACAACAAGATCGCCATGGAGATGGCCGATCAGCTGATGGGGGTGACCATGCACGAGCCGGGTTGCTCGCGTCTGGTGGCTGTGGATGTGGAAGAGGCGATGACGCTGGTAGAGAGTTGATACAGGCGAAACATGGCTAAATGCCTTGCAACGGTGCACATTTACCGTTCGTCGTGCTAGCTTAGGCCTCACTTTTGTTACACGCCCGAAATATCTGTTTATGCATACAGTTTCGGGTGTTTCAAAGGGGCAGGAAGCCCTTATTTTCATTACATATTCATCATTTTCATCGTTCAGGGGCTTGGGAGTTTCATGGAGCTGCGCTATTGGCTAATCGTCATCGGTGTCATCGTTATCGTCGGCATTCTGTTTGACGGTTGGCGAAGGATGCGGGGCGGCAGTGGCAAGCTGAAATTCAAGCTGGACCACAGCTTCAGTAACCTGCCCGATGACGACACCGATCCCGACCTGCTCGGCCCATCGCGCATCATCGATCGTAAGCGCGAGCCGGAATTCAACGAAGAAGACATCCCCACCATGAGTGCCAGCGAGCTCAATCGCCGGCGCAATATCGAGCCGAAGCAGGGCGACCTGGCCCTGGACGCCGACGAGCCGGTGCCAACCCTGCTGACTCCGGTCGAGGAAGACGACGTTCCGTCCAGCGCCAAAGCTGGCAAGGAGCTGCCGCCGGTCGAGGAAGTACTGGTGATCAACGTGATCGCCCGTGATGCCGATGGCTTCAAGGGCCCAGCTCTGCTGCAGAACATCCTGGAGAGCGGCCTGCGCTTCGGCGAGATGGATATCTTCCACCGCCACGAGAGCATGGCCGGCAACGGCGAAGTGCTGTTCTCCATGGCCAACGGCGTCAAGCCGGGCACCTTCGATCTGGACGATTTCGAGCTGTTCTACACCCCGGCGGTGAGCTTCTTCCTCGGCCTGCCAGGCCCGCGCCATCCGAAGCAGGCCTTCGACGTAATGATCGCTGCCGCACGCAAGCTGGCCCACGAGCTCAACGGCGAGCTGAAGGACGACCAGCGCAGCGTGATGACTGCGCAGACCATCGAGCACTACCGCCAGCGCATCGTCGAGTTCGAGCGCAAAAGGCAGCTCGCCGGCAAACGCTGATCGCCCCATCGCATGCAATCCCAAGAGCAGCCTAGGCTGCTCTTGTCGTTTTCAAGGACACACGCACCATGACCGACGCCCAGACTGCAGCCCGCCGCATCCTCGAGTTGCGCGCCGAACTGGATGAGCACAACTACCGCTACTACGTGCTCGACGAGCCCAGCGTGCCCGATGCCGAGTACGACCGCCTGTTTCGCGAGCTACAGGCCCTGGAGGCCGAGCATCCGGAACTGGTGACGCCGGAGTCGCCGACCCAGCGCGTGGGTGGCGAGGCGCTGAGCGCCTTCGGCGAGGTGCGCCACGAGGTGCCCATGCTCAGCCTCGGCAACGGCTTCGAAGAGGAGGACCTGCGCGCCTTCGATCGCGGTGTGCAGAGTGGTCTCGGTCTTTCGGGTGGCGATCTGTTCGGCGGCGGCGCCGAGGTGGAGTACAGCTGCGAGCCCAAGCTCGACGGCCTGGCGGTCAGCCTGCTGTACCGCGATGGCCAACTGGTGCGCGGTGCCACCCGCGGCGATGGCAGCACCGGCGAGGACATCAGCGCCAACGTGCGCACCATCCGCAACGTGCCGCTGAAACTCAAGGGCGAAGGCTGGCCGGCCGTGCTGGAAGTGCGCGGTGAGGTCTACATGCCCAAGGCCGGCTTCGACGAACTCAACGCTCGCCAGGCCGAAAGCGGCGGCAAGACCTTCGCCAACCCGCGTAATGCGGCAGCCGGCAGCTTGCGTCAGCTCGACCCGCGCATCACTGCCAGCCGCCCGCTGGAGTTCTGCTGCTACGGTGTCGGCCAGGTCAGCGGCGAGCTGCCGGCCACCCAGGTGCGCATGCTCGAGCAGCTCAAGGCTTGGGGCGTGCCGATCAGCCGCGAGTTGAAGCTGGCCAAGGGCATCGAGGCCTGCCTGGACTACTACCGTGACATCGGTGAGCGGCGCATGGATCTGGCCTATGACATCGACGGCGTGGTGTTCAAGGTCAACAACATCGAGGACCAGCAGCAGCTGGGCTTCCGCGCACGCACCCCGCACTGGGCGCTGGCGCACAAGTTCCCTGCCCAGGAGGAGCTCACCGAACTGCTCGATGTGGAGTTCCAGGTCGGCCGTACTGGCGCCGTCACTCCGGTGGCGCGGTTGAAGCCGGTCAAGGTGGCCGGCGTCACGGTATCCAACGCCACCCTGCACAACATGGGCGAGGTCGCGCGCCTGGGCCTGATGATCGGTGACACGGTGATCATTCGCCGCGCCGGCGACGTGATTCCGCAGGTGATGCAGGTGGTGGCCGAGCGTCGTCCCGCCGATGCCCGCCCGGTGCATGTGCCGGAGCAGTGCCCGGTGTGCGGCTCCGCCGTCGAGCGCACTCAGCTGGTCAAGCGTGCGAAGGGCAAGGAAACCACCAGCGAAGGTTCGGTCTACCGCTGCGTCGGCCGCCTGGCCTGTGGCGCCCAGCTCAAACAGGCGATCATCCACTTCGCCTCTCGCCGTGCGCTGGATATCGAGGGCCTGGGCGACAAGATCGTCGAACAACTGGTGGACACCGGCCTGGTTGCTTCGCCGGCGGACCTGTTCACCCTGACCTACGAGCAGGTGGTGGTGCTCGAAGGCTTCGCTGACCTGTCGACCCGCAACCTGCTGGCGGCGATTCAGGACAGTGCTAAACCGACCCTGGCGCGCTTCATCTACGCACTCGGTATTCCCGACGTGGGCGAAGAGACGGCCAAGCTGCTGGCCCGTGCCCTGGGTTCCCTGGCGCGTATTCGCCAGGCCCTCCCGGAGGTGCTGACCTACCTGCCGGACGTCGGCCTTGAGGTTGCCTTCGAGATCCACAACTTCTTCGGCGACGCGCACAATCTCAAGGTCATCGACGACCTGCTGGCGCGTGGCGTGGTGCTGCAGGAGGAGGGCGAGCTCAGCCCCGAGTTCTCCGCCTGCGCCACTCTGCCGGGCTTTATCGACAAGCTCAACATCCCCTTCATCGCCGCCACCGGTGCCGAGAAGCTGGCCGCGAAATTCGGCTCTCTGGAAGGCGTGATCAAGGCCGACTGGCTGGATCTGCGCCAGGTCGAGCGTCTCAATGAGAAGGCCGCCAAGTCCCTGCGCGAGTTCTTCGATGTGCCGGCCAATGCCGAGCGCGCCGCACTGATCGAGGCTCAGCTGCGTGACTTCGGCATGCACTGGGCGAGCGAGAAGAAGGTGGTCGAGGGCCTGCCGTTGGCCGGGCAGACCTGGGTACTGACCGGCACGCTGGAGGCGCTGAGCCGCGATGCCGGCAAGGAGAAGCTGGAGAGCCTGGGCGCCAAGGTCGCGGGTTCGGTGTCGGCCAAGACCACCTGTGTGGTTGCAGGGCCGGGCGCCGGCTCCAAGCTGACCAAGGCCAACGAACTGGGCGTGAAGGTGATGGACGAGGCGGAGTTCGTCGCGCTGCTCGCCGAGTACGGTCAGGCCGTCTGATTCAGACGCTTAGTGCTGCGGGATGCGCCTGCGCGCACCCCATCCGAGACGTCGATCAGCCGTTCAGGCCGTCGACCAGGGCCTTGGCCGGCACCAGCTTGATCGCCTTCTTCGCGGCGATCTGAATTTCTTTGCCGGTGGACGGGTTGCGGCCGGTACGGGCCGGGCGCTCGCTGACCTTGAGTTTGCCGATGCCGGGCAGGCTGATCTCGCCGTCGTTTTCCAGGGCGTCCGCCACGATCTCGCCGAGCTGGGCGAGCAGGGCACGCACGTCGCTCTTCTGCAGGTCGGTGGCTTCGGCGAGGTCGGAAATCAGCTGGTCTTTGGTGATGGCCATGAGGCACTCCGGTAGGTGGATTCGGCGGGCAAACTAGCACAAACCATGGCGCGGCGGATGGTTCGTGGCAGATGCCCGGCCATTCGCCGCGAAATGCCGGTGGCTCCTGCGCTAGAGGCGTCGGGCGCCAGTCTTGCGACCAGTGACTATGCTAGATGGCACAACAATAGCGTTTCATCTGGAGTTCACCATGTTGCGCCTCTTCGCCGATCTCGGATTCCGCTGGAAGATCGCTCTGCCGATTCTGCTGCTCGCCATCCTGCTGCTGACCATGGGCGTGCTCGGGGTGCATGGCATAGGCCAGGTGGCCGACTCCAGCACACGCCTGACCAATCGCTATCTGCCTGCCATCAGCCTGTTGCTGAATGCCGACCGCGATCTCTACCAGGCCTTCATCGCCGAACGCAGCCTGCTCGACGAGGCCGCGGGTGAACATGTCGAGGCCTTGCGGGCCTCCCAGGCGGAAAATGCCCAGCAGGCCTACGATCGGGTGCACAAGTACGCCGAGATGCAGCCGGGTGCCGAGGCCCTTGCCCTGGTGAGCAAGTTCGACAGTGGCTTCGCTCAGTGGAAGGCGACCTCGGACAAGGTATTGCAGCTCGCGGCCAGCGATCCGGACGCAGCGTCGGTCTTGAGCTTTGGTGACAGCGAGGCGCAGTTCGAGGCCATGCGCGATGCCATCGACAAGCTGGGCGAGCTGGAAGACACCGAGGCCAATGCCGAAGGCAAGGCCGCCATCAGTCTGGGCGAGCGACTCAGCTGGCAGCAGGGCGGCATCATCGCCTTCGGCCTGCTGGTGTGTGCCGTGCTGGTACTGGGCTTCCCGATCCTGGTGACTCGCCCGCTGCACAACCTGCTCCATCGCATCGAGCAGATCGCCGAGGGCGATGGCGACCTGCGCGTGCGCCTGGAAGTGCGCTCGCGCGATGAGCTGGGCAAGCTCAGCGACGCCTTCAACCGCTTCCTCGACAAGCTGCAGCCGCTGATTCGCGAGGTCGGTCGAGTCACTGGCGAGGTAGCCGACTCGGCGCAGACGCTGGCCGGCATGGCAGCGGCCAATGACCGCCTGATCAGCAGCGAGCATGCCGCGGTCGATCAGGTCAGCACGGCCGCGACCGAGATGAGCGCCGCCGTGCACGAGGTGGCGCGCAATGCGCAGAATGCCGCCGACGCCGCGCGCAGCGCCGAGGTGCAGTCGCGTGAGGGGGCGCAGGTGGTGGGCGCCACCATCCACGCCATCCGCCAACTGGCCCATGAGGTGGAGAGCGCCTCCGACACCATCCAGACCCTGGAGCAGGAAACCGCCAACATCGGCGCCGTGCTGGCGGTGATCAAGGGCATTGCCGAACAGACCAACCTGCTAGCGCTCAATGCCGCCATCGAGGCCGCACGGGCGGGCGAGCAGGGCCGCGGCTTCGCCGTGGTGGCCGACGAGGTGCGCGCACTGGCGGCGCGTACTCAGGACTCCACCAAGGACATTCAGGAAATGATCGAGCGCCTGCAGGTCGGCGTGCAGAACGCGGTCAAGGCCATGCACTCCGGCAGCGCCAAGGCTCGCGACAGCGTCGAGCGTGCCGCCGGTGTGGATGGCGCGCTGTCGGCCACCGGCGACTCGGTGGCGCGTATCAACGATATGGCCGCGCAGATCGCCACCGCCTGTGAGGAGCAGAGCAGTGTCACCGAGGAGATCGCGCGTAATATCAGCGATATCCGCGACCTGTCCAACGAGGCGGCGCAGACCTCCGAGCAGAGCACTCAGGCCAGCGCCCGGTTGTCCGAGCTGTCCTCTGGTCTGGCTCAGCTTGTCGGTCGCTTCCGTGTGTAAGTGTTTGAAGCGGTTGTAACTTCTCGGTTTACCAGTACAATGGCGCGGCCCGTCGCTCGACGGGCTTCGTTATGGTGGCCCCATCGGTCCCCCCGCAACGATTACCCGTTAACCTGGTCAGGTCCGGAAGGAA
>NZ_JPMY01000029.1 GCF_000761545.1 Pseudomonas sp. ML96 | reverse complement strand
TACCCTGGCGACGGACATCCAGGTCTATTTCTGCGATCCGCAAAATCCCTGGCAGCGAGGGACGAATGAAAATACCAATGGCCTGCTACGGCAGTACTTTCCGAAGGGAATGGATCTCTCGCTCTACTCGCAGGATGAGCTGGATGTAGTCGCTCGGCAGCTGAACGAGCGCCCCAGAAAGACTCTGGGATACTCGACCCCTGCCGAGTGCTTTAACCACGCTGTTGCGTCGACCGGTTGAGTCCACAGCCAATAGCTGCCTTTGGGGAAACCTGCTCTTTGCCTGGAGGAAGCCCTGCCGGTGCTGATTTACGACCAGCACCGGTAAGGCGTTCACCATATCTCAGCCGTGCTTTACCAGATTAAGACCAGGAAGCGGCCCGCCAGGGAATTGAGCAAGTTGGCCTTGCTCCAGGTCACCGAGATCAATGCCGTGGAACCCAAGCAGATTAATCATCTCAACAACTTTCCGCTTCGCATCGACATGCTCGCCAGATAGAAACAGCACGCGCTTACCACCTTCGGAGCCAGGGCTTTCCAGCAAGGCCGGAGACAGATGGTTGAATGCCTTCACCACCTTGGCACCCGGCAGCATGTCTGCGATCAACTGCGTCGAAGGCTTGCCATTCAACGGGAATGGTTTGAATAGCGGAGCCTCGATTGGGTTATTGGTATCGATGACGATGCGACCGTTCCACGGCCCCAGTTCCTCGACAGCGGCTGGTATCTTCGACCAGTTCACTGCTAGGAATACAACCTCAGCCTCGCTCGCCTCCTTGGTGCTGACAGCTCGCGCATTGGCCCCTAACTCGTCCACTAGCTGCTTGAGGCTTTCAGGGCCACGGCGATTAGAGATAACGACTTTCAATCCTGCGCCTACAAGCAGTCGAGCGATGGCGCTACCAATGCCGCCTGCTCCGATGATTCCGATGCTCATGCTGTGCCTCCTTAAGCGGTGAAGCCGCCGTCGACAAGCAGCTCAGCACCGCTTACGAATCCAGCTTCCGAGCTAGCCAGATATGCGACAGCACTGGCGATGTCCTTGCCTTCTCCATATCGACCCACGGCAATGTTGGGTCGAACGAAGTCAGCAACCGGGCCGTCAGCCGGGTTCATGTCACTGTCAGTAGGCCCAGGATTCACAGTGTTCACTGTGATACCGCGAGGCCCAAGATCCCGTACCAGCCCACGGCTGAAGCCAGCCACAGCTCCCTTCGTCAGGGTGTAGGCAGAGGCAGTACCGAAAGCAGCGTGCTGCACCATGGAGCTACCGATGTGGATGATTCGACCGCCTTTACCCATGTACTGAAGAGCCTCTTGGGTGGCCACGAATACACCAGTGACATTCACCGCCAGAATGCGCTGGAAGTCTTCGAAAGAGATGTCTTCAGGTGCGCCCAGAACACTGATGCCGGCATTATTGACCAAAATGTCGACCTTGCCGAAGAGCGTGGCAACTTGCTGCACGGCTGCACGCACAGCCTCTGGGTTGCCTGCGTCAGCAGCCAACGCAATGGCGTTTCCACCTGCGGCGTTGATTGCATCAACCACAGCTGTGGCTCGATCCGCTGAAGCGTTGTAGGTAATGGCAACGGTGGCGCCATCGGCGGCCAGACGTTTGGCAATCGCAGCACCAATGCTGCGAGAGCCGCCAGTGACGATGGCGACTTTTCCGGTAAGAGGGAGAATTGTGTGGCTCATGCTTAGTACCTCAAGTGGGTGATTGGTGAGCCTATGAAGCCCTTTTCTTTTCTCACCCAGTAGTCGGTAGTAGCTAGAATCACTTTCAACTATTACTTGAAGGTAAAGCCATGGAAACGCTGGCCAATCTGCAATCCTTTGTGCGCAGCGCAGAGGACGGCAGTTTTTCTGCCGCAGCACGACGCCTTGGCATTACTCCCGCTGCGGTAAGCCGGAATGTTGCCCAGCTGGAAAGCAACCTTGGCGTTCGCCTGTTCCTACGTAGCACACGCAGTCTCACTCTGACTGAAGCAGGTGAGCGTTTCCTCAACACTGTAGGAGGTGGGCTGGAGACCATTCAGGCTGCCATTGCAGATCTAACCAGCAATGCAGGGGAGCCTGCTGGTGTACTCCGCATTTCAGCTGCCCCAGCATTTGGTCGCGACTACCTAATGCCGCTGATGCCGCAGTTCATGAAAAAGTACCCGGCCGTGACACCTGAATGGCATTTCGATAATCGTCAGGTGGAGCTGATTTCCGGTGGTTTCGATGCCGCCATCGGCGGAGGAATTGAGCTTTCACCTGGAGTTGTAGCCAGGGATCTTGCTCCCGCTCATCTCGTGTTAGTAGCGACGCCGGATTACCTATCGGGGCGCCCACAGGTGCGCCGCCCTGAGCAACTGAATAGCCTTGATCATCTAGCCATGCGCTCCATGCGAAGCGGCAAAGTACGTAGCTGGACACTACAAGGCCTAAAGTCACAGCAGGCCGCTCTGGAGTTGCATCCATGCCTACTGGTCAACGACCCACAGGCGCTTTGTCAGAGCGCCCTTATGGGCTTAGGTGTCGCGTTGTTGGCGATACCTGATGTACTCGGGCACTTGGAGAGCGGCGCCCTGAAACGCGTCCTTCCCGACTGGTATGTCGACGCAGGGCCAATCTCGCTGTACTTCGCTAGCCAGAAGTTACTACCAGCCAAGACCCGAGTATTTGTTGACCTACTGGTGGAGCATGCCCGCAAGCAACAGTGGGCAAAGCGCTTTGATGCGAGAACGTAGCTAGCCTCGCTCTCCTCGCTTGGCCTAGCAAGCACGTCTGCCAGGCGCTAGCGATCAACTCAAGAAGGCATCTTGGAGCATCTCATCCAGGCCCTTGGGCCTACGGCTCAGCAATCTTTCAAGCATTGGGTTCGCCTCGTCGAACATGGCCGGGAGCAGACACTGGTGCCGGCTCCTATCCCCGCACACAAAAAAGCCCCAGACAATCGGCTGGGGCTTCACTGCGCCTGGGGAGACACCTTTATGGCTTCAGAACAACCTTTCCTGTGGTCTTTCTTGCCTCGATCAGACGATGAGCCTCAGCCGCATCTGACAAGGGCAACACCTCGCCCACCTGGATCTGCAATTTGCCACCGAGAACCAGCTTGATTAGCTCACCCAAAGTCTCTCCCAGGATGTCGGGGCGCTCGAAGTATTGAGCGATGCTAAACCCTTGGATGCTTCGGTTGGAGAACACCAGATCGCCCGTATCTATAGTGCTGAGAGCGCTCTCGGCACCGCCGAAAACTACCATCCGACCAAATGGTGCAAGAGATCTGAGTGCTGCCGGCAAGACCTGGCCGCTCACCATTTCCATGACCACATCGACGCCGCGCCCATCAGTCAGCGCTCTGACCTGCTCATCCCAACCTGGGAGCGTGTAATCAACCGCGTGGTCAGCACCAAGGCTCAGCGCCAATTCACGCTTAGCTGGGCTACTGGCGGCGGCAATCACCCTGCCTGCACCCATGCTCTTAGCCAGTTGCACGATAAGTGACCCTACCCCACCCGCCGCCGCTTCAACGAGGATGGTTTCGCCCTTCTGGAGCCGAACAGCATCTACAAGACTCCGATATGCAGTCACGCCCTGCACAAACAGTGCTGTCATCTGCTCTGGCGTGATCCCTGCCGGCACGGGGATGAGCTGATCAGCACTTGCCACTGCATATTCCGCATAGGCCCCGTTAGCAGAAGCCACGAATACCATTGTGCCTACAGGCGGGGTGGTAACACCCTCTCCGTGCGCCTCAATCACCCCAGTCATCTCGTAACCCAAAATGAAAGGCAGCGGCGTGGGCTCAGGATAATTTTCACCACGGCGGCGCATGACGTCTGCGAAGTTCACGCCCGCAGCTTTGACTCGCAACAGCACCTCACCGGCTGCTGGTTGAGGAGTCGGAACATCTTCATAAATCAGTTGCTCAGGGCCACCAGTCTGGTGAAAACGTACAGCTTTCATTGGAGTCTCCTTAAGAAATCAAATAACCGGAATGATGGAAGAGCGAATGTCACGCCCGCCGGACAGTGCAGGCAACATCTCGACGACCTGCTGATGAGGAATGCCAAGCTCAACGGCACTTGCTGCATTGAGGCGCTCGAATTGCTCGTCGCTCATCTCCACACTTAGCGCACCAAGGGTGGCGTCGAACTGCTCACGGGTGCGCGAACCAAGAATCGGAATTAGGGCTGTGCTGGAACGACTCGCCTTGTGGAGAAGCCATGCAACGGCCACTTGAGTCGGGGTGCTGCCAAGCTCGGACGCCACGGTAAAGAGCGCATCCAGAATTGCTGTTTCCCGCGCACTCTTTTCCCCATGAACCAGGATGCCCAGCTTGCTTGCTCGTGTTTCTTCAGTCGTGGCGCGGTACTTCCCAGTAAGGAAACCGCCACCGAGAGGTGACCATTGGGTAACTGCAAGGCCGAGAGCCTCGGCCATCGGCAGTAGTTCACGATCTGCGGTGCGCTCAGCAAGGCTGTACTCGACCTGAATTCCTGCAAGGGGCGCCCAGCCCCGCAGTTCTGCCAGCAGATCAGCACGTGCAATTCGCCAGGCTGGGAAGTTGGAAAGTCCGGCGTAGTGGATTTTGCCAGCGCTAACGAGGTCATCAAACGCACGCATAATCTCGTCGATTGGCGTAGCGCCATCAGAAATGTGCGCCCAAAGTAGGTCGATATGGTCGGTGTTGAGACGCTTGAGACTCTCCTCCACCGAGCGAATCATGTTCTTGCGGTTGTTGCCCGTGCGCCCAATACCATCGCTCGGCGTCGTACCCATCGTGTACTTGGTTGCCACTACAAAATCGTCGCGCTGAGATGCGATGAACTCGCCGAGCAGAATTTCGGCCTGCCCCGCCTGGTAGCCATTCGCGGTATCAAAAAAATTCCCGCCCGCATCCACATAGCCGTCGAAAATTTTCTGCGCTTCGGCACGCTCTGCGCCATGCCCCCAGCCAGTACCAAAATTGCCAGTGCCCAGTGCCAGCTGAGATACGCGGAGGCCGGTTCGGCGGCCCAAGGTGGTGTAACGCATGACAATCTCCTCCGGAGTGATTGGTAGAAATCTTTATATGATCATCATCATATCATCGAGATCGACTGTCATCTGAATTTAGTCGATGATCCAGATTGAGGATGTCTATCGAGCAGGTTCTCCGTGCTGCAACCTCATAGCTGCCTGCCTGCCGGCCGACACGATGCGAGCCATCACATTGAGAGCCATGCTCAGCCATACAAACGCGCTCATAAACGGCTCAATACACAGGTGACTCAACATGCAGCCAATCGACGGCAAGCTTGCCCTTCGAGAGCAACTGATGAACCTAGGAATCTCCGAGCCCGCCACGCATGAGCGGCTCCTCGCGCTTGCCCGGTACAGCGAGGTCGAAAAAGACGCATGTGTTATCAAAGCGGGCCAACTCCCCACCCATTTCTATGTCCTGCTTTCAGGGTTGGCCCGCTACTACTACTCCACACCTAGCGGCAAAGAATGGAATAAGGCGTTCTTTCATGAGGGACAGCTAGTCGGCTCACTCAGCTCCTTTCTCAAGAAACAGCCATGTGCTTACACAATTGCTGCGCTGGAGAGGTGCCAATTAGCAGCTCTGCCACTCAGCATATTTGATGAACACCATGGCCTCGGCGAGCAACTACAAATGCTCCTCAACCGTTACATCAGAGAGATCATGCTGCGCAACGAGGAGCGCGAGGCCATGCTGCTGACCCTAAACAGCGAAGCGCGTTATCTCTGGCTGCTGGAGCACCAAGCATGGCTGGCTAGACGCGTGCCGCAGTACCACCTAGCAAGTTACTTGGGTATAGAGCCGGCATCTCTATCTCGCATCAAGAAGCAAATACCCTTGTCAGCTCAACAGTAGCTCTTCCACATGCAAATTGAGCCGCTGAACCTGGTCGCGGCACCACTCTTCCTCGCCTGCGGGGACATCCCATAGTTGGACGACCAACTGGCCACTGGTAGTGTGACTTGCCTTGATGCCAATGCGCTCGCACTGCCGCATCAGCAGCTCAGATAGCAGCGTCTCTGTGACTTCCTCACGCAGCTTCGGCTTGAATACCTTGCCGACCGCAGTCACCGGCAAAGCATCTAGGATGACGACCCTCTTGGGGCATGCAGGACGCTCCGCAATATGTGTCATTGCATAGTCTTGCAGATCCTCGCCAGAAACCGCTGCGCCTACTCTCAGCTGCACGAAAACAACCGGCAACTCACCTGCATACTCATCAGGCATGCCAACTGCCGCTGCCATGCTTACAGCAGGATGCTGCTCCAGGCAGCCCTCGATAAGCGCAGGATCAATGTTATGCCCACTGCGGATGATCAGATCCTTAGCCCGTCCAGTGATGAACAGGTTGCCCTCCTCATCCAGATGTCCCAAATCACCAGTTCGAAGCCAACCATCAGGTGTTAATGGGGAGTTAGCTCCAAGGTAGCCGGGAAACACCATCGGGCTTCGGACATATATTTCACCACCCTCGATCCGAGCCTCCACGGGAGCCACGACATGGCCAACGCTTCCCCATACAGGTGCTCGGTCTAGCCTAGGTAATGCAATCACCCCACTGCTCTCAGTCATTCCATATGCCTGATAGAGCTGCCGCCCCACTTTCTCTTGAGCCAGCTCATGAAGCCTATATGGGACAGGGGCACCACCAGTAAGCAGGAAACGTAGAGTACTGATATCAGCCATCCCGAGCGGGGCATCCAGCATCGATGCCATAGATGTAGGAATGCCGCTGCTGATGGTTACATCTAGTTCGTCAATCAAACGCCAATGACTCTGGATGACCGCAGGATTTCTGAAGCCCGCCATTGTGGGTAACACCAGTTGGCCTCCAGCCCCCAGGATGGCCAAGCTATTAACGATGGCACCAGCCACGTGAAAAATGGGAAGACCATTTATCACGATATCGCCCCCTGTGATCTGCAAGCTTTCAATCACCGCAAGAGCCGCCGCTGTCTGGTTCGCATGTGTATGGCAAGCGAGCTTCGGCGTACCTGTCGTGCCTCCGGTGTGATAGTAAGCGGCGCTATCATGAGGCACCGGCAAGCTTCCCTCGGTCGGAGGCAGGTCGCTATAGCTCAGAACATCAGCGTCATAGTGCAACTCACCACCACGAGTGTTAACGGAAATGCAGAGAGGCCGATTGGGTAGTCGAGCAGACACCCGCTGAGTCTTCTCCCACACGTCGCTCCCTGACATCGGGCCAACGGAAAAGATCAGATCTGTCTCTGCCCGCGACATAAGCTGGAAAAGCGCCTCCTCATTTAGGAGGGGGTTGAGAGGGTTGGCGATCCCCGCTGCTTCGGCAGACCAGAGAATCACCTGAGCTTGGGGGATGTTCGGAAGGAGAAGCGAGACCACAGGCTTTTCCTTGCCCGAGAGGCTTCTCATCATGTCTATGGACTTGTGCAAGCAGTGCATTAGCTGCTCAAACGTCTGAACCGACGAAGCACCAATGTTATGGAGGTCGTCAATGAACCGGATGGCTATGGCCTGAGGGGCTCTTCTTGCCGCCGCAGAAAGCAATTCATAGGTGGTTTGGGGGCTACTTTTGCGCATGGTAATGAGCCTCATCGGAACAGAAGGCTGGATGATGATCCGCCTTCGTGAAGGGCTCATTCACATTTATCAATGGCGCGAGAGGATTCAACCTGGTCAGTGACCACATCCTGATGAGCGTCGCCTATTGGCCGTTAATAGCCACTCAAGACAAGCCGTCTCGCCAGAGTTCAGCAAAATCCTCAACAGAGCTGAGGCCGACTGAGGCCCGCGGCTCACTAAAGGCTACCCTGCCCGACCGATTCCTTGCCCGATGCACGGCCGGCGGGCGGTGCGAGAAGTCTAGAGCATCAGCAGATCCTGACCAGAGGCATAGCAACGTAAGCGGCAGGCGATTCTTGGTGAACGGGAGGTCCCGACACAAACAGGACGCGCTGAATGGAGCCCCACACATCCATGTCGACACGCGAACCAGGATGACTAAGCCATCCTGGTTTAGTGATACCGAATATGAGTCAGCTTGACTCCAGTATGACTGCTCCAGCTCTTAGCCATCGCCGTCTCTGACGCAAGACGCAGCAATGGGGAGATCCAAATAGCCGCTGAGGGCTGCGAGCGCAACCAACCGAATTAGCCAGCCGCGCAACTCTTACACTACGACGGCCTAATCTCGCTGTAGCACCGTCGCTGCCGCACCAGCCGCCAGCAGCACTATCGGTGAAGCAGCAAGCAGCAAACCACTCACCCCCGCTCCACCTGCAAGCATCTGCCCCGCCAATAGCGGCCCGCTCATTGAACCCAATCTCCCTACGGCCACAGCCACACCTACTCCTGTGGCCCGAACGTCGCCAGGGTAAATACGCGGGGCCAATGCATAGAGAATTAGCTGCCCCCCCACAGCACAAGCACCAGCCAAAAGACCTGCAAAGTACATAGCTTGCAGCAACTCGGCTTGGCCCAATGCAGCGAGAGCTACAAGCATGCCCGGATAGGCCAGTAATACAGCCAACATGGAGCGCCCTTTATCCATGAGTCGGCCCGCAACCAACGAACCACCTACCCCACCAAGATTGAAGAGGACTTGAATGGCCGCAGCATCGAGACGGCTAAGACCGCGCTCGGTCAGCAATGTTGGCAGCCAGTTCAGCAACATGTAGAGGATCGTTAACGTGCAGAAGCAGCTGCACCATAGTAGAAGAGTGGTGAAACCACGACGGCGGCCGAACAGTTCACTGGCACTCTCTGCCAGCGTCAACCTCTGCAGGCCAGAGGTCTTCGACTCAGGCAGCCAGATCAAGAGCAACACAGCAACGAACAACGGAACAATGCCACCAACATAGAACACCAGCCTCCATTCGCCACCGACGGAGAACATACCGATCAGCGCTGCGCAGGCTCCGCCTAAGGGAACACCGCAATACGTCAAGCTGACCGCCATATTGCGCAGGTCGGCAGTGGCTACCTCAGATGACATCGCTATCAGAATCGGCAGCGCAGCGCCCATACCCAGCCCAGTGATCAAGCGCGCCGCAATCAGTTGCTCATAGGAGGAGCTGTGCGCAGTGAGCAGGGAGAACAAGCCAAACAGGACGACGGCGGAGATCAACACACACTTGCGTCCGAAGCGGTCGGCCAGCCACCCACCCACCACGGCACCGGGCAGCAGCCCGATCAGGCCGGCGGTGAACACCCAACCCAGTGCCGCCGAGTCCAGGGCAAACTCGCGTACCAGGTGTGGCGCGGCAACGCCGGTCGCCTGCAGATCCAGGCCTTCGAGCAGAGCAACGATGAAACAGAGCCCGATCGTCCGCAGCGAGCGGTGCGAAGAGGCAGGTGAACTGGACATTTGAACCTCGGTTTTATTCTTGTAATGGCAATGCACGACACACAGAAAGCAGCCAGCCGGGCTGCGCCCGGCTGGCCAGGAGCAACGCTTACAGACCGTCCATCTTGTAGACGCCGATCAACACTTCGTCCGCGCTGACGTCGTCGATGGTGCCAACGAAGACATAGTCGTTGAGCCAGGCATGCTTGCCGGGCTGGGTGTTGAACTTCGGCGAGGTGCGGCAGTAGTAGTCGCTCTCCACCAGCTCGATGCCCTTGGCCTGCTTTGCCAGGCCTTCGGCGGTCGGGCGCCAGATGCCGGCGTTGTCGATGATGATGATCTGGCCGTCGTCGGTCTTCAGGCGGTACAGGGCTCTGATCAGGGTCACGCCGTCGTTGCGTTCCACCGACATGTCAGCCCCGCCAGACACCACCGTGCCCTTGACGCCCTTGCCGACGAAGGTGCCGCCAATGATCGGGTAGTTAATGCGATGGCCGTCGGGCCCTTTGCCCATGTCCTCTTCCGGGCCCAGCTTGACGTTGATCTGCATCACCAGCTCGCTGTTGATGCGGTTCGCCTTGGTTTCTTTCAGCTCCGCAGCCAGCGCGCTCTGGCCGATGCACAGCAGCGCCGCGGCGCCGACCAGACCCAACAGGGTGCTGCGATGATTGTTCGTACCAATTTTCATGGGTTGTACTCCTACAGACTGTCTTGAAAGGGTTGCAGCCGGGCCACCAGGCCCGACTGCCTGAAGTTACTGTTGCAATGGATCGGGCCGGCAGGGCTGCTTGAGCAGGCTGTCGCAGGCCGGCTGCGCCACCGGCACCTTGACGCCCGTCAGCTCGCCCAACACCAGTTGCGAGGGGTGCTCGGCGTCATGTAGCACCTTGTTTCGCGCCGCCAGGGAGAAGGTGTCGAAGCCGTAGCCACCGGTACGGCCCGGCGCATCGATCCAAATGCGCAGGCGCGAGCCGGCACGGAACACATGACCGAACGGCGACAGTTCCACGCGCCCAAGTGCCGGCTGGTCGGGCTGCATCGGCAACACGCCATCGGGCTCGTCCTGCAGCCAGGGGCGCAGCACCGTGGAGCGCTCTTCATCCAGGGCACGCGCCGACATGCGCAGCCAGCCACGCTGCACGTAGACCTCCTGCCCGTCGGGCAGCAGCTGGGTCAATGTCACCTGCACATCCAGATCCGGGCCCAGCGGGGTGGACAGCCACAGATCAGCACTGCCCGGGCCGTGGGTGACCAGGTCGCGCTTGAGCGGCGCACTGGTGTAGGCCAGGCTGCCATTCTTCCAGCCGTGCTTGAGCTCGCCCCAGGCGTTGTCCACCTCGTAGGTGTTCACGTCCGGGCCGGCCACCGGGTAGTCATACTCGTCCGGCTCGCCGCTGGACTTGCCACCCTCCACCAGAGTGCCTCCGGCGCCGAGGGCGAAGGAGACCGGCTCGACCTGCACCGGGAAGCGCTGGCGGGTGATCACCCAGCCGGGCTTGGCCTGCTCGTTGAGCTGATGCGGATCGTCGCGCTGGCTGGACGCCGTCTCCTGCCAGATTTCCACATGCGGATTTCGCTCAAAGCCGTTGTCGCGGCCTTTAACAAAGTGGTCGAAGAACGCCACCAGCTTGTCGCGGAACTGCAGCGACTCGTACAGATCGTGCGGGCCGTTGCTCTGCACCAGCCATAGCTTCTCGGGGTCAAGGGTTTCCTGGTAGTAGCCCTCGCGCGCCATCACCGCCTCGTCCTGCCAGGCGGCGAAGGACAGCACCGGCACCTGGATCAGGTGCGTGCGGTCGCGCGGGCTGCGCAGCTTAGTCCAGTCGTCGCGCAGCGGGTGGCGGATCAGGTTGTACATCAGCGAGTGCTTTAGCACGCCAGCCTGGTTCTCGGCCAGCTGGGCCAGGCAACGCTGGTCGTTCTCGCTCTCGGCGCTGGTGCGCACGGCAGCCCAGCGCTGATCGAGATACCAGTGCCAACCGCTGACGAACTCCGGTGCAGGTACGCCGCCCGGCGCCCAGCTGTCGCCACGCGCGTCACCCAGTACCATGCCCGGTGCGATGGCTTTGAGGCCACGCGGACGCTCTGAGGCGGTCATCAGCTGCGACATGCCCGACCAGGACCAGCCGAACATGCCGACATTGCCGTCGGACCAGCTCTGACTGGCGGCGAATTCGATGGCATCGCGGCCATCGGTACCATAGGCCGGGCCGAGGAAATCGAAGGTGCCCTGGGAGCAGCCAGTGCCGCGCGCCTGCACGCCCATAACCGCGTATCCCTGCGCCACCAACTGCTTGTCTAGGTCGACGGAGAAGGTCTCGTCGTCGGCCAGGTAGGCCGCGCCGCCGATGCTGCCGGAGTCGTAGCCGCTATAGCGCACCAGCACCGGAAACTTGCCCTCACCCTTCGGCAGCAGCACCGAATAGCGCAGCTCGGTGCCGTCCTTGGCCTTCACGTAGCCTGTCAGGCGCTTGCCCCAGAAAGGTTGCCAGGTGCGCGCTGGCGCCTCGCTGACTTCCTGGCCGGGAATGTCCTGGGCTGCCATCGCGGCGGTCGCTGCCAGCAAAGTCAGGCCGCAGGTGCCGAGCTTGATTGCTCTGTTGAAGCGTTGTCTGTACATGAGTCGTGCCTTGAATACAGGTCGAGATGGAAGGAGGTCAGAAGAACTTGGCCACCGACGCCACGAGCGTTGCCGAACACAGATCGTCGTAACCGTTCACCGAGGCGCACTCGGCCTTGGAGAGGTCGGTATCGATATAGGCAAGGCGCCAGTCGAGGCCGAGCAGCGACTTGTTCAGCCCCACTTCCCAGTCGTAGTAGGTGCTACGTGCAGAGCCGTCGCCGGAGACATAGATGTCGTCCTTGGCGTCGCTGTAACCGTAACGCAGGTCAAGGCTGGTTTCGTAGGGCAGGTCGAAGCTGTAGCCGAGCCAGAGCACGTTGCGATCATCGCTAAACGGCTTCACTTCCTTGGTGTACTTCATGCCAACAGTGGCGCCGTATGCGCTCAGCGTACCGATCCACTCCCCGTAGTTAAATTCACTGTCCTTGGGGTAGTCGTACTCGTAGTAGGTCAACGTCGCGCTGATGTCCTCGGTCAGGTCGCGGGCGATCCCCACGTAGTAGTCGTACTCGCGATTGGTGTCGGTGCCGAAATCGACGTTGGAGGTGAACACGCCGACGTACAGTCCGCTTGAGTGATTGATGCTGGCATCGACCCACAGTGCCGGATCACCCAAGGTCTGGGAGACGCCACCGGTGCGGTAGTCACTCAAGGCGGTGACGACCAGACCCAGGGAAAAATCATCATTCAGCTCGATGGCGCCGGCCGGTAACGACAGGCCCAGCAGCAACCCGCCGAGCAGATACCCTTCTCTCTTGTTCATGCACTTCCGCTCCGTTCTTATTCGTTGGAATGGCAGAAAAGCCGCTTTCATTTTTGTTATTTAAATTATCTGTATGTGCAACCGATATGCCGAGAGCATGTCCGTAAGCACCTACGGAACCGATGATTATCCTTGCCCGCCGCTATTTCTATCCATCTTGCGCATAGGTAAACGCCCTGATATTGTGCATTATAGTTAACTGTATTAACTTTAATTGCAGAGGAAGAGCCGTGGACGCTCCCGTATCGGTCCAGGTGTTCGACACCCTCGATGTCGAGCAGCAGCGCACAGCCATTGGTGGCTGGGATCAGCAGTACGCGCAAATGTCTGCCGGGCGCTTCCAAGGCCGCATCGTGCATGCTCAGATGGACGGAATCGCCGCCTATGAAGAGCGCATGAACACGCGCGTGGAGCAGTATTTCCAAGCTCCCGCCAATGCCTTGGTGTTCAGCTTCGACCTGAGCGGCGACACGCTCTATCTGCTCGACAGCCAGAGTCGCAATACCTGGATCACTCCGGAGAATTATCGGGAAACCGCTGTGGTGATCGACCTCGATCGGCTCGGCACTCGTTATCCGGAGGAGGTGCTGGAAGAGCTTGCGCTCTTTCCGCTACGGTCGCCGCAGGCCAAGTTGTTCGGCTCCTGGCTAAGCAAGACCCTGAACAAACTGGCTGACGCGAAAGCGCCCTCGGGGGGGCAGGACCTGTCGCAGCAACTGGTCGAAGATTGTCTATACGTGCTCGAGTGCTCGCTGCCCATTTCCGATCAGCGCCAGCAGCGGCGCCTCACACAGAACCGCAAGATCATCAACCGCGTCTTCGAGCTGACTAACGCCTACCCGGAAGACATCTTCAACGTCCTGCAACTGGCCAAGGCAGCGGGCGTGTCGGTTCGCCAGCTGCAGCAGTCGTTCTTTCAATACACCGGCCTCGCGCCCACGGCCTGGTTGCGCCTGCGCCGCCTCAACGCCGCCCATCGCGACCTGCTGAATGCCTCGCCGGAACACACCACCGTGGCGGAAATCGCCATGCGCCGCTGCTTCTGGCACCTGGGACGCTTCGCCGAAAGCTACCGCGAGCTGTTCGGCGAATCGCCCCGCTGCACCCTGCAACGACGCCCCTGATGGCGCTCAGCGGCTGATGAACTGCGGGTTCTCCAGCAGCACCGCCATGCCCTGCCCGCCGCCGATACAAGCTGCGGCCACACCATAGTGATGCCTGCCCTGCTGCAGCTGGCGAGCCAGGGTCATGCACAGGCGCAGGCCGGTGGCCGCCAGCGGATGGCCGATGGCGATAGAGCCGCCGCAGCGGTTGAGACGCGCATCCCGGATCCCCAGCTCCTGCTGTACCGCCAGCACCTGCGCGCCCTGGGCCTCGTTGATCTCGAACAGGTCGATGTCGTCCAACTGCAGGCCGCTGCGACTCAGCAGCAGACGGATCGCGTCGACCGGGCCGATGCCCATCACTTCGGGCGCCACACCCACTGCGCTGACCGCCAGCAGACGAGCTAATGGCGGGCGCGTGGCAGTGGACTCGCGCCCGACCAGAGCGGCCGCCGCACCGTCGACCACCGCGCAGCTGTTGCCGGCCGTCTGCACGCCGCCGGCATGCACCGGGCGCAGCCGCGCCAGGGACTCCAGGCTGGTGCCACGCGGATGGCTGTCGGCGGTGACCGCCTCGACGCCGCGCGGTAGCTCGATACCGCGTGCTTGGTAGCCGGGCAGCTCGAAGCGCTCGGCCACCACGCTGACCAGATCCTCGGCGTACCAGGGCAGCTCACGCGCCACTAGGGCCCGCTCGAAACTGGCCAGGGCGAAGGCATCGACCCGCTCGCGACTGATGCCGTACGTACGGGCCAGGTTCTCCGCCGTGGAGATCATATCGATCCCCGGCGCCGGGTCGTACAGCGCCTCCCAGAGGAAGTCCTTGAACTCCACCGGCGCGCCCAGGCGAAAGCCCTGGCGGTGGGTGTAGGCGGCGATGGGGTTGCGTGACATCGATTCGGCCGCCACGCACAGCGCCAGCTCGGCACCGCCGGCCAGCTCCAGGCCGGCCTGGCGCAGCAGCTCGAAGCCGGTACCGCAGATGCGCTGCACGGCCAGCGCCGGCACTGCCTGCGGCACGCCGCTGTACAGGCCGATATGGCGTGGCAGCATGTAGGCATCGAAGCTGGCCTGGGCCATGGAACCGGCTAGTACGCACTGCACCGCGGCCGGATCGACAGCCGCGCGGGCAAACACCTCGCGCGCGACCTTGATCCCCAGGTCGATGGGCGAGACCTGCGCCAACGCCCCGCCACAATCGACCCAGGGCGTGCGCACCGCATCCAGGAGCGCCGTATCGGCAAATGCCGAATAGAGCCCGCCCGGCTGGATCATGGCGCCACCTCATAGCGGATCACCTGCTCTTCCCTGCCACGGTACAGCTCCTCCACCTGGGCGGCGCGCACCTGCAGCACGGCGCGCTGGTTGATGCTGCCCTTGTCGGTGATCTCGCCACGGTCGATGGATGGCGGTTCCTGCAGCAGGACGATCCATTCCACGCGATTGGCATTGCCAGTGGCCTGGCGATTCAGGCGCTGCAGCCACTCGGCGAACCAGGTTCGCACCACGTCGTTGGCCAGCACCTCGGCATCGCTGGCCGACGCCTCCAGCTGCGCCAGCGCCCGGCACTCAGGCAGACGCGGGAATACCAGCAGGCCCAGGCATTCGCGATCCGGCCCGGCCACCACCACATCCTGCACGTAGGGCGAACCGTCCAGCACCGAGCGGTTGCGCAGCGGGCCGACGCTGACGAATACGCCGGAAGAAAGCTTGAAGTCCTCGGCGATGCGCCCGTCGAACATCAGCCCCAGTTGCGGCTGCTGGGCATCGGCGAACTTCAGTGCATCGCCGGAGCGGTAGAAGCCCTCCTCGTCGAAGGCCTCGGCGGTCTGCTGTGGCGAACGCCAGTAGCCGGCCATGATGTGCGGCCCGCGAAAGCGCGCTTCCAGCTTGCCCTCGAGCGGCACCAGCTTGACCTCGCAACCCGGCGCCGGCAGGCCGACGTAGCCAGCCATCGACAGCGGCCCGGTGGTGAAGGTGCAGGACGGCGAAGCCTCGGTCATGCCCAGCCCGGCCATCATGCGGATGCGCTCGCCGCAGTGCTGCTCGGCCAGCCGGTCGAGACGATCCCAGACGCTTTGCGACAGGCCCGCCGCGGCGAAGAAGAACAGCTTCATGCGGCTGAAGAAATTGCTCCGCAGCTCGGCGTCGCGTTCCAGCGCGCCGGCCAGCTCCTCCCAGCCCTTGGGCACGGTGAGGTAGGCGGTCGGCGCGATTTCCTTGAGGTTGCGCAGGGTCTCGGCCATGCCCTGCGGGGTCGGCTTGCCGCCATCGATATACAGGCTGCCGCCGTTGTACAGGACGATGCCGACGTTGTGGCTACCGCCGAAGGTGTGGTTCCACGGCAGCCAGTCGACCAGCACCGGCGGTTCCACGGCGAACTCGGGAAAAGTCTGCAGGAGCATCTGCTGGTTGGCGCAGAGCATGCCCTGGGTGGTGGGCACGGCCTTGGGCAGCTTGGTCGAACCGGAGGTGAAGAGGAACTTGGCGATGCTGTTGGCGTTCGTTGCGGCGAAGGCCTGATCGGCCTGGCTGCAGTCGTCCTGCTCCAGCAGCTCGGCAAAGGCCAGACTGCTGCGCCCCGGCAGTTCACCACGGGTGAAGATCAGCGGCGTGGCGACCGGCGTCAGCGTCTCGATGGCGCGCTGGAACGGCTGCGCATCGGCGGCGAAGATCAGCCCCGGCTGCAGCAGGTCGAAGATATGCCGCAGCTTGGCCAGATCCTGCGACAGCAGCGCGTAGGCCGGCGACACCGGGCAATAGGGAATGCCGGCATACAGGGCGGCGAAGGCAAGCTGCAGGTGCTCCAGGTCATTGCCGGAGAGGATCACCAGCGGCCGCTCGGCGGACAGCCCGTAGCCCAGCAGCGCCTGGGCAAGCGCGCGCACGTTGCGCAGCATCTCGGCATAACTGATGCGCCGCCAGCTGCCATCGGCAGCCCGCTCGGCCACCAGGGTCGCCTCCGGCTTCACCTCGGCCCATTGCAGCAGGCGCTCGAGCAGGCGCTCGGGCATGGCCTGCAACGGCTCCTCGGGGCGCAGGTAGATAACCCCGTCGGCGCCGGGGCTGATGGTCACCGGCGGATGGCCGATGGCAACCTGGCGATAGCGCACCGGCTCCGGCCGCTGCGCCATGGATTCAACATTCACTTCGCCTTTCCTCTGTTGCGACGCCTGCGGAGGGATATTCGCATCCTGCTCCGGGCGCACGGATTGTTCTTGTTCTAATCCAACCGGGGCGCTTGCGCAGCGCCCCGCTACACGCCATCAGATCGGATAATGACGCGGCCCGTTCTGCACCGTCACCCAGCGCAACTGGGTGAAATGCTCGATCGAAGCGCGGCTGCCGAAGCTGCCGTAGCCGCTGGACTTGACCCCGCCGAAGGGCATCTGCGCCTCGTCGTGCACAGTCGGCCCGTTGATATGGCAGATACCGGACTCGACCCGCTGGGCCAGCGCCAGGGCGCGCGACACGTTGCGGCTGAAGATCGCCGCCGACAGGCCGAACTCCGAGTCGTTGGCCAGGCGCAGCAGCTCTTCGTCACCCTCGCCGCGCAGCACCACGGCCACCGGGCCGAAGGACTCCTCGCGGTACAGGCGCATCTCGGTGGTTACCTCGTCGAGCAGCACCGGCTGCATGATGCTACCGTCGAGCTCGCCACCGGCGACCAGGCAGGCGCCCTTGGCCACAGCATCATCCACCAGCGCCTTGATCCGCTGGCCGGCGGCGGCATCGATCAGCGAACCGAGCACCGCACCACCATCCTGCGGGTTGCCGGCGCGCAGCTTGGCAACGCGGAAGGCCAGTTTGAGCACGAAGGCATCGGCCACCTTGGCGTCGACGATCAGGCGCTCGGTGGACATGCAGATCTGCCCCTGGTTGAAGTAGGCGCCGAACACCGCCGCATCCACCGCGGCGTCCAGGTCGGCATCGTCCAGCACCAGCATGGGTGCCTTGCCGCCCAGCTCCAGCAGCGCCGGCTTGAGATGACGCGCGGCCAGCTCGCCGACGATACGCCCGACATGGGTGGAGCCGGTGAAGTTGACGCGACGCACCGCCGGGTTGGCGATCAGCCGCGCGACTATGGCCGGCGCATCTTCCGGAGCATTGCTGATGACGTTGACCACACCGTCGCCCAGCCCGGCCTCGTGCAGCACCTGGCCGATCAGGCGGTGGGTGAAGGGACTCAGCTCCGAGGCTTTCAGCACCACGGTATTGCCGCAGGCCAGCGGCATGGCCAGGGCGCGCACGCCGAGGATCACCGGGGCGTTCCACGGCGCGATGCCGAGCACCACGCCGCACGGCTGGCGCAGGCCCATGGCGAAGCTGCCGGGGACGTTGGAGGGGATCACCTCGCCGAGAATCTGCGTGGTCATCGCCGCCGCTTCGCGCAGCATGCCGGCGGCCAGTTGCACGTTGAAGCCGTACCAGTTGGCCGCCGCGCCAGTCTCGCTGGCAGCGCCCATGAACTCGGCCGAGCGCGCCTCCATCAGCTCGGCGGCCTTGAGCAGGCGCAGGCGCCGCTCGCCAGGCGCCAGCGCGGCCCAGGCAGGAAAAGCAGCCTGGGCCGCCGCTACTGCCGCATCGGCATCTTCCAGGGTGGCTGCGGCAACCCGCGACACCACCTCACCGGTGAACGGACTGCGCCGCTCGAAGGTACGGCCATCGGCAGCCGGGCAAGCCTGGCCGGCGATCAGCAGGGGCACGTCGAACATGGAACACCTCGGATAAAAATGTTGAGGGCTAGGCCCGCGGCCCAGCCCTGAGGCTCAGCGCTTGTAGGCCTGCAGGCCGGGCTTGATGCTCTTGTCGTCGAG
This sequence comes from Pseudomonas sp. ML96, assembly GCF_000761545.1. Classification (GTDB taxonomy): domain Bacteria; phylum Pseudomonadota; class Gammaproteobacteria; order Pseudomonadales; family Pseudomonadaceae; genus Aquipseudomonas. The sequence continues at coordinate 64,855 of NZ_JPMY01000029.1, read as the reverse complement.
GAACTGCTTCATGCCCTGCTCGCGGCCGCCTTCGGTGTCGAGCAGGCGCGACTGGTCGAGCTTGGCGTACAGGTAATCCTCGTTCTGCTCCCAGGTCAGCTCGCGGCAGCGCTTGAAGCCGATCTTGGCGGCGCGCAGCACCACCGGGTTCTTCTCCAGCAGGTTGTTGGCCAGCTCGATGGTGGTTTCACGCAGCTGCGCCAGCGGCACGCTCTGGTTGACCAGGCCCATGGCCGCGGCCTTCTGCCCACCGAAGGTCTTGCCGGTCATGATGTAGTACAGCGACTCGCGGTGGCCGCAGGTGTCGGCCATGGCCTTGCTCACCAGGTTGCCCGGCGGGATGCCCCAGTTGATCTCGGACAGGCCGAAGGTCGCCTCGTCGGCGCAGATCGCCAGATCGCAGGCCACCAACGGGCTGAAGCCGCCACCGAAGCACCAGCCGTTGACCATGGCGATGGTCGGCTTGGTGTACATGCGCAGCAGCTTCCACTGCCATTGCGAGGCCTCGCGGCGGATCTTCTCCTGGAGGATTTCCGGGCCGGCGTCGACTTCGCGGAAGTACTCCTTGAGATCCATGCCGGCAGTCCACGACTCGCCGGCGCCGGTCAGCACCAGCACGCGCGCATCGGCGTCCTGCTCCAGGGTTTCCAGCACCTCGACCATCTCGCGGTTGAGGGTCGGGCTCATCGCATTGCGCTTCTCCGGTCGGTTGAGGATCACCCAGGCAATCCCCGCTTCCACTTCGACCTTCACGGTTTGCCAGCGGCCTTCGTAGCTACTCATGTCACACGCCTCGTTTGTCTGTTTGGTGGTGTCAAACTAAGCGGTCAATTTAGTTATGTCAATTAACTATTATTTTAAAATCCGACATCCATCAAAGAGCGCAGCGCAGACCGGACCATACCGCGCATAGCCAGACAGGATTGGCGCGTGAATAACCAAGGGCGCGGCGCAGACCACGCTTTTCCGGCGTGCAGCGGCTGGGCATAAGCCGGGCAAATCATTACAATGCTTAATCATATCGACAGGAACAGGACAGTCCCATGCCGCGCAAGCCCAAAACCACGCCGCCCCCGGTTGCCTCGGAGGCACTCGACAGCGCGCTGAACAACCTGGTGGGTTACATGATGCGGCGCGTGCAGATGAAGCTCACCCAGCACCTCACCAGCCGGCTGGAGGAGCACGACATCCGCCCGGCGCAGTTCACCGCGCTGAGCATCATCGAGCAGTCGCCGGGGCTGATGCAGGCAGACCTGGCCAAGGCGCTGGCGATCGAGCCACCGCAGGCCGTGCTGATGATCAACAAGCTGGAGGCCCGCGGCCTGGCCATGCGCGTGCGCAGCAATCCGGACAAGCGCTCCTACGGCCTGTTCCTCAGCAAGGGCGGCGAGCAGCTGCTCAAGCAGCTCAAGGAAGTGGTTCGGCAAAGCGACCTGGAGTCCACCAGCGCACTGAACGCCGCGGAGCGCGAGCAACTGCTGTCGCTGCTCAACCGGCTCTACCGCGGCGCCTGAGCAGCGTTGCGCAGCCGCCTCACTGAATGATCTTCATCCCCTCGGCCGCCATGCCATTGGCCGCCCCAAACAGGCGGGCATAGCCCAAGGTCGCATTGGCGTGCTCGCGCATGATCGCCTCGGCCCTCGCGCCCTGCTGGCCCAGCACGGCATCCACCACCGCATGGTGCTGCATGTGGGCAAAATTGAAGCGGCGATATTCCTGGGCCAGGTTGTTGCGATTCACCGCCAGGGAACTGACCGAGGCAAACGGCAACTGATCATTGCGCGCCAATGCCGCAGCGATGGCCGGATTGCCGCTGGCCTCGACTATCGCCTGATGGAAGCGCTTGTTGATGTCGTGATACTCGGCAAGATCCTCTTCGCTGACATGGCCCTTGGCGAACAGCTGATCGCCCTGCAGCAGACACTCCAGCAGGACAGCTTTTAGCGCCGGAGCGACCCCGCGCTCGGCGGCCTGTCGTGCCGCCAGGCCTTCCAGCACCCCGCGCACCTCCACCGCTCCGGCCAGACCCTCGGCCGTGACCTGGCGCACGGCAAAACCCCGAGCACCCTGGCGGATCAGCAAGCCCTCCTGCTCCAGCGCGCGGAACGCCATGCGCACCGGCATGCGCGAAACCCCCAGGCGCTCAGCCGTGGGGATCTCGGCAACACGCTCGCCGCCAGGCAGCTCGCCATCGGCAATCATCTTGCGCAACACGCTCAATACCCGCTGCCCTGCACCGCTCATGGCGACCTCTTGATTGGATCCAATGCAGGCAGTGTACCTGCTCTCGATCTGTTCTTCGAAGTGGCATCCCGCCCAGAGATTAGTGCGATTACCGCCCGAACATGGATCCATTCAGGGCTACGCGGATAGGAATCCAAGCCTATTCGCCATAAATTGGATCCAATAAAAACAAAGCCTGAGGAAAGCCATGTTTCCGAAAAACACCTGGTACGTCGCCTGCACCCCGAACGAGATCGCCGAGAAGCCACTGGGTCGCCAGATCTGCAACGAAAAGATCGTGTTCTACCGCGGCCCGGGGGGCCGGGTCGCCGCCGTCGAAGACTTCTGCCCGCACCGTGGCGCGCCGCTGTCACTCGGCTTTATCCGCGACGGCCTGCTGGTCTGCGGCTATCACGGCCTGACCATGGGCTGCGATGGCAAGACCGTTTCCATGCCTGGCCAGCGCGTGCAGGGTTTTCCCTGCAACAGGAGTTACCCGGTGGAGGAACGCTACGGCTTCATCTGGCTATGGCCCGGCGACCCGAGCCAGGCCGACCCGGCACTGATTCCCCACCTGGAATGGGCCGACAACCCCAAGTGGGCCTATGGTGGCGGCCTGTACCACATCCAGTGCGACTACCGGCTGATGATCGACAACCTGATGGATCTCACCCACGAGACCTACGTGCATGCTTCCAGCATCGGCCAGAAGGAAATCGACGAGGTGCCTGTCACCACTCGCGTGGATGGCGAGCAGGTGGTCACCAGCCGCTTCATGCCCAACATCATGGCCCCGCCCTTCTGGCGCGCGGCGCTGCGCAGCAACGGCCTGACCGACGACGTGCCGGTGGATCGCTGGCAGATCTGCCGCTTCAGCCCACCGAGCCATGTACTGATCGAAGTGGGCGTCGCCCACGCCGGCAAAGGCGGTTACGAGGCGGCCGCGGCTGACAAGGCCGGCAGCATAGTGGTCGACTTCATCACCCCGGAAAGCGACACCTCGATCTGGTACTTCTGGGGCATGGCCCGCGACTTCAAGCCAGCCGATGCCGAGCTTACGGCAAGCATCCGTGAAGGCCAGGGCAAGATCTTCAGCGAAGACCTGGAGATGCTCGAACAGCAACAGCGCAACCTGCTGGCCTACCCGCAGCGCGCCCTGCTGAAGCTGAATATCGACGCCGGTGGCGTGCAGGCGCGCCGGGTGCTCGAACGCATCATCGCTCGGGAACAACCGGCTGAAGCCCTGGTTTCCAGGAGCGCGGAATGATCGACGTGACCATCCGCGCCATGCGCCTGGAAGCCCGGGACATCATCAGCCTGGAACTGGTGCAAACCAACCGGGAGCCCTTGCCGGCCTTCGCGGCAGGCGCCCATATCGACCTGCACCTGCCCGCTGGCCAAGTGCGCCAGTACTCGCTGTGCAACCCGCCGGATGAGCGCCAGCGCTACTGCATCGCCGTGCTCAAGGATCCCGCTTCCCGTGGCGGCTCAAGCAGCGTGCATGAGTCGCTGAGAGTTGGCCAGCAGCTACGGATCAGCCCGCCACGCAACCTGTTCCCCCTGGTGCCGAGCAGCGGGCGCAGCCTGCTGTTCGCCGGAGGTATCGGCATCACGCCGATCCTGTGCATGGCGCAACACCTGCACCAGCAGGGAGCCGACTTCGAGCTGCATTACTGCGCGCGCTCGGCCGAGCAGGCCGCCTTTGTCGAGCAGCTGAGCCACAGCGCTTTTGCCCGGCAGGTGCACCTGCATTTCGATGAGGGCCCCGAGCAGCAGAAGCTCGATGCCAGCCACCTGCTCGGCGCGCCGGCACGCGACCTCCATCTGTATGTCTGCGGCCCCGGCGGTTTCATGGAACATATCCTGGGCAGTGCCCGCGCCCAGGGCTGGGAGGAAAGCCAGCTGCACCGCGAATACTTCAGCGCCACGACCAGCAGCACAGCCGACGACGGCAGCTTCACTCTGCGCATCCACAGCAGCGGTCAGCTGCTGCAGGTTCCGCCGCACAGCTCGGCGCTGGAGGTGCTGGAAGCAGCCGGGTTCGCTATCCCGAGCGCCTGCGGCCAGGGCATCTGCGGTACCTGCCTGGTTCGTGTACTGGATGGCGAACCGGAACACCGCGACCTGTTCCTCGACGCCGCAGAACATGCCCGCAACGACCAGTTCACGCCCTGCTGCTCCAGGGCCAGGAGCAGCTGCCTGGTGCTGGATCTTTGACCTTGCAGCTTCCACTGGTTGCTTCACAGCAAGATAGCTCTGAGCATGAAGAAAGGTGGTTGGCCAACAGGATCAAACAGCAGTCCGGGTAGAGCACAATGGCAGGCCATGGATGCGATCCCGGCGATGTAGAAACTGAAGGCTAAGCACGATGGTCAACCAGGAGCCAAACCATCGAAGAGAGTCTGAGTCAGTTGGCGAATACGCTTCTCGTGGGCAGCCAAGTCGGGGACGTCGTCCTGAACCAGACGCATAAACAGCACCGAGCTGTAATCGTTTAGGAAGTCGGCCACGAAATCCACGTCGAAGGATTCGCGCAACAGACCGCGCCCCTGCAATTCGCGCAGAAGGGCCGCTACCTCCTCCACAAGCCGGCTGTTCAGGCTGGAGGCGGCCTCCGGTCGCGGCGTCAGAAAACCCAGCGGCAGCAGCTCGCGCCAGATCGACGCGGGTAACGCTTCCAGCTCCTGGCGAATGATCACCGACTCCAAGTGGCACATGGCATCCACAGCGTTATCGAATGACGGCATCTGCTGGCGCGCATCAGACAGAGCTTGCTGGTCTGCGCGCTCCATCAGGGCCAGCAGGATGTCCTGCTTGCTGCCGAAATAATTGAAAACCGTTGGCGTAGACACTCCAGCCTGTACCGCGACCTGCTCCACGGTGGTCGAGGAGAATCCCTGCACCTCGAACAGCTCAAGCGCTGCATTCACGATGGCCTCTCGGCGCTGTTCCTTCTGCCTTTGTCGCAATCCGCTCACATCTACCCCTCCGGATGACCCCGCTAAGGCCCTGATTCTAGTAAATTTTCAATTTCGATCAAATATTTTATTTGACTATAATATTTTATGATTATAAAAAAATGACACCAACAGCGGAGTGTCTGTCCCCATGAGTACCGATTTCGCCCAGGCGCTACACAGCGCCTACCGAGAAAGCAGCGAACCTGCACCAGAGCTGATGCAAGGATATCCGCCGCCCCCGGAGCAGCGCGTAACCTGGCAAAACTTCATGACTCCTCCGCATAACCGCTGGGCATTCCACAATCTGGGACGTATCCGTCCCAACATTACGGTAGAGCGTGGCGACGGACAGATTTGCCCGCTTCCGGTTGCGCCCTATGCAATCGACGACTTCCGTTTCCAAAGCGCGGCCGGGCATCAGGTCAGTCTGGATGAGCATCTCACTGCTACCCATACAGATGGCTGGCTGGTCATGAAAGATGGAAAAGTTGTGCAGGAGCGCTATGCCAACGGCCATCAGGTGCACAAGCGCCACATCATGTTCTCTGTGACAAAGTCACTAATCGGCTTGATGGCGGAGCAACTGATACTGGACAAACTGCTGGACGACCAGGCCTTGGCCTCCCGCTATGTGCCCGAGCTGACCGGCAGTGCTTTTGGCGATGCCAGCGTACGTCAGCTACTGGATATGGCGGTGTCGATTGACTACGACGAGGTCTACGACGACCCCAACTCTGGAAGTTCTCAATTTGGATATGCCTGCGGCCTGACGCCACCTCCACCCGGAATCGACGCCTGCCAATCGCTCTATGAGTACCTACCCTCGACGCGCAAGCGCGGTGAGCATGGTGGTTTCTTCCACTATGTCACCGCCACTACCGAGGCCCTTGGCTGGGTCATGGAGCGAGCCAGCGGTCGCAGTTGCGCCGCAATGTTGGGCGACATCTGGAAATGGCTCGGCTGCGAGCGTGATGCCTTCTTTGTGGCCGACCCTTGGGGACGCAACGTAACTGGATGCGGATTCAACGCCACCCTGCGTGACATGGCCCGCTATGGATCGATGCTGCTTAACCAGGGTCGCTGTCAACGACGGCCCCTGATCTCTCGCAAGGCCATTGCAGCAGTGCTCGAGGGAGGCAATCCATCTGTTTATGCCGCTAACGAGACCTTCTCCCAGTGGAGCCCTGGTGCCACTTACAAAAGCCAGTGGTACGTGTACCCAGGCAATGCGTTGCTCGCAGTCGGAATCCACGGCCAATGCCTGTATGTGGACTTCACCCAGCAGGTGGTCATTGTCAAACAGTCGTCCATGCCGGTTGCCGAAAGCATCTTGGATATCGATACCCTGCGTCTGATCCGCAGCCTGGCAAACGCACTCTAGCCCTACACAGGAAGGAGACGATCAATGAAGCACTCAACGAGATATTGCGCGGTAGCTCTGTTGTTAGGGCTTACCAACCTGACCGCCTCAGCGGCGACGATGGGGGGCGAGCTACGCATTTACAACTGGATCGAGTACCTGCCTAAGGACGTCCTGCAGGACTTCCAAAAGGAAACCGGTATCAAAGTCACCTACGACGTCTTCGATAGCCCGCAAACGTTGGAGGCTCGGCTTCTGACAGGCACCGCCGGCTACGACGTAGCGTTTCCTAGTAGTAGCCAAATCCCGAACTTGATCGCCGTAGGTGCACTGCAACCGCTGCAACGCCAACAGCTTCCGCATTGGCACCAGCTGGACACGAAGTTCATGCAGCAACGTGAAAGCCTGGATCCTGGTAACCGCTACTCGGCGCCCTATCTCTGGGGCAGCACACTCATTGGCTACAACCAGGCCAAAGTCGAAGCCGTATTGGGTAAAGACGTCGACATGCGCGACTACGACCTGATCTTCAAGCCCGACAATATCGCCAAGCTGAGTAAGTGTGGCGTGGCCATTCTCGATAGCCCAACCGAAGTGATCCCCATCGCCCTGCACTACCTGGGTCTAAACCCCAACAGCACTGATCCGGACGACTACGCCAAAGCTGAAACTGTGCTCAAGGCAATTCGCCCGCATGTGCGTTACTTCAACTCAGCCAAATACCCACAGGATCTGGCCAACGGTGACATCTGCGTTGCCCTGGGATGGTCTGGTGGCATGTTGGCGGCACGCAACATGGCTATCGCCGCCAACAACGGTAACGACATCCGCATGGCACTGCCACGCCAAGGCACTTTGATGTGGTCGGACGACATGGTCATTCCGAAGGATGCCCAGAACATCAAACAGGCTCATGCATTCATCGACTACCTGCTACGCCCCGAAGTGATTGCTAGGGTGACCAACCAGATCGGCTATCCCAACCCCAACCCAGCAAGCACAGTGCTAATTGCTCCTGAGTTGCTCAACGAGAAAAACCTGTTTGTCCCGGAGGCGGATCGTCACCTCCTGTTCCAAGTCGAACCGCCCCATCGCCAGGTGCTGCGTCTGCTAACTCGCTTGTGGAACCGGGTGCGCTCCGATGTTTGAACCGAAGCTGCATCTGGCCATGAGCCTGAACGTGTGGATCGGCCCCGGTATAGACCGTGGCGCCGAACCGCATGGTCAGCGGATCGACTACCCAATTATCGGCGGACGCTTCGCGGGCCCCTGCTTGAGTGGAGAAATCCCTGCGGAAGGTGCTGATTACTATCTGGAACGGACCGATGGGAACGGCGTGCTGAATGCGCAGTACAGCCTGCTCTGCGACGACGGCGCCGTGATCAAGGTGCACAACTGTGGATTGTTGATCATGACTGAAAAAGGCCATGAGCTGGCAAGAGATACCTGGCCTATTCCAGACAGCGAGTATCGCTGCCGATGCGCCCCTCAGTTCACAACCGATAGCCCTCGCTACCAATGGCTGATGCAGCACCTTTTCCTGGGGGTTATCACCTACCCCACAGAGCATGGAGTTTGGATCGAGTGCTACCGAGTCGATTAATCCCACACGGAGAAACACATACAACCAGAATCACCTTAAGCAACAACCTCACCAGCACATAACAACACCAGCCCAGCCACTTTACGGTTCGACTTTTGTTCGCGCCAAGGACGTTGTCATGCCCAAAAATGTGAGCAGGTCAAATAACAAGAAATACGTATCGACCTCTTCTCTGCCAAATAAATCAGAACAATGGAGCAGAAGTACATGAACAAGATTGCAACCCGAGGGTTGGCCAGCGGCCTGCTCGCCCTCTCTCTATCCGCTCAGGCCGTCGACCTGACTCCGGAAACCATGCTGGACATCAACCTCGGCATCGCCAGTGACTGGCGTGTAGGTGGTCTCTCACTAAACATGGGCGGCGCCCCTGTCTACCAAGGCAATGCGACCCTGGTACACAAAATGAGCGGTCTGTATCTAGGTTCCTACGCTGTGTCCGTCGACATGGATACCGAAGCCAACCGCGAGATGGGCTACTACGTCGGCATCGGCCGGCCGATCACCGAGAACACCCGTTTCTCGCTGACCTACATTCGCTACGAATACCCCGGCGACAGCTGGATCAACTTCGACGAGGTCATCGGCACTCTCAGCTACCGCCAGACAACCCTCGGCGTGAAGTACGCCTGGGACCTGCAGACACCCAAGCCGATCGAGGATGCCAACAAGGAAATTGCCGCTGCCCACGCGGCCCAGGCAGCCGGCCACATCCCACCATGGGTACAACTGCCGGGCCTCATTCCTGAGCGCGACCCGCATCGCACTATTGGCTGGGCCGAATACGACTTCTATCTGCCCTATGCGACCAAGCTGAATGTGCGCTATGGCCACACTTGGACCCCTGACGAGAACGCATGGCGTTCGGCCAGCGGTAAAACCCGCAGCGGCTACAGCGACTGGGGAGTCTCCCTGACCAAGCGCATGTGGGACGTTGAGTGGAAAGCCGCCTATATCGATACCGACCTGTCCGAGGCCGAGTGCCAGAACAACTTCGGCCCGGGCGGCGACTGCCAGGCCACCGTGGTGTTCTCAGCAATGAAGAACTTCTGACGCACAGCCGCAGACATCTTCTGCCCTCCAGACCTAGATAAAAACCTAGCCAACACTGAGGTTCAGTTATGCAGATCACCCCTATCAAGCACGCCATTGGCCTGAGCGCCCTCTGCGTAGCGCTGCTGATGGCCGGCTGTAACACCCAACCGCCGATGGAAGGCCCGCCACCTGCCGACCGCAGCTTCCAAGAATTCTGGGGCAAGCGCATCACAGGCTATATCACCGCAGCCGACGGCACCGAGTTGCGCTACTCGGTCCTGCTGCCCAAACGCGAAGGCAAATTCCCGGTACTGATCCGTTACAGCGGCTACGACTCTGGCAGCATAGGCGGTTCGGCCTACCTTGCTGACAACGAAACCTTCTCCGTGGCCATGGACAAGGATCTGGTCGAACGCGGTTACGCCGTGATGGGTGTACAGGCTCGCGGTACCGGCTGCTCCCAGGGCACCTTCGACTTCCTTGGCCCGCAGTACGGAACCGACGGTCGCAGCGCCGTGGAATTTGCCGCCCAACAGAACTGGTCCAATGGCAATGTCGGTATGTTCGGCTGGTCCTGGGCCGGTATGTCGCAGCTGATGACCGCTACCGAGCGCCCCCAGGGGCTGAAGGCCATTGCCCCGGGCATGATCCTCGGCGACCCACGCGGCGACAGCTGGGCACCGGGCGGCGTGCCCAACCAGGAGTTCACTACTACCTGGCACTGGTTCGTCGACATGCGTTGGGATGCGGTCAAGGCCAGCGCAGAGACGGAAAAGGACGAGCGCTGCCTAGCCCAAGTCGAACAGAACAAGGCCAAGGTGGTCAGCTCCTCGCTGATGTACAACCTGATTCGCCATCCTCTGCGTGACGAGTGGACCAAGCAACGCGAACCGCGTAACCGTGCTAATGAAGTACAGGTACCAGTGCTGTCCATGCAGAGCTGGCAGGACGAAGCTGTGCTGGCTCGCGAAGGCTACTACCAGGAGCGTCTCGACCCGAAACTACTGTGGATGGTGCAAGCCAGCGGCGGACACAACCTCTACGAGTCGGAGCGATTCCGCAAAGAGAAGCTCTACCCATTCCTCGACCATTTCGTGAAGGGTGAGCAGAACGGCTTCGAGAGCGAGAAGCGCCTGGAGATCTGGCAAGAGACCGTGGCCGACATCCGCGAGGGCCGCCATCAACCGAACGAGACCGCTCGCCCAAGCTGGACCATCGAACGTGACAGCTACCCACTCGCGGTCAAGCCAGTGAGCTTCGCCCTGAGCGAGGATGGTGAACTGATCGAGGGCGGTAAGGGCACCGGCGAGCCGGATGCGTACCTCTACCCGATCCCTGGCCCGGACGTGAATACCTACCTCAAGGACAACGCCTGGGGCTGGCAACACCCGCTCTGGAAACAGGGCAGCCTGGCCTATACCAGCGCTGCGTTTGAGCGTGACTTCCTCAGCTACGGCACCGCCAGTGCGGATATTTGGCTGTCCACCTTCCTGGCACCCGATGCCGACGTTCAGGTGACCATCACTGAAGTGCGTCCGGACGATAAGGAAGTCTTCGTTCAGCGTGGCTGGCTGCGCATGTCCAACCGCAAGCTGGACGAGAGCAAGTCCACCGAACTGCGCCCTTGGTTGGTCGACGAGCCGGACGCTATCCAGCCGATGCTGCCGAACGTTCCTACTCTGGGCCGCGTGGAAATTCCGCCGTTCTCCCATCCATTCCGCAAAGGCTCCAAGCTGCGCATCTGGATCGACGCGCCATCTCGCACTGGCGGCTATGGCTTTGCCTACTACTCGCTGCAGAGTCGCAACAGCGTGTTCCATGACGCACAGCACCCCTCACGCCTGGTGCTTGGCGAGCTGACTGGCGTGTCCATACCGGAGGCATTGCCGGCCTGCGACACACTGCTTAAACAGCCTTGCCGCCACAACCCGCTTTCGGCTTTCAGCCGCCCGCTCTGATGCTCTGAAACAACGCCGCCCGCGCCCAGTGCGGGTGGCTACTCAATCCAGATTCGAGACTACGTACATGAATGAATCAAATGTGCGGTGCAAAACCATGCACCTATTCGGCGCTCTGTGCCTGACCATTGCTGCAGCTTGGCTCCCCCAAGCCCAAGCCAACGAGCTGAAGGAAAAGATCCCCAATCGCCTGACCGACGAATTGGTCATGCAGATCAGCGTCAAGCTTGGCCCTCGCGAAGAGATGGGCAAGGGCCCGGATGGTATGCGCATCAATTACCCGATCATCGGCGGCACCTTCGTCGGCAAGGGCATGAAGGGCACCGTGGTACCTGGTGGCGCCGACATGTCGGTGGCTCGTGAGGACGGTGTAACCATGATCAACGCCCTGTATCGCCTCAAGACCGACGACGGCCAGATCATCATCATCGATAACTCTGGTATTTGGCGCCTCAACGAGTCTGGACTGGCCAAGAAAACCAAAGGGCTGGAGCTGCGAGATATGAAGGAAAGCGACTTCTACTGCCGCACCACACCTAAGTTCAAAACCCAGCCGGGCAGCAACGCTTGGCTCAACGACTACATCTTCACTGGCACCATTGATGGCGTCAGCGAGCATGAAGTGTTGATCAGCGTGTACCAGATCGGCGGCGAGTAATGCTGCCAGGGCGCAAGCGCTCCGCTCCTTGGTTTGCGCCCAATTTTCCCTCCCAAGCTTTGTGCTTTCACCGACTCGAGCCGTACCGAGAGACTTGCCATGTCCATCCTGAGAAACGTCGCCATCGAGCGACGCCTATGGCTGATTTTGCTCGTTGCCCTGCTGACCATCGCCCTGTTGATGGCACTGGCCCTGCGCCAGATCCACGAGGGGCTGTATGGCGCCAAGGTCTATCAAATCCAAACTGCAGTGGAGAACACCAGCGGCATCCTTCAGCGCTTTCATCAGCTGGAACAGCAAGGCCAACTGAGCCGTGCAGAGGCACAGACCCAGGCTCGCGAGTTGATTCGCGGCCTTCGCTATGGCGGCAACGAGTATTTCTTCATCCAGAGCCTGCAACAACGCATGCTGCTCCACCCCACGAATCCCGAGATCGAAGGTCGCGACGTCAGCGACCTCAAGGATGCGAAGGGCCGCGCGATAAACCAAGAAATGGTGGGTGTAGCCCAAGCCTTGGGCCACGGCATCGTCGAGTACAGCTGGCCGAAGCCCGGTTCAGTACAGCCGGCCGACAAGATTTCCTATATCACTCTATTTGAGCCCTGGGGCTGGATTCTCGGCACTGGCGCTTACATCGACGATATCCAGGCGATCTTCCGGGGCGAAGTGCTCCGACTGGGCGGCATAGGCCTGGGCATTACAATGCTGTTGACCCTGGTCACCGCAATGATCTCGCGCAGCATCACCCAGCCGCTGCGCAACACTGTGCAGGCCATGGCTGAGATTTCCCGTGGCAATGGTGACCTGACCCGCCAATTAGCGACCGATGGTCATGACGAACTGTCCGGCTTGGCTAAGGACTTCAACCATTTCACCGGGACCTTGCGCAGCCTGATCGGAGAGATTCTGGTTTCTGCAGGCACCACAGATGGCGCAGCTCGAACCATCCAGCAGAATGCAACTTCGGCTAGGGCACAGAGCGAACTCCAGGCTCAGCAGGTCACCCTGATCGCCACCGCGCTCAACGAGGTGACCTACAGCATCCAGGACGTCGCCGGCAATGCCGAAGCCTCGGCCAAGGAAGTCGCCAATGCCGAACTGCAAGCGCTCGACGGTCTGCAGAATGTCGAGCTCACCCTCAATGAAATCGGGTCGTTGTCGACGCTCATCAGCCAAGGCGTGGATACCATTCACTCGCTCGCAGAGCAGAACGAACGCATCAGCTCGGTGCTGGCCATCGTCCGTTCGATTGCCGAGCAAACCAACCTTCTCGCACTCAACGCTGCCATTGAAGCCGCACGCGCTGGGGAGCAAGGCCGAGGATTCGCCGTAGTCGCTGACGAAGTGAGACTACTGGCGCAACGCACACAGGATGCCACCGCTGAAATCCAGACGATGATCGGTGAGTTGCGTGTTAGCAGTGGCAGTGCGGTAACGATGATCGGAGACACTCACAAGCTGTCCGAACGCACTGTCAACCAAGCCAAGCTCGCCGGGCAATGCTTGCAGGCCATCGTCTCATCACTTCGAGCGATCACCACGCAGGGGCACAGCGTGGCCGAGGCCACACGTCAGCAGTCACTAGCAGTGGAAGACATCAACCAGAACTTGGCCACCGCCTCCGTTCAGGCACAAGAGGCCGCTCATTTCGCAGAGCAAACTCGCGGCCTAAGTGACAGCTTGCAAGCGAACTCCGCTGATCTCCAGCACGCGCTCAACCGCTTCACGTTCTAACCAACGACAACCAGCACCATCGAGGCACTTTGCCTCGATGTGCATCGCCATGAGCCTATAAAAACCATGAAAAAACTCACCACCACCCTCTCCGCCCTCCTCCTAACGCAGGTCACATTCTCGGCTCACGCAGCCGCTGACCTGATCCTCGTAAACGGGAGGATCTTCACAGCAGAGCAAACACTGCCACAAGTTCAGGCCATGGCGATCCAGGGCGGCTCAATCCTGGCCACCGGCAGTAATGAAGAAGTCTTGGCACTCGCAGATAGCGGCACAGAGATACTGGACCTGAACGATAAGCGAGTAATGCCAGGGCTTATCGACACTCACTCACATGCTGTTTACGGCGGCCTATCGCTGTCATCCGCCAATATGAAGGATGAAGTCGTCGACCTGGAGCAACTGGAAGAGCGCCTACGTCAATGGCGCAAAGATGGTAGCGCTCAGTTGGGTCCTGACATTCTTCAGGTGCAAGGCATGAACTCCGACTACTGGGCGCGAGTTGAGGAATTGGGCAAGCGATTCAGTCACGGCGAATGGGCGAACACGCCGCTGGTACTGATGGGGAGCGACCACCATACCGCATGGGTTAACTCCCGAATGATGCAGCTGGCAGGCATCGACAAGGCCCTGTTAACCAGCCTCCCCGAAGCCGAGCGCGGGACCATCGGCGTGCTCCCCAATGGCCAACCCAGCGGGTTCTTAGTAGATGCAGGCTGGGATCGGGTATCCGCCGTACTACCACCGATTGACACCGCAACCCTGATGAAGGGTGCACAAGCAGCGGTGCGGTACTACAACAGCGTTGGGGTCACAGGCTGGATGGATCCAGCGGCCAACGCCTCTCCGGGCCAGGCGGTATTTGATATCAAGCCAACTGAACAGACCCTCGGTGTGCTTCCCGGCTACAAGGCACTAGCGGAGCAAGGCCATCTCAGTGCCCATGTAGCGGCCCTGTTGGTAGCCAACCCCAAGAGTCGCCCAACGGATCTGGAAGTACTAGAGAAAGTACGCCAGCAGTTCCAAGGTGTGCCCAACCTGACTCTACCCGGCATTAAGATCTTCGCTGACGGCGTGTTGGAGTTCCCTGCACAAAGCGCCGCGCTGATTGACCCGTACAGCAACAGCCACAAGCAAGGTGAACTGCTCATCGATCCAAAGCACTTCGGCGAGCTGGTAACCGCAGTCGACCAACGTGGCTGGTTGATGCACATCCATGCAGTAGGTGATCGTGCTGTGCGCGAATCTCTCAATGGCTTTGAAAAAGCTCGCGAAGCCGGAAACAGCGGTATTGCTCACTCGATCACCCACCTACAGCTGGTTCACCCTCGTGAGTTCGCCCGCTTTAAGAAACTCAATGTGATCGCTTCCATGCAACTGTTGTGGGCCACTGCAGACGAGTACGCCATCGACATGGTGAAACCCTATGTCAGTGCATTTGCCTACCACTACCAATACCCAGCTCGCTCCCTGTTAAAAGCTGGAGCCACTATCGCAGGAGCCAGCGACTGGCCGGTTTCTCCAGCCAACCCTTGGCTGGCTATCGCCCAGGCCACCACTCGCCAGGGCAATAAAGGCGTACTCAATGCCAACGAAACCATCACACGTGAGGTGATGTTCTATGCCTATACCGTGAACGCCGCGAAGACACTGCGTCTCGACCACCAGATTGGCTCTCTCGCCAAAGGCAAGCTGGCGGACTTCAGCATCCTTGATCGCGATGTTTTCAGCGTGGACGAAAAATCGCTGGCTGATACTCAGGTGCTGTCGACCTACTTCGCAGGTCGCAAGGTCTACTGACGCAGTAACAGTTCATACTACAGGCCATGAAATTGATGGGGCCGCATAGCAACTGCAAGCAATGCATCGCAGGGCTCCATCAATCAATCTCGGGTGGATAAACTCCCGTGGCAGCCACAATCACTGCCCGCTCTATCTGCTCCCTGCTGGCCGAGCCAAGCATGTAGCTCTTGAGCATGTTGCCCTGACGCAGCCGGGCGTAGCCGTATAGCGTCGACCACATGGCAATCACCCTAGCTTGCAATAAGGCGCTCTCGCCCTTCTCCTGCCCTAGTCGTTGCGTCTGCGCAACACCGTCGTAAACGCGATGTAGCAGCTGCCCCAACTCATCCTCATCACCAGCTTGCTGAATCAGCCCTGCGTCGTACATCAGGATGAACAGACCAGGGAAATCCTCAGCAAACGCGAGAAAGCCCTGGCACATAGCCAGAGCCCTGCTCTCAGCTGTAACGAACTGCTCAACGACCTTCTGCTGAGCATCCAGCAAGCGACGAAACCCCTCGCATGCACAGGCACGCAACAAAGCGTCTCGGTCTGGGAAGTGACGATACGGGGCGGCGCTGGACACCCCTACGGCCTGAGCCAGATCACGCAACGACAGCGCCTGATAGCCGCCGACCTCAATGACCTGTAGGGCAGCGTCTATCAGCGACTGACGCAGATTTCCATGGTGGTAATTACGCGCAGAGCTCATCGGCTCCCCCATTGACCCAAGCAGTGGAACATGGCCACAATGTTATCAGCGCTTACATCAAATTTCACTTCTTTCACTTCCCGTTTCTGCAGCCACTTGGAAAGCACTCTCGCTAACCGAGTAGCAACTATTGGTCAAATAGATATTCGAGATGCCAGGTATCTCGCTACGAGATACCTAGTAGTGATACTCACGATTTTTGGGAGCGCCTGGCACTGGCTTATGTTTTCGACGTCGGCTGCCTAGCTGTCCTAGCCGCAGCCAAACAACAAGAACAAGCGAGGTTGTAAGCAATGAGCAAGACGTCTGTCGACGTAACGAGCCTGGGTGAGCGCGGAAAACGAGTAGCGATTATCGGCGCCGGCCCCGGCGGAATTCTCGCGGGCCTTGCCCTGCATCGAGCAGGATTCCAAGTCAAAGTCTTTGAGCGCCATCCAGAGCTGCAACCACTCGGCGGGGCCATCATCCTCAACGCAACCGGGATTGTGATCCTGCGCAGCCTGGGTGTACGTATCGACGACGTCTTCGCCGCAGGCCTACCTGAATTCCGCCGCTATGACGGCCGCGTGCGCGTCAACTTTGACATCGACATGAAGCTAATGGAGCAGGCCGGCGTCACTGGCTGGCAGTCTGGAATGATGCGCTCAGAGCTCTATGAGCGCCTGCTAGAGGCCGCCCCTGCCGACATGATCAGCACCAGTCATAGCTTTGAACGCTACGAGGAAAACAGCGACGAGGTTGTCGTGTACTTCGACAATGGCCAAAGCTACAGCGCCGATCTGGTTGTAGGTGCGGATGGCGTCATGTCGAAAGTCCGTGAGCAGCTCTGGGGGCCATCCGAACTCAAACACCTCGGCATTGCCGTCTGGCTCGGCTGGTGTGAACTACAGGGACCTGACCGCAAGAAGATCGTGCTGCACCACGACCACCAGGTGCAAATGGGCTATGCGCCACTGCGCTACAAGGGACGAGACTGCTTTGAATGGTGGTTCGTTGAGAAGTGCGCTGCGGATCAGGTCGAGCCCAGCGATCCGGCTCGTTATGTGCGTGAGCATATCCAACACTTCGCGTATCCGGTGCCGCAGATCCTTGAGGCGACCGATACCAAACACAACCTGTTCCGCTGGGTGGTCAAATACCGTAAGCCGCTGAAGCAGTGGTCCAAGGGTCGTGTAACCATCATGGGCGACGCTGCTCACCCGACCTCACCGTACGCCGCATACGGAGCCGGCATGGCCATTGAGGATGGCTTCTTCCTCGCCAAATACCTGGCTGGCTCCAACCTAGCCGACATCCTGACTTTGGAAAATGGACTCCGACGCTATGATGACCAGCGCGTTGACTACACCAATCAGACCACGGCTTTTGCCCGCTTCCTAGGCCGCATGTATCACGGCGTACCGGCACCACTGAATCGCCTGCGCGATCTGTTCCTAGATCACTCGAGCCTACCAGCCAAGATGATTCGTAAGGGTGTCACCGAAGAAGCACAGGCATTGCTGCGGGCAGTGCTGGAACCCGCCGACAACTGATCAAATTCCGGAGCCGTCCACTTGGCAGCACATCTGCAATTGCCAAGTGGAATTGGCTCACTCAGGGCTCTACCGGATCGTACTCATTCACGTACGAAACCTGCGCCTGCAGCCGCCCGAGCAGGTTGATCAACGTGTCCACCTCCCCTTCGCTCAGCCCCCCAAGCAGCCGACGCTCTCGCTCCAGAGCCACCTTCAGCACGCGATCGTGCAGCGCCAGGCCTTCGGCTGTGAGGCTTACGGTATTGCGCCGTCCATCCTGGCTATCAACCTGACTGCTGATGTAGCCGGCCTTCTCCAGTTGCTGTAGCGAGCGGCTCACCGCCCCCTTATCCAGGCCGATGGCTTGGCACATGCGGTTAGCCGTGATGTTGTCTTCCACCTTGAGCATGGCTAGCAGCCGCCACTCCACCACTCCCACACCGAAATGCTTGCGGTAACACAGCGAGGCGCCCGTCGCGAGCTTGTTGGCCATCAGGTTGATGATCGCCGGAACGTAGCGACTCAGGTCCAGTTGTGTGGGTTCTGGCATGAAGGAAAGCGCCTTAAGAAGGAAATGGTTCGAGGCAATTAGTTGACACCGCAACTAATTGGCGTAATTCTAACGTCAAGCAAGCTCTGCGTGCATGGCTCGCCATCATAGGCGACAGCCAGACCTGATAAAAACAATGAGTAGGTAGCGTCATGAACCGTTCGATAGCCCTTCCGCCTTCCCCTCCAGGCAAATAGCGCTGCGCTGATCTAGCCGGCCAAACACCCCATTTTTGCTTTTTGACCACTTCACTGTGGAGGGAGAAGTCATGCTCCAGGTTTTAGTCAGCCGCAAGGTTCTCGTGGCCGATGGTATCTGCAGTTTCGAGCTGCAATCACTCGATGGCTCGCCGCTGCCACAGTTCTCCGCTGGTGCGCACATTGATGTGCATACCCCTGCTGGCGTTACTCGTCAGTACTCGCTTTGTAACCACCCAGAGGAACGCCACCGCTATCTGATCGGCGTGCTCAAGGATCCGCAGTCGCGTGGTGGCTCCCAAGCTATGCACGAGCAGCTCGAACAAGGTCAGACGCTGACCATCAGTGAGCCACGCAACCTTTTCCCTCTAGCGGCAGAAGGCAAGAAGCATCTGCTTTTCGCTGGTGGCATTGGTATCACCCCGATGCTGGCGATGGCTTACGAACTATCGCAACGCGGAGTGGATTTCGAGCTGCATTACAGCTTCCGGGCCAACGCCAGCGCGGCTTTTCTCGATGTGCTGAACGAGGCACCGTTCGCGAGTCAGGTGAAGCTTTACAACAACGCTGCGGCCCCCGCCGCCATGCTCGATGCCCCAGCAGTGTTGGCCACGCCTGAGACAGGCGTACACCTATACGTCTGCGGCCCCATTGGCTACATGGAGTATGTGCTGAACAGCGCCGCGGCCCAGGGCTGGCCAGCTGAACAAACTCATCGCGAATTCTTCTCCGCTGCCCCGGTTGAGCACGACGGAGATCAGCCATTCGAAGTGGAACTGGCCAAGTCAGGCCAAACCTTCCACATCCCCGCTGACCGCACTGTGTTCGAGGTGCTCGACGAAGCTGGTATCGAGATCGAAACCTCCTGCGAACAGGGTATCTGCGGCTCTTGCGTCACCCGCGTACTGCAAGGCACTCCGGACCATCGTGACCAGTTCATGACAGACAAAGAGCACGCCGCGAATGATCGGTTTACTCCTTGCTGTTCGCGCTCAAAGAGTCCGCGCTTGGTCCTCGACCTCTGATCTGACAACCACAAGAAACCAACACCGGGAGAAGCCCATGAATGCTTCCAACGAGAACCTGGCCTACGAGGTGTCCTCGCAGTCCGCACTACCCAAATTCCCACTTGATCAATGGTATGTCGCAGCGCTCGGCTGGGAGCTGAATGACAAACCTGTTGGTCGCACCCTGCTGAACAAACCAGTAGTGCTGTTCCGTATGGCAGATGGATCAGTGGCGGCGCTGGAAGATCGTTGCTGCCACCGCGCTCTGCCCCTGTCCTCAGGCACCCTGGACAGTGGAGGCTTGCGCTGCGGCTACCACGGTCTTTTGTTCAATGCCGCCGGAAAATGCATCGAGATTCCTGGTCAGGACAAGATTCCGAGCAAGGCCAAAGTGCCGATGTACCACGTGCGTGAACGAGATCAGATCGTATGGATCTGGTTCGGTAGCAGTGCCCACCCGGAGCCGACCTGCGAGCCACCGGAATACAACGTGCATAGCAGCGGCAAGTACATCTTCGGTGGCGACGTCTATCACTACGACGCACCCTACCAGCTGATTCACGACAACCTGATGGACTTGAGCCACCTGGGTTACGTGCACCTGCGCACCATCGGCGGCAACGCATCCATTCACATGGAAGCGAAGATGACCGTAGAAAGCGACGACAGCATGGTCAGGGTCGTACGTCACATGCCCAACTCGACGCCGCCCCCCACCTATGTCGCGGCCTATCCGTTCAAGGGCACCGTCGACCGCTGGCAGGAAATCGAATTCCACGTCAGCCATCTGCGCATCTGGACCGGCGCCGTTGACGCCAACACCGAGTCACTCAATGACCCGGAGCGTGGCGGCTTCCATATGCGCGGTTTCCATGGGGTCACTCCAGAAACGGATACCACCAGCCACTACTTCTGGTCGATTGCCACCAACCCCGAGAGCAACCACGACGAGGTCAAGGCCAAGGTCATCGAGCAAACCGCTATGACCTTCGACGAAGACAAAGTGGTGATCGAAGCGCAGTACCAGAACATGTGCCGTTTCGGCGAGAAGCCGATGATCGACATCCACGTCGACGTCGGAGCCAACCGCGCACGCAAGATCATCGAAAGCCTGCGTCAGGCGACCAGCGCTTAACCAACGGTTTGTGACTACCCACCACCTGCGCTCCATAGGGGCGCATTAAGGAGTTGTTCTATGAGTGGCAATCGTGGAGTCGTATATCTCGGATCGGGCAAGGTCGAAGTACAAAAGATCGACTACCCCAAAATGCAGGACCCGCGCGGCAAAAAAATCGAGCACGCAGTCATTCTGAAAGTGGTGTCCACCAACATTTGCGGCTCGGATCAGCATATGGTCCGTGGCCGCACCACCGCTCAAGTCGGCCTGGTGCTGGGCCACGAAATTACGGGCGAGGTGATCGAGAAAGGCCGTGATGTGGAGCACCTGCAGATCGGCGACCTGGTTTCGGTACCGTTCAACGTCGCATGTGGCCGCTGCCGTTCGTGCAAGGAGCAACACACCGGAGTCTGCCTTACTGTAAACCCGGCTCGTGCTGGCGGGGCCTACGGCTACGTCGACATGGGTGACTGGACCGGCGGCCAGGCCGAGTACGTGTTGGTGCCCTATGCGGACTTCAACCTGCTCAAGCTGCCAGAACGCGACAAGGCTATGGAAAAGATTCGTGACCTGACGTGCCTGTCCGACATTCTGCCCACCGGCTACCACGGCGCAGTAACCGCCGGCGTTGGGCCAGGCAGCACTGTATATGTCGCTGGCGCAGGCCCAGTGGGGCTCGCTGCTGCCGCCTCTGCCCGCCTGTTAGGTGCAGCCGTAGTGATCGTCGGCGACGTGAACCCAGTACGTCTTGCTCATGCTAAATCCGTTGGTTTCGAGATTGCCGACCTATCCAAGGACACACCGCTGCATGAGCAGATCGCAGACCTGCTAGGTGAGCCAGAAGTAGATTGCGCTGTGGATGCAGTGGGCTTTGAGGCCCGCGGTCATGGCCATGCTGGCGCGCAGCACGAAGCTCCGGCCACCGTCCTCAATTCGCTGATGCAGGTCACGCGCGTGGCCGGCAAGATCGGCATCCCCGGCCTGTACGTCACCGAAGATCCGGGCGCAGTAGATGCAGCGGCAAAAATCGGCAGCCTGAGCATTCGTTTCGGCCTGGGCTGGGCGAAATCTCACAGCTTCCATACCGGCCAGACCCCAGTCATGAAGTACAACCGTGCGCTGATGCAAGCAATCATGTGGGACCGCATCAACATCGCCGAAGTGGTAGGCGTGCAGGTGATCAGCCTGGACGATGCACCTCGTGGTTACGGCGAGTTCGATGCCGGTGTGCCAAAGAAATTCGTCATCGACCCGCATAAATCGTTCAGCGCTGCCTGACCGCACTAGAGAAAGGGGGAAGTAACTTCCCTCTTTCTCTATGCATAATAAAAATCAGCTCTTATAGATAAATTGCGGCAAGGATAATCCATCGAAATCTAGCCAAATAGATTATTTGACTCAACACCCTCAATAAGCCAGTTGCAATAATTGGCCCGTCAAATATCGCCATCGCAAATTAATCTGACTTAATACTCTTCCCTGAAGCTATGCGCTGCCCATTTCGGCTCATCTCTATATCGCGCCGAAAGATACCTGTTAGATAAAAAATCGATTGGTAACCCTAACTCCTGATGGGCAGCTTTGGCAGGCCTTCCGCGTGCATCTCCTTAGCTGCGCATGCGGCTGGGCAAGCGATTAGCTCGGAGCCTAACCGCACCTGCACTCATCGCCGTATATAACGTAATGAAAATGGCAAAGTAGTCAGCTGACGACATTGACAACCATTACTCGGCCAACAAGTCAGCTGGCCATGATTTCATCTACAACAAAAACTTCAAAAAAGATGGATTTCAAAAATGAAGACAAGCCTTCTTGCAACTGCTATTAGCGGGGCTGCCTGTATAGCCCTGTCTCTGGCGCCAACAGCTGTCAGTTCAGCGCCGAATAAGAGCACTCCCGCCCTTCCCGACTTCGGCCCAAATGTAACTATTTTCACCCCTACCACTCCGGTTGCTGAAATCAACTCCACTCTGCAGAGCTTTTCCAACGAGCCAGAGTTCAGCCAGAACCGCCATGCTGTGTTCTTCATGCCGGGCGTATACGGCAGTGATGCAGGTCAGGATGATCCCGCGACCGCAACGGGTATCGTCAATTCGGAGGTGGGTTACTACACGGCGATCTATGGGCTGGGGAAAACTCCGCAGGAGGTCCGCATTAACGGCGCCCTTCACGTGGAGCCCAAGCAAGAGAATCCGGGTGGCAACCCGCAGGATGGGACCTTGGTGTCCAACTCGCTAACCAAGTTCTGGCGATCGCTGTCGAACCTGACGATCAACCCTATCCAGCGCCCGGTTGGTGATGACGCTCAACTGCCATACCCAGAGGGCATAGCCCCGCCGCACACCATGCGCTGGGCTGTTTCTCAGGCAGCCCCACTACGTCGAATCAATATCCTTGGTGACCTTGAGCTCAACGGTCGCTACGGCACCATGGCCTTCGGCACCTACATTGCCAACAGCAATGTTCAGGGCTCAGTCATCAGCGGTGACGGTACCGTCGGTGCAGCTCAAGCTCACTGGTACACGCGCAACAGCACAATCAACCAGTGGAACGGCCGAGCGATCAACTACGTGTTCTCTGGCGTACTCGGTGCTCCAGGAAGCAACTTCGATCCGGGCAGCATCACCAGCCAAGCAACAACGCCGGTGACACGGGAAGCACCGTTTCTCTATGTAGACGCGCAGAAGCAGTTCAACGTATTTGTCCCCCGCGTAAAAAGCCACGGGTCCGGCCACGACTGGGAGGTGTCAGCACAGACTGGCAAACAGCTTCCAATTCAGACCTTCTACATCGCTAAACCAAGCGACTCGGCTTCCACCATTAACGCGCAGCTGCAACAGGGCAAGAACCTGATCGTTACCCCGGGCGTCTACGTCTTGGGTGAGCCGATCAAGGTAAACCGTGCAGGCACAGTAGTGCTCGGCCTCGGGTTCCCGACTCTGGTTCCGGCAACGGGTAAGGCTGCTGTTGAAGTCGGCAACATCACCGGCGCCATGCTTTCTGGTTTGATCATCGACGCAGGCCCAACCAACTCCAATGTCCTGCTGAAAGTCGGACAGCGCGGCAGCTACGCCGGCGAAGCACATGACCCGACCACGCTGAGCGATATCTTCGTTCGCGTGGGCGGCCCATTGCTCGGCAAAGCGACCACCAGTGTCGAGGTCAACAACCACAATGTGATTCTTGATCACAGCTGGATCTGGCGTGGTGATCATGGCACTGGCACTGCTTGGGGCGAAAACCAGGCTGATCATGGCCTGATTGTTAATGGAAACGATGTCAACGCTCTGGGTCTATTCGTAGAGCACTTCCAGAAGCATCAGGTTATCTGGAATGGTGAGCGCGGCCGTACGATCTTCTACCAAAGTGAGATGCCCTACGATCCGCCCTATCAAGCTGCCTGGATGAATGGAGCCAAGGAAGGTTTCGCCTCTTACGTTGTGGGCAGCAACGTCAAATCTCATGAGGCGACTGGACTGGCGGTCTACTCGCTCTTCTTTACGGGCGTATTCGCTTCCAGCGCCATCGAGGCACCAAATTCGGCAGGCATTCGCCTGAAGTCCATGACCAGTTCGGTGATCGCTGCTGGTGGTGGCATTCGTCACGTAGTCAACGAGTTCGGCCCGTCCGCCCTCGCCTCCGAACCAGACAACGCCATCTACAAAATGACGGCAGTGAAAAGGCTGTCCGAGTATCCCGCCACGGCTCAAAAGAACTGCCCAGACCGCAAGAAATAAGGCCCTGATACGTAGGCATCTTTCTAACCGAATGTGCCTACCTTCAATGGTCTCAATCGGCATGAATATGGGCGTTAATCGCCCCTAACTCGCCCGTGCATATTGAGCCAAGAAGCACGTAAACCTATCGTGCCCACGGCTCGCCACGATGGGCCTCGGAGCCCCTCCACAAGAGGGGTTTCGATCTTCTCCAAACGCGTCAGCCAAGGGCTGTGGACTACCTGTCATACAGTACCTAGCCCGGGCTCAAACGAGCCCGGACGACGCTTACCGCATGAGCCCCAGAATAAGAAGGAAGACGCCATGCATCTAAAACAGGCATTGCTTACGCTGTTGCTCTGCCCATTCCTGGCATTCGCCAAAGCCCCTCAGGAAGACATTCAGAACATACGGTTCCTGGCCTTCAATAGCTCCAGTCACTTGCTCCTGCATTACAACCCAGTAACAAGCTCGGCTAACCCAGAGCACGCAGAAAAGTATCGTGCGGATATGCAGCAGCTGAATATGCTGCTGCAGCAAACGCCCTCTCCTGAGCTGCAGGCGGAAGGTGCACGGCTCCAATCGCTAATTGAAACGCTGGAACAGCACCGGGGTGACGAGGCTCATCTCTACCCAATCTGGATTAACCCAATCCTCGAATCTCAGGCGCGGCTCGATTCGCTCGCTCAGCAGCTTGACCCGGAATCAGACCACGACAGCTCTCCATTGCAGACACTTGATCGACTGATGCTCAACAGTCAGCGCCTGCTTCTTTACTACCAGACTCGTGCCTTTGGCTCGCTGGCTGTCTACATCGATGACCTCAAGCAGGGCGCACCGGAGACTCTTGATCAGGCTATTCGGCAAGACCTCGCCACACTGCAACAAATGCTTCCTCAGCAGGCGACAGAGCTGAGCAAGCTAGAGCGCAGCTACAACTACATTCGGCGTCATTTACTGCAGCAAACAGGAGAGTTTGTACCAGGTAGCGTGGCCTACTACTTGGAACAGATCGGCTTGCAAAGCCAGCAGATTGCCGAGCAGCTCCGGCAGTCATGAGCGAGCACCGTTTACGAAAGATCCTCAGTGGTCTCTTACTAGCGCTGTTTCTGGCAGCGCTTGACCAGACCATAGTGGCAGTGGTCCTGCCGGACATCTCTCGCGATTTGCCGCACGCAGAGTATCTGCCCTGGGTGGTATCGGCGTATCTGCTGGCAATGACGGTGGCCACACCTATCGCAGGTAAGCTCGGCGACCTATTTGGGCGAGCTCGATTGCTATACGGATCCCTTCTCGCGTTTATCCTCGCCTCGATACTCTGCAGCCTGGCTCGAGATGTTGGCGAGCTCGTTGCAGCTCGAGCATTACAGGGCATTGGGGCCGGGGCCATGATGACCTGCATTCAGAGTCTGATCGGCGAGCTGATCTCGCCGGCCGAGCGGGGGCGCTACCAAGCTTGGTTCAGCGGCATGTTTGCTATTGCTAGCCTGGCCGGCCCGCTGCTCGGAAGTCTTATCGGGCAGTGGTCGTGGCGTGGAATTTTTCTTATCAATCTGCCGCTGGGTCTGGCTGCCCTATTTCTTGCCCAGCGTGGGCTTGCAGGTTTAGCTAGCAGCCGAATGAACAGTCGAGTCGACTATCTGGGCTGCATGTTGCTAACCCTGGGACTGGGCTGTGTGATGATGCTGGTAATCCGCTTCGGCCATGAGCAATCCTGGAGCAGCACCATCGACACAGCGTTGCTACTGGTGGGGACGCTAGGGACAGCGCTCTTCATCGCGTGGCAACGGCATGCCAGTGAGCCACTGATACCACCATCGTTGCTACGCATTCCAACACTGCGAGCAAGTCTGCTACTGATGCTATTCAGTAGCTTCCTCTCCGTTGGTCTTGGGATGTTGATCCCACTTCACGCCGAGAGTGGTCAAGCAATTTCGCTGCTGATTGCACTGGCCGCTGGCATTCCTATTGGCGCCTACACCGGAGGCCGCCTGAGCGCTCAGCTGAAGCGTTACAAGCCTCTGATCCTTACAGGCTGTAGCGCTCTCCCACCAACTCTGGCCTGCGTGGCCTGGGTTGAGGCCAGCTGGTTAGCACTGCCAGGACTAATGCTGACAGGAATAGCCCTGGGCCTGCAGTTTCCAACCGTACTGGTGGCCGTACAAAACGCGGCTCCACGCGCGCAGCTAGGCATTGCAACAGCCTGCTGCGGGTTGGTTCGCGGCCTTGGAGGAGCGCTCGGAGCTGCCTTGTTAATGAGCCTGTTCACTGCCTTGAATACCTGGCAGCCAGGCCATGCTTTTGGCTACTTGATGCTGCTGTGCTCTGCCCTTGCGTTGGCTCCACTACTGATCGCTTGGCGTATGGAAGATCAGCGGCTGGCGGAGAAAATCCCCAGCCACTGATGCACTGTCAGCGAGGCTGGTAGTAGCCCACGGCGATCAGATAGTTGCCGACCTTACGCAGCAGAGCATGTTTTTCCTCAATTTTGCTGGTTACCGGGTTCTTCCAACGGTAGTCAAAGCCGCCTGTTTCGGCCCTTTGCATCAGTTGCAAAATTGGCTCGCCAACAGGTTTCCCATCTGGGTCACGGATAGTGGAGAAGTCCACCCCTAGAAGGCGTTTGTTGTAGCCATGAGCGACATAGCGGCGCGAGCGAAGGTCGATGGCGAAGACATACAAATCATCCTCACGAAAACTAGCCGAGAGGCTGTTGATCGCCTCGAAGCTCTGCTCCGGATCGGCAGCAATGGCCTTTGCAGCCCGGGCCAGCAGCGCTTCCGCTTGATCTGGGGTTGCCCGCGGCAGGTAGTGACCAACCACTATGAAGCGATCACCTACGCGCTGAAAGTACACACGCTTGCGCTCCTCTCGACCATCACGGCGATTGAGCCAACGATACTCAGCGACCTGCACTCCAGCGCCTTCTGTAGCTTGTAAAGCCTGCTCGAAAGCCTGGCGCAATTCAGAGTCCAGCACCGCCGATACATCACGACCAATCAAAACCGCCGAAGGGCCGCCACTAGCGAGCATGGTCCCGGCCGCATCAACGACAAACACATAGCGATCGCCCTGGATGAATTCGCCTTGACGGCTGAACGCGGCGAAAGCCGCATCACCCTGTACGCGATAGTAGTCGACAGCCTGCTGCAGCAGCTCTCTAGACTGCTCCTCGTCATCGGCCCGTGCGGTGCCGAAAACGGATAGGAGCATCAAGGCACCTAGAAGCAATGGATTAAGACGCATCTGAGTCTCTCCGTTCGGGGGAAAATTCGTTTGTAGTTCGGCGAATAGTGCGGAAGCCGACGTGGGAAGTTGCCAAGTCTTCCTCCTGGCGCTCACGCGCGGCGGAGCGATAACGTGCGCAATAGGAAGTAGCGCATAGCCATGAACCGCCTTTGATCACTTGGTATCGTGAGGAGAATGAGACGCTGCGCAACTGCCCAGGATCGCCATTAGCGTGACTGAAAAGCGGCCCCTGCTGGGTGTCCGCAGTCCACTCCCAGACGTTGCCAATCATGTCGAACAGCCCGTTAGCGTTGGCAGCAAAGCACCCACTCGGAGCCAAGCCAGCGAACCCGTCTTCTCCTGCATCCTGAATCGGAAAAACTCCCTGCCAATAATTGGCCAAGGGCTTGCCGTGAGAGTCCAGCGGTTCCTCCCCTAAACGCAGGGAATCTTGGCCTGCTCGTGCGGCGTACTCCCATTCAGCCTCACTGGGTAACTCATTTCCTCGCCAACGCGCATAGGCCTGTGCATCTGCGAGAGTTACCAAAGTAACCGGATGGGCATCCAACACCGCTGCGGGCTGGCTCGGCCCTTCGGGATAGCGCCAGTTAGCCCCCTGGACGTAATGCCACCAAGACAAGGGAGCATCTCCAGCAGCAGCTTCGAGCGGAGACCGAAACAGAGCAGCCCCACCTTGCTTTTCTGCATCAGTGATATAGCCGGTGGCGGTGACGAAACTGGCAAATTGAGCTCGGGTTACTTCGGTGCGGTCAATCCAGAAATCTGCAACCTCGACAACATCCAAAGGGATCTCGTCGGGGTATCCCCCCTGAGTGCCCGGTACAAACTTACCGCCATGAATCCGCACCATTCCCGCCAGCGGATCTTCCTGCCAGTTGGCAGGAAGTCCGCTATAGCTCAAACAAGCCTCGCGAGAGCCCAGTTCAAGGTTCGGCTGATGGAGCACTCCGGCCACAAGCAGAACTAGGGCCGCCAGTGCCCCAGTTGTTAAGTACCACCTCATGGAGCCCCAGTCTTCATCGCTGGAGGCACAACAACACCCACTTGATGTGCATACCCCTGCCAGGCCTGCTTGAGCCGTTCAAACGTTTCTGGTTGCTGAGTGGAAAGATCTTGCTGCTCACCGCGATCTCGGGACACATCAAACAGCTGCCAACGCAGAGGTTGCGGCGCTTCCCCAGGTCTCGCCCATGGCACAAGACCGAGCAGTTTCATATTCCCCTCACGGTAGTAACGGCTACCGAAGAGCTCCCCCGCCAGCACAGGTTCGGACTGTTTCTTGCCCTCAAGCATTGGCAGCATCGAACGACCCGTTATGGGGTGTTTAGCCTGCCCTTTCCAAGAGCTACCTGGATCCGGCAATGCGGCTAATGCAAGGAACGTGGGAGCCAGATCATCTACACGCGCCACGCTTCGTTCCAGCCCTTTCCGACGCAAGCTTGATGGCAGCTTTACGAGTGCCGGAACACTAATGCCGCCTTCAGCGGTAGTGCCTTTGAATAGACGAAATGGGGCCGCGCTGACCTCAGCCCAGCGCGGTCCGTAGTCGATTTGGGAACCACGCTTGCCAAGGTTAGCCAGGCTGTTGTCCGTGCCTGGCCCTGCCGGATAAAACTGCTCGTGACGCTCTCCTGCCGCCCCGTTATCGGACATGAACACCACCAAGGTATTGTCCATCTGCCCGTTTTCACGCAGATAGCTCAATAGGCGCCCGACGTTGTGGTCGAGGTTACTCACCATCGCTGCGTAGATTTCCATCTTCCGCGCTTCGATGTGTCGTTGCTCACCACTCAGCTGCGCCCATCCTGGCAACTGTGGAGTTACCGGCAGTGGAGCTGCCGCCTGAAAATCGGCGGGTAGAAGCCCACGAGCCTTCATCCGATCGATGCGTGCGAGCCTTACAGCGTCATAACCCGCCTCGTAGCGACCTTGATACTTGTCTCGCCAGGCATCCGGTGCTTGCAGAGGCCAATGCGGTGAGGTGTAGGCCGCATAGGCGAAGAAAGGCTTACCACTGCCCTCTCCTGCCTTCAGATAGCTAATCAGCTTGTCGGTATAGAAGTCCGTCGAGTAGAAATCGTCTGGCAATTCCACGGGCTGACCATTCTCTCGATAGGTCAGCTGCTCGATCTTTGCTGTGCTTCCGGCCTTTGGCTTGAAGTGCACGCCACCACCCTCGAGCAAGGTGAAGGATCGCTCGAAACCACGCTGATCCGGGCCTTGCTCTGGCTGCAAGCCCAGGTGCCACTTACCGACCATGCTAGTGCGATAGCCGCCATCACGCAGCAACTCTGCAATGGAGTGCGCCTGCTGGTTGAGATACCCCTCATAGCCTGGCTTGCCTCGTTGGAATGGCTGCATACCTTCAGCCATCGTTCCCAGCCCAGCCAAGTGGTTGTCAGTGCCCGACATCAGCATGGCGCGAGTCGGCGAGCAGGTAGGCGCCGCATACATGCTGGTCAACTGCAAACCACTTTCGGCTAGTTTGTCCAGATTTGGTGTTTCTATCTCACCACCGAAAGCACCAAGATCCGAGTAGCCCAGATCATCGGCGACGATCAGAAGAATATTCGGTCTTTCGGCTGCCATCAGGCCGGCTGATGCCAACCACATGGAAGCTGCTAGCAAGGCAGGGAAACGCATGAGGTACCTCTCTCTTATTCTTCGAAGATGGCAACTGCGCGGACAAAACCAGCCGAGGCATGCTTGATCTTGTAGGGGAAGCAGGAAACCTGGAAACCACTAGCAGGCAGGCTTTCTAGGTTGGCCAGTTTCTCCATCTGCCCATATCCGATGTCGCGGCCAGCCTTATGGCCCTCCCAAATGATTGCGGCATCACCAGACTCGGCAAAACGCTCACGGGTGTACTTAAAGGGGGCATCCCAGCTCCAGGCATCGGTCCCAACTACGCGCACGCCTCGCTCCAGCAGATAAAGGGTTGCCTCCCGGCCCATACCGACACCTGCCTCCAAGTAACCCGGCTGACCAAAAAGGCTTCCTGCACGAGTGTTGATCAGCACGATGTCCAGCGGCTGAAGGTCATGCCCTATCCGGGCCAGTTCAGCCTCCACCTCTGCGCCAGTAACCACGTGACCGTCTGGGAAATCACGGAAGTCCAGCTTCACCCCCGGCTGCAGGCACCACTCCAGCGGAAGCTCATCAATACCGAATGCCGGCTTGCCACCATCGGTAGTTGAGGCGTAATGCCAAGGCGCATCCATATGAGTGCCGCTATGAGTCGTGATGTTCAGGCGCTCTGCCGCCCAAGACTCATCACCGGGCAATTGATCCTTGCGCAACCCTGGAAACATCGCCGCCATTTCCGGCCAGCCTTGCTGGTGGTCCATGTAATCGATTTTCGGCAGGAGGGGTGGCGGATCGGTGTAGGGATTGTTGTCGAGAGTCACCGATAGATCGACTAAACGACGCTTCTTCTGGGTCATGTCGGAGTACCTACAATAGAGGCCGCTGAACGAGGGCGACGCGAGAATGAGAGATTGAGGGCGTTGCGGATCAGCGCGGAGGCAGAACCGTCGTGATGGAAGCCCAGCGCCTTAGCTTGCGGCGTCCGCAGCGGTGGATAATTGCCGAATAGCGCCTCCAGCTCCGACTCAGGAGCGAAGCTGACCAAGGCTCTGTGCTGCTCACCGAAGCAAGCGGACAATGCGTCCAGCACCTGATCGATAGACAGGTGCAAGACCGGCAGTTGGCAAATACGTGAGCCGAGCTCTCCCTCTAGCTCAGCCGCATG
Organism: Pseudomonas sp. ML96; assembly: GCF_000761545.1. Taxonomy (GTDB): domain Bacteria; phylum Pseudomonadota; class Gammaproteobacteria; order Pseudomonadales; family Pseudomonadaceae; genus Aquipseudomonas. Next base: position 33,732 of record NZ_JPMY01000029.1, on the reverse strand, counting down.
CACTAGGTTGTCGACACAGCAGCGCGCAGACATCCACCAAGCAGTAGCCTGAGCTGATACCGGGCATACATACCGATCACCTGCCGCCACAGCATGCAGAAGGTCGCTCATGAACGCTGACTTCAGGCCATTGGGCTGGCGCGGACGGGCCACGATTCCAGGCAAGCGCAGAGCGATACCATCTACCTCTCCACGCCGAGCAAGATCAGCAAGCTGGGTCTCTACCATCAGCTTATGACTTGCATAGGAGAGCTTCGGTACAGCACCTGTAGCTTCATCCATCCGCCCGGGGAGATCTGCCCCGTAAACAGCCACGCTGCTGGCGTAAACCAAACGTGGCGGTTTGGACTTATTGCGTAACTGATGCAGTAACTCCAGGCTGGCCTGCAGATTGACCTCATAGCCCAGATCGTAGTTGGCTTCAGCAGCACCACCTGGGATGCTCACCAGGTGGAAAACCACATCGATTCCGTCAGCCAGTACACGGCGAATCAGAGCTTTATCCGTCACGCTGCCAGAGTGCCGGCGAATGCGTTTGTCCTCTGGAAAACCGACCAGCTCCTGATCCACCAGGAGAAGTGCATCAATACGCTTTCCGCGCAGAACGCCATCAGCCAGAAGGCGCTGTACCAGCCCTCTTCCAACAAAGCCATTAGCGCCAGTGATCATCACGCGCATGGAGTGCCCTCTTGCACAACACGCTGGTCAATGGCGCCGAACACAGGGCTACCGTCGCCGGCCCGTGCCTCCATTCGGATGCGATCACCAAAGCGCATGAACCCAGTTTGAGGAGCGCCATGAGCAATCATCTCGATGGCACGGCGCTCGGCAATGCATGCCGAGCCGACACTACGATCAGTGTTAGAAACGGTACCGGAGCCAATCAAGGTTCCGGCACTGAGGCGGCGAGTTAGTGCAGCGTGGGCGATCAGTTGATGGAAACCGAAGTGCATTGCGCCACCGTGCGGATGGCCAAACCATTCGCCGTTCCATTCAACGTTCAGCGGCAGATGTACACGAGCATCACGCCAGGCCTCCCCCAACTCATCCGGGGTAACTGCTACTGGTGCAAAACTAGATGAAGACTTGGCCTGAACGAAACCAAAGCCAGTACGCATCTCACGCGGAGCCAGTGCACGCAGGCTGACATCGTTAACCTGCAGAACCAGGCGAATGTGCTTGAGGGCTTGCTCAGCAGTGCACCCCATTGGTACTTCGTCGACCAGCACTGCGAACTCACCCTCGAAGTCGATGCCATGAGCCTCACTAGGTAAAGGGATGTCTTGGCAAGACCCGATGAAATCATCACCTGCGCCCTGGTACATCAGCGGCGTCTGTTCGACTCCCTCAATCGGGTCGATGTTGAAGGCACGCTGCATCAACTCGCCGTGGCTGAGGAAACAGGATCCGTCCAACCACTGCCAGGCTCGAGGAAGCGGCGCCATCACTTTGGTCGTCTCGAAGACAAAGGTGTTAGCTAGCTCATTGCGATTCAGCGCCTCATAGCGGCTCTGCAGATCTGCCTCAACACCCCACCAGTTGTCGATAGCGACTTGCAGGGTTGGTGCTATATCTGCGGCATCTACTGCTCGGGTTAGGTCACGAGACACCAAGAGCAAACGACCGTCGCGAGTACCATCTGCCAGGGTTGCCAGTTTCATTTCAACACCTCCAGCAGCTCCGGCGCATAACGGCCATCCAGCAGGATGAACACCATCCTGGCCATTGCCTCGGTACGATTGCTCCAGGCGTGATTGGTGCCGCGCTGAACAACAATGTCGCCACGTTTGAGATGGACTTCTTCGCCATCCAAGACCAACCAAACTTCGCCTTCAGTGACCACGCCGTAATCAAGCGTTTCAGTACGGTGCATCAGCTTGTGCTTCGAGTCGGACTTCCCAGTACCGGCATGCGATTCGCCAATTTCGGAGAATGCAGCAGCAGCATCCTCGGCACTGATCTGGTTCTGTACGCTGTCCGGAGGGATATCAACTACGCGGATCACACTTCCTTGCAGTTCTGGACTGAGCTGAAGTGGGCTGTTGGTGGGATCATCGTCATTGTTCAGAGGCGCCGGACTTGTGTGACTCTTCCATACCTCGTAGAAAACCGTTCCCGGGATCGCCTTGAGAGGGAAGTTATTAGGTGTCTCGCCAGACATAGCTACTACGGCTACGCCCTGGGCGTCGTGACCAGTCACTACGCGCTTGAAAGAAGGAAGGCTTTGCATAGGTGCTCCGTTCAGTTGCCGTCGCCGATGGTTGTGCCACCGTCGACTATCAAGTTCTGTCCAGTGATAAAGGCCCCGCCGGGAGCAGCAAGCAGCAGTGCTAGCCCAGCGACCTCTTCGGGAATTCCTGCACGGCGTAGTGGGGTCAATGCCAAACGACGCTGCATAATTTCTGGGTTATCAGTGAGCGGTCTGGCGAACTCGGTCTGAATCACACCTGGACTGATGGTGTTCACCCGAATATTGGAGGGGCCCCACTCCACTGCCAGGTTGCGAGCCAACTGAGCCAACGCGGCTTTCGACAACCCGTAGAGACCAAGCCCTCGATTGCCTCGGACGCCTGCAATGCTGGCTATGAACACCACACTGCCGCCTCCGCGGCGCGCCATCTGCGGCAGCAATTCGGCGCTCAACCAAGCCGCACTCTCGAGGTTGACGGACATCGTCAGTCGCCATTGCGCATCATCAGCACTAGCCAACGGCCCCATATGTGGAGCTACTCCGGCATTGCACACCAACACATCGATCTGGCCATAAAGCTCAAGCGCCTGATTGGCCAGACCGCGGACTTGCTCGGCCTTGCGGAGGTCGGCTACTAGTCCATCAGCGTCCAATCCCTCATTGCGCAGCAGAGTGACAGCATGATCACAAGCCTCGGCACTCTCGCTGTTGATGATCAGGCGTGCGCCGGCGTGGCCGTACTCGCGTGCGATCGCCAGACCAATACCTCGAGTGGCTCCCGTGATCAGCGCAACCTGCCCCTCAAGGGAAAAGAGTGCTCGGGTCATTGCACAAGGCACGCTTGCTCGAAGGACAGCCGAGGTCCGGACGGACGCAGGCCGGTCTCATCTCCATAACCCAGACAGCAGAGGAAGTTGCTGCGCCAGCGTCCATCCGGGAAGAAGGCTGCGTCTACCTGTGCTGCATCAAAGCCGGACATTGGGCCGCAGTCCAAGCCAAGCGCTCGCGCGGCGAGGATGAGGTAAGCCCCCTGCAGGCTGCTATTGCGCAACCCTGCGACGAACGCCGCCTCAGGGTTCTCGCGGAATGCTGCACCGGCATCGTAGATCGGGAACAGTTGGGGCAAATGATCAAAGAAGCGACTGTCCCATGCGACGATGGCTGTCACCGGGGCCTGCAACATTTTCTCGCCGTTATGTCCTTTAAGCGCAGGCAGAAGCTTTTGCTTAGCCTCGTCGCTTCGCACGAACACGAAGCGTGCCGGACTGCAATTGTTGCTGGTCGGCCCTTGTCGCAGGGTCTGATACAACTGATCCAGCAGGGCATCGGGAACATCCCGGTCCTGCCACTGGTTGTGGGAACGTGCTTTCAGGAAGAGCTGGTCAAGCGCTTCCGGATTTAGTGCATTAGCCATACAAAGCCTCGGCAGATATCAGGCAAGCGCATGCACTGGCTCAGCCAGCGCGCGGAAAAGTCGATGGAGCCCCAGACAGATAAATGCGAGTACGCATTGGGCGATGGCCACAACGGTCAATGCTGCGGGGAGCGCCTCGAGTTGACCTCCAGTGATTCCAATCACCACGAGGGGGCTTATGAACTCGCCGGCGAACAGAGCGGCGGTAAAGCCGCCACTGGCTCGGCCGCGTTGAGCGAAGCTGACTCGGCTCATCACCCAGGTGATCAGGGTTGGCAGCATCAGACCGATGCCCAAACCGTTAACCAGCACTGCAATGATCACTACTGCATGATTGCCAGCCTGGGCCATTAGCAGCCCGCCAAACCCGGCCGTGGCGAAGGCGATGAGCAAAAGACTCTTGCGCTGTAGGCCACTCAGCAGTCGGAACGACAAAGCACCGGCCAGAACGCCGAGCTGGTTTGCCCCCATGGTCAGGCCGATCTGCTGCGGCGAGTCGACGTGCATGAGAGTCAGCAGATAACCTGCCTGCACCGGGACGATAAACAGGCTGATCCCCGCAAGAACGGTCAAGGCATACAGAGGAAGGAGCGCGGACCAAGGGAATCGCTCGGCACTCTTCACTTCAGCCTCACTATGGCTGGCGTGTGGCTCCCACAGCAGCCAGGCCATAATCGGCAGGAAGATCAGTCCCGAGGCGTAGAGCACGAATGGCACACGCCAATCACTCTGGCCGAGCGCACCACCGAGGGCGATAAATACCGCGGCCGAAAGTGACGTTGCGACCATCTGAAGGGCGAACAGACGCTCCCGACGATCACCCTGGTAGTAATCACCCATAAGCGCTGTACAGCAGGTCATGATGCCTGCCTCTGCTAGCCCCAAACCGGCCCTGCTCGCAACGATGCCGGGAAGCGACTCAAGCCAAAGCGGCAAAAGACCGCACAGCGCATAGAGAAGCAAAGAGGTCAGTAGCAGTGGTTTGCGCCCGACCCGATCTGCGATCACACCGGCGAACGGTGCGATCAACGCAATAACCAGTGCAGGAATAGTCAGGGCGATAGGCGTCAGCACCTCGACACCCGGAGTATCAGCGAAGTGCTCTTGCATTCGTGGCAGGACTGGCGCGATGAGGACCGCACCAAGTACCGGCAAGCAACTGCCGAACAGCAGGAGCAGTGACTGAGCCGGTCCAGCTATACGTTCAGCGCTCATCGCTCACCCCCTCCGGCGGAATGCACCAGAAGTCGGAGCCATAGGCGATCAGTCCCGTATAGAGTCCATCTAACAGCAAGGTCAGCATCTTCATTGGGATACCTATTTTTGTTTTTGTGGTGGTCGATCGTTCAGCTGTGCGCCATGCGCGCCTGCGCCTTGTGGGAGTCCACAGCCAGTTGTTTCTTGTCGGTATGCGGCTCGGCCGACGCCGATTGGCGCCGACTGGCAGGGAGAAGGAAGTAGGCCAGCGCAGGTAGCAGCATCAGCGCGCCCACCATGTTCCAGACGAACATGAAGGCCAGCAGAATGCCCATGTCGGCCTGGAACTTAATGGGCGAGAAGGCCCAGGTGCCAACGCCGATAGCCAGCGTGACACCGGTCAGCATCACCACCTTTCCGGTGGAGACCAGTGCTCGGTAGTAGGCATGAGACAAGCTCGATCCTTCTCGCAGATGGCCAAGCATGATGCTCATGACATACAGGGCGTAATCCACGCCGATGCCGACCCCGAGAGCAATCACTGGCAACGTGGCGACCTTGACCCCAATACCCAGCCACACCATCAGCGCCTCGCAGAGAATGGAGGTGAGCATCAGTGGAATCACTGCGCAGAGAGTCGCGCGCCAGGACCGGAAGGTAATCAGGCATAGCAGGATGACCGCGCCGTACACCCAGAACAGCATTTCGCGGTTGGCTTTCTTCACCACAATGTTGGTGGCCGCCTCGATGCCTGCATTACCTGCAGCCATCAGGAACTGGACCTCCTCAGTGTTGTTGGCAGCAGCGAACTGCTCTACGTGATCGACCAAGCGAGTCAGAGTCTCCGCCTTGTGGTCAGTCAGGTATACGTAGAGGGTCAGCAGGTTGCAGGACTCGTTGTACAGACCACGCGGAGCACTGGCGGTGATCATGTTCAGAGTCGCCTGGTTGTTCTGCAGCTCGTACCACTTCGGGCTGCCTTCGGAGAGCCCCACCAGCATGCGCCGGTTAAGCAGAGCCAGTGAATTGGTCGAGTCCACACCCTGCAGGCTGCGCAACTGCCAATCCAGCTCATCAACTTTGCGCAGAATGTCGTAGCGAGCACAGGCCCCTGCTGGGGTACGCACCATCACCGCAAACAAGTCGCTGCTGGCACCGTAGCTACGCGTCATGAACGCATCGTCTTGGTTGTAGCGCGAATCCGCACGCAACTCCGGCGCGCCTGGATCCAGATCGCCGATGCTCAGATGCAGACTGACCATGAACCCGAAAACTGCCAGGGCCAGGCTCACAGCCACACAGACCGCTGCCCATGGGCGGCGTGTAAACAGGTCGAGGAAACGCCAGAACGGATGGCGCACCCGGCCACTTTCTTCGGCGCGCTCGCTCTTTAGACTGTGCTCTGCAGCGCTAGGACTGACCCCGACGTAAGAGAGCAGTACAGGCAGCAAAATCAGGTTGGTGAAGATCAGAACCGCAACGCCCAGACTGGCAATGATCGCCAGGTCCTGGATCACCTGGATCTTGATGATCATTAGAACCGCGAAGCCAACCGCATCGCACAGCAGAGCGGTCAGGCCGGCAAGAAATAGGCGTCGGAAAGTGAAGCGGGCCGCTACCAACCGATGCATACCGCGGCCGATGTCCTGCATGATGCCATTCATCTTCTGAGCGCCATGACTCATGCCAATGGCGAAGACCAGGAATGGCACCAAGATCGAATACGGATCCAGCTCGTAGCCGAGAAGCGGGAGAAGGCCCAACTGCCAGATCACCGCTACAAGCGAGCAGATCACCACCAGCAAGGTGCTTCGCACGCAGCGGGTGTAGCCATACAGGACCAGAGTGGTAATCAGAATCGCAGCGGCGAAGAACAGGAGGATCTGCTCCAGACCAGCAATCAGGTCACCAATCTTCTTGGCGAACCCGGTGACATGAATATCAATGCTTTCGCTCTGGAACTGGCTACGCAGCAGCTCAATCTCTGCGGATAGCTCTGCGTAATTCAGTTCCTTGCCATCGGCGGTACGCGACAGCAGCGGCACGTAGATGATGCTGGAGCTCTGATCGAACGAGACCAATTGGCCAATCTCGTTCGAGAGCTGCACATTGCGGCGCAGCTCGGCCAAGGACGCGGGGCTACCGTCGTACTCATCGGGGATTACTGGACCACCATCAAGCCCCTCCTCGGTTACCGAGACCCAACGAGTAGCCGGTGTCCAGAGCGACTTCATGAAGGCACGATCTACACCAGGCAGGAGATAGATCTGGTCGCTCAGCGCTTGCAGGGTCTTGAGGTAATCCGCGTCGTAGATGTCTCCATGGCGATTAGCCACGGCAATACGCAAGGCGTTACCTAGGCCGGACAACTCTTTCTGGTTATCCAGGTAATTGACGATGTAGGGGTGGCCAGTCGGAATCATCTTCTCGAAGCTGGCATTAAGCTCTACGCGAGTCGCTTGCCAGCCGAGTAATACGGTGACCAGCAGACAAAGCATCAGCACCCAGTGGCGATGATTGAACAAGGCCCGCTCAATGAGTGAGCCAGAGCGCGGGTCGAAGATTTCCTGACTTTCGGCAGGCGCTTTGTATTTCATGAAATCACTCCGAAACCTTCACGGCGGGCAGAGGCATGTGCGAGATACCGGTGAAGCCGGCGATGACAAGTCGGCCATCAGCAGCCTGAGTCAGGGCCGTTATGGGCTTGCCCTGAGGTGGCAGAAGTAGCTGTAAGCGGTTGCTCTCAGCGTCGACCGTGAAGATGGCTCCGGCTTGATTCGCCAGTAGCACACGACCGTCACCCAGGAAGGTGCCATCGCTGAAAGACACAGGCATCGGCACCGCGACGGGCTCGATCACGGCACCTTGTTGGCGCAGGACAAAGGCATTGCCCTTCAAACCGCCCAGAAGCAGCTCTCCATTTCGATCTGCAACTAGGGTGAAAAAGGTTCCCTCGTAGGGACTTTCCAGCTTTTGGAAGTGCTGCCCAGCATCCGAAGAATGGGCCAAGAACCCCTGCTCGCCGGCCAGATACCAGTCATCTCCGTGCTGGGCGATCGCGTAGATATGCAAGCTCCACGCGTTGTCGATCTGCCCCATCATGGACTGCCAGCTCTTTCCACCATCGCGAGTCTGAAATGCCATTCCATACGCACCAACGACTACTCCATGCTGGGCGTCGGTGAAATGAAGATTGAGGAAAGGTTTGTCCGCGCCATCGTCGACTAGACGCTCTGCGGTTTGTAAGCGTGCTTGGGCTACATCAGCATCAACCGCATCAAGAAGCGCCTGTTGGGCAGCGGCAAGCTCCAACTGGGCTGCATCGAGCCCATTCAACTGCAACTCCCAGGTTTCACCACTATCACGGCTGGCAAGCACCACGCCCGAATGGCCGACGGCCCAACCATGCTGAGAGTCAACGAAATCCACTGCGGTCAGACTTACCGACACCGGGACGCTGGCTTGACGCCACTGCTCGCCGTTGTCGTCGGAGAACACAATCACTCCCCGCTCACCAACAGCAACCAAACGCTCACCCGCACGCGCGATACTGGTGAACACGGAGCGAACAGCTTGCGGCGTTTGAACCGCCTTACTCTCAAGCACATTACCTACCGCTAGCGGCTGAGCCTGAGCGGTAAGAGAAAAGGGCATGGCAAGCGCCAGGAAAAGGCCACCTGCCCATGTCGATCTGATCATCTTTCACCTCGTACTGCATAAAACAGGGAGGGCCCAAGGCCCTCCCAATCACGCATCAGCGCACGCCACGTCCCGCCATTGCCGCCGGAGAGAACTCGGAGGTCTTGTAGCGATCAACGATCGCGTACTGCTGAGCCTTGCCGGCATAGAGGTTCTGGATGAACCAGGTGTTGGATGTCAGGTCATAGAAGCCCGAGGACAACTGAGCCACCGCCGGGATATCCGGCATCACTGCTGGCAGAGACCAGAGGCTCTTCGAGAGTTGTCCCTTAGCGTCCCAGCGATCGCCCAGCATTGCCTGCCAGGTATCCTCGTCGAGGTAGTAACGACCTTTCGGCAGTTGGTGACGTTTGCCTGGAGCCAGCTCGGCCTCAACGACCCAAACACGGTGCAGCTCCCAGCGCACGTAGTCAGGATTCATGTGGTGCTTGCCCAGAACGTCCTCAGCATTGGTCGCGGTCTGCACCTTGTTGGCGTTGTAGGGGATGTACATCTCCTGCTTGCCAACCAGCTTCCAGTTGAAACGATCCAAACGGCCCTGATAGACACTCAGTTCGTCGAAGGACATAACGCCAGCAGTAGCCGGAGTCGGAGTGTCGCAGCAGGCATTCGGCAGTTTGCGCACACGACGCTGGCCAGCCAGATAGACATGCGCCTGACTCTTATCGCCATTGACGTTGGTACGCCCCATGATCTGCTCACCGGCACGCAGGGGTGGCCCGACGTTCAGCAGGCGGAACAGCCAGTAGTCGCCTTCAAAGGTCTGCGCAGAGCCGTCCTGGTAGTAGTACGGCATCTCCTGAATCGCTTTACCGTCAGTGGTCATGACTGCCGCACCATCTGCAGTGACCAGGTAATGGCGGAAGTCCATCGCCACTGAGGTGCCACGCCAGTTGAGGATGTGGTTCCACATAGCCTCATAACCATTCTTCGGAATCGGGAATGGAATGCCGCCGAAAGCTCCCTGCGGAACGAGACCAGCGCTGCTTTCTACCAGCGTGGCGGTCTGGGCATTCTTAGCGGTGTTGTCATACACCCACTGGGGTGCGGCAGCAGTACGGTGAGTCGGATAGATATCCAGTCGATAGGTATCGGGATAACGCTTGAGCATTTCCTTGACCCCGTCGCTGAGCTTGTCAGCGTACTGAGCCATGTTCTGAGCAGTGATGCTGAACAGAGGTTTCTCAGCTGCAAACGGGTCACTACGTTTGCCGCCCTCTTTGAACGACGGATCTACCTTGGTGAGGCCGCCATCCCAAGCAGGGATGGTACCGTCAGCGTTGCCTGCTTTCTCTGCGCCGAAGGGAGTCAAACTCTTGCCGAGATCATCAACACTGGCAGCCACTGCTGGCTGCAGGCTCAGAGCGGCAACACCCGCCAGAGCCAGACAGAAAGTTTTGAGCGTGAACGGAATGGTCATGTGCACGTTCCTCAGAAAGTGGTTTTGACGGAGAAGGCGACGTAGTCACGGTCCTTCAGCGATTGCTTGTAGGTGAAGTGGTTCGCCGCATCGAGGTTGGTATCCTCGGGGCCGTAGTAGTGGGTGTAAGTCAGGCCGAGAGTGACTCGGTCGAGATAGGTAGCGCTTACACCGACGTTGAAATCGCCACCCTTGTTAGGACCGAAGGAGCCAATCACTGCCGACTTGCCCATGGGGAAGTAGCTGATGCCTACCGGGACGCTGAGATCTACACCGGGATAGATCTGGCGGTAAGTCGGGGTGTAAACCAGGCGCAGGCCGATCGCATCATCGGTTGCATTCGGATCCAGAGCGTTGCGGTTGTCGGTCACGTTGAGCAGGCGGTTCCACGCGATCTCACCGACCAGCCCCGATTCCTGAGCAATGAAGTTCGGTCCAAAGGACGCGATCATGTTCAGGTTGAGGTGTGCGGTGCGGCCGACGGCGTAGAGCGCATCGTCATCGTTATCGGCAACCATGCCCGGAGTGACGGTCTGAGCATTGGAGACCAGAGGCATGTTCCAGCGCATGGAGGCCTCACCAGCGAAGCTGTACTCACCTACAGTGGTGATGAAGCTCGCACCCAGCGCCTGGATGTCTTCTGGATAGACCCAGTAGTACTCACCAATCTTGCCGGTACTGAACTCAGGGGCTCCAGCAGAAGGTTTGAGATACAGCTTTGGCGTCTTGTCGTGGTACTGAATGGCGTAGACGCCGTACTCCACGGTGTCATCGGTAATCCGCAGCTGCAGGCCGCCCTGACCGGAACTCTTAGCATCCTTGTCTTTGCCGTGGAAAAACGCAGCCGGGCTGTCCGGGTTACCACCCAGGAATGCAGGGAACGGAGCACCGACAACCAGGCGCTCATTGCCTTCGCCAATGGTGTCACTGACCGAGTAGTAACTTCCTGCGGCCGGCAGACGAGTTTCTTCCCATTCGAACTGGTAGAAAGCCCCCAGAGACACTGCATCCGTCAGTTGGTAGGTGGTGGACAGCTGGCTGACCGGGCGGGTGATTTCCTTGAACTGGGTGTTGGGTACGGAAATCGCCTTGACCACGTCTACCGGTGCCATACCACCGGCGATACCGTTAGCACCGAAGAACAGGCTTTCACCCCAGATCAGACCATGACGTCCCAGGCGAACAGAGAGCGCACGCTCCGCCATTTCGCCGTTCCAGTAGACGAAAGCATCGAGAAGCTCACCATCGCCACCATGAAGATCGCGAGTGTCGTCGGTGAACTCGTCGTAGGCGACCGAGCGCTGATTTGCGCGGGTAGGATCGTCGTTGTCGTTATCTTTCTGGTACTCGGTGTCGTACCAAGCTGCGCCGCTAATACGAGCACCGAAATCACGGTAGCCCATGTCCAGCTCAGAGAGGATGTCCAACCGATTGGAGATGAGGCCTTTTTCAAAGGCACGATCACCGTCGTCCTGGTTGCGAGCGACCTGCCCTTCAGTGAGCTTGCTGCTCTGGTCTTTTACACGCCAGGCGGAACTGTATTTGAGGGTATTGTCCCAGCGCAGACTCAAGTCGGAATTCCCGGTCTCGATCTGAAACGCCATGGACTGATTGGCGCACACCACCAGTGCAGCAGCCAAGGACAGGCGGAAAGCATGACGCGAGCGGTCAGCAAAACGCCGGGGTGCAACAGGCTCTCGATTAGCCATCGATGCAAACCTCTTTTGTTGTTCTTGTCATTAGTGAGTTTTCATCACTGCTAACCGCGGCAAGGCATAGCGGTTTTACAGTGCGCCTCGGGCAGGTCACGAAAAGCTGCAGGGACGGCGAACCCCGCAGCTCTCCGGGTCAGATAGGTTGTGCTGTGAGCTCCAGCATTTCTTTGATCAGGCCGATCCGGTCGAACTCGCGGTCGCGTGCCATCTCCTTCTCTCCAGCAAGGAGAGATTTCTCAGCGATGTACTTGCAGCGATCGAAGCGGCGCGCCATGAATCGTTGAAGTTGCTCCTCGAGAGATCCTGCAGAGGTCAGCTCTTCACTGAGGACCAGTGCATCCTCGATGGCCATGCCAGCGCCCTGCCCCAGGTGCGGGGTTGTCGCGTGTGCAGCGTCGCCAATGATCATTACTCGGCCGCGATACCAGGGCTCGCTGACGAACACAGACTCGAGCGGCTTGTAGACGACCTGCTCGTTGTCGACGATTTGCTCGCGTAGTTCAGCGATGAGGCCGCCCATACCCTGCAAACGCACACGCATTTGCGCAGCAAGTTGATCTGCTGCCATCCAAGGGTTTTCTGGCTCGTGGGAGGTGGTGAACATGTACATGAGGTCGTCGGACAACGGCACGAGACCAGCATTGCCCGCAGGCCCCTGATAGTTAGCCAGGTGGTCGATGTGCGGAAGACGAGGGAAGTTGTAGCGCCACACCGATTGACCGGTGAATCGAGGCTGGTACTTGTCACCAAAAAGCATGCCGCGGATCTTCGAATACAGTCCGTCAGCACCGACAACTAGGTCATATCGACCGCGGGTACCATCAGTGAACAGGACATCGACACCGTTGCTGTCTTGTTCGAGGGACTCAACGCTAAGGCCAAGACGCACACCAGCGCCCAGCTCAATAGCGGTCTCACTCAGTACCTTGTGCAGGGCACGACGTGAGATACCAACGTTGGCCGGGTACTGAGGCCCAGCCAGACGCTGACCAGGAATACGGACCAGCTGCTGGCCTTCGGTCGTGTAGATGGCCACGTCCTCGAATGCGTAGGCGGCATCGAGGTATGCATCGAGCAGGCCCAGGCGCGACATTTCGCGCACTACGTTGCTTTGTTGAATGATGCCAACGCCGTAGACGGTCCATTCCGACTTCAGCTCAACCAGGTCAACGGCAATACCCTTGCGACGCAGGGCGATGGCACTGCACAGGCCACCGATACCACCACCTACAACCAGAACCTTGTTCTCTGCATTCATGGCAACTCTCACTTGTTGTTCTTGTCTTCGAGCCGGAGCTGGCCAGGGTGCTTAGCACCTCGTGTCAGCAGCTTCCGGGCATTTGAGGAATCTGACTAATCGCGTGTCCGGATTTGATGTATCTCCAAACGCGATACCTGCCTCAGAGCAAATCCGCGTTGTCGACCATCAACCAACCGTCTCGCTCAACACAGCCCACAGCGTGCAGTCGCTCCCCCAAACAAGGCCCGTAAACGCATAGGCCGCTGCTAGGAAGAAACTGCGCGCCATGCGCGTAGCAAACAACTCGAGACCCATCGGCAGACATGAAGCGGTCTTTGCGGTACTGCAACGGCACGTCCAGGTGCGGACAGCTGTTCAGATACACGCGAACCACTCCCTCGCTGCGCAGAGCAAACAGGCTGTCTTTTCCCTGCTGCAGCGGGTCAAATCCGCGCGACTGCCCTTCTGCCAGCTCATCGAGCCTGCAGAGCGCAATCAGCATGCTTAGCCCTGCTTGGGCGGCGGGCCGCCCGGCGCCCACTTCTCTTTCGACGAGAACAGGAACAGCTGCGAGTTGTCCGCGGACATAGGCGCCACGCGTGCCGCCCACTCGTCATCGTGCTTGTCCATGTCGGCGTCGTACTCGATGTGGCAACCCAGAGGACTGTTGAAGTACCAGAACCAGTTGGAGCCAAAGAGATGGCGGCCAGGGCCCCAGAAGCTGGTCCAGCCTTTCTGTTCGAAACGGCGACCAGCCAGTAGCACTTCAGTGCCACTGCCCATATGGAAGGTGAAGTGCTCGCAACCCTTCATATGCGGAGGGGTTTGGATCATGAAGAGGCAGTGGTGATCGTCCATGCCGTTAGTGCGCATAAACGGACCAACTCCAACAAAGGTGTCGGTAGTTACAAAGCCCAGGCGGTCACGGTAGAACGCCTCACCCTTAGCAGCGTCCGGAACGAAATACACCACATGCGAAAGCGTGCGAGGTACTGCCGGCATATCGAGAGTGATTCCCGGCTTGTTCAGCGGCCGCTGAGGTGCGGATCCTGGGGCGTTGGTCAGATCTGCCTCTGCCTCGAATGGGCGACGGCAGGTGACCTGGAAAGCGATCGCAAAGCCCAGATCGTCGAAGGCATGCAGTACGCCGTCAGCATCACGCCGCACTTCACGATCGCGACCGAGTTCGTCCGCAATCGCATCCAAGTCGAGGCTGGAGCCAACACCGTAAATGGTTTCGCGCAGCGACGGCGCAGGCCCCATAGCTGGAGGCAGCGAGGAATCGTCGCTGCGACGAATGATGATGGCGGTACCATCAAGTGCTTCAAACCGCCCTCCTCGCTCGCTCAGCTCGGAAGGTTTCAGGCCGTAGTCGCGCAGGCAGTCGCTGCAGGCCTGGATGTCGTCAACGCCAAATACCAAGGCGTCAAGGCCAATGATTTTCATGGCTACCACTCCATTGAAATTGTTCTGCCGGCGCCTTGGCAGAGCGCCGGTGGTGGAGGTCGGGCAGCAATGAGCCGCCCCGACTTGGGAGCGGAAGATGAAGGATGGGGATATAGGTGACTAATCGCGTGTCAGGATGCGACCTATCGCCAAACGCGATACCAGTTTGAAGCTCCAGTTCCCCGCGCTATGGACAAATGTTGCGACGAAGATTGGTTGACGACTCAATGGTTGGAGGCCAAGGTATCTCGAAAATAAATACAACAAGCCGGACCGTGCCATGCGTTTCAACCATCTCGACCTGAATCTTCTGGTCGCGCTGGATGTATTGCTTGAAGAGCAGAACATCACCCGCGCGGCTGAACGACTGCATATGACCCAATCTGCCACTAGCGGCGTACTGGGTCGGCTAAGGAATTTTTTCGAAGACGACCTGTTGGTGCAGGTTGGCCGAAAAATGCAGCCAACTCCTTATGCCCTAGAACTCGCCATCCCTGTCCGGGAGGTGCTGCTGACTATCCGCTCTTCGATAACGACCAAGGTGGTATTCGAGCCGCAATCCAGTAAGCGCCACTTCAAGATCATGACGTCGGACTACTTGATCAGCGTGCTCCTTGCACAGGTCATCCAGAAGATCCACGAATTGGCCCCATCCATTACCTTCGAACTGATCGCTCCAAGCGATGCAGATCTAGTCGTGCGCGGCGAAGTCGATCTGATGATCGCGCCAGAGAGATACATCATTGAAGGGCATCCCTCGCAGCTGCTTTTCGAGGAAGAGCATGTGTGCGTGGTCTGGGATAAGAATGAGCTTGTAGGCGAGCAGCTCTCGCTGGAGCAATACATGGAAATGGGCCATGTTTCGGTGGGGTTCGGCCGCAACCGACATCCAAGCATCGAGGAGTGGTTCATGACGCAGTACGGCTTCAACCGGCGTCTTGAAGTCATCACCCATGACTTCAACACCCTTCCCCAGCTGGTAATCGGTACCCATCGCATCGCCACAATGCACCGCCGCCTGGCACGCATTTACACCAAGTACTTACCGCTAAGAATTCTCCCGCCGCCCGTGAAAATTCCTGTCATGCATGAGTACATGTTCTGGCACCGCAGCATGGACGGCGACCCCATGCATCGCTGGCTGCGCGAGCGCATCCTGGAGTTCATCACAACCGTAGATACAGCCGAGTCAGCCATCGCATAGCGCGATACCTCGCATCCGTCGTAACGATTGGCCAACTGGCTTGCTCCGTCCCTAAGGTTGCTCGGCATTTCGCCCGCATTGCGGGCGTGTCTAGACGACCAAAAAGGACAATAAGAATGTTCCGCTACTTCCCCACTAATTACGTCTGGGACCTGTCTGTAAACCTTGCCATCGAGATGGGCGCCCGTATTGGCGAAATTGAGGAGATGTGCAAGCCGCTGGCCGAAGCGGCCAAGCAGCCCGATGCAGCTGGCACCCAAGCTTTCCGTGAGACTTGGTCGAAGATGGCCGACAAGCTGTGCTCCCTTGCGCAGGAAGACGAGAGCCTCGGGCGCTTGCTTTCTGCCGGCGAGAAGTACAATCGTGCGGCCACTTACTACCTGACATGCGAGCGCCTGCAAGCTCATGGTGCTCCAGGTCGGCTTGAACTGTATCAGCGCTTCCTCGACACCTTTGCTCGTGGCGTGGCGCTGTCGAAGGAAAACTGCGAGCGAGTTGAGATTCCCTATGAGGGCAAGCACATTTCCGGCCTGTATGTGCGCGCTGAAGGCGTAGAAGGTCCAGCGCCGATCCTGGTTCAAGTCAACGGACTCGACTCCACCAAGGAAATGAAATATCGCGTCGGCCTGCCTGCATGGCTAGCCAAGCGTGGTGTCTCTTCGTTGATCATCGATCAGCCGGGCACTGGTGAGGCTCTCCGCCTGCAAGGTCTCACCGCTCGTTACGACAGCGAGCACTGGGCTAGCCGAGTGGTGGACTGGCTGGAGACCCGCACCGACATAGATGCCAAACGCATCGGCCTGGAGGGGGTTTCCCTAGGCGGCTATTACTGCCCGCGTGCTGTCGCGTTTGAACCGCGCTTCGCTTGCGGTGTGGTTTGGGGCGCTAACCATGACTGGCGTGACGTGCAGAAGCGTCGCCTGGACAGAGAAGGCAGCCTACCTGTGCCGCACTACTGGGCTCACGTGCAATGGGTCTGGGGCGCCAAGGACATGGATGAGTTCATGACCATCGCCGAGAACGTCCATCTCGATGGCGTTCTGGATCGCATCAAGGTGCCATTCCTGGTAACCCATGGCGAGAAGGACTCGCAGATTCCGCTGAAGTGGGCACACCGTACCTACGAGCAACTGATCAACAGTCCAAAACGCGAGCTGAAGATTTTCACCGACCGCGAAGGCGGTGTTCAGCACTCTAGCTTCGACAACAGCATCAACGCAGGTCAGTACATCGCCGACTGGATTGCAGAGACCCTTGGCGGTCGTGTTGCCTGATCTCCTCACTAAGTAGAATCGACGCTACGAGGTGTTCCCACGGCAGGTGCGTACGCCCTGCCGTTTTTTTCGTCTGGCTTTTTGTTTGTTATCAGTTCCCAACAGATAGGCTTCAGTCATGGAGCAAGGCTCATAACAACCAAACCCCTGACTGAAAAGACTCCCCAGCTATTGGCTTACGACATGGTCCTTGTGCCGTGGAACAGCACCATCTGCCAGCTCTCCTCTCGTTTCACCCAGACCTGGGATGCAAATCCCTCAGCCCGAATCGCGTCTCCGCCTGAACGTTTCTGTAGGACATTGCATTGGGGGCCGCTCATCAGCAGTACGCCCTCCCCCAAACTCTGCACCTGCAACTCCCCACGCTGCACCTCCAAGTACCGAACTGCCGTGCGGGCATACTCGAGATACTGGGCCTTGGTCTGCACCAACCCTGTGGTATGCACGTACACCAGGTCCTCGGCGAACAACCTCTCGATAGCGGCTTGATCTTCACTCATCAAGGCCTGCTGGCGTTGCTGCTCCAACTGCAGAATCTCCTGAACTTCACTCATTACGCGGCCCTCCTTTGGGTACATGCGAACGCCATCCTGTCGATGGCACGCGCACCCTAGTTCCAGCCCGACCGGCAGGAAAATCGCGACTCAGCATGCTAGCTATCGCAAATCGCGATGCTGTACTTCGTCGCCACCCAATTGACCTGAGAACCAACGTCTACGGGGCTTCCAGAAGGTATCGACCGTATCGATAGCAGAGCATTGAGGACATTTGCTGGTTATGGCCAATGCTGGCGACCTAGCCTGCCTCCAGCACCATAACAACAAGGAAAAACGCCTTATGAGCGCCCTCCATTTGCATTGCGCCAGCCTGTTCGATAGCACCTCGATGCAAGCTGCACAGCACCAAACATTGGTGATCGAAAATGGCCTGATCACCTATGCCGGCCCCCGCAACCAAGCCCCCGCTATGCGCTCACATGATCGTCAACAGCATGCGGGCTTTGTCATGCCAGGCCTGATCGACGTTCACACCCACCTTGCCTTCGGTAACGCGCAGAGCGAGGAGGACATCGATATCTGGACTAGCGACGAGTTCCGTGCGCTGCGCGGCATGTTCTTCGCCCAACACGTATTGGCCGCAGGCGTCACCAGCATGGTTTGCCCAGGAGACAGCGGACAGCTCAGCATTGCTGTTCGCAATGCGGTCAATGCGGGACTTTTTGAAGGCCCAAGAATCGCAGCCAGCAGCCGTGTCATAACTAACCGGCAAAGCCTCAATGACTGGTTTCCAAGCCGTGTCGGCGCGCCCGAGTATTTCACCGCGGCCCTGATCACCAGTCGCAGCGACGCCATCGCTGAGATCCGCAAACAAGCCAAAGACGGCGTGAACTTGATCAAGATTGCAATGGACGGCACGCACCGCCGCCCCAATGGCGAGATCATCGCTGCCTTCACCGCTGACGAAACCCGCGAGATGGTCGAGGAAATCCACCGTCTTGGCTGCTTAGTGGCAACCCACGCCTATGGTCGCGAAGCCGTAATGAATGCCGCTCGTGCCGGCGTTGATCTGATCTTCCATGCCTTCTACATGGACGACGACTGCATCGAGGCCATTCTCGAGTCAGGCAGCACCCTGGCCCCCACCATGACGTTCCCCAAAAACACCGTGGATTTCTGCCAGCCACATGATCCGGCCATCTCCACGGGCTATGCCGGCTACTGCGCACGGACTCTGGAGCTCGGCGCCTCCGTACTGCGTCGTGCCAAAGCTGCAGGAGTTCCATTTGCCTGCGGCAGCGATAGTGGCTTTGCCGTCACCCCATACGGCGAGTGGCATGCTCGTGAGCTGGAGCTGCTGGTTGAGTTAATAGGGTTTACCCCGGCAGAAGCGTTGTTGTGTGCCACGGCCAACGGCGCACGCTTCATGCCCCAGGGACACCTGCTTGGCACTTTAGAGGTCGGCAAGCATGCGGACCTTTTGATTGTGGATGGATCTCCGCTCGAGAATATCCGTGTCTTGCAGGACCCAAGCCGTCTACAGGTCATCAAGGGTGGGCAGCTAATCAGCGTCGAGAAACGCGCCTACAACCCCAAGCAAGTTTCCGACTTCAACTCGCTCAAGTGGACCGACCTTTACACCCGGGATCGCGTTAGCCAACTCGGGAAATGGAGCCACTGAGATGCCCATCGATTTCGAAATCGCCACCCGGCTCGCTCAGCAAACACTACTTGCTTCGCGCCGCCTTGGTCTGAAGCCCATGGCGGCGGCAGTGTTGGATAGCTCCGGTCACCCGCTTGCCGTACTCCGTGATGAACACGCTAGCTTCCTACGCCCTCGCATTGCTACTGGCAAAGCTCGTGGCTGCCTCGGTATGGGCTTTGGCGGGCGGGAACTCGCACGACGAGCGCAAGCAATGCCTGCATTCTTCGACGCCATTAACAGCCTTACGGATGGAGAGGTGATTCCGGCGGCCGGCGGCGTGCTGCTTCGCGATAGCGAGGGCAATTTACTCGGTGCTATCGGCGTCAGCGGAGACACTTCAGACAACGACGAGCACTGCGCCCTAGTCGCGATTGCAGAGCTCGGCCTAGTAGCAGATACCGGAGAGCGTCAGCAATCGGACTGAGCCAGGCGAGCGCCCTGCTCAATCAGCAAACTGCGAAACCACGCCAGGGCCGGATCTAGGTCCTGGTGCTGATGCCACTGCAAAACCTGGCATACCGGCGGAAACGCCAACGGTGATGGAAGCACTCTTACTGAGTAACGTCTCGCCAACGCCTCAGCCTGGCGACGAAACAGCGTAGCGACCCGCGGCGTTCCCACCACAAACTCCGCCATCAATGCGAAGTTGCCCACAGCCACGCTTCGGCGACGCTCGATCCCTAGCTCGCGCAGGTGCATAGCTT
Organism: Pseudomonas sp. ML96; assembly: GCF_000761545.1. GTDB lineage: Bacteria > Pseudomonadota > Gammaproteobacteria > Pseudomonadales > Pseudomonadaceae > Aquipseudomonas. Next base: position 14,026 of record NZ_JPMY01000029.1, on the reverse strand, counting down.
CTACACCTGATTGCTCCCCATCAGCAAACTCGCGCACCACGTGTTCGGCTGCGCAGTAGTCCGCAAGGCTCAACCCCAACTCAAGCCCTGGGTGATCAGCACTTACTATGCAGCACAACTCATCGGCCAGGAGCTCTGCTTGGGGGTAAATGGTGTTGCTGCGCTGCGGCGGGACGATAACCAGATCGCAATGGCGGTATTCGAGTGCCTCACTGACCACGTCGCCGTCTCTTGGCCGAGGTAGATCCCGAATACTCAGGCTAACACCGGGGGCCTCGCTCGACAGCCGCCGGCTTACCTCCGGCAGCAATACCGCTGCGACATAGTCGGATGCAGCTATGGTGAAATGCCGCTCGCAACCAGCGGCCTCGAAATGCAACGGAGCCTCCACAACCTCGCGCGCCAGGCGTAACGCCTCTCGGACTTTCGGGTGAAGGCTACGCCCCAGAGCAGTAGGCTCCAACCGGCGACCTACTGGGGCAAGCAGAGGGTCGCCAAAGTGCTCCCGAAGCCGTCCTAGGGCTGCGCTAGTTGCAGACTGTCCAAGATGCAAACGTTCCGCTGCCCGACTAACACTGCCTTCATCGAGCAGCGCATCCAGGGCGACCAATAGGTTTAGATTCAACCGTCGATAACGCATGTCGAGCTCAAGATCGATCTGGAAAAGTCGAGTATCACACGCTGCATCAGTGCTTAGGTCTGGAAGTGGCCCACAGCAAGATTGAGTACGCCACTGACCTGCTGTAGATCTGAAGTCGAAGCTTGCAGCGATACACTTTGCCGCGAGCTTTCTTCTGCTACCGCGCGAACGCGGGTAATGCTGTGATTCACCTCGTCCGCCACCATGCTCTGTTGCTCGGCAGCAGTGGCGATTTGCTGATTCATCCGTTCGATGGTGGCAACGGCCTGGGTGATACGTTGCAGCGCGACAGACGCCTGCCCAGCAAGACCTGCAGATTCGTCGGTCAGAACTCGGCTCTCTTGCAGACGCGTAGCCGCCTGTTGTGCAACTTGGCCCAAACGTTCGATGAGTGTCTGGATCTCACCGGTGGAAGCCTGTGTTCTCTGAGCCAACCCTCGCACTTCGTCGGCGACCACGGCGAAGCCTCTACCATGCTCACCCGCTCGAGCAGCCTCGATCGCAGCATTCAATGCAAGCAGATTGGTTTGCTCAGCAACTGACTTGATGACGACAAGCACCCCACTGATTGCCGAGCACTCTCCGAGGAGCTCGTTCATCACCTCGGCACAGCCAGTCATCTCCTGCGCCAGTAGCTCGGTCCTGTCAGCAGCCTGCTGGACCAGTCGATTGCCATCTCGCGCCTGCTCATTGGCCTGCACCACGGCATCGTTGGCCTCACAGGTGTTACGTGCAACCTCGCGAGCAGTTGCGCTCATCTGCTGCATAGAGCTCACGGCGACCTCAGTTTCCTGGCGCTGCTGCTCTACTCCTGCGTGGGTATTGCTTATCACTGAGGCCAAGGTGCCAGCCGTCCCGTTGAGCTGATCCACTCCCTGACTGATACGCCCCACCAGCCCTCTCAAGCTGTCGAGCATGCCTCCGAATGTACGCAAAAGCAGCCCGAGTTCATCCTTGCGTATCGCTTTCTCAGGGGAGCCACCCAGATCCCCCTCAGCAATACGCTGCGCCAATGCTACGGCCTGCCGCAGCGGATGCAGAATGGCTTGACGAATAAGCAAACTGGCTCCGATACCAAGGCTTAACGCCAGTAGGGTGATGACGCTCAGCTGCCTGTAGGCACTGCTGCCATCTTCCGCGATTGCTCCTGCTTGTTCCTGCTCCAGAGCAGCCAGTAAGTCGCCCAGCTGCTCGCTTTGTTGCTGCATGCCGATGGTGGCTTTGCTAATCCGGTCACGGCTATCTGCGAACTGAGTAAATGCTTTCCGATAGGCCGCAAGAGCTTCGCGAGCCTCTCGCAACGAGGTCTGTCCCTCTTCCCCGACTCGCAGCGCCAGAGTGTCTATGGCAGCAAGCACGTCACTCATGCCCATCTCCCAGTCGGCTCGACGACTCTGGTCGCTCCCCAAGCTATAGGACAGCTCGCTATCTCGTACTTGGGTCAGCTTGTCCCGCAGCGCTGCGCTTTGCTCCAGCAGAGCGGACTGCTCCATGGCCTCCCCACCCTGCCCCTCGGCCGCGGTGGTTAGCGCATCGATCTGATCGAGGAAGACTGCAGTAAAACTCTCTGCAGCTACACGAGCCGTTTGCTGCATCTGCAGCCGCGCCTCGTGGAGCTGGCGCAACGACAAAGCATACTGCTCGAACTGCTTAAGGTATGCCTGCGCCGCCGAGATCATCTCCTGATGAGTGACGTTTCCATCACCAGAAAGCTGCCCTTGTAGTTGCTCAACGATCAGGCGTACTTGCTCAGCCGAGCGAGCATCCAGTGCTAGCGCAAAATCCTTCTCAGCAATGCGAGCCTGTAAGACCCGAGCCTGTACTTGCAGCTCACCACGCAAACGCTCGCTACGCTGTTGCAGCGTAGAAATCGAACTGAAAGCTGTCGCAGCAACCCCCGCGGTTAGCAGCAGGACCAAGCCAAAGCCGACCCACAACTTGGCTCCAACAGACAGGTTTCCAAGCAGACGTCCCAGCTGATTCATTGTGACCTCCAGCTGGCAGGTGCACAGGAGCGACCAAGGTGGAGTCGCGGATCAGCAGAGAAATTGAGCCTAAAAAGAGATGGCGGCAGGAACTTCATACGACAGCCTTTCTTGTTGTTATAGCGAGCACTGGCACGCTAGCGAATGAGATCCCCAACTCGCTAATCGCATTTGCCGCTACGAGGTATCTGGCCATGCGATGGCCGGATACAAACTCGAGGGTTTAGCGCTCGATTGCCAGGGCCACGCCCTGCCCGCCGCCGATGCACAGGGTAGCCAGGCCCTTCTTGGCATCGCGCTTGATCATCTCGTGCAGCAGGGTCACCAGCACCCGGCAGCCGGAGGCGCCGATGGGGTGGCCGAGGGCGATGGCGCCGCCATTGACGTTGACCTTGGCCGCGTCCCAGCCCAGCTCCTTGCCCACCGACAGGGCTTGGGCGGCGAACGCTTCGTTGGCTTCGATCAGATCGAGGTCGGCCAGCTGCCAGCCGGCTTTCTCCAGGCAGCGCTTGGTCGCCGAGACCGGGCCGATACCCATGATCGCCGGATCGACGCCGGCGTTGGCGTAAGCAGCGATCCTGGCCAGCACTGGCAGACCAAGGGCCTTGGCTTTATTGGCGCTCATCAGCAGCACTGCGGCGGCGCCGTCGTTGAGACTGGAAGCGTTGCCAGCAGTGACGCTGCCGTCTTTCTTGAAGGCTGGCTTGAGCTTACCCAGGGCTTCGGCGGTGGTGCCGGCGCGCGGCTGCTCATCCTTGGCGAAGCTGACCGGATCGCCCTTGCGCGAAGGGATCAGGATTGGGGTGATTTCATCGACGAAACGGCCGGCCTCAATGGCGGCTACAGCCTTCTGCTGGGAGGCGGCAGCGAAGGCATCCTGCTCCTCACGGCTGATACCGTACTTCTCCACCAGATTCTCCGCGGTTACGCCCATGTGGTAGTCGTTGAAGGCGTCCCACAGGCCGTCCTGGATCATGCAATCGACCAAGATGCCGTGCCCCATACGTTGGCCAGTTCGCGCGGAAGAAGTGATGTAAGGAGTGAGGCTCATGTTCTCCATGCCGCCGGCGATGATCACTTCCGCGTCGCCGCAGCGAATCGCCTGAGCGCCCAGGTGCAGGGCCTTGAGGCCGGAGCCGCAGACCTTGTTCAGGGTCAGCGCCGGTACGGCGTTGGGCAGGCCGGCCTTGATCGAGGCCTGGCGAGCGGTGTTCTGCCCGGCGCCAGCGGTCAGCACGTGGCCAAGGATCACCTCATCGACGTCCCCTCCGTTAATGCCAGTCTGCTCCAGCAGGCGCTTGATCACCGCGGCACCAAGGTCCACGGCGGGCACGCTGGCCAGGGAGCCTTGGAAACTACCGATGGCGGTACGGGTGGCGGCAACGATGACGACTTCATGCATGGCTAGAGCCCCTGAGCAAACAGCAAGAAAGTGCCCACGTCCTTTCCGAACACCAGATAAGAGGAGCTCGCGTGGGCAGAAACGGGTTAGAACTGCATTTCAACAACGTCGTCTGGCACGATCAGCCGCCCTGCCGTTTTCTCAGCGATTTCCGCAATGCTGACACCCGGCGCCCTCTCTCGCAGGATGAATGCGCCACCCTCGATTTCGAGGAAAGCCAGATCAGTAAGTACCTTGCGAATGCAGCCCGCACCAGTCAGAGGCAAAGAGCAACGAGGCAACAACTTCGACTCTCCGTCCTTCGAGGCATGAGTCATGGTGACAATGATGTTCTCCGCCCCGGCCACCAGGTCCATTGCTCCCCCCATGCCCTTGATTAGCTTTCCAGGGATCATCCAAGAAGCAATGTTGCCCTCGACGTCGACCTCAAAAGCACCTAACACAGTGAGGTCTACGTGGCCTCCGCGGATCATGGCAAAGGACTCTGCCGAGCTGAAAATCGACGCGCCCTTTACTGTGGTAACGGTCTGCTTGCCTGCGTTGATCATGTCGGCATCTACTTCTTCCTCACTGGGAAAGCCGCCCATACCAAGTAGGCCATTTTCGGACTGCAGCATCACCTGCATATCATCTGGTACGTAGTTGGCAACCAGGGTAGGAATGCCGATACCAAGATTGACGTAGTAACCATCCTGGAGCTCACGCGCAACTCGCTGAGCCATCTGTTCACGGGTCAAAGCCATTTCGGGCGATCCTCTTCGAATTCTGGGTTCAGGAGCGAACGGTGCGCTTCTCGATGCGCTTCTCAAATCGCCCTTGGATGACGCGATCCACGTAAATCCCGGGGGTATGAATCTGGGTGGGATCGAGCTCGCCAGGAGCCACGATTTCTTCCACCTCGACCACAGTGATTCGACCGGCGCTAGCCACTAGGGGATTGAAGTTTTGAGCTGTGTGCCGGTAGATCACGTTGCCGTAGTGATCTGCCTTCCAGCCTTTGACTATGGCGAAGTCTCCGGTAATCGCTGGCTCCAGGATGTAATGACGGCCGTTGAACTCACGAACCTCTTTACCTTCTGCGACAGGAGTGCCGTAGCCGGTTGCAGTGAAGAAAGCAGGAATGCCTGCACCACCAGCTCGCAGTTTTTCCGCAAGGGTTCCCTGCGGGGTCAGCTCGACCTCCAGCTCCCCGTCCAGAAGCTGTCGTTCGAACAAAGCGTTCTCGCCTACGTACGAGGCAATCATCTTGCGGATCTGCCGGTCTTCTAGCAGAACGCCCAGCCCAAAGCCGTCGACACCGCAGTTGTTCGACACCACGGTCAGCTCACGCACTCCTCGACGCTGGATCTCGGCAATCAGGTTCTCTGGGATCCCGCACAGGCCAAAGCCTCCGGACAATAGAGTCATACCACTCTCGAGGCCGGCTAGAGCCTCTTCGTAACTACCCACCCGCTTGTCCAGCCCAGCCATTGCTATGCGCCTCTTCTTGTTCTTGCTGACCCCTAGCCAGCGATGGCGGTAGCTTCTGCAATTCAGACTAATTTGTTAATTTTGTTTTTCATTTGAATTGATTTATAAAGCAGAACAATGACCATCAAGCAGATTCGTGCATTTCTTGCCGTTGCCCAGAGCCTGTCCTTTGCGCAGGCCTGCTTGCGCCTGCACATGTCGCAACCGGCACTTAGCCTGGCAATAAAGAACCTCGAAACCTCGTTGGGTGGGCCTTTGCTGTCTCGCACAACACGCAGCGTTGCGCTGACGCCAGAGGGCGAGACCCTGCTACCGATCGCACAGCGACTGCTGGCAGAGTGGGAGAACACCGAAGACCTTCTGCGTCAGCACTTCACCTTGCAGCTCGGCCGTGTCTCGATCGCAGCCATGCCCTCCTTCGCCGCCAACTGCTTGCCTCAAGCAATCAAAGCGTTTCGGGACCGGCATCCGAGGATCAATGTCACCGTGCATGACGTGATCAACGAGCAAGTGGTGGAGATGGTTCGCGATCGCAGGGTCGAACTAGGCGTGGTTCTAGAGCCAGATAACCTGGATGGGTTGGAGTTCATATCGATCTATTTGGATCGATTCATTGCCGTAGTGCCCCCAAACAGCGACCTCCATGCACTGACAGAGATCAACTGGCACGCTTTGAAAGCGCACCCATTCATTGCCTTGCAAAGACCCTCAGCAGTTCGAAGGGTCATTGAGTCTCAGGTTGGGCAGTTACCGGTAGCTTTTGAAAGCCATCAATTCACAACCATTGGACGGATGGTTCAGCAAGGATTGGGGGTCAGTATCGTGCCCAGTATCTGTGAGCAGCAGATGCAAGAGCTGGGGGCCTGCTGCATTACCATCAACGATCCTCAAATCGAACGGAGAATCGGGCTGATCAAGCAGGACGGGATCGAATTGTCAGCTGCGGCACAGGCGCTGGCAGAGACCCTGCAGCAATTGTTCGTCCCGAACTATGGTGGGTGGGCCTGTAGCGCAACGAGCTAAGGCAGGAGTTAGGTTGCTTGATCAATGGATTGACTTAGACCGACACTGTCCAAAAGGACCTCATCCGAGACTTGAACATGGCCGCAGATGTGCCACTCCACAGTGTGACGAGAGAGCAAGGCGTTATCGGGCTGCGCGCAGCGCTGAACGTCCTAGACAAGTGGAAAGGCTCGTCAGAGCAGGCCTGTCACATCCTCGGTATTTCGCAAAGTACTTACACGAGCGCGAAGCAACAGGGACCAGAATGGTCTGTTCCCCTAGACTCCGAGCAGTTGCAGCGGATCAGCCTGGTGCTAAACATTCACGCAGTGCTCCGTACGGTCTTCGCCAACCCTGAAAACGCTTACGGCTTCCCCTCGATGGCAAATCACAACGAGTTCTTCAACGGGCACTCGCCGCTTGAGGTCATGGCTAAAGGTGACTTGCGATCTCTGCATGAGACGCTCGAAAAGATCGATGCGCTCCGATTTCTTCATGGTGATGCTTCAAGCCCTGTATCTTAGATCTAGCCCCCTAGCAGAGAGGCTCAGATGGCTACAGCTCCTTTCTTCTCACCGATTTAACTCCTTATCTCGCTGAGTTGGGCGCACCTCCCTCATCCCCTCGCGACTCGTATAGCGCCGCTCCCGCCCGCCATAACAGTGCTGTTGCGGAAATATTTTCCAGTTTCTGAAGACCTGGGTAACCGCCCCTTTTTATTTACCAGGCTTCACGTGAGAGGCACCTAATGACCGGTTAGCGACGGCCCGAACCTGGCCATGGCTATGCATCGCACGGTTGAACCTCGGTCTGCTCCGCCAGTGGACATGAAAAAGCAGGCAAAAAAAAACCGGGCAAAGCCCGGTTCTTTTCGATTCAGAATTACATTCTCGGAGCGTTCTCTGACTCGCAGGCAGGCGACAAAGACTTACCAGCGTACGCCGAGCTTTTTACGCGGCCAAACGCATCTACGGACTCTGGAGTCAGAAAGCTGCGATAGCAGCTAGAACGCTGAATCCGCATGATCTTTGCCCGTGCTATAGCGCGAGGATCGCTCTTGACTTTAGATTTCATCGTGGAGTCCCTCTTCTTCGGCCGGATCATAGTCCTGCGACAGATCGTAGGCAAGGCCAATGCCATGGATCTGCTGAAAGCCCTGCGCGAGATACGTGTTGCGAACCTCTGGAATTGGATCGCTAATCACCACGTATTTCATATCCAGCAGGCTTGCATAGTTTCGTACAGCGGTTAAGCAAAGCGGGGCTATATACCCTTTAGTCACCAATTGGTCGTCGGGGTTCCTTTCGAGATACAAGACAAAGACCTTGTCCCTGCTGTCACGAGGACTGGCCCAGCAAAGACCGGCTAGGGTGTTGTTGTGCCAAACAGCGATGTCCAAGGCAGGTAAGTGCGCGGGCTTGGCCTTCCATCTGATCACTCGCTCCCAGCCAAAGTCGTACCTGGAGAGCCAACGATCATACTGGTCAATTGCAGCCTCAGTGATTTCGCCCAGCACCAACTCAGGAGCGTTGAACGGCGCGGCTGCGTCAGCAATTTCCCCAACCGCCATTTCGCGGGCGACTTCTTTATACGCCCTGTATTCGTCTTCTTCCACTTTGCTCCCTTAGATAGCCCTCCTAGGGCTATTGCTTTTGAGCTCTACTGAGCTCTCCAGCCATGAATTCAGGGAATTTAACGGCATCGAGTGCCGTCTCGTCCAGCAGCGGAAAGTCGTCAACTTGCTTACGCAGGCGTACCCATTCCCAATGGTTAACGCCCAGTATTTGGGCGTCACCTTCACTGTCCATTAAGCACAGCACGGACCGCTTTCTGCTAGATGGATGCTGCCTATGATCGCGCCTATCGCGGACGTGCTCTAGCAGCAGGCCGGCCACAAGAACCAGCCTGGTGACGACCTAAACATTCCGCAGCCTGTCACAACCACGGCGATGAACATCAAGTCGCCGAACATCCAGGGCGAGGTGGCGCAGGTACGCGAGAACACCAGCCCAGTGTCGCCGCCTGTGCCTGCGGCGCCTAGTGCGGGAATGGGGGGCATTGAGACGCCAACCCCGGCGGACAATCTAGGGCGAGGTGGCACATGGCCGCTACGGAATCTACGCTCAGCGCTCCAACACAATGCAAGGAGAGCAGATATGCGCAGGGTATTGGCTTTGATAATGATGCTGTCGTTGGGAGGGTGTGAAACTTTCAAGATCGCGATGACAGACAAGATTGAGTCTCAAGCAGAGAAAGATGATGTTGGGATACTTCAGGTGCTTAAAAACCCGAAGGCTCAAAATCCAATATGGGGCGCAGGTGGGAAGATTCTAGAAGAGCATTGCACCCAGAAAGGAGAGGTTGAGGCGTTAACTGAGGCGATATGGGTGCCTATTGTGGTCAATTTGGCAATCAAAGCTGGTGGTGCAGCAGCAAGTAAATATGTGAAAGGGGTAAAAGAAAAGTCTTCAAAGTCTACGAAGTTCAGAGCTTTTGTTACAGGCCAAACATTGGCGGATGCCCGCTGCATAGTGGCCTATCGTGGCCCGCTGCTGGAAATGAATGGTGAAAAAGGCCCGGAGGCGGAGGACACTGCGAAAGTAGTTAGGCCAAAACCTGTTTACCCAGCAGCGGTTGTGGTTCTGAGAGTCGATCACCACGGCAAGGCGATTCGGTTCGTTCCGATATACGCCTACGCGAAGAACAGCGTTTCAATGACGAAGTGCACAAGCGCTTGCAGTAGTAAAGACGCGAAGGCAGGGAAAATAAACATGGCGGTTGCAATCACGGCAACTGCCGCTGTTCCGACTGCGTTGCAGGACATTCGGCTTCGAGAGCTTGGCACTGCAACTGCAACCGTGAAGGAAGTACCGCTGCGTGGCCAGCAACCAAAGCAATTGGCGGCGGTGCCTAAGCCAGTGGGTGCCCCCTCGGACATCATCGCTATACCAGAGCCCAATGTTGGGGTGCAGCTAACAGTGGTGCTGTCCGAGATCGGTGATGTTGCTGGTGATCCTGATGTTGCGGAAGCTGAAATCCAAGCGGCCGTGGAATCTCTTACCGTTGGTGCTGAGGCTGAACTTAAAGCCCATTACGAACGAGAGTCCGAAGATTGATATCTGAGGCCCAGTGCGACCTGGGCCTTTTCACTGCACCACATCCTTTGACCCATGTCGGCCGGCGAGGTGACTCTGCCGCGGGAGAACACCAGTCCTGCGTTGCCTGCTGTTCCGGCGGAGGCAGGGCGGGTATGAAAGGCATTGAGACGGCCAAAGTCTCCGATAACATCTAGTGATGACCGGATAGTGCTCGCATTGACGTGATGCTATAACCGCGACGTCCTATCACATGAAGAGGTAGTCGTCGTGAGTTATGGAGTGACGTTATACAACGTGTTCATCGCCTCTCCGGGCGACGTGGCTTGGGCGAGGGCAAAAATTCGGCAGTCCGTACATCTCTGGAATGAGGTGAATACCAAGCACCGCAAGGCAATTCTCTTTCCCCTAGGATGGGAGACGAGTTCGGCCCCTAACATGGGTGCCCCTGCACAGGAGATCATTAACCAGACGCTATTGTCGGAGGCTGATCTCCTTGTTGGTGTGTTTTGGACTCGTCTTGGAACACCAACTGCCGATTTCGAAAGCGGAACGGTTGAGGAAATTGAGCGACATATTCAGGCAGGAAAGCCAACGCTGTTGTACTTCTCCGAGCAGCCGGTGGCTCTGGGGTCGGTGGACCGGGATGAATACGACCGGTTGCAAGAGTTCAGGAAGTCCTGCCAGTCCCGTGGGCTGTACCACCAGTTTGATGATGAGTCGCAGTTCATAGAGGCGCTAAATCGCCATCTGGGTATCCACATCAACACCTTGCTAGGCGCACAGCCTATTACTCGGGAGGTAGCGGCTGTTGGCGTTCCCAGTGTGGCGCGAGGGTTGAGCGAGGCGGCCAACGTTCTGATTAAAGAAGCGGCGCAGGACTCAAGTGGCACCGTTATGAGCCTTGCAAGCCTTGGTGACAGTTCGATCCAGACGAATAGAAAATCGTTTGGGGGTGATGGCGGAGCGCGCGAAGCTGCGAAATGGCAAGGGGCATTGCGTGAACTGGTCGCAGCTGGTTATTTGCTCGGTAGAGGCGTGAAGGGGTCGATATTCGAGGTGACTAGCGCGGGTTACGAATACGCCGACTCGCTACCAAATTGAATCAATAGCTAACGCGACTGCGCCCCCGCCTGCGTAGTCGCTCCTTCTTGTGACCCCCTGTAGGGTTTTCTCTTTTTCCCTCCCATCTCGACACTCGCTAGCAAGTTGAGCCGCGTGACCTAGACGTCCGTAATCACTCCACCTGCACTGCTAGAATTTTCTCGATCGCATCTCGGAAGCCAGGTTTGTGGATTCTCCTTCCTTTCGCATCCACCAATTCGCCCCTGCTGCCAATCGACAGCCCCGCTTGACCAAGCAACGAGGGATCAATCGCAGCTTTCAATGCTGCCAACTCAGCAGCATTGAGGAGCGTCCGAGTGGTAAGGGCCGACAACGCTGTGCTTCCCAGGATGATCGGTGCGCCACTGTGCTTAGCCTTACGCGACTCCTTGGCCTTGAGCGCCCGCAACTCTTTAGCGAGCAGTCTCACACTCATACGCAGCACTGGGTCTTGGATGTGATCGATCCAATCATTTGGATCAGCCTTTGTCTTACTGGCCTTGGGCAGCGACGTGAGTCTCCAAGACTGGATCAGTTCCCGGTAATGCGCGCCAGTCGTATTGACTATGGCCTTTTCGCCGGGAACCGGCAGCCCACGGTCTTTGCCAAGGGTGATGATGGTCTTGTAAGAGAAGTCCGAGGAATGCCGCTCATGCAGCAGCCGGCACGCTTCGTTGATGGCTTCCAGGCTGCGCTTACGACGACTATCGCTGGCCTCGCTCATCAGCCGCTCGTAGGTGTCCTGCGGCGAAACAAGTTGGTCACTCACTGATAGGAGCCTCGTGGGTCAACTGGCGCACGCGATTGGGATTGGAGAGAAGCTGTCCGATCTCGGTCGAAATGCTCGTCAGTTCCGGCTCGTGAGTGTCAATGTCGAGCAGCATCAGTTTGCCCGAGACCACATTGTCGATCATTTCCCAGGAACCCAAACGCTGAAAGAGAATCCGGTTCATCTCGTTGGCAACGACCAGCTTCTGTTCGTCGTCGAGCCTGAACATAGCCGGTGCCAAGCCGTTGTTCTCGGCCATACGATCGATAGCCTGGGCGATCAGAGGTACGGCACGCGATGGGTTGGCTGAACGATAGATGGTCGCGTTCTGGCAGATTTCGGCCAGCAAATGGTAATTCGTCTTGGAATCTTCAAAGGCGACACCAACCTCGGCAAGATCGCCACCAGCCATCAGTCTGACGCCATTCTCACCTTCGCCGCTCTGCTCTCCTTCATTGATGAGTTTCAGGCAGCCCTGAACGTAGTGATTGACGGCTACATAGTCAGCCAGCAGGCCATCGAGCTTCCCAGCGCTCTGCTCTTGGATTGCTCTCGATCGCTTAAGCTCTGCCTGCTCCTGTTGGGTGTCTAGCTGACTCGCCTGGCACAGGTCGTAAAATGCCTGTTCCAAAAGTTCAACCTCTTCCGTGTACTTTTGAAAACGTGCACTTTCCGCGTGAATCTCTAATGCGATTTCGTTGGCCAGCGCCACCAGCCCACCGAGGAACGGAACCCCGGTAACGAAGAAGCGGCAGCGCGGACAGTTCCTCTTACCGAGGTAGCCTGCCTCGACAGGTGCATAGAGACTTTCAACCTTTCTGTCAGCGATAGCCTCGCCGCCGATATGGCATGCGGCGCCTGACATTGGGCAGATGCCGCAATCGAACACCATGCAGGCCGAGTTGGGCACGTCAGATTCGAGCAGCGAGCGATTACCGCTTGTTGCAATCAGTTGATTGAGAAGCGGCTGTAATCCCTGTGTCCTTACCGTTTCGGCATGGCGCTGAGTGGCGATATGAGCGGTGCGCTTTTCAGTCTCGCCCATTGTGCGGCGCATCTGATCGTTGTTCAGCTTGGTGTAGTAGATCGTCATAACCAGCGAGGTATGGCCGACCAGCTTAGAGATCAGGTGAATAGGCGCGCCGCCGTCTGCGATGAGCGCCGTAATCAGGCTGACGCGCAGGCTGTGCGGTGTGTAGGGACTGAGATAGCGCTGATTGTTGGCTTTGAATTTGGGGCTTTTGCTGGCAAGGTTTTCGCCAGAGCGCTGAATCGCGTAGAGCAATGCTGGCAAGGTGTGGGTGAAAGCCGTTGTGGTGAGTGCCGGCTGACCCGAGGCGTCCGTGCGGAACAGAAAGCATTGGGTGCCACGCGCCTGCAAAATCTTCTCATTGGTTTCGGCGCGAAGTTTGATGTCAGACCAGCGCGTCGGCTCTTTCAGTGGGTTGTACTTGGCTTGCCAGTCACGCAGCAAGAGGAACCAATAGAGCAGGTCATCAGGAATCCACGGAACTTCGTAGCCGCCGTCCTTGCGTCCGGTCTTATTGGTAGTCACATAGAGCTTCGGGGCGTCGTTATCGCCACGCTGCACAGCAGCTTGCCGGCGGCGTTTCTTGCTCCCTTTTCCAGCAAGAGGGGCGGTGTTCTTCTCCCAGCGAACACCGCCATGCTCAGGATCAAGAACGGCAATTTCGTCATCTGCTTCGCCGCTGTCTAGCCAGAGAATCTGTTGGCCGCGCAGCGGAAAACGCAGCAGCGTGTAGAGCGCCACGAAGCGAACAGGCGACCAAATCTGATAGCAATCTACCACTTCGCGCTTGTCTTTCATCTTGCGGTCAGCCTTGACCTTGCGCCAGATGCAGTTCGGATCGTCGCGATCAATCAACGACTCGTCCACATAAATCCAGTCGGCGCGGGTCGCAAAGAAGTCTCGTAGGTGGGGCAAATCCCTCAGGCTGGGCCGTGTCTGCAATACCTGCTCGCCGTTCGGCACGAGGAAATTGCGCGACCGGAGGATGTATTCATAACCGAGCGGCGGCTTGGTGGACTGGTTGGACCGGTAGGCCTGCAAGCTATCGGCAAAGCCGGCCAGCACAGTCTGAAAGGGGTTCCGGTACTCAGCAAGAACAATGCGCTCGTCCGCGTCTGCATCGGTGCAGTGTTCATCCAAGAGCCAGCCGAAAAAGGCCGTGATCGCACTGTGATAAGGCCTTTTCAGGGACTCAGCCTGGGCTTCAATGAACAGCTGATAGGCCTCAGTAGGGAATGGATTGGCCCGCAGCAGCAGGTGCCTGGGTTCGTCGGGCAACCTCTGATCCTGATAGAAACCGCCCAGAAGAACCCTGATCGCGGATTTCTTTCCGGTGATGTTCGTTTGGGTCTTCAGCCACCTCTCAACACTTGCCCACATAACCGGGTAGCCCGCTAGCGCAGCGTTAGGGTTTTCGTTGCCGAGGTAGTCGTACCAGTCGATCCAGCCGGCGTCAGCATAGGCCTTATAGGGGTTGGCCGGCAGCCTCGGGTCTTCGCGGTAGCGCTTGCAGTAGTCAGGATGGTTCT
>NZ_JPMY01000028.1 GCF_000761545.1 Pseudomonas sp. ML96 | reverse complement strand
CCCGCCGATCCACAGCGGAGTGCCGGCTGGCGCGTGGCGCGGATAACCGTCGGCGTAGCCGCAGCTCACCGTGCCGATGCGCGAGGGCCGCTCGGCGACCCAGCCAGCGCCATAACCAACGCTCTCGCCCGGCGCGACCTCACGCACGGCGATCAGCTGCGCGCTCAGGCTCATCGCCGGCCTCAGGCCCAACTCGGTGGCGGCCAGGTCGGCGAAGGGCGTGGCGCCGTAGAGCATGATGCCGGGACGAATCCAGTCCATGTGCGCGGCCGGAATCATCAGCAGCGCCGCCGAGTTGGCCAGGCTGCGCTGGTCGAAATCCAGGTCGAGCAGCTCGAGGAAGCATTCGAGCTGCACCTCGGTCAGCGAGTGGCCGCGCTCGTCGGCGCAGGCGAAGTGACTGAGTAGGTTCAGCTCGGCCACCTGAGGTGCGCTGCGCAGGCGCGGGAAGCACTGGCGCACGGTCTCCGGGGAGAGCCCCAGGCGATGCATGCCGGAGTCCAGCTTGAGCCAGACATTCAGCGGCCGCGTCAGCTCGGCGGCGAGCAGCGCTTCGAGCTGTTCCGCGCCTTGCACCACCAGGTCCAGGCCCAGGTGCGCCGCCATCGGCAGCTCATCGGCCGAGAAGCAGCCCTCCAGCAGCAGGATGCGCGCCGCATCGTGCATGGCGCGCACCTCGGCGGCCTCCTCCAGGCTAGCCACGGCGAAGCCATCCGCCTCGCTGTACAACGCACTGACCACCTCGCGCACGCCATGCCCGTAGGCATTGGCCTTGACCACGGCAAAGGCCTGACGCCCCGGCGCGCAGCGCTTGGCCAGCTGGTAGTTATGGACGATGGCGGCCAGATCGATGGTGGCGACGAGGGGACGCATGACAGCCTTCCGGAAATGAAACGGGCGCCCATCTTAACCGTTGGGCGCCCGTTTTCATTGAGCAGGATCAGCTCCGTAGAGGGTCAATCCTCTTCGAAGTTGTAGAGCCCCGGCGCCAGGTTGTCGAAGCGCGTGTACTTGCCGATGAACGCCAGGCGGCAGGTGCCGATGGGGCCGTTACGCTGCTTGCCGATGATGATCTCGGCCACGCCCTTGTACTCGGTCTCCGGGTGATACACCTCGTCGCGGTAGACGAACATGATGATGTCGGCGTCCTGCTCGATCGCCCCGGATTCCCGCAGGTCGGAGTTGACCGGGCGCTTGTTGGGGCGCTGTTCCAGCGAGCGGTTGAGCTGCGACAGGGCGATCACCGGGCAGTTGAATTCCTTGGCCAGCGCCTTGAGCGAGCGCGAAATCTCGGAAATCTCGTTGGTGCGGTTGTCGCCGCTGGAGCCCGGGATACGCATCAGCTGCAGGTAGTCGACCATGATCATGCCGATCTCGCCGTGCTCGCGAGCCAGGCGGCGCGCGCGGGCGCGCATCTCGGTCGGCGAGATGCCGGCGGTGTCGTCGATGAACAGCTTGCGCTCGTTGAGCAGGTTGACCGCCGAGGTCAGGCGCGGCCAATCGTCGTCGTCCAGCTTGCCGGAACGCACCTTGGTCTGGTCGATGCGGCCGAGCGAGGAGAGCATACGCATCACGATCGAGTCGCTGGGCATCTCCAGGGAGAACACCAGGATCACCTTGTCGGAACGCAGTACGGCGTTCTCCACCAGGTTCATGGCGAAGGTGGTCTTACCCATGGACGGACGGCCAGCGACGATCACCAGGTCGGCCGGCTGCAGGCCGCTGGTCATGCCATCGAGGTCGGTGAAGCCGGTGGAGATACCGGTCAGGCCCTCGTTGGTGTTGAACAGCTCGTCGATACGGTCGATGGTCTTGACCAGGATCTCGTTGATCCCCACCGGGCCGCCGACCTTGGGCCGCGCCTCGGCGATCTGGAAGATCTGTCGCTCGGCCTCGTCGAGCACTTCCACCGCGCTCTTGCCCTGCGGCGCATAGGCCATGTCGGCGATGTCGTTGCTGATGCCGATCAGCTGGCGCAGGGTGGCGCGCTCGCGGGTGATCTGCGCATAGGCCTTGATGTTGGCCACGGACGGGGTGTTGTTGACCAGCTCGCCCAAGTAACCGAGGCCACCGACCTGGCTCAGGTGGCCTTCCTTGTCCAGCTGCTCGGACACGGTCACCACGTCGAATGGCGAGTTGCGCTCGGCCAGGGTGACGATGGAGCGGAAGATCAGGCGGTGGTCATGGCGGTAGAAGTCGCCATCGGACACCGCATCGGAGACCCGCTCCCAGGCGTTGTTGTCCTTCATCAGGCCGCCCAGCACGGCCTGCTCGGCCTCGATGGAATGCGGCGGCACCTTGAGTGCGGCGGTTTCCAGGTCGTACTGCTGGGGGACGCTGATATCGTTCATGGCACCTGTGATTCCGTAAGCGCAGAGGCTTTGGCAAAGGCCGGCTTTGCGAAAGGCTCTAGAAAAAACAACGGGCACGCACCGCAAAGCAGTGAGTGCCCGATTGTCGGCAGGCTCGCACCTTCGTGCAAGCCCGCAGGTCGCATGCCTTAAGCAGCTACCACGATCACCTTGACGGTGGCTTCTACGTCGGTGTGCAGGTGCACAGCTACGTCGAATTCGCCGACTTGGCGGATGGTGCCGTTCGGCAGACGCACTTCGGCTTTGGCCACTTCGACGCCGGAGGCGGTCAGGGCTTCAGCGATGTCGTGGGTACCGATGGAACCGAACAGCTTGCCTTCGTCACCGGCCACGGCAGTGATGGTGACTTCCAGCTCGGCCAGCTGAGCAGCGCGAGATTCGGCGGAAGCCTTCTTCTCGGCAGCGGCTTTTTCCAGCTCGGCGCGACGAGCTTCGAACGCAGCAACGTTCTCAGCGGTAGCGGCGGTGGCCTTGCCTTGCGGCAGCAGGTAGTTACGACCGTAACCGGCCTTGACGTTCACCTTGTCGCCCAGGTTGCCCAGGTTGGCGATTTTTTCCAGCAGGATAACTTCCATTTGGGTCTTACCTCTTAACTTTTAACCTTCACCGTTCGCGGGACCGGCGCCGTTATTGCGCGTTCGGCGACCGCGAAAATCCATCAGACTATCGATGGTGGCCGCAGCCACCAGTAACGGATAAACCAGCTGCATAAACAGCAGCAGCGACACGTACAGCCCCACCAGCCAGAAGCGCGCCAGGCGCCCTGTTGCGGCCAGGCCATGCAGCAAAGCCACACCGGCAAACGCCAGGGGCACACTGCACAGCGGCGTCAGCATGGCCAGCTCCAGACCCAGATTGGGCGCCAGGAGCATGACCGCCAACAGCCCGAAGGCCAGCGGTGCGGGCAGGCGCAGGGCACGAAACTCGAGCCCGAAGCCGCCGGGGTTGTACAGCGCCGCCTGCCAGTACCGCCCGAGCATCAGGCAGAGCAGGCTGACGATCTGCAGCAACGCAGCCATCAATCCGGTGAGTACCGGGGCGATCAGCGCCTCCAGGCGGGTCCGCTCTTCTACCGACATCTGTTGGTAGACCCCATCGAGCATTTGCGGCATCAGCTTGTACAGCTCACCCGCCATTGCTGTGATGGGTTCGCGGAACACCGCCCCCAGAATCACGCCATACACCAGACCAAGGGGGATGCTGGCCAGCACAACCCTCACCCAGGAGTGACCGGCGCGCAACAACAACGCCAGCCCCAGCGAACCGAGCAGCACCAGCAAGGTGCGCGGTTCACCGAAATGCCACCAGACCACGGCCGGCAGCATCGCCCAGGCGAGGATGCCAACGGCATCTCTCGGCCCCCGCCGCAGCAGCACTAGGCAACTGGCAGCGGCACTCAACCAGAACAACAGCGGCACTGCCGCCGAACCGACCACCACTAGGGTGGCCTGCATGCGGCCGCGCATGATGAAATCAGCCAAGGCGCGCATGCGATTTATCCCTTACTACGAAATCGACGGTCTGCTATCAACGGCCGTGGCTGTCGGTGTAGGGCAGCAGGGCCAGGTAGCGGGCGCGCTTGATAGCGACGGCCAGCTGACGCTGGTACTTGGCCTTGGTACCGGTGATACGGCTAGGAACGATCTTGCCGGTTTCGGATACGTAGGCTTTCAGGGTGTTGAGATCTTTGAAGTCGATCTCTTTCACGCCTTCAGCGGTGAAACGGCAGAATTTACGACGACGGAAGAAACGTGCCATGAATGTGGCTCCTCAATAGATCCGTGGATTACTCGTCAGCGTTGTCGCTGTTGTCACCGTCTTCGCCTTCGGCGGATTCGGTTTCAACGCGCTCACGGCGCTCGCGGCGCTCGCTGCGGTTTTCTTCGGCCTTGAGCATCTCGGACTGACCGGTAACGGCTTCGTCGCGACGGATGACCAGGTTACGGATCACGGCGTCGTTGTAGCGGAAGTTGTCTTCCAGCTCGGCCAGGGCTTTGCCGCTGCACTCAACGTTCAGCATCACGTAGTGAGCCTTGTGAACATTGTTGATGGCGTAGGCCAGCTGGCGACGACCCCAGTCTTCCAGACGGTGGATTTTGCCGCCGTCTTCTTCGATCAGCTTGGTGTAACGCTCGACCATGCCGCCGACTTGCTCGCTCTGGTCCGGGTGAACCAGGAAGATGATTTCGTAATGACGCATGAATGCTCCTTACGGGTTGTAGCCTGCCAACAGAAGGTGGTCAGGCAAGGAGTGAATGACTCGTTTGAACTTGCCGAAGCGAAGGCGCGCAAGCGCCTGCCGTCACGGCAAGGGGCGACATTCTAGAGAAGCCCCCTGCCGCACGCAAGGCGAATTGGCGATTATTTGAACAGCCGTCAGGCCTTGGGCTTGACCGCGCGGCGCTGGCGCACCACCTCGAACAGACAGACGCCGGTGGCGACCGAGACGTTGAGACTGCTGACGCTGCCGCCCATAGGCAGCTTCACCAGATAGTCGCAGTGCTCGCGGGTCAGGCGGCGCATACCCTTACCCTCGGCGCCCATGACCAGCACCGTGGGGCCGGTCATGTCGAGCTGATACAGCTCCTGGTCGACCTCGCCAGCGGTGCCGACGATCCACAAGCCTTTCTTCTGCAGCTTTTCCAGGGTGCGCGCCAGGTTGGTCACCGCCACCAGCGGGATCACCTCGGCAGCGCCGCATGCCACCTTGCGCACGGTGGCGTTGAGAGTGGCCGACTTGTCCTTGGGCACGATCACCGCCTGGGCGCCAGCAGCATCGGCGGTGCGCAGGCAGGCACCGAGGTTGTGCGGGTCGGTCACGCCGTCCAGCACCAGCAACAGCGCCGGGCCTTCGCTACGCTCGAGCAGCTCGTCGAGCATGTTCTCGCCCCAGACCTGGCTCGGGCTGACCTCGGCGACCACACCCTGGTGCACCCCCTCGGCCCACTCATCCAGTTCCTGGCGATCCTTGTTGCCGACCGGGACGCGATTCTGTCCGGCCAGCTCCAGCAGGGCCTGCACTCGCGGGTCCTGGCGACTCTCGGCCAGCCACAGCTGCTTGACCCGCTTGGGATGGTGGCGCAGCAATGCTTCTACAGCGTGCACGCCGTAGACCTTCTCCAGCTGGCTCATCGCTTCGCCTTACGCTTGCTGCTCGGCTTGCCGGCCGCAGGCGCGGCGCCGCCCGGCTTGGGCGCGCCCTTGCGATGGGACGAAGGCTTCTTGGCCGCACCACTCTTGCTCGCCGGTGCCTTGCCGCCACTCTTCTTGGCGCCATCGAGCAGCGCCTTCTTCACGTCGCGACTCTTCTGCACGTCGGTATTGCCGAAGCCGGCAGACTTCGGTGCAGGCTTCTTGCGCCCGTCGCTACCGGCGCGACCACGACCGGCCGGCGCCTTGTCGGCCTTGCCTTCGCTCAGCTCGAACTCGATCTTGCGCTCGTCCAGATCGACGCGCATGACCTTCACTTCCACGCTGTCGCCGAGGCGGAAGCTGCGCCCGCTGCGCTCGCCGGACAGGCGATGGTGCACCGGGTCGAAGTGGTAGTAGTCGCCCGGCAGCGCGGTGACGTGGACCAGGCCCTCGACATAGATGTCCTTCAGCTCGACGAAGATGCCGAAGCCGGTCGCCGCGGTGATCACGCCCTCGAAGGTCTCACCGACGCGGTCCTGCATGAACTCGCACTTGAGCCAGTTGACCACGTCACGGGTCGCCTCGTCGGCACGACGCTCGGTCATCGAGCACTGCTCGCCGAGTTTCTCCAGCGCCGCCTCGTCGTACGGATAGATGCGCGCCTTGGGCATGCTCGCCGCACCGGCGCGCTGCACGTGCTTGGTCTCACGCTTGGAGCGGATCACGCTGCGAATGGCGCGATGCACCAGCAGGTCCGGATAGCGGCGGATCGGCGAGGTGAAGTGGGTGTAGGCCTCGTAATTCAGACCGAAGTGGCCGTTGTTGTCGGCGCTGTACACCGCCTGACTCAGCGAACGCAGCATCACGGTCTGGATCAGATGGAAGTCCGGACGCCCCTGAATGCTGGCCAGCAGCTTCTGGTAGTCCTTCGGCACCGGCGCCTGCTTGCCCTTGTGCAGGGCCAGGCCCAGCTCACCGAGGAAAGCCTTGAGCTTCTCCACGCGCTCGGCCGGCGGGCCGTCGTGCACGCGATACAGCGAGGGCATCGAGTGATCGAGCATGAAGCGCGCGGTAGCCACGTTGGCCGCCAGCATGCATTCCTCGATCAGCTTGTGCGCGTCGTTGCGCTGGGTCGGACGGATCTCGGCGATCTTGCGCCCGGCACCGAAGACGATACGCGTCTCCTGGGTCTCGAAGTCGATGGCGCCACGCTCGTGACGGGCGGCCAGCAGCACCTGATACAAGGAATAGAGCTGCTTGAGGTGCGGCAGGACTTCCTTGTATTCCTCGCGCAGGGACTTGCCTTCGCTGCTCTTGGGCTGCTCCAGCATGTAGCTGACCTTGTTGTAGGTCAGGCGCGCATGGGAATGGATGACCGCTTCGTAGAACTGGTAGTCGACCAGCTCACCGGACTTGGACATGCTCATCTCGCAGACCATGGCCAGCCGGTCGACGTGCGGGTTCAGCGAGCACAGGCCGTTGGACAGCTCTTCCGGCAGCATGGGCACCACGCGCTCGGGGAAGTACACCGAGTTGCCGCGCTTCTGCGCCTCTTCGTCCAGCGCCGAGCCGACCTTGACGTAGTGCGACACGTCAGCGATGGCGACATAGAGCTTCCAGCCCCCGGAGAATAGCTTCCAGCGACTGCTGTTCTTCTCGCAGTAGACGGCGTCGTCGAAGTCGCGGGCGTCCTCACCGTCGATGGTGACGAACGGCAGGTGACGCAGGTCGACCCGGTTCTCCTTGTCCTTCTCTTCCACCTGCGGCTTGAGCTTGCGCACCTCTTTGGTCACCGCATCCGGCCAGACATGCGGGATGTCGTAGCTGCGCAGCGCCACGTCGATCTCCATGCCCGGCGCCATGTAGTTGCCGATCACTTCGACGATGTCGCCCTGCGGCTGGAAGCGCGAGGTGGGCCAGTGGGTGATCTTGATCGCGACGAACTGGCCGATCCTGGCACCACCGGTACGCCCCGGAGTGACCAGCACTTCCTGCTGGATCTTCGGATTGTCGGCCTCGACGAAGCCGATGCCAGCCTCCTCGAAGTAGCGGCCGACGATGGTCTCGTGGGCGCGCTCGATGACTTCGACAATGGCGCCTTCGCGGCGACCACGGCGATCCAGACCGGAAACACGGGCCAGCACGCGGTCGCCATCGAACACCAGGCGCATCTGCGCCGGGCTGAGGAACAGATCGTCACTGCCGTCATCCGGGATCATGAAGCCGAAGCCGTCGCGGTGGCCGCTGATGCGACCGCGGAGCAGGTCGAGCTTATCCACCGGCGCGTAGGTGCCACGGCGGGTGTAGATAAGCTGGCCGTCGCGCTCCATGGCGCGCAGGCGACGACGCAGCGCTTCGAGCTGCTCGTCGGTGGTCAGACCGAACTCCTCCACCAGCTCCTCGCGGGCAGCAGGCGAACCGCGCTCGGACAGGTGCTGCAGGATCAGCTCGCGGCTGGGAATGGGGTTGTCGTATTTTTCCGCCTCACGGGCGGCCTCGGGATCGAGGGATTGCCAATCGGCCATTAAGTGAAATTACCTTTGCGCATATATAGATGGCTTGCCATGTGTGTATTGAAGCGCGAAACGGCACCCAGGGTCAGCAGAATAATTTTTTCGACATCAGGGGTTTACAAGCAAAAACCGCGTCCGTATAGTTCGCCGCCACAACGTTGCTGAGACGTTGTAACACGGAAGCGACTGAGCAATCATAGCTTTCAGTGCCCAGGTGGCGGAATTGGTAGACGCACTAGGTTCAGGTCCTAGCGGTGGCAACACCGTGGAAGTTCGAGTCTTCTCCTGGGCACCACTCTTCAGAAATTGAGCCACCGGCTTGATTTCGAATAAACGGAGCAGCTTCCGTACCGTCAAAAGCGGTGAATGCTGCAAAAAGTCGGCGAGCGATCGTCGCAATGTGCCCAGGTGGCGGAATTGGTAGACGCACTAGGTTCAGGTCCTAGCGGTGGCAACACCGTGGAAGTTCGAGTCTTCTCCTGGGCACCACTCTTCAAGAAAAAACCGAGCCACTGGCTCGGTTTTTTCGTTTCTGCCTGCTGAAAAACCTCTCGACGGGAGCGACCAGGCCGCCCCCTCCGCTCGTTATCAGACCTTGAACTGGGCGAAGCTCGCACGCAGCTGAGCGACGAGGCCATCCACCAGCCTGCCACTGGCCGCCGTCTCGCTCACCGCCTGCGCCGCGCGCTGGGCTTCGCTGTGGATCACCTCGACCCGGCCACGCACGGCCGCAGCTCCCGCGGCCTGCTCGGTCGCGGAGCGTGTGGCACTGTCGATGGCGCCATGTACCTCATCCACCGAAGCCTGCACCGACTGCTGCAGGCGCGCACTGTCGCGCAGCGCCTGCAAACCTTCAGCCGCCTGCCCGCCAGCCTGACCGATCACCGCCACCGCCTCGCGCGCACCCTGCTGCAGAGCGGTGATATGCGCCTGGATATCGCCGGTGGATTGCTGGGTCTTGCTGGCCAGGGCGCGCACTTCATCGGCCACCACGGCGAAGCCACGACCACTCTCGCCCGCCCGCGCCGCCTCGATGGCCGCGTTCAGCGCCAGCAGGTTGGTCTGCTCGGCGATGGACTGGATCACCGTCAGCACCACCTCGATCTGCTCGCTCTGCTGGGCCAGCTTCTCGATTACCGCCGAACCATTCTCTACTCGCGCCACCAGCGCCTCGATCAGGCGCCCGACCTTGTCGGCGATGGCAGCGTTTTCGTGCGCCGCCTGGCGGATCGCCACGACCCGTTGCTGCGCATCGTGCATGGCCTGGCTCTCGTGCTGCGCCGCAGCGGCCATGTCTTCCAGCGCCTGCAGGCTACCGGCCACCTCGTCGCGCTGGCGCCCGGCCGCGGCTTCCGCCGCTGCACTGCGCTGCGCCAGGCTGCGAATTTCCTCGCCGGTGCGCTGCGCCACATCTCCCGCCTCACGGACGATGGGTTGCAGCTTGGCGATGAACTGGTTGACCGCATCGGCCATTTCGCCAACTTCGTCATTGCTGTCGAGCTGCACGCGACGAGTCAGATCGCCCTCGCCGGCCGCCAGATCCTTGAGCGCGCCAATCAGCAACTGCAGGCGGCTGAGCACCCGCCAGCCAAGCACCAGTGCCACGGCGGCCAGGGTCAGCAGGCCAACCACCAGCAGGCCGGTCGCAATCCGCCAACGCAGGCTGTCGGCGGCCTGCTGCACGGTTTCGCTGCCGTTGCGCGCCATGTCGTTGGTCGCCTGCTCGGCCAGCTGCAGGCGCTGCTGCAGGGCCTGGGTACTGTCCTGGGCGGCACCGGAAAGGCTCTTGTCGACCAGCTCGCCGGCATTGCCCACCAGCGTGGCGAAACGGGCGTCCAGCGCGGTCAGCTCCTGCTCGACGCCGTCCAGCGACATACCCAGCTGCACCTTGCCGATGGAGGCGCCCATCGGGTTGATGTCGACCTCGACCATGTGCACCTTGGGATCGCGCGAGGCGGCGTCGACCAGCTTGGCCAGCGCACCATCGCCCTGCCCGGCCGCGACCAGCTCGCGCACCCGCGGGCTGCTGCGATTGAAGTTGCGGGTCAGGCGCTGGCCCTGGGCATCGTAGAACACCGCGAAGAGCACCGCCGGATCACGCTGAACGATACGGGTCAGCGCGGTCAGCGCCGGAGCGTCGTTGTCCCAGATGGCCTTGGGCGCCACACCGGCAAGCATCTGCGCGATGGAGTTGCCGGACTGTTTGAGGTTCTCCTCCAGCACCTTGCGCAGCTGCGCCTGTTCATCCTTGAGCTGGGTGGAGAGGCCACCGGAAAGGCGCTCGCGAGTATTGGTGGAGAGCGCGGCCAGGCCGGCGCGCATCTCATCCTCGGCGCTGCCCAGCTCGCTGGCCAGGCGTTGGCTCTCGCCGCCCAGGCGCTGGGTCAGGTCGTTGACCAGGTTATCGACGGTCGCCCGCGTCAGCCAGACGGCGATACCGACCTGCGCCAGCATGGCCAGGCCGAGAGCGATGAAGACAGGGCGCAGCAGGCGGCTGCGCAGCAGAGAGAACAGAACGGACACAACGAAACTCCTTCCGGTCAGGCGACCCGATGACAGCGCATCGGCCGCTCTTACAAAAGCTGTAACCAAAGCAAGGTATAGGCCAAAAGCGCGCATAAAAAAGCCCCGCACTAGGCGGGGCTTCGATCATCGCACTGACTCAGTAGTCGGAGTTGCCCTTGAGCTGGGCTTCTGCGGCTTTGGCCAGATCCGGCGGCAGGAAGTCCTTGTCCGGGTTGTAGTCCGGCTTGAGGAAGCCGGACAGGGCTTCCAGGTCGCTCGGCGCCAGAGTGCCGGCGGCCTGCTTCAGGCGCAGGTTGTTGAGGATGTAGTCGTAGCGCGCATCGTTGTAGTTACGCACCGAGCTGTACAGCTGACGCTGGGCATCGAGCACGTCGACGATGTTGCGGGTGCCGACCTGGTAGCCGATCTCGGTGGCTTCCAGGGCGCTCTGGTTGGAGATGATCGACTGACGGCGAGCCTGCACGGTCTCCACGTCGGTGTTCACCGCGCGGTGCAGGTTGCGGGTGTTCTCGACGATCTGCCGACGCAGGCTCTCGCGCTCCTGCTCGCTCTGGTTGACGCGCTGGTAAGCCTCGCGCACCTGGGAGCTGGTCAGGCCACCGCTGTAGATCGGGATGTTCAGCTGCAGGCCGATGCTGGTCTGCTCGGCTTCGTCGTTGTAGCGCAGGCCGGAGCCGGTCGGATTGGAGAAGCCGAGGTTGTCGTTGTCGCCTTTCTGGTACTGGGCCACGGCGTCCAGGGTCGGCGCATGGCCGGCCTTGCGCTGGCGCAGGGTCTCTTCGGCGGCGTCGACTGCGTAGTTGCTGGCCTGCAGGTTGAGGTTCTGCTGGGCGGCAGTGTCGACCCAGGCCTTGGCGTCGTTCGGCGTCGGCACCAGCACCGGCAGGGTGTGCAGGATGCCCTCGATCGAGGCGTACTCGTGGTTGGTCAAGGTGACCAGCGCCTGGAAGGCGTCATCCACGGCGCGCTCGGCGAGGATGCGGTTGGCGCGGGCGGTATCGTAACCGGCCTGGGCCTCGAGCACGTCGGTCTTGTCCGACAGGCCCACGTCGAAGCGCTCGTTGGCCTGGTCCAGCTGACGCTTGAACGCCGCTTCCTCGGCCTTGGTCGAGGCCAGGGTGTCCTGGGCGCGCAGCACGGCGAAGTAGGTCTCGGCGCTCTGCAGAATCAGGTTCTGCTCGGTGGCAGAGAGCTGCAGGGCGTACTGCTGGTCGGTGGCCTTGGCCGCCTGGAACTGGAACCAGCGGTCAGCGCGGAACAGCGGCTGACTCAGGTTGGCGCGGTAGGACAGGCCGCTGCGGGTGGCGTCCACGTCGCTGACGTTGGTGTCCACCTTGGTGTCGGTGTGCAGGCTGTCGGCACCGGCAGTCAGGTTCGGCAGCAGACCCGCGCGGGCCTGCGGCACCACTTCGCTGATCGCCGCGTAGTTGGCACGCGCGGCAGCCAGGTCGGCGTTGTTCTTCACGGCTTCGTTATAGACGGTGACCAGATCGGTCTTGGTCGCCAGAGGAGCGTCTTCGGCCCAAGCCATTCCAGAGGTGGCAGCAGCTACTGCGAGCGCCAGCGAGAGTCTGCGTAGCATGATCAGTCCTAGATACGGGGGAATCGGGCAAGGCTAAGGCTGCCGCTGGCGGCGGTCAAGGCGAGCGCAGCGCAACGGTAGGCCGGTTTGCGACAAGCTTTGTTGCTTGTTCGCAACAATGCCCAAGCTTTATAGACCAGAACCCGCTCCGCCGACGAAACGCAGCGTAGAAATAGGTCGGCGATTGCTGCTGTGTACAATTTTTGATTAGACTGCGACCAGTTCTTGTCGGGGCGCCCAGAATCGTGGGCTGAGATCGGAAAGTTCCGGATCCCGTTGAACCTGATCAGGTTAAGGCCTGCGTAGGGAACAAGATGCACTCGCCGCACTACGCGCGAGTTCTCTCGGCACCACCCGTGGTGCGCCTCTCGTCCTCAGGTTCGCTCCGACATCCCACCGAGGAGCCGAGCCGATGAGCGTCAAACAACAACAGAAAAACCTCAGCGAGAGCGCACAGGTCGATCAGCAGTCAATCCAGCCCTTTCCCCGTTCGCAGAAAATCTATGTACAGGGTTCGCGCCCGGACATCCGCGTGCCGATGCGCGAGATCAGCCTGGACGTGACGCCTACCGCGTTCGGCGGCGAAATCAACGCCCCGGTCACCGTCTACGACACCTCCGGCCCCTACACCGACCCGAACGTACAGATCGACGTACGCCAGGGCCTGGCCGACGTGCGCAGCGCCTGGATCGAGGACCGCGGCGACACCGAGAAGCTACCGGGTTTGTCCTCCGAATTCGGCCAGCGCCGCCTGAATGATGCCGAGCTTTCCGCCATGCGTTTCGCCCATGTGCGCAATCCGCGCCGGGCCAAGGCGGGCAAGAACGTCAGCCAGATGCACTATGCCAAGCAGGGCATCATCACGCCCGAGATGGAGTTCGTCGCCATCCGCGAGAACATGAAGCTGATCGAGGCCCGCGAGGCGGGGCTGCTGAAAGAGCAGCACGCCGGCCACAGCTTCGGCGCCAACATCCCCAAGGAAATCACCCCCGAGTTCGTCCGCAGCGAGATCGCCCGTGGCCGCGCCATCATCCCGGCGAACATCAACCACGTGGAGCTGGAGCCGATGATCATCGGCCGCAACTTCCTGGTGAAGATCAACGGCAATATCGGCAACAGCGCGCTGGGTTCGTCCATCGAAGAGGAAGTGGCCAAGCTGACCTGGGGCATCCGCTGGGGCTCGGACACGGTCATGGATCTGTCCACCGGCAAGCATATCCACGAGACCCGCGAGTGGATCATCCGCAACTCGCCGGTACCGATCGGCACCGTGCCGGTCTATCAGGCGCTGGAGAAGGTCGGCGGCATCGCCGAGGACCTCACCTGGGAGCTGTTCCGCGACACCCTGATCGAGCAGGCCGAGCAGGGCGTGGACTACTTCACCATCCACGCCGGCGTGTTGCTGCGCTATGTGCCGCTGACCGCCAAGCGGGTTACCGGTATTGTCAGCCGCGGCGGCTCGATCATGGCCAAGTGGTGCCTGGCGCATCACCAGGAGAATTTCCTCTACACCCACTTCGAGGAAATCTGCGAAATCATGAAGGCCTACGACGTCAGCTTCTCGCTGGGCGACGGCCTGCGTCCGGGCTCCATCGCCGACGCCAACGACGCCGCGCAGTTCGGCGAGCTGGAGACCCTCGGCGAGCTGACCAAGATCGCCTGGAAACACGACGTGCAGACCATGATCGAAGGCCCCGGCCATGTGCCGATGCAGCTGATCAAGGAGAACATGGACAAGCAGCTGGAATGCTGCGACGAGGCGCCGTTCTACACCCTCGGCCCGCTGACCACCGACATCGCCCCTGGCTACGACCACATCACCAGCGGCATCGGCGCGGCGATGATCGGCTGGTTCGGCTGCGCCATGCTCTGCTACGTCACGCCCAAGGAGCACCTGGGCCTGCCGAACAAGGATGACGTGAAGACCGGGATCATTACCTACAAGATCGCCGCGCATGCCGCCGACCTGGCCAAGGGTCATCCGGGCGCGCAGATCCGCGACAACGCCCTGTCCAAGGCGCGTTTCGAGTTCCGCTGGGAAGACCAGTTCAACCTCGGCCTCGACCCGGATACCGCGCGCGCCTTCCACGACGAGACCCTGCCGAAGGACTCGGCCAAGGTGGCGCACTTCTGTTCCATGTGCGGACCGAAGTTCTGCTCGATGAAGATCACCCAGGAAGTGCGTGACTACGCCAAGGACAACGGCCTGACCGACGAGCAGAAGGCCATCGAGGCCGGCTTCGCCGAGCAGGCCGGGCGCTTCAAGGAAGAAGGTTCGCTGATCTACAAGCAGGTCTGACCTGCGCCCAACAGGCCCCGCCCCGCATCGCGGGGCCTTTTCATTCCATCGCTGAGAAAAATAACTAAGTGACCACTGCCAACTACTCCCCCAACCTCGCCGTGCCGCTCACCGAGCGTGCCTTCGGTGCCCGCGACCTGCTCGCCCTGTGGTTCTCCCTCGGCATGGGCCTGATGGTGCTGCAGGCCGGCGCTCTGCTCGCCCCCGGCCTGGGCCTGGCCGGCTCGCTGCTGGCGCTGGTGCTCGGCGTCGGCCTCGGCGCCCTGCTGCTCGGCGCGGTTGGCGTGATCGGCAGCGACACCGGCATGGCCTCGATGGCCGCCCTGCGTCTGAGCCTGGGCCGCCAGGGTGCAGCTCTGCCGGCGCTGCTCAACTTGCTGCAGCTGATCGGCTGGGGCGCGTTCGAAATCATCGTCATGCGTGACGCCGCCAGCCTGCTGGCCGGCAAGTACCTGGGCGCGGACAGCGCCTGGACCAACGCCACCCTGTGGACCCTGGTGTTCGGCGCCCTGGCCACTCTGCTGGCAGTGGCCGGCCCGCTGGCCTTCGTCCGTCGCGTGCTGCGCAAGTGGGGCATCTGGCTGCTGCTCGGCGCCTGCACCTGGCTGACCTGGAACCTGTTCAGCAAGGCCGACCTGGCCACGCTGTGGGCCAGCCCGGGTGACGGCTCGATGAGTTTCGCCCTGGGCTTCGACCTGGCCATCGCCATGCCGCTGTCCTGGCTGCCGCTGATCGCCGACTACTCGCGCTTCGGTAAGCGTGCCGGCGGCGTGTTCGCCGGTGCGGCGCTGGGCTTCTTCGTCGGCTGCCTGTGGCTGATGAGCCTGGGCGTGGCCTACACCCTGGCCTTCGCGGCGCCGGAAGAAGCCAACAGCCTGCTGCTGGCCCTGGCCGGTGCTGGCATGGGTATTCCGCTGCTGCTGATCCTGCTCGACGAGTCGGAGAAGGCCTTTGCCGACATCCATTCGGCCGCCGTCTCCAGCGGCACCCTACTGCCGCTCAAGGTCGAGCACCTGGCGCTGGCCATCGGCGTGCTGTGCACCCTGATCGCCTGGTTCGCGCCGCTGGCGCAGTACGAGCACTTCCTGCTGCTGATCGGCTCGGTGTTCGCCCCGCTGTTCGGCGTGGTGCTGATGGACCACTTCGGCCTGCGCCGCCGCCAGCTGCCGAGCAGCGTACCGCTGCTGCGCTGGGACAGCCTGCTGGCCTGGGCCTGCGGCGTGGCCACCTTCCATGTGCTGGTCAACTTCTACCCCGCCGTCGGCGCCACCCTGCCGGCGCTGAGCCTGGCCGCCGCCCTGCAACTGCTGCTGGGCAAGCTGGCCGGGCGCTGATCAGCCGCGACCGGGGAAGTAGATCGGCTTGAGGATGCCGTTGAGGCGCGAGTAGGGAATGCGCAGGTCGGGGTGGCCGCTGGCATAGGGCGCGATGCGGCCGACCTCGTACTTGAGCATCACCGAGTCGCGCAGCAGGGCCACGTTGGCGGTGCGCACAAAGGGCCAGTTGGCCTGGTATTCCAGGTCCTGGTCCAGGCCATTGGTCTTGAGCCAGGCCTGATAGGCCAACTCGGCCTGCAGCCAGAAAGCCGTCTCGCCGTCCGGCAGCAACAGGTCGTCCTGGCTCAGCAGGCGGCCCTTCTCGCGGTCGTAATTGAGGTAGGCGCGCCCGGGAATGCCGTGGGCGCCACCGGTAAAGCGATAGCTGGACAGCTCGATCACCACCAGGCGGTCGTGCTGTTCCAGCACCTTGGCCTGCAGGTAGCTCATCCAGCCCGGCTGGGCGCTGGCCAGGAACTCCTTCTCGTAAAGTTCCAACGAAGCTGGCGGCGGATCGCCCGGCAGCTCGATGGTCAGCTTGAGCAGCTCCTGCTCGATGCGCGCGTTCAGCTCGGGCAGCTCATTCAGCGTCTGCAGGTCGATGTTGACCAGCGCGCAGTCCTTGGCCGCGCAACCCGGCGCCCGGTGCTCCCAGGCCTGACGGCTGGTGGCCAGCCCCGACTCCGGTTTGGCGGCGAGCAGCATGGCCTGGCAGCCGCCGAGCAGCAGCGTCAGGGACAACAGACCGACAGTGGCGATGCAACGCATGAATTCTCCTCGGGGCGGCGACGGGCGTTTCGACTGCGCGCCGCTACGCGTGTTCCCGGCGCGGCGGCCATTGTCGCCGCGGCCGCGTCACCCTCCAAGCCCAAGCTGTGCAGCAGCGCCAAACAAAAGGTCACATGCGCACCGCTATAATCCGCTGCAGAACGCCGGGGAACGAACACTTCGCCGGCTTGCCAAAGCACCGCCAGGGCGCGCACATTCAAGCCAAGCGCAACGCGCTCGTACATGACGCAGGCACGCCTGCGTAACAGGGGGAAATACATGTCACATGCCGATGTCGAGGTCATCCAGCGCGAGATCTGCTTCAAGGGCTTCTATCGCCTGGACCGCCTGCATCTGCGCCACCGCCAGTTCGCCGGCGGCATGGGCCCGCAGCTCAGCCGCGAACTGTTCGTGCGCCACGACGCCGTCTGCGTGCTGCCGTACGACCCACAACGCGACACCGTGGTCCTGCTCGAGCAGTTCCGCGTCGGCGCCATGGAAAAGAGCGCCAATCCCTGGCTGCTGGAGCTGGTCGCCGGGCTGATCGACAAGGACGAACAACCCGAGGAAGTGGCCCACCGCGAGGCCGAGGAAGAGGCCGACCTCAAGCTCGGCGCGCTCTGGCCCATCACCCAGTACTACCCCTCCCCCGGCGGCTCCGACGAGCTGGTGCACCTGTATGTCGGCCGTTGCGACAGCGAAGGCGTCGGCGGCGTGCATGGCCTGGCCGAGGAAGGCGAGGACATCCGCGTGCACGTCTGGCCGCTGGAAGATGCCCTGCAGGCAGTCAAGGACGGGCGCATCAATAACGCCGCCAGCATCATCGCCCTGCAGTGGCTGGCGCTGAACCGCGCCGAAGTGCGGGGGCTGTGGTCATGAACCTGCTGCGCGAGCGTTACCGGGTCGACCTGGTCGAGCTGCAGGCCGCTTGCGAAGCCAACTACGCGCGCCTGCTGCGCCTGCTGCCGGACATGCGCGCCGCGCAAGGCGAGCGCCGCGTCGCCCTGAGCCAGGGCGACCTGCTGCTCGGCGTGCTGCTAATCCGGGTCACCGAGAACTGCCCCTACACCACCACCCTGGAGGTGCGCCAGGAGCACAGCCTGACCTGGCTGCCGGTGCCGCGCCTGGAAGTGCGCGCCTACCACGACGCGCGCATGGCCGAGGTGATCGGCGCGGAAAATGCCCGGCGCTTCCGCGGCATCTACCCCTATCCCAACGCTGCCATGCACCAGCCGGACGAGAAGACTCAGCTCAACCTGTTCCTCGGCGAATGGCTGAGCCACTGCATCGCCTGCGGTCACGAGCTGGTGCCCGTGCTGTGATCACAACCACGCAAATGTGACGGGTTCACGTTTGCCGGGTTTACCGAATCGCATTTCACCCACCATAATCCTGGGAACCCGCTCAGGAGTTGGCCTTTGTCGCGCCCGTCGTCTCTTGTCCCCGACCGTCCGATACTGCTCGTGCAGTTGTCGGACAGCCACCTTTTTGCCGAACAGGACGGCAAACTGCTGGGCATGGACACCCAGGACAGCCTGCAAAAGGTGATCGAACGGGTACAGGCCGAGCAGACCGACATCGACCTGATCCTCGCCACCGGCGACCTCTCTCAAGACGGCAGCGTGGCTTCCTACCAGCGCTTCCGCGAACTGACCGCCTGTTTCGACAGCGCCGCCCGCTGGTTCCCTGGCAACCATGACGAACTGCCCGCCATGCACCAGGTCTGCGCCGACAGCGATCTGCTGCAGCCGGTGATCGACCTGGGCGGCTGGCGCATCATCCTGCTCGACTCGTCGATTCCCGGCGCGGTGCCCGGTTATCTGGCCGACGACCAGCTCGAACTGCTCGAGCGCGCGCTGAGCGAAGCCCCCGAACGCCATCACCTGGTGTGCTTCCACCATCACCCGGTGTCCATCGGCTGCAAGTGGATGGAGCCGATCGGCATCCGCAACCCTGACGCCCTGTTCGCCGTGCTGGAGCGCCACGCCCAGGTCAAGGCCGTGCTCTGGGGCCACGTGCACCAGGAGTTCGACCAGCAGCGTGGCGGCATCCGCCTGCTCGCCTCGCCCTCCACCTGCGTGCAGTTCGCCCCGGGCAGCGAGGAATTCCAGGTCGACACCTCCGCCCCCGGCTACCGCTGGCTGCGCCTGCATGCCGACGGACGGCTGGAGACCGGCGTCTCGCGCGTCACCGGCATCCACTTCGAGGTGGACTACAGCATCAAGGGCTACTAAGAGCCGGTTTCCGACCATGCTGCGCGTCGGAAAAACTGCGTTGAAGGTGGCTTCGGAATGCTCATTTACCCCAGTAAACTCGCATGCGAGCCCAGTCCGCTTCCTCAGCCCCCTTCGCCTAGTTTTTCTCTAGCTCGCACGGCCGGAAACCGGCTCTACGCCTAAGCCTCGGCCATCAGTGCTTGCGGCTGGCGCCGCCTAGCTTGTAGCCTCCCGCTCCATGAATCCCAGCATCCTCTATATCCACGGCCTCAACAGTTCGCCGGCCTCGACCAAGGCCAGCCAGCTGCTCAAGGTGGCCGAACACTGCGGCATCGCCCAGCATCTGCGCGTGCCGGCCCTGCATCACCACCCGCGCCAGGCCCTGCAGCAGCTGCAGGCGGCCATTGCCGAACTGGGTAGCCCGCTGCTGGTCGGCAGCTCGCTGGGCGGTTACTACTCCACCTTCCTCGCCGAGCAGCATGGCCTCTCCGCCCTGCTGATCAATCCAGCCGTGCGTCCGCACCGCCTGTTCGGCGGCAAGGAGGTCGAGCAGACCAACCACTACACCAACGAGACCTGGCTGCTGACCCACGACCACGTCGCCGCCCTGCAGGAGCTGGAGACAGCCGAGCCGCAGGACGCCGCGCGTTATCGCGTGTGGCTGCAGACGGCCGACGAGACGCTGGACTACCGCCAGGCCGAGACCTTCTACAACGGCTGCAGCCTGGATATCCGTGAAGGTGGCGACCACAGCTACCAGGGCTTCGCCCAGCGCATCCCGGAAATCCTCGCGCTGGCCGGCTTCGCCCCCGCCCTCTGGGCCGACTTCGACTTTTCCACCCTTTAATAGACAAGAGACACCATGGCCCAGCAGAACGCCTACAACGCCGATGCCATCGAAGTACTGTCCGGTCTGGACCCGGTGCGCAAGCGCCCGGGTATGTACACCGACACCGCGCGGCCCAACCACCTGGCCCAGGAAGTCATCGACAACAGCGTCGACGAAGCGCTGGCCGGCCACGCCAAGGTCATCCAGGTCATCCTCCATGAGGACAACTCGCTGGAAGTGATCGACGACGGCCGCGGCATGCCGGTCGACATCCACCCGGAAGAAGGCATCCCCGGCGTCGAGCTGATCCTTACCAAGCTGCACGCCGGCGGCAAGTTCTCCAACAAGAACTACCAGTTCTCCGGCGGCCTGCACGGCGTGGGCATCTCGGTGGTCAACGCCCTATCCAACCAGGTCGAGGTCAAGGTCAAGCGCGATGGCAGCGAGCACCGCATGACCTTCGCCGACGGCTTCAAGGCCACCGACCTGGAGGTGATCGGCAGCGTCGGCAAGCGCAACACCGGCACCAGCGTGCGCTTCTGGCCCGACCCGCAGTATTTCGATTCGCCGAAGTTCTCCATCAGCCGCCTCAAGCACGTGCTCAAGGCCAAGGCCGTACTGTGCCCCGGCCTGGAAGTCACCTTCAGCGACAAGAACAGCAACGAGACCACCCGCTGGTACTTCGAGGACGGCCTGCGCTCCTACCTCACCGACGCTGTGAGCGAGTTCGTACGCCTGCCCGAAGAGCCGTTCTGCGGCTCGCTGGCCGGCAACAAGGAGGCGGTGGACTGGGCCCTGCTGTGGCTGCCAGAAGGCGGCGAATCGCTGCAGGAAAGCTACGTCAACCTGATCCCCACCGCCCAGGGCGGCACCCACGTCAATGGCCTGCGCCAAGGCCTGCTGGACGCCATGCGCGAGTTCTGCGAGTTCCGCAACCTGCTGCCGCGTGGCGTCAAGCTGGCCCCGGAAGACGTCTGGGAGCGCATCGCCTTCGTCCTCTCGATGAAGATGCAGGACGCTCAGTTCTCCGGGCAGACCAAGGAGCGCCTGTCCTCCCGAGAGGCTTCGGCTTTCGTCTCCGGCGTAGTGAAAGATGCCTTCAGCCTGTGGCTCAACGCCCATCCGGAAACCGGCCTGCTGCTGGCCGAGCAGGCCATCGGCAACGCCGGTCGCCGCCTCAAGGCCGGCAAGAAGGTCGAGCGCAAGAAGATCACCCAGGGTCCGGCGCTGCCCGGCAAGCTGGCCGACTGCGCGGGCCAGGACCCGATGCGCTCCGAACTGTTCCTGGTCGAGGGTGACTCCGCCGGCGGCTCCGCCAAGCAGGCCCGCGACAAGGAGTTCCAGGCCATCATGCCGCTGCGCGGCAAGATCCTGAACACCTGGGAAGTCGACGGCGGCGAAGTGCTGGCCTCGCAGGAGGTGCACGACATCGCCGTGGCCATCGGCATCGACCCCGGCTCCAACGACCTGTCGCAACTGCGCTACGGTAAGATCTGCATCCTCGCCGACGCCGACTCCGACGGCCTGCACATCGCCACCTTGCTCTGTGCATTGTTCGTCCGCCACTTCCGCCCGCTGGTGGAAGCCGGCCACGTCTACGTCGCCATGCCGCCGCTGTACCGCATCGACCTGGGCAAGGAGATCTTCTATGCCCTCGACGACGCCGAGCGCGACGGCATCCTCGACCGCCTGGTCGCCGAGAAGCGCCGCGGCAAGCCGCAGGTCACCCGCTTCAAGGGTCTCGGCGAGATGAACCCGCCGCAGCTGCGCGAGACCACCATGGACCCCAACACCCGCCGCCTGGTGCAGCTGGGTCTGGACGACTTCGAGGCAACCCGCGAAGTGATGGACATGCTGCTGGCCAAGAAGCGCGCCAGCGACCGCAAGAGCTGGCTGGAGTCCAAAGGCAACCTGGCCGAGGTCCTGGCGTGAGGTTGAGCCTGGCCCTGGCCGGCGTGCTGCTGGCCGGCACGACGTTCGCCGCGGAAAAGCCGGCCGAGCCCGTCCAGCTGGAACTGCTCGCCGAGCATCCGGTGGAAGGTATGGCCGCCGGCAACCTGTCCGGCCTGACCCGCTGCGGCGAGGAGTGGCTGACGGTGTCCGACCGCGAGGACGACCGCCTGTACAGCCTGAAGCCGGGCGACGGTGCCTGGCAGGCCGAGGCCGAAATCTTCGACGCACCGCTGGTACCTGCCAGCGCCCTGCCCTGGGGCCTGCGCATGCGCACCTGGGTGGCCAACCTGGTACGCGGCGGCGAGCTGGACTTCGAAAGCATCAGCTGTGACGACAAGGGCAACCGCTACCTGCTCAGCGAGGCGCACACCGCCCTGCTGCAGGTCGGCCCCAGCGGCATCGCCGAATGGCTGCCGCTGCCCGACGGGCTGATCCGC
Organism: Pseudomonas sp. ML96; assembly: GCF_000761545.1. Lineage (GTDB taxonomy): Bacteria > Pseudomonadota > Gammaproteobacteria > Pseudomonadales > Pseudomonadaceae > Aquipseudomonas. Next base: position 78,912 of record NZ_JPMY01000028.1, on the reverse strand, counting down.
CAGGCTCGCGCCAGCGGCATGCTGCTGCGCCACAACGCCCTGCTCGAAGGCCTGGCCATCGACCCAGCCGGCGCGCGCCTGTGGCTGGCCGCCGAGCGCGAGCGCCGCGGCCTACTGGTGCTGCACCTAGAGAAGGGCCGCTGGCGTTGCACCGGCGGCTGCATCCTGATGTCCGAGGCCGGCCAGCGGCGCTCGCCGCTCACCCCTCAGAGCGACAAGCGCTACCCGCGCAGCTTCGGTGACCTAGCCTTCTTCGACGGCAAGCTGTTCACCCTGGAGCGCCTGGAGCACCGCATCTGCCGGCGCGACCCGAGCACCGGCGCGGAAGAGAAATGCTGGTCGTTCGTCGCCGCAGCCCTGGCCGATGGCCGCCGCTATCCCGAGCCCTACGGCGTCGCCGAAGCCCTGTGGCTGGACAAGAACGGCGCCTGGCTGGGCCTGGACAACAACGGCCTGGCCCGCGCCGACGGCGAACGCCGCCCGCTGCTCTGGCAGTTCAAGGCGCCGGCAGGCGGCTGGAGCGCGCCATGAGCGAACGCCCCGCCGGCCAGCGCGCCGCCCGCGTGATGCTGATCCTGGCCTGGGTCGCCGCCCTGGCCCTGGCCACCCACTGGTTCGGCAACTGGGAGAAGCAGCGCGACAACCCCAATCGCCAGCCGCAGTCGGTGCATGGCGCCGACTACATCGAGGTGAGCCTGGCCAGCAGCCGCGGCGGCCATTACATACTGGACGGACAGATCGACGGCCGTACCGTGACCTTCCTCCTCGATACCGGCGCCAGCGCCGTGGCCGTGCCGCAGAAGCTGGCCAGCGAACTCGGCCTGCAGCCTGGCGCGCCGGTACAGATCCGCACCGCCAACGGCACCGTCACCGGCGCGCGCACCCGCCTCGGCCTGCTGCAGCTGGGCGATATCCAGCTGCGCGACGTGGCGGCCCTGATCACGCCCGGCATGGAAGGCGAAGAGGTGCTGCTCGGCATGAGCGCCCTCAAGCAACTCGAATTCACTCAAAAGGGCGGCACCCTGGTGCTGCGCCAATCAACATCTTTGAAATGACCCTGAGGCACGCATGAGCGACTCCCTCGATTTGAGCCTGGAAGGCGTGGAACGCCGTTCCCTTGCCGACTTCACCGAGCAGGCTTATCTCAACTACTCCATGTACGTGATCATGGACCGCGCCCTGCCGCATATCGGCGACGGCCTCAAGCCCGTGCAGCGCCGCATCGTCTACGCCATGAGCGAGCTGGGCCTGGACGCCGACTCCAAGCACAAGAAGTCGGCGCGGACCGTCGGTGACGTGCTCGGTAAGTTCCACCCGCACGGCGACAGCGCCTGCTACGAGGCCATGGTGCTGATGGCGCAGCCGTTCAGCTATCGCTACACCCTGGTCGACGGCCAGGGCAACTGGGGTGCGCCGGACGATCCCAAGTCCTTCGCCGCCATGCGTTACACCGAGGCGCGCCTGTCGCGCTATTCGGAAGTGCTGCTCAGCGAGCTGGGCCAGGGCACCGTGGACTGGGTACCGAACTTCGACGGCACCCTGGACGAGCCGGCCACCCTGCCGGCGCGCCTGCCCAACCTGCTGCTCAACGGCACCACCGGTATCGCTGTGGGCATGGCCACCGACGTGCCGCCGCACAACCTGCGCGAAGTGGCCAGCGCCTGCGTGCGCCTGCTCGATGAGCCGAGCGCCACGGTCGAGCAGCTGTGCGAGCACATCCTCGGTCCGGACTTCCCCACCGAGGCGGAAGTCATCACGCCCAAGGCCGACCTGCTGAAGATCTACGAAACCGGCCGTGGCTCGGTGCGCATGCGCGCCGTGTACCGCGTCGAGGACGGCGATATCGTCGTCACCGCCCTGCCGCACCAGGTTTCCGGAGCCAAGGTGCTGGAGCAGATCGCCGCGCAGATGCAGGCCAAGAAGCTGCCGATGGTCGCCGACCTGCGCGACGAGTCGGACCACGAGAACCCCTGCCGCATCGTCATCATCCCACGCTCCAACCGCGTGGATGCCGACGAGCTGATGACCCACCTGTTCGCCACCACCGATCTGGAGTCCAGCTACCGGGTCAACACCAACGTCATCGGCCTCGATGGCAAGCCGCAGGTGAAAGACCTGCGCACCCTGCTCACCGAGTGGCTGCAGTACCGCGTCGGCACCGTGCGCCGTCGCCTGCAGTTCCGCCTGGACAAGGTCGAGAAGCGCCTGCACCTGTTGGAAGGCTTGCTCACCGCCTTCCTCAACCTGGATGAAGTGATCCACATCATCCGTACCGAGGATTCGCCCAAGCCGGTGCTGATGGAGCGCTTCGCCCTCACCGACATCCAGGCCGACTACATCCTCGACACCCGCCTGCGTCAGTTGGCCCGCCTGGAAGAGATGAAGATCCGCGGCGAGCAGGACGAGCTGGCCAAGGAGCGCGAGAAGCTGCTGGCCCTGCTCGGCAGCGAAGCCAAGCTGAAGAAACTGGTGCGCCAGGAAATCCTCGCCGACGCCGAGAAATATGGCGACGACCGCCGCTCGCCGATCGTTGCCCGTGCCGAGGCCAAGGCGCTGTCGGAAACCGAGCTGATGCCGACCGAGCCGGTCACCGTGGTGCTCTCGGAAAAAGGCTGGGTGCGTTGCGCCAAGGGCCACGACATCGACGCCACCGGCCTGTCGTACAAGGCCGGCGACGGCTTCAAGGCCGCCGCACCCGGCCGCTCGAACCAGTACGCGGTGTTTATCGACTCCACCGGACGCAGCTATTCGCTGGCCGCCCACTCGCTGCCATCGGCCCGTGGCCAGGGCGAGCCGCTCACCGGCCGCCTGCAGCCGCCGCCAGGCGCGAGCTTCGACTGCGTGCTGCTGCCGGAAGACAGCGCCCTGTATGTGATCGCTTCCGACGCCGGCTACGGCTTCGTGGTCAAGGGCGAAGACCTGCAAGCCAAGAACAAGGCCGGCAAGGCCCTGCTCAGCCTGCCCAACGGTTCGCTGGTTGTGCCGCCCAAGCCGGTGGCCAGCGTCGAGGACAACTGGCTGGCGGCAGTGACCACCGAAGGTCGTCTGCTGCTGTTCCCGGTCCGCGACCTGCCGCAGCTGGGCAAAGGCAAGGGCAACAAGATCATCGGCATCCCCGGTGAGCGCGTGGCCAGCCGCGAGGAATACCTCACCGACCTGGCCGTGCTGCCCGATGGCGCCACCCTGGTACTGCAGGCCGGCAAGCGCACGCTGTCGCTCAAGCCGGACGACCTGGAGCACTACAAGGGCGAGCGTGGCCGCCGTGGCAACAAGCTGCCACGCGGCTTCCAGCGCGTCGACTCGCTGCTGGTGGAAAGCCCGGCCTGAGTTCAAGCGCAGCGCAAAGGCATGCCGTAGAGCGCCGCGGGCTGGAGTCCGCGGCCGCTTTGACGGATCATGTGCGGCCTTGACGTACGATTGGCCGCCCGCGCGGCCCTCAGGTGAAACGATGAGACTGCTGCGCCTTCCCTCCGTATTGCTGCTGACCGGCCTGCTCGGCCTGGTCGGTTGCACGGTGCATCAGCCGGTACCGCTGTATCAGCTGGACAACGGCAACGCCCAGATCCCCAAGCAGACCCAGGGCCTGGCCGTGCTGCTCGGCCCCGTCTCGGTGGCTGACTACCTGCAACGCGAAACCCTGCTGCAGCGCCAGAACGACGGCACCCTGCTGGCCGCCGACGACGCCCGCTGGGCCGGCAGCCTGGCCGCCGACATCGACCAGCTGCTGCTGCGCCAACTGGCCTGGCGCCTGGACAGCCAGCGCACCGTGCTGGCGCCGACCGCCGCCGACTTCAAGCCGGACGTGCAGGTACTGCTGAACATCATCCGCCTGGACTCCGGCCCGACTCACCCCGCCGTGCTGGAAGCCCAGTGGCGCCTGCTCGACAAGGGCGGCCAGCTGCGCGACAGCCAGCTGCTGCGCCTGGAAGAGGCCCATAGCGGCACCACCGCCGACCAGGTCCAGGCACAGAGCCGCCTGCTGCGCCAACTGGCCCAGCGCCTGGCCGAGGCCATCGAGCCGCTGCGCAACCAGCCGATCGCCGAAGCACCGAAACCGGCCGTCACGCCCAAGCCGGCCAAGCCCAAGGCCGAGCAGCAGCCGCGCATCCCGCTGGTAGCACCGACCCGTAGCAACGGCGAAGTCCTGCGTTTCTGACCCCGTTTGCCCCGTGGCGCGCCGCTCTGCTAGTGTCGCGCCCGTTCCAATTCCCCGCCGAGACCTGCCCATGGCCCGCAAGAAAGCCGCCGTCGACTTCGAAACCTCCCTCGCCGAGCTGCAGAGCCTGGTCGAGCGCCTGGAGAGCGGCGAACTGTCGCTGGAAGATTCGCTGGGCGCCTTCGAACAGGGCATCCGCCTGACCCGTGACTGCCAGGCCGCCCTGGCCCAGGCCGAGCAGAAGGTGCAGCAACTGCTGGAGCGCGACGGCGAGCTGGAAGAAGTGCCCTTCGACGCGGACCAGCAGGCATGATCGCCGCCTACCAGCAGCGCTGCCAGGCGCGCGTCGACGCCTCCCTGGAAGAACTCTTCGATGCCCCGCGCAGCGAGCTGGCGCGCCTGTACCAGGCCATGCGCTATAGCGTGGTCAACGGTGGCAAGCGCGTGCGCCCGCTGCTGGTGTACGCCGCCTGCGAGGCGCTGGACGGCGATCTCGACCGCGCCGACGGTGCCGCCTGCGCGGTGGAACTGATCCACGCCTACTCGCTGGTACACGACGACCTGCCGGCGATGGACGACGACGACCTGCGCCGCGGCCAGCCGACCACCCATATCGCCTATGACGAAGCCTGCGCCATCCTCGCCGGCGACGGCCTGCAGAGCCTGGCCTTCGCCGCCCTGGCCGACGCCCGACGCAACCCGCTGGACCCCAACCTGCGCCTGGCCATGGTTCTCGGCCTGGCCCGTGCCGCCGGCCCCGCCGGCATGGTCGGCGGCCAGGCCATCGACCTCGAATCGGTGGGCCGCCGCCTCGACCAGCCGGCGCTGGAGACCATGCACCGGCACAAGACCGGCGCCCTGATCGAAGCCAGCGTGCAGCTCGGCGCCCTGGCCAGCGGCAATGCCGATGACGCCAGCCTGCGCTCGCTGCAGCAGTACGCCCGCGCCATCGGCCTGGCCTTCCAGGTGCAGGACGACATCCTCGACGTGGAGAGCGACACCGCGACCCTGGGCAAGACCCAGGGCAAGGACGAGGCCAACCACAAGCCGACCTACCCCGCCCTGCTCGGTCTGGAACAGGCCAAGGCCTACGCCTTGGAACTGCGCGACCAGGCCCTGCACGCCCTGCGCGGTTTCGGCGAAAAGGCCGAGCCGCTGCGCGAACTGGCCCGCTACATCGTCGAACGGCGCAGCTAAGCGCGCCGTTCGCTTCGCCTCAGGCGACTGCGCCCAACGGCGCCACTGATTCTTCCTCTCGTAGCGCCTTCAATAGCCCCAGGCGCACCAGCAGCCAGGGCATCAGCCCAGCCACGAACAGCCCCATCGCCAGCCCGCGCAGGGCCTGCCACAGCTGTGGTTCCCAGGGCCAGGCGGCTCCGGCCAGCTTCAGCAGCTTCTGCAGCAGGATAAAGGCGGCCGCACCGAGCACTGCCGCCGCCAGGCGCTTCCACAGCGCCACCTCGGCGGAGAAGCGCAGGCGCCGATAGCCGGCCAGCACGCCGCACATCATCCCCGCCAGCAGTGGCACATAGCTCGGCGCCTGCCGCCCTGGCCAGCTCAGCCAGGCGGCGACGAACACCAGCAGGATCAGGCCTTGCAGCCAGACCTCGGCGGTCTCGCGCCAGCCATTCCAGCGCCGCGCGAGCTCGAACAGCAGCAACGTGGCGATGCCCAGCAGCGAGCCGCCGAGCACATCCTCGACATCGTGGGCGCCGAGATACAGGCGGCTGAAAATGATCCCGCTCACCACCACGCCACTGACCAGCCAGGCCCAACCCCGGCGCAGCTCCCAGGCCAGCCAGAACCAGATCACCACGGCGATCTGCGCATGCCCGCTGGGCAGGCCGAAGCTGTCGCCCACTTCGTGATCCATGCGCAGGGCGATGTCCGGGCGTGGGTCCTGCCAGAAGTCCTTGAGCCAGGCATTGACCAGCGCGGTGACGGCCACCAGCACCAGCAGGCGCAGAAAGACTCCGCGATTCCAGGCCCAGTAGCCCAGCGGCAGGAAGAACAGGATGAACTTCTCGTAACCAAGCAGGGTGAAGAAACGCATCAGCGGGGTCAGCCCGTCGCTGCGCAACGGCAGCACCCAGTCCAGGCTATGCAACAACTCGTTCATGGCAATCCTTGCAGCGATAAGCGAAGCGCCACAGATAGCGCCCGCGGCCGGCGCCGACAAGGGCCGATTCGGACAAAAGATTCACCACCCTGAGTAATGGGTATTCGTCGCGGCACAGTTGGCTGCGGCGAACGGCGGCGACTGCCTAAGATGCTCGCATCACAAGAACCAGACCGGAGCCGCCGGCCATGCCCTTTTCCGCCCTGCTGATCGCCAATCGTGGTGAGATCGCCATCCGCATCGCCCAGGCCTGTGCCGACCTCGGCATCCGCTCGGTCGCCATCCATGCCGAGGACGACGCGGCCTGCCTGCACACGCGCAAGGCCGACCTCGCCGTGCCGCTCAAGGGCCGTGGCGTACCGGCCTATCTGGACATGGATCAGCTGATCGCCATCGCTCTTGAGCAGGGCTGCACGGCGGTGCATCCCGGCTACGGTTTTCTCGCCGAGAACGCCGAGTTCGCCCGGCGCTGCCAGGCCGCCGGTCTGACCTTTGTCGGCCCGGCGCCGGAGACCCTCGAACTGTTTGGCGACAAGGCCGCCGCTCGCGCCCTGGCCGAGCACTGCGCGGTGCCGCTGGTACCGGGGCTCAATCGCGCGGTGAGCCTCGTCGAGGCCCAGGCATTCCAGGCCGAACACGGCGCGGTGATGGTCAAGGCGCTGGCCGGTGGTGGCGGCCGCGGCATGCGCGCGGTGAGCGCGGCCGAGGAGCTGGCCGAGGCCTATGCGCGCTGCCAGTCCGAGGCGCAAACGGCCTTCGGCAACGGCGATCTGTACATCGAGAAACTGGTGCAGCGCGCCCGTCATATCGAGGTGCAGGTTCTCGGCGACGGCAGCGCCGTCAGCCATCTGTGGGAGCGCGACTGCAGCCTGCAGCGACGCAACCAGAAGCTGGTGGAGATCGCCCCCAGCCCCGACCTGGATGCCGCCAGCCGTGAGGCGATCATCGCCTGCGCGCTGCGCCTGGCCGGCGAGGTCGGCTACCGCGGCATCGGCACCTTCGAGTTCCTCCTCGACCTGGACAGCCCCGGCCACTTCTACTTCATGGAGGCCAACCCGCGGGTGCAGGTCGAGCACACCGTCACCGAGCAGGTGACCAGCGTCGACCTGCTGCACACCCAGCTGCGCCTGGCCGCTGGCAGCCGCCTGAGCGAACTGGGCCTGGCCACTCCGCCTGCCTTGAGGGGCAGCGCCGTGCAGCTGCGCCTGAATCTGGAAACCCTGCAGGCCGATGGCAGCGCACGCCCGGCCGCCGGCGTGCTGAGCGCCTACCAGGCGCCGTCCGGCCCCGGCCTGCGCGTCGACGGCCACGGCTATGCTGGCTATCCGGTCAGCCCGGCCTACGACTCGCTGCTGGCCAAGCTGATCGCTACCGCCGCCGACTACCCGAGTGCCCTGCGCCGCGCCTACCGTGCCCTGTGCGAGGTGCGCCTGGAAGGCGTGGCGAGCAACCTGCACCTGCTGCAGAACCTGCTGCAGCGCGAGGAAGTGGCCGGCAACCAAGTCGACACCCGCTTCGTCGAACGTCACCTGAGCGAACTGCTCGCCGCCCACGGCGCCGCACACCCGCACCGCTACTTCGCCGGCAGCGGCGCGCCGGACACGGCGGCGCAGCGCGGCGTCGATGCACCGCCCGGCACTATCGCCCTGAGCGCGCCGAGCAGCGGCGTGCTGGTCGCCCTGCAGGTGGCCGAGGGTGACGCCGTGGCCGCCGGGCAGGTGGTCGCCGTGCTGGAAGCGATGAAGATGGAATTCGAGGTGCGCGCCGAGCGTGGCGGCATCGTCCGCGCCCTGGCCGTCGCGCCCGGCGATGCGCTGGCCGAGGGCCAGGCCCTGCTGTTCCTCGAACCGGCCGAAGTGGCCGACGCGGGCGGCGCCAGCGAAGAAAGCCTCGACCTTGAGCATATTCGCGCCGACCTCGCCGAGGTGTTCGAACGCCACGCACTGCTGACCGACGCACGCCGCCCCGCAGCCGTGGCCAAGCGGCGCAAGACCGGCCAGCGCACTGTTCGTGAAAATCTGGCGGACTTGCTGGATGACGGCAGCTTCATCGAATACGGCGCCATGGCCCTGGCCGCCCAGCGCCGCCGGCGCTCCGCCGAGGAGCTGCTGGAGCTGAGCCCGGCCGACGGCCTGGTGGCCGGCATAGGCACGGTCGGCGCCGCGCAGTTCGGTGAGCAGGGCGCGCGCTGCATGGCCATCGCCTACGACTACACGGTATTCGCCGGCACCCAGGGCGTGATGAACCACAAGAAGACCGACCGCATGCTGGCCCTGGCCGAGCAGTGGCGCCTGCCGGTGGTGCTGTTCGCCGAGGGCGGCGGCGGCCGGCCAGGCGATACCGACTTCGTCGGCGTGGCCGGGCTGGACTGCCACACCTTCGTCGGAATGGCCAAGCTGTCCGGCCTGGTGCCGACCGTGGGCGTGGTCTCCGGCCGCTGCTTCGCCGGCAACGCCGCGCTGCTCGGCTGCTGCGACGTGATCATCGCCACCCGCAACGCCAGCATCGGCATGGCCGGCCCGGCGATGATCGAAGGCGGCGGCCTGGGCAGCTTCAAGCCCGAGGAAGTCGGCCCCACCAGCGTGCAGGGCCCCAACGGGGTGATCGACGTGCTGGTGGAGGACGAAGCCGAAGCCGTCAGTGTGGCCAGGCAGTACCTGTCCTACTTCCAGGGCCGCCAGACGGACTGGCACTGCGCCGACCAGCGTGAGCTGCGCCACCTGATCCCGGAGAACCGCCTGCGCGTCTACGACATCCGCCAGGTCATCGACACCCTGGCCGACGAGGGCAGCGTGCTGGAGCTGCGCCGCCAGTTCGCCCCCGGCCTGATCACCGCCTTCATTCGCATCGAAGGCCGGCCGTACGGCCTGATCGCCAACAACCCGGCCCACCTGGGCGGCGCCATCGACGCCGTGGCGGGCGACAAGGCCGCGCGCTTCATGCAGCTGTGCGAGGCCCATGACCTACCCATCGTCTCGCTGTGCGACACCCCCGGCTTCATGGTCGGTCCGCAGGCCGAGCAGCAGGGCACGGTGCGCCATGTCTCGCGCATGTTCGTCACCGCCGCCAGCCTGTCCGTGCCCTTCTTCACCCTGGTGCTGCGCAAGGGCTACGGCCTCGGCGCCCAGGCCATGGCCGCCGGCAGCTTCCACTCGCCGCTGTTCACCGCCGCCTGGCCCAGTGGCGAGTTCGGCGCCATGGGCCTGGAGGGCGCGGTACGTCTGGGCTTCGCCAAGGAGCTGGCGGCGCAGCCGGACGACGCCAGCCGCCAGGCACTGTTCGACAAGCTGGTGGGCAAGGCCTACGCCAACGGCAAGGCTCTGAACATGGCCAGCTACCTGGAGATCGACGCAGTGATCGACCCGGCCGAGAGCCGCGCCTGGCTGCTGCGCGGCCTCAACGCGGCGCCCGCGCCGGCACCGCGCACGGGCAAGAAACGGCCCTTCGTCGACACCTGGTAAGGAGCATCTCCATGCACATCGAACATCAGCTGCTGGCGGTCAACGGTATCGAGCTCAGCCTGTACAGCGCCGGCCCGGAGAACGGCAAACCGGTGTGGCTGCTGCACGGTTTCCCCGAGTGCTGGTACGCCTGGCACCCGCAGATCGAGGCGCTGGCCGCCGCCGGCTACCGGGTATTCGCCCCGGAGATGCGCGGCTACGGGCAGAGCAGCGCACCACAGGACCCGGCCGCTTACGACCTGATAACCCTGTGCGGCGATATCCAGGGCGCCATGGACGCCCTTGGCCAGACCCACGTCGCCGTGGTCGGTCATGACTGGGGGGCGCCGGTGGCCTGGCACCTGGCTCTGCTGGAACCCGAGCGGGTGCAGGCGCTCGGCGCGTTGTCGGTACCCTTCGGCGGGCGGCCCAAGCGCCCGGCCATCGAGATGATGCGCGAGGCCTACGCCGGGCGCTTCCACTACATCCTTTACTTCCAGGAGCCGGGCCTGGCCGAGGCTGAGCTGGACGCCGACATCGGTCGCAGCCTGCGCCTGCTGCTCGGCGGCCTGGAGGGCGCGCTACTTGGCGACAAGCCGGCCGATGCCAGGCTGTTCGATGGCCTCAGCGACCTGCCGCTGCCGGCCTGGTGCCCACCCGAGCTGTTCGCCGTGTACGAACGCACCTTCGCCGGCCGCGGCTTCCACGGTGCGCTGAGCTGGTACCGCAACTTCGAACGCAGCTGGCAGCGCACCGAGCCGCTGGGCGCGCTGCGAGTAGAGCAACCGACCCTGTTCCTGCTCGGCGAGCGCGACCCGGTCGGCCGTTTCGAGGCGCCGACACTCAAGCGCATGGCCGACAAGGTGCCACGCCTGGAACAGCATCTGCTACCCGGCTGCGGCCACTGGCTGCAGAGTGAGGACGGCCCGCGGGTCAACGCGCTGCTGCTGGATTTCCTGGCGCGGCACTACCCGGTCGGCTGATCGCGCTACAGGTCGTTTGGGCTGTTTCCGGCGCTTCAGGTAAACTGCCGCATCTTTTGTACGCCTAATAACGATCTGCCTGATGCCGACCACCTTCCACGAGATCCCTCGCGAGCGTCCCGCTACGCCTCTGCTCGACAGCGCCGATACCCCAGAGGGCCTGCGCCGTCTGGCCGAGAGCGAGCTGGAGACCCTCGCCGACGAGCTGCGCCAGTACCTGCTGTACAGCGTCGGGCAGACCGGCGGGCACTTCGGCGCCGGCCTCGGCGTGGTCGAGCTGACCATCGCCCTGCACTACATCTTCGATACGCCGGACGATCGTCTGGTGTGGGACGTCGGCCACCAGGCCTACCCGCACAAGATTCTCACCGGACGCCGCGAGCGCATGGGTAGCCTGCGCCAGAAGGACGGCCTGGCCGCCTTCCCGCGTCGCAGCGAGAGCGAGTACGACACCTTCGGCGTCGGCCACTCCAGCACCAGCATCAGCGCAGCACTGGGCATGGCCATCGCCGCACGCATGCAGGGCAGCAAGCGCAAGGCGGTGGCGGTGATCGGTGACGGCGCGCTGACCGCCGGCATGGCCTTCGAGGCGCTGAACCATGCGTCCGACGTGAAGGCCAACATGCTGGTCGTGCTCAACGACAACGACATGTCGATCTCGAAGAACGTCGGCGGTCTGTCCAACTACCTGGCCAAGATCATCTCCAGCCGCACCTATTCGAGCATGCGCGAAGGCAGCAAGAAGATCCTCTCGCGCCTGCCCGGCGCCTGGGAGATCGCGCGCAAGGTCGAGGAACACGCCAAAGGCATGCTGGTGCCCGGCACCCTGTTCGAGGAGCTGGGCTGGAACTACGTTGGCCCCATCGACGGCCACGACCTGCCCACACTCGTCGCGACGCTGCGTAATATGCGCGACCTCGACGGCCCGCAGTTCCTCCACGTGGTGACCAAGAAGGGCAAGGGCTTCGCCCCGGCCGAGGTCGACCCGATCGGCTATCACGCCATCACCAAGCTGGAGCCGATCAACGCCCCGGTTGCGCCCAAGCAACCTAGCGGTCCTAAATACTCCAGCGTATTCGGCCAGTGGCTGTGCGACATGGCCGCCGAAGACGCGCGCCTGGTCGGCATCACTCCGGCGATGAAGGAAGGCTCCGACCTGGTGGCCTTCGCCGACAAGTTCCCCGAGCGCTACTTCGACGTCGCCATCGCCGAGCAGCACGCGGTGACCCTTGCCGCCGGCATGGCCTGCGACGGCGCCAAGCCGGTGGTGGCGATCTACTCCACCTTCCTGCAGCGCGCCTACGACCAGCTGATCCACGACGTGGCCGTGCAGCACCTCGACGTGCTGTTCGCCATCGACCGCGCCGGTCTGGTCGGCGAAGACGGCCCAACCCACGCCGGCAGCTTCGACATCTCCTACCTGCGCTGCATCCCCGGCATGCTGGTCGCCACGCCCAGCGACGAGAACGAGCTGCGCCTGCTGCTGACCACCGGCTACCACTTCCAGGGCCCGGCAGCCGTGCGCTATCCGCGCGGCAGCGGCCCCAACGCCGCCATCGACCCGACCCTGGAACCGGTGGAGATCGGCAAGGCCGTGGTCCGTCGCCAAGGCAAACGCACCGCCCTGCTGGCCTTCGGTGTGCAACTGGCCGAGGCGCTGCGCGTCGGCGAGGCAGTGGACGCCACCGTGGTCGACATGCGCTTCGTCAAACCCCTCGACGAAAGCCTCCTGCGTGAACTGGCCGCCAGCCACGCGCTGCTGGTGACCATCGAGGAAAACGCCGTGATGGGCGGTGCCGGTAGCGCGGTGAGCGAGTTCCTCGCCGCCGAAAACCTGCTCAAGCCACTGCTGCACCTGGGCCTGCCGGACTACTACGTGGAGCACGCCAAACCGGCGCAGATGCTCGCCGAATGCGGCCTGGACCAGACCGGCATCGAATCCGCCATCCGCGCCCGCCTCGCCCAGCTCGACGCCTGATCCCTACTCCCGCACCGGCCCGCTTCTTGCACTATCGTTCCGAATAATCATAAGGAACGGGGCCGCCTGCGGGCGCCAGGGAGCTTTATTTAATGCCGCTGCTCAGTCATCGAATGGATTTCAATGGCGCCGAGCGCCGCTGGCTGCCCTGGTTCGGCAGGACCGGCAAGCTGGCCATGCGCTGGTCCTGGCTGCTCAATCGCGGCCAGGCTGCCCAGGTCGAGAAGACCTTCGCCGGCCTGGCGCAGACCCGCGTCGACCTGCTGATCGGCTGGGCCCAACAGCACTGGCAGGCACTGGAGCTGGTCGGCAACGGCCTCGGCCAGGGCTGGCCGAACTTGCCCAGCGAAGCCCTGGAACAAGCCAGGGCGCACATGCCCGAAGTCTCCGAGCTGTTCGTGGTGGCCGCCGATGGGCGCATCCTCGCCTCCAGCCACGCAGCGCGCAACGGCCAGCGCCACGATCCGGAGGCCCTCGCCGCCGGGCTCAAGGCACCCTTCCTGCGCGGCCCTTATCTGGATGAGCTGACCCTGCAGCTGGGCGCCACTACCTCGCAGTTCCACGACGCAGTCACCCTGATGTTCCATCAACCGCTGCGCCACGCCGGCCAGGTGGTCGGCTGCCTGTGCGCGCGCATCCCCAACGACGTGCTCAGCGATCTGATCCAGCGCGAGGCCGGCCACGTCTACCGTGACTCCGGCGACAACTACCTGTTCATGGTGCAGAGCGCCTACGACCCGGCCATCGCGCCCGGCACCGCACTGTCGCGCTCGCGTTTCGAGGACGCCACCTTCAGCGGCGGCGACAACCTGAAACAGGGCATTCGCACCCCGTTCGGCACCATTCGTGTGCAGAAGCACACCGAGTTCGAACTGCGCTTCACCGCGCCGGCCACCGGCCAGCTGCACCCCGGCGTGCGCGAGACCATCCGCCACGGCAGCAACATGTTCGTGCTCTACCCCGGCTACCCGGACTATCGCCACGTGCCGGTGATCGGCGCCGGCCTGACCCTGCGCATGCCTGGCTCGCCGGACACCTGGGGCATGATGTGCGAGGGCGACCTGGAGGAGGTCTACCGCCGGCGCAGCCTCAGCTACTCGCTGAGCCGCCAGCTACTGCTCGGCCTGTGCGCCCTTGGCGGCCTGCAGATGATCCTCGACGCCCAGCTGCCGCAACAGGCCAGCGCCATCACCTTCGCCGCCGCTGGCCTGCTGCTCGGTGCCTTCTGGGCCTTCAGCCTGCGCCCGCGGGCGCGCAAGCTGCAGGCGCTGTCGGACTTTTTCCTGGAAACCGCCGAGTGCGGCGCCCCGCTGAGCAGCCGCCTCGGCGTGGAACGCTTCGGCAGCGACGAGGCCGGCGCCCTGGCCGGCTGGATCAACAGCTTCGTCGACAAGATGGACCACACCATGCAGGGCATCGTCGGTGCCGGCGAGGCCCTGCAGCAGACCTCCGACACCCTCGGCCGCACCGCCAGCAATGCCTCGCAGTGCGCGAGCCAGGGCCAGGCCGCGGCGGTGTCCACGGCGCGGGCGATGATCGAGGTCAACCGCAGCATCGGCCAGGCCACCGAGCACATCCTCGACAGCGAGAGCGCCTCGCGCCAGGCCCTGCAGATGAGCCGCCAGGGCAGCGACGCGGTGCGCCAGAACGCCGAGGACGCGGGCCAGCTGGCCGCGCGCATCGAGCAGTCGAGCCAGGCCCTGCAGGCGCTGAACCGGCAGACCGAGGAGATCCAGCACATCACCGAATCGATCCGCGCCATCGCCGACCAGACCAATCTGCTCGCCCTCAATGCCGCCATCGAGGCGGCGCGGGCCGGCGAGAGCGGGCGCGGCTTTGCCGTGGTCGCCGACGAGGTGCGCAACCTGGCGCAGCGCACCGCGCAGTCGACCCAGGAGATCGCCAGCACCCTCGGCGGCGTGCGCCAGCAGACGCTGGAGGCCATGGCCGTGATGCAGGCCTGCCAGGACGCCGCCGAGCGTGGCGTAACGCGCTCGCACGAGGCCAATACCGCGCTGCAGCGTATCCAGAGCGAAGTCGAGTCCATGCAGGGCCGCCTCGGCCAGATCAGCCAGTCGATGCAGCAGCAGCTGAGCCAGGTGCAGGCGGTGACCGACCAGGCCCAGGCCATCACCGGCGCGGCCGAGCGCAGCAGCCAGAGCGCCGCCGAGACCCGCCAGGCGGCCCAGGCCCTGGCGCAACTGGTGCTCGACCTGCACAAGACCGCCAGCCGCCTCAGCCACCAGGACGGTAGCGAGCGCGCGACGACAAGCGGGCTGACCCGGCGCCATTCGGCCACCGCCTGACCCGCCCGTCGTACATGAGCAGAACTCACGCTCACTACGGCTAAACTTGCTTGAGGTTCATCACGCCGTGCACTAAGGTGCGCGGCGTTTTTGTATTCCGCCAAGGTGCGCCGCCCAGATCGGGTGACGTGAAACGGGAAGCCGGTGCGCTCGTACGAGCAATCCCGGCGCTGCCCCCGCAACGGTAATCGACCGCAGCCCTAGGCTGCAGGTCCGCTCCAAGCCACTGGGTCATCCCGGGAAGGCGAGCGGATCGGTGTCGAGAGCCCGGAGACCGGCCCTGGCGAATTTCGACTGGTGTTGCGGAGGGCCGCACCGTCAGGCGCCGCCGTGCGCCTGTCCCGCCCTCCTCGAAGCTCGAACCTTTGAGGATCATCGATGAAGCTGTCTCGCCTTGCCCTCGCCGTGGCACTCGCCCCCGGCCTGTCCTTCGCCGCCGCCCCTTCCCGGGACGAGGCACTCAAGCTCGCGGATACCGTGATCACCGCCAACCGCGACGTGCAGGCACGTGGCGAGAGCAGCGCGGCGGTCAGCGTATTCACCCGCGAGGACATCGAACGCCTGCGCCCCAGCAGCGTCGGCGAACTGCTGTCACGCGTCCCCGGCGTGCAACTGGTGCGCAACGGTGGCCGCGGCGCCAATACCAGTCAGTTCATCCGCGGCACCAGCAACGCGCAGAGCCTGATCCTGGTCGACGGCGTGCGCATCGGCTCGGCCTCTTCCGGCGGCGCGGCGCTGCAGTTCCTCAGCATCGAGCAGATCGAGCGCATCGAAGTACTGCGCGGCTCACGCTCGGCCATCTATGGCGCCGACGCCATCGGCGGCGTGGTGCAGATCTTCACCCGCCGCGGCGAAGGCGAAGGCCTGCATCCCGTCGTACGCCTGGCCGGCGGCAGCCAGGGCACCTGGGAACGCAGCCTCGGCCTCTCCGGCGGCAACGAGCGCACGCGCTACAACCTGACCGGCAGCCTGGAAGAGACCGACGGCATCGACCGCTCCGACATTTCCTACGGCTCGGACGCCGACCACGATGCCTACCGCAACCGCAGCTTCGGCCTGAACCTGGCCCATGCGCTGAGCGATGACCTGGAGATCGGCCTGAGCGCCGTCGACCAGCGCGGCAAGAGCGAGTACGACAACCCCTACGGTCGCTACGACAACAGCACCTTCCTCAGCTACCCGGCGCAGAACTGGAGCGAGTTCAGCCAAAGCACTGTGGCCGCCTACCTGGACGCCAACTTCAGCGACAACTGGAGCAGCCGCCTCGAACTGGGACACAGCGAAGACAAGCAGGAAGACTTCGACAAGCTCTACCCGGCCCGCGATGTGTTCAATACCTACCGCGACTCGGCCGCCTGGCTGAACACCCTGGAACTGGGCAGCGGCCACCAGTTGCGTGTCGGCCTCGACTACCTCGAAGACAACCTGCACAGCAGCACCGCATACAGCGAAGAGAGCCGCTGGAACCAGGCCGCGTTCATCCAGCACGGCTACCAGGGCGAACACTTCTCCACCGAGCTGGGCCTGCGCCACGACAAGAACGAGCAGTACGGCAGCGAGAACACCTGGAACGCCGCCCTGACCCTGCCGCTCAACGAGGCCAACGACCTGGTGCTGTCCTACGCCGAAGGCTTCCGCGTGCCGACCTTCAACGACCTGTACGGCCCGGCCGACTGGGGCGCCAACCCCGACCTCAACCCCGAGCGCTCGAAGAGCTACGAGCTGCAGTGGCGCAGCCAACTGGCTGAGGGCACACGCCTGGAAGCCTCGCTGTACCGCACCGACATCCGCGACCTGATCACCTATGTGTGGGATTCGAGCACCTTCATCGGGCGCAACTACAACGTCGACGAGGCGCGCATCAACGGCTTCGAGGCCAGCCTGCAGCAGCAGCTCGGCGCCTGGACCGGCAACCTGTCGCTGAGCATCATCGACCCGCGCGATCGCGACAGCGGCCATACCCTGGCGCGCCGCGCCAAGCGCCACCTGAGCCTGGACCTCGATCGCAGCTTCGGCGCCTTCGGCGTCGGCGCCACCTGGCAGGCCTTCAGCCAGCGCTACGATGACGATGCCAACCAGCGTGAAATCGCCGGCTATGGCGTGCTCGACCTGCGTGGCAGCTGGAAGGCCAGCCCGGAGCTGGCCTTCGACCTCAAACTGGCCAACGTGCTGGACAAGGACTACAGCAACGCGCTCTACCAGTACGCCGGCGACTATCGCTACTACGGTTACCAGGAAACGCCACGCAGCCTGCTGCTGGGGCTGACCTGGACCCCGGAACTGTAAGCGTCGAGCCAAACGACAAGGGCCCCATCCGGGGCCCTTGTCGTTTCAGCTGATCCACTTCAGTCGCTGCGTGCCTGCTGCAACAGCTCGCACAGCTTGGCGGTGGCCGCCAGCATCTGGAAACTCGGCCGCTCCAGGCCCTTGTCGGGCACCGACCACAGCTGATTCAGGCGCACCGCCGGCACCTGCGGCCAGGCCCGCCAATGTTCCAGCTCAGCGCCGCTGCCACCGAGGATCACCTGTGGCTGACGCGCCAGCACGGCCTCGATGCTGACCTGCGGCGCCGGCAAGCGCACATCCGCAAACACGTTGCGCGCACCACACACCGCCAGGGCATCGCCGAGAATCTGCTCAGCGCCGATGCTGTACAGCGGCTGATGCCAGACCTGATAGAACACCGCCAGCGGCGGCTCGCGACGATAGCGCGCGCGCAGCTCGGCGATGCCGGCGCGGAAATCGTCGCGTAGCTGGCGACCACGCTCGGCGCGCCCGACCCGCTCGCCGATCTCGGCAAACTGCTCGGCCAGAGACTGCAGGTCGGGCGGTGCGCCCTGGTAAAGCGGGATCTGCAGATCGCGCAGCTGCTGCAGCTGGGCCTCGGGCAGGCTGCCCGGCGCCAGCAGCACCAGATCGGGCCGCAGGCTGAGCAGGGTCTCCAACTCGAGCGTGCCGAAACGCCCCACCGAAGGCACATCAGCCAGTTCGACCGGTCGCGGGCCGCCGTCGAGCAAGCCGACCAGGCGCTGTTCAGCGCCCAGTTCGAGGATGATTTCCGACATCGAGGGTGCCAGGCTGACCACCCGCTCGGCCGCTAGCAGCGGCGTGGCGCAGGCGAGCAGGCAGGCCGCCAGCAGCGCGCGCATCAGCCCAGCTGGCGGGGGATGCGGTACAGGCAGAGCAGCACCACGCTACTCAGGGCCATGAGGATCAGGGCAACGGCATTCAACCCGCTGAACAGGGCGATGGCGGCGATCCAGGCCGGCAGGCCGGCTCCGAGGAAGGCCTTGCGTCGCACGCGGGCCAGTTCCAGCCAGGCGTCGCGCTCGGCTTCGCCGTCCAGCGCCTTCTCGGTGGCGATCAGGGCGCGCTTGTAGGCAGAGAACAGCGGCAGGCTGACGAACATGGAGGCCAGGCCGGCGATGAACAACGGCATTTCCAGCACAGTGCCCAGAGCCTGGCTGCCACCGAACAGCAGGTTGAGGAAGAACAGCGGCGCCAGGGCGAAGCCGAGCCAACGCCACCACTCCAGGGCCAGTCGGCGACGCACCTCGGCGCGGGTCACTCTTCTTCCGCCTGGTGCTTGAGGCCCAGCATATGGCCGAGCTTGCCGGCCTTGGTCGCCAGGTACTTGCGGTTGTGCGGGTTGAGACCGGTCTCCAGCGGGCGGCGCTCGGCCACGCGTACGCCGAAGCCTTCCAGCGCCTTGACCTTGCGCGGGTTGTTGGTCATCAGGCTGATCGCGCGGATGCCCAGGTGATCGAGCATCGGCTGGCAGATCGAGTAGTCACGCTGATCGGCGGCGAAGCCCAGGCGCTCATTGGCCTCGACGGTATCGGCACCACCATCCTGCAGCTCGTAGGCGCGGATCTTGTTCAGCAGGCCAATGCCACGGCCTTCCTGGCGCAGGTACAGCAGCACGCCACGGCCCTCGGCGGCGATGGCACGCAGGGCAGCTTCGAGCTGGGCGCCGCAGTCACAGCGCTGGCTGAACAGGGCATCGCCGGTCAGGCATTCGGAATGCAGGCGGCCCAGCACCGGCTGGCCATCGGCGACATCACCGAGGGTCAGCGCCACGTGCTCCTTGCCGGTCGCCTCTTCGAGGAAACCGTGCATGGTGAACACCGCGAAGGGTGTAGGCAGTTTGGAGGCGGCGACGAAGACGACGGACACCGGTTGCTCCTGTTGAGGTTCGGCAGAAAAGGCCGGCATTGTACCAGCGCAGGCGGCGCCCGGCGCAGCCTGAATTATCGGCGATAAGGATCGAAGTGGCCGATGGATCGCTCGGTCGGGCCGCTAGAACTTGGACTCCAGCTGCAGCACACCGTTTTCCTCGCGCCAGCGCACCCGACTGAGGAAGCTCATGCCCAGCAGCACCTCGGTGGGCGAATCACCTTCCAGCACCACGCCCTCGACACCTAGCACCTCCAGGCCGCCAACCTTGACGCTGTCGAGCTTGATGCGCCAGCCGCGGATATTGCCGCCGGCGGTGCTGGCCACCATCGGCATGCCCACGACCCGGTAGTCGATGCCCAGGCGCCGGGCCTGGCCCTCGTTCATCGCCACCGAGGTGGCACCGGTATCGACCAGGAACTGCACCGGGTGACCATCGACAGAGCCGGCGACCCAATAGTGGTTGCCGGCGCCGCGGCTGATGCTGAGCTGAGCCTTCTGTGCTCCCGCAGAGGCTCCCGCCTGGTTGTACTCGCGGCTCATACCATAGCTGCGCTGCACGCCGTCCACCTCCAGCAGCGCGCCCTTGCTGTCGGCGCTGATCACCTTGACCCCGCCGGGGCCGGTCTGGCCGTTGCGTACCAGCTTGCGCTGGCCGTCCACCAGCAGCACTGCGGCGCCGGGGAACAGGCCGACCACCTGCACCTGGGTCTCGGCCTGCAACAGGGGGCTCAGGGCCAGCAGCAGGCTGGCGGCGAACAGCTCAAGGCGACGCATCGGGGATCTCCATGTCCTCATCGAACGGATAGGGCTGCTGCCACTGGTGGAACAGCGGTCGCAAGGCGCCGCTGCGCACCAGAATCGGCATGCGCCGATCGAACAGTTCGGCCAGCGCGCGGCCGCGGGCAGTATCGGCAAAGCCGACATAGAGCGGCAAGCGGATCAGTGGCGTAGTGCGAAAGCGCGCAGGGTCCGAGCCCTCGCGCAGCACCTCGTCGACCTCGGTGGAGGCATCCAGATAGAAGTCGGCGTGGCCCAGCTCCAGCATTCGCAGGATGCCGACACGGCGCTCGATCTCCTGGAAGCGGCTCACACCCGGCAGGTAATGCTGGTAGTCGTAGCCGCGCATCCAGGCCAGGCGGTACTCGCCGATGTTCTGCAGCGTGGGCTGCGGCGTACTGCTCAGCGACAGGGCGAGGATACGGTCGGCATCGTAGGGCCAGCGCGGGTAGAACACGCCCTCGGATATCTCGTCGCGGTAGGAGCCCAGCCAGGCATCGGCCTCACCGCGCTGCACCAGGCCGATCGAGCGGGTGTAGGGCACGATGCGGAATTCGACGCTGACACCGGCCGGCTCGAACACCTGGCGCATGATGTCCCAGGCCAGGCCGCTACCGTCGGGATTGGTATGCGCCGGCCAGTGTTCGCTGACCATCTGGATATCCTGCGGCACGGGCTCCGCGGCCTGGACAGCAGACCAGCCCAGGCACCACAGCACAAGCAGCCAGCATGCACGCATCGACAGCCTCCGAATCAGGCCAGGCCCCAGACCAGCAGTTGCATTGCCACCCAGGCGAACACCCCGGCCAGCACGTCGTCCAGCATGATGCCGACGCCACCATGCACGTGCCGGTCGATCCAGCGAATCGGCCAGGGCTTGAGGATGTCGAACAGGCGGAACACCAAGAAGCCTAGCAGCAACCACTGCCAGCCCTCGGGCACCAGCCACAGGGTGATCCACATGCCGACCATCTCGTCCCAGACGATGCCCTCGTGGTCGTGCACGCCCATGTCCTCGGCCACCCGCCCGCACAGCCAGAAGCCGAACAGCATGGTCACGCCGAGCATCAGCCAGTAGCCCCAGTCCGGCAGCATCTGCCACAGCGGGATGAACGGTATCGCCACCAGCGAGCCCCAGGTGCCCGGCGCCTTGGGCATCAGCCCCGAGCCGAAGCCGAAGGCGAGGAAGTGCCAGGGATTGCGCCACACCTGCGGCGCGACTTTCACGACTTCAGTCACCATGCATCTCTATGTTTGTTGTGCGAAATGTTGATAGCCCGCCCGTGGCGGCTCCAGACGCCTGCCCTCGCCGTCCAGCAGCTGTACGCCCTGCCCTGTCACGACGCGGCCGATTACCACGGTCTCTGGCCATTGGGCCCGCAGCGCCGGCAGGAGTTCGCCCGGCAGGGTAAAGGCCAGGCGATAGTCGTCGCCACCAGCCAGCGCACAGTCCAGCGCCCGCTCACCCGCCAGGTCGCGCAGGGCGGGCGACAGCGGCACGTGGTCACGCTCGATCTGCAGTTCCACACCGGAAGCCGCGGCGATATGGCCGCAATCGGCCAGCAGGCCGTCGGAGATATCCAGTGCCGCCGTGGCCCGGCCACGCAGCCACTGGCCGAGGGCCAGCTGCGGCTGCGGCGCCCAGTAGCGCTGCAGCAGATAGTCGGCCGACTCGCCTGGCACCTGCTGCGCGCCCAGCACCAGCGGCAGCGCCCCAGCACCGTCGCCCAGGCTGCCGCCGACGCAGAGCAGATCGCCCGCACGCGCGCCGCTGCGGGTCAGCGCCTGGCCACTCGGCAGGCGGCCGAATACGGTCAGGGTCAGACTCAGCGGGCCGCGCGTGGTGTCACCACCGACCAGGGCAATGCGGCAGTGCCCGGCCATTTGCGACAGACCGCGGGCGAAGCCCTCCAGCCAGGCCGGCTCGGCCGTGGGCAGGGTCAGCGCCAGGGTGAAGGCGAGCGGCTCGGCGCCCATGGCAGCCAGGTCGCTGACGCTCACCGCCAGGGCTCGCTGGCCGAGCAGGAAGGGATCGCAGGAATGGGGAAAGTGCACGCCGTCCACCAGGGTGTCGGTGGACAGGGCCAATTGCTGGCCGGGCGGCAGTTGCAGCAGAGCGCAGTCGTCGCCGATGCCGAGGGCGACGCCTTCGGCCGCCTGCGCACAGGGCGCGGCGGCGAAGTAGCGACGAATCAGCTCGAACTCGCCCAAAGCCTCAGCGCTTGCCGGCGTTGACTTCCGGCCCGCGCAGGGTCGGCGCCAGCTTGTCCAGCACACCGTTGACGAACTTGTGCCCGTCGGTGGCGCCGAAGGTCTTGGCCAGCTCGATGCCCTCGTTGATCACGACCTTGTAGGGCACGTCGACGCGGCTCTTCAGCTCCCAGGCGGACAGGCGCAGGATGGCCAGCTCGACCGGGTCCAGCTCGTCCAGCGGGATGCTCAGCAGCGGCGCGAAGGCCTCGTCGAGCTCGGTCTTCTGGTACGCCACGCCATGCAGGATCTCATGGAAGTAGGCACCGTCGACGCCGCTGAAGTCGTTGTCGACGCGGAACTGCGCTTCGATCTCGTTCAGCGACTGACCGGCCATGTGCCACTGATACAGCGCCTGCATGGCCAGGCTGCGGGCCACGCGGCGCTGCGCGATCTTGCCCTTGGCCTTGGGCTGCGGAGCGTCCTGGCTGTCGTCGTGATTCAGGCTCACTTGGCCTCCAGGGCCGCCAGCAGGCTGACCATTTCCAGGGCGGACAGAGCAGCTTCGGCGCCCTTGTTACCGGCCTTGGTGCCGGAGCGCTCGATGGCCTGCTCGATGGAGTCGACGGTCAGTACGCCGAAGGCGACCGGCACGCCGTATTCCATGGACACCTGGGCCAGGCCCTTGGTGCACTCGCCGGCGACGTATTCGAAGTGCGGGGTACCGCCACGGATCACCGCGCCGAGGGCGATGATGGCGGCGAACTCGCCGCGCTGGGCGACTTTCTGGGTGACCAGCGGGATTTCGAAGGCGCCCGGCGCGCGGATGACGGTGATGTCGCTTTCCTTCACGCCGTGGCGGACCAGGGCGTCGACGGCGCCGCTGACCAGGCTCTCGACGACGAAGCTGTTGAAGCGGCCAACCACCAGGGCGTATTTGCCTTGCGGGGCGATGAAGGTACCTTCGATGGTCTTCAGGGTCATGGGCGAGTCTCGGTTCGGATAAAGAGCCGGAATGCCTGAGGCACTCCGTGATGAAAAAGTTAAGCCCACTGGCGGGGCACTGACCAAGGGCTGCGGCCGATCTAGACGCGGCGCGCAGCACTCCTGGCTCAGGGCCTTATTCGGCGGGCAGGTATTCTACAACTTCCAGGTCAAAGCCGGATATGGCGTTGAACTTCATCGGCGAGCTCATCAGGCGCATCTTGCGCACACCCAGATCACGCAGGATCTGCGAGCCGGCACCGACGGTGCTGTAGGTAGCAGGGCTCGGCGTCGGCTGCTTGTTCAGATGGGCGAACAGCTCCGGGCCGGTGAGCGGGTTGCCGAGCAGCAGCACCACGCCGCTACCGGCCTTGGCCACTTCGGCCATCGCCGCGCGCAGGCTCCAACGCCCGGGCTGCTTGACCAGGAACAGGTCGCGCAGCGGTTCCATGTTGTGTACGCGAACCAGGGTCGGCTCCTCGGCGCACACCTTGCCCAGGGTCAGAGCCATGTGCGCGGTGTTCTCCACGCCGTCACGGTAGGTGACCAGGGTGAACTGGCCCAGCTCGGTGTCCAGCGGCTGCTCACTGACGCGCTCGACGGTGCGTTCGTGGATCAGGCGGTAGTGGATCAGGTCGGCGATGGTACCGATCTTCAGGCCGTGCTCCGCGGCGAACTTCTCCAGCTCCGGGCGACGGGCCATGGTGCCATCGTCGTTCATGATCTCGCAGATCACGCCGGAAGGCTCGAAGCCGGCCATGCGCGCCAGGTCGCAGGCCGCCTCGGTGTGGCCGGCGCGGGCCAGCACGCCGCCGGGCTGAGCCATCAGCGGGAAGATGTGGCCGGGGCTGACGATATCGTCGGCAACCGCGTTC
This sequence comes from Pseudomonas sp. ML96, assembly GCF_000761545.1. Taxonomy (GTDB): domain Bacteria; phylum Pseudomonadota; class Gammaproteobacteria; order Pseudomonadales; family Pseudomonadaceae; genus Aquipseudomonas. The sequence continues at coordinate 54,925 of NZ_JPMY01000028.1, read as the reverse complement.
TTGGCCACGGCGGCCTGCACAGTGCGTGCGCGGTCGGCGGCGGAGATGCCGGTGGTCACACCTTCGGCAGCCTCGATGGAGACGGTGAACTTGGTGCCGAAGCCGGAGCCGTTGCGCGGCGCCATCAGCGGCAGCTTGAGCAGCTCGCAGCGCTCGCGGCTCATCGGCATGCAGATCAGGCCACGGGCGAAGCGGGCCATGAAGTTGATGTGCTCAGCGGTGGTGCATTCGGAGGCGATGATGATGTCGCCTTCGTTCTCGCGGTCCTCGTCATCCATGAGGATGACCATCTTGCCGGCGCGGATGTCTTCGATCAGTTCTTCTGCGGTATTCAGGGCCATGCTGGCAATCTCACTTGTTCAGGTAGCCGTGTTCGGCGAGGAAGGCTTCGCTGATGCCGGAAGCGTTGGGTTCGGCGGCCTTGTCGCCGAGCAGCAGGCGCTCCAGGTAACGCGCCAGCAGGTCGACCTCGAGGTTGACCTTACGTCCCGGCCGGTAGTCGGCCATGATGGTTTCGACCAGGGTGTGCGGCACGATGGTCAGCTCGAACTCGGCGCCGTTGACGGCGTTGACCGTCAGGCTGGTGCCGTCGACGGTGATCGAGCCCTTGAGCGCGATGTACTTGGCCAGCTCGCGCGGTGCACGCACGGTGAACTGGATGGCGCGGGCATTTTCCTCGCGCTTGACGATCTCGCCGACGCCGTCGACGTGGCCGCTGACCAGGTGACCGCCGAGGCGGGTGGTCGGGGTCAGGGCCTTCTCCAGGTTGACCCGGCTGCCGGCCTTCAGATCGATGAAGGCGGTACGCGCCAGGGTCTCGCGGCTGACATCGGCCCAGAAGCCGTCGCCAGGCAGCTCGACCGCGGTCAGGCACACGCCATTGACCGCGATGCTGTCGCCCAGCTTGACGTCGCCCAGATCCAGCTTGCCGGTCTCGACGTAGACGCGCACGTCGCCGCCCTTGGGCGTCATGGCGCGGATGCTACCGATGGATTCGATTATGCCGGTGAACATGCGTCCTCCCGGTGAATGGTGCAATGCAGCATGGATGATCTCCTGTTTTGGTCAAAAACAGGGCAATGCCGATCGATAGGGATTTTCGCGGACGCAGACGGACGGCGCCCCGGAAGGGAATCCCGCTCTCTCTTTATCCGGACTATACCGTCGGCCCCGGAATCACACCGGGTCTGCTGACCTCGCGCGGCAGGTGCCGTGGCGAGCGCTCGCGGGCTAGGCCTGAGCCATTACCGCCGGTGGGGAATCACACCCCGCCCTGAGAACGTTGCAGCCACCAGAGCGGCCGCGGCTGGCTTTTTACCATATTTGCTGCGCCGCTGCATGGCGGCGCTTCGATCAAAGCTATCGAAATGCCTCAGCGCGGCTTGGGCACAGCGGTGATCCGCCAGTCGCCGCCGACCGCACGGATATCGCGAATCTCCAGGTCCTGCGCCTCGGCCATGCGCGCCAGCGGCCAGTCCAGCAGCGGGCGCGCGCTGGAGCCGAGGAACTTGGGCGCGACGAACAGCTGGTACTCGTCGACCAGCTCGGCGCGGGCAAAGGCACCGGCCAGCTTGGGCCCGGCCTCGACCAGCACCTCGTTGGCGCCCCGCCCCGCCAGCTCGGTGAGCAGCTTGCGCAGGTCGACATGGCCGTTGATGCCGGGCAGCGCCAGCAATTCGTGGCGCTCCTCGGTGAAACGCTCGCGGGCAGAAGCCGCCGCACAGGTGGCGACCAGCGCCGGGCCGGCCTGGAAGAAGGGTGACGCCAGCGGCACACGCAGGCGCCCGTCGACCAGCACGCGCAGCGGCGGGCGATCGATGGCCAGGGCGGTCAGCTCGGCGTTCAGGCCCAGTTCCTCGGCGCGCACGGTCAGCCGCGCCTGGTCGGCGAGCACGGTGTCGGCGCCGGTGATCACCACACTGGAACGAGCGCGCAGGCGCTGCACCGCGGCGCGCGCCTCGGGACCGGTGATCCACTGGCTCTCGCCGCTGGCCATGGCGGTGCGGCCATCCAGGCTCATGGCCAGTTTGACCCGCACGAACGGCAGGCCCTGTTCCATGCGTTTGATGAAGCCGGCATTGAGCTCGCGCGCCTCGGCCTCCAGCACGCCGCTGTGCACGGCGATGCCGACACCCATCAGGCGCAGCAGGCCGCGCCCGGCGACTTGTGGATTGGGATCCTGCATAGCCGCCACCACGCGGGCCACGCCGGCGGCCACCAGCGCATCGGCGCAGGGCGGCGTGCGGCCGTGGTGACTGCAGGGCTCCAGAGTGACGTAGGCGGTGGCACCACGCGCCTTGTCGCCGGCCTGGCGCAGCGCGTGCACCTCGGCATGCGGCTCGCCTGCCTTGGCGTGCCAGCCCTCGCCGACGATCTTGTCGCCCTGGACGATGACGCAGCCGACGCGCGGATTGGGATGGGTGGAATACAGCCCCTTGCGCGCCAGCTCCAGCGCGCGGGCCATGAATTGCTGATCGACCACGCTCACTCCTTGGAAGGCTCGCGGGCCAGACGCTCGATCTCCTCGCGGAACTCGTTGAGGTCCTGGAAGCGCCGGTAGACCGAGGCGAAGCGGATATAGGCGACTTCGTCGAGCTTCTGCAGCTCGGTCATCACCAGCTCGCCGAGCACCCGCGACTTGATCTCGCGCTCGCCGGTGGCGCGCAGGCGATGCTTGATGTGGGCGATGGCCTCCTCCAGGCGCTCGATGCTGACCGGGCGCTTCTCCAGCGCGCGCTGCATGCCGGCACGCAGCTTGTCTTCATCGAAGGGCTGGCGGCTGCCATCGGACTTGATCAGGCGCGGCATCACCAGTTCGGCGGTCTCGAAGGTGGTGAAGCGCTCGCCACAGGCCACGCATTCGCGGCGCCGGCGCACCTGGTCACCCTCGGCGACCAGGCGGGAGTCGATGACCTTGGTGTCGTTGGCGGAGCAGAAGGGGCAGTGCATGGCAGGCGGGCAATCCATGAAAAGGTGGCCCATGGTAGCGCATGGTCCCGGCAAGACAAGCCGCAGGCTTTGCGGTATACAGGCGCCCGCTTTTTGCGCTATTTCAGCATTACCCGCCGCATCGGATGCCGCCATGTCCCGCCGCCCTGCCCTCGCCTGCCTGTTTTTGCTGCTGGCCGCCTGCGCCAGCGAGCCGCCCAAGCCCGTCACACCGCCCGCGCCCGCCAAACCAGCGGCAGCGAGCACGCCAGCCGCACCGATCGAGCAGGAGCTGCCAGCGCATATGCGTGAGCTACGCGGCAGCCTGCTGACGCCGCCGGCCGGCAGCGAGGTGGAGATGGCCCTACTGGTAGTGGACGAGCGCGACCGCCCGCAACAGCTGCTGGGCAGCCTCAAGCTGGCGGGCAACGGCCAGGCGCTACCCTTCCGCCTGCCGTTCAATCCGCAGTATTTCCCAGTCGGTGCGCGGGTCGAACTGCGCGCGCGCATCAGCCAGTCCGGCCGCCTGATCCTGCGCCTGCCGCCGCAACGGGTGACTCAGGCCGACAGCCGCGACTTCGGCGCCCTGGCCCTGGTGAGCGCACCATGAACGCGCCCGCCGCCCTGCAGGACGCCCTGCAACAGCTGCTCGGCGACGCCCGCCTGAGCGCCGAGACCCTGCCCGGCACCGATATCCGCCTGTGGCTGGTCGACCCAAGCAACATGGACCGCAGCTTCAGCCCGGAAGAGACCCGGCGCATCCTCGAGGAGCCGCCGTACTGGAGCTTCTGCTGGGCCAGCGGCCTGGCCCTGGCGCGCTGGCTGGCGGAGAAGCCGGAATGGGTGCGCGGCAAGCGCGTGCTGGACTTCGGCGCCGGCTCCGGCGTGGCGGCCATCGCCGCCGCCAAGGCCGGCGCGGCGGAAGTGGTGGCCTGTGACCTCGATCCGCTGGCCATCGAATCCTGCCGGGCCAACGCCGAGCTGAATGGCGTGCAGCTGAGCTACTCGCTGGACTTCTTCGCCGAGGAAGATCGCTTCGACCTGATCATCGTCGCCGACGTGCTCTACGACCGCGCCAACCTGCCGCTGCTCGACGCCTTCCTCACTCGCGGCCAGGAAGCCCTGGTGGCCGACTCGCGGGTCAAGGACTTCCAGCATCCGCTGTACCAACGCCTGGGCCTGCTCGACGCCTGCACCTGGCCGGATCTGGCCGAGCCGGCGGAGTTCCGCAGCGTCAGCCTGTATCACGCGAAACGCTGAGCCGCCGTGGCCCGGATGCACGCCGGGCTTGTTTCCGCCGGGCAGTGCCCGCATTTATAGTTCCAGTCTTTCGCCTCTCCGAGAAAAACCATGAGCGATACCCCCTACATCTTCGACGTATCCGGCGCCGCCAACTTCGAGCAGCTGGTGATCCAGAATTCCTTCCACAAACCGGTGCTGGTGGACTTCTGGGCCGAGTGGTGCGCGCCGTGCAAGGCGCTGATGCCGCTGCTGGCGAAGATCGCCGAGGAGTTCCGCGGTGAGCTGCTGCTGGCCAAGGTCGACTGCGATGTGGAGCAGGACATCGTCGCCCGCTTCGGCATCCGCAGCCTGCCCACCGTGGTGCTGTTCAAGGACGGCCAGCCGGTCGACGGCTTCGCCGGTGCGCAGCCGGAATCGGCCATCCGCGAGATGCTCAAGCCACACGTAGCCGAGCCGGCGCCGCTGGCCGCCGACCCGCTGGAGACCGCCCAGGCGCTGTTCGCCGAGGAGCGCTTCGGCGAGGCCGAGGCCCTGCTCAAACAGGTGCTGACCGAGAACAACGAGAACGCTGCGGCGCTGATCCTCTATGCGCGCTGCCTGGCCGAACGCGGTGAGCTGGGCGAAGCCGAAGCGGTGCTGGGCGCGGTCAAGGGCGACGAGCACAAGCAGGCCCTGGCCGGTGCCAAGGCGCAACTGACCTTCCTGCGCCAGGCCGCCGACTTGCCGGATGGTGCCGAGCTGAAGAGCCGCCTGGCACAAGACCCGAACGACGACGAGGCGACCTACCAGCTGGCCATCCAGCAGCTGGCGCGCCAGCAATACGAGGCAGCGCTGGACGGCCTGCTCAAGCTGTTCGTGCGTAATCGCAGCTATGCCGAGGGCATCGCTCACAAGACCCTGCTGCAGGTGTTCGACCTGCTGGGCAACGATCACCCGCTGGTGACCCTGTACCGCCGCAAGCTGTATCAGGCGATCTACTGATGGCGCCCTTCCGCCTGCTGCTGCGGGTGCGCTACGGCGAGTGCGACGCCCAGCAGGTGGTGTTCAACGCCCGCTATGGCGACTACGTCGACGTGGCGGCGACCGAGTTCTACCGCGCCGTGTTCGGCAGCTACCAGGCCCTGCTGGAGCAGGGCCTGGACAGCCAGGTGGTGCGGATGGTCACCGACTGGAGCGCACCGGCGCGCTTCGACGACGTGCTGCAGCTGGAAGTCAGCAGCCTGCGCCTGGGCAACAGCTCCTTCACCCTGCAGGTGGACATTCGCCGCCACGCCGACCAGGCAGCCATCGCCCACAGCGAGATCACCTATGTGATGGTCGATGCCCAAGCCTTCACCAAGACACCGATTCCCGATGCCATTCGCGCGCAACTTGAACGCGGCGCACCGGGCGTGACGGTCAATCAGGCCGGCTGATCAGCCGATCCAGCGATACAGCGGCGCCTCGGCGCCGTTTTCTATCTGCACCTGCGGGGCATGGCGCAGGCGCACCAGCAAGCGTTTGCCAGCCGCCTCACCGCCAGCCAGGGCAGCCAGCTCACCGAGCAACTGCGGCCCCTCCATGCTGCCAGCGGCCTGCAGCAGCTGCAGGGCCTGCGGCCACAGATCGTTGCTCGGGCCGGCCGCGGGTGCGGCTTTCTCCACGGCGGGTGGCGCCGCCTCCAGCGGCAGATGGGCGGCCAGTTGCGCCCAGTCCTCGGCATCCATCTCCACCGTCAGGTCCACCGGCCAGTCACCGACTCGCCCCTTGATTCGCAGCATCTCGCCCACTCCAGAACATCAGGCCGCCATGCTGCCATGCCGACCGGGGCTGGCCAATCACAGCGATTAAGTGTTACAACATAACCTAACAATTGATCGCCGGAGTTTGCCCCATGCGTCGCACCCTGCTCGCCCTGCCCTTCGCTCTGCTGCCCTTCGCCATCGCCCAGGCCGACAGCCATGAGCATGTGCACGACCACGATCATGCCCATGAGGAGCACGGCAGCCTCGGCACGCACGAGCACGGCGTGGCCAGCCTCAATGTGGCGCTGGATGGCCAGACCCTGGAGATCCAGCTGGAGAGCCCGGCGATGAACCTGGTCGGCTTCGAGCACGAAGCCAAGAGCGATGCCGACAAGGCCAAGGTCGCCAGCGCGCGCAAACACCTGGAGCAGCCGCAGGCACTGTTCGCCCTGCCGATCGAGGCCAAGTGCGCGCTGCAGGACAGCGAGCTGGAGAGCCCGCTGTTCGGCTACGCCGAGCACGCAGAGCATGAGCACGGCGACGAACACGGCCACAGCGACATCGACGCCAGCTACCACTTCACCTGCGCTAATGCCGAGGCGCTGAAGACCCTGGAGCTGGGCAGCTTCTTCGGCACCTTCCCCGGCACCGAGAAGCTCGAAGTGCAGCTGATCGGCCCGGGCGGCCAGCAAGGCGCCGAGCTGACCCCGAGCAACTCGCGCTTGAGCTTCTGACACATCGCGGCGCACCTGCCGGGTGCGCCGTCTGTCTACTTGCCTTTAAGCTGTCGCCCTCTCCGACGCGCGAATCGCCCATGCCCGACGCACTGATCGAACTCAACGACCTCGGCTTCGCCTGGCCCGGCCAGGCCGAGCTGCTGGATATCCCCGCCTTCACCCTGCAACGTGGCGAGAGCCTGTTCCTCAAGGGCCCCAGCGGCAGCGGCAAGACCACCTTGCTCGGCCTGCTCGGCGGCGTGCAGAAGCCCGGCCGCGGCAGTCTCAAGCTGCTCGGCCAGGAGCTGGCAACGCTTTCCTCCGGCGCCCGCGACCGCTTCCGCGTCGATCACACCGGCTACATCTTCCAGCAGTTCAACCTGCTGCCGTTCATCTCCGTGCGCGAGAACGTCGAGCTGCCCTGCCGCTTCTCGAAGAGCCGCGCGCAGCGGGCCAAGGAACGCCACGGCAGTGTCGATGGGGCCGCCGCGCAACTGCTCGAACATCTGGGGCTGAAGGCCGAGTTGCTGGAACGCCGCGCCGACTCGTTGTCCATCGGCCAGCAGCAACGGGTGGCTGCCGCCCGCGCGCTGATCGGCCAGCCGGAGCTGGTGATCGCCGACGAGCCGACCTCGGCGCTGGACCATGACGCCCGCGAGGCCTTCCTGCAGTTGCTGTTCGCCGAATGCCGCGCCGCCGGTGCCAGCCTGCTGTTCGTCAGCCACGACCAGAGCCTGTCGCCGCTGTTCGACCGCAGCGTATCGCTGGCCGAACTCAACCGTGCCGCCAAGCCGGTGGAGGTCTGACATGCATCTGCTCCGCATCGCCCTGGCCAGCCTGGCCAACCGCCGCTTCACCGCGCTGCTCACGGTATTCGCCATCGCCCTCTCGGTATGCCTGCTGCTGGCTGTCGAACGGGTGCGCACCGAGGCGCGCGCCAGCTTCGCCAGCACCATCAGCGGCACCGACCTAATAGTCGGCGCGCGTTCGGGCTCGGTGAACCTGCTGCTGTACTCGGTGTTCCGCATCGGCAACGCCACCAACAATATCCGCTGGGACAGTTTCGAGACCCTGACCAAACACCCGCAGGTGAAGTGGGCAATCCCGCTGTCGCTGGGTGACTCGCACCGTGGCTACCGGGTGCTGGGCACCGACCCCGGCTACTTCGAGCACTACCGCTACGGCCGCGCCCAGCCGCTGCAACTGGCCCAGGGCAAGCCCTTCACCGACCTGTTCGAGGTGGTGCTCGGTGCCGAGGTGGCCGAGGCGCTGAATTACCAGCTCGGCGACCAGATCGTCCTGGCCCATGGCGTGGCCACCGTCAGCCTGACCCAGCACGACGACAAGCCCTTCACCGTGGTCGGCATCCTCGCTCGCACCGGCACGCCGGTGGACCGCACCCTGCACATCTCGCTGGAGGGCATGGAAGCGCTGCACGTCGACTGGCAGAACGGCATGCCGGCGCGCGGCAACGCCAAGGTCTCGGCCGAACAGGCGCGCGACATGCACCTGCAGCCCAAAGCCATCACTGCCGTGCTGCTCGGTCTGAAGAGCAAGGTCGCCACCTTCGCCGTGCAACGCCAGGTCAACGAATTCCGCGGCGAGCCGCTGCTGGCGATCCTCCCCGGCGTGGCCCTGCAGGAGCTGTGGAGCCTGATGGGGACGGCGGAGAAGGCGCTGTTCGTGGTCTCGCTGTTCGTCGTGCTGACCGGCCTGATCGGCATGCTCACCGCCATCCTCACCAGCCTCAACGAACGCCGCCGCGAGATGGCCATCCTGCGCTCGGTGGGCGCACGGCCCTGGCATATCGCCGGGCTGCTGGTGCTGGAGGCACTGGTGCTGGCCGCGGCCGGTGCGGCTCTGGGCCTGGCCCTGCTGTACGGCGGCATCGCCGTCAGCCAGGGCTGGGTGCAGGCGCAATATGGCCTGTATCTGCCGCTGGCGCTGCCCAGCGCCTATGAGTGGAGCCTGCTCGGCGCTATTCTGGGCGCCGCCCTGCTGATGGGCGCTGTGCCAGCCTGGCGCGCCTATCGGCAGTCGCTGGCCGACGGCCTGTCCATTCGTCTATGAGGTTGCCCATGCGCCATCTGTTGTTCGCCCTGCTGCTCGCCATCGCCAGCCCGCTGTGGGCCGCTGAAACCCGCGAGCTGACCTGGAGCGAGATGGTCCCGGCAGATGCACCGCCGCAGCCGGCGCAGCAGGCGCCGATGCACGATCTATCGCAACTGGCCGACGCCCTGGCCGCCGAGAGCGCCCCGGCCGCCCAGCAGTCGGCGCCGGACGCGCCGGTGGTCGAGGAGCTGGATGGCCAGCGCATCAAGCTGCCCGGCTATATCGTGCCGCTGGACGTGACCGAGGAAGGCCGGGTAACCGAGTTCCTCTTCGTGCCCTACTTCGGCGCCTGCATCCATGTGCCGCCGCCGCCGTCCAACCAGATCGTCCACGTCACCAGCGAGCTGGGCGTGCTGATGGATGCGCTGTACCAGCCGTTCTGGATTGAGGGCTCGCTCAAGGTCGGCGCGCACAGCAGCGAGATGGGCACCGCCGGCTACCAGATGGAAGCCGAGAAGATCTATCCCTACGAAATGTAGTGCGACAGGCCGCCGCACCTTGCCGTGCGCGGCCATTGAGCCAGGTCAAGAGATCATCCATGGCGCTCCGTAGCATGACAGTCAGCCAACACACATTGCTGACTCCCTCGGAGCCCCAAGATGAAGAAAACACTGCTCGCCACTTCCCTGATTGCCCTTGCCCTGGCCGCCCCGCTGGCCCAGGCCCACAAGGCCGGTGACATCATCCTGCGCGCCGGCGCCGTGACCGTCGACCCGCACGAAAGTAGCAGCGACATCTGGGTCGGCGCCCTCAACACCGACGTGGCCGGCACCAAGGCCACTCTGGACAGCGACACCCAGCTGGGCCTGAACTTCGCCTACATGGTCACCGACCACGTCGGCGTCGAACTGCTGGCCGCCACTCCGTTCACCCACAACGTCGGCGTCAAGGGCATGCCCGGCCCGTTCGCCGGTCTCAACGGCAAGCTCGGTGAGCTCAAACACCTGCCGCCGACCCTGAGCGTTGTGTACTACCCGCTGGATGCCGCCTCGGCCTTCCAGCCCTATGTCGGCGCGGGCATCAACTACACTTGGTTCTTCGACACCGAGCTGACCAGCGAAGCCGAGAACAAGGGCTTCAGCGGCTTCGACCTGGACGATTCCTGGGGCCTGGCCGCACAAGTCGGCATGGACTACATGCTGACCGACAACGTGATGGTCAACGCCCAGGTGCGCTACATCGACATCGACACCAAGGGCAGCACCAACTACGGTGGTCGTGAGGTCGAGGTGGATGTCGACGTCGACCCGTTCGTCTACATGATCGGCCTGGGTTACAAGTTCTAAGTTTCCGGCCTGCCCGTACAACAAAAAGCCCCGCGGATGCGGGGCTTTTTGTTGTACGGGCGAAACCGTTATTTACCCAGCAGGTGCGCCAGGCCATCGCGCAGCGGCGTGGCCGGAGCCAGCTGGTAGCGCTGCTGCAGCAGCGTGTTATCGGCCTTGGAGTGGCGGATATCGCCAGCCCGCGCCGGACCATAACTGACCTCTGGCAGACCGCCGAGTACCTCGCCGATAGCCTGCAGCAGTTGGTTGAGGCTGACCGACTGATTGTGCCCGACGTTCACCGCACCGGGCTCGGCCGTGTCCTTTTCCAGCGCCTGCACCAGCAACGGCACCAGATCGGCGACATAGAAGAAGTCGCGGGTCTGCTCGCCATCGCCGAACACCGTGATCGGCACACCATTCTGGGCACGCTCGGTGAAGATGCTGATCACCCCGGAATAGGGCGAGGACGGGTCCTGGCGCGGGCCGAAGATATTGAAGAAGCGGAAGATCGCCGGCGTGAAGCCATGCTCGCGGCGATAGAAGTCCAGGTAGTGCTCGCTGGCCAGCTTGTCGGCGGCATAGGGCGTGAGCGGCGCCTTGGCGGTGTCTTCGCTGACCGCCACGCCCTCGCCGTTGTTGCCGTACACGGCGGCGCTGGAGGCGAACACCACGCGGCGCACACCCGCCTCGCGCATGGCCTCGCAGACATTCAGGGTGCCGACGAAATTGCTCTGGTGGGTGCTCACCGGGTCGTCCACCGAGGCCTGCACCGAGGCCACTGCGGCCAGGTGCACCACCGCACTGCAATCGGCCATGGCGCGGCGCACCAGCGCGGCGTCGGCCACGTTGCCCTCGATCAGTTCCAGACGCGTGTCATGCAACGCCAGGTTGCTGCGCTTGCCGGTGGACAGGTCGTCCAGCACGCGCACCCGATGACCGGCCACCAGCAGTGCATCGCACAGATGGGAGCCGATGAAGCCGGCGCCGCCGGTAACCAGGATCAGAGAGTCGGACATGGGGTTCTCGAAAACGAATCAGACGTGACGATAGTAGCGGCCCAGCAGGGCCGGCAGGCTGGCGCGCCAGGCCCGCGGCTTGATGCCGAAGGTGTGCAGGATCTTCTTGCAGGCCAGCACCGCGTGCTGCGGCTCCTCGGCGGCATCGGCGCGCGCGGCGTGAGCCTGGGCACCGACCTCGTGCACCTTGAGCGGCTGCAGGCCACGCGCCTCGCCGATCAGCGCCTGGCCCAGGGCCAGCGGCGTGGTGGCCTCGTGGCCGCCGTAGTGATAGACGCCCCACAGCGGGCTCTGGCAATCCAGCTGCTTGAGCACCGCGAGGATCACCCGCGCGGCGTCATCGACCGGCGTCGGGTTACCGCGCCGGTCATCGGCCATCAGCAGTTCCTCACCGTGCTCGGCGCGGCGCAAGAAGCGCCCGAGCAGGCCCTCGGCACTGTCGTCGAGCAGCCAGCCGAAGCGCAGCAGCACATGCCGCGGGCAGGTAGCGCGCACGCATTGTTCGATACGCAGCAGGGCCTGGCCACGCAGACCCAGCGGCACGGGCTCGTCCTTCTCGCTGTAGGCGGTGGCGCGCGAGCCGTCGAACACCCGGTAGCTGGAGGGCTGCAGCAGGACGATGTTGTGGTGCTGGCAGAGCTCGGCGAGGCGCTCCATGGCGCGCTCCTGCACGGCGAAACGCGCCGCGTCGAAGCCCTCGGCCTGGAACCAGTCGAAGTAGTAGGCGAGGTTGATCACTGCATCCGGGCGGGTCTCGTCGAGCAGCTGGGTCAGGCTCGCGCGGTCCCAGCCACCTTCCGGCGGACGTGGCGCAAGGAAGCCGATGTCTTCCTCGGCACCCTGGCGCACCAGCGCCTGGCCCAGGGCATTGCCCCCTCCCAGCAGTAACAAGCGCATTCGCATATCTTAAGAAAGAGCCCCGACTGACCCGACGAAAACCCCGGACGAATCCGGGGCGAAAGGGCCATTTTGCGGGTTTCAGGGCGGTACGTCACTACCGCTTGGCCTACTGGGTGCCCTTGCGGCGCAGGCTGGCCGGGGTGAAGTAGTTCTCCGGCGGCGGCGTGAGGAGGAACTGGCGCGGCGCCTTCTCGTTGTTGCGCAAGCCGATCACCGTGTAGGTGCGGGCGATCAGGTCGTGGTAGACCAGGTTCACCGGGGTGATGCTGGGCACCTCGTAGGCGTTCTTGCTGAAGGCCAGGTTGACGTGCCACAGCTCGCCGCGGGCGTCGTAGTTCTCCACCATCAGGGCGTACCAGCTGTCCTCGTCCAGGTAGAAGCGGCGCTTGGCATGCACGTGGCGCTGGCCCGGACGCAGGGTCGCCTCGACCACCCACACGCGGTGCATTTCCCAGCGGCTCAGGTCGCTGTTGAGATGGCCGGGCTTGACCAGCTCGTCGACCTTCAGCCCCGGTTTCTCCATCGCATAGTTGTGGTAGGGCACCAGTAGGCTCTGCTTGCCGACCAGCTTCCAGTCGTAGCGGTCGGTGGCGCCGTTGTACATGTCGGTGTCGTCGGCGTAGATGCCGTCGATCGGCGTGTCGTAGGCCAGGGTCGGCGCGCGGCGCACGCGGCGCTGGCCGGGGTTGTAGATCCACGCCGAGCGCGGCTCGGCGACCTGGTCGATGGTCTCGTGCACCAGCAGCGCCCGGCCGACGTCGCGCGATGGCGGCAGCAGTTCGCTGGCGAAGGAATACAGCATGTTGTCCAGGCTGCCGGCGTTCTTCTTCGGGTTGTAGTAGTTGGAGAGCAGCTGGATGCGCTCGCGCAGGATGGAATAGCTGCCGCTGGTGGTGACCTGGGCGGTCACCGACACCTCGTCGATGTAGCGACCCTGCCAGCGGGCGATGTGGTTCCAGATCGCCTCGCGGCCATCCGCCGGGATCGGGAAGGGAATGCCGGCATAGGCGTCCTTGAGCCCGTTGCCGCCCTCGGCCAGGGTCGCCTGCTCGGCATTACGGCGAGTGTTGGCAGCGATGTCGCTGGGCGCGGCGAAGCTGCGATGGCTGGGATACACCGGCACCTTGAAGCTCTGCGGGTAGGCCTTGAGCAGCGCCTTCACCCCGGGACTGAGGTTGCCGTCATCGGCCGCCATGTTCTGCGCATCGATGACACGCAGCGGCTGCTCGCCGGCGAAGGGGTCGACATGGAAGCCACCCGGGCTGTAACCGGCCGGCGCCTGCAGGCCAGTACCCGCATCAGGGATGCCCTTGGCGGCATCGCCCTGACGCTCGGCGCCGAAGGCCGTCAGGCTGGTTCCGAGCTGCGCCGCCTGCTCGGCACTCACCTTGGCCTGGGCCGCCAGCGGCAGCAGCAGACCGAGGGAGAGCAGGACGGAAGAGGCACACAAAGCTGTTCTGATCATGGTGATATTCCGCCGTCAGAAGGAGTAGGAGACGTTGAGGGCGACGTGGTCGCGGTCGATCAGCGCGTTGTCCTTGCGCGCGCCCCAGAACGAGGTGTACGCCAGCTTGCCGGCCAGCTTCTGGCCGTACTTGGCACCCAGCTCGAGGGTGGCGGACTTGCGCCCCTGGATGAAGTTCTCGTTGAGCGCCGGCGAGGTGCCGGACACGTCCTGGCGGAAGGTGATGCCAGGCATCAGGTCGAAGTTGGGCTTCACGTCCTGGATCAGGCCGGAGAGGTTCACCGTGTAACCCCAGGCGAAGGAGTCCAGGTACGCGTAGTTGGGCGTATCCAGCAGGCTGCCGGGGATGTAGTTGAAGGCGGCCTCGGCCAGCAGCATCAGGTCATCCAGCCCGCCCGTGGGGCCGAAGGTGTGGATGATGGACAGCGAGCCGGTGAACAGCTCGTCGCGCTTGTACAGGTCAATGTAGCGGCGCGGGTCGTTGGCCGAGCCATCTCCGAACACACCCAGGTCGATACTGCCGCCACTGGCGCCACCTGCCCCCAGCGCGGCATTGGCCATCTGCTCCAGCTCATAGGTCATCGCCGGCTCCAGTGGCGCATTGGGCCGGTAGGTCAGCTCGCCAGCGACGCTGGTGTCGCCCACAGTGCCGGACACGCTCAGGCCGAACAGACGGATGTCTTCGGGATAGATGAAGTCGTAATAAGTGCTGTCGAGCAGAGCCAGGCCATCGGTCAACCCGAACAGAGCTGGGTCGAGAGTCAGATTTGCCAGTCCACAGAGATCGGTGAAACGACCACCGGTACCACCACCACTACAGGCAAAGGATTCGCCCTTCTGTACCCGCAGGAAGGGCACCTTGCTGTGGTAGTTGAGGTAGTAGAGGCTGAACTCGGTGTTGTTCCAGTCCTCGGCCAGGTAACGCAGAGCCACACCGAACTGACCGTCGTCGCGGGCGTCATGCTCACGGCCGTAACGGGCACCGGCGACGATGCCGTCTTCGCCGTTAAGCCCGGGCACCAGCATGTCGGGTATCCCCAACATAGCCAGGTCATTGCGCAGATCGGCCAGCACGCCGTTACTGCCCTTGCCGAAGTAGTCCTGGTTATTGAGGAAGGCGCCGGTCGGAATCAGCTCATGGCCCTTCCACTCCAGGCCATAGAACGCCTCGACGTTGAGCGCATCGGTCAGGCCGAGCTGGCCGGAAATCATGTTGGTCGGCAGCAGCGCATCCTTGAGGCTGGCGTTGGGCAACACCACGCGACCGATGTCCACCGGGTTGATCACGTTGAGGCCGTCGGCATAGAAGATGCCCTCGCCCCAGTTGATCACCTGCCGCCCCAGACGCAGGCTGTAAGGCATTTCGCCGACATAACGGTTGGTATAGAGGTAGGCATCGAGCAGCCGCGCGCGATGGCCGGCGCGGTTCTCCAGGTCGGAGGGATAGCGCTCGTCGCTGTCGGTGTTGTGCGTCGCGAAGCCGTCACCCGTGGGATCGTGATCCATGATCTGGGTGTCGTACCAGGCGGTACCGCGGACGAACAGGCCGTCCTGTTCGGTACGCACGTGCAGCTCCGAAGTCAGCTTGAACTCGTTGGAGACAAAGCCGGTGTCGTAGTACTCGCTGCCGTCGTTGTTGTTGATGAAGACGTTCTGCCCACCCTGCTCGATGCGCTCGGGCGAACTGGTGCGATACACCGAGGTGAACTCGGCGACACTCTCCAGCGACGTAGTGACATTCGGCCCGGTGTCGATCTCGAACGCCTGGGCCTGCATCCCCCAGATACCTAATCCAACTGCCAGCGCTATCTTGCTCTTGTTATGCGACATGCTGCTGTCCCCTAGCGGTGATGTGGCGAAACTAGCTGACTTGCTAAAACCTCCATGGGGCCAAGGCGGACAAAAAAAGACGCCGAAAAGGCCCTTGAAACATTTCCACACAGGTACCGCGCAACCCTCTGCGCAGCCCCACTACACCTGTCGGGCGAAGGCCTCGAGGCTGCTGTTGTAGATGAACTGCAGGGTGCGTTTGAGCTGCTGCACCCGCTGCTGGCGCTGCTCGGCCGGCAGGGTCAGGGCCAGCTTGGTCACCGAGCTGCCGCCCTCGCACAGCACCAGCGCCAGACCCTCGGCCTGCTCCGGATCGACATGCGGATGCGCGCTGCGAATCGCCATGGCGACCATGCTGGCGGTGGCCAGGGTGTCGGCCTGATTCAGCTCGCGCAGCTCCGGCGCCGCGGCCACGCAACCCCACACCTCGACGAAGCCAGGATGGCTGACCTGGATCTCCACCATCAGGTCGATCAGGCGCTCGATCAGCAGGCCAGCATCACCACCGCCCTCAGGGTCGATGATCAGCTGCAGGTCCGCCTGCAGACGCTCGCTAACGCTGCTGGTGTAGCGCTGCCAAACCTCCTGGACGATCGCCAGCTTGGTCGGGAAATACAGGTACAGCGAGGCGATCGGCATGCCCGCCTCGCGAGCGATTTCGCGCATCGACACCGCCTCGTAGCCACGCGCCGCGATCAGCTCGAGGGCGACCTTGAGGATCGACTCGAAGCGCGCCTGGCTACGCTCCTGCTTGGGAGCGCGCGGGGTGCGAGGTTTCGCTTCGGGGGTGCTTGACAAGTTTTTGTTGGCCACAGCATTCTCGAAAACATGAGCAATGCTTATGTTTTAGCGCGACTCTCGGAGAATGGGAAGAGGCCGATGCAAACGAGGCGAAAAACGTGACTGAGCTGGTACTGGCCGTGGACCTCGGCAGCTCCGGCTGCAAGACCGCACTGGTCGGCCTGGATGGCCGGGTGCGCGCCTTCGCCTTCCGTGCCGTGAGCAACCACTTGCTGCCCGGCTCCGGCGTCGAGCAGTGCCCGGAAGACTGGTGGCGCGCCTTCGAGGACAGCGCCGCCGAGGTGCTGCGGCGCCCCGAGATCAACCGTTCGAACATCGTCGCCATCGCCTGCTCCTGCCAGGGCGAGGCCACCGTGCCGGTGGACCACGATGGCCAGCCGCTGGCCCGTGCCCTGCTGTACCTGGACATGCGCGGCCAGGCTGCCGTGCAGCGCCAGGTCGGCGGCGCCCTGCCGCGCGTAGCCGGCTACGACCCGCTCAAGCTGTGGCGCTGGCTGCGCCTCACCGGCGGTGCGCCGGCGCTGTCCGGCAAGGACCCGTTCGGCCACATCGCCTTCATCCGCGACGAGATGCCCGAGCTGTACGCGCGCACCGCCAAGTTCCTCAACGTCCTCGACTTCATGAACCTGCGCCTGACCGGGCGTACCGCCGCCACCGTGGATTCGGCGCTGACCACCTGGGCCACCGACAACCGTGACCCGGCCAATATCCGCTACGACGACG
Source organism: Pseudomonas sp. ML96 (assembly GCF_000761545.1). Classification (GTDB taxonomy): domain Bacteria; phylum Pseudomonadota; class Gammaproteobacteria; order Pseudomonadales; family Pseudomonadaceae; genus Aquipseudomonas. The sequence continues at coordinate 38,200 of NZ_JPMY01000028.1, read as the reverse complement.
GCCTGCTGCGCCTGGCCGGGCTGAACCGCGAGCAACTGCCGGAGCTGGTGCGTTGCAGCGATATCCTCGGCACCCTGCGCCCGGCCGTGGCGGAGAAGCTCGGCCTGCCGGCCAACCTGCCGGTGGTGGCCGGCGCAGTGGACAACACCGCCGCCGCGCTGGGCTCCGGTGCGGTGGCGGACAACGCCCTGCACCTGTACGTCGGCACCTCGTCGTGGATCGGCGCCCATGTGCCGCGCAAGAAGACCGACGTGCGCCGCCAGCTCGCTGCCGTGCCCTGCGCCCTGCCCGACCGCTACCTGATGATGGCCATGCAGTCCGCCGCCGGCGCCAACCTCAGCTTCCTGCGCGACCGCATCCTCTACGCCAAGGATGCGCTGCTGCAGAACGAGGCCGGCCCGGACGTCTACCGCATCCTCGACGAGATCGCCGCCGGCGTACCGGCCGGTGCCCGCGGCCTGCTCTACCTGCCCTGGCTGATGGGCGAGCGCACCCCGGTGGACGACAGCAACCTGCGCGCCGGCCTGCTCAACCTGACCCTGGAGCACGCCCGCGAAGACATGGTGCGCGCCTTCCTCGAAGGCGTGGCGCTCAATACCCGCTGGATGATGGAGTCGGTGCGCAGCTTCCTCGGCACCCGGCCGGACAGCATCACCCTGGTCGGCGGCGGCGGTCAGTCCGATGTATGGAGCCAGATCTTCGCCGACGCCCTGGACATCAGCGTGCTGCAGCCCGAGCAACCGATCCAGGCCAACGCCCGCGGCGCAGCCTTCCTCGCCGCAGTCGGCATCGGCGCCATGAAGTTTTCCGACATCCCCGAGCGGGTCGCCATCCGCCGCCGCTTCGAGCCGCAGGCCGTGCATCGCCAGCGCTACGCCGACAGCTACGCCACCTTCCGCGCCGCGCACAAGGCGCTGGCGCCCTTCTACGCCAAGCTCCATGGAGGCCAACGATGAACGAGCGCCAAGCCCGCGAGGCGGTGGTGCGTACCGCCGTGGCCCTGGCCGATCAGGGCTACCTGGCCGGCGTCGGTGGCAACCTGGCGCTGCGCATCGACGCCGAGCGCTTCGCCGTCACGCCCTCGGCCAGCGACTACTACGCGATGAGCGCGGACGATATCTGCGTACTGCGCCTGGACAGCCTCGAGCAGATCTCCGGCACCGGCAAACCCTCGGTGGAAAGCGGCCTGCATGCCCGCGCACTGCAGGCGCGGCCGGACTGCATGGCCAGCGTGCACACCCACCAGCCGGTGGCCAGCGCCTTCACCCTGCTCGACCAGCCACTACCGATGCACGGCGCGGAGGCGCGCCGGCTGATCGGCGCCGAGGTGCCGATGTGCGCCTACGCGCCCTCCGGCACCAGTTGGCTGGCCGCCAACGTCGGCAAGCGCATCCGCGCCGATCTCAATGCCTACCTGATGCGTAACCACGGCGCCGTCTGCCTCGGCGCGACCCTGGAAGATGCCTGCGCCGTGGTGCGCCTGCTGGAGCAGGAAGCCATCGCCTGGTTCCGCCGCGCCCTGGCTGCGCAACCCGATAACCGCCTGCACCGACAGACGCTCGAATTCCTGGCAGACGGTTGAAACGTAGGCGAGGCAGGCTGGCCTAGGCAAAAGCGGCCGAAAAAAGCGCAGTTTACGCGCTGTAAATGAGCATTTTTGAGGCCGGTTTTAACGACGGCCAGACCACGCAGGTAGTTTCAACCGCCTGCCAAAGAAGAGGATCAGCCATGAACGCCTCCACCGAACTGACCAGCACCTCCGGCATCAGCCACTGGCCGGACACCGATGCCATCGACGCGCGTCTGAAGACGCTGATCAAACAGCCGATCCGGCCGATCCGCCGCGAGCACATGGACAAGGTGCTCGGCTACTTCGAGCAGCAGTGCCAGGGCTCCAAGCACCTGGCCGAGCAGGCCGCCACGGTGATCCCCGGCGGCGTGCAGCACAACCTGGCGTTCAACTACCCCTTCCCGCTGGCGATGAAGAGTGCCCAGGGCGCGCACCTGGAGGACGTCGACGGCAACCGCTACATCGACTTCCTCCAGGCCGGCGGCCCGACCCTGCTCGGCAGCAACGATGCGGTGGTGCAGGAGAAGATCATCGAGACCCTGCGCGACTGCGGCCCGGTCACCGGCCTGCTGCACGAGTACGAGGTCAAGCTGGCCGAACTGGTGTGCCGCATGGTGCCGTCGGTGGAGATGTTCCGCATGCTCTCCTCCGGCACCGAGTCGGTGATGGGCGCCATCCGCCTGGCCCGCGCCTACACCGGCAAGAAATGGGTGATCAAGATCGGCGGCGCCTACCACGGCTGGAGCGACCAGCTGGTGTACGGCATGCGCATCCCCGGCACCGGCCGGCGCGAGGCCATCGGCATTCCGCGCGGCGCCACCTCGCACACCCAGGAGAGCTTCCCCAACGACCTGGCTGCCATTCGCCGACGCCTGCAGATCAACCGCCTGCGCGGCGGCACCGCGGCGATCATCGTCGAGCCGCTCGGCCCGGAGAGCGGCACTCGCCCGGCACACCGCGAGTTCAACGCCAACCTGCGCAAGCTGTGCGACGAGTTCGGCGCGCTGCTGATCTTCGACGAAGTGGTCAGTGGCTTCCGCGTCGGCCTGTCCGGCGCCCAGGGCTACTTCAACGTGCGGCCTGACTTGACCATCTTCGGCAAGTGCCTGACCGGCGGCTACCCCATGGCCGGCGGCATCGGCGGCCGGCGCGAAGTAATGATGCTGCTGGCCGGCGGCATCGGCGGCAAGCAGACCAAGCGCGCCTTCGTCGGCGGCACCCTGACCGCCAACCCACTGTCCTGCGTGGCCGGCTACCACAGCCTGCTGGAGATCGAGCGACGCAACGCCCCTGCCATCGCCGGCCGCGCCGGTGACCGCCTGACCGCTGGCCTCGGCCAGATCATCGAGCGTCTGGGCCTGCCTTATGTGGTCTACAACCAGGGCTCGGTGGTGCACCTGCAAACCTCCGGCGTGCTGCTGCTCAACGTGCGCAACCCGATCCAGCTGCTGCGCGAGGTCAACCCACGCAAGCACATGATGGAAGAGATGGGCGCCGCCTACATGGCCCACGGCCTCGTAACCCTGGCCGGCAGCCGCATGTACACCAGCGCCGCCGACAGCGACGAGATCATCGACGAGGCGCTGAACCGCTTCGAAGACGTGTTCAAACTGGTATGAGCCTGCACGACGAGCTGCACCAGGCCAGCCAGCGCCTGGCCGCCAAGGGCCTGTTCAACGACGCCGGCGACAGCCTGTCGCTGCTGCTGCCCGGCACCGGGCGCATCCTGCTGCAGGTCTATGGCGAGGCGCCGCGCGAGGTCGAACTGGGCCAGGGTGATGCTGGCGTGGCCGGCCTGCACGCGCGGCTCTACCGCCTGCGCGGCGATATCGGCGCAGCGGCGCTGCTCAGCCCGCGCTGGAGCCTGCAGCTGCAGCAACTGGGCGAGACGATGCCCTCGGTGTTCGATGAACAGGCGCGGCATATCGGTCGCTCCTGGGCACCAGCGAGCAGCGAGCAGCTGCCCAAGCTGCTGGCCGGCGGCGGCAACGCCGGGCCGCTCGAAGGCCGCCTGCTGGCCCTGGGCGTGACGCGCAACCGCATGCTGTTCAACGCCGAGCTGTTCGAGAAATGCGCCATGGCCTATGTGCTGGCACGCCTAGGCGGCGGGAAGGTGAAGAAGGTGCCCTGGTGGGTACGCCTGATCGCCGGCCAGCGCCTGCGCCAGGACCAGGCCCGCGCCGCCAACAGCCATGCCGCTGGCGAGCAGGCCGCCGAACTGGGCGCCTACTAGCCCGGCGTACGGGCACCGTGCTAACTATGCAACCCGGCGCGCAGACGCGCGCCGCATAACAACAAGAACCAGGCGCCCGCCGCCGCTCAACGACTTCCCTGCTGGGAGCGTGACCATGAAGCCCATCGCCGATCCGCGTTACTCGGAGGCCTCGGCCCCGCCGCAGATCTCCCGTTTCCTCCTGCAGCACGTGGCCGCCCTCGGTCGCGACCCGGCCATGCTCTGCCGCGGCCTGGGTTTCGAGCCGGACGACCTCAAGCAACCCGACTATCGCCTGTCCTACCGGCAGAGCTACCTGCTGGTGCGCCGCGCCCTGCACAGCCTGGGCGACAGTGGCCTGGGGCTGGCCGTGGGCAGCCGGCAGACAGCCGTGTCCTGGGGCCTGGTCGGCATGGCCATGCTCGCCAGCCCGACCCTGGGCGAGGCGCTGGACCTGGCCATCCGCTACCAGCGCCACACCGGCGCCCTGCTCGACTGCGAGATGGAGATACGCGGCGGGCGTTGCCGGATGCAGGCCAGCACGCGCTTCTTCGATCCGGAGGTCTCGGTGTTCTACCTGGAGGAAGCCTTCTCCAGCGCGCTGGCCATCGTCCGTCATCTGTCCGGCCAGGACCTGACCCTCGACTGCGTCGAACTGGAATATCCGCGCCCGCCCCACGCCGAGCGCTATGCGGACATCTTCCGCTGCCCGCTGAAATTCGCCGCCGGGCACAACCTGATCCAGTTCGACGCGCGCCTGTTGGAGTTGCCGCTGCCGACCCGCGACGACTACGTCGCCGCCGAGATCGCCGAGCTGCTGGACAGTGCACGCTGGGGCGACCAGGGTATGTCCGACCTGATCGAAACCATCCAGCGCGAGGTGCGCAAGAACCTCGGCAACCCGCCGCAGCTGGCCGAGCTGGCGCAGCAGCTCAACCTCGGCGAACGCACCCTGCGCCGGCGCATCGGCGATGCAGGACTGTCCTACCACGGCATCGTCGACTCGCTGCGCCGGGCCAAGGCCCTGGCACTGCTCAGCCACCGCGACAGCCGGCTGATCGACGTGGCCGCCGAGACCGGCTTCAGCGACGTGCGCAACTTCCGCCGCGCCTTCAAACGCTGGACCGGCGTGGCCCCGCGTGCGGCGAAGCAGCGGATCGCTCAGCTCGATTGAGAACGCTTAGAGCAGATGCCCTCTCCCCCTGGGAGAGGGCTAGGGTGAGGGATTTGCAGGCAACTCGGAGTGGTCGGCGAGCCCCTCCCCCCCGGCCCCTCTCCCAAGGAGAGAGGGGAGGATTTACTCCGAATACACCGGCCAGCGCTCGACGATCTTGCCGCCGCGCACGGCCAGCAGATCGCCGAACTGCAGCAGCACCGCCTCGCTCTGGACCGGCCGCAGGAACACCTGGTCATCCACCGCCAGGCCCACCGCCGGCGAGCCGTTGACCAGTTCCTGGTTCGAGCTACGCCCGTACAGGCCACTCAGCTGCAGCCCGGCAGGCGAGGCCAGGTCGGCCTGCCAGTTGCCGCCGTAGATGAAGAAGGTCTCGCGCTGGTTGACGTCCCACCAGGAGAACAGCCGCGACTTCTCATCCAGCGCCGGAATGCGCAGCGCGCCCGTGCGCTTGAGCACCGGCGTGGCGATGTACACCGCCGGCTGATGCTCGGCCAGCGATGGCAGGTCGTAGTGGCTGGGCTTGAGCAGGCCGGTGCCGATGGCCACCTCGCTACTCAACCGCTCCTGTTCGTGAGCCCGGTAGCTGGGGCTGCCGGCGGTATTCAGGGTCAGGCCCTCGCGCCACAGCGCCGGGAAGCGCTGGCGGGTGAAGTCGACATAGCCCTGGTACAGAGCCATGACCTTGGCCAGCAGTTCGTCCTGGCTGCCGAGCACGGAAGGCAGGTTCATGCCGACGAAGGGGTCGTAACCCATGAAGCCGGCGAACTCCAAGTGCTGTGGGTTATCCGCGATCAGCTGCAGCAGCTGCCCAAGCACCTGCGTATCGCTGACTCCGCCGCGATGCAGGCCCACATCGAGTTCGATGTTGATGCGTAGCCGCGTGCCCAGGCCCTGGGCCAGCGCCAGGTACTGCTGCAGGCGCTCGGGAGTGTCGATCAGCCACTGCAGTTGTTTTGCCGGATCGAAGGGGCCGCGGTGCTGCTGGTAGAACAGCTGCGCCGAGCGCACCGGCAGCGGCTTGCCGAGCAGGATGTCAGCCTCGGGGAACAGCTGTGCATCGTGATTGAGGAAGGGCTGGTGGAAGGACATCAGCCGCCGCGTGCCGATGCGCTCGCCGACGTAGCGCAGCAGGTCGGGCGCCGGCAGCGATTTCTCCACCAGGCGCAGCTGTTTGCCGCTGCGGGCGAGGAACTGGCGCACCACCTCGATATTGTGGTCGAGGCGGTCGAGGTCGATCAGCAGGCTCGGGCGCATTGGCCCGTTGGTCTTGAGCTCCTGGTTCAGCGCCTGGAAATAGGCATCGTGAGGCTGGCCCCGGTCACCGGGGCGCAGCCAGGCGGCGGCCAGCAATCCGCCAGCGCCCAGGCCGGCCAGCACGAGTGTGCGTCGCTTCATGGCGCCCCCTTATCCAATGTTGAGGCCGAACACACCGGCCAAATGCGCATTGACGAAGCGCCCGTGCGGATCGATTTCCTGGCGCAGCTCGGTGAACTCCTTCCAGCGTGGATACAGCGCCGCCAGCTGGCGCGCGCCCAGGCTATGCAGCTTGCCCCAGTGCGGCCGACCCGCATATTTCCAGAAGATCGGCTCGATGGCGGCGAAGAAGTCGCGATGGTCCATCGAGTGGTGCTGGTGGATCGAGATCGCGCAGCTATCGCGGCCCTCGAACATGCTCAGGGGAATGTCGTCGGCCTTCACGTAGCGGTACTCGACCGGCATCCAGGTGCGCAGGTTGCCATCGTCGATGCGCTTGAGGATCTCGCGCAGGCAGGCCGGGCCGTGCTCGGCCGGCACCGAGTACTCCATCTCGTTGAAGCGCACGTTGCGCACGTTGGCGAAGATCTCGTAGGAGGCATCCACCCGGTCGTCAAAACTGGCCAGATGGCGCATGTTGTTGAGCAGGCTGCGGCGCAGATCGGGCGACTCGTTCAGGTACTTGTCCAGGCCCTCGATGAAGTCGATGAAGCCGTTGCCGCCCTCCTCGTCCGGCGACACCGGCGGCGTGCTCGGGTCCTCGGTCTCGTTCAGCGCCACCGCCAGGGCGTAGTCGGAGTGGGTCACCACCAGCATCTCCCAGTGCTGGTTGTCGCGCTTGAGGTTGTCGATGTCCTCCAGCAGCTCCTCGGTCTTGCCCAGCCACTGGCGCTCGCGCAGGCGGAAGGCGGCGCGGTTCTGCATGCGCACCTTGGTCACCACGCCCAGCGCGCCGAGCGAGACACGCGCCGCATTGAACAGCTCGGGATGCTGCTCGCGGCTGCAGTCGAGCACCTCGCCGGCGGCGCTGACCAACTGCAGGCCGCAGACATTGGAAGAGTAGGAACCGAAGCCGATGCCGGTGCCGTGGGTCGAGGTGGAAATCGCCCCGGCCAGGGTCTGGTAATCGGTGTCGGCCATGTTGATCAGCGCCTGGCCGACCTCCTTGAGCGGCGCCCCCATGGTCGACATCGGCGTGCCACTGCCGAACTCCGCCTGCAGGCTCTGCGCATCATGCGCCAGCAGCCCGGTGAAGTTGGCCAGCGACAGCAGGGTGTCGTCGGTGGGCACCAGCGCGCTGAAGGAATGTCCGGAGCCGACCGGGCGAATCTTGCCCGAGGCCTTGCGGATGACCTGCACCAGCTCGTCCAAGCTCTTCGGCGCCAGGCGCTCCAGCGGCAGACAACTCTGCACGCCAGACCAGTTGCGCCAGGGAATCGGCCGCGGCGTTTCCGCGGCCCACAGCGAGCGAGCCGGCAAGGCCAGGCAGGCGCCCAGCAGGCTGGCGCGTTGCAACAGCTGACGACGGGAAACCATATCAGTGGCCCTCCGCAGGCTGCGGCGCGGCCGCCATGAATGCGATCAGCGCGCTGAAATCGGCCTCCGTGCACTGCATGCACAGGCCCAGCGGCGGCATGCCCTGGAAGCCGTTGATGCTGTGATCCAGCAAGGTGCCCATGCCCTTCTGCAGGCGCGGCGCCCAGGCTGCGGTATCGCCGGTCAGCGGCGCCCCGGCGGCCGGGTTGGCGTGGCACTGCTTGCAGCTGGCACCATACAGCTGGGCCAACGCCGTATCCTGCGGCACGCTCTGCGCAGCATTCGCCTGCGCTGGCGGAGCCTCGTCACCACAGCCCACCAGCAGCGCACACAGCCCCAGCACCATGGCCAGACCGCGCCCCCCGTTTCGCCCTGCCCGCATACATCCCTCCGAGCGTCTGCTCATCTCGATGACGCCACACTAAAGCAGCGGCGCCTGGCGTATGAGGTCTCAAACGGACAGCCAACAACCGGATAACGGCCAAAACCCGGTGCGCGGTGGCTGGCCGCTGCTGCCCTCTTTCGCGGCCACTGCGCCCCTGCCGAAGCGACGCTGGCTTGGCTAAGGTGAACGCAGCCACCACCCGCGCGGAGAGCATCGTGAGCCCAGTGAATGACATTCAGGATTGCGGCGATGCCGTGTGCATCATCGGCGCCGGCCCGGGCGGGCTGTGCATGGCCCGCGCGCTGAAGCGCCAGGGCCTGACCTACGAACAGTTCGAGCGGCACAGCGCTGTCGGCGGCGTGTGGGACATCGGCAATCCGGGCACGCCGATGTACGAGTCCGCACACTTCATCTCCTCGCGCGATCTCTCCGGCTTCCTCGATTTTCCGATGCCCAAGCACTTCCCCGACTACCCGAGCCACCGGCAGATCCTCGAGTACGTGCGCGCCTTCGCCAAGGCCTTCGACCTGCACGACAAGGTCCGCTGCAACACCGCGGTCGGGCAGGTGACCAAGCGCGAGGACGGTCGCTGGCTGGTCACCCTGGCCAGCGGCGAGCGGCGCTGCTACCGCGCCGTGGTGTGCGCCACCGGCTGCAACTGGGACCCGAACATGCCGGCGGTGAAGGGCCAGTTCAACGGCGAGATCCGCCACTCGGTGACCTTCAAGAAGGCCGAGGAATTCAACGGCAAACGGGTGCTGATCATCGGCGCCGGCAACTCCGGCGCGGACATCGCCTGCGATGCTGCGACACATGCGCAGAAGGCCTTTATCAGCCTGCGTCGCGGCTACCACTTCATCCCCAAGCACCTGTTCGGCCTGCCCGCCGACGAAGTCAGCGAGAAGGGCCCGCACCTGCCGATCTGGCTGATGCGCCCGGTGTTCGGCCTGATCCTGCGCCTGATCAACGGCGACCTGACCCGCTTCGGCCTGCCCAAGCCGGACCACAAGCTGTTCGAGAGCCACCCGCTGCTGAACACCCAGCTGCTGCACTACCTGCAGCACGGCGATATCCAGGCCAAGCCAGACCTCGACCATTTCGACGGCGATTACGCAGTGTTCAAGGATGGCAGCCGCGAGCAGATCGACCTGGCGCTGTACGCCACCGGCTACAAGTGGAGCTGCAAGTACGCCGCCGACTACTTCGAATGGAAGGGCGGGCGGCCGCAGCTGTACCTGTCGATCTTCAGCCGCCAGCACCACAACCTGTTCGGCATCGGCTACCTGGAAACCAACTCCAGCGCCTACAAGCTGTTCGACAACGAGGCCCACGCCATCGCCAGCTACCTGCGCGACCAGCTGCAGCGCCCCGCGCAGGCACGCCAGTTCGAACAGCTGATCGCTAGCGATGATCCGGACCTGTCCGGCGGCATCGACTTCATCCAGTCGCAGCGCCATGAGGTGTACCTGGAAGTGCACGCGCTGAAGACCTACCTGCACAAGCTGCGCCGGCAGATGGGCTGGGGCGACCTCGCCGAGGGCTATTACGCAGGCCTGCGCAGCACCAGCAGCGCGTCACCGGCGCCATTGCCACAATCGCAGCAAGCCGTCTGAACTGGCGGAAGTGAGAGCACCGGGGCCGCCGCAAGCACCCCGGCTGTCACTCAGGTGCGGAACACCCCCAGCCCGCCCTTCAGCGCGCGGGCGGTGTCGCCGAGTTCGGCGGCGGAGCGGTTGATCTCGGCGACGTCCTGGCGGGTGTGTTCGAAGGCGTCGCGCATGCCGCCAAGGCGGCCGGACATGTCGGCCACGGCGTGCTGGATTTCCTCGCTGCTGACCAGCGCCTGGTCCACCGTGCTGCTGACCTGGCCCATCTGCTGCACCAGCGCATCGAGCGCCTCCAGCGCCTCGTCGGCATCGCCGGCCAGGGCTCGCGAGCGCTCGGCGGTGCTGCCCATGCGCTGAGCGATCACGCGGATCGCACCGGTGACCTTGTCGATCACCTGGTGCGCCTCGCCGAGCACGGTCTGGGTCTGCCCGGCCAGCTTGCGCACCTCGTCGGCGACCACGGCGAAGCCACGCCCGGCCTCGCCGGCGCGGGCGGCCTCGATGGCGGCGTTAAGCGCCAGCAAGTTGGTCTGCTCGGAGATGCCGGCGATCATCTGCAGTACCTGACCGATCTGCTCGGCCTCGCGGCTGAGGCCGTCGAGGTCCGTGGCCAGTTCGACGTTGGCCGAGGTGCTGCCGTGCACATCGCCGATCAGCCGCTGCAGCTCGTGGTGGGCGCGGCTCAACTCGCCGCTGGCGCGTTCCAGGTTGGCGCGCACGGCGCCAGCCAGGCTGGAGGAATGCCCGGCCGCGTGCTGGATCGACTGGCCGTGCTGGTCGACATCGGCCAGCTGCCCGGCGGCCTGCTGGATCTGCCGGGTGATGTCGTCAGCGCGGTGCAGGAAGGTGTCGGCCAACTGCTGGTTGCTGTCGGCCATGCCGGAGGCGCCGGACAGGGTCTGTCGCAGGTCCTGCAGCAGGCCGGACAGGCGCGTGCCCATCTGCCCCAGCTCGTCGCCGCTGAGCAGGGAGATCGGCCGCGAGAGGTCACGCTGCTCGGCGATATGGTTGAGCTGGCCGGTGAGCTGGAGAATTCCGTGCACCAGCATGCGCGCCGCCAGCCAGGACAACAGCAGGCCGACGCCGAGGGTGGCGGCGCCGATCAGCAGCAGGCTGCGCATGCTCTCGGCAATGGCCTGGTCGAGGCTGTCGAGGGTGACGTCCACACCGACCACGAAAGGCTGGCCGCTGGCCGTGCGCAGCGGCAGGAAGATCGAGCGGAAGCTGCCGTAGCTGTCGGTGTATTCGTCGAACTGCGCCTGGTTGCTGCGCGCCGCGGCGGTCACCGCCGGGCTGGCGTCGGTGTAATGCTCCAGGTGCTTGGCATATTCGCCGGAGGCGATGTCCGCAGCGCCGGCACCGTCGGAGAGGTAGAACACCTGGCCGGCGCCATCCACCATCATGGTGTAGGCGAACTTGAGCTCGACCTCGACGGCATATTCGCCGAGGTTGCGCACCTGGGCCAGGTACTCGCCGTCCTTCAGACCGTCGGCGCTACGCGCGCGGTCCAGGTAGTCATCGCCGAGCAGGCGTGGCACCGCATGGGCGGCGGCGCGCAGACGGTTGTCCATCTGCGCGCGGATGTCCTGGGTCTTGGCGTATTGGGCGTAGCTGATGAAGGCGGCGATGCTGATCAGGTTGACCAGGGTGAAAGCCAGCAAAAGCTTGGTTTGCAGGCTGAGATTGCGCAGCGGCATGACGGCAGTTCCATCCGATGGTAAGTGGCCGCGACTGGCGGCGGCCTCCCTACTGTGGCGGTTGTCGTCAGGAAATCTTTAGTGGCCAATTGCCTGCCGACCACCACGGGGCCGCCATGCCGCAGACCGAGGTCGGCTCAAACCGCAACGGCCTCGCGGCTCTGCTTACGCATCAGCTCCAGCTTGCGCTTGTGCACCAGCATGCGCGAGGCGGTGATGTGGATCGGGTTGCCGGTGAAGGTCGGCAGGTCACGCAGGCCCCAGCGGTCGCCGTCGCCCTTGTCTATGCTCTGCCCGTTGGCCAGCTTGAGGCTCAGGGTCACATCGAAGATCAGCTCGCGCACGCTGTCGCGGTTGAAGATCGCGGCGCTGTCGATGGCCTTGCTCAGCGGCACTTCGTTCGGCTTGCGCAGGGTTAGCAGCAACATGCCGTCCGGACGCGGGGCGATGGAAACCTTGTGGGCTGGAAAGGCGTCGAAGAATTCCTTGATTGCGAGTTGCATCGTTCTTCTCCCTATCGAATGTCTTATGTGTGTGTCGGGACCTATGCCAGTGCAGCGCCCATGCCAACCTTGGAGAATCGACAAAAACCTATAACAATCATCTAGTTAGATAAACGAAGCAGCAAAACGACAGCATGCAGAATGCACGACAGAGCCGATGCGCTTTGCAGATTGCACGGTGCACATATGCGAAGCCCGCCTTGCGGCGGGCTCCTGTCAGCGGGCGGAGAGATCAGAAGTCGAAGTCGACCTTGGCCCACAGGGTGCGGCCCGGCTCGTCGATGGCCACCGGATCGGCCGGGTAGCCGAACCCGGCATCGCCGGCCAGGTTGAGGTGCTCGGCGTAGTCCTTGTCGAACAGGTTGTCGACGCCGGCGCTGAGCTTGACGTTGTCGCTGAAGCGGTACGCGCCGTTGAGCGAGAACACACCGAAGCCGGCACTGCTGCCGAAGTCCTGGCCGACCACGTTGCCCTTGCCCTCGTCCACGCGGTTCTGCGCCGCCACCAGGCGCCACAGCGCGCCGGTGCTCCAGGCGCCGCGCTCGTAGGTCAGGCCGAAGCGCGCCTCCAGCGGCGGCATCTGCGGCAGGGCCTCGCCGTCGGAGCTGTTCTTGCCCCAGGCATAGGCCAGAGTGGCGTCGGTCTTCCAGTTGTGGCTGAGGTCGTAGGCCACGCCCAGCTCACCACCCATGATCCGTGCGTCGATGTTATCGGCGCGCGAGCCGCCCATCGCGCCGGCGCTGTAGTCGAACAGGATGTAGTCGCGCACCTGGCCGACGTAGCCAGAGGCCCAGGCCTGCAGACCCTCGCCGGCGTACTGCACGCCGAAGTCGAGCTGGGTGGTCTTCTCCGGCTCGATGCCGTCGAAGGCGTTGACCTCGCCGGCCGGGCCGCGGCTGGGCGAGAACAGCTCCCAGTAGTCGGGGAAACGCTGCACATGGCCGAGGCCGGCGTAGAGCGTGGTCGGCGAGTCGGCCAGATCGTACTCGTAGCGGGCGAAACCGCTGGGCAGCGTCTCGGCACGGGTCTGGTCGGCGGTCGGGTTGGGCATGCTCATCATCATGCCGCTGATGCTCTGCCGGTAGTCCTTGGCCGAGGCGCGATCGACACGAGCGCCGCTGACGACCCGGCGGCGCTCGGCGACCTGCCAGGTCAGCTCGGCGAAGGCGCCGTAGTTGTGCATCACCGCGTCCTTGCTCCAGGGGAAACGGTCGGTGTCGGTGTAGGTATCGCTCATCATGTCGTAGTCGGAGTTGCGCTCGCGGTGTTCGCTGCGCAGCGCATCGACGCCGGCGACCAGTTGCACCTCGCTCCAGGCGAAGGTGGCGGCGAAGCGCCCGCCGAGCGTGCGGCGGTCGACCTGCGAGGCCATCGGCCCGGCCATCATGCTGGTCGGGTCCGGCATGCGCAGGCTGAAGTTGTCCATGATGTGGTCGGCGTAGTTGTAGTAGAGCTGCGCTTCCAGCTTGTCGAGGACGCCGCCGAGGTTGGACTTCTCGAAGCGCAAACCGAGGCTCTCGCGCTCGAATTGCGCACCGTCCATGCCGCGCCCGGCATAGCGCGCCTCGCCATCGCCGCGGCCGGCGGACAGTTCGATCAGGGTGTCAGCATCCGGCGTCCAGCCGATGGCCAGGTCGCCGTTCCACTTCTTCCAGCGCGACGGCACGCTGTCGCCGTCGCCATCTTCGTAGTCGTCGGCCTGGGCCTGGTTGCCGGTGAAGCGCAGATAGCCCTGCTCGCCACCGACGGCGCCATCGAGCACCTTATCGAAGCGCCCGTTGGAGCCGGTCAACACGCTGGCATGCAGGCGCGAACCCAGCTCGCCGAAACGCTCCGGTTCGCGCTCGAACAGCACCGTGCCGGCCGAGGCGCCCGGGCCCCAGAGCACGGTCTGCGGGCCCTTGATCACGGTGAGCTTGTCGAAGGTCTCCGGCGAGATGTACGAGCTCGGTGCGTCCATGCGGTAGGGGCAGGCGCCGAGCATCAGGCCGCCATTGGTACGCAGGTTGATGCGCGAGCCGAACATGCCGCGCAGCACCGGGTCGCCGTTGCTGCCGCCGCTGCGGATGGCGGAGAAGCCGGGGATGGTCTTCAGATAATCGGTGGCATCGCTGGCAGGCACCGGCTGGCGGGCGTCCTTGGGATCGGCGATCACGGTCAACGGCGAGCTCTGCTGCACAGCGGTGACCACGCTGGGAGCCAGCTCGGCATCGGCGACCTCCTCGGCAAAGGTCGGCATGGCCATGGCCAGGGTCAGGGTCAGGGCAGACAGAACGAACGGCAGGCGCCCGGCACGTGCCGGCACGAAAACGGATGGAGTCATGGTGTTTCCTGAATGATGAACAGCGCTATGCCCTCGCAACGAGGGCCACTGATGACGACTTCAGGAAAGCGACGGCGGCGCCCTGCCGGGCGGCGCGACCAGGAACGGCGGGCTGAGGCTCAGCGCCTCGGCAAAGCGCGGCCGCTGCGCGGGAGCGATGGCGGGTGTGGGCGGGGTATACGGGAAGAACTGCAGGCTGGCGACATGCACGCCACATTGCACGCAGGGCATCTGCTGGGAGGCACCCGCCTTGCCCTCCTCGCCCAGCTGCCACTGCATGCCCTGCGAGGTACACATCAGCATGAAGCCGCCTTCGCTCATCTGCGGCAGCGCCCATAGCGGCATGCTCACACGCAGGAGCATGCCCACCAGGGCAAAGGCATAGAGCCAATCGCGGAAATTACGGCTGAGTGGATTCAGGGCGGGCATCCTTGTTTGTCGCGGATTCTAGTCGATGCCCGGCGAAGCTGCTGCGGACAAGGCGTCGCACCCGCCGGCGACCGGTGAGCGGGCGGCAGACAGCGCGGCGGCCGTGGCTCTACACTGCATACTCAGTGGCGCCCCAGAAACCGGATCGAGAACAGCATGAGCGACGAACCCCAGCGCCTCTCCGGCGGCCTGACCGAACGCAGCTACGAGTTGCTGGTGCGGGCCGTGGTCGACTACGCCATCTACATGCTCGACCCGCAGGGCCGGATCATGACCTGGAACACCGGGGCGGAACGGATCAAGGGCTACCGCGCCGACGAGGTGATCGGCCAGTCACTGAGCATGTTCTTCCCCGAGGAAGACCGCCGCCAGGGCAAGCCGCAACAGCTGATCGCCACCGCCCTGCGCGAGGGCCGCGCGCATGACGAGGGCTGGCGGCTGCGCAAGGACGGCTCGCGCTTCTGGGCGCTGGTAGTGCTCGACGCCATCCATGACGACGCCGGCAACCTGGTCGGCCTGGCCAAGATCACCCGCGACATCACCGAACGCCACGAGGCCCAGCTCCATCTGGACGAGGCGCGCGCGCAACTGTTCCAGGCGCAGAAGATGGAAGCCCTCGGTCAGCTCACCGGCGGCATGGCGCACGACTTCAACAATCTGCTCACGGTGATCATCGGCGCCAGCGACATGGCCCGCCGCAGCGACAGCCCCGAGCGCATCCAGACCCTGCTGGCGAGCATCCACGAGGCCGGCCTGCGCGGCCGCGAACTGACCGCCAACCTGCTGACCTTCGCCCGCCGTCGCGATTTGCAGGCGCAGCGCCTCGATACCGGCACCACGCTACGCATCGCCTCGGCGCTGTTCGCCCAGGCGCTGCCCGAGGGTATCGAACTGGTGCTGGAAATCGACGGTACTCCTGATCCGATCCTGGTCGATCCCAACCAGCTGGAGATGGCCCTGCTCAACCTGGTGTTCAACGCGCGCGACGCCATGGAGTGCCGCGGGCGCATCCACCTGCAGGCGCGCAACGAGCACCTGGACGGCAGCTGGGAAGGCCTCAATGGCGACTTCGTGCTGCTCTCGGTGATCGACGAGGGTCCCGGCATCTCCGCCGAGTTGCAGACACGCATCTTCGAGCCCTTCTTCACCACCAAGAAGTTCGGTAAGGGCACCGGCCTTGGCCTCAGCCAGGTCTACGGTTTCGCGCGCAACGCCGGCGGCTCGATCCGGGTCGACAGCGCGCCCGGCAAGGGCACGTGCATGACGATCTACCTGCCGGCTGCCACACTGCCCGAGCAGGCGCAGATAAATAGTGAACCCGAGTGCGGGTTTGCGAGCCTGACCGATATCAAGACGTACGAATGAGCCGCACATGAAGACCATCCTGATAGTCGATGACGAGCACCTGATCGCCAACATGCTCGGCTATGCACTGGAGGATCAGGGCTATCGGGTGGTCAAGGCGGGCGACGGCCAGCATGGCCTGGAGCTGCTGGAACAGGAGCAGCCCTCGTTGGTCATCACCGACTTCATGATGCCGCAGATGGATGGCATGGAGCTTGCCCAGGCCATCCGCAGCCGCCTGAGCGCCGCGGAGCTGCCGATCCTGCTGATGAGCGGCGCCCACGGCAACCTCGGCCGCGCCACGCCCGAGCTGTTCACCGCAGTGTTCGACAAACCCTTCGAAGTCTCGCAGATGGTCGCCAAGGTCTGCGCGCTGGTCGGCCCGGGCGACTGAGCCTGGCCTGACTGCCCCTGGCAATACCCCCACATCAAAGCGACTGACCGCTGCCAGCCACTCGCCGCGACTCATGACGGGTACTGGTCGGCCCAGTGCTAGGCCGACCAGGTCTGACGCTATACGTAACCCAGTAGCAACAGGATCAGCACGATCGCCACCACCAGGCCGATGCCGCCGGAGGGGCCATAGCCCCAGGCACGGCTGTGCGGCCAGGCCGGAATGGCACCGATCAGCAGCAGGATCAGGACGAGCAGCAGTATGGTTCCCAGGGTCATGGCAGCTTCCTCGTGGTTGGGCCGGGAGGCGATACCTCAATGGCCTTACACAGATGTCGACCCACCCGCTGCCGCCGCGGTTCGGACTATTTGCACCACCCGGAAATGCAAGAGCCCGCCAATAAGGCGGGCTCTCTGCGTACTACGCGACTCGACTTAGAACGGGATGTCGTCGTCGAAGCTGTCGTAGTCCGGGGCCGGCTGCTGGGCGGCCGGTTGCGGCGCCGGGCGCGGCGCGGACTGCTGCGGAGCCGGGCGCGACTGCTGCTGGCGCGGGGCGTATTCACCGCCGCCTTCGCTGTTGTTGCCACCACGGCCGCCGAGCAGTTGCAGGGTGCCGTTCATGTCGACCACGATCTCGGTGGTGTAGCGCTTGACGCCGTCCTTCTCCCACTCGCGGGTCTGCAGGCGGCCTTCGACGTAGCACTGTCCGCCCTTGCGCAGGTATTCGCCAGCGATCTCGGCGAGCTTGCCGAAGAACACCACGCGGTGCCATTCGGTACGGTCCTGCTGCTGTCCGGTCTGCTTGTCCTTCCAGCTGTCGGTGGTGGCGAGGGTGATGTTGGTCACCGCATTGCCGTTGGGCAGATAACGGGTTTCCGGGTCGCCGCCGACGTTGCCGATCAGAATGACTTTGTTAACCCCACGGGCCATTTCGTTCTCCTAAGCTTTCTGCGTATCCGCGGCCTCTTCGAGCACTCGCTCGAGCAACACGCGGTCCAATTGTTGGGTATCCACTTTGATGTACAACGCGGCCTCCTCGGCCACCACGATAGCGTCGCTGACGCCGGGTATCGCGAGGAGTCGCCCCACCAGTGCGCTATCGGCCACGGCATGGGCCGTGAGCGGCCGGCGCAGGCTGGTCACATAAGGCGGCTCGCGCATAGTAGCAGCTGCCGCCAGCCAGAGAAGCCCCAGCAGCGCACAGCCGACGAACACGAAGGCGAGGCCACCATGCTGGTACAACCAGCCACCGAGAATGCCGCCCACGGCGGCGCCGAGGAACTGGCTGGTGGAGTACACGCCCATGGCCGTGCCCTTGCCGCCGGCCGGAGCGACCTTGCTGACTAGCGAGGGCAGCGAGGCCTCCAGCAGGTTGAAGGCGGTGAAGAACAGGATGAAGCCGCACACCAGCGCCGACAGGCTGTGGCCGAAGATCCAGAAGAACAGTTCGCAGAGCACCAGCGCCAGCACCGCGCCGGAGAGCACACGCTTCATCTGGCGTTTCTTCTCGGCGTAGATGATGAACGGCACCATGCCGAAGAAGCCGATCAGCAGCGCGCTGAGGTAGACCCACCAGTGTTCTTCCTTGGGCAAACCGCCCTGGTCGACCAGCGCCAGCGGCAGCACCACGAAGCTGGCCATGAGGATCGCGTGCAACACGCCGATGCCCAGGTTCAGGCGCAGCAGCTCGGCGTTGCGCAGGGTCGGCAGCAGCGCCTGGCGCGCCACCCCGGACTCGCGATGCTGCAGCGCGCTGGAGGCACGCGGCACGAACAGGGCGATGATCAGCATGCCGACCAGGGCCATGCCGGCAGTGGCCCAGAACAGCCCGGACAGGCCGAAGGCGCGGGTCAGCAGCGGGCCGACCACCATGGCCACGGCGAACGACAGGCCGATGCTCATGCCGATCATGGCCATGGCCTTGGTGCGGTGCTGCTCGCGGGTCAGGTCCGAGAGCAGCGCCATCACCGCCGCCGAGATAGCGCCAGCGCCCTGCAGCACGCGGCCGGCGATCACGCCCCAGATCGAGTCGGCGTTGGCCGCCAGCGCCGCACCGGCGGCGAAGATCAACAGGCCGAAATAGATCACCGGCAAGCGGCCAATGCGGTCGGAGATCACGCCAAAGGGAATCTGCAGCACCGCCTGGGTCAGGCCGTAGGCGCCGATGGCCAGGCCGATCAGCGCCGGGGTGGCGCCAGCCAGGTCGGTGCCGTAGGTGGCCAGCACCGGCAGGACCATGAACATGCCCAGCATGCGGAAGGCGAACACCAGGGCCAGGCCACCGGCGGCGCGCGTTTCGCTGGCGCTCATGCGTTCGCTGTGCGGATCGTGCATGGAAAAACCCTGAACAAAGAGGCCGGCGATTCTATCAGTGATGGCAGGGGCTGTAGACGTTTTGTCGGCACCCGGCGCCGGTGCAAAACGTCGCATCGGACCCGGCCGTTACAGCATCGCCGCGCTTTGCCGCGCGCCATCCAGCGGCCGTATACTTTGCCGTTTCCGCCCGCCACCTGCGAGGCCGTTCGTGGACAAGATTCTGATCCGGGGTGCGCGCACCCATAACCTGAAAAACGTCGACCTGACCCTGCCGCGCGACAAGCTGATCGTGATCACCGGCCTGTCCGGTTCCGGCAAGTCGTCGCTGGCCTTCGACACGCTCTACGCCGAGGGTCAGCGCCGCTACGTCGAGTCGCTGTCGGCGTACGCCCGGCAGTTCCTGTCGATGATGGAGAAGCCCGACGTCGACACCATCGAGGGCCTCTCCCCGGCCATCTCCATCGAGCAGAAGTCGACCTCGCACAACCCGCGTTCGACCGTCGGCACCATCACCGAGATCTACGACTACCTGCGCCTGCTCTACGCCCGCGTCGGCATCCCGCGCTGCCCGGACCACGACGTACCGCTGGAAGCGCAGACCGTCAGCCAGATGGTCGACCAGGTGCTGGCCCTGCCCGAGGGCCGCAAGCTGATGCTGCTGGCCCCGGTGATCCGCGAGCGCAAGGGCGAGCACCTGGCGGTGTTCGATGAGCTGCGCGCCCAGGGCTTCGTGCGTGCGCGGGTCAACGGCAAGCTCTACGAACTGGACGAACTGCCCAAGCTGGACAAGCAGAAGAAGCACTCCATCGATGTGGTGGTGGACCGCTTCAAGGTGCGCGAGGACCTGCAGCAGCGCCTGGCCGAGTCCTTCGAGACCGCCATCAACCTGGCCGACGGCATCGCCCTGATCGCGCCGATGGACGACGAGGAAGGCGACGAGATCATCTTCTCCGCGCGCTTCGCCTGCCCGCACTGCGGCCACTCGATCAGCGAGCTGGAACCCAAGCTGTTCTCCTTCAACAACCCGGCCGGCGCCTGCCCGACCTGCGACGGCCTGGGCGTGAAGCAGTTCTTCGACGGCAAACGCCTGGTCAACGGCGAGCTGACCCTGGCCGAGGGTGCGATCCGCGGCTGGGACCGACGCAACGTCTACTACTTCCAGATGCTCGGCTCGCTGTCCGCGCACTATGGCTTCAGCCTGGAGGAGCCGTTCGACGAACTGACCGCCGAGCACCAGAAGTTCATCCTGTTCGGCAGCGGCACGCAGAACGTCGACTTCAAGTACCTCAACGACCGCGGCGACATCGTCAAACGCTCGCACCCGTTCGAGGGCATCATCCCCAATCTCGAGCGCCGCTACCGCGAGACCGAGTCGGCCACCGTGCGCGAGGAACTGGCCAAGTTCCTCAGCACCCAGCCCTGCCCGGACTGCCGCGGTACTCGCCTGCGCCGCGAGGCGCGCCATGTGTGGGTGGGCGACCGCACCCTGCCGGCCGTTACCGGCCTGCCGGTCGGCGAGGCCTGCGACTACTTCGGCGGCATGCACCTCACCGGGCGCCGCGGCGAGATCGCCGAGAAGATCCTCAAGGAAATCCGCGAACGCCTGCAGTTCCTGGTCAACGTCGGCCTCGACTACCTGACCCTGGATCGCAGCGCCGACACCCTGTCCGGTGGCGAAGCGCAGCGTATCCGCCTGGCCAGCCAGATCGGCGCCGGCCTGGTGGGCGTGATGTACATCCTCGACGAACCTTCCATCGGCCTGCACCAGCGCGACAACGAGCGCCTGCTGGGCACCCTCACCCACCTGCGCAACCTGGGCAACACGGTGATCGTCGTCGAGCACGACGAGGACGCCATCCGCCTGGCCGACTACGTGGTCGATATCGGCCCCGGCGCCGGCGTGCATGGCGGCCGAGTGGTCGCCGAGGGCACCCCGGACGAGGTGATGAACCACCCCGATTCGCTGACCGGCAAGTACCTCTCCGGGCGCGAGAAGATCCGCTATCCGGCGACGCGCACCCCGCGCGACAAGAAGAAGCTGCTCAAGCTCAAGGGCGCGCGCGGCAACAACCTGCGCAATGTCGATCTGGAGATTCCGGTCGGCCTGCTCACCTGCGTCACCGGCGTGTCCGGCTCGGGCAAGTCGACGCTGATCAACAACACCCTGTTCCCGATCACCGCCACCGCGCTGAACGGTGCCACCACCCTGGAGACGGCGGCGCACGACTCGTTCGACGGCCTGCAGCACCTGGACAAGGTGGTCGACATCGACCAGAGCCCGATCGGCCGTACGCCGCGCTCCAACCCGGCGACCTACACCGGCCTGTTCACCCCGATCCGCGAGCTGTTCGCCGGCGTGCCGGAGTCGCGCTCGCGCGGTTACGGCCCGGGCCGTTTCAGCTTCAACGTCAAGGGCGGCCGCTGCGAGGCCTGCCAGGGCGACGGCGTGATCAAGGTGGAAATGCACTTCCTGCCGGACATCTACGTGCCGTGCGACGTGTGCAAGGGCAAGCGCTACAACCGCGAGACCCTGGAGGTGAAGTACAAGGGCAAGAGCATCACCGAGGTGCTCGACATGACCATCGAGGAAGCACGCGAGTTCTTCGATGCCGTGCCGGCCCTGGCGCGCAAGCTGCAGACCCTGGTCGACGTCGGCCTGTCCTACATCAAGCTGGGGCAGAGCGCGACCACCCTGTCCGGTGGCGAGGCGCAGCGGGTCAAGCTGAGTCGTGAGCTGTCCAAGCGCGATACCGGCAAGACCCTGTACATCCTCGACGAGCCGACCACCGGCCTGCATTTCGCCGATATCCAGCAGCTGCTCGACGTGCTGCATCGTCTGCGCGACCACGGCAACACCGTGGTGGTGATCGAGCACAATCTCGACGTGATCAAGACCGCCGACTGGCTGGTGGATCTGGGCCCCGAAGGCGGCTCCAAGGGCGGCATGATCATCGCCACCGGCACTCCGGAGGATGTGGCCGCCAACCCGGCGTCGCACACCGGGCACTTCCTCAAGCCCCTGCTGGAGCGTGACCGCGCCTAAGTGACGGCAAAACGAAAAAGCCCCGCAATAGCGGGGCTTTTTCTTGGTGCGGGTGAATCAGGCCAGATCGAAACGATCCAGATTCATCACCTTGGTCCAAGCAGCGACGAAGTCCTTGATGAACTTCTCCTTGCCGTCGGTGCTGGCATACACCTCGGCGTAGGCACGCAGGATCGAGTTGGAGCCGAACACCAGGTCGTTGCGCGTCCCGGTGTACTTCACCTCACCAGTCTTGCGGTCGCGGCCCTCGAACAGCTCGGTATCACCGCCCACCGGCTTCCACACCAGGCCCATGTCCAGCAGCTTGACGAAGAAGTCGTTGGACAGCACGCCGGGCTGGCTGGTGAACACGCCATTCTGGCTGCCGTCGTAGTTGGCCCCCAGCACGCGCAGGCCACCCACCAGTGCGGTCAACTCCGGACCGGTCAGGGTCAGCAGTTGGGCACGGTCGATCAGCAGAGACTCGGTCGGTGCACCGCTCTTGTCCTTGCGGTAGTTACGGAAGCCATCGGCATCCGGCTCGAGCAGCTCGAAGGACTCGACATCGGTCTGGTCCTGGCGAGCATCCACACGCCCGGCGGAGAACGGCACGCTGACATTGACGCCGCCAGCCTTGGCCGCCAGTTCGACACCGACGTTACCGGCCAGCACGATCACGTCGGCCAGCGACGCCTTGCCGGAAGCCTTCTGGATCTCGCTCAGCTTCGGCAGCGCCTTGACCGCGACCTGGTTGACCACCCAGTCCTTCTGCGGTGCCAGTGCCAGGCGCGCGCCATTGGCGCCACCACGCTTGTCGCCGCCACGGAAGGTCGAGGCCGAAGCCCAGGCCACCGAGACCAGCTCGCTGACCGACAGGCCGGACGCGGCGATCTGGGTCTTGAGGTCAGCGATGTCGGCCGCCGTCGGTTGATGGGTGGCCGCCGGCAGTGGGTCCTGCCAGAGCAGATCTTCCTTCGGAATCTCCGGGCCCAGGTAACGGGCCTTCGGCCCCATGTCGCGGTGGGTCAGCTTGAACCAGGCACGCGCGAAGGCCTCGGCGAAGGCCTGCGGGTCCTCGTAGAAGTGCTTGGAGATCTTGCCGAACTCGGGGTCGAAACGCAGGGTCAGGTCGGTGGTGAGCATCTTCGGCTTGTGGAACTTGCCCGGCACGTGAGCATCCGGGATGTTCTCCGGCGCATCCTTGGCCACCCATTGCTTGGCTCCTGCAGGACTCTTCTCCAGCTCCCACTCGTACTTGAACAGGTTCTCGAAGAAGTTGTTGCTCCACAATGCCGGGGTCTTGGTCCAGGTCACCTCGAGGCCACTGGAGACGGTGTCCTTGCCGTGACCGCTACCGAAGTTGCTGGTCCAGCCCAGGCCCTGATCTTCCATCACCCCGCCTTCCGGATCGGCGCCCTTGTGCGACTCGGGGGCCGCGCCGTGGGTCTTGCCGAAGGTGTGGCCGCCGGCGATCAGGGCGACGGTTTCCTCGTCATCCATGGCCATGCGGCTGAAGGTGGCGCGGATGTCCTTGGCGGCAGCCATGTAGTCGCCGCTGGCATTAGGGCCTTCCGGGTTCACGTAGATCAGACCCATATGGGTCGCCCCAAGGCCCTTGATCAGCTCGCGATCGCCCTCGAAACGCTTGTCATCACCGAGCCAGGTGGTCTCCCCGCCCCAGGCCACGTCCATGTCAGGTTCCCAGACATCTTCACGCCCGCCGGCGAAACCGAAGGTGCGGAAGCCCATGGACTCCAGAGCGACGTTGCCGGCCAGGATCATCAGATCGGCCCAGGAAATCTTCTGCCCGTACTTCTGCTTGATCGGCCAGAGCAGGCGGCGCGACTTGTCGATGTTGACGTTGTCCGGCCAGGAGTTGAGCGGCGCGAAGCGCTGCTGGCCACGACCGCCACCGCCACGACCGTCAGTGGTGCGGTAGGTGCCGGCGCTGTGCCAGGCCATGCGGATCATCTGCGGACCGTAGTGGCCGAAGTCGGCGGGCCACCAGTCCTGGGAGTCGGTCATCAGCTTGACCAGGTCGGCCTTGAGCGCCTTGTAGTCGAGCTTCTTGAATTCATTGGCGTAGTTGAACTTCTCGCCGAGCGGGTTGGATTTCTCGGAATGCTGGTTGAGCAGATCGACTGCCAGCTGATTGGGCCACCAGTCCTTGTTGCTCGTGCCGGCGCCGGCCACGCGGTGGAATGGGCATTTACCTTCGTTGGACATTGCTCTCTCCTTTCTCCTCATCGGGTCGGTCTCGTGACAACTCGGCCGACAGTGGGAAAAGACTAGACCCGCCCTACCAAAGGGGCCAATTTATGAAAGACAATGATTCAATAGTTTTTTTCTACTAGCTGATAGATTTCCGCGCACGCCCGCCAAATACGCCACCCGCCTTCCCAAAGCGCTTTCCGGAAAACAAAAAACCGGGCGCTAGGCCCGGTTTCTTGTGCAGCAAAAGCAGCTTATTCGGCAGCTTCTACAGCTTCGCCAGCGACCTGACGGTCAACCAGCTCGACGTACGCCATAGGGGCGTTGTCGCCAGCGCGGAAGCCGCACTTCAGGATGCGCAGGTAGCCGCCCTGACGGGTGGCGTAACGCTTGCCCAGATCGTTGAACAGCTTGCCGACGATGGCTTTCGAACGGGTACGGTCGAAGGCCAGACGACGGTTGGCAACGCTGTCTACCTTGGCCAGGGTGATCAGCGGCTCGGCAACGCGGCGCAGTTCCTTGGCTTTCGGCAGGGTGGTCTTGATCAGTTCGTGTTCGAACAGCGACACCGCCATGTTCTGGAACATGGCCTTGCGGTGGGCGCTGGTGCGGCTCAGGTGACGGCCACTTTTACGATGACGCATGATTGAAATTCCTTACCAAACTTTCGGTTCGGTGATTACGGACGATTAGGCAGTAGCCTTATCGTCCTTCTTCAGACTTGCCGGCGGCCAGTTGTCGAGGCGCATGCCGAGGGACAGACCACGGGAGGCCAGAACGTCCTTGATCTCGGTCAGGGACTTCTTGCCCAGGTTCGGAGTCTTGAGCAGCTCTACTTCGGTGCGCTGGATCAGATCACCGATGTAGTAGATGTTCTCCGCCTTCAGGCAGTTGGCCGAACGTACGGTCAGCTCGAGGTCGTCAACCGGACGCAGGAGGATCGGATCGATCTCGTCTTCCTGCTCAACCACTACCGGCTCACTGTCGCCCTTCAGATCAACGAAGGCCGCCAGTTGGTGCTGGAGGATGGTTGCGGCACGACGGATAGCCTCTTCAGGATCCAGGGTGCCGTTGGTTTCCAGGTCGATGACCAGCTTGTCCAGGTTGGTACGCTGCTCGACGCGGGCGTTTTCCACCACGTAGGCAACACGACGGACCGGGCTGAACGAGGAGTCCAGTTGCAGACGACCGATGCTACGGCTTTCGTCTTCATCGCTCTGACGGGCGTCAGCCGGCTCGTAGCCACGGCCACGACGCACGGTGAGTTTCATGTTCAGAGCGCCGTTGTCCGCCAGGTTGGCGATTACGTGATCGCCGTTGACGATCTCGACGTCGTGATCCAGCTGGATATCGGCAGCAGTGACCACACCCGAGCCCTTTTTGGCCAGAGTCAGGGTGACTTCGTCACGACCGTGCAGCTTGATAGCCAGACCTTTCAGGTTGAGCAGGATTTCAATGACGTCTTCCTGCACGCCTTCGATGGCGGAGTACTCATGGAGTACGCCGTCGATCTCGGCCTCGACTACTGCACAGCCAGGCATGGAGGACAACAGGATGCGGCGCAGCGCGTTGCCCAGGGTGTGACCAAAACCACGCTCGAGAGGCTCGAGAGTGATCTTGGCGCGGGTCGAACTGACCGCCTGAACGTCGATGTGACGGGGGGTCAGGAACTCATTTACCGAAATCTGCATGGATGCACCTATTTCCTAGCCCTTACTTGGAGTAGAGCTCGACAATCAGGCTTTCGTTGATGTCGGCGGACAGATCGCTGCGAGCCGGGACGCTTTTGAACACGCCAGACTTCTTCTCAGTATCTACGTCAACCCACTCAACGCGACCACGCTGGGCGCACAGGTCAAGAGCCTGGGCAACGCGCAGCTGGTTCTTGGCCTTTTCGCGAACGGCCACGACGTCACCAGCTTTGATCTGGTAGGACGGGACGTTCACGGTCGAACCGTTCACGGTGATGGCTTTGTGCGATACCAGCTGACGGGATTCGGCGCGAGTAGCACCAAAGCCCATGCGGTAAACCACGTTGTCCAGACGGCATTCCAGCAGCTGCAGCAGGTTCTCACCGGTAGCGCCCTTACGACGGGCAGCTTCTTTGTAGTAACCGCTGAACTGACGCTCCAGTACGCCGTAGATACGACGGACTTTCTGCTTCTCACGCAGCTGGGTACCGTAGTCGGACTGGCGACCACGGCGAGCGCCGTGCTGGCCAGGAGCCGCTTCGATGTTGCACTTGGATTCGAGCGCGCGCGCACCACTCTTCAGGAAGAGATCGGTGCCTTCACGGCGAGACAGTTTGCACTTGGGACCAATGTAACGAGCCATTCTTCACTGTCTCCTATTACACGCGACGCTTCTTCGGCGGACGGCACCCGTTGTGCGGGATCGGCGTCACGTCGGTGATGCTGGCGATTTTGTAGCCGCAGGCGTTCAGAGCACGCACAGCGGATTCGCGACCAGGACCTGGGCCCTTGACGTTAACGTCGAGGTTCTTCAGGCCGTATTCCAGGGCTGCTTGACCAGCACGCTCGGCAGCCACCTGGGCAGCGAACGGAGTGGACTTACGCGAGCCACGGAAACCGGAACCACCGGAGGTAGCCCAAGACAGGGCATTACCTTGACGGTCGGTAATGGTAACGATGGTGTTATTGAAAGAAGCGTGGATATGGGCGATGCCATCCACCACTGTCTTTTTGACTTTCTTACGAGTACGAGCAGCAGGCTTAGCCATGACTTAATTCCTGTCGATTCGCGGGCGCAATTACTTGCGGATCGGCTTACGCGGGCCCTTACGGGTGCGCGCGTTGGTCTTGGTGCGCTGACCGCGGACCGGCAGGCCACGGCGGTGACGCAGACCGCGGTAGCAGCCCAGGTCCATCAGACGCTTGATCTTCATGTTGATTTCGCGGCGCAGGTCACCCTCGGTGGTGAGTTTGGCGACTTCGCCACGCAGCTGCTCGATCTGCTCGTCAGAGAGATCTTTGATCTTCGCCGCCGGATTTACACCGGTGGTTGCACAGATTTTCTGCGCAGTGGTGCGACCAACACCGTAGATGTAGGTCAGCGAGATAACAGTGTGTTTGTTATCCGGAATGTTGACGCCTGCAATACGGGCCATTCAGTGGAACTCCAATTGACAGCTACCCACGCCCTGGAAGCCAAGAAATAGGGCGCGCGATATTAGCGCTGTAATAACAAAGAATCAACCCGGCAGCGCACTAGCTGCCGGGCTCATTACGCGTGAATCACACTCAGCCTTGGCGCTGTTTGTGACGCGGCTCCGCGCTGCAGATCACGCGCACGACGCCGTCGCGACGGATGACCTTGCAGTTACGGCACAGCTTCTTGACCGATGCACGAACTTTCATCAGTAACTCCTAGAACCTTACGGCAACCATGTCAGCGGAGCATGCCGCTGCCATGACCCTTCAGGTTGGCTTTCTTCATCAGGGATTCGTACTGGTGCGAAACGAGGTGCGATTGTACTTGGGCCATAAAGTCCATCACAACCACGACCACGATCAGCAACGAGGTCCCGCCAAGGTAGAACGGAACGTTGGCTGCCACCTGCAGGAACTGCGGGAGGAGGCAAACGGCCGTCATGTAAAGAGCACCGAACATGGTCAAGCGGGTCAGCACGCCATCGATATAGCGCGCGGATTGCTCGCCCGGACGGATGCCCGGAATAAAGGCACCGGACTTCTTCAGGTTTTCCGCTACGTCTTTCGGGTTGAACATCAGCGCCGTGTAGAAGAAGCAGAAGAAGATGATCCCTGCACTAAACAGCAGAATGTTCAACGGCTGACCGGGAGCGATCGCCTGCGAGATGTCCTGCAGCCAGCCCATACCTTCGGACTGACCGAACCAGGTCCCCAGCGAAGCCGGGAACAGCAGGATACTGCTGGCGAAGATGGCCGGGATTACGCCCGCCATGTTCACCTTCAGCGGCAGGTGGCTGGTCTGCGCAGCGAAGACCTTGCGGCCCTGCTGACGCTTGGCGTAGTGCACCGCAATGCGACGCTGACCACGCTCAATGAACACCACGAAACCGATGATCGCTACCGCCAGCAGGCCGATGGCAATCAGAGCGAAGATATTGATATCGCCCTGACGAGCAGACTCGAAAGACTGCCCGATTGCCGACGGCAGACCGGCCACGATGCCCGCAAAAATCAGCATCGAGATACCGTTGCCGACACCGCGCTCGGTGATCTGCTCGCCCAGCCACATCATGAACATGGCGCCGGCCACAAAGGTCGTCACCGCCACGAAGTGGAAGCCGAAATCAACCGAGAACGCTACGCCCTGGCTCGCCAGGCCGACGGACATGCCGACAGCTTGAACGATCGCCAGGACGAGAGTGCCGTAGCGGGTGTACTGGCTGATCTTGCGACGGCCAGCTTCACCTTCCTTCTTCAACTGCTCCAGCTGCGGGCTGACGGCGGTCATCAGCTGCATGATGATCGATGCCGAGATGTACGGCATGATCCCCAGTGCAAAGATGCTCATCCGCTCCAGCGCGCCGCCGGAAAACATGTTGAACAGGCTAAGAATGGTCCCCTCGTTCTGCCGGAACAGGTCGGCCAGCCGGTCAGGGTTGATTCCGGGCACCGGAATGTGCGCGCCGATCCGATAGACGATGATCGCCAGGAACAGAAAACGCAGTCGAGCCCAGAGCTCGGACAACCCGCCATTGCTGAGCGCGGAGAGAGCACCTTGCTTAGCCATTTAGTCCTCGAACTTACCGCCAGCTGCTTCGATGGCCGCACGCGCACCCTTGGTGGCGGCGATACCTTTCAGGGTGACCGCACGAGTAACCTCGCCGGACAGCATGACTTTCACACGCTGTACGCTTTGGTTGATCACGTTGGCATCCTTCAGCGACTGCAGAGTTACGACGTCGCCGTCCACTTTGGCCAGCTCGGAAGTGCGCACTTCAGCGCGATCCATGGCCTTCAGGGAAACGAAGCCGAACTTCGGCAGACGACGGTGCAGCGGTTGCTGACCACCCTCGAAGCCCGGAGCGATGGAACCACCGGTACGGGAGGTTTGACCTTTGTGGCCACGGCCACCGGTCTTACCCAGACCGCTACCGATACCACGGCCCGGACGGTGCTTTTCGCGACGGGCACCCGGCGCGGAACGCAGATCGTTCAGTTGCATGATTAACCCTCCACCTTCAGCAGGTAGTAAGCCTTGTTGATCATGCCGCGGTTTTCAGGAGTGTCCTGAACCTCAACGGAGTGACCGATGCGGCGCAGGCCCAGGCCTTTGACGCAAGCTTTATGGTTGGCCAGACGGCCGTTGGTGCTCTTGATCAGAGTAACTTTTACGGTAGCCATGATCAGAGGATCTCCTCGACGCTCTTACCACGCTTGGCAGCCACGGATTCCGGGGACTGCATGGCTTTCAGACCCTTGAAGGTGGCGTAAACCACGTTCACCGGGTTGGTGGAGCCATAGCACTTGGCCAGAACGTTCTGCACACCAGCCACTTCCAGCACGGCACGCATGGCGCCGCCGGCGATGATGCCGGTACCTTCGGAAGCCGGCTGCATGAACACGTGGGACGCGCCATGGACGGACTTCATCGGGTATTGCAGGGTGGTGCCGTTCAGGTCGACCTGAATCATGTTGCGACGCGCAGCTTCCATCGCTTTCTGGATGGCGGCCGGCACTTCGCGGGACTTGCCGCGGCCGAAACCGACGCGACCTTTACCATCACCTACCACGGTCAGCGCGGTGAAGGTGAAGATACGGCCACCCTTAACGGTTTTGGCAACACGGTTTACCTGGACCAGCTTCTCGATGTAGCCATCGCTCTGGGCATCGTCACGGTTACCGCGATCGCGCTTTTGCTCGTTATTTGCCATAACTTAGAACTCCAGCCCGCCTTCACGAGCAGCATCAGCCAGCGCTTTCACACGGCCGTGGTACTTGAAGCCAGAACGGTCGAACGCCACCTGGGTGACGCCAGCGGCTTTCGCGCGCTCGGCAACCAGCTGACCGACTTTCTTGGCCGCGTCGACGTTGCCAGTGGCGGCGTCACGCAGTTCTTTGTCCAGGGTCGAGGCGCTGGCCAGAACCTTGGCGCCGTCGGCCGAAATGACCTGGGCGTAGATGTGCTGGGAAGAGCGGTACACGCAGAGGCGTACGGTTTCCAGCTCGCGCATTTTCAGGCGTGCCTTGCGAGCGCGACGCAGACGAGTTTCTTTCTTTTCGCTCATTTGCTATGCCCTACTTCTTCTTAGCTTCTTTGCGACGTACGACTTCGTCGGAATAACGCACGCCTTTGCCTTTGTACGGCTCAGGACGACGGAAGTCGCGGATCTCCGCAGCTACCTGACCAACCAGTTGCTTGTCGATGCCCTTGATCAGGATATCGGTCTGGCTCGGGGTCTCGGCAGTAACGCCCTGCGGCAGTTCGTAGTCGATCGGATGGGAGAAGCCCAGCGCGAGGTTCAGCACCTGGCCTTTGGCCTGGGCTTTATAACCCACACCAACCAGCTGCAGCTTGCGCTCGAAGCCTTGGCTCACGCCAATGACCATGTTGTTGACCAGTGCACGAGTGGTACCGGCCATGGCTTTGTTCTGCTGATCACCATTGCGAGCAGCGAAACGCAGTTCACCAGCTTCCTGGGTCACTTCCACGGACGAGTGCACGTTCAGTTCGAGGGTGCCCTTGGCGCCCTTGATCGAAAGCTGTTGGCCTGCGAGTTTGACCTCGACACCAGCCGGCAGCTTTACGGGGTTCTTAGCAACGCGAGACATGCTTATCCCCCCTTAGAACACGGTGCAGAGCACTTCACCGCCGACACCGGCAGCGCGTGCAGCGCGATCAGTCATCACACCTTTGTTGGTGGAGACGATGGAAACGCCCAGACCGCCACGTACTTTCGGCAGCTGATCAGCAGGCTTGTACTGGCGCAGGCCAGGACGGCTGACGCGTTTAACTTCTTCGATAACCGGACGGCCTTCGAAGTACTTCAGCTCGATGGACAGTTGCGGCTTGGCGTCGCCACTGACCTGGTATCCCGCGATGTAGCCTTCGCTCTTCAGAACGTTGGCAACTGCCACCTTCAGCTTGGAAGACGGCATGCTTACTACCGACTTTTCAGCCATCTGGGCATTACGGATACGAGTTAGCATGTCCGCTAACGGGTCCTGCATACTCATGGGCTTGATGCTCCTAAAACAAAAAGAACAGCCTTTCGGCTGGAACCATCCTCGAGCCCGACAAACGCCAGGCTCAGGAGAGCCGGACATTCTAGAGATCGATCAAAAATGAATCAAGCCCCAAAAGGGGCTTGATCAATAGAACAAAGCCGGCTCTAGGCCGGCTTCGCTTTTATTACCAGCTGGCTTTCACCAGGCCTGGTACATCACCGCGCATCGCAGCTTCGCGCAGCTTGTTACGGCCGAGGCCGAACTTGCGGTACACGCCGTGCGGACGGCCGGTGATGCGGCAACGGTTACGCAGGCGGCTGGCGCTGGCGTCACGCGGTTGCTTTTGCAGGGCTACCTGGGCTTCCCAACGCTGCTCCGGAGTGGAGTTAGGGTTGGCAATAGTAGCTTTCAGCTCGGCACGCTTTTTGGCGTACTTGGCTACCGTTTGCTGACGCTTCAGCTCACGGTTTTTCATGCTGGTTTTGGCCATGATCCAAACTCCAATCAGTTGCGGAACGGGAACTTGAAGGCGCGCAGCAGAGCGCGACCTTCATCGTCCGTACGGGCGGTGGTAGTCAGGGTGATATCCAGACCACGCAGCGCATCGATCTTGTCGTAATCGATTTCCGGGAAGATGATCTGCTCTTTAACGCCCATGCTGTAGTTGCCACGGCCATCGAAGGACTTGGCATTCAGGCCGCGGAAGTCACGCACGCGCGGCAGGGAGATGGAGAGCAGGCGATCCAGGAACTCGTACATACGATCGCGACGCAGGGTCACCTTGACACCGATCGGCCAACCTTCACGAACCTTGAAGCCAGCAATGGATTTGCGGGCGAAGGTCACGACAGGCTTTTGACCGGTGATCTTTTCCAGGTCGGCAACGGCGTTTTCGATGATCTTCTTGTCACCGATCGCTTCGCCAAGACCCATGTTCAGGGTGATTTTGGTAACGCGCGGAACTTCCATCACGTTGCCCAGCTTCAGCTCTTCCTTCAGCTTGGGAGCGATTTCTTTCCGGTAAATCTCTTTCAGTCGTGCCATGGTGTTTTACCTATGATTCTCAAGCGCCAACCGGCTTTTGGGTGGACTTGAAGACACGAATTTTTTTGCCGTCTTCGACTTTGAAACCAACGCGGTCAGCCTTGTTGGTTTCGCTGTTGAAGATAGCGACGTTGGAAACGTGCAGCGGCGCCTCTTTCTCGACGATACCGCCCTGAACACCAGCCATCGGGTTCGGTTTGGTATGACGCTTGACGAGGTTGATGCCGCCGACGATCAGACGATCGTCAGCCAGCACTTTCAGCACCTTGCCACGCTTGCCCTTGTCTTTGCCGGCGATGACGATGATCTCGTCGTCACGACGAATCTTTTGCATGACGGCTTCTCCTTACAGCACTTCAGGGGCGAGCGAGACGATCTTCATGAACTTCTCAGAACGCAGTTCACGAGTCACCGGCCCGAAGATACGGGTGCCGATCGGCTCTTGCTTGTTGTTCAGCAGAACAGCAGCGTTGCCGTCGAAGCGGATGATCGAGCCGTCGGCACGACGTACGCCGTGACGGGTGCGGACCACAACAGCGGTCATCACTTGGCCTTTCTTCACCTTGCCGCGCGGAATCGCTTCCTTCACGGTGACCTTGATGATGTCGCCAATACCGGCATAACGACGGTGCGAACCACCCAGGACCTTGATGCACATAACGCGACGAGCACCGCTGTTGTCAGCGACGTCGAGCATGGATTGAGTCTGAATCATATCTTTCTCCGACCCTTAGTCCTTAGACTTCCACGGCACGTTCGACGACTTCAACCAGAGCCCAGTTCTTGGTCTTGGCCAGCGGACGGGTCTCACGAATGGTGACCTTGTCGCCGATCTTGCACTGGTTGGTTTCGTCGTGGGCGTGCAGCTTGGTCGAGCGCTTCACGTACTTACCGTAGATCGGGTGCTTAACGCGACGCTCGATCAGAACGGTGATGGTCTTGTCCATTTTGTCGCTGACCACGCGGCCGGTCAGCGTACGGACGGTTTTCTCTGCTTCAGCCATGATCACTTACCTGCCTGCTGGTTGAGCACAGTTTTCACGCGAGCGATGTCGCGCTTCACTTGCGAGAGCAGGTGAGACTGCCCCAACTGACCAGTCGCCTTCTGCATACGCAGATTGAACTGGTCGCGCAGCAGGCCGAGCAGTTGCTCGTTCAGCTGCTGAACCGATTTTTCACGGAGTTCTTTCGCTTTCATCACATCACCGTCCGCTTAACAAAGGAGGTGGCGAGGGGCAGCTTTGCAGCAGCCAGGGCGAAAGCCTCACGCGCCAGCTCTTCCGGAACACCTTCGATCTCGTACAGCACCTTGCCCGGCTGAATCTGGGCTACCCAGTACTCGACGCCACCCTTACCTTTACCCATACGAACTTCGAGGGGCTTTTTGGTAACTGGTTTATCCGGGAACACACGGATCCAGATTTTACCGCCACGCTTAACGTGACGAGTCAGGGCACGACGGGCCGATTCGATCTGACGAGCAGTCAGGCGACCACGGGAAACAGCTTTCAGGGCGAACTCGCCGAAGCTGACCTTGCTACCGCGATGAGCCAGACCACGGTTGTGGCCAGTCATCTGCTTGCGGAATTTTGTACGCTTGGGTTGCAGCATGTTGCGTACTCCTTACTTAGCAGCTTTCTTACGCGGCGCCGGGGCGGCAGGTTTGGACTCTTCCAGCTGGCCACCGATGACCTCGCCTTTGAAGATCCACACCTTCACACCGATCACACCGTAGGTGGTGTGCGCTTCGTAAGTGGCGTAGTCGATATCGGCACGCAGGGTGTGCAGAGGCACACGACCTTCGCGATACCACTCGGTACGGGCGATTTCTGCACCGCCAAGACGGCCGCTCACCTGGATCTTGATGCCCTTGGCACCAATACGCATGGCGTTTTGTACGGCACGTTTCATGGCGCGGCGGAACATCACACGACGCTCCAGCTGCTGAGCAACGCTCTGCGCTACCAGCATACCGTCGAGCTCCGGCTTGCGGATCTCTTCGATGTTGATGTGCACCGGCACACCCATTTGCTTGGTCAGGTCCTGACGCAGCTTCTCAACATCTTCACCTTTCTTGCCGATCACGATGCCGGGACGAGCGGTGTGGATGGTGATGCGTGCAGTCTGAGCCGGACGAGCGATGTCGATACGGCTTACGGACGCGCTTTTTAGTTTGTCTTGGAGGTACTCACGAACCTTCAGGTCGGCAAACAGATAATCAGCGTATTGACGCTTGTCTGCGTACCAAACGGAGGTGTGCTCCTTGACGATTCCCAGGCGAATGCCAGTGGGATGTACTTTCTGACCCATCTGATCGACTCCGTTACTTGTCCGCAACCTTGACAGTGATATGGCAAGACCGCTTGACGATGCGATCAGCGCGGCCTTTGGCACGCGGCATGATGCGCTTCAGCGAACGCCCTTCGTTGACGAAAACGGTGCTGACCTTCAGGTCATCAACGTCTGCGCCTTCGTTGTGCTCAGCGTTGGCCACGGCCGACTCCAGCACTTTCTTGATGATCTCGGCGGCTTTCTTCGAGCTGAAAGCCAGCAGGTTGAGCGCTTCGCCCACCTTCTTCCCGCGGATCTGGTCGGCGACCAAGCGGGCTTTCTGGGCGGAGATTCGAGCGCCCGACAGCTTAGCGGCTACTTCCATCGTTCCTTACCCCTTAACGCTTGGCTTTCTTGTCCGCAGCGTGCCCACGATAGGTGCGGGTAGCAGCGAACTCGCCGAGTTTGTGGCCGACCATGTCTTCGTTCACGAGGACCGGGACATGTTGACGACCGTTATGCACAGCAATGGTCAGACCGACCATTTGCGGCAGAATGATGGAGCGACGCGACCAGGTTTTAACCGGCTTGCGATCGTTCTTTTCCACCGCCACTTCGATCTTCTTCAGTAGGTGAAGATCGATAAAAGGACCTTTTTTCAGAGAACGCGGCACTGTCGTATCCCTCTAATTACTTACGGCGGCGAACGATCATGTTGTCGGTACGCTTGTTCGCACGGGTCTTCGCACCCTTGGTCGGGAAGCCCCACGGCGAAACCGGGTGACGACCACCAGAAGTACGACCCTCACCACCACCATGTGGGTGGTCAACCGGGTTCATGGCAACACCACGAACGGTCGGACGAACGCCACGCCAACGCTTGGCACCGGCTTTACCCAGGGAACGCAGGCTGTGCTCGGAGTTGGAAACCTCACCCAGAGTTGCACGGCACTCAGAGAGAACCTTGCGCATCTCGCCGGAGCGCAGACGCAGAGTGACGTAGGCACCTTCACGAGCTACCAGCTGGGCGGAAGCACCAGCGGAGCGAACCAGCTGAGCGCCTTTACCCGGCTTCAGTTCGATCGCGTGAACGGTCGAACCAACAGGGATGTTGCGCAGCGGCAGGCTGTTACCGGCCTTGATCGGAGCAGCAGCACCGGATACCAGTTGATCGCCAGCACTCACACCTTTCGGGGCGATGATGTAGCGACGCTCACCGTCTGCGTATTTCAGCAGGGCGATGTGGGCGGTACGGTTCGGATCGTATTCCACGCGCTCAACGACGGCAGGGATGCCATCCTTGTTGCGACGGAAGTCGACCAGACGGTAGTGCTGCTTGTGGCCACCGCCGATGTGGCGAGTGGTGATACGACCGTTGTTGTTACGGCCGCCAGTTTTCGACTTCTTCTCGAGCAGCGGAGCATAAGGAGCGCCTTTGTGCAGCTCCTGATTGACCACTTTGACCACGAAACGGCGGCCAGCGGAAGTCGGTTTGCATTTAACGATTGCCATGATGCGCCCCTACCTTACTCAGCACTGCTGGTGAAATCGAGATCTTGGCCCGCCTGGAGGGAGACATACGCCTTCTTCCAGTCGTTACGCTTGCCCAGACCGCGAGCGGTACGCTTGGTCTTGCCCTGTACGTTGACAGTGCGGACCTCGTCCACTTTCACGCTGAACAGGCTTTCAACGGCCTTCTTGATTTCCAGCTTGGTTGCATCAACGGCAACCTTGAAAACGAATTGGCTCTTACCATCTGCCAGCACGGAGGCTTTCTCGGAGATGTGCGGGCCAACCAGCACTTTGAATACGCGTTCCTGGTTCATGCCAGCAGCTCCTCGAATTTCTTCACGGCCGACACGGTTACCAGCACTTTGTCGAAGGCGATCAGGCTGACCGGATCGGTGCCTTGAACGTCACGAACATCAACGTGCGGCAGGTTGCGCGCAGCCAGGTACAGGTTCTGATCAACGGCTTCGGTAACGATGAGCACGTCGGTCAGACCCATGCCGTCCAGCTTGCCCAGCAGAGCCTTGGTTTTCGGGGCGTCGACGGCGAAGTCTTCAACCACGACCAGGCGATCCAGACGGACCAGCTCGGAGAGGATGGAGCGCAGAGCAGCGCGGTACATCTTCTTGTTCAGCTTTTGGCTGTGATCTTGCGGCTTAGCAGCGAAGGTCACGCCACCGCCACGCCAGATCGGGCCAACACTGGAGCCGGAACGAGCACGACCAGTGCCCTTCTGACGCCACGGCTTTTTGCCACCACCGGTGACTTCAGCGCGAGTTTTCTGAGCACGGGAGCCCTGACGACCGCCAGCCATGTAGGCGACGACAGCCTGGTGCACCAGAGTCTCGTTGAACTCACCACCGAAAGTGCGCTCGCTGACTTCGATAGCCTGAGCGCCATTTACATTCAGTTGCATCTCAGCTTCCCCTATTAACCGCGAGCTTTGACAGCCGGACGCACCAGCACGTCGCCACCGGTAGCGCCCGGAACGGCACCCTTGACCAGCAGCAGATTACGCTCGGCGTCGACACGGACCACTTCGAGGGACTGCACGGTCACGCGCTCGGCGCCAAGATGACCGGACATTTTCTTGCCCTTGAATACACGACCAGGAGTCTGGCACTGGCCGATGGAGCCCGGAGCGCGGTGGGAAACGGAGTTACCGTGGGTATTGTCCTGACCGCGGAAGTTCCAGCGCTTGATGGTACCGGCATAGCCTTTACCCTTGGACTCACCGGTAACGTCTACCAGTTGGCCAGCTTGGAACAGTTCGGCAGTGATCTGATCGCCAGCCTGGTAATCGCCTTCTTCCAGACGGAATTCCCAGACGCCACGACCAGCAGCGACATTAGCCTTGGCGAAGTGACCGGCCTGAGCCTTGGTAACGCGGGAAGCACGACGCTCGCCCACGGTTACCTGCACAGCACGGTAGCCATCGCTTTCTTCGGATTTGAACTGGGTGACGCGATTCGGCTCGATCTCAATGACCGTAACCGGAATGGAGACACCTTCTTCGGTGAAAATACGGGTCATACCCGCTTTCCGACCGACTACACCAATAGTCATGTTGTAAACCTCATGAGTGTACGGGGCTTTCACCCGCTATGGCCGCCCATTTCAGAGCGTTACACGACTAAAACCGCAAGGTTTTAGCCGAGGCTGATCTGCACTTCCACGCCAGCAGCAAGGTCGAGCTTCATCAGCGCATCGACGGTTTTATCCGTCGGCTGGACGATGTCCAGAACACGCTTATGAGTGCGAATCTCGTACTGATCACGCGCGTCTTTGTTGACGTGCGGGGAGATCAGAACGGTGAAACGCTCCTTGCGAGTGGGCAGCGGAATAGGACCACGCACCTGAGCACCAGTACGTTTCGCGGTTTCCACGATTTCCTGGGTGGATTGATCGATCAGGCGATGGTCAAAAGCCTTCAACCGAATACGGATTTGTTGGTTTTGCATTTTGACCTCAGACTCTATCTCTGCTTTCCCTAACGGACGGACTACGCCCGTTAAAAGGAGGCGTGATTGTACGGATGCCCCTAGGGGGTGTCAACTTTTAACCAATCACAAAGAAAAAGGGCCCCGAAGGGCCCTTTTTTCTCAACAGCCGTCGATTACTCGATGACTTTGGCAACCACGCCAGCACCAACGGTACGGCCGCCTTCGCGAATTGCGAAACGCAGGCCGTCGTCCATGGCGATCGGCTTGATCAGGGTG
>NZ_JPMY01000027.1 GCF_000761545.1 Pseudomonas sp. ML96 | reverse complement strand
CCCGCGCAAAAACTGGCTCCGTCGCGGTCGCGGCGAAACGTCAACAGACCCTAAAATGCCGTCCCTTTTCTTTCGTCTCTGCTTGCCATGAATAGCGCCGCCATCGCCACCCTGCAGCAGCATTTGCTCGCTGCCTTCGCCGATCTGCCCAGTGAGGCGCGCCGCCTGTTTCATGGTCGCGGCCGGCAGTGGCCGGGCCTGGAGCAGATTACTGCCGACTGGTTACAGGGCGTGCTGCTGGTCTCGCTGTTCCGTGATCCCGGCGCGGACGAACTGGCCGAGCTCAGACAGATGCTGCTGGCACTGGCCGAGTCACCGGCCTGGGTAAGCAGCGGCGCTGGCCACCTGTTGTTGCAGCATCGCTACCTGGCGGACAGCACTACCGAGTATCTGGTCGGTGAGCCGATCGATACCGGCGATATCGTCGAGGACGGCCTGCGCTACCGCCTCGATTTCGGCCGCAAGCAGAACAGCGGCCTGTTCCTCGACATGCGCCTGGGCCGCCAGTGGGTGCGCGAACAGGCGGCCGGGCGGCGCGTGCTCAACCTGTTCGCTTATACCTGCGGTTTCTCGGTGGCGGCCATTGCCGGTGGCGCTGAACGAGTGGTCAACCTGGACATGTCGCGCCCGGCCCTGAGCCGTGGCCGCGACAATCACCGCTTGAACGAGCATGACCTGGCGCGGGTGAGCTTCCTCGGCCACGACCTGTTCAACTCCTGGGGCAAGCTGCGCCGCGAGGGGCCCTACGAGCTGATCATCGTCGACCCGCCGAGCTTCCAGAAGGGCAGCTTCGTGCTGACCCGCGACTACGCCAAGATCCTCCGTCGCCTGCCCGAGCTGCTGGTGCCGGGCGGCAAGGTGCTGGCCTGCTGCAACGATCCGTCCATCGCCCCGGACTTTCTGCTCGATGAGATGGCTCGCGAGGCTCCGGGCCTGCGCTTCGTCGAACGCCTGGCCAATCCGCCGGAGTTCGCCGATATCGACCCAGATGCCGGGCTGAAGAATCTGTTGTTCGTCGCGCCGCTCTAGCTCGCTATCCCCAGGGACATATCCCTAGGGGTAATCAGGCCGACTCGGCCAGTGGAATATTCAGCTGGCGCCAGCGCTTGGGCGTGGTGCCGACCAGCTTGCCGAACATGCGGCTGAAGTGCGATTGGTCGGCGAAGCCGCACTCCAGGCTGATCACCGAGATGGGCATGGCCTGGTCGCAGAGCAGTTCCTTGGCCCGGCGCACGCGCAGGTCTAGCGACCATTCCTGCGGCGACATGCCGGTGGCGCGCTTGAAGGCGCGGGAGAAGTGGCTGCGCGACATGGCGCACTGCTCGGCGACGTCGGCGATGAACAACCGCGCGGTCAGGCTGCGGGCGAGAATCTCCTTGGCCTTGCGTTCCTGCCAGGGCGCCAGCGACAGGCGTTCCGCGCTGGCTTCCTGCGGCTGCTGGTAGCGCTCTAGCAGGTGTCGGCAGAGCTGCCGGCCGGCCGCGGAGACGGTATCGCGCTCGCTGCCTTCCAGGGCCGCCTGCAGGTCGATGATCAGGCTGTAGGTGTGGCTATCCAGGGTGGGCGCCGCCGGGATGGCTAGAGCGTTCATGGCGTTCCTCCTTCTGCAATGGCGGAAAGAGTGCGCCGCTGGCCGGGTGCGAGTCCTTTGCCAGTCCTGAAAAGTTCTGAAGCTCAGGCGCCTGGCTGGGTCGGCAGGGTGAAGAAGAACAGGCTCTCGTCGTGGCGCCCGCGGGTGGCGCCCAGCACGCCGCCGTGGGCGGCAACGATGGAGGCGCAGATGGCCAGGCCCATGCCCATGCCGCTGGCCTTGGTGCTGAAGAAAGCCTGGAACACCTTGCCGAGCTTCTCCGCCGGCACGCCGGGGCCGCTGTCCTCGACCGTCACCAGTACCTCATGGCCAACCGCGCGCACCTCGATGGCCAGGCGCCGGGTGCTGGGCGGCAGCGCCTGCATGGCTTCCACGGCGTTGCTGATCAGGTTGCGCAGTACCTGCTGCAGCTGGATGGTGTCGGCGAACACTGGCTGCGTCGGCGCGAGCTGCAAGGTCACGCCGACGTGCTTGTCGTCGAGGTCGGCGCGGGTGATGTCCAGCACCTGGTGGATCACCCGCTCCAGGGTCACTGGCTTGCGCGCCAGCGGCTTGCGTCGGGCCAGGGTGCGCATGGCGCGGACGATCTCGGCGGCGCGCTGGCTCTCGCCAAGGATGTCGCGCAGCCCCTCGATGGCGTCCTCCAGGACCGGCTGCGGGCGCTCCAGCCAGCGCAGGCTGGCGCCGGCGTTGGACAGTATCGAGGCCAGCGGCTGGTTGATCTCGTGGGCGATGGAGGCGGCCAGCTCGCCGAGCATGGTGGCCTGCGAGGTGCGATCCAGCTCGCCGCGCGCGGCGCGCAGGGCGACTTCGGCCTGGCGC
This sequence comes from Pseudomonas sp. ML96, assembly GCF_000761545.1. GTDB lineage: Bacteria > Pseudomonadota > Gammaproteobacteria > Pseudomonadales > Pseudomonadaceae > Aquipseudomonas. Next base: position 12,474 of record NZ_JPMY01000027.1, on the reverse strand, counting down.
CGCTGGCTGATGTCGCAGACCACGCCGATAAAGCTGTCGCTGCCATCCGGCTCGCCGGCCAGCTCCAGATGGCGGGCAGTGCCGTCCAGCGCCACGGTGCGGAACTCCAGGCGGAAGGCCTGCTGATAGCGCCGCGCCTCATCCAGGGTGCGCACGAAGCGCGGGCGGTCGTCGGCGTGCACCAGTACGGCCGCATCGCGCAGGTGTTCGTCGTCCGCTGGCACCGGCAGGTCCAGCTCGGCGATCAGGCGCGGTGACCAGAACGAAGGCTCGCTCTGGTGGCGCCAGAGGAAGGTGCCGTAGTGGCTCACCGCCTGGCCGATGGCGAGCAGCGCCTGGGTGCGCTGCAGGGTGCCCTCGCTGTCGCGCCGGCGCTGGTTCTCCGCCAGCAGGTCGGCGTACAGACTGGCGGTACTCAGGGAGATGGCCGCCTGGGCGGCGAGCAGTTCCAGCACGTCGACCCGCGCCGGCTCGAAGGCGCCCTGGGTCAGGCAGTTCTCCAGGTACAGCGCACCAATCGCCTCGTTCTGCTTGAGCAGCGGTACGCACAGCAGCGAGCCGTTCTCTATCCGCGCCAGATAAGCGTCCTCGCCGAAGCGGCGGTAGGCCTCGGTGCCGCTCAGCAGCAGTGGCTCACGTTGGCGCATGGCATGCCGGACCAGGCTCAGCGGGGCGGCAGCCACAGCACTGGGCGGCGGGCGCAGGCACACGTCGATGCCACGGCTGCCGGCCAGGCCGCTGGCGGCCACCTGCAGGCCGTCCTCGTCGCTGAGCAACAGCGCGGTGTAGGTGGCGCCGGCATGCATGGCGGCATTGGCCAGCAGCGTTTCGATCAGCGCGTCCGGTTCGATCTCGCGTGACAGCGCCTGGCAGGCGCGGGTGATCGACAGCAGGTCGAGTTGCTGGCTGGCCGGCTGCGCCTGGGCGCCAGTGCGCGGCGTGCTCTGCTCGCGCAGGAAGGCATGCTCGGTCTCCAGTTGCTGGGCCAGGGTCTTCGCGCCCCAGCGCCGCCAGGCGTCGCGGGCCTGGCGCAGGTGGGTCTGCGCACCCACCTGCAGGCCGAGGCTTTGGTAGCTGCGTGCGGCCATTTCGTGGGACAGGCCCTTGAGGTGGATGGCGCCGCACTGCTCGGCCTTGGCTATGGCGTCTTCGTAGCCTTGCAGCGCCTCCAGGTTGCGCCCTTGCAGGCGCAGCAGCTCGGCCTCGGCCAGGGCCAGGCGGTCGGAGAAGTAGCGTGGGTTGAGCTCGGCCCACAGGCGCAGGTGCTGCATCGGCAGCTCGAACTCCTGCGGCTGGCCGCTGGCTGTCTGCAACGCCGCGCGGTTGAGCACGCTGAACAGTGCCAGGTCGATCAGGTGGATATGCGCCGGCACCGCCCAGGTCAGCGCCCAGGCCCGATCCATATGTGCGGCGGCGCCCTCGAAGTCACCCTCGAGGAAGTGCAGCAGGCCCTCGAACAGCTGCCACCAGAAATGCAGCGGTCCCATGTTGCTGCGCGCCACCCGCTCGGCCAGTTCTTCGACGGGCGGGATCGGCACGCTGCCGGGGCTGTCGCCGGCCAGGCGGCGAATGTAGCGGGCCTGGGCATGGAGGATGCTTTGCGCGTCGATGAACTCCAGGTTGCGGGCCAGCACCAGGCCGGTGTCGATCTGCCGCAGCATGCGTTCGATAGGGGCGCCGAGTACCAGCAGGTCGGAGACGATGTGGTTGTTGGCGTAGCAGGCGAAGCTGGGTGAACCCTGCGCCAGGCTGGCGCGGAAGGCCGACTCGGCGCACTCCAGGGCGAAGGGCAGGGGGCGGGTCCAGACGCTGACCTGGTCCAGCGCCACTAGCACCGCCACGCGGCTGGCGCTGTGCTGCGGCAGCTCGGTCAGGCGCCGGGCCGTGGCGGCGTACTGGTAGCCCAGCTGGTATTGCTGCAGATGGTGGGCTGCGGCTACGCCTAGCCAGGCCAACGCTGGTACGGCCGCGGTGCACAGGCCGTGCTGCAGGGTCAGGCTGGCGATGCGGCAGCTGCTCAGCAGCATCAGGTTGGCGGCGATGAACGAGCCCGGAATGACCACGGCGGAGAGCAGCTCGATCACCGCCTGCACGCCGGCATCGTCGATCTCGGTCAGCTCGGCGAAGACTTCCGGCGAGCGCCCGGCCAAGTCCCGCTGCAGGGCCTGCCAGGCCTGTTCGGCATGGCCCTGGCTGGCATCCAGCGGCAGCGCCGCGCCGAGTTCATGCAGGCCGGCGGTGGCGACCGCGACGGCGCCGGCATAGTCGCCGCGCAGTGAACGGATCTCGCACTTGAGGCGATACAGCTCGGCGCGCTGCAGGGGCGCCACGGTGTGCTCTAGCAGGGTGCTGGCGTGCTGGTCGGCTCGGCCGTAGTCGGCGTTGAGGATCAGCCCCTGGCCGATCAGCAGGTCCAGTTCACGGGTCAGTCCGGGCGTGGCGCAGTTCCGCTCGGCCAGCAGGCTTCGGGCATGCTGCAGATAGTCGAGCGCGGTGGCCGCGGCGGCTGCTGCCATGGCCAGGCGCGCCGCGCGCATCAGCAGTGCGATGAAGGTCTGGCACTGTGCGGGCTCCAGTGGCCCCGTGCCGGCACGGAGGATCTGGGTGGCGACGCGGAACACGGCTTCCGCGTCCGTATCTTCCCCGGGCAGCAGGGCGAGCAGGGCGCTGGCGAACTCGACGCCCATCACGCGCTGCATGGCCTCGGGAATGGCCGCGCGGGCCGACTCCCAGACGCTGTCGTGACTGAAGCTCAGGCCCTCGTGGTTCTCCACCACCAGGCCGGCCTTGAATGCCGGACGCAGCAGCTGCAGCAGCTGTTGCGGTGCGCAGGCACTGACTGCGGCGAGGCTCGGCAGCGGCGTCTGGTTGCCGAGTATGGCCAGGGCGCCGAGCGTATCGCGGGTGGCTTGCGGCAGGTGCTGCAGGCGCAGCTGCAGCAGTGCGCCGGCATCCTCCAGCAGTGCCAGCGAGTGGCCGTCGCGTTCGCCGGCGGCGGTCTCGCGCAGCAGCGCGGTGAGCTGGGTGAGGTACAGCGGGTTGCCGTTGCCATGTCGGCCCAGATGCTCGCTGAGCAGCGCCTGCTCGTCGTCGCGCAGGCCTGGCTCGGCCTGCAGCAGGGCGCCGATCTCGCTCGGGGTCAGCGGCTGCAGGACGATCTCGTGGGTGCGCGCGCCGAGGCTACGGCATTGTTCGAGCAGCACCGCCAGCGCGCCGTCCACCTGGTTTTCCTGGGGACGGTAGGCGGCGACCAGCAACAGATGATCGAAGCTCGACGGCGGCAGTTCGCCGAGGAAGGTGGCACTTTCCTCGTCTAGCCACTGCACGTCGTCGATGAACAGCAACAGCGGTCGTTCCCGCGTAGCCAGCACCGCCAACAGGCGTTGCAGCATGCCGTGCAGGTGGCGACGGGCTTCGCTCACCGCTGGCGGGTTGGGGTTGGCGGGCAGGGCGCCAGTGAGCCATTCCAGCTCCGGAATCAGGCGCGCCAGCAGGGCGCCGTTATGGCCGACGGCGTCGCGCAGCAACTGCTGCCAGTGGCGCACCTGATCCGGCGTCTCGCCGGCCAGACGGCTGAACAGCGAGGCCAGTGCGGCGGAGAGGGCGGCGTAGGGCAGGCGGTGGCGCGACAGCTCGCACTTGCCGTTGGCGAACAGCAGCGTCTCGGCGTCCTCGTCGCGGCGCAGCTGGCGTATCAGCGAGGTCTTGCCGATACCGGCCTCGCCGCTGATCAGCACCGCGCCGCCCAGGCCCTGGCGCAGGCGGGCGACGGCGCTGCGCAGGCTCTGCAGCTCGGCGCTACGGCCGACCAGCCTGGCGCTGCGCTTGCCGAGCGTGGTGGGCGAGAGGCGGCGGATGCTGCCGCTCTCGCGCCATTCGTCGAGGCAGCGGCGCAGCTCGGCTTCCAGCTGCTGGGCCGAATCGGGACGCTGCCCGGGTTGCTTGGCCATCAGCCAGGCGAGCAGGTCGTCGAGTGCCGCCGGCAGGCCGGGGCGATGCTGGCTCAGGGTCGGCGCCGCTACGGCCACGTGCTGGTGCAGCCAGCGCACCGGGTCGGTGGCGCTGAATGGCAGACGGCCGCTGAGCAGCTCGAAGAAGCTGACCCCCAGCGCATACAGGTCGCCGCGCACTGAGGAGACCGGTTCCGGTGGCAGGTAGGCCAGGCTGGCATCGGGCAGCGGCGGCGCACCCTCGCTACAGCCGTCGACGCGGGCGGCGAAGGCGAAGCCGGTCAGACGCACCGCGCCATCGCGGCCGAGGATCAGGTTGTCCGGGCGGATATCGCGGTGCAGCACGCCGTGCCGGTGCATCTGCGCCAGCGCCGCGCTGGTGGCGATGGCCAGCTGCAGGAAGCGTTCGACCGACAGCGGTATGGCGGCCACGGTGGAGAGCGGGCGACCACCGTCTTCATCGAGGACCAGCAGCGGGCCCTCGGGCGTGCTCAGCTGCGCCAGCGGCGGCACCGCCCAGGATTGGGCCAGGCCGGGGCCAAGGGCGTATTCACGATCCAGCCGCGCCAGCTCCCACAGCGAGGCACGCGGGCTGGCGCGTACCACCAGCCACTGGCGGCCGGCACGGGCGTCGCGCACGCGCCAGCGGCTCAGCTCGCCGGCACGGTCGAGACCGCGCCATTCGACGCCGGCCAGCCAGCTTTCATCGAAACTCGGGTTGCCTGCCAGCAGTGGCGACGGGGCGTTCATAGTTGCCCCGCCAGGCTGCTGGCGATGGCCTGCAGCAGCTGCTCGGCGGTGAAGGGTTTGGCCAGGAACAGCGCCGCGCCGATGCTCAGCGCCTCGGCGACCTGCTGTTCGCCGGCATGCGCCGACATGCAGATCACCGGCCGCTCGCCGCCCAGTGCGCGCAACACCTCAAGGCCCTGCAGTCCGCGCATCTGCAGGTCGAGCAGCACGCAGCTGGCCTGGGCGCGCCAGGGCGAGGCGAGGAAGTTCTCGCCGGCTTCGAAGCACACCGGTTGGTAGCCCGCCGACCTGAGCAGGTTGGCGACGGCCTTGCGAACCGAGGGTTCGTCGTCGATGACGCAAACGACCTGCATGTGCGGCCTGCGGCGGGCTGAGGAGAGGGGCGCCGGCGAGCATGGCTCAGGCCGGCTCGGCATGGAGTTCCGGGAGCATGCCCAGCGCCCGTCCCACCATCAGCAGGTCTACCAGCGTCCTTGTGCGCAGTTTTGTCATGATGTGCTTTTTGTGCACCTTGACCGTCACTTCCTGCAGGCCCAGCTCGCCGGCGATCTCCTTGTTCAGCTGGCCGCGCAGCAGCCGCGCGAAGATCTGCCGTTCGCGCTCGGTCAGCGCCGCATAGCGGGCCTGCAGCGAGCGGCACAGGGTGCTCTCGGCGTGACGGCTGTGAGCGCGCTGCATCGCTTCCTCCACGGCGACGAGCAGTTGCTGCTCGTCCACCGGCTTGGTCAGGAAGCCTTCGGCACCGGCCTTCATGGCGCGCACCGACATATCGATGGTGCCGAAGCCGGTCATGAACACGATGGGCAGCGGCGCCTGGCGGCGTTCCAGTTCGTCGAGCAGATCGAAGCCGCTGCCGTCGCGCAGGCGCACGTCGAGCAGCAGGCAGGCCGGGCGTTCGAAGGAACAGGCGGCGAGGAACGCGGCTGCCGATTCGTGACCGCTGGCGGCGATGCCCATGGAGCGCAGCAGGCGTACCAGGGCGGCGCAGACGGCCGGCTCGTCGTCGACCACATGTACGTGGGCCTGGGACTTCCAGGCCTCGTCGGCAGCGGGCTGCGGGGCAGGGGCGGCAGCGATTGGCGCATCGCCCTGGGCGGCAAGATTGAGGCGATAGCCACGGCGTGGCACGGTTTCCAGCAGCTGCGGGGGCAGTTCGAGGAGGCGGCGCAGGCTGGAGACCTGCACCTGTAGATTGTTTTCCTCGACCACGCTGTCCGGCCAGATGGCGCTGATCAGTTCGTCCTTGGTCACCAGGCGATTGGGCGCGGCCAGCAGCACTTCCAGGATGGCGAACGCGCGGCTGCCGAGACGGACCGGTCTACCCTGTAGGAAGGCCTCCCGTCGCTCAACTGAGAGCCATGCTTCGCCTAGCCGAATCATGTTGTTACTCGTTGATTCTTAAGTGAATTTTCTTTTCGCTTTGCAGCGAGATGGTTTTACCGTAGAGGATACGTAACGGCTTCTCAAGTGCAGATTGGCCGGCGCGAGAATTCGCACAAATGTTCAAGTCGGTGCCTTGCCTGCATGCTCAAATGCTAGGAGTAACCGCATATCCGGATGAGGGTCGATGAACCGAAACGAGCTGCGTCACCTCGACATGAACCTGCTGGTGGTGTTCGAGGCGCTGATGATCGAGCGCAACCTGACCCGTGTAGGCGAGAAGCTGTTCATCACCCAGTCCACCGTCAGCGCCGCGCTCAGTCGCCTGCGCGACCTGTTCGACGACCCGCTGCTGATCCGCAACGGCCGGCAGATGGAGCCAACGCCACGGGCGCTGCACATCTTCGAGGAAGTGCGCCCAGCGATGGACGTGATCTCCTCGGCGGTGAGCCGGGCCAAGGCCTTCGACCCGGCCAGCAGCTGCAACGTGTTTCGCCTGGGCCTGTCGGACGACGCCGAGTTCGGCCTGTTCCCGTCGCTGCTCAATGCCCTGCAGCAGGAGGCGCCGAACATCGTGGTGGTGGTGCGCCGCGCCAACTTCCTGCTGATGCCGGGGCTGCTGTCGTCCGGCGAGATCTCGGTGGGCGTCAGCTACACCACCGACCTGCCGGCCAACGCCAAGCGGCGCAAACTGCGCGACATCGGTGTGCGCGTGCTGCGTGGCGACGATCGTCCCGGCCCGCTGACCCTGGACGAATACTGCGCGCGGCCGCATGTGATGGTGTCGTTCTCCGGCGACCTGTCCGGCAATATCGACGCCGACCTGGCGCGGGTTGGCCGCAGCCGCCGCGTGGTGCTGGCGGTACCGCAGTTCGGCAGCCTGCGCGCGCTGCTGCGCGGCACCGAGATGATCGCCACGGTGCCGGACTACGCCGCCTGCACCCTGGCCGACGACGGCAGCCTGCGCGCCGAGGAGGCTCCCTTCGAGGTGCAGCCGGCGGAGCTGTCGATGGTCTGGAGTGGCGCCTACGACAGCGACCCGGCCGAGAGCTGGCTGCGCGAGCGCATCCGCCAGCACATGGCCAACGCCGACTGAGCTCAGCCGGCGGCGGCGAAGGCCGCCGCTATCGCCTCGATCACCACCCGGACCCGCGCCGTATGGCGCACGTCCTTGTGAGTGACCAGCCAGATGTCGTACGGGAAGCGTTCGCGCTGCGGCCACAGGCGCAGCAGGCCGTCCTGCTGGCCGAGCGGCACGGGAATCTCACCGATGCCCAGGCCGGCGCGCAGGGCGTGGCGTACCAGCAACCCGGAGGTGCAGGTGGTGGCGATGCGCCCGTGGGTGATCGGCTCGCCCGCCAGGGTCACTTCCTGGCCGCTGTCCAGGTAGGGCTGGTAGAGCACTAGGTCGTGCCCGGCGAAGGCGCTGCCCGGCTCGGGGATGCCGTGCGCCTGCACATAGTCGGGCGAGGCGTGCAGGGCGGCGCTCCAACGCGCCACGCGGCGTACGATCAGGTCGGGGTTGTCCGGCTTGACGTTGCGGATGGCGATGTCGGCCTCGCGCAGGCTGAGGTTGAGCATCTGCGCCGAGGCGTGCAGCTGCACCGCGATGTTGGGATGCTCCTGGCGCACGCGGGCGATGGCCGGGAGCACGAAGTCGATGGCGAAGGATTCACTGGTGGTGATGCGCACCTCGCCGGCCATGCGGTCGTCCATGCCGAGGATGTGTCGCTGCAGCTCGGCCGCCGAGGCTTCCATCTGCTGCGCGGCGGCCCTGGCCACTTCGCCGGCGGCGGTCAGGCTGTAGCCGCCGGAGGTGCGCAGGAACAGAGTGGCGTTCAGCGCCTGCTCCAGCGAGGCCAGGCGCCGGCCGACCGTGGCCTGGTCGACGCCGAGCACGCGGGCGGCGCCGCGCAGGGTCTGTTCGCGGCACAGGGCGAGGAAGATGCGGGCGTCGTCCCAGTTCATCGCAGGGCTCCATGGGTGATGCAAAATTGCATGGGTGGTGTTTGATAACGCTGCGTTATTTCATGCGTCAAGGTCTCTATGATCGGCACCATCGCTTCCGACCACCGCCTGCAGTCCAGGCCAGGAGTCCGTCATGACCCTTTCCACTTCCAGCACCGATACCTCGCGCGGCTCGCCCTGGCTGCCGATCTGGGCCGGACTGTGCGCCAGCCTGGTCGGCATCGGTCTGGCCCGTTTCGCCTACACCCCGCTGGTGCCGGTGCTGATCGAGGCGCACTGGTTCTCCGCCTCGGCCGTGGTCTACCTCGGCGCGGCCAACCTCGCCGGCTACCTGATCGGCGCCCTCGGTGGTCGTGCGCTGGCTGCACGCTGGTCCAGCGCCAATGTGCTGCGGCTGATGATGTTGCTGGTCGGCCTGTCGTTCTTCGCCTGCGCCACGCCGCTGTCGCTGGCCTGGTTCTTCAGCTGGCGCCTGCTCTCGGGCATCGCCGGCGGGGTGATCATGGTGCTGGCCGCCAGTACCGTGCTGCCGCACGTGGCGCCGCAGCGGCGCGGGTTGGCCAGCGGCGCGATCTTCCTCGGCGTCGGCCTAGGTATCGCCGGCTCCGGCACCCTGTTGCCGCTGCTGCTGGCCCAGGGCCTGCTGAGCACCTGGGTCGGCCTGGGCCTGCTGGCGCTGCTGCTGACCGCCAGCAGCTGGTTCGGCTGGCCGGCCGAGCAACCGCATGCCGCCCAGGGCGAAGGTGTGGCCGGCAGCTCCGTGGCGGTGTACCGGCTGTTTGCCCAGTACGCGCTGATGGCAGTCGGCCTGGTGGCGCCGATGATGTTCCTGGTCGACTACGTCAGTCGCGGTCTGAACGCCGGTGCGCACTGGGGCGCGGTGATCTGGGTGCTGTACGGCATTGGCGCCATCGTCGGCCCAGTGGCCTACGGTTCGCTCGCCGACCGCCTGGGCGCGCCGGCGGCGATTCGCCTGGTGCTGGCGATCCAGCTCGGCGCCCTGGCCCTGTTGCTCGGCAGCAGCGAGCTGCATCTGCTCGGCGCTGCGGCGCTGCTGATCGGCTCCTTCCCGCCGGGCATCGTGCCGCTGGCCCTGGCGCGGGTACACGAACTGGTGCCGGAACATGCCGGCCAGCATGCCACCTGGACTCGCGCCACGGTGTCCTTCGCTACCTTCCAGGCACTGGCGGGTTACGCCTACTCGGCGCTGTTCGCCGGCAGCGACGGTCACTATGGCCTGCTGTTCGGTGTGGCGATGGGCGCGCTGGTGCTGGCCCTGTTGCTGGATCTACCGCGGCGCCAGCGCGTCTGAGATCAAGCCGCCTGGCGCAGGCCGCCCTGCGCCAGCAGGCGAGTGGCGACCAGCGGGCCGGGGCCGCTAACGGCCAGGCCGGCATACAGCACCAGCAGCAACCAGGCGAACTGGCCTTGCTCCAGGCTCCACTCCGGGTGCACCAGCAGCAGTGACACCAGCAGCACGGCCAGCACCGGCAGGCAGGCCAGGCGCGCGCAGATGCCGAGGATCAGCAGCAACGGGCAGAGCACCTCGGCGAACAGCGCCAGGCTCAGGGTTAGCGTGGCGCCCAGGCCGAGCGGGTCCTCGATGCGCTGCAGCTCGCCGGACCAGTCCAGCGCCTTGGGCAGACCATGCACCAAAAGCATCATCAGCGCTGCGCCGACGCGCAACAGCAGCAGGCCCCAGGCCGGGTTGGCGGGCAGGGTGAGGGCGGACGGCAGGCTGGGCATGGCAACTCTCCACGAAGATGAGCGGCCACTATCGGCGCTTGCCGCCGGCATTTCTTGGCCTGATGTGCTGCCCGTAGCCATCCGGTAGTGCGCCCGTGCGCAGCGGCTGCCGCCTGCGTAAAGAGCACATCGGTGCAAGCCGCCGCGCACCTGGCTGCGGATAGTGACGACATTGCCTTGGAGAGTTCGTCATGAGCAGCCGCGATACCGGGTGGGGTGCATGGACAAGACCCTGAACAATGCCTCCGCTTCGGCCTGGGCACCGCTGCGCAGTTCGGTGTTCCGCTGGCTGTGGCTGGCCAGCATCGCCTCCAATATCGGCACCTGGATGCACGAGGTCGGCGCCGGCTGGCTGATGACCTCGCTGTCCGCCAGCCCGCTGGCGGTGGCCATGGTGCAGGTGGCCGGGGCGCTGCCGATCTTCCTGCTGGCACTGCCGGCCGGCGCACTGGCCGATATCGTCGACAAGCGCCGCTACCTGCTGCTGGTGCAGGTGTGGATGGCCGCCATCGCTCTGGCCCTGGCGCTGCTCACCCTGAGCGGGCAGATGAACGTGACCCTGCTCCTGCTGCTGACCTTCGGCATGGGCATCGGCACCGCGCTGATGATGCCGGCCTGGTCGGCGCTGGCGCCGGAGGTGGTCGAGCGCGACGCGCTGCCGGCGGCGGTGGCGCTGTCCAGTCTGGGCGTCAACGTGGCGCGGGCCATTGGCCCGGCGCTGGCCGGCATCTTGGTCAGCCTCAGCGGCCCCTGGCTGACCTTCGCCCTGAATGCGGTGTCGTTCTTCGCGGTGATCGGCGCGCTGCTGCTGTGGAAGCGTGCACCGAGCGAGACGGTGCTACCTGCCGAACGCCTGTTCGGTGCGATCCGCGCTGGCGCTCGCTACGCCCGCAGCGCACGGCCATTGCAGGCAGTGCTGGTGCGTACTGCGGCGTTCTTCCTCGGCGCCAGTGCCGGCATGGCGTTGCTGCCTGTATTGGTTCGCCGCGAGATGGGCGGCACCGCGCTGGACTACGGCATCCTGCTCGGTTGCGTCGGACTCGGTGCCATTGGTGGCGCCATGTTGTTGCCACGCTTACGCGCGCGCTTTGGCGGCGATGCCCTAGTGCTGGCCGCCAGCCTGGCCTACGCGGCGGTGCTGTTCGGCCTGGCCTGGCTACGCGAGTTCGCCTGGCTGGCGCCGCTGATGCTGCTCAGCGGCGCGGCCTGGATCGCCGTGCTGTCCAGCCTGCAGCTGGCGGCGCAGACCTCGGTGCCGGCCTGGGTACGGGCCCGCGCGCTGTCGGTGTACATCCTGGTGTTCTTCGGCGCCTCGGCCATCGGCGGCATCGCCTGGGGCGCGCTGGCCAGCCACTTCTCCCTGACCTGGGCCTTCGCCGGCGGCGGCGCGCTGCTGGTGCTCGGCCTGCTGACGCGCCTGTGGTTCCGCCTGCCGGCGACCCAGGCCGACGATCTGGCGCCGTCGCTGCACTGGCCGACGCCGATCCTCGATGCCGCGCTGGACCGCGAGCGCGGCCCGGTGCTGGTCACCGTCGAATACCGCATCGCCGCCGAGGACGCTGCGGCCTTCCGCCTGGCCATGCACGACGTACGGCGCATGCGCCGGCGCAACGGTGCCTTCTCTTGGGCGCTGCTGCAGGACAGCGAGGACCCGAGCCTGTGGCAGGAACTGTTCTTCGACGAATCCTGGCTTGAGCACTTGCGCCACCACGGCCGCGTCACCCGCGCCGAGCAGCGCATCGAGGCCGCCGCCAGGCGCTACCAGCAACCTGGTGAGCCGGTGCGCATCCGCCACCTGCTCGCCGCGCCACGCCACTGAATTCAACCCGAAAGCAAGGAGTGTCAGCCATGTCCGTTCCCTACAAGCGCCTGAACAAGGACGACGCCGTCGTTCTGCTGGTCGACCATCAGTCCGGCCTGATTTCCCTGGTGCAGGACTTCACCCCCAGCGACTTCAAGAACAATGTCCTGGCCCTTGGCGCCGTGGCCAAGTTCTTCAACCTGCCGACCATCCTCACCACCAGCTTCGAGCAGGGCCCCAACGGCCCGCTGGTGCCGGAACTCAAGGAGCTGTTCCCGGACGCGCCCTATGTCGCCCGTCCTGGCCAGATCAACGCCTGGGACAACGAGGACTTCGTCGCCGCGATCAAGAAGACCGGGCGCAAGCAGCTGATCATCGCCGGTGTGGTGACCGATGTGTGCGTGGCCTTCCCGGCGCTGTCGGCGATTGCCGAGGGCTTCGACGTGTTCGTCGTTACCGACGCTTCCGGCACCTTCGACAAGACCGTGCAGCAGGCCGCCTGGGCGCGCATGAACGCCGCCGGCGTGCAGCTGATGAACTGGTTCAGCGTGGCCTGCGAGCTGCACCGCGACTGGCGCAACGACATCGAAGGGCTGGGCAACCTGCTGTCCAACCACATCCCCAACTACCGCAACCTGATGACCAGCTACTTCACCCTGATCGGTAAGTGACGATCAGAACCTGCTTCCGATCTCCTGACTCGCGGCCATGCTGCGTTAGAAACGGCTTCGAAATGCTCATTTACCGCTCGTAAACTGCGCTTTCTCAGCCGTTTCTGCCTTGCCTGGCTCTAATTCAGAAACTCGTAAGCAGGTTCTTAGCCAACCCGGCGCAGCCGCTCGAGCCGCCACAGGCTCGGCGGCATGCCGGTCTGGCGGG
>NZ_JPMY01000026.1 GCF_000761545.1 Pseudomonas sp. ML96 | reverse complement strand
TTTACCGTGGTCAACGTGGCCGATGGTGCCAACGTTGACGTGCGGTTTGTTACGTTCGAATTTTTCCTTAGCCACGACAGTAAACCTCTTACTTAAAGGGCGGGATTAGCCTTGTTTTTTAACCAGTGCTTCGACGATGTTCGACGGAGCTTCTGCGTACTTGGAGAATTCCATGGAGTAGCTTGCGCGACCCTGGGACATGGAACGAACGTCGGTCGCATAACCGAACATCTCGCCCAGCGGAACTTCGGCACGGATTACCTTACCGGAAACCGAATCTTCCATACCCTGGATCAGACCACGACGACGGTTCAGGTCACCCATCACGTCACCCATGTAGTCCTCAGGAGTCACTACCTCTACCTTCATGATCGGCTCAAGCACTTTACCACCGCCCTTCTGGGCCAGCTGCTTGGTCGCCATGGAGGCAGCGATCTTGAACGCCATCTCGTTGGAGTCGACGTCGTGGTAGGAACCATCGAACACGGTAGCCTTCAGGCCGATGAGCGGATAACCGGCAACAACGCCGTTCTTCATCTGCTCTTCGATGCCCTTCTGGATCGCCGGGATGTATTCCTTCGGAACCACACCACCCACGACTTCGTTGGCAAACACCAGACCTTCGGTGATGTTGCCCTTCTCATCCACATCAGCAGCAGAGAAGCGGATCCAGCAGTGACCGAACTGACCACGACCACCGGACTGACGAACGAACTTGCCTTCGATTTCGACGTTAACGCCGGTAATGGTTTCGCGATAGGAAACCTGCGGCTTGCCGATGTTGGCCTCGACGCCGAACTCGCGCTTCATGCGGTCGACGAGGATGTCCAGGTGCAGCTCACCCATACCGGAGATGATGGTCTGGCCGGTTTCTTCGTCGGTCTTGACGCGGAACGACGGGTCTTCCTGGGCCAGCTTGCCGAGGGCGATACCCATCTTCTCCTGGTCAGCCTTGGTCTTCGGCTCAACAGCTACCGAGATCACCGGCTCCGGGAAGTCCATACGCTCGAGGATGATCGGCTTGTCGATATCGCACAGGGTGTCACCGGTGGTGACGTCCTTCATGCCGATCAGAGCCGCGATGTCGCCAGCGCGCACTTCTTTGATCTCGTCACGCTGGTTGGCATGCATCTGCACCATACGACCAACGCGCTCTTTCTTGCCTTTCACGGAGTTGACGACCGATTGGCCGGACTCCAGAACGCCCGAGTAGACGCGCACGAAGGTCAGAGTACCAACGAACGGGTCGGTAGCGATCTTGAACGCGAGAGCGGAGAACGGCGCGGCGTCGTCAGCGTGACGCTCGTCGAACTGATCTTCGGTGACCTCATCCTTCGGAGTGTCGGCCAGGTCAGGGTGGATACCCTTGATCGGCGGAATCTCGGTCGGAGCAGGCAGGAAGTCGATGACGGCGTCGAGAACCAGGGGCACGCCCTTGTTCTTGAACGAGGAACCGCAGACAGCAGGAACGATTTCGCAGGCGATAGTACGCTGACGCAGGCCGGCCTTGATCTCTTCGATCGACAGCTCACCTTCTTCCAGGTACTTGTTCATCAGCTCTTCGCTGGCCTCGGCAGCCGCCTCGACCATGTTGCTGCGCCACTCGTTGGCCAGGTCGACCAGCTCGGCAGGGATCTCTTCCTCGCGGTAGGAGGTACCCTTGTCGTCTTCGCTCCAGTAGATGGCCTTCATCTTCATCAGGTCGATCTGACCCTGGAAGTCATCTTCCGCACCGATGGCCAGCTGAACCGGAACCGGGGTGTGACCCAGACGGTTTTTGATCTGACCGACAACGCGCAGGAAGTTGGCGCCGGCGCGGTCCATCTTGTTCACGTAAACGATACGCGGAACGCCGTACTTGTTGGCCTGACGCCATACGGTTTCGGACTGCGGCTCAACGCCGGAAGTGCCGCAGAACACCACGACAGCACCGTCCAGTACGCGCAGGGAGCGCTCAACTTCAATGGTGAAGTCTACGTGGCCGGGGGTGTCGATGACGTTTACGCGGTACTTGTCGTACTGACCACGCGAACCTTCCCAGAAGGTGGTGATCGCCGCGGAGGTAATGGTGATACCACGCTCCTGCTCCTGCACCATCCAGTCGGTGGTAGCAGCGCCGTCGTGCACCTCACCCATCTTGTGGCTGAGACCTGTGTAGAACAGGATCCGCTCGGTAGTGGTGGTCTTGCCCGCGTCAACGTGGGCGCAGATACCAATGTTCCGGTAGCGGTTGATTGCTGTATTACGAGCCATAAAGCCCTCGCAGAAGTATTGAAGCCGTAATTAGAAGCGGTAGTGCGAGAACGCTTTGTTGGCCTCGGCCATACGGTGCACGTCTTCACGCTTCTTGACTGCAGCGCCTTTGCCTTCGAAGGCATCCAGCAGCTCGCCAGCCAGGCGCAGAGCCATGGACTTCTCACCACGCTTGCGCGCGCTCTCCACCAGCCAACGCATGGCCAGGGCATTACGACGAGACGGACGAACTTCGACCGGAACCTGGTAGGTAGCACCGCCTACACGGCGGGACTTAACTTCGACCAGCGGAGCGATGGCGTCGAGAGCTTTCTCGAAGATCTCCAGGGGATCGGTGTTCTTGCGGGTTTTGACAGTCTCCAGGGCACCGTAAACGATGCGCTCGGCGACGGCCTTTTTGCCGCTTTCCATCACGTGGTTCATGAATTTAGCGAGGATCAGGCTTCCGTATTTCGGATCGTCCAGAATCTCACGCTTAGCTGCTACACGACGTCTTGGCATGATAAGCCCTCAAACGGTCTTCAGGTTAGCCCGGGACAAATGCCCGACCTTACTCTTATCGACTCAACAAAAAGAAAATTGGCGAACCGAATTACTTCGGACGCTTGGCACCGTACTTGGAGCGACCCTGCTTACGGTCTTTAACACCGGTGGTGTCCAGAGAACCGCGAACAGTGTGGTAGCGCACACCCGGAAGGTCTTTTACACGACCGCCACGGATCAGCACGACGCTGTGCTCTTGCAGGTTGTGACCTTCACCACCGATGTAGGAAGTGACTTCAAAACCGTTGGTCAGACGAACACGGCACACTTTACGCAGTGCGGAGTTCGGTTTCTTCGGCGTGGTGGTGTACACACGGGTGCACACGCCACGACGCTGCGGGCAGTTCTGCAGCGCAGGCACGTCGCTCTTCTCGACGAGACGCTTGCGCGGCTGGCGTACCAGCTGGTTGATAGTTGCCATCTATAAGCTCCACTGTTGTCTTTCGACGCTATTGCCCTAAAGCAAAATGGCAGAGCAAGCGCCCTGCCAAATTTAGGGGTGCATGAGTCTAAAGAGACTCCCGCCCCCAGTCAAGACAAGGCCCCGGGCGATTGCTCGCCCGGGGCCCCATCTCTATCAGTTGCCGCTGGAGTTCAGCGCTTCGGTCAGAGCCGCTTCGACCTCGCTCGCGCTCACGCGCTGAGGCTTGTCGGCTTCACGCTTGCGCTTACGCTCGCTGTGGTAGGCCAGGCCGGTACCGGCCGGAATCAGACGACCCACAACAACGTTCTCCTTCAGGCCGCGCAGGTAGTCGCGCTTGCCGGTCACAGCCGCTTCGGTCAGTACGCGGGTGGTTTCCTGGAAGGAAGCCGCGGAGATGAACGACTCGGTGGACAGCGAGGCCTTGGTGATACCCAGCAGAACGCGCTCGAACTTGGCGATGAACTTGTCTTCGCCCGCCAGCACTTCGTTCTCACCCAGGACGTGGGTCAGTTCCATCT
The DNA here is from genome assembly GCF_000761545.1 of Pseudomonas sp. ML96. GTDB lineage: Bacteria > Pseudomonadota > Gammaproteobacteria > Pseudomonadales > Pseudomonadaceae > Aquipseudomonas. The sequence goes on along the minus strand of NZ_JPMY01000026.1, from coordinate 11,785 downwards.
GGTCGCCCTTGATGAAGCTGGAGTCGCCGGATTCGGTGATCTCAACCTTACGCAGCATCTGACGCAGGATGGTCTCGATGTGCTTGTCGTTGATCTTCACGCCCTGCAGGCGGTAAACGTCCTGGATCTCGTTGACGATGTACTTGGCCAGCGCGCTGACGCCCAGCAGACGCAGGATGTCGTGCGGATCGCTCGGGCCGTCGGAGATAACTTCGCCGCGGTTCACTTGTTCGCCTTCGAAGACGTTCAGGTGACGCCACTTCGGAATCAGCTCCTCGTACGGATCGCTGCCATCGGTCGGGGTGATGACCAGACGGCGCTTGCCCTTGGTCTCCTTACCGAAGGCGATGGTGCCGCTGATTTCCGCCAGGATCGAAGCTTCTTTCGGACGACGCGCTTCGAACAGGTCGGCAACGCGCGGCAGACCACCGGTGATGTCGCGGGTCTTCGAGGTTTCCTGCGGGATACGGGCGATCACGTCACCCACACCGACCTGGGCACCGTCGTTGACGTTGACCAGGGCGTTGGCCGGCAGGAAGTACTGGGCAGGTACGTCGGTACCCGGCAGCAGCAGCTCTTTGCCATTGGCGTCGACCAGCTTCACGGCCGGACGGATGTCCTTGCCAGCAGCCGGACGATCCTTCGGATCGAGAACCTCGATGTTGGTCAGGCCGGTCAGTTCGTCGGTCTGACGCTTGACGGTGATGCCCTCCTCCATGCCGACGAAGGTCACGGTACCCTTCATTTCGGTCACGATCGGGTGGGTGTGCGGGTCCCACTTGGCGACGATGGCGCCAGCGTCGACCTTGTCGCCTTCCTTCACGGAAATCACGGCACCGTACGGCAGCTTGTAGCGCTCACGCTCGCGACCGAACTCGTCGGCCACAGCCAGCTCGCCGGAACGCGATACGGCAACCAGGTTGCCGTCGGCACGCTCGACGTGCTTCAGGTTGTGCAGACGGATTGCGCCGCCGTTCTTCACCTGGACGTTGTCGACAGCCGAGGTACGCGAAGCCGCACCACCGATGTGGAAGGTACGCATGGTCAGCTGGGTACCCGGCTCACCGATCGACTGGGCAGCGATTACGCCGACAGCCTCACCGATGTTCACCTGGTGACCACGGGCCAGATCGCGGCCGTAGCACTTGGCGCAGATGCCATAACGGGTTTCGCAGCTGATCGGCGAGCGTACGGTCACTTCGTCGATGCTGTTGCGCTCGATGAACTCGACCCACTTCTCGTCAACCAGGGTACCGGCTGGAACGATGATCTCGTCGCTGCCCGGCTTCGGCACGTCCTTGGCAATTACACGGCCGAGTACGCGCTCACCGAGCGGCTCAACCACGTCGCCGCCTTCGATGTGCGGAGTCATCAGCAGACCGTGTTCGGTACCGCAGTCGACTTCGGTCACTACCAGGTCCTGGGCCACGTCGACCAGACGACGGGTCAGGTAACCGGAGTTCGCGGTCTTCAGTGCGGTATCCGCCAGACCTTTACGAGCACCGTGAGTGGAGATGAAGTACTGCAGTACGTTCAGACCTTCACGGAAGTTCGCGGTGATCGGAGTCTCGATGATGGAGCCGTCCGGCTTGGCCATCAGACCACGCATACCGGCCAGCTGACGGATCTGGGCGGCGCTACCACGAGCACCGGAGTCCGCCATCATGTACATGGAGTTGAAGGACTCCTGGTCGACGGTCTTGCCTTCGCGGTCGACGACCTTCTCTTTCGAGAGGTTGGCCATCATCGCCTTGGACACTTCGTCGTTAGCCTTGGACCAGAGGTCGATCACCTTGTTGTACTTCTCGCCCTGGGTTACCAGGCCGGAGGCGTACTGCGATTCGATTTCCTTCACCTCGTCGGTGGCGGCATCGATGATGCGCGCCTTCTCGTCCGGGATGACGAAGTCGTTCACGCCGATCGACACACCGGAGATGGTCGAGTAGGCGAAACCGGTGTACATCAGCTGGTCGGCGAAGATCACGGTGTCCTTCAGACCAACGGTGCGGTAGCACTGGTTGATCAGCTTGGAGATCGCCTTCTTCTTCATCGACTGGTTGACCACGTCATAGGACAGGCCGGCCGGTACGATCTGGAACAGCAGCGCGCGGCCGACGGTGGTGTCGACGATGCGGGTGTTCTTGACCAGGCTGCCGTCCTTCTGCTTGACGGTCTCGTTGATGCGCACCTTGACCTTGGCGTGCAGGGAAGCTTCGCCGGCGCGGAATACGCGGTCGACTTCCTGCAGGTCGGCGAATACGCGACCTTCGCCCTTGGCGTTGATGGCTTCACGGGTCATGTAGTACAGACCCAGTACCACGTCCTGCGACGGCACGATGATCGGCTCGCCGTTGGCGGGCGACAGCACGTTGTTGGTGGACATCATCAGCGCGCGAGCTTCCAGCTGAGCCTCGAGGGTCAGCGGAACGTGCACGGCCATCTGGTCACCGTCGAAGTCGGCGTTGTACGCGGCGCAGACCAGCGGGTGCAGCTGGATGGCTTTACCTTCGATCAGAACCGGTTCGAACGCCTGGATGCCCAGACGGTGCAGGGTCGGTGCGCGGTTGAGCAGCACGGGGTGTTCGCGGATGACTTCGGCGAGAACGTCCCAAACCTCGGGCAGTTCGCGCTCAACCATCTTCTTGGCCGCTTTGATGGTGGTGGCCATGCCGCGGGCTTCGAGCTTGCCGAAAATGAACGGCTTGAACAGCTCGAGGGCCATCTTCTTCGGCAGACCGCACTGGTGCAGGCGCAGGGTCGGGCCCACGGTAATTACGGAACGACCGGAGTAGTCCACGCGCTTACCGAGCAGGTTCTGACGGAAGCGACCTTGCTTACCTTTGATCATGTCGGCCAGGGACTTCAGCGGACGCTTGTTCGAGCCAGTGATGGCGCGACCGCGACGGCCGTTGTCGAGCAGGGCGTCGACCGCTTCCTGCAGCATGCGCTTTTCGTTGCGCACGATGATGTCCGGAGCGGCCAGATCGAGCAGGCGCTTCAGACGGTTGTTACGGTTGATCACGCGACGATATAGATCGTTCAGATCGGAAGTCGCGAAGCGGCCGCCATCCAGCGGAACCAGCGGACGCAGGTCCGGCGGCAGCACCGGCAGAACGGTCAGAACCATCCACTCCGGGTGGTTGCCGGAGTCCTTGAAGGCTTCCATCAGCTTCAGGCGCTTGGACAGCTTCTTGATCTTGGTCTCGGAGTTGGTCTGCGGAATCTCTTCGCGCAGGCGGCCGATCTCGTGATCCAGGTCGATAGCGTTGAGCAGCTCGCGAACGGCCTCGGCGCCCATGCGCGCGTCGAAGTCGTCACCGAACTCTTCGAGGGCTTCGAAGTACTGCTCGTCGTTCAGCAGCTGGCCCTTCTCCAGGGTGGTCATGCCCGGATCGATCACTACGTAGCTCTCGAAATAGAGCACGCGCTCGATGTCACGCAGGGTCATGTCCAGCAGCAGGCCGATACGGGACGGCAGGGACTTCAGGAACCAGATGTGGGCGACCGGCGAAGCCAGTTCGATGTGCGCCATGCGCTCACGACGGACTTTGGCCAGAGCCACTTCCACGCCGCACTTCTCGCAGATCACGCCGCGATGCTTGAGGCGCTTGTACTTACCGCACAGGCACTCGTAGTCCTTCACCGGGCCAAAGATCTTGGCGCAGAACAGGCCATCGCGCTCAGGCTTGAAGGTACGGTAGTTGATGGTTTCCGGTTTTTTCACTTCACCGAAAGACCAGGAACGGATCATCTCAGGCGAAGCCAGACCGATACGGATCGCATCGAACTCTTCAACCTGACCCTGGTTTTTCAACAGATTCAGCAAGTCTTTCAAGGCCTTTCCTCCTCACAGACTCGCTGCGGCCGACGTTGCGGCCGCAGCAAGGCGTGTTATTCGGTTTCCAGTTCGATGTCGATACCGAGCGAGCGGATCTCTTTGATCAACACGTTGAAGGACTCGGGCATGCCGGCCTCCATGCGGTGATCGCCGTCCACGATGTTCTTGTACATCTTGGTCCGGCCGTTCACGTCGTCCGACTTCACGGTCAGCATTTCCTGCAGGGTGTAGGCGGCGCCGTAGGCTTCCAGCGCCCAGACCTCCATCTCACCGAAGCGCTGACCACCGAACTGCGCCTTACCACCCAGCGGCTGCTGGGTAACCAGGCTGTAGGAACCGGTGGAACGGGCGTGCATCTTGTCGTCGACCAGGTGGTTCAGCTTGAGCATGTACATGTAGCCGACGGTGGTAGGGCGCTCGAACTGGTTACCGGTACGGCCGTCGGTCAGGCGCATCTGGCCGCTTTCCGGCAGATCGGCCAGCTTCAGCATCGCCTTGATCTCGCTTTCCTTGGCACCGTCGAACACGGCGGTAGCCATCGGCACGCCGCCTTTCAGGTTCTTCGCCAGGTCGAGGATCTCGGTATCCGAGAAGGTGTCCAGGCTTTCCTGACGACCACCGATCTCGTTGTAGATCTCGTTGAGGAACTTGCGCAGCTCGGCGATCTTGCGCTGCTCTTCGAGCATGCGATTGATCTTCTCGCCCAGGCCCTTGGCCGCCAGGCCCAGGTGGGTTTCGAGGATCTGACCAACGTTCATACGCGACGGTACGCCCAGCGGGTTGAGGACGATGTCGACCGGGGTGCCATTGGCATCGTGCGGCATGTCTTCGACCGGCATGATCACGGAGACCACACCCTTGTTACCGTGACGACCGGCCATCTTGTCGCCCGGCTGGATGCGACGCTTGATCGCCAGGTAGACCTTGACGATCTTCAGTACGCCCGGAGCCAGGTCATCGCCCTGCTGCAGCTTGCGCTTCTTGTCTTCGAACTTGTCGTCCAGCAGCTGGCGACGGTCACTGATGTAGGCCTGGGCCTTCTCCAGCTGCTCGTTCAGAGCGTCGTCGGCCATGCGCAGTTTGAACCACTGACCGCGCTCCAGACCGTCCAGGTAGGCGTCATCGATGACAGCGCCTTTCTTCAGGCCGGCACCGCCTTCAGCCTTGGCACCAACCAGGGCGGAACGCAGACGCTCGAAGGTCGCGCCCTCGACGATGCGGAACTCTTCGTTCAGGTCCTTGCGGATCTCGTCGAGTTGCTGCTTCTCGATGGCCAGGGCGCGGCTGTCGCGCTCGACGCCGTCACGGGTGAAGACCTGTACGTCGATGACGGTACCCTTGGTGCCGGTCGGCACGCGCAGGGAGGTGTCCTTAACGTCGGACGCCTTCTCACCGAAGATCGCACGCAGCAGCTTCTCTTCCGGAGTCAGCTGGGTCTCGCCTTTCGGAGTGACCTTGCCGACCAGGATGTCGCCGGCCAGTACTTCGGCGCCGACGTAGACGATACCGGCTTCGTCCAGCTTGTTCAGCGCAGCCTCACCCACGTTCGGGATGTCTGCGGTGATTTCCTCTGGGCCAAGCTTGGTGTCACGGGCCACACAGGTCAGTTCCTGAATGTGGATCGTGGTGAAGCGGTCTTCCTGGACCACGCGTTCGGACAGGCAGATGGAGTCTTCGAAGTTGAAGCCGTTCCACGGCATGAACGCTACGCGCATGTTCTGACCCAGAGCCAGCTCACCCATATCGGTGGACGGACCGTCGGCCATGATGTCGCCGCGCGAAACCTTGTCACCCTTGCTCACCAGCGGACGCTGGTTGATGCAGGTGTTCTGGTTGGAGCGGGTGTACTTGGTCAGGTTGTAGATATCGACACCGGCTTCACCGGTTTCGACTTCGTCGTCGGCTACGCGAACCACGATACGGCTGGCGTCGACGGAGTCGATCACGCCGCCACGACGGGCCACGACGCAGACACCGGAGTCACGGGCGACGTTGCGCTCCATGCCGGTACCAACCAGGGGCTTGTCGGCACGCAGGGTCGGCACGGCCTGACGCTGCATGTTCGAACCCATGAGTGCACGGTTGGCGTCGTCGTGCTCGAGGAACGGAATCAGCGAGGCAGCGACGGAAACGACCTGCTTCGGCGACACGTCCATCAGAGTCACGTCTTCCGGCGCCTTGACAGTGAACTCGTTGAGGTGACGCACGTTCACCAGTTCGTCGACCAGCTGGCCCTTGGCGTTCATGGTCGCCGAAGCCTGGGCGATCACGTGATCGGCCTCTTCGATGGCGGACAGGAACACGATCTCGTCGGTGACCTGAGTGTCCTTCACCACGCGGTACGGGCTTTCCAGGAAGCCGTACTGGTTGGTGCGGGCATAGGCGGCCAGGGAGTTGATCAGACCGATGTTCGGACCTTCAGGGGTCTCGATCGGGCACACGCGGCCGTAGTGGGTCGGGTGTACGTCGCGGACTTCGAAGCCGGCGCGCTCACGGGTCAGACCACCTGGGCCGAGTGCGGAAACGCGGCGCTTGTGGGTGATCTCGGAGAGCGGGTTGTTCTGGTCCATGAACTGCGAGAGCTGGCTGGAGCCGAAGAACTCTTTCACCGCCGCCGCAACCGGCTTGGCGTTGATCAGGTCTTGCGGCATCAGGCCTTCACTTTCAGCCATCGACAGACGCTCTTTGACCGCGCGCTCTACACGCACCAGGCCAACGCGGAACTGGTTCTCGGCCATCTCGCCGACGCAACGTACGCGACGGTTACCCAGGTGGTCGATGTCGTCGACGATACCTTTGCCGTTACGGATATCGACCAGAGTCTTCAGTACGTCGACGATGTCCTCTTTGGACAGAACGCCGGAACCTTCGATCTCGCTGCGACCGATACGACGGTTGAACTTCATGCGGCCAACGGCGGACAGGTCGTAACGCTCGGCGCTGAAGAACAGGTTGTTGAACAGGGTCTCGGCAGCATCCTTGGTTGGCGGCTCGCCAGGACGCATCATGCGGTAGATCTCGACCAGGGCTTCCAGCTGGTTGCCGGTGGAGTCGATCTTCAGCGTGTCGGAGATGAACGGACCGCAGTCGATGTCGTTGGTGTACAGGGTCTCGATGCGGACGACCTGAGCCTTGACGATCTTGGCCAGCAGCTCGGTGGTCAGCTCGGTGTTGCACTCGGCAACGATCTCGCCGGTAGCCGGGTGCACGATGACCTTGGCGGTGGTGCGGCCCAGCAGGTAGTCGATCGGGACTTCCAGCTCTTTGATGCCAGCCTTGTCGATCTGGTTGATGTGGCGCGCGGTGATACGGCGGCCTTGCTCAACGATGACCTTGCCCTTCTCGTCCTTGATGTCGAACGCAGCGATCTCACCACGCAGACGCGACGGCACCAGTTCCAGGTTGAGGGTCTCGCCCTTCACGTGGAACACGTTGGTGTCGTAGAAGGCGTTCAGCACTTCCTCGGTGCTGTAGCCCAGGGCACGCAGCAGGACGGAAGCCGGCAGCTTGCGGCGACGGTCGATACGAACGAACACGCAGTCCTTCGGATCGAACTCGAAGTCCAGCCAGGAACCGCGGTAAGGAATGATGCGCGCGGAGTACAGCAGCTTGCCGGAGCTGTGGGTCTTGCCACGGTCGTGGTCGAAGAACACACCCGGGGAGCGGTGCAGCTGGGAGACGATCACACGCTCGGTACCGTTGATGATGAAGGTACCGTTCTCGGTCATGAGCGGAATCTCGCCCATGTACACTTCTTGCTCTTTGATGTCCTTGATCGCTTTGTTCGACGACTCTTTGTCGAAGATGATCAGACGGACTTTAACGCGCAGCGGCACGGCGAAGGTCACGCCACGCAGCACGCACTCTTTGACGTCGAACGCCGGCTCGCCCAGGCGATAGCCGACGTACTCGAGAGCCGCGTTGCCGGAGTAGCTGATGATCGGGAATACGGACTTGAAGGCCGCATGCAGGCCAACGTCGCGGAACTGCTCCTTGCTCACTCCTTGCTGCAGGAATTCGCGATACGAATCCAGCTGGATGGCCAGGAGATAAGGCACATCCATCACGTCCGGCAACTTGCTAAAGTCCTTGCGGATACGTTTTTTCTCAGTGTATGAGTAAGCCATCAGCGTTCCCCAGCTTGGTCACCTGCTTGTTTGGCCACTGCCGGCGGCAATGACCAGAAAATCGTGCAAACCCTTTGGTTTGCGCCGCCCTCGGGCGGGACTTTCGCGCCATGAACAACGGCATTTCGGCCGTCGCCCATAACGGAAAAAGGCCGGTGGCATTTGCCACCAGCCATCAGCCTTTCGCTTAACGCTCGGGCTGTAGACGCAAGACGCGAGCTTACTTGAGCTCGACCTTGGCGCCAGCTTCTTCCAGCTTCTTCTTGGCGTCTTCAGCAGCTTCTTTGGTCAGGCCTTCGGCGATGACTTGAGGAGCGGTGTCGACTTTCTCTTTGGCTTCTTTCAGACCCAGACCGGTCAGCTCGCGAACAGCCTTGATCACGTTGACTTTCTTGTCGCCGGCTTCGGCCAGAACAACGTTGAACTCGGTTTGCTCTTCAGCAGCGGCAGCAGCCGGGCCAGCAGCAGCAACGGTGGCAGCAGCGGCGGTAACGCCGAACTTCTCTTCCATCGCTTTGATCAGCTCAACAACTTCCAGAACGGTTTTCTGGCCGATGGCTTCGATGATTTGCTCGTTAGTCAGAGACATGACTTAAATCCTGTATTGGGGTGACAGCCTACGCAGCCATCAAATTAAACATATGATTTGAAAGGTACTTCCGCGCCTTAGGCGGCGGTAGCTTCTTTCTGGTCGCGAACGGCCGCCAGAGTACGAGCCAGCTTGCTGGTAGCGCCTTGAATCACGCTCATCAGCTGCGAAATGGCTTCGTCGTAGGTCGGCAGAGTTGCCAGTACGTCGATCTGGTTTGCTGCGAGGAACTTGCCCTCGAACGCAGCTGCCTTGATCTCGAACTTGTCGTTACCTTTAGCGAACTCTTTGAACAGACGGGCAGCAGCGCCCGGGTGCTCGTTGGAGAAAGCGATCAAGGTCGGGCCAGCGAAAACGTCGTTGAGGATACTGTATTCAGTATCAGCAACTGCACGCTTGAGCAGGGTGTTACGTACGACTTTCACGTACACACCAGCTTCACGAGCCTCTTTACGGAGTCCGGTCATTGCACCAACAGTCACACCGCGGGCATCAGCCACAACAGCGGACAGGGCGACTTTGGCAGCCTCGTTGACTTCAGCGACGATGGCCTTCTTGTCTTCGAGTTTAATTGCCACGGGTAAAACTCCTGCTTGTTACCGTTTCACCTGATCGAAACCAGGTGTCGTTTTGGTGTCTGATTCGGTAAGGAATCGGGAGCACCATCTGCGTAGGCTTGTGGAGATCGCTCTCCGGGTTTAAGGCTTGCGCCGCCTACGGTCTTGGATAGCCCCCGCCAGGCAGGGACCCCAATCTTTGCAGGCCGGTGGACGAGTCCGCCGGCCGTATCACTTAGGCTTCCAGGGACGCCTGATCGATCACCAGACCCGGACCCATGGTGGTGCTCAGGGTCACGCGCTTGACGTACACACCTTTGGAGGTGGACGGCTTCAGACGCTTCAGGTCAGACAGCAGGGCTTCCACGTTCTGCTTCAGCGCAGCGGCTTCGAAGCCGACCTTGCCTACGGAGGTGTGGATGATGCCGTTCTTGTCGGTACGGAAACGCACCTGACCAGCCTTGGCGTTCTTGACAGCGGTAGCGACGTCCGGAGTCACGGTGCCGACTTTCGGGTTCGGCATCAGACCGCGCGGACCGAGAACCTGACCCAGTTGGCCGACGACGCGCATGGCGTCCGGGGAGGCGATGACTACGTCGTAGTTCAGATCGCCAGCCTTCATCTCGGCAGCCAGTTCGTCCATACCGACTTTGTCGGCGCCGGCAGCCAGAGCGGCTTCAGCAGCCGGACCCTGGGTGAACACGGCAACGCGGACGGTCTTGCCAGTGCCGTTCGGCAGCACGGTGGCGCCACGAACAACCTGGTCGGATTTACGCGGATCTACACCCAGGTTCACGGAGACGTCGAAGGACTCGGTGAACTTGACGGTGGACAGCTCGGCCAGCAGTTTGGCGGCTTCTTCGAAGTTGTAAGCCTTGCCGGCTTCTACTTTCTCGGCGATAGCCTTCTGGCGCTTGGTCAGCTTAGCCATTACACACCCTCCACGTTCAGGCCCATGCTACGCGCGGAGCCGGCGATGGTACGCACGGCCGCATCCAGGTCAGCTGCGGTCAGATCGGCCTGCTTGGTCTTGGCGATCTCTTCCAGCTGAGCACGGGTAACGGTGCCAACTTTGACGGTGTTCGGACGAGCGGAACCGCTGGTCAGGCCGGCGGCCTTCTTCAGCAGCACCGAAGCCGGGGTGCTTTTGGTTTCAAAGGTGAAGCTGCGGTCGCTGTAAACGGTGATGATCACAGGAGTCGGCAGACCAGGTTCCATGCCCTGAGTCTTGGCGTTGAACGCCTTGCAGAATTCCATGATGTTCACGCCGTGCTGACCCAGAGCCGGACCAACGGGCGGCGACGGGTTGGCCTGGCCGGCCTTTACTTGCAGCTTGATGTAAGCCTGAATCTTCTTAGCCATGAGCTACTCCAATATCGGGTCAGACGCTTCAACGAAGCTCCCCGGTTAGTACGCATTTATCCCAGTGACGACAAAACCCCGCAGCCAGCGGCTGCGGGGTACGGGATGCATTGTCCAGTTATGCCTTCTCGACCTGACTGAACTCCAGCTCCACCGGCGTGGAGCGACCGAAAATAAGCACGGCCACTTGGATCCGACTCTTTTCGTAGTTAACTTCTTCAACCACGCCATTGAAGTCGGCAAACGGACCATCAATGACACGAACAGTTTCACCCGGCTCGAACAGAGTCTTCGGCTTCGGCTTGTCACCGCTATCGGCAACACGACGCAGAATGGCGTCAGCCTCTTTCTCGGTGATCGGCGCAGGCTTATCAGCAGTACCACCGATGAAGCCCATGACGCGCGGCGTGTCCTTGATCAAGTGCCAAGTCGCCTCGTTCATTTCCATCTGAACCAGCACATAGCCAGGGAAGAACTTGCGCTCGCTCTTGCGCTTCTGGCCGTTACGCATTTCCACCACTTCTTCGGTGGGAACCAGAATTTCGCCGAACTCGTCTTCCATGCCAGCCAGCTTGACGCGCTCGATCAGCGAGCGCATGACATGCTTCTCGTAACCCGAGTAAGCATGCACAACGTACCAACGCTTAGCCACGGGACACCCTTAACCGACAATCAACGAAACAAGCCAACCCAGCAGACTGTCCAGGCCCCACAGGACCAGCGACATCACCAGAACCACAGCAACCACGATCAGAGTGGTCTGAGTGGTTTCCTGGCGAGTCGGCCAGACAACCTTGCGAATCTCGATGCGCGCTTCTTTTGCCAGAGCAAAGAACGCCTGACCTTTCGCAGTCTGCAGCGCAACAAAACCAACAACCACGGCCAGAGCCAGCAGCGCCAGTACGCGATACAGAAGCGGTTCAGCCGAGAAGTACTGATTGCCGACAACACCAGCGACGACCAGAGCAGCTACCGCGAGCCACTTCAGCACATCAAAGCGGGAGTTTTGAGCTTCAGCTTTGGCATTCATGAGAAAACCCTGTTGAAAGAAACGCCAGATCCACTTCTAACCAGGAATCTGGCAGGCCAGGAGGGAATCGAACCCCCAACCTGCGGTTTTGGAGACCGCCGCTCTGCCAATTGAGCTACTGGCCTAAAATCGAAGTAAGGCCGACCATTATGCCGGCCTTACCAAGGCAGATCAACCGATTACTCGATGACCTTAGCAACCACGCCAGCACCAACGGTACGGCCGCCCTCGCGAATTGCGAAACGCAGGCCGTCGTCCATGGCGATCGGCTTGATCAGGGTG
>NZ_JPMY01000025.1 GCF_000761545.1 Pseudomonas sp. ML96 | reverse complement strand
CACCGTGGCCACTACGCAGCATGTGAAACTGGGCACGGGACAGTTCGTCGAGGCCGGCAACGAGATCCACCTCTCCAGCGGCCTCAAGGTCGTCCTCGAAGCCGGCGCCGAACTGACCTTCAAAGCCGCTGGCAGCTTCATCAAGCTGGACGCCAGCGGCGTCACCCTGGTAGGCCCGCAGATCAAGATCAACTCCGGAGGCTCACCGGGATCCGGCAGCAGCATAGCCCCAAAGCCGCCGGCACTACCGGGAATAGCGGATAGCGACAAAGCCGGGAATTTGCTGGAACAGGCTATCGGCAATGCCGATGAGCCCCCGGCCAACCAGCTAGCTGTTCGTCTGGCACCGCTGCCAAATCTCCCAGGCTATGCGGATGAGCCTTATCAGCTCTTCGCAGACGGTGCACTAGTGGAGAAAGGCTTTTCCGACACCCTGGGTTATGTGCGCTTCGATCACCGCCCAGGCACGCAGTCTTATGTCATAGAGACAGTGAACGGGCACCGCTTCACGCTGGCCATGCAAGAGCAGGCCGATGCACAAAGTCGATCACTCAGCGAGCGCTTGGGACGCCAAGGTTATCGCGACTACCCCAAGCAAGCGGCCTCACTGGAGCCGCTGCAAGAGGCCGCCGACTTCCGCCGGCTCTTGGCGGGGCAGCACAAGGACGCCGAGTAAAAGGATTTAGACATGACCTATCTCGATCAGAACCTCAGCCTGTCGCTTGAAGATCGCCACGCCACGGTGACATTGGACTGGTTTGCTCACAACAAAAAACCGCTCAGCCCACCTCGCCCTGCCGGCAATATCGTCACTCCCTTGGTCTGCGGTGAGGAGGCATTCGCAAAGGTTTATGAATGCATCGACAAGGCTCGCCATAGCGTCGACCTGATTAGCTGGGGTTTTGATCCGGCAATGCGCCTCAAGCGCGATGATCCGAGCGCACTCCCTCTGGGCGATCTGCTCAAACGCAAAGCCGAACAGGGCGTGGAAGTACGTGTGCTGATCTGGAACAACAAACTCGCCCAGCTCGGGGAAAACTCGATCATCGGCGAGGGCATGGGCGGCTCCGGTGGCACCTGGCAGGGCTCAGGCCAGAGTGAGGGGCAAGCGGTGGATACCGAAGCCCGTGAAAGCAAACGCCAGAAACTACTGCTCGAGCAGCAAGAGGAGCGCCAAAAACTGGCAGAGCTTGGGCCGAACGAGGAGCCTAAGAGACGCGCCAGTCGTGATCGACTCAACGCGATCCAAGGCAAGCTGGATGCATTGGATTCCGGCTATACCAAGGGCCGCGACTCGGGTGGCACCGCCCACGACCCGGATGCCCAGACTTACACCCGCAACTGGTTTCGCTGGGTGCATAGCAATCAGGTGCGCAACATCGAGTTCAGGACAAGAGACTTCGAATTAATCGGCAGCCTGACCTATCACGATGACGCCGGCTTCAGGATTCATCGCGGGCGTCTGATGATCCTGGCCAGACTATTGCGCGAGGATCTCATGGGAGATGTCGAATTGACGGGGCTACAGACTCTGTTGCTCAGCCTCTTCCCCAGCCATCACCAGAAGACCCTGGTCACCGATTATCAACACCCCGAACTGGCCGAAGGCTTCGTGATGGGGCACAACATGCACCGCAACTACTGGGATACCACGGCACACCTTTACGACGATAAGGCAGCCAATCGCGATATCGGCTTCGGCCCCTGGCAGGATCTGTCCCTGCACGTCAAAGGCCCGGTACTGTTCGACCTCAACCACAACTTCTGCAACGCCTGGGATAGCGGCACAAGCTGGATCAGGCGACTCTTTCAGGGCTCCCTGGCCAGCCAGCGAAAAGCGACCACACCACTCAGTTACATCCAAGATGGCGGCGAGCCGGCACAGATATGCCGTACACACCCTCAGGAAGGCCCGGAGGAAGCCATTCTCGAGATCTACGAGAAGGCACTGGGCAACGTGCATCAGTACGCTTATATGGAGAACCAATACTTCCGCTACAAGCCGCTGGCCGAGCGCTTGAAGAACACCGCCGCGAACCGCAAGACCGCCGGCGCCCTGCACGACCTGCACCTGTTCGTGGTGACCAACAACCCGGAGAGTGGTCACTTCTCCAGCACCTCCTATGACATGCTGGACAGCCTGGGCCAGGCCGAGCTGATGCCTCTGGCTCATCGCGACAACCTCTATGATCAGCGCCAACTGGCCTACCGTGAGCGCGAGCTGAGCGCCCGCCCCACCTCACCCGAGCGTGATCGCGAACTGCAGCAGGTACGCAGCCAGATGCGCCAGCAGAACATCGATGAAGCGCGTGCAGATGAACTGATAGCGGACGACCCCAACACCCACTACAACAAGGCTGCCGCCCGCGAACTGGAGCCGGAAATGCTGCCGCCCGATGGCATGAAAGTGATTATTTCCACGCTGGTCAGTTGTGATGGAGGCACTTCTACCTCTGCAGCAGCGAAAAACCAGAGCGCACGTCAGACCGACCAGCAAATCACCGAAACTCTCGGCCCTGAACAAGGTACCGCAAAATACAAACCCATCTACGTGCACAGTAAGCTGCTCTTGGTAGACGACCTGTTCTTCACCCTCGGCTCGGCCAATATCAACGCCCGCAGCCTGCTCAGCGACACCGAACTGAATATCGCCATGCCCAGTCCAAAAACCACCAGATTGTGGCGGGAGCGGTTATGGGAGATGCATTCAGGAAAAGCACTGAAACAAGATAAATACAATATGCTAAAAAATATTGAATCCGACTTTAATGCCTGGGAACGATCGATAGACATGAACTGGCAGCAACAAAAGAAAAACCTCCCTTTAAAGGGTAAGCTAGTAAGATTTTGGGATGTGGTGACACCTTATGCGACAGCTGTTGATTAAAGCACTACTTACATTTTCGCTATTTTTGCTGGGATCACAGGCAATGGCCTACGAATTCAAGTGCGCACACGAAAAGGATACAGCCCCCCAGCTAGATCAAGTAGCCGACGGCTGGTTTCAGCAAGCTAGAAATATAAGCAAGGAGCGCTTGCCGGACTGGAAAGAAGTGACCAATCTATACCAGCGCGCAGTAGAAAAAGATCACTGGAAAGCCATGCACAATCTTGCAGAGCTTTACTTACGTGGGAAAGGCGTACCCAAGAGCACCAATAAAGCCATCGATCTCTATCAGCGAATGGTCGACTTGAATGTACCGCTCGGCTATTACGACATGGGCGTTATGGTGCAGCGCGGCGTAGGGGTAGTGCAATCTGATAGAGATGCCATGCTTTTCCTGCTAAAAGCAGCCGACTTGGGGAGCCCGCACGCACAGACTCGAATTGGATACATATACATATACGACAAAAATAAAGATACCACAGGACTAGCATATATAAAATGCGCAGCCAAACAGGACTTCGCAGATGCGAACTATAAATTAGCCACCTATTACGAAGGTATTGATGTAAATATCCCAGTAGCCATGCATTATTATCAGCGCGCAGCCGCCCTGGGCGAGTCTAAAGGCGCAATGGCGATTGAGGATGCATTTCGAGATGGTCTTCTTGAATACAAACCTGATAAACGAGTGGCCCATGCCTACGGCAAAATATATGACCAAATAGAAGAAAATCCCGATATTCGCTTCCCTGACTTGGCCAAAGACCACCCACTCCCCCCGCACCCCATTCAGGGCTACCACGCCGACAAGGACATCAACTGGAAGCCAACAGGACGTGCGGACGATTATTAAGGCAGAAACAACAAAAGTCAGACCGCGACTACGCCCTTCTAAATAGTGACCCTCCCAAGAAGACATACTCTACTGGCGTATTGAACAAGGCGATTGCCTGAACACATGAACAGCCAGATTCAGCCTAGCCTTGGCAGCTACTACGGTCCCGCCACCTATTGCAGCAACGATCTTCCCACACTGCCGCCCAGCAATCGCACTGGCAATCTGGACGGGCGACTGCGTACGCCGTTACGCCGGGGGCACTACGCCCAACTGGACGCCTGGCAGGACATCGATTCCTACCTGAAGCCAGGCGCCGAACTTTATCGCGATAGTTTTGAACGTACCGGCGAAACCGATTTGTTCATCAATCATCAGCGCTGGAACTTCGAGAACTTCGCCGCCTTCCTGATCCTGGCTCCATTCCTGAAAATCACCTGCATCGTGTTTTGGCCATGGCTGTTCTGGATGTTCGCGATCACAGGGGCTCTACACAGCGCCATCAGATGGGTCGATCAATCAATCAGCCCAAACCTGGGGGTCGCGATTGATCTCGCCTTCGTTGTTTCCGTCTTTATTCTGGCCGGCCTCAGTGGCTGGTTTGCCCTAGGCAAAAGAGATCGACGCAAACATTACTTCCTCTTAACAGGGGCAGGCTTCGCAATAGCACTCATAGCCTCGCTGCTGACCTTCCAGACCTCTCAGTACGGCCTTGGTCTTTTCGTCCACTGTGGAATCATGGCCTTGCTGGTCTTCATGGGCTGGGTTGGCTGGGACTTCCTGCTGGAGCGCTACCTGCGCCTGTTCAAACACGACGGCAGCGCCTTCAACCGCCAGACAGGAATGCTCAGCTTCGCACGGCGCTGGCGGAAACCCTTCGCCGCCCCCTTCTACGAGTTCGATCCGGTCATGGAGTACCGTCCCGATCGTTATGGCGGTGGCGGCTACGCCCTATGGCTGCTCCATCGTTACAGCGACAACAAGGTCTTCCTCGGTGCGCGCGTGCAATCCATGGGGATGCGCATGAAGGACTGCCTGGCCTTCTGGGACACCCTGCAGCGCTACATGGATGTCAGCCAGCCTTTGCCGGACCTGCCCATTCTCGAACAATTCCGCCACCTCGACCCCACCACAGCCGAGCATGACCGCAAGACAGGCCGCGCGCCTCGTTACTG
This sequence comes from Pseudomonas sp. ML96, assembly GCF_000761545.1. GTDB lineage: Bacteria > Pseudomonadota > Gammaproteobacteria > Pseudomonadales > Pseudomonadaceae > Aquipseudomonas. The sequence goes on along the minus strand of NZ_JPMY01000025.1, from coordinate 31,299 downwards.
GCGTGATATGAAATACGAAGACTGGGAGAAGAAAGGCGTAGGACAGAGGATGAGGAGTATCGATACCTACCCCTGGCAGAACAAACCCTGCATCGTCGAGGCAAGGATCGAGCCCACCCTAGGCATCGAGGCTTATTACCGCAGCCAGGAAGCCAAGGGCATTCACGCGACGCCCAAAGGCGACGACTACGACAATATCCACCGTGGTTGAATCTACCCCGACTGTCAGGCAGCCGCAGAGCGCCGCTCGGCCGCGAAATAGCGCATCACCAAAACCAGCATCGCACCGCCCAGAACGGCGGCGCCGATAAACAGGGCCTCATAGCCCAGCGCTTTGGCAATCACCCCACTGCAAGCGCCTACCAGCCCCGCCAACAAAATCTGCGCACTGGCCTGCAAGGTGAAGTCGGCACCTTCGTGCTCGGGGCGGCACATGCGCATCATCACGGCGAAGAGGGCGACGGTGGACATGCCGTCGGCGATCTGTTCGAACAGCGAGATCGCATAGACCAGACCCGTATCGGCACCACGCCCCACCAGCAGGGCCATGCCGGCGATACCCAGCGCCTGCAGAGCGCCGAAGATCAGCAGAGAACGCAGGGCGCCGATGCGCGCGTAGAGCAGCCCGCCAAGCAGCGCGCCGCCGATGCCGGCCAGACTGCTGATCAGGGTCAGTTGGCCGAGGTCGGTGGTGCTCCAGCCCTGGTCGACCAGCATCGGCTTGATCATCGGCGAACCCAGCGCATCGCCGAGCTTGAAGGTCAGCACCACCGCCAGCCAGGCGAGCATGCCCGGTTGCGCCAGCAGCCCCTTGTAGTGGCGCCAGAGCAGACCGGGACCGGTAGGTTCAGCCTGCTCGGCGTGTTGCGGCAGCAGCCGCTTCTCCGGGAACAGGAGGATCGGCAGGGTCAGCAGCACCAGTGCAGCGGCCAGCAGGCCGATGGACAGATTCCAGCCCAGCCCGCCGATGACCAGCAGCAGGCCGCTACCGCTGGCCAGCATGCCGACCTTATAGCCGCCCACCTGCAGGCTGTTGCCCAGGCCGCGCCAGCGCTCCGGCAGCAGGCGCACGGCCAGGCCATCGGTGGCCACGTCCTGGGAGGCGGCCACCAGGTTAATCAGCAGTAAGGTCCCCAACAGCAGCCAGAAGGCCGAGTCGAACAGCGCCTGCGGGGCGATCAGGGCAAGGCCGGCCAGGCACAGGATCACCGTACCCTGCAGCGGCAGGATCCAGCCGCGGTGATGACCGAGGCGACGCGAGCCGATGCGGTCGATCCAGGGCGCCCAAAGCACCTTGAGCAACCAGGGCAGCGCCAGCAGCTTGAGCAGGCCGATCAGGCCCAGGTCGACGCCATGCTGACGCAGCAGCACCGGCAACGAGTGCGCCACCAGCCCCGACGGCAGGCCCTGGGCGCAATAGAGGGAGGCCAGCAACACCAGGCTGGTATTGCTCGGGCGAGCGCTGGAAGTCATGAAGCGTCCCTGCGGAAAAGGTGGCCAAGCCTAGGCCAGGGCGATACGGCCAGGCAACCGTCACTCAAAACCAAAAAGAATATAAACCTACACAAACATTCTTAGACTATCTAAGAAAAGGCCATTATCTTCGCCGCCTGCTTATTCCAGCCTGTTCTACCACCCACTGTCAGGCAGCCGCTTTATGAAGATCCGCGACCTCGACCTCAGCCAGAGCCCGCTCAATGCGGAGCACGAAGCACTCGGCTTGCCGCCGGTGGAAGACTACGTCTCGCACCCGGACAACCACCCCGTGCTGCGCGCCGCCATGTGGGCGGCGGTGCTGATCCTGGTCAGCCTGCTCGGCTTCCTGGCCTGGCGCCTGTTCTTCGGCGACCACGGCGGCGAAAGCGGCCTGCAGATCATTGAAAGCGCCCTGAGCAGCCCGACTTTCTGGAGCGCGGTAGCCGTTGGCTTCCTCGCCCAGGTAGTGGATGGCGCCCTGGGCATGGCCTATGGCATCACCGCCACCTCCTTCCTGCTCAGCGCCGGCGCCTCACCCGCAGCCGCCAGCGCCAGCGTGCACATCGCCGAAGTGTTCACCACCGGCCTGTCCGGCATCTCCCACGTCAAGCTGGGCAACGTCAACAAGTCGCTGTTCCTGCGCCTGCTGCTGCCCGGCATCATCGGCGCGGTGCTCGGCGCCATCCTGATCACCCAGTTCGATGGCGAAGTGATGAAGCCCTTCATCTCCGCCTACCTGCTGCTGATGGGTCTGTACATCCTGCGCAAGGCCTACCTGCATGTGGCCCAGCGCAAGGCGCCCAAGCACGTGGCCAAGCTGGCCCTGTTCGGTGGCTTCGTCGACGCCGCTGGCGGCGGTGGCTGGGGCCCGGTGGTCACCAGCAGCCTGATCGGCTCTGGCAGCGACCCGCGTACCACCATCGGTTCGGTCAACTTCGCCGAGTTCTTCCTGACCCTGTCCAGCGCAGCCTCCTTCATCCTCCTGGCCGGTGAGCTGGATACCTGGCTGATGGTCGCCGGCCTGGTGTTCGGCGGCATGTTCGCCGCACCGTTCGCCGCCTTCCTGTGCAAGAAGATCCCGGCACGCACCCTGATGACCATCGTCGGTTGCCTGATCACCCTGATCAGCGCCTTCAACATCTACAAGTCGCTTTTCTGATCCCCTTGCTTTGCGCACCTGCCGCCTCCATCTAGGCGGCAGGAGGACACCGACATGAGCCACCCCCTGCTGATTCCCTGCCCCGCCTGCAACGGCCTCAATCGCATTCCGAACGAGCGCCTGGGCGATGCGCCGCGCTGCGGCCGCTGCAAGCACGAGGTGCTGCCGAGTGCGCCCTTCGAGCTGACCCAGGCCAGCTTCGCTGCACAACTCAAGGGCGACCTGCCGCTGCTGGTCGATGTCTGGGCCGACTGGTGCGGGCCGTGCAAGGCCTTCGCGCCGACCTTCCAGCAAGCCGCCAGCCAGCTGCAGGGCCGCTGCCGCCTGGGCAAGCTGGACAGCGAAGCCAACCAGCAGCTCGCCGGCCAGCTCGGCATCCGCTCCATCCCCAGCCTGATCTTGTTCCGCAGCGGCGTCGAAGTCGCCCGCCAGGCCGGCGCCCTGCCGCTGCCGCAACTGCTCGGCTGGCTGCGCAGCCAGGGCATCTGAGCGAATCGGTCAGCCGCGGCGAGCGCCGCGGTCATTGCCGCTGCAGCGCCAGCGGCTAGTCTCGGGGCAACCCTGCCAGGAGCCCGAGCATGCCGCTACCCGCCGAGATGGCCCGCGTCTTCACCGAAGAGAAGATCGACTTCGTCAAACGCTGCGGCCTCAAGGCCGAACAGCTCGAGCCCGGCTTCGTGCGCCTGCGCATGCCCCTGGCCGGCAACCAGAACCATATCGGCACCCTCTACGCCGGCGCCCTGTTCACTCTGGCCGAGATTCCTGGCGGCGCACTCTTCCTCACCAGCTTCGACGTGCAGCGCTTCTATCCGCTGATCAAGGAGATGAACCTGCGCTTCCGCCGCCCGGCAACCAGCGACATCTCGGTCGAGGCGCGACTGGATGCCGCGGAGATCGAGCGCATCCAGGCCGAGGCCGAGCACGCCGGCAAGGCCGACTACCGCCTGGAACTGCAGCTGTGCGATGGCAGCGGCGAAGTGGTGGCCGAGACCAGCGCGCTCTATCAATTGCGTAAACACTGACGTACGGGACTTGTCCCCAAGCCCAAGCAGGTCTATTTAGAAAGCACATTCTAAAAAACCCGCAGAGGTTTCACCGGCGCCGCGCATGGACGAGGCGCCCCAAGGGGAACGAAATGACAGGACATGTCCTCATCGCGCACGACCTGCGCGATACCGCCGATCTAGCTCTTCGCCGCGCCGCCCAGATCGCCCGCCAGCACAACGCCAGGCTGACCCTGCTGCACGTGTTCGATCCCAAGCTGGGCCAGGCCGAGCGCGAACGCATCGAGCAGACCCTCGACCGTAGCCTCACCGCCTTCGCCCCACCCGGCAGCCAGTTGCGCCTGTGCCAGGGCAAGCCCGCCGAAGGCGTGCTGGAGCAGGTGCAACAAAGTGGCGCCGACCTGCTGGTGCTGGGCGCCCATCACCAGCGCCACGAACTGTTCTCCGGTACCACCCTGGACCGCATCGCCCGCCGCTGCCCGGTGCCACTGCTGCTCGCCGCGCGCGACGAAGCCGAGCCGTACCGCAGCGCGGTAGCCGCCATCGACTTCTCGCTGTGCGCCTGTACCGCCCTGCACCAGGCCGGGCTGCTGCTGCCGAGCGAGGCGAGCATCCACGCCCTGCACGTATTCGAGCCGCAGCAGAAGGGCAGCGCCCAGGAGGCCGAGCTGCTCACCCAGCGTGCGCTGATCGATCAGTTGATCCACGACGAGGCGCAGCGCCTGCCGGCCAACGCGCCGAAACTCAGCCACGAGGTACGCACCGGCGGCATCCTGCGCACCCTGCAGGAGCACATCTCCAGCAAGCAGCCGCAACTGCTGGTGCTCGGCAGCCACGGCCGCAGCGCCCTGTCCCAGGCCCTGCTCGGCAGCCTGGCGCAGCATTATCTGCACAAGGCGCCCTGCGACATCTTCGTCGTGCGCTGAACCTCAGCCGCAAACGAAAAAGGCGCCCTAGGGCGCCTTTTTCATGATCGGGAAAACTCAGCTTTCCAGCAGATTGTGCAGCTCGACGAACTGCTGGGTCAGCTTGTGGCTGCGGTCCAGGTGGATCAGCGGGGTGCAGACCTGGTGCGACTCGCGCATCTTCACCGAGCTCATCAGGTTCACCGGCAGCACCGGCAGCCCTTCCGCGATCAGCTCGTCGAGCAGCTGCTGCGGCAGGGTCGCGCGCGGCTGGAACTGGTTGACCACGATGCCCTCCACTTGCAGGTCCTCGTTGTGGTCATCCTTCAGCTCGTCGATCTCGGCCAGCAGGCCGTACAGGGCATTGCGCGAGAAGCTGTCGCAATCGAAGGGGATCAGCACACGATCAGCGGCGATCAGCGCGGAAACCGTGTAGAAGTTCAGCGCCGGCGGGGTATCAAGGTAGATCCGGTCGTAGTCCTCGGAGAGGTCTTCCAGCAGTTTGCGCAGCTTGTTGATCTTGTGCTTCTGCTCCAGTTTGGGCTGCAGCTCGGCCAACTCCGCAGTCGCGGTGATCACATGCAGGTTGTCGAACGGTGTCTCGTAGATATCGACCTTGCCCTTCTTGAAGGAGGTGGTCGACAGGGTCTGTTTGAAGAAATCGGCGATCCCCATGGGGATGTCCTCGCCGGTCAGGCCGGTGAGGTAATGGGTCGAGTTGGCCTGAGCATCCAGGTCGATCAGCAGGGTGCGATAGCCCTCCGCCGCACTCACCGCCGCCAGGTTGCAGGCAATGCTGGACTTGCCTACGCCGCCCTTCTGATTGAACACCACGCGCCGCATGTGACACCTCCCTGATCGCAATTGGTCTGGGATTCTATGCAAACCCCGTGTCAAGGGCGAGGAATATGCGGCTCGGGCGGGCTCCTCCTGTCCGGACGGTCATATTGGAGTTTGCGCGGGCCGCGCACGGTCTGGATAATGCCAGCACCTCGCCATGGTCCCGCCTGCTCCCGCCGGACCAGTCGTTGACAAGGATGCCCTCCCGACGGGCCGAGAAGAGCTCTCAGCGTGACTCAATTCAGGATCGAACACTGGCGTGCCTGGGCCCCCGGCCTGGACAGCACCGCCGACTGGCACGCCTGGCAACAGGCCCCCTTCGCCCCGCAGGACGGCGGCGAACAGCCCGATGTCGGCTTTCTCCCGGCCCTGCAGCGCCGCCGCCTGAGCCGCCTGGCACGCATGGCCTTCCACGTCGCCTGGCCGCTGGCCGAAGCATGCGGCCCGATGCCCCTGGTCTTCGCCTCGCGCCACGGCGAGACCCCGCGCACTCTGGCCATCCTCAGCGACCTGGCTCACGACGAGCCGCTCTCGCCCACCCAGTTCAGCCTCTCGGTACACAACGCGATCATCGGCCTGTGGTCGATCCAGCGCGGCGACACCAGCGAGATGACCGCCCTGGCCGCCGAGGGCGACGGCCTGGAGCAGGCCATGCTGGAGGCCGCCACCCTGCTGGGAGAGGGCGCACCCGGCGTGCTGCTGATCGTCGCCGAGGAGACGCCGCCCGAGTTGTACCGCCCCTTCATCGACGACGTGCCCTTCCCCTATGCCGTGGCCCTGTTGCTGCGGCCGGGCACCGACTGGCAGCTGCAGCTCGCCGAAGGCTCTGGCCCGCGCACTGCATGGCCGCATGCCCTGGAACTGGTCCGCGCCCTCAGCAGCGACGTGGACTCCCTGCAACACCACTGGAAACGCCGACAATGGAACTGGTCACGCAGCAAGGCCTGAGCGCCTACAGCGCCCCGTACTGGTGGCGCCTGATCGCCACCGCGCTGAGCTTCTCGCTGTTCGGCATCGGCGGCGTGCTGCTGCGAATCGTCGTCTTCCCCCTGCTCTCCCTGCTGCCCGGCGACGCCCTGGCCCGCCGCACCCGCGCCCGCGCCGTGGTCAGCCGCACCTTCTACTGGTTCGTCCAGTTCATGTTCCGCACCGGCGTGCTGACCTACGAGGTCGAGGGCGCCGAACGTCTCGGCCGGCCGGGTCAGATGGTGATCGCCAACCACCCCTCGCTGATCGACGTGGTGGTGCTGATCGCCTTCATCCGCGACGCCAACTGCGTGGTCAAGCAGAGCCTGTGGGACAACCCGTGCATGCGCGGGCCGATCCGCGCCTCCGGCTACATCAGCAACAGCGGCAGCATGGACATGCTCGAAGAGGCCGCCGGCGCGCTGGAGCAGGGCCAGACCCTGATCGTGTTCCCCGAGGGCACGCGCACCACGCCGGGGCAGGTTCCGGAATTTCATCGTGGTGCGGCGGCCATTGCGGTGCGCGGCGCCAGCATCGTCACCCCGGTGGTGATCAGCGTGACGCCCACCACCCTGACCAAGGCCGAGCCCTGGTACAGCATTCCGTCGCGTCGTTTCCATTTTCGCCTGCGAGTCGGGGAGGATATCGACCCGCGGCAATTCACCGAGCAGGCTCCGCTGCCGATTGCCTCGCGCAAGCTCAATGACCATCTGCACCAACACTTCATGAAGGAGCTCGCAACAGATGAGCGATCTGCAAACTGAGATCAAGAACCTGATCATCGAGGCCCTGGGCCTGGAAGACATGGCCGCCGAAGACATCGCCGCCGACCTGACCCTGTTCGGTGAAGGCCTGGGCCTCGACTCGGTGGACGCCCTGGAGCTCGGCCTGGCCATCCAGAAGCGCTTTGGCATCAAGATCGACGCCGAAGCCAAGGACACCCGCCAGCACTTCGCCAACGTCGCCAGCCTGGCCGCTTTCGTCGCCTCGAAACAGGCCGCCTGAGGACGTTTGACATGAAAAGCCGTGAAGAGATTTTCGCCACCCTGCAGGAAGCCCTGGTCGAGCTGTTCGAGCTGGACGCCGAGCGCGTCACCCTCGAAGCCAACCTGTACGAAGACCTGGAAATCGACAGCATCGACGCCGTCGACCTGATCGACCACATCAAGCGCCAGACCGGCAAGAAGATCGCCGCCGAGGAGTTCAAGGCCGTGCGTACCGTCGGCGACGTGGTCGAGGCCGTCTACCAGGTGGTCAACGCCGAAACGACCGCCGGCTGACGCATGGCTCGTCTGCTTGGCCTGCTGCTGGTGGTGGCCGGCCTGCTCTACCCCTTTGCCGTGTACTACGGCATGGAGCACCTGTCGCCACGCCTGTTCGCTGCCCTGCTCGGCGGCCTGTGGCTGGCGCGCGTCCTGACCCAGCGCAACAAGCCTGGTGGCCTGTGGATGGCCGGCGCCGCTCTGGCCTTCTGCGCCCTGCTCGGCCTGGCCGGCGAGCCGGCGCTGCTGCGCTGGTACCCGGTGCTGCTCAACCTGATGCTGCTGGCGCTGTTCGGCCTGTCGCTGAAGTTCGGCCCGCCCGTGATCGAGCGCCTGGCGCGCCTGCGCGAACCGGAGCTGCCGGAGCACGCGGTGCGCTACACGCGCAAGGTCACGCTGGTCTGGGCCGGCTTCTTCCTAGCCAACGCCCTGCTAATCAGCGCCCTGACCCTGTGGGCGCCGCTGAGCTGGTGGATGCTGTACACCGGGCTGATCGCCTATGCCCTGATGGGCCTGTTGTTCGCCGCTGAGTGGTTGATCCGCCAGCAAGTAAGGAGACATGGATGAGCTGGCTGCCGCTTGCCGATCATCTGCTGCAACCCCTGGCCGGCCGTGCCGTGGCGCTGGAGCCGGCGCTCGACCACGCCCAGCTGCAACAGCGCGCCCTGCGCCTGGCCGGCGCCCTGCAGGCGCGCGGCGTGCAGCGCGTGGCGCTGTATCTGGAGGATGCCGGCGAGCTGGCCATCGCTCTGCTCGGCGCCTGGCGCGCCGGCGTTGCCGTGCTGCTGCCGGCCGATGCCCAGACGCAGAGCCGCCAGCGCCTCGCTGAGCAGGCCGATCTGTGGCTGGATTCACTCGACGGCCTGGATGGCGAAGCCCTGTCCCCCGCCACTCTCGATCTCGACGCCTGCCGCCTGACCCTGTGCACCTCCGGCTCCAGCGGCGAGCCCAAGCTGATCGACAAGTCCCTGCGCCAGCTGGCCAACGAGGTCGATGCCCTGGAGCAGCTGTGGGGCCAGGACCTGGCCGGCGCGACCATCCTCGGCAGCGTCGCCGCCCAGCACATCTACGGCCTGCTGTTCCGCGTGCTGTGGCCGCTGTGCGCCGGCCGCCCGTTCTGGCGCCGTGCCCTGCCGTTCCCCGAAGACCTGCAGCGCGAGAGCCTGGGCCAACCGGCCTTCGCCTGGGTCGCCAGCCCCGCCTTGTTGAAGCGCATGGGCGACAACCTCGACTGGAATGCCCTGGGCGCGGTGCGCCGGGTGTTCTCCTCCGGCGGCGCGCTGCCGGCGGAAGTCTCCAGCGAGCTGGGCAGCCAGCTCGGCCAGCAGCCGAGCGAGATCTACGGCAGCTCCGAGACCGGCGGCATCGCCTGGCGCCAGGGCGGCGAGCTGTGGCAGCCGTTCCCCGGTGTGGAGCTTTCCCTGAACGACGAGGGCGCCCTGCGCATCGCCTCGCCCTACCTGCCGGCCGGGCATGTCGAGCAGAGCGCCGACGCCGCCGAGCTGCAGGCCGATGGCCGCTTCGCCCTGCGTGGGCGCCTGGACCGCATCGTCAAGCTGGAAGAAAAACGCATCTCTCTGCCCATGCTGGAGCAGGCGCTGAGCCAGCACGAGTGGGTCGCCGACGCCCGCCTCGGGGTGATCCAGGAAGGCCGCGCCTTCCTCGGCGCCCTGCTGGCGCTGAGCCCGGCCGGCCTGCACGCCCTGCGCAACCAGGGCCGCAAGACCGTCACCGAGACCCTGCGCAAGCACCTGGCCGGCCACTGCGAGGCCATCGCCCTGCCACGCCGCTGGCGCCTGCTGCTGGAGCTGCCCTACAGCAGCCAGGGCAAGCTGGCGCAGAGCACGGTCGATGAACTGGTCGCCGCGCCACGGCCGACCCGCGTCGAACCGCGCCGGGCCGAGCTGGTCGACGGCGAATGGCAGCTGGAGCTGGACGTACCGCCGGATTTGGCCCACTTCACCGGCCACTTCCCGCAGACCCCGGTACTGCCCGGCGTGGTACAGATCGACTGGGCCCAGCAACTGGCGCGCGGCCTGATCGAAGAACTGCCACCGCGCTTCTGCGGCATGGAAGTGCTCAAGTTCCAACAACTGGTACGCCCCGGCGACCGCATCCAGCTGACCCTGCGTTTCGACGCCGAACGCGGCAAGCTGTACTTCGCCTACCGCAATGGCGAGGCGCCCTGCTCGTCCGGGCGCATCCTGCTGGGGGCGGCCAGTGCATAAGCCCTGCGCGGTGATCCCGGTGTACAACCACGAGCACGCCCTGCCCGTGGTGGTCGCCGCATTGCACGAAGCCGGCCTGCCCTGCGTGCTGGTCGACGATGCCTCCAGCCCGAGCTGCGCGGCAGTGATGGATCAGCTGGCCACCCAGGACAACACTTATCTCGTGCGCCTGCCGCTCAACCAGGGCAAGGGCGGCGCGGTCATGGCCGGTTTGCGCGAGGCGCAGCGTCTGGGCTTTACCCACGCCCTGCAGGTGGACGCCGACGGCCAGCACGACCTGGCCGATATCGCCACCTTCCTCGGCACCTCCCGCGAGCATCCGCAGGCGCTGGTCTGCGGCTACCCGCAGTACGACGCCAGTGTGCCGAAGAGCCGCCTCTATGCGCGCTACCTGACCCATGTGTGGGTGTGGATCAACAGCCTGTCGCTGTCGATCCGCGATGCCATGTGCGGCTTCCGCGTCTACCCGCTGCCGGCCACGGTGGCACTGCTCGATGCCAGCAACCTGGGCAAGCGCATGGACTTCGATCCGGAGATCCTCGTACGCCTGGCCTGGCGTAACCAGCCGATGCAGTGGCTGCCGACCAAGGTGCATTACCCGCTGGATGGCCTGTCGCATTTCCGGCTTTTTCACGACAACGCGCTGATCTCGAAGATGCACGCCAAGCTGTTCTTCGGCATGTTGCTGCGCGCGCCGCTGATCCTCTGGCGCAGGTGGCGCGGATGAACGGGCAGAAGGCCGAACACTGGGCCGGCCAGCGCGAGCGCGGCCACTTCCTGCTGATGAAACTCACCGCCGGCGCCGTGCGCCTGCTCGGCCGCCGCGCGCTGACGCCCGTGCTGTACGCCATCGTCCTGTACTTCTTCGCCTTCGGCCGTCAGGCGCGGCGCAGCATTCGCCAGTACCAGCACAACCTGGCCAGCTGGAGCGGGCGCAGCGAACTGGCGCCGCGCTTCGGCTCGGTATTCGCCCAGTTCATGGCCTTCGCCGACGCCTTGCTGGACAAGCTCGACGTGTGGAACGGCCGCCTCGGCCTGGAGCAGATCACCCTGGTCGACCCCGACGGCATCCGCCAGCGCCTGCACAGCGAGCCGCGCGGGCAGATGCTGGTCGGCGCCCACCTGGGCAACCTCGAGGTGTGCCGCGCCCTGGCCGAGCTGGGCGAGAAGGTGCAAATGAACGTGCTGGTGCACACCAAGCACGCCGAACAGTTCAACCGCCTACTCGGCGAGGCCGGCGCCAGCCACCTGCGCCTGATCCAGGTCAGCGAACTGGACGCGGCGATCATGCTGCAATTGTCGGAGCGCCTGGAGCGCGGCGAGTGGCTGGCAATCGCCGGCGACCGCGTGCCGCTGCATGGCGGGCGCAACGTCAGCGTGAATTTCCTCGGCCATTCGGCCGCTTTCCCGCAAGGGCCCTGGCTGCTGGCAGGACTCCTGCAATGCCCGGTCAACCTGATGAGCTGCCTGAAGATCGATGGCCGCTACCAGGTGATCCTCGAACGCTTTGCCGAACGCGTGCAGTGGACGCGCAAGGAACGCGACGAGGTAATCCGCGGCTGGGTACAACGCTATGCCGAGCGTCTTGGCGAACGCTGCCTGAACGCTCCGCGGCAATGGTTCAACTTCTACCCGTTCTGGAACGCCAATGACGACCTTCCCGCTTGACCACGTGACCTTCGGCGAACAGCAGCTGACCATCGAGCAGGTGGTCGCCCTGTCCCAGCGCAGCGCCCGTGCCCAGTTGCAGAACGATGCCGCCTACCGCGAGAAGATCGCCAAGGGCGCGCGCTTCCTCGACACCCTGCTGGACAAGGAAGGCGTGATCTACGGCGTGACCACCGGCTACGGCGATTCCTGCGTGGTGGCCGTGCCGCTGCACCAGGTCGAGGCGCTGCCCAAGCACCTGTTCACCTTCCACGGCTGCGGCCTGGGCAAGCTGCTCGACGAGGCCAGCACCCGCGCCGTGCTGGCCGCGCGCCTGCAGTCACTGTGCCACGGCGTTTCCGGGGTGCGCGTGGAGCTGCTGGAGCGCCTGCAGGCCTTCCTCGAACACGATGTGCTGCCGCTGATCCCGGAAGAGGGCTCGGTCGGCGCCAGCGGCGACCTGACCCCGCTGTCCTACGTGGCCGCCACCCTCAGTGGTGAGCGCGAAGTGATGTACCAGGGCGAGCGTCGCAGCGCTGCGGACGTGCACAAGGAACTCGGCTGGACGCCGCTGACCCTGCGCCCGAAAGAAGCGCTGGCGCTGATGAACGGCACCGCGGTGATGACCGCCCTGGCCTGCCTGGCCTATTCGCGCGCCGACTACCTGCTACAGCTGGCCACCCGCATCACCGCGCTCAACGTGGTGGCGCTGGAAGGCAACCCGGAACACTTCGACGAGCGCCTGTTCGCCGCCAAGCCGCACCCGGGGCAGACCCAGGTCGCCGCCTGGCTGCGCGAGGATCTGGCCGTGGCCGAGCCGCTGCCGCCGCTGCACCGCCTGCAGGACCGCTACTCGCTGCGCTGCGCGCCGCACGTGCTCGGCGTGCTGGCCGACAGCCTGGGCCTGCTCCGTCAGTTCATCGAGATCGAACTGAACAGCGCCAACGACAACCCGCTGTTCGACGCCGAGACCGAGCGCACCCTGCACGGCGGCCACTTCTACGGCGGGCACATCGCCTTCGCCATGGACAGCCTGAAGAACCTGGTCGGCAACGTCGCCGACCTGCTCGACCGCCAGCTCGCCCTGCTGGTCGACACCCGCTACAACCACGGCCTGCCGAGCAACCTGTCCGGCGCCCCGGCGGAAACCGCGATGATCAACCACGGCTTCAAGGCCGTGCAGATCGGCACCAGCGCCTGGACTGCCGAAGCACTGAAAAACACCATGCCGGCCAGCGTGTTCTCGCGCTCCACCGAGTGCCACAACCAGGACAAGGTGAGCATGGGCACCATCGCCGCACGCGATGCCCTGCGCAGCCTGGAGCTGACCGAGCAGGTCGCCGCCGCCACCCTGCTGGCCGCCAACCAGGGCGTGTGGCTGCGCGAGCGCGCCGGCAAGACCGACATCCCCGCGCCGCTGGCCGCCATGCGCGAGCAGCTGACCACGGACTTCCCGCCAGTAATCGAGGATCGCGCCCTGGAAGGCGAGCTGCGCCTGTGCCTGGTGCGTATCCGCAGCCGCCACTGGGGGCTGTATGCGTAAAGAGGGCGTGCTGCAGGCGGACGTTGAAATCCTCGTCCCGTTCTTCGACGTCGACATGATGGAAGTGGTCTGGCACGGCCACTACGTCAAATACTTCGAGGAGGCGCGCTGCGCCCTGCTCGACAAGCTCGGCCACAACTACCGGCAGATGCGCGACGCCGGCTACGCCTGGCCGGTGATCGACCTGCAGCTGCGCTATATCCGCGGCGCCCAGTTCGGCCAACGGATCAAGGTGCGCGCCGACCTGGTCGAGTGGGAGAACCGCCTGAAGATCAACTACCTGATCACCGACGTGGCGACGGGCGAACGCATGACCCGCGGCAGTAGCGTGCAGGTGGCGGTGGAGATAGCGACTCGGGAGATGCTGCTGGCCTCGCCCAAAGTGTTCACCGACGCCGTCGCCAAGGTCGTCGGGTGAAACTGCGCGCCTGCCTCGGCCTGTTGCTGCTGGCACTGATGCCGGCAGCCCACGCCTTCGACTTGGCCGAGCTCAGCGCCCAACTGGCCAAGCCTGCGGTGGTGCGCGGACCCTTCGTGCAGGAGAAGCACCTGCGCGCCCTGCCCACGCCGCTGACCAGCCAGGGCCAGTTCATCCTGTCCCGCGAGCACGGCCTGCTCTGGCTGCTGCAGAAGCCGCTGAAGCAGGACTACCGCATCGACGACGCCGGCATTGCCCGCCGCACCGCCGCAGGCTGGCAACAGCAACCGGGCCAAGATGTGGCCGCCCAGCAGAGCCGCCTGTTCCTCGCCGTGCTCAAAGGCGACCGCTCGGGCCTGGAGCGTGATTTCGCGCTCAAGCTCAGCGGCGAACACAACGCCTGGCAGCTCGAACTCACCCCGCATTCGCTGCTGCTCAAACAGATCTTCAGCGCCATCCGCATCGACGGCGGCGCGCTGGTCGAGCGCATCGAACTGATCGAGACCCAGGGCGACCGCACCGTCCTGAAGATGCCGCAGAGCCAGGCTGGCGACGCGTTGACTGCGCAGGAGCGCGCTGACCTTGTCCATTAGCGTGCAACGTCTGCTGCCGCGCCTGTTTGGCGCCTTGCTGCTCATGCTGCTGGCGCTGGCCGCCTGGCAGTGGCGTGACGGCCCGCCGGTGCAGGCCAGCATGCTTGCCCTGTTACCCAAGGGTGCCGGCGATTCACTGGTGCAGCAAGCCGAGCAGCGCATGCAGGAGCCGCTGTCGCGCGAGCTGCTGATCCTTATCGGCCATCCACAGCGCGAGCGCGCCATCGAATTGGTGCGCCAGGCCGGCGAGCAGTGGCAGGCCAGCGGGCGCTTCGACAAGGTGCAGTGGAGCCTGCAGGCCGACCTCGACGCCATCCGCCAGCAACTGCGCGGCGAGCGCCTGGCCCTGCTGGCGCCAGCCGACCGCCAGCTGTTGATCGAGCAGCCGGGCAGCTTCATCGAGCAGCGCACGCAGCAGTTGTTCGACACCTTCGCCGGCTTCGGCCTGCTGCCCACCGAGCAGGACTGGTTCGGCCTCGGCCTGCGCGCCCAGCAGACGCTGAATCCCGGCAGCCGCATCCAGGCCGACCTCGGCAGCGGCGCCCTGCTGCTGCAGGACGATGGCACCACCTGGGCCCTGCTGCGCCTGCGCACCCGTGGCGATGCCTTCGACATGCAGGCGCCACCGCAGATCGCCGCGGCCGTGGCCGAGCTGCGCCAGCAGGTCGAGAACGCAGGCGGCCAGCTGCTCGCCGCCGGTGGCGCGCTGCACGCGGCGGCGGGCCAGGCCAAGGCCACCCAGGAGATCGCCCTGATCGGTGGCGGCGCCACCCTCGGCACCTTGCTCCTGCTGCTGCTCGCCTTCCGCCGCCCACGCATCCTGGTCAGCCTGTTGCCGATGGGCGTGGCGCTGCTGGCCGGCTGCACCGCCTGCGTGCTGGTGTTCGGCCAGATCAATGCGCTGACCCTGGTGCTCGGCGCCAGTCTGGTCGGCGTCGCCGCCGACTACCCACAGCACTACCTGAGCAAGAGTTGGGGCGACGGCCCCTGGTCGAGCTGGGCCGCGCTGCGCGAGACTCTGCCGGGCCTGAGCCTGAGCCTGGGCACCAACCTCGCCGGCTATGTGGCGCTGGCCTTTACGCCCTTCCCGGCGCTGACTCAGATCGCTCTGTTCTCCGCCGCCGGGCTGATCGGCGCCTACCTGTGCTCGGTGTGCCTGCTGCCGGCCTGGCTGAACAACCTGCGCCTGACGCCACCGGCCAGCCTGCGCCGCGCCGCCGAAAGCCTGGTCGAGCGACGTGCCCGCCTGCTGGCACGCACCGGCAGCTGGCCACTGCTGCTCGCGCTGCTGGCCTTCTGCGCCGGCGGCCTGTGGCAACTCAAGCCGCAGAACGATTTGCGCCAGTGGCTGGGCCAGGAGCCACGGCTGATGGCCGAGGCCAGACGCATCGCCGAACTCACCGGACAGCAGCCCACCAGCCAGTTCTTCCTGGTCCGTGCCGCCGATGAACAACAACTGCTGCAACGCCAGGCCGAGCTGAGCCAACGCCTGGACACCGCCATCGCCGCCGGCCATCTGCGCGGCTATCGCGCCCTTAGCCAGTTGGTCGCCCCCGAGAGCGAGCTGGCGCCGCTACGCACCGCGCTGAACAAGCTGCCGCAGCACTGGCAGCCACTGCTCGATCTCGGCCTGCCGCAGGCCGCGCTGCGCGCCGAGCTGGACGAGTTGCTGCATGCGCCGCAGCCAAGCCTGGAGCAGGCCCTGGCCGGCCCGCTGGGCGAGGCCTGGCGTCCGCTATGGCTAGGAAGCAACGAACAGGGCGTGGCCGGCATCGTCAGCCTGCAGGGCCTGAATGACAGCTCCCTGCTGCTGCAAACCGCCGAGGGGCTGGAGGGTGTGCAGCTGATCGATCGTCTGGGCGAGCTGAACCAGCTGTTCGCCGCCACCCAGCTCAGCGCCGCCGAGCTCAAGCTGATCTCCAGCGCCGCCATCTTCCTGCTGCTGTGCCTGCCCTTCGGCCTCGGCGGCGCGCTGCGGGTGATCTGCCTGCCTCTGCTATCGGCCCTGGCAGCGCTGGCCTGCCTCGGCTGGTTGGGCCAGCCACTGACCCTGTTCAGCCTGTTCGGCCTGCTGCTGATCACCGCCATCGGCGTCGACTACGCCATCCTCATGCGCGAGAACATCGGCGGCCCGGCAGTCAGCCTGCTCGGCACCCTGCTCTCGGCGCTAACCGCGTGGATGTCGTTCGGCCTGCTGCTGATCAGCCAGACCCCGGCCATCGCCAACTTCGGCCTGGCCATCAGCCTCGGTCTGCTGTTCTGTTTCCTGCTCTCACCCTGGGCCGCCACGCGGCCACACAAGGAGGTTGTCGCGTGACCGTGCTCGGATTCTGGCTGCTGGCCCTGGCGATCTACGCCCTGGTGGCGATCATCGGCGGGCGCCGGCTGATTCCCATCGTCGGCCAGTTGCTGGTGGCGGCCATCGCCATCCCCGCCCTGCTGCTGTTGTGGGTCGAGCCGCACTGGCAACTGACTGCCCAGGACCTCCTGGCGCCGACCTGGCTGAACCTGGCCTACGGCCTGTGCTTCGCCCTGCTGCTCGGCTACATCCTCAGCGACGTGATCGATCTGGACCTGAGCCCGGCCTGTGTGAAGATCGCCCTGCCCAGCTTCCTGGTGCCGATGCTGGCCGGCCTGGCCTGCTCGCTCTGGCTGCTGCCCGGCGAGCGTAGCTGGCTGAGTTCGGTGGGCATCGGTCTGTTGTTCTCGATCACCGCCATCCCGGTGCTCTACCTGTTCCTGCAGAGCATCGGCTACCCGGCGGCGGACACCAAGCGCCTGCTGCACGCGGCGATCCTCATGGACTTCCTGTGCTGGAGCCTGTTCGGCCTGGCCCAGGGCAGCAGCCACCCGGCCGCGCTGTTGTGGCCGCTGCTGGCCGCCGCCCTGCCGCTGCTGCTGCGCCTGCTCAAGCTGCGCCACCCGCTGTTCTACAGCCTGCCGTTCTTCGCCCTGATGCTGCTGTTTCAGCAACTCAAGCTCAACGCCCTGGTGTTCGGCATCGCCTACATGCTGTGCCTCGGCTGGATCAAGCAGCCGTTCGTGCTGCCGCTGCCGGCGCGCGCCTGGAAGCTGTTGATGAACGGCCTGGCCGTGCCGCTGATCCTGACTTTCGGCGTGCTGCGCGTGGACTTCCATGGCATAGGTCAAGACTACTCATGGCTGGTCATCGCTATCCTGCTGGCGCTGCCGGTACTGAGCAAAGTGCTCGGCAGCTGGCTCGGTCTGCACTGGGCCGACCCGAGCGCCGCGGCGCGCGTGAAGTGGCGCGAGAGTCTGCTGCTGAACATCCGCGGCCTCACCGAAATCGTCTTCCTCAATCTGCTCCTGCAGCTGCAGCTGATCGATTCGCTGATCTACTTCGGCCTGCTGCTGATGAGCCTGTTTTCCACCCTGCTGCCGGCACTGCTCGGCAGGCATGCCCACAACAACGAGGCACGAAGCCGCTATGAAGTCTCCTGAAGTCGAACAACGTCAGATCGTCGTCATCGGTGCCGGCCCTTCCGGCGCCATCGCCGCAGCCATCCTCAAGCGCCAGGGCCACGACGTTCTGGTGCTGGAGCGCCAGCGCTTCCCGCGCTTCTCCATCGGCGAGAGCCTGCTGTCGCACTGCCTGGACTTCGTCGAGGAGGCCGGCATGCTCGAAGCGGTGCAGGCCGCCGGCTTCCAGACCAAGCACGGCGCAGCCTTCGCCTGGGGCGAGCGCTACACCGAGTTCGACTTCCGCGACAAATTCACCGAAGGCCAGGGCTCGACCTACCAGGTGATTCGCGCCGACTTCGACAAGCTGCTGGCCGACCAGGCCGAACTGCAGGGCGTGGAAATCCGTTACGAGGAAGAAATCTTCGCCGCCGACTTCGCTGGCGACTGCCCGCGCCTGTCGGTGCGCCGCCTGGCCGACGGCCACGAGTATGAAGTGGAGTGCGCCTTCGTCCTCGACGGCAGCGGCTACGGCCGCGTGCTGCCACGCCTGCTCGACCTCGATACGCCGTCGTCCTTCCCGATCCGCCAGGCGGTGTTCACCCATATCGAGGACCGCATCGACCCGGCCTCCGGCTTCGACCGCGAGAAGATCCTTATCAGCACGCATCCCACTCTCAGGGACGTGTGGTTCTGGACCATCCCGTTCAGCAACGGCCGCTGCTCGCTGGGCGTGGTCTCCGCTGCCGAACACTACGAGGGCTACCCGAAGGATCTCGACGCCTGCCTCAAGCAGTTTGTCGCGGAAACCCCGAGCCTCTCCAAGGTCTTGGAAAACGCTGTGTGGGACACCCCGGCACGCGCCATCGGTGGCTACTCAGCCAACGTCAAGAGCCTGCATGGCCCTGGCTTCGCCCTGCTGGGCAACGCCGCCGAGTTCCTCGACCCGGTATTCAGCTCCGGCGTGACCATCGCCATGCGCTCGGCGAGCATGGCCGCCGGCCTGCTGCATCGTCAGCTCAGCGGTGAAGCGGTGGACTGGGAGAACGAGTTCGCCATCCCGCTCAAGCGCGGCGTGGATACGTTCCGCGTGTATGTGCAGGGTTGGTACGATGGCAGCTTCCAGGACGTGATCTTCTACGAGAAGGCCTCGCCGGAGATTCGCCGCATGATCTGCTCGATCCTCGCCGGCTACGCCTGGGACGAGAAGAACCCCTATGTCGCCGAGCCCAAGCGTCGTCTTGGTGTACTCGCCGAACTCTGCGCGATGGGATAAGGAGCAATTGTCGATGGACCGCGCCGCCGCCAACTACGTCGAGGAAACCCGCTTCGGCTTCTGGTTCCTGCAGAGCCACGTCTGGCAGCACCATGTGCTGCGCGTGGCGATCAACGACCTCAAGCGCCTGATCGATGCACCGCTGCCACAGGCGCCGGTGCTGCTCGACGCCGGCTGCGGCCAGGGCCGCTCGTTCGGCCTGCTGCAGGAGGCCTTCGCTCCGGCACGGATGATCGGCCTCGACGCCGACCCGCACAGCCTCGACTGCTCGCGCGCCGAGGCCGAGCGCCTGGGCCTCGACGTGCAGCTGATCGCCAGCGACTGCGCGGCCATCGACCTGCCGGACGCCAGCGTCGACATCCTGTTCTGCCACCAGACCTTCCACCATCTGGTCGAGCAGGAGCAGGCCCTGGCCGAGTTCTGGCGCGTGCTGAAGCCGGGCGGCCTGCTGCTGTTCGCCGAGTCGACCAAGTTCTACATCGACACCTGGGTGATTCGCTGGCTGTTCCGCCATCCGATGCACGTGCAGAAGAGCGCCGAGGAATACCTGGGCATGCTGCGCCAGCAGGGCTTCCAGTTCGAGGAACGCAACGTCTCCTACCCCTACCTGTGGTGGAGCCGCTCCAAGGACTTCGGCCTGCTCGAACGCTGGGGCATCATGAAGGCCAAGCCGTTCGGCCAGCGCGACGAGACCCTGGTCAACGCGGTGGCGCGCAAGCCGTGATGCTACGGGTTGTACTGCTCGCCCTGACCCTGTTGCTCGGCGCCTGCGCCGGGCACACGCCCGTGCCGGCGAGCAGCCCCGCACTGACCACTGCGCTGCCGATCAGCCTGCAGATCGAGCGCACGCAGAGCGTCGAGCAGCGCGATTGGCTGCTGGTGGTGCAGGCCGAAGGTGAGGCCCTGCGCTGGTCGCTGTTCGATCCGCTCGGCGTGCCCCTGGCGCGCCAGCTGCTGGAGCACGGCCAGTGGCGCAACGACGGCCTGCTGCCACCCAATGCCGAGGCCCGCGAGCTGTTCGCTGCCCTGTTGTTCGCCCTCACCGCCGATGACGCGCTGACCACCTACCCCGAGGGCAGCTGGCAGCGCGGCGCCGATGGTCAGCGCCGGCTTAACCCGGACTGGCGAATCCGCTACCGTTCCGCACTGGACTTCACCCTCGCCGCACCGCAGCTCAGCTATCGGGTGCGCGCGCTGAACCAAGAAGAAGGCAACTGATGCCCAGCTATTTAAATGCCCTTGGCCTGCTGTGCGCCCTGGGCGAAGGCAAGCAGGCGGTGGCCGACGCGCTGCTGGCCGGCGATGCCTCCGGCATGCGCGCCGAGGACGGCTGGGTCACTGACCGCCGCCTCACCGTCGGCGCCGTGCGCGCTGCCCTGCCGGCCATGCCGGCGGGCCTCGAAGCCGCCCATAGCCGCAACAACCAGCTGCTGCTGGCCGCCGCGCAACAGATTGAGCCCGAACTGCGCGCCGCCATCGCCCGTTACGGCGCCGCCCGCGTCGGCCTGGTGCTGGGCACCAGCACCTCGGGCATCCGCGAGGCCAGCGACGGCATCGCCCGCTTCCTCCACGAGGGCGAGGTGCCCGCCGAGTACGACTACGCCCAGCAGGAGATGGCCGCACCGGCCACCTTCCTCGCCGACTGGCTACAACTGGCCGGCCCGGTGTACTGCCAGTCCACCGCCTGCACCTCCAGCGCGCGCGCCCTGCTCAGCGCCCATCGCCTGCTGCAGCAAGGGCTGTGCGACGCGGTGATCTGCGGTGGCGTGGACAGCCTGTGCCGCCTGACCCTGAATGGTTTCTCGGCCCTCGAAGCGGTATCCGCCGAACCCTGCAATCCCTTCTCGGTGAACCGCCACGGCATCAATATCGGCGAGGGCGCCGCACTGTTCCTCATGACCAGGGAAGCCAGCCCGATCGCCTTCCTCGGCGGCGCCGCCACCTCCGATGCCCACCATATTTCCGCACCGCACCCCGAGGGCCTCGGCGCCCGCGCGGCGATGCAGCAGGCCCTGGCCAGCGCCGGCCTGAACGCCACGGATATCGACTACCTCAACCTGCACGGCACCGCCACGGCGCACAACGATGCGATGGAGAGCAAGGCCGTGCGTGGCCTGTTCCCCAATGGTGTGGCTTGCTCGTCGAGCAAGCCGCTGACCGGTCACACCCTGGGCGCCGCCGGCGCACTGGAAGCGGCCTTCTGCTGGCTGACCCTGAGTGAGCACAACCGCGACGGCCTGCTGCCGCCGCACCTGTGGGACGGCCAGGCCGACCCGGCGCTGGAACCGCTGCAACTGGTCGGCGCCGGCGATCAACTGGCCCGCAGCAGCGGCCGCCGGCTGATGAGCAACTCCTTCGCCTTCGGCGGCAACAACGTCGCGCTGATCCTGGGTGATGCCCCACAGGGAGACGCATCATGAGCCTGTGGCCGATCGCCGAGCTGGTGCCGCACGCCGGCGACATGATCCTGATCGACGAAGTCGTCAGCTTCGGTGACGAAGACATCGAGACCCGTCTCACCGTGCGTCCCGGTGGCCTGTTCAACCAGGCCGACGGCAGCCTGCCGGCCTGGGTCGGCATCGAGCTGATGGCGCAGAGCGTGGCCGCCTACGCCGGCTGCCAGGCGCGCCAGGCCGGACTGCCGGTGGAGCTGGGCTTCCTCCTCGGCACGCGCAAGTTCGAGTGCAACGTCGAGCGCTTCCCGGCCGGCGCCGAGCTGCGCATCAAGGCCCTGCGCTCGCTGCAGGACGACAACGGCATGGGCGTGTTCGAGTGCCATCTCGACGGCCCCGATATCCATGCCGAGGCGCGCCTCAACGTGTTCCGCCCGCCGGAAGTGGCAAGCTATCTACAAGAGCAATCGCAATGACTGAAACCATTCTGGTAACCGGCTCCAGCCGTGGCATCGGCCGCGCCATCGCCCTGCGCCTGGCCCGCTCCGGTTACGACATCGTGCTGCACTGCCGCTCGCGCCGCGACGAGGCCGAGGCCGTGCAGGCGCAGATCGCCGAGCTAGGCCAACAGGCGCGCATCCTGCAGTTCGACGTCTCCGACCGCGCCGCCTGCCGCGAGGCGCTGGAAGCCGATGTGGAACAGCACGGCGCCTACTACGGCGTGGTGTGCAACGCCGGCCTGACCCGCGACGGCGCCTTCCCGGCGCTGAGCGACGAGGACTGGGACCAGGTGCTGCGCACCAACCTCGACGGTTTCTACAACGTGCTGCACCCGCTGACCATGCCGATGATCCGCCGCCGCAAGGCCGGGCGCATCGTCTGCATCACCTCGGTCTCCGGGCTGATCGGCAACCGTGGCCAGGTCAACTACAGCGCCTCCAAGGCCGGCGTGATCGGCGCGGCCAAGGCCCTGGCCATCGAGCTGGGCAAGCGCAAGATCACGGTCAACTGCGTGGCGCCGGGGCTGATCGACACCGAGATCCTCGACGATCTGGTGCCGGTGGACGAGATCCTCAAGATGATTCCGGCCGCGCGCATGGGCACGCCTGAAGAAGTGGCCGGGGCAGTGAATTTCCTGATGTCCGAGGAGGCGGCGTACATTACCCGCCAAGTCCTCGCGGTGAACGGTGGTTTGTGTTGATGAAACGTGTAGTCGTCACCGGCATGGCCGGTATCACCTCGCTGGGCAGCGACTGGCCGACCATCTCGGCCGCCTTCAAGGAAGGCCGCAGTGGCATCCGCCGCATGGACGAGTGGGATCGCTTCACCGAGCTGAACACCCGCCTGGGTGGCCCGGTGGACGACTTCGTCCAGCCCAAGCACTGGTCGCGCAAGCAGACCCGCAGCATGGGCCGGGTGTCCAAGCTGGCGGTGTACGCCGCCGAGCGCGCCTTGGAGCACGCCGGCCTGCTCGGCGACGAACGCATTCAGGACGGACGCATGGGCGTGGCCTGCGGCTCGTCCACCGGCAGCACCGACGAGATCAAGGCATTCGGCAATATGCTGCTCAATTCCGTAGCAGACGGCCTCAACGCCAACTCCTATATCCGCATGATGCCGCACACCACCGCGGCCAATATCAGCATCTTCTTCGGCCTCAAGGGCCGCCTGATTCCGACGTCCAGCGCCTGCACCAGCGGCAGCCAGGGCATCGGCTACGCCTACGAGGCGATCAAGTTCGGCCGCCTGAAGATGATGCTGGCCGGCGGCGCCGAGGAACTGTGCCCGACCGAGGCCATGGTGTTCGACGCGCTCTATGCCACCAGCCTGAAGAACGACACTCCGCACCTGTCGCCACGCCCCTACGACGCCGGCCGCGACGGCCTGGTAATCGGAGAAGGCGCCGGTATCCTGGTGCTGGAAGAGCTGGAGCACGCGCTGGCGCGCGGCGCGACCATCCACGCCGAGATCGTCGGCTTCGGCTGCAATTCCGACGGAATCCATGCCACCAAGCCGGAACAGGCGACCATGCGTGGCGCCATGGAGCTGGCTCTGGAAGATGCCGGCCTGGCGCCCGACGCCATCGGCTACGTCAACGGCCACGGCACCGCCACCGCCCAGGGCGATGTGGCCGAGAGCCAAGCCACCAGCAGCCTGTTCGGCCCACGCATGCCGATCAGCTCGCAGAAGAGCTTCTTCGGCCACACCCTGGGCGCCTGCGGCGCGCTGGAGTCCTGGTTCAGCATCGAAATGATGAACTCGGACAGCTACGTGCACACCCTGAATCTGGACAATGTCGACCCGGAGTGCGGCGAGCTGGACTACCTGCGCGGCGAGTTCCGCCAGATGAGCCACCAGTACGTGATGAACAACAACTTCGCCTTCGGCGGGGTGAACACCTCGCTGATCTTCAAGCGCTGGAACTGAGCGCAGACACAAGGAAGTCTCTGAATGCCCGCACTACTTCGCACCCTCCTGCTCGGCCTGATCGTCTCCGGCCTGGCCGCCTGCAGCACGCAGCAACCGGTCGACACGCCGACCATCGAGCTGCCACCGGGCTCGGCCATCAGCGACCTGCAGATCGAGCAGGCCATTCTCAGCGCCCTGCACACCTATCGCTGGCAGGTCGGCCAGGTCCAGCCGGGCCGCGTGCAGGCCAATATCCTCGTACGTGAGCGCCATCGGGCGGCCATCACCATCGACTACAACCCGCGCGATATCTTCATCCGCTATCGCAGCAGCCAGGGCCTGGATTACCAGAACGGCAAGATTCATCGCACCTACAATCGCTGGGTGAAGTACCTCAAGCTAGAGATCGAACATCAGCTCAACCTTTCCCCCACCCCGTGACCTTTCGTCAAGGAGACGACCATGCAACTGAAAAACTGGACCCTGGCCGCCCTGCTCTTCGCTGCAATCCCGGGCATCAGCCAGGCACGTGACACCACTCACTTCCTGCCGTTCGAGCAGGCCGTGCAGGAAGCGCTGGCCGCCAACCGTCTGGACGGCAGCGTGAAGTTCTACCTGGCGGGCACCAAGCCGGCCGGCACCGTCAGCGTG
Source organism: Pseudomonas sp. ML96 (assembly GCF_000761545.1). Lineage (GTDB taxonomy): Bacteria > Pseudomonadota > Gammaproteobacteria > Pseudomonadales > Pseudomonadaceae > Aquipseudomonas. The sequence goes on along the minus strand of NZ_JPMY01000025.1, from coordinate 7,109 downwards.
GTCAAATCCGGCGTCACCACCAGCCAGAAGACCAACGCCTTCAACAAGAGCGACGAAGGCGCCTGCTCCTGGGCCCTGCAGTCCGCGCTGATCCGCATGCAGAACGCCGCCAAGCAGGCCGGTGCCAATGCCGTGGTCAACATCGTCAGCAACTACAAGAACGTGGTCTATTCCGACGCGCAGAAGTACGAGTGCCACGCCGGCGCGATCATGGCCGGTGTTGCCCTGAAGGCCGACCTGGCCAACGTCAAGTAAGCACCATCTCGGCGTCCGGGCCGCCTCATTCGGCCCGGAGCGCCGCCACCTGGCGTGTCATCATCTCGACGAACGCCAGCGCCTGCGGCATCCGCTCATCGCGGCGCCGCGCCAGCCAGATCGCCGATGTCGCGCCCGGATCGAGCAGGGTGCGGTAGACCACGCCATCCACGCGCGTGCGACGGAACGACTCCGGCAGCATCGACACCCCCATGCCCGCGGCCACCAGGCCGATGATGGTCATCGCCTCGTTCGCCTCCTGGGCGATGCGCGGGATGAAGCCGGCCTGGCGCGCCAGCTCGTTGAGCTGGTCGAACAGACCGGTACCGTAGCTGCGCGGAAAGAACACGAACGGCTCCTCGGCCAGGGCGCTGAGCGACAGCCCGTCCTCGCTGCCGGCCGCCAGCGGATGGTCGGCGCGCAGCACCGCCACCAGCGGATCGCGGAACAGCTCGATGGCCTCGATGCTGTCCGGCAGGGCGAAGGGGCGCAGCACGCCGACCTGGATCTGCCGGTCCAGCAGCGCCTGCACCACCGCACCGCTGCTCATCTCCAGCAGGCTCAGGTGTACGTCCGGGCGCGCCTGGCGGAAGGCCAGGATGCTGCGCGGCATGATCGAGGTGAAGGGCGCCGAGGCAGTGAAGCCGACCTTGAGCTCGCCGAGCTCGCCACGCTGCGCGCGCTGGGCCAGCTGCACCGCACCCTCGACGCGCTGCAGGATCGCCCGAGCCTCGTCGAGGAACAGCCGCCCCGCCTCGGTCAGCGCCACGCGGCGGTTGGTGCGCTCGAACAGGCGCACCGCCATGGCCTGCTCCAGTGCCTGGATCTGCTGGCTCAGCGGCGGCTGGGAGATATTCAGGCGCTCGGCGGCGCGGCCGAAGTGCAGCTCCTCGGCCACCGCCACGAAGTAGCGCAAATGACGCAGTTCCATGGGCCTCCAATTGATACTCTTTAAGTATCAAACGTGACGATCAATATATTGGAGATCATATTTCCATCTCTCTACCCTGTCAGCGTCTGCCGGTCAGAGCCTGTCCGGCGCAGCGCTACAGAGGTCGCCCGTGAACGCCATCGCCACATCCCTGCCTACTTCGGGCGCCTTCATCATCAAGGGCACACCGCAGTTCACCCGCACATCCCTGGCGCTGTTCGCCGGCGGCTTCGCCACCTTCGCCCTGCTCTACTGCGTGCAACCGCTGATGCCGGTGCTGTCACAGGAATTCGCCCTCACGGCGGCGCAGAGCAGCCTGATCCTGTCGATCTCGACCATCATGCTGGCCGTCGGCCTGCTGTTCACCGGGCCACTGTCCGACGCCGTCGGGCGCAAGCCGATGATGGTCGCCTCGCTGCTGTGCGCCGCCCTGCTGACCCTGGCCGGCGCGCTGATGCCGACTTGGGAAGGCGTGCTGGTCACCCGCGCCCTGCTCGGCCTGGCGCTCAGCGGCCTGGCCGCCGTGGCCATGACCTACCTGTGCGAGGAGATGGACCCCGACTGCCTGGGGCTGTCGATGGGCCTGTATATCGCCGGCAACGCCATCGGCGGCATGGGCGGGCGGCTGATCAGCGGGGTACTGGTGGATTTCGTCGACTGGCGCTGGGCGGTCGGCAGCCTCGGCTTGCTGGCCCTGCTCGCCGGCCTGCTGTTCTGGCGCGTATTGCCGGAGTCGCGCCACTTCAAACCCGCGCCACTGGATGTGCGGCGCATCGGCCAGGCCTTCGTCCTGCACCTGCGTGATCGCGGCCTGCCCTGGCTGTTCCTCGAAGCCTTCTTGCTGATGGGCGCCTTCGTCACCCTGTTCAACTACATCGGCTACCGCCTGCTGGATGCGCCCTACCACCTGAGTCAGGCGCTGGTCGGCCTGCTCTCGGTGGTCTACCTGTCGGGTATCTACAGCTCAGCGAAGATCGGCGCCCTGGCCGATCGCCTAGGCCGCCAGCAGGTGCTGTGGGCGGTGATCGTGCTGATGCTCGCCGGCCTGCTGCTGACCCTGCTGCCGCAGGTAGCGGCGATTCTCGCCGGCATGCTGCTGTTCACCTTCGGCTTCTTCGGCGCCCACTCGGTGGCGAGCAGCTGGGTCGGCCGCCGCGCACAGCAGGCACGCGGCCAGGCCTCGTCGCTGTACCTGTTCAGCTACTACCTGGGCTCGAGCCTAGCCGGCACCGCTGGTGGGCTGTTCTGGCACGACTTCGGCTGGACCGGCGTCGCCCTGTTCATCGCCGCCCTGCTGCTGCTCGCACTGCTCGCGGCGCTGCGCCTGCGCCGCCTGGCGGAAACGGCCTGAGGCCACACAGCAAAACGCCGGCATGTGCCGGCGTTTTTTCACTCTCTGGATTACTGGACGATCTCGACCAGGTCGATATCGATCTCGCGCTTGATCAGCCCCTTGTCGACTTCGCCGGTCAGCTTGACCTGGGTCTTGTCGTCGAAGGCCACCGGCGGCAGGTCTTCATCGTCGATTTCCACGGTGATGGTGCCTGTGCTGTCCTTGAACTCGTACTTCTCGTCGCCGAGCTTGCGGGTGATGTGGCCCTGCAGCACCACATGCGCATCGTCACCGGCCTCCTGGGCTGCCGCGACGCTGTTGATGGCCTGGGCGCCCGGGCCGGTGTAGCCGGCGGCCAGTACCGCGGTGCTGAACAGGGGAGCGACGAGCAGGGTGAGATAGCGAGCTTTCATGATGATTCGTTCCTTGCGGTGGGGTGTGAGCCCAACTTAGTCGCCGCGGCTGAAGCGAAGCTGAATTTCGCCGCGAGACGGAACGAACGGAATATCTGACCTGACAGTCAACTCACTGAATCGATCACACCGATACAGGAGAGTATCCATGACCTTGCAGCCCTATCGCCTGCAGTACCGCTTTCACGGCGAGCCTCAAGAGCACGTGCTGGAGCTGGAGCGCCGCCCCGACGCCCGCGAAAGCGCGCTACACCTGCTGGAGCTGCATTTCGCCGATGCGGAAAACAGCCTGGTGCTGCCCTCAGAGGATGACGATACCGAGGCGGTCATGCGCCAGGCAGAGCTGCTCGGCATTACCCATATCCAGCTGCGCTGAACGAAAAAGGCCGCTTGCGCGGCCTTTCTTCATCGCTGCGAGCGATCAGGCGTGGTACTGCGCCGACAGCTCATGCACCGCCTCGAAGAAGGCCTTGGCGTGCTCCGGCGGCACTTCCGGGGTAATACCGTGGCCGAGGTTGAACACCTGGCCATTGCCCTGGCCGTAGGCGGCGAGGATGCGCGCCACCTCGGCACGGATAGCTTCCGGCTTGGCGTGCAGCACGGCCGGGTCCATGTTGCCCTGCAGGGCCACCTTGTTGCCCACTCGCTGACGTGCACTGCCGATATCGCAGGTCCAGTCCAGGCCCAGGGCCTCAGCGCCGGTGTCAGCCATGGACTCCAGCCACAGACCGCCACCCTTGGTGAACAGGATCACCGGCACGCGGCGACCGTCGTGCTCGCGGATCAGACCATCGATGATCTGCTTCATGTAGCGCAGGGAGAACTCCTGGTAGGCCGCCGAGGACAGCGCGCCGCCCCAGGAATCGAAGATCTGCACGGCCTGGGCACCGGCCTTGATCTGGCCGTTGAGGTAGGCGGTGATCGAGCGGGCCAGCTTGTCGAGCAGCGCGTGCATGGCCTGCGGGTTGTCGTAGAGCATCGCCTTGGACTTGCGGAAGTCGCGGCTGGAACCGCCTTCGACCATGTAGGTGGCCAGAGTCCAGGGGCTGCCGGTGAAGCCGATCAGCGGCACGCGGCCGTTCAGCTCGCGGCGGATGGTGCGCACAGCGTCCATCACGTAGCCCAGGTCCTGCTCGGCATCGGGAATCGGCAGTGCCTCGATGTCGGCCATCGAGCTGATGATTTTCTTGAAGCGCGGGCCTTCGCCGGTCTCGAAGTACAGACCCTGGCCCATGGCGTCGGGGATGGTGAGGATGTCGGAGAAGAGGATCGCGGCGTCGATCTGCGGGTAGCGGTCCAGCGGCTGGATGGTGACCTCGCAGGCCAGCTCGGGGTTCTTCATCAGACTGACGAAGTCACCGGCCTTGGCGCGGGTGGCGCGGTACTCCGGCAGGTAACGGCCGGCCTGGCGCATCATCCACACCGGGGTGACGTCGACGGGCTGCTTGAGCAGGGCGCGCAGGAAACGGTCGTTCTTCAGGGCGGACATCGGCAGGGTTCCTGGAAATCGGCAGGGAGCGTTGCGGCGGGAGTATGCGGCGGCAGCTCGGCGGCGGCCCCCTTCCTCCGGGCGGGTTCCCGGATCGCAGGAGCCCGCGCGCCTTGGCGCAGAAAAAGTGCGGGCATTTTCGCAGACCCAAAAACAAAAGGCACGGCGAGTGCCGTGCCTTTTGTCTATCGCGACGATTTGTCCCAGCTCGCGCCGGGCGCCAATCAGACGCCCAGGTAGTCGAGGATGCCTTCGGCGGCGTTACGGCCTTCGAAGATCGCCGTCACCACCAGGTCGGAACCACGGACCATGTCGCCACCGGCGAAGATCTTCGGGTTGCTGGTCTGGTGCTTGAACTGGTTCTTCTCCGGCGCCACCACACGGCCCTGGCTGTCGGTGTCGATCTTGAAGTCAGTGAACCAGGCGGCCGGGCTCGGACGGAAACCGAAGGCGATCAGCACGGCTTCGGCCGGGATGATTTCCTCGGAGCCCGGGATCGGCTCAGGGCTGCGACGGCCACGGGCGTCCGGTTCGCCGAGACGGGTCTCGACCACCTTGACGCCTTCCACCTTGTCCTCGCCGACGATGGCGATGGGCTGGCGGTTGAAGAGGAACTTCACGCCCTCTTCCTTGGCGTTCTTCACTTCCTTGCGCGAGCCCGGCATGTTCTCTTCGTCACGACGGTAGGCGCAGGTCACGGCCTTGGCGCCCTGGCGGATGGAGGTGCGGTTGCAGTCCATCGCGGTGTCGCCACCGCCGAGCACGACCACGCGCTTACCCTTCATGTCGATGAAGTCCTCGGGGGACTTCTCGAAGCCGAGGTTGCGGTTGACGTTGGCGATCAGGAAGTCCAGCGCGTCGGTCACGCCCGGCAGGTCTTCGCCTGGGAAACCGCCCTTCATGTAGGTGTAGGTACCCATGCCCATGAACACGGCATCGTACTCATCCAGCAGCTGCTGCATGGTGATGTCGACACCGATCTCGGTGTTCAGACGGAACTCGATGCCCATGCCGGTGAACACTTCGCGACGACGGCTGAGCACGCTCTTCTCGAGCTTGAACTCGGGGATGCCGAAGGTCAGCAGGCCACCGATTTCCGGGTTCTTGTCGAACACCACCGGGGTCACGCCGTTGCGCACCAGTACGTCGGCGCAGCCCAGACCGGCCGGGCCGGCACCAATCACCGCTACACGCTTGCCGGTCGGCTTGACCTTGGACATGTCCGGGCGCCAGCCCATGGCGAAGGCGGTGTCAGTGATGTACTTCTCCACCGAGCCGATGGTCACCGCACCGAAGCCATCGTTGAGGGTGCACGCACCCTCGCACAGGCGATCCTGCGGGCACACGCGGCCGCAGACTTCCGGCAGGGTGTTGGTCTGGTGGCTCAGCTCGGCGGCGGCCAGGATGTTGCCTTCCGAGACCAGCTTGAGCCAGTTCGGAATGAAGTTGTGCACAGGGCACTTCCATTCGCAGTACGGGTTGCCGCAACCCAGGCAACGGTGTGCCTGGTCGGCCGCCTGGGCCGGCTTGAACGGTTCGTAGATTTCCACGAACTCGCGCTTGCGTTGGCGCAGGAGCTTCTTCTTCGGATCCTTGCGCCCGACCTCGATGAACTGGAAGTCGTTGTTCAGACGTTCAGTCATTTCAAAACCTCATCAAACCACTTCAGGCGCTTGTTATTGCGGATTGGCACGGGTGCTGGAGAGCAGCGAACCGAGGCTTGCGGCCTTCGGTTTGACCAGCCAGAACTTGCGCAGGTAATCGTCCAGGTTCTCCAGCAGGTGAGCACCCCACGGGCTGGCGGTTTCCGCCACGTACTCGGCGAGCACGCCGTGCAGGTGGCTGCGATACGCTTCCATGGACTCATTGCTGATGCGCTGGATTTCCACCAGCTCGTGGTTGACGCGGTCGACGAAGCCGTTGTCCAGGTCCAGCACGTAGGCGAAGCCGCCGGTCATGCCGGAACCGAAGTTGTAGCCGGTCTTGCCGAGCACGCAGACGAAGCCGCCGGTCATGTATTCGCAGCAGTGGTCACCGGTACCTTCAACCACGGCATGCGAGCCGGAGTTACGCACGGCGAAACGCTCACCCGCGGTGCCGGCGGCGAACAGCTTGCCGCCAGTGGCGCCGTACAGGCAGGTGTTGCCGACGATGGCCGACTCCTGGGTCTTGAACGGGCTGCCGGCCGGCGGGGTGATCACCAGCTTGCCGCCGGTCATGCCCTTGCCGACGTAGTCGTTGGCATCGCCTTCCAGGCGCAGGTGCAGGCCGCCGGCGTTCCACACGCCGAAGCTCTGCCCGGCAGTGCCCTTGAAGCGGAAGGTGATCGGCGCGTCCTTCATGCCCTGGTTGCCGTGCTGCTTGGCGATTTCGCCGGAGACACGGGCACCGATGGAGCGGTCGCAGTTGCAGATATCCAGCTCGTACTCGCCACCGGTCTTGCCGGTGATGGCAGCCAGGGACAGCTCGACCATCTTCTCGGCCAGCAGGCCCTGGTCGAACGGCGGGTTCTTCTCGACTTCGCAGAACTGCGGCTTGTCGGCCGGGATATGGTCGCTGCCGAGCAGCGGGGTCAGATCCAGGTTGCCTTGCTTGTCGGTATCGCCCGGCAGCACGTTGAGCAGATCGGTACGCCCGATCAGCTCGCCGAGGCTGCGCACGCCCAGCTTGGCCAGCCACTGGCGGGGG
>NZ_JPMY01000024.1 GCF_000761545.1 Pseudomonas sp. ML96 | reverse complement strand
CCTCAACCAGGAAGGCGTGGAGAACCTGCAGGCGACCCTGCGCGCCTGTGGCGATCTGGAACGGCAGGCCGCTCGTCTGCAGCAGCTGGTCGGCAGTTTCCGCATCTGAGTAAGCCTGGCGCAGCCGGTCCGACACCCGGCCGGCCGCGTCGGGACTCGCTTGCAGCGTTTTGGCTACCTTCTAGCAGGGCGTTGCAGTGTGCCGCCGAGCACCAGGCGCGCAGAGAGTGTTTGACATAACGGACTTGCTGTTTGACATAATTGACATCCAATTCCAAAGTCCGGCCCGCCGCAGGTGTGCGCCGGACAACAATCAGCGTTAGCGGGGACAAGATGATCGAGGTAACCGAGGTTTCCATTGCCGAACTGCGCGCCGCGCTCGAATCCGGTCGCACCACGGCGGTAGAGCTGGTCAAGGCCTACCTGGCGAGGATCAATGCCTACGACGGCCCGAGCACGTCCACCAAGCTCAACGCTGTGGTGGTACGCAATCCCGAGGCGCTGGCCGAGGCCGAAGCCTCCGATGCCCGCCGCGCCCGTGGCGAGACCCTCGGCCCGCTGGACGGCATTCCCTACACCGCCAAGGACAGCTACCTGGTCAAGGGTCTCACCGCCGCCTCCGGCAGCCCGGCCTTCAAGGACCTGGTCGCCCAGCGCGACGCCTTCACCATCGAGCGCCTGCGCGCCGGTGGCGCCATCTGCCTGGGCAAGACCAACATGCCGCCCATGGCCAACGGTGGCATGCAGCGCGGCGTCTATGGCCGTGCCGAGAGCCCCTACAACGCTGACTACCTGACCGCGCCGTTCGCCTCCGGCTCGTCCAACGGCGCCGGCACTGCCACCGCCGCCAGCTTCTCCGCCTTCGGCCTGGCCGAGGAGACCTGGTCCAGCGGTCGTGGCCCGGCCTCGAACAACGGCCTGTGCGCCTACACCCCGTCGCGCGGGGTGATCTCGGTGCGCGGCAACTGGCCATTGACCCCGACCATGGACGTGGTGGTGCCCTATGCACGGACCATGGCCGACCTGCTGGAAGTGCTGGAAGTGGTGGTCGCCGAGGACCCGGACAAGCGTGGCGACCTGTGGCGCCTGCAGCCCTGGGTACCGATTCCGGCGGTCGCCGAGGTGCGCCCGGCCAGCTACTTGGCCCTGGCCAGCGGTACTGCTGCGCTCAAGGGCAAGCGCCTGGGCGTGCCGCGCATGTTCATCAACAAGGATGAGGCGGCCGGCACCAGCGAGAAGCCCGGTATCGGCGGCCCGACCGGCCAGCGCATCAATACCCGTGCCTCGGTGATCGACCTCTGGGAAGCCTCGCGCAAGGCCCTGGAAGCGGCCGGCGCCGAAGTGGTCGAAGTCGAGTTCCCACTGGTGTCCAACTGCGAGGGCGACCGTCCCGGCGCCTCCACCGTGTTCAACCGTGGCATCGTCAGCCCGGAATTCCTGCATGACGAGCTTTGGGAACTGTCCGGCTGGGCCTTCGACGACTTCCTCCGTGCCAACGGTGATCCCCAGCTGAACCAGCTGGCCGATGTCGACGGCCCGCAGATCTTCCCCCACGACCCGGGCACCTTGCCGAACCGCGAGGACGACCTGGCCGCGGGCATGGACGAGTACGTCAACATGGCCAAGCGCGGCATCAAGTCCTGGGACCAGATCGCCACCGTGCCCGATGGCCTGCGCGGCCTGGAGAAGACCCGCAAGCTCGACCTCGAAGACTGGATGGACCAGCAGGGCCTCGACGCCGTGCTGTTCCCCACCGTCGCCGACGTGGGCCCGGCCGATGCCGACGTGAATCCGCAGTCCGCCGATATCGCCTGGAGCAACGGCATCTGGGTGGCCAACGGCAACCTCGCCATCCGCCACCTGGGCGTGCCCACCGTCACCGTGCCGATGGGCGTGATGGCCGACATCGGCATGCCGGTGGGCCTGACCTTCGCCGGTCGTGCCTACGACGACGCCCAGCTGCTGAGCCTGGCCGCAGGCTACGAAGCCACCGGCAACAAGCGCCTGGTACCACCGCGCACGCCGCCGCTCAAGCGTGGCTGAGGCGGACTGCGTGCCCCTCAGGCGAGGGCGCCGCTGACGCATGGATAGCCTGCTGCTGATCGTGGTGCTGGGCGCCGTGCTGGCGAGCTTCGTCCAGGGCCTGTCCGGCTCCAACTTCGGCCTGGTGGCCATGGCCGTCTGGGCCTGGGCGCTGGAGCCGACGCTGACCGGGCCACTGGTGGTCTGCGGCTCGCTGACCGGGCAGCTGCTGGCCGCCGGCGCGCTGCGGCGCATCTTCACCGCGCGCCATCTGCTGCCGATGGTCGCCGGCGGTTTGCTCGGCGCGCCGCTCGGCGTGCTGTTGCTGCATCAGGTCGACCCAACCCTGTTCCGCCTCGGCGTGGGCGTGCTGCTGGCCATCTGGTGCCCGCTCATGCTGCTGTCCACCGAGCTGCCGCGCATCCGCGGCGGTGGTCATGCTGCCGATGTGGGTGTCGGCGTGCTGGGCGGCATCATGGGTGGTCTCGGCGGGCTGACCGGTCCGGCGCCGGCGTTGTGGGCCACGCTCAAGGGCTGGGAGCGCGACACCCAGCGTGCGGTGATCCAGGGCTTCAACCTAGCCATGCACGCGCTGGTGATGGTCGCCTACCTGTTGTCCGGCACCGTTACCCAGGAGGCGCTCGGCCTGTTCCCGGCGGTGATCGCCGCGACCCTGATTCCCACCCTGATCGGCGTGCGCCTGTACCACCGCATCAGCGACCAGATGTTCCGCCGCGTCGTGCTCGGCCTGCTGGCGATTTCCGGGGTGATCCTGGTCGCCCTGTCCCTGCCGCAACTGCTGTAGCCGGCGCTACTGCTGGGTTGCAGGTACCTGCGACCACCTGCCACTGCGACGGATATGCAGCGCTGCTCTAGGCTCTGTGCACCTGGCCGCCGATGGTCGGCGCCACAGAATGCTCCTGGAGGTTCGATGACTCGCTCAAGCATCGAGGCGCAGCGCCTGCTGCAGGCGCGCATGGACGCTTTCACGGCTCTCAAGCGGTTCTTGCAGGACCACGGCCCGATCGACAGCGTGGCCAAGCAGGCCGAGCTGGATCGCCTGCGCCGCCGGGCAGAGGTCGCCGTGCAGGCCTTCGAAGAGTCGGCGGCCTAAGTCTCAGCGCCCATCCGCCACGTCCGCTGCATTGCCCAGATAGGCGCGGCGGATGCGCTGTACCTCGCCACTCTCCATCATCCTGCGCAGCGTCGCGTTTACCGCCGGCAAGCGCTCGGCATGGCGCAGCTGTAGCTTGATCACCAGCGGCGCCTCGCTGAGCTGTGCGCTGCGGGTGAAGCCTGTGGGTGCGATCTGGCGCGCGGCCAGCAGGTTGACGAACACGTCGTCGACCATGGCGATCGCGTCCACCCGCTCCCGCAGCAGCAGATCGAGCAGCACCGCGTCGTCCGAGGTTTCCACTTCCTTCAGGCGGCCGCCGGCCATGGCCTGGTCGAGCAGCGGGTAGCTGTAGCCGCGCACGGTGCCGATGCGCAGGCCGTCCAATTGCTCCAGCAGCTGCAGGCGGGCAGGGTGGTCGGCGCGGAAGTAGAGGTACTCGCGCACCGTCAGGTAGGGCTGCGAGTAGACGAAGCGCTGGTCCGCCTGCGGGCCATTCCACAGCGGCGAGTCGGCGTAGTTGAGATCGAGGCTGCCATTGTCCAGCAGCAGGTTGAGGCGGCGGGTGGGGTAGAACAGGAACTGCAGCTGCAGATCGTTCTGCGTGGCTACCTGGCTGGCGATGTCGACGGCAATGCCGCGGGCGTTGCCCTGCGCATCCTCGTAGCTGAAGGGCGGCCAGAGCGTGCCGCCGCCGCGCAGTAACAGAGCGCAGCCATACAGCCAGCTGCGATGTGTCTTGACCATCTCGATCTTCCTGAACAGCGGTCTCCAGTCTGGCGCATCGGTATGGCAACGCGATGACCATCGGACATGGCCTGCACGCTAGCACGGCTGCGCTTGGAAATACGGGATCGATGTGGCCGAAAGGGCGAGCCCAGCAGGCTGTTGGCAGCCTGGAAAGGGCCTTTCTAGAGAGGTATGGCGTTACGCGGCCTGGCCTTTGTCCTTGCCCGCGCGGATGTCGAAGGCGCCACCGGTGAAGGCGCCGTCCACCGTCACCTTGCCCTTGCCGGGTAGCAGCGGGAACACCAGTTCGGCGAAGCGGTAGGCCTCTTCCAAGTGCGGGTAGCCGGACAGCACGAAGCTGTCGACGCCCAGCTCGGCGTACTCTAGCAGGCGCGCGGCCACGGTCTCGGGATCACCGACCAGCGCGGTACCAGCACCGCCACGCACCAGGCCGACGCCGGCCCACAGGTTGGGCGCGACTTCCAGCTTGTTGCGGTCGCCGCCGTGCAGCTCGGCCATGCGCCGCTGGCCGACCGAATCCATCTTGGCGTAGTTGGCCTGGGCGGCGGCGATGGTGGCGTCGTCGAGGTGGCTGATCAGCTCATCGGCAGCGGCCCAGGCGGCCTCGTTGGTCTCGCGCACGATCACGTGCAGGCGCACGCCGAAGCGCACCGTGCGGCCGTGTTTGGCAGCGCGCTCGCGCACGTCGGCGATCTTCTCGGCGACCGCGGCCGGCGGCTCGCCCCAGGTCAGATAGGCGTCCACATGCTTGGCTGCCAGCTCGTGGGCAGCCGGCGAGGAACCGCCGAAGTACAGGGGCGGGTAGGGCTGCTGCAGCGGGGTGAAGAAGTTCTGCGCGCCCTCGACTTTGAGGTGTTTGCCTTCGAAGTCGACGGTCTCGCCCTGCAGCAGGCGCCGCCAGATGGTGAGGAACTCGTCGGAGGCCTCGTAGCGCTCGTCATGTTTGAGGAACACGCCATCGGCGGCCAGTTCGGTGGCATCACCGCCGGGCACCACGTTGAGCAGCAGGCGGCCATTGCTGGCCTGGTCCAGGCTGGCAGCCTGGCGCGCCGAAGCGGTGGGGTTGCCCAGCGAGGTGCGCAGGGCCACCAGCAGTTTGATGCGCTGGGTTACCGGCACCAGGCTGGCGGCGGTCACCCAGGGGTCCAGGCAGCTGGCGCCGGTGGGAATCAGCAGGCCGTCGTAGCCGAGCTGGTCGGCGGCCACGGCGATCTGCCGCATGTAGGCGTTGGTCGCTGGCCGGCCGCTGGCCGAGTGGCCCAGGTAGCGGGTGTCGCCGGAGGTCGGCAGGAACCAGAAGATATCCAGACTCATTGTGTTGTCCTCGTTGCCATCGTCGATAGAAGGGGCGAAGTGCCCTATGGGTGCACGCGTGGCATTGCTTGTTGTCAGTCGGCGCCGCCGTTCAGGCCGCCGCCGTTACGCTTTGTTGTTGGTCCAGGTTGGTGAGCAGCTCGATCATCGCCCTGGCCGCCGGCGACAGGCGGAAGCCGGTGCGGGTGACGATGCCGCAGCGCGCGCTGAGGCTGTCCACGTTGGTGGGCAGGTTGCGCAGGTACAGCTGCACCAGTTCGCCGCGCGCCAGTGGCTCGCTCAGGGCCTCGTGGGTGGCCACGCCGACGGCGTCGCTGCGGCGTACCAGTTCCTCCAGCAGGGGGAAGTGCTCGCATTCCAGCTGCGGGTCGAAGCTGGTCTTGCCGCTCAGGTTGGCGAGCATCTTGCGCACGCCCATGGGGATGCGCGTGGCAGCCAGCGGGTAGTCGAACAGGTCGTTGGTCGACAGGCTTTCCTTGGCCAGCAGCGGGTGTCCGGGGCGGCAGAAGAACAGGCCGGGGCGCGGGCGCAGCGCCTGGGTCTGCACGCTGGGGTCGGACTCGAAGTGGCGGATGTCGGCGATGAAGAACTCGATCTCGTCGCGGCTCAGGCTGCGGCTCAGGTTCTCCCAGTTGTTCACCTCGAAGCGCGCGCGGATGCGCGGGTAGCGCTGCATGAACTGCAGCAGCGCCTCGGGCACCAGGCGCGCGGCCAACGCCGGACCGCAGCCGAAGCGCAACTCGCCGGCGTCCAGCTTGGTCATCTGGTTGATCTCGTGGCTCAGGTTGCTGGCGCCACGCACCAGGGCCAGGGCGTGCTGCAGCACCACCTGGCCTTCCGGCGTGGGGCGCAGGTCCTTGCTCGCACGATCCACCAGTACGCAGCCCAGCTCGTGCTCCAGGCCCTGGATGCTGCGGCTGAAAGCTGGCTGGGTGATGCCCATGGCATCGGCCGCGCGGACGAAACTGCGGTGCTCGTGAAGGGCGAGGAAGTAGCGGAGTTGGCGCAGATCCATGATGCGTTCCCGGCATTGAAAATATAGGCAGAAGGCATTTGTGCCTTCCGTGGTGCAGGTTTTAAATGCAGGCTCTTATTCCGTCAATCTAAGTAAATTCATAAAACTAGATCTAAATGGAATATAGATATGGCCGAGCAACCTGGGGGGAGAACCATGCAGATGCCTATTTCGTCGTGGTCCGCGCTGCGCTGTCGCTGACCCGCTCCTGAGCCGCCACTAGCGCGGACTCACCTTTCACCACCGTTTCAGTTCATCGCGCCAGCTGCGCGATGCGGCCCTTTGCTGCCCGGATTTGGCGGCGGGCCACAGCCCAAGGAAAACACCGATGAGTCATGTTCGAACGTCGCAAGCCCGAACGCCGCAAGCCGTCGCACGCCCGTTGTCGCTGCAGCGCCTGGCTACTCCCGAATACGCCCTGACCCTGCTGCTCGCTCTGGGCAGCCTGGCCGCGCCCGGTCAGAGCCATGCCGAGGAGGCCGCCGCCACGCCGGAGGCCGAGGAGCAGGCGCTGAGCACCGTCACCGTGACCGCCGCGCGCCGCCGCGAGGAAAACGTGCAGGACGTGCCGACCCCGATCACCACCTTGAGCGGCGCCACCCTGGAGCAGCAGAAGGTGTACAAGGTGCAGGACCTGCAGCAGGTCCTGCCCAGCGTCAACGTCGCCTATATCCATGCGCGCCAGTCCAGCGTGGCGGTGCGCGGCATCGGCAACAACCCGGCCAGCGACGGCCTGGAAGGCAGCGCCGGGATCTACCTGGACAACATCTACCTCGGCCGCCCCGGCATGGCCGTATTCGATCTGCTCGACGTCGAGCAGCTGGAGTTGCTGCGCGGCCCGCAGGGCACCCTGTTCGGCAAGAACACCACGGCCGGGGTGATCAACATCAGCACCCGCAAGCCGACCTTCACTCCCGAGCGCCACGTCGAGATCACCGGCGGCGAGCGCGGTCTGTTCCAGGGCAAGGGCACCGTCTCCGGGCCGCTGACCGAGACCCTGGCCGGGCGCCTGTCGGCCTACCGCACCCGTGACGACGGCTATATCGACAACCAGCACGACAGCCGCACCTTCGTCGGCGGCGAGCGCGAGGGCGCCCGTGGCCAGCTGCTGTTCGAGCCCAACGACGACTTCAGCCTGCGCTGGATCACCGACTACAACCAGGAGAAATCCAGCAACGGCGTGTGGGCCCTGTACGGCGTGAGCGACCGCTTCCGCGAGCGCGCCGCGCTGATCGGCGCCAACCCGCAGTACGACCCGAAGAAGCGCGAAGTGAACATCGACGGTGTGCAGTCGGTTAGCGTGTGGCAGGGCGGCAGCTCGCTGGAGGCCAACTGGAACCTCGATAGCGGCTACACCTTCACCTCCATCAGCGGCTACCGCTACTGGCACTTCATCCCGCGCAACGACGCCGACCTCACCGATGTCGAGGCCTTCACCCACAGCGGCGTGGAAGTGCACGACCGGCAGTTCTCTCAGGAATTCCGCCTGGCGTCGCCCACTGGCGGCAGCTTCGACTACGTGCTCGGCGCCTACCTGTTCAACCAGAACCTGGGCAACAAGACCGTGCAGGACTTCGGCCCCTACGCCGACCTGTTCCTGACCGGTGCCAACACCGGCATCTTCAACAACGTGCGCACCCAGACCAACGGCAAGATCGAGACCGACAGCTTCGCCCTGTTCGCCCAAGGCAACTGGCACCTGACCGACAAGCTCGACTTCACCGCCGGCATCCGCGGCACCTACGAGGAAAAGACCGCGCGCCTGCATCGCTTCGCTCCCGAAGGCGGCGCGGACCTGTCAGGTATTCCGCCGCTCAACGCGGCGCGCGAGCGCCAGATGGGTGCCCTCGATACCGGCGACTTCGGCCTGCACAACGCCTCGCCGTCCGGCCTGCTCAGCTTGAGCTACCGCTTCACCGACGACCTGCTCGGCTACGCCACGCTGTCCCACGGTGAGAAGTCCGGCGGGGTGAACCTGACTGCGCCGGTGTTTGGCTACGGTTCCGACTCGCTGGTGGTCGGCCCGGAGCGCGCCAACGACGCCGAGCTGGGCTTCAAGAGCACGCTCAACGACGGCCGCCTGCTGTTCAACGCCAACGTGTTCTGGACCGGCATCCACGGTTACCAGGCCACCACCCTGACCACCAACGCCAGCTCGCCGACCCCGGTGTCGGTGCTGGCCAACGCCGGCAGCGTGCGTTCGCGCGGCGTGGAGTTCGAGGCCACCTACCTGCCGATCCGCGGCCTGACCCTGAACTTCAACGGTTCCTACAACGACGTCACCTACCTGAGCTTCAAGGACGCGCCGTGCCCGGGCGAGGTCAGCACGGTCAACCCGACTGCCAAGTGCGACCTGACCGGCGAGCGTGTGGTCGGCGCCTCGAAATGGATCGGCAACGTCAACGGCGAGTACGCCTGGCAGCTCGATGGCGGCCTGCGTCCGTACGTCAACGCCGGCTACTCCTACCGCTCCGAGGCCGAGGGCACGCTGGACAACTCCGAGCTTTCGAAGATCGACGGCTACGGCCTGCTCAACCTGGCTGCCGGTGTGCGCGCCGACCTGGGCGAGGGTGAGCTGGATACCTCGGTGTGGATCCGCAACGCCACCGATGAGGACTACTACCTGACCGCCTTCGCCATGACCAACGGCGCTTACACCGCCTCCGTGGGCCAGCCGCGCACCGCCGGCGTGACCCTGCGTTACGACTTCTGACCGGCTGCCGCACAGCCAAACCTCAAGGAGAGACACCATGAGCAATGCCGCAATCGCCGTACCAACCTCCACACAAACCGCAGTACAACTCGACATCCACCCGGTCGCCGGCCGTATCGGCGCCGAGATACGCAACATCAACCTGTCCGCCGAGCTGGATGCCGCCACCATCGAGGCCATCCAGGCCGCGCTGGTGGAGCACAAGGTGCTGTTCTTCCGCGCCCAGAACCATCTCGACGACCAGGCCCAGGAGGCCTTCGCCAAGCTGCTCGGCGAGCCGATCGCGCACCCCACCGTGCCGGTGCGCGAAGGTACCCACTATCTGCTCGAACTGGACGGCGCCCAGGGCCAGCGCGCCAATTCCTGGCACACCGACGTGACCTTCGTCGACGCCTATCCCAAGGCTTCGATCCTGCGCTCGGTGGTGGCCGCCAAGTCCGGTGGCGACACCGTCTGGGCCAACACCGAGGCCGCCTACCAGGACCTCTCGCCGGAGCTGCGCGAGCTGGCCGACAAGCTCTGGGCCGTGCACAGCAACGAGTACGACTACGCCGGCGTGCGTCCCAACGTCGAGCTGGCCAAGCTGGAGGAATACCGCAAGGTGTTCGCCTCCACCGTCTACGAGACCGAGCACCCGCTGGTGCGCGTACACCCGGTGAGCGGCAAGCGCAGCCTGCTGCTCGGCCACTTCGTCAAACGCATCAAGGGCCTGTCGCGCGATGACTCGCAGCGCCTGTTCGACATCTTCCAGGGCCATGTCACTCGCCTGGAGAACACTGTGCGCTGGCGCTGGACCGAGGGCGACGTGGCCATCTGGGACAACCGCGCGACCCAGCACTACGCCGTCGACGACTACGGCCAGCAGGACCGCATCGTGCGCCGCGTGACCCTGGCCGGCGATGTGCCGGTAAGCATCGATGGCCGCCGCAGCCAGACCACCCGCAAAGGTTGAGGAAAATCCCATGAGCAGCAACGTGACCGCTCTGCGCCAACCCGTCGACGGCCTGCATATCCAGCCGCTGGCCGCGCCGCTGGGCGCCGAGATCCACAACCTGGATGCACGTGTCGACCCGACGCCGGAGCAGATCCTCGCCCTCAAGCAGGCCCTGCGTGACCACCACATCCTGATCTTCAAGAAGCAGCAGCTGGATGACGCGCAGTTCCTGCGCTTCACCTCCTGGTTCGGCTCGGTGTTCCAGCCGCACCCGGACTTCGCCGTGCTGTCCTCCGGGGCCGATGGCAAGGCGCCGGATATCGTCAAGGTGGCCAACACCGGCGACGGCGAACTGGGCAACTTCGCCCTGCCGGCGCACACCGACCACCAGTGGACGCCGACGCCGTCGGCCGGCTCGCTGCTCTACGCCCTGGAAGTGCCGGAGCAGGGCGGCGAGACCAGCTGGACCAACCTGGCCCTGGCCTATAGCGCGCTGGATGAGGACACCCGTCGCGAGATCGATGGCCTCAGGCTGATCAACTACAACCCCTTCGTGCGCATCAAGAACGGCGGCTACGGCGGTGGCGGATTCGTCACCTACCGCACCCCGGACATCGAGCCGATCCAGGGCACCGAGCACCCGCTGGTGCGCGTGCATCCGGAGAGCGGCAAGCGCCTGCTGTTCCTCAGCGTGCACACCGAGGTGGAGATTCCCGGCTACGACCCGGAGAAAGGCGCCGCGCTGATCGGCCGCTTGCGCGAGCACCTGCAGGACCCACGCTTCTACTACACCCACAAGTGGGAAGTGGGCGACATCGTGTACTGGGACAACCAGGCCACCCTGCATGCGCGCAACGCCTTCCCGGCCACCCAGCGCCGCCGCCTGAAACGCATCAGCCTGGCCGGCAGCCGGCCGTTCTAAACCGCCACGAATCCCCGGTCGCCACGAGGTGGCCGGGGAGGAGGGCGGCACGCCATTCGAGAGAGCACATCCATGAGTACCCTGTACATTTCCCCCGGCGCCTGCTCGCTGGCCTCGCACATCGCCGTGCACGAGCTGGGTCTGCCGATCCAGGTAGAGAAGGTGGCCCTGCGCACGCCGGATTCGCCGATCCACGCCATCAACCCGCTGGGCCGCGTGCCGGCCCTGCAACTGGACGACGGCACGCTGATCACCGAGAACAGCGCGATCCTGCCGTACCTGGCCGACCAGGTGCCCGGCACGCCGCTGTTCGCTCCGGCCGGCAGTGCCGAACGTGCGCAGATCCAGAGCTGGCTCGGCTACCTGGCGGCGGAAGTGCACACCGCCTCGTTCCGCCCGCTCAACCGCCCCGAGCGCTACTCGGCGGACGAGGCCGCGCACCCGGGCATCCGCGCCCAGGCCGTGCAGCAGCTGTACAAGGCCTTCGAGCACATCGACACGCACCTGCAGAATCGCCAGTGGCTGGTCGGCGAGCGCTTCACCCTGGCCGACGCCTACCTCGGCGTGTTCGCCAGCTGGCTGCTGCGTATCGGCAAGCCGTTCGACCAGCTCACCGGCGTGGCCCGTGTACGCGAGCAATGGGCCGCGCGCCCGGGCGTGCAGCAGGCGCTGCGTGCCGAAGGCCTGCTCTGAGGCTCGCCGTGGCCGAAGTTCACACCATCGCCACCTGGGCCCAGGCCGTGAGCCGGGCCCTGGACGCCGAAGGCTTCGCCAGCGCCGAGCTGCTGCGCGAAGCCGGCATCGACCCTGCCTGGCTGGCCGATGGCGAGCGGCGCATTCCGGTGGTGCTGATGAGCCGCCTGTGGCGCGCCGCACGCCGTGTCAGCGGCGACGACTGCTTCGGCCTGCGCGTGGCGCGGCACTGCTTTCCTACCGATTTCCACGGTCTGCTTTTCGCCATCCAGAGCAGCGTGACCATCGCCGAGGCCTTGGAGCGCGTGGTGCGCTATTCGGCGGTGGTGACCACCTCGGCCAACCTCGAACTGATCGAGCAGGGCAGCCGCTACCGGCTGTTCTACCGGCCCATGCCCGGCGTGCACGCCGAGCAGATTGCCACCGAGGCGCTGATCGCCTGCGCCGTGCGCCTGACCCGGCAGAGCTGGGCGGAGATGGAGTTCATCACCGCGGTGGAACTGGCCCGCGCGCGCCCGGCCGATGTGCTCCCCTGGGAGAACCTGCTCGGTTGCCCGGTACGTTTCGATGCGCCGTGCAACGCCATCGAATATGCCGCCCAGCCTCTGGCCCAGGTACTGCGCACTGGCAATCGCGAGGTCGCCAGCGGCCTCGACCGGGTGATGAACGCCTACCTGCAGCGCTTGTCGCCGCCGGACCTGGCCGGCCGCGTGCGCGACGCCATCGTGCGCCAGCTGCCGCTCGGCGAAGTGCAGCAGGGCGCTGTGGCCGAGGCCCTGGGCATGAGCGTGCGCAACCTGCACCGTCACCTGCAGAAGCAGGACACCAGCTTCAAGGAACTACTCGACGACAGCCGCCGGCGCCTGGCCTTCGACTACCTGCGCGAGGCCGAATGCTCGGTCAACGAGGTATGCTATCGCCTCGGTTTCAACGAACCGAGCAGCTTCAACCGCGCCTTCCGCCGCTGGACCGGGGAAACTCCCGGACAATGGCGGCGGCATGCCCTGCAGCCGGCCACGCGCCTGCCCGGGGTGCGCCGCGAGCAACTGCGCGCGGCACTGGAACTGGCCGTCTAGCACGGCATTTGTCCGCGGCGGACTATGGCTTGTCCGCCGAGGCCCATCCTCGCCCCCTGGCGCTCCCTAGCATCGGTATCAAGGCGAACCCGCGATTCGCCATCCCTCTGCCCGTGCTTTAGGAGTACCCATGCACCCCATCGCCCATGGCCCGGCTGTCGCCGGCGCAGTGTTGAAACCCCTGAGCCTGGCCCTGCTGCTGGCGCTGCCGCAGTTGCTGCAGGCCGCCGAGAGCGAGGCGCCGCAGGTCGCCGCCGAAAGCGTCGAGGCCGACGTGCCGACCCTCGACAAGATCACCGTCACCGCGCGCCGCCGCGCCGAAGATGCGCAGACAGTACCGACGCCGATCACCGCGCTGAGCGGCGCCGACCTGGAGAGCCAGAAGGTCTACCGCATCCAGGATCTGCAGCAGGCGCTGCCCAGCGTCAACGTCGCCTACGTGCACGCTCGCGTTTCCAGCCTGGCGGTGCGCGGCATCGGCAACAACCCGGCCAGCGACGGCCTGGAAGGCAGCGCCGGGGTTTACCTGGACAACGTCTACCTGGGCCGCCCGGGCATGGCCGCCTTCGACCTGCTCGACATCGAGCAGCTGGAACTACTGCGCGGCCCGCAGGGCACCCTGTTCGGCAAGAACACCACCGCCGGCGTGCTGAACATCAGCACGCGCAAGCCGACCTTCACTCCCGAGCGCACGCTGGAAGTCTCCGGTGGCGAGCGCGGCTACTTCCAGGGCAAGGGCTCGGTCTCCGGCGGCCTGACCGACACCCTGGCCGGGCGTTTCGGCTTCTACCGCACTCGCGAGGACGGCTACCTGGACAACGACCATGACGGCCGCACCCTGCTAGGCGGCGAGCGCGAAGGCCTGCGTGGCCAGCTGCTGTTCCAGCCCAACGACGACTTCAGCCTGCGCTGGATCAGCGACTACAACGAGGAAAACTCCAGCTCCGGCAGCTCGGTGATCTACGGCGCCGCGCAGAAGTTCTGGGACCGCGCGACCCTGGTCGGCGCCTCGCCGCAGATCGGCCGCAGCAATATCGACGCGCGGCAGAACGTCAGCGTGCACCAGAACGGCCATTCGCTGGAGGCCAACTGGAACCTGGATGGTGGCTACACCCTGACCTCGATCAGCGCCTACCGCTACTGGCACTTCAACCCGGCCAACGACGCCGACCAGCTCGACGTGGCGGTGATCAACGATTACGGCTACGAGGTGCACGACCGCCAGTTCTCCCAGGAGGTGCGCCTGGCCTCGCCGAGCAGCGACAGCTTCGACTACGTGCTCGGCGCCTACGCCTTCAAGCAGGACCTGGGCAACCGCATCTTCACCGACCTCGGCCCGCTGGCCGACCTCAACCTGGTCGGCTTCAACACCGATGCGCTGAACAACGTCAGCACCAAGACCAACGGCAAGGTCGATACCAACAGCTTCGCCCTGTTCGCCCAGGGCACCTGGCACCTCACCGACAAGCTCGACTTCACCGCCGGCGTGCGCGGCACCTATGAGGAGAAGCAGGCGCGGGTCAAACGCTTCGCCCCCACTGGCGGCGCGGCGGTTGGCGGCCTGGGTGCGATCATCCGCGAGAGCCAGGTCGGCGCCTACGATTCCGGCGACCTCAGCCTGTACAACGCAGCACCCTCGATGCTGCTGAGCCTGAGCTACCAGTTCAACCCGGACCTGCTCGGCTACGCCTCGCTGTCCCACGGCGAGAAGTCCGGCGGGGTCAACCTGGCCGTGGGTTCCGCCCCGGCGGCCGGCGCCGACTCGCTGCTGGTCGGCCCGGAGCGCGCCAACGACGCCGAACTGGGCCTGAAGAGCGCCTGGCTGGACAACCGCCTGCAGGTCAACGGCAACATCTTCTGGACCGGCATCCACGGCTACCAGGCCACCACCTGGTACCAGCCGCCGGGCTCGGTCACCGGCTACCAGGTGTTGTCCAACGCCGGCAAGCTGCGCTCGCGTGGCGTCGAGTTCGAGGCCACCGCACTGCCGCTGCGCGGCCTGACCCTGCGCTTCAACGGCTCGTACAACGACGTCACCTACCTGCGCTTCGAAGATGCGCCGTGCCCGGCGGAAATCGCCACGCTGCCGGGTGCGCCGGCCACCTGCGACCTGTCCGGCGAACGCGTGGCGGGCGCCTCCAAGTGGATTGGCAACTTCAGCGGCGAATACGCCTGGCAGCTGGAAAACCGCCTGCAGCCCTATGTTGCCGGCAGCTACTCGTACCGCTCCGAGGCCGAAGGCACGCTGGACAACTCCGAGCTGTCGAAGATCGACGGCTACGGTCTGGTCAACCTCGCCGCCGGCCTGCGTACCGACCTCGGCGACGGCCAGCTGGACGCCTCGCTGTGGCTGAAGAACGCCGGCGACAAGGAGTACTACCTGGCTGTCGGTTCCGCCGGCAATGGCCTGTACACCGGCTCGCTGGGCCAGCCGCGCACCGCTGGCGTGAGCCTGCGCTACGACTTCTGAGGTGGAGCATGAGTGAGAGAAAGATTCGCCTCGGCGCTTTCCTGATGAGCAGCGGCCACCACCTGGCCGCCTGGCGCCACCCACGCGCCTGGGCCGGTGGCGGGCTGGACTTCGCCCACTTCAAGCGGGTGGCGCAGACTGCCGAGCGCGGCAAGTTCGACGCCATCTTCTTCGCCGACAACCTAGCGCTGATGGGCCCGCCCGAGCTGGCCAGCCTGACCACCGGTGGCGACGTGTTCGACCCGCTGATCCTGCTCGCCGGCCTGGCCGCGGTGACCGAGCGCATCGGCCTGATCAGCACGGTGTCGACCACCTTCAACGAGCCGTATGGCCTGGCACGCCGTTTCGCCTCGCTAGACCACCTGTCCGGCGGGCGCAGCGGCTGGAACCTGGTGACCTCGGCCACCGACCTGGAGGCGCAGAACTTCGGCCTCGAGCGCATCGATCAGCACGCCGATCGCTACGCCCGCGCCGAGGAGTTCATCGATATCGCCACCGGCCTGTGGGACAGCTTCGACGACGATGCCTTCGTCCGTGACCAGGCCAGCGGGCAGTTCTTCGACCCGGCCAAGGTGCACGTGCTCGACCACCGTGGCGCGCATTACCCACGGGTGCGCGGGCCGCTGAACATCCCGCGCGCGCCGCAGGGCTACCCGGTGCTGGTACAGGCCGGCTCGTCCGAGCCGGGCAAGGAGCTGGCTGCGCGCACCGCCGAAGTGGTGTTCACCGCGCAGCAGACCCTGGCTGGCGCTCAGGACTTCTACGCCGACCTCAAGGGCCGGCTGGGCAAGTACGGGCGCACGGCGGACGAGCTGAAGATCATGCCCGGCATTTCGCCGGTGCTCGGCGCGACGCAGAGCGAGGCGGAGGACAAGTTCGCCGAGCTGCAGGAACTGATCGACCCGCGCGTCGGCCTCGGCC
Source organism: Pseudomonas sp. ML96 (assembly GCF_000761545.1). Taxonomy (GTDB): domain Bacteria; phylum Pseudomonadota; class Gammaproteobacteria; order Pseudomonadales; family Pseudomonadaceae; genus Aquipseudomonas. The sequence goes on along the minus strand of NZ_JPMY01000024.1, from coordinate 8,869 downwards.
TGCTGGCCGGCATGGCCGGTGGTTTCGACCTGTCGCAGTACCCGCTGGACGGGCCGCTGCCGGAGCTGCCGGAAAGCAACGCGATGAAGAGCCGCCAGGCGCTGTTCATCGAGCTAGCGCGGCGCGAAAACCTGACCATCCGCCAGCTATACCTGAAGATCGCCGGCGCGCGTGGGCACAACACGGTGGTCGGCACGCCGCTGCAGGTCGCCGATGTGCTGGAGGAGTGGTTCACCCAGGGCGCGGCGGACGGCTTCAACGTCATGCCACCGTTCCTGCCGGAAGGCCTCGACCAGTTCGTCGATCAGGTGGTGCCGGAGCTGCAGCGCCGCGGACTGTTCCGCCACGAGTACGAGGGCCAGACCCTGCGCGACAACCTCGGCCTGGTGCGGCCAGCCAGTCGCTACGCCGCAGGTGCCAGGGCTCGGCAGTCGGCCTAGCTGGACAGCAACCCGAAGCGAAACTGCGGGTTGTCTGTTTGTGGAGGAGGGCGGCGCGGCTTGAGGTACCATGCCGCGCCGAAATCCCTGCCCAACCTGCTGGCCGCCTATGTCCACCAACGTGCTGTACACCGACCTGTCCGCCTACTACGACCTGATGTGCGCCGACATCGACTACCAGGCGCAGAGCCACAGCGTGCACCGCCTGCACCAGCTGTTCGGCACGCAGGGGCGCAACCATCTGGACCTGGCCTGCGGCACCGGCCCGCATGTGCGGCACTTCCTCGACTTCGGCTACCGCAGCGCCGGCCTGGACATCAACCAGCCGATGCTGGATATCGCCCAACAGCGCTGTCCCGAGGCGCACTTCAGTCGGCAGGACATGGCCGACTTTCAGGTGGATGAGCCGCAAGATCTGATCACCTGCTTCCTCTACTCGATCCACTACAACGCCGGGCTGGCCAAGCTGCGCCAGTGCCTGGCCAGCGTGCATGCCGCGCTCGCCGAGGGCGGGGTGTTCTGCTTCAACGCGGTGGACAAGCACAAGATCGACAACCGCTCCTTCGTCCGTCACAGCGTGGTGCACGAGGGCAGCCTGTTCGCCTTCGGCTCCGGCTGGTACTACGGCGGCGAGGGCGAGCGCCAGGCACTGCGCCTGAGCATCGAGAAGACCACGGCCGGGGTGACCCAGGCCTGGCAGGACGAACACCCGATGGTCGCCCTGAGCTTCGCCGAGCTGCAGCAGCTGCTAGAGGTGCATTTCGAGGTGCAGGTGTTCGAGCACGACTACCAGCGCATCGAGCCCTGGGACGGGGCTTCAGGCAATGCGTTGTTTGTCTGTGTGAAACGCTAGATTCCTAGTGCTTCTGCAGCTTGCGCTGCTGCTTGACCCGGTACATCTCGCGGTCGGCCAGCTTGATCGCCTCTTCGGTGGTCATGTTGTCCGGGATCACCGCCACCACGCCGACACTGGCGCCGGTGTAGTACAGCGCTTCGAGGCCATTGCCCAGCTCGTAGCGGCCGATGGTCGCGTTGGTCAGGCGTTCCTGCAGATGCTGCGCGGCTTCGCGCATGTCGATGGTCAGATCGGTGTGATCGGCCGGCGTGCCGAGGGCGATCACCACGAATTCATCGCCACCGGTACGGCCGAAGATGTCGCTGGCGCGCATACCGTGCTGCAGCTGGGCGGCGACGCCGCAGAGGAACTGGTCGCCGGCCAGGTGGCCATGGGTATCGTTGATCTGCTTGAAACCATCCAGGTCGATCACCGCCGCCAGGATGTAGCGGCTCTCGCGCTGGGCCAGGGCGAACAGGTGGGCGAAGTCGCTGAGCACCGCACGGCGGTTGGGTAGCCCGGTCAGGGCGTCGGTCAGGGCCAGCTTGGCCAGCTCGCTATTGGCCACCTGCAGGCGCCCAACCAGGCGCTCACGCTCGAGGGAATAGCTCAGCAGCCCGGACAACAGCATCAGCAGCGGCTCCACATCTGCCGCGCGTGCTACCTGGGCGGAGCTGGCGGCGCAGACGGTGCCCAGCACCTGGCCGTCCTGGGCGCGGATCGGGGCACTCACATAAGTGCGGATGCCCAGGGCCGCAGCGGCCTCGGAATCGCCCCAGCATTCGGCGACGTTGTCCGAGTACATGCGGTTCTCGTCCAGGGCGCGCTTGCACAGGGTATCGGCCCAGGGCACCACCAGCCCTTCGGGAATCTCCATGCTGCCGACGTTGCGGGCGAACTCGACGCGCTGTACGCCCTCGTCGGTGTTGATGGTGGTCAGGTAGGTCGACTCCATGCCGGTGACCTGGCCGAGCAGCGTCAGCAAGGGCCGCGTCAGCTCCTCCAGGTTGCGGGCTTTGGGGACGGTTTCCGAGAGAAGCGAAAGTATCTGATCCATGGGCGCACTTCGTTAGCGAACGGATATGCGGATTTTTAGCCAATTCAGCGACGGCTGAACAGCTCTGGAGTGCCCGATGGTGACCCAGAGCCGATTACAGGATGTTGATAGTCGTAGCAGCGCCCATCGAGGGCGCCTGGCACGCCGGTTAGACGGCCGCCAGGCGCCGGTCGCGCCGACTCAGTGCTGCTCGAAACGCTCGCGCGCCGTGCGCAGGCGTGGCAGCGGCCAGGCCACCAGCGCGGCCACGGCCAGCAGGGCGGCGCCGAACAGCGGCAGCTGCGGCAGGCCGTAGTTGGCGCTCAGCCACAGGCCACCGAGGAAGGCGCCGCTGGCGTTGCCCAGGTTGAACGCCGCGTGGCTGAGGGTGGCGGCCAGGCTGGCCGACTCGCCGGCCTGTTCCACCAGCAGCAGCTGCAGCGGCGAGGACACGGCGAAGCTGGCCACGCCCCAGGCGAACAGCAGTGCCAGGGTCAGTAGCTGCGAGGTGCCGAAGGCGTAGTAGATCAGCATGCACGCCAGGCCGCTGCACAGGGCCAGCGGGATGGCGTGGCGCACGCCACGGTCGGCCAGGCGCCCGCCGAGCAGGTTGCCGAGGGTCAGGCCGAGGCCGAACAGCAGCAGCGCGCCGTTGCTCTGCGATGGACTGAAACCGCTGATATCGCGCAGCAGCGGGGCGACGTAGGTGAACACGCTGAACAGCGCCACCGAGGTCAGGCTGCACACCGCCAGCGCATGCAGCACCGGCTTGCGCAGGATGCCTGACCAGGCGCCCTGGGCGCCGTGCATCGGCGGCGCCACCTTGGGCAGCCACAGGGCCTGGGCCAGCAGGGCGAGCAGGCCGATCACCGCGACCACGGCGAAGGTCACCCGCCAACTGGTGGCCTGGCCCAGCCAGGCACCGAGTGGCACGCCGAGCACGTTGGCGATGGTCAGGCCGCTGAGCACCAGAGCCATGGCCGAGGCGCGGCGATGCACGGGCGCCAGTTCCGCCGCCAGCAGGGTGGCACAGCCGAAGAAGCCGGCGTGGCTGAAGGCGGTGAGCATGCGCATCGCCAGCAGCCAGTGGTAATCCGGGGCCAGGGCGCAGCCGAGGTTGCCCAGCGCGTAGGTGCCCATCAGCCAGAACAGCGCCTGCTTGCGTGGCAGGCGGCCGAGCAGCGGGCCGAGCAGCGGTGCACCGATCACCACGCCCATGGCATAGGCGCTGACCAGCAGGCCGGCATCGGACAGGCTGACGCCCAGGTCGGCGGCCACTTCGGGCAGCAGGCCCATGATGATGAATTCGCTGCTGCCGACGACGAAGCCGCCGAGGGCGAGGGCCAGCAGGGGCAGGGAGAGCAGGGTACTGGGGTGCATGGGCTATCCGGAAAACGACGCCATCGCACCAAGGAACGGGTCCTCGCGCGGGGCTGGGTATAGGGCAGGAAGGCGGCGATTATGCCTTATCAGCCTCTTAAATGGACATGTTCAGGCGCTTTCCCTGACCACCAACTGGCACTGCAGCAGGTTCAGGCGCGCCGGTTCGCCGTCCGCCTCCACCGCGCCGAGGCTCTGCAACACGCGCAGCGCGGCGATCTCGCCGATCTCCTGAGCCGGCGGGCGTACGGTGGTCAGGCTGGGCAGCAGCATCTCGGCGAAGGGGTAGTCACCGAAGCCGATCACCGCGCAGTCCTGAGGAATCTTCAGGCCGGCGCGCTGGCCGGCGAGCAGGGCGCCGGCGGCCAGGTTGTCGTTGGCGAAGACGATGGCGTCCGGGCGCGGGCTGCGCTTCATCAACGTGTCCATCGCCTGTTTGCCTGCCTCGAACGGCTTGGCGTCGGCCGTGGGCACGAACACCCAGGGCTCCAGCCCGGCCTCGCTCAGGGTGGCGGCGTAGCCATCACGGCGCTCCAGGGCGCTGAAGTCGCCGGCAGCGCTGTTCTGCACGAAGGCGATGCGCTGGTAACCCTGCTGCAGCAGATGGCGGGTGGCGGTCACGCCCACTTCGTAATGCAGGAAGCCAACCTGCAGCGGTGCGCGCTCGGGGCAGTAGTCCCAGATCTCCACCACCGGGATGTCGGCGTCGGCCAGCATTTTTTCGGTGCCGGCGCTGTGGAAGTGGCTGGTGACCACCAGCGCCGCGGGCGACCAGCCGAGGAAGGCACGCACGGCGCTTTCTTCCTGCTCCTCGGAGAAGTAGCTGGAGGCCAGCAGCAGCTGGTAGCCGTGCTTGGCCAGGGTGTCGCTGAAGCCTTGGATGGTGGCGGCGAAGATCGGTCCGGAGATGTTCGGGATGACCATGCCGACGATGCGCCCGCGTGCCGAGGCCAGGCCGCCGGCCACCAGATTGGGCACGTAGCCGAGCTCGGTCACCGCCGCCTGGATGCGCTCGCGCAGCTCGCCGGATACCTGTTCCGGCTGGTTGAAGAAACGCGACACGCTGATCGCTGAAACGCCGGCATGGCTGGCCACCTGGTTGAGGGTGACGCGTCCTGCACCACGGCGTTTGCGCGGGGATCCCTTGTTGCTGCTCACGGCGACCACGAGTCCATTTCAGCTACGAAAGCGGATCACCATACTGTATTTGTTAGCGCTAACAAACACTTGCGTGGCGGACTCAGTAAATTTCATTTATGGAATATAAAAGTAATTTTTAATTATTTGACGATCTATTAGGTTCGCTTTGATACTGGCGATGTTAGCGCTAACAAGCGCTCATGCGCCGACCTTCACTGCCACTCGCACGAGCGAGACCAGACCGGTTACGGCGACCGAGAAAGGCCCCATAGCGGGCTCCGTCTGGTTCAACAGGGCAGAGAAGTAGATGCATATTCAGAATTCCCAGGTTTCCCCATTCCGCCTGCGTCGCACGCCGCTGGCCAGTGCCGTGTTGCTGGCCGTGCTCGGCCAGCCGGCGTTCGCCGCCGAGGCTCCCGCCACCGAGCAGGCCACCACCCTCGGTACCGTGACGGTCACCGCCACCCGCCGCGAAGCCTCGTTGCAGGAAGTGCCGGTGGCGGTGTCGGTGATCGACGGCGAGCAACTCGAGCGCGGCAACCGCAACAACGTCGCCGCCATCGTCCAAGAAGTACCGACGCTGAACTACCGCGCCGGCGCCTCGAACAAGGACACCTCGCTGTTCATCCGCGGCGTGGGCACCATCTCCACCTCGCCGGGCGTCGAACCGACCGTGGCCACCGTGGTCGACGGCGTGGTGTTCGGCCGCCCCGGCCAGTCCACCCTGGACCTGCTCGACCTGCAGCGCATCGAAGTGCTGCGCGGCCCGCAGGGCACCCTGTTCGGCAAGAACGCCTCGGCCGGCGTGCTCAACGTGGTCAGCAAGGATGCGCCGGAAGAGACCAGCGGCTACGTCGACTACTCGCACTTCGGCGGCGGCAACGAGAACCGCCTGCGCTTCGGCATCGGCGGGCGCCTGACCGACACCCTCAAGGGCTCGCTGAGCACCCTGTGGGGCGACTACGACGGCAACGTCGAGAACGTCTACAACGGCCACGACGTCAACGGCTACGAGCGCAAGGGCGTGCGCGGAAAGCTGGAGTTCGAGCCGAACGAGGACTTCAAATTCACCCTGATCGGCGACTACATGGACGGTGAGGACACCCTGCCCAGCGGGGTGATCAGCTCCAGCGGCGCGGCCTTCGCCAACGTGCTACGCCCGGTTTCGGTGAGCGACCACAACCGCAAGATCAACAGCGACTACAAGACTCACGTCGAGGACACCAACACCGGCCTGTCCGGCCAGGCCGACTGGCAGCTGGGCGACTTCACCCTGACCTCGATCACCGCCTGGCGTGGCTGGGACAATACCCAGTACCAGGACGGCGACCGCAGCGCCCAGCTGCCACTGACCGCTTCCCACGACAAGGGTGAGGTGGACTACGACCAGTACTCGCAGGAGTTTCGCCTGACCTCGCCCAAGGGTGAATTCAACGAGTACGTGCTCGGCGCCTACTACTTCCACGGCAAGTCCGACGAGATCTACCAGCGCTGGTCGACCAACGCCGGCGTGCTCAACCACGGCCGCGCCGACTACAGCGTGACCAACGACAGCGTGGCGCTGTTCGGCGAGAACACCTTCAACTTCACCGACGACTTACGCGCGCTGCTCGGCCTGCGCTGGACCCACGACGACCTGGAATACGACCACCGTCGCGTGTCTACTTCGGCCACCGCGGTCACCGGCATCCAGCCGTCGACCAGCAGCGAAGGCTCGGTGGATGAAGACGGCTTCAGCGGTCGCACCGGCCTGCAGTACGACTTCACCGACAACCTCACCGGCTACGTAACCTACTCGCGCGGCTACAAGGGCCCGGCCTACAACACCTTCTTCAACATGCAGCCGCGCGACACCGAGGCGCTCAAGCCGGAGACCTCCGACTCCTACGAGGTGGGCCTCAAGAGCACGGCGTGGAACAACCGCCTGACCGCCAACCTGGCCGTGTTCCACACCGACTACGACGACTACCAGGCCAACTTCTTCGACACCGTGGCCAACCAGGTGGTGACCCGCCTGATCAACGCCGGCAGCGTGAAGACCCAGGGCGTCGAGCTGGATGCCAGCCTGCAGGCCACCAGCCAGCTCAAGTTCTCGGCGTCGCTGGCCTACACCAAGGCGCGCGTCGATCACTTCAACTGCCCGACCGGCGCGGCCGCGACCTGCGATATCGACGGCGGCCGCCTGCCGTTCACCCCGGACTGGAAGAGCTACGTGCGTGCCGACTACAGCATCCCGCTGGACAACGGCCTGGATGTGGAGCTGAGCACCGATTACAGCTGGCAGGACGAGGTGCAGTTCAGCCTCGACCAGAACCCGGACACGGTGCAGGGCGCCTACGGCATCTGGAACGCCAGCATCGCCCTGGCCGACTACAACGACGGCTGGCGCGTGGCCCTGCTCGGCAAGAACCTCGCCGACAAGTCCTACTCCCAGGCCCTGGCCAGTGGTGGCAGCTACATCTACCGCGCGGTGCCACGTGACGACCAGCGCTACTTCGGCGTGCAGCTGCGCAAGGACTTCTGATCGAGGCCTTGCGTGCCCATCCACCCGCGCCGCCGCAGAGCGGCCGGGTGGCCTGCAAAGCCAATGTAAGGAACCCATTCGATGAGCGATTCTCCCCGTCAACTCAGCCTCGGCGCCTTCCTCATGGCCGGCGGCCACCACATCGCCGCCTGGCGCCACCCGGACGTGGTGGCCAACCCGCTGGACTTCGGCCAGTACCGCCGTGCCGCGCAAATCGCCGAGGCGGCCAAGTTCGATGCGCTGTTCGTTGCCGATAGCGTGGCCGCGTCCACCGATGCCATCGCCAGCCACACCTCGCGCTCGGTGTACTTCGAGCCGTTGACCCTGCTCTCGGCACTGTCCGCCATCACCGAGCGCATCGGCCTGGTGAGCACGGTGACCACCAGCTACAACGAGCCCTACCACGTGGCGCGCAAGTTCGCCTCGCTGGACCACCTCTCCGGTGGCCGCGCCGGCTGGAACCTGGTGACCTCGGACGCCGCCGCCGAGGCCTTCAACTTCGGCCGCGACGCGCACATCCCGCATGCCGAGCGCTACTCGCGGGCCCGCGAATTCCACCAGGTGGTGCGCGGCCTGTGGGACAGCTGGGCGGACGATGCCTTCGTCCACGACCAGGCCAGCGGCCAGTTCTACGACCCGGCCAAGCTGCAGGTGTTGAATCACCACGGCGAGCACTTCCGCGTACAGGGCCCGCTCAACGTCGCCCGCTCACCCCAGGGCCGGCCGGTGGTGGTGCAGGCCGGTTCCTCGGAAACCGGCCGCGAGTTGGCTGCCGAAACCGCCGAGGTGGTGTTCACCGCGCAGACTTCGCTGGCCAAGGCCCAGGCCTTCTACGCCGACCTCAAGGGCCGCCTGGCCAAGTATGGGCGCGGCGAGGACGAGCTGAAGATCATGCCCGGCGTGTTCATCGTGGTCGGCGCCAGCGAGGCCGAGGCCCGCGAAAAGTTCGAGCAGTTCCAGGAGCTGGTCGAGCCGGAAGTGGGGGTGGCCCTGCTTGGGCGCATGCTCGGCAACTTCGACCTGTCCGGCTACCCGCTGGACGGCCCGCTGCCGGAACTGCCGCTGACCGAGAACGGCCAGCAGAGCCGGCAGAAACTGCTCACCGAACTGGCCGGCAGCGAGCAACTGACCCTGGCCCAACTCGGCCGGCGTATCGCCGGCGGGCGTGGCCACCACAGCCTGATCGGCACGCCGACGCAGATCGCCGACGAGCTGCAGGCCTGGTTCGAGGGCCGCGGCGCCGACGGCTTCAACGTGCTGGTGCCGCACCTGCCGCTGGGCCTGGAAGACGTCGCCACCCAGGTGGTGCCCGAGCTGCAACGGCGTGGCCTGTTCCGCACCGAGTACCGTGGCCGCACCCTGCGCGAGCACCTCGGCCTGCCGTATCCGCGCAATCCCTTCTTCACCTGACGCCGAACTCCTCCCTCTCCCTCCGGGAGAGGGCCGGGGTGAGGGGGCCATGGGCAGCTCGGAGCTGCCTGGAAACCCCCCCCCCCCCCCCCCCCCCCCCCCCC
>NZ_JPMY01000023.1 GCF_000761545.1 Pseudomonas sp. ML96 | reverse complement strand
CCCGCCGCTCGTTTGAGCGGCCTTTTCGACCCGGCCTGGCGCCGGGTCGATGTTTTTCTGGAAGCTCGACCCGGCGCCATTGGCTTGCGAATGCGCAGCGGCTCTAGACCGGTATTTTGACGGTCCTTTACCGTGGAGATCAGAAGCGTAACCGACGCTTAACAAAACATAACGTCATGCCGATTGTCAGGTTTTTCAAAAGCCGTATAGCATGGCCCGGCCTGAATAAAGGCCAATGAACCCACCTATAAGAATAAAGGGGGAAATATATGCGTGAGCCCGTCATGCGGCGCACCCGCTCCGGTAGCCTGACTTCCGTCCTGGTACCGGCCCGTCACCAATCGCCGCTGGCGAAAGCGCTGTCTCTGCTCAGCGTATGTTCCGTCCTGGCCATGGCCGCACCTCTGCCGCTGCAGGCAGTGCAGGCCGCTACCGTCACCTCCATCGAATCGCCCAAGGCCGTGACCAGCCTGCTGCTGGACATCGCGCATGCCGGCAAGCGCCTGATCGCCGTCGGTGACCGCGGCCACATCCTGTTCTCCGAAGACGCCGGTCGTAACTGGGTACAGGCTCGTGTGCCGAGCCGTCAGCTGCTGACCGCGGTGTACTTCGTCGATGACAAGCATGGCTGGGCGGTCGGCCACGACTCGCAGATCCTGGCGACCGACGATGGCGGCGCCAACTGGGAACTGCAGTACGAGAATCTGGAGCGCGAAGCACCGTTGCTCGACGTGTGGTTCCGCGACACCAGCACCGGCTACGCCGTGGGCGCCTACGGTGCGCTGCTGGAAACCAATGACGGCGGCAAGACCTGGAACGATGTCAGCGACCGTCTCGACAACGAAGATGGCTACCACCTCAACGGCATCACCGCCGTGAAGGATGCTGGCCTGTTCGTGGTGGGCGAGGCGGGCAGCATGTTCCGTTCCGCCGACTGGGGGCAGACCTGGGAGAAGATCAAGGGCCCGTACGAAGGCACCCTGTTCGGTGCGGTCGGTACTGCCAGCTCCAACACCCTGCTGGCCTACGGCCTGCGCGGCAACCTGTTCCGCTCCACCGATTTCGGCAACAGCTGGGCGCAGGTCAAGCTGCTCTCCGAGAGCGGCCCGCTGGAGTTCGGTCTGGCCAACGGCACCCTGCTCAAGGACGGTACCGTGGTTGTCGTCGGTCACGGCGGCAGCGTGCTGACCAGCAAGGATGCCGGGCGTACCTTCTCCGTGGTCAATCGCTCCGACCGTGCCTCGCTGGCCGGTGTCACCGATGATGCGGCGGGTAACCTGATCCTGGTAGGTCAGGGCGGCGTGCATTCCGCTACTCCGACTGGCGCCGTGCCAGACAAAAAACAATAAGCCGGGGCGAATGAGCATATGAGTTCCATGAGCAGCCATCACCAGGATAAGGCGACCTTCCTCGAGCGCCTGATCTTCAACAACCGGCCCGTCGTCATCGCGATTTGCGCAGTGGTTACCCTGCTGCTGTTGTGGCAGGCGTCGATGATTCGTCCCTCGACCAGCTTCGAGAAGATGATTCCGCTGGAGCACCCCTTCATCGAGAAGATGCTCGAGCACCGCAACGACCTGGCCAACCTGGGCAACACCGTACGTATCTCCGTCGAGGCGAAAGATGGCGACATCTTCACCAAGGACTACATGGAGACCCTGCGCCAGATCCACGACGAGGTGTTCTACATCCCCGGCGTCGACCGTTCCGGTCTGAAGTCGCTGTGGAGCCCGAGCGTGCGCTGGACCGAAGTGACCGAAGAGGGCTTCGACGGTGGCGAGGTGATTCCGCAGACCTACGACGGTTCCTCGCAGAGCCTCACCGAACTGCGCGGCAACGTGCTGAAGTCCGGTCAGGTCGGTCGCCTGGTATCGAACAACTTCCGCTCCAGCATCATCGATGTGCCGCTGCTCGAGCAGTACCCGGACCCGAACGACCAGAGCAAGCTGCTCAAGCTGGACTACCGCCAGTTCTCCCATGAACTGGAAGAGAAGATCCGCGACAAGTACCAGCTGCAGAACGCCAATGTGCAGATCCACATCGTCGGTTTCGCCAAGAAGGTCGGCGACCTGATCGATGGCCTGATCATGGTGGTGATGTTCTTCGGCGTGGCCTTCGTGATCACCCTGGTGCTGCTGTACTGGTTCAGCTGGTGCATCCGCTCCACCGTCTCGGTGCTGTCCACCACGCTGATCGCGGTGGTCTGGCAGCTCGGCCTGATGCACCTGGTCGGCTTCGGTCTCGACCCGTACTCGATGCTGGTGCCGTTCCTGATCTTCGCCATCGGTATTTCCCACGGCGTGCAGAAGATCAACGGTATCGCCCTGCAGTCGAGTGATGCCGACAACGCCCTGACCGCGGCGCGTCGCACCTTCCGTCAGCTGTTCCTGCCGGGCATGATCGCCATCCTGGTGGACGCCGTCGGCTTCATCACCCTGCTGATCATTGACATCGGTGTGATCCGCGAGCTGGCCATCGGTGCTTCCATCGGTGTGGGCGTGATCGTGTTCACCAACCTGATCCTGCTGCCGGTAGCGATCTCCTATATCGGCATCAGCAAGAAGGCCGTCGAGCGCAGCAAGCGCGAGGCCAACCGCGATCAGCCGTTCTGGCGCCTGCTGTCCAACTTCGCTCACCCGGTGGTGGCGCCGATCTCCGTGGTCATCGCCCTGTCTGCCGGTGTGGCTGGCTTCTGGTACCAGAAAGCCAACCTACAGGTTGGCGACCTCGACCAGGGTGCACCGGAGCTGCGTCCGGACTCGCGCTACAACAAGGACAACGACTTCATCATCAACAACTACTCGACCAGTTCCGACGTGCTGGTGGTGATGGTCAAGACTCCGAACGAAGCCTGCTCCACGCACCAGACCCTGGCGCCGATGGACGAGCTGATGTGGCGTCTGGAGAACACCGAGGGCGTGCAGTCGGCCATCTCGATGGTCAGCGTGTCCAAGCAGGTGATCAAGGGTATGAACGAGGGCAGCCTGAAATGGGAGACCCTGTCGCGCAACCCGGACATCCTCAACAACTCCATCGCTCGTGCCGACGGTCTGTACAACGCAGACTGCTCGCTGGCGCCGGTGCTGGTGTTCCTCAACGACCACAAGGCCGCGACCCTCAAGCGCGCTGTGGGCGTGGTGGAAGAGTTCTCCAAGGAGAACAACAAGGATGACCTGCAGTTCCTCCTCGCCGCCGGTAACGCCGGTATCGAGGCCGCGACCAACGAAGTGATCGCGACCTCCGAGCTGAAGATCCTGATCCTGGTGTACATCTGCGTAGCAGTAATGTGCCTGATCACCTTCCGCTCCTTCGGCGCCATGCTGTGCATCATCCTGCCGTTGATCCTCACCTCCATCCTGGGTAACGCCCTGATGGCCTGGCTGGGTATCGGCGTGAAGGTGGCGACCCTGCCGGTGATCGCGCTCGGCGTAGGTATCGGTGTCGACTACGGCATCTACATCTACAGCCGCCTGGAGAGCTTCCTGCGTGCCGGCATGCCGCTGCAGGAAGCCTACTACCAGACTCTGCGCTCCACCGGTAAGGCGGTACTGTTCACCGGTCTGTGCCTGGCCATCGGTGTGGTCACCTGGATCTTCTCGGCGATCAAGTTCCAGGCCGACATGGGTCTGATGCTGACCTTCATGCTGCTGTGGAACATGTTCGGCGCGCTGTGGCTGCTGCCGGCCCTGGCCCGCTTCCTGATCAAGCCGGAGAAACTCGCCGGCAAGCAGGGCGGTTCGCTGTTCTCGCACTGATCGCCGTTGCGCTAGATGAAAGGGCTCCCTCGGGAGCCCTTTTTTATTGTGCTGTCTATTCTCGTGCTGCCCGATCGACTAGGGAGGAGGGCGGCTTCTGGCGTCCGTCACGGAGGAGCAATGACATGCGCTTACAGCAAAAGATCGTGCCGTGCCTGTGGTTCGATGAACAGGCGGAGGAGGCTGCGGCCTTCTATACCGTCATCTTTCCCAATTCACGTATCACCCAGGTGACGCGCTATGGCGAGGCGGGTTTCGAGTTCCACGGCAAGGCGCCGGGTACGGCCATGACCGTGGCTTTCGAACTGGATGGTCAGGCGTTCACTGCGCTCAATGGTGGTCCGGTGTTCCGCTTCAACGAGGCCGTGTCGCTGCAGGTCATGTGTGCGACCCAGACGGAAGTCGATCACTACTGGGTGCGGCTGGGCGAGGGTGGGGCTCCGGAGGCGCAGCAGTGCGGCTGGTTGCGGGATCGCTACGGGCTGTCCTGGCAGGTAGTGCCGGAAGTGCTGCTGGAGTTGCTGGCGGCACCGGACCAGGCTGCCGTGCAGCGCGCGACCGAAGCCATGCTGCGGATGAAGAAACTGGATATTGCCGGCCTGCAGCAGGCCTTCGCCGGCGAATGACGGGCAAGAAAAAGCCGCCTTGCGGCGGCTCTTTCAGTACGGCTCGAATTACATGTTGGGGTAGTTCGGGCCGCCAGTGCCTTCCGGAGCGATCCAGGTGATGTTCTGGGCCGGGTCCTTGATGTCGCAGGTCTTGCAGTGCACGCAGTTCTGCGCGTTGATCTGGAACTTCTTCTCGCCGTCTTCCTGGGTCACCACCTCGTAAACGCCGGCCGGGCAGTAACGCTGCGCCGGTTCGTCGTACTTCGGCAGGTTGACGCTGAGCGGGATGCTGGCATCGGTCAGCTTCAGGTGGCAGGGCTGCTCTTCCTCGTGGTTGGTGTTGGAGAGGAACACCGAGGAGAGTTTGTCGAAGCTCAGTTTGCCGTCCGGCTTCGGATAGTCGATGCGCTTCGACTCTGCAGCGGGCTTCAGGCAGGCGTAGTCCGGCTTGGTGTCGTGCAGAGTGAAGGGGATCTTGCCGCCGAAGACGTTCTGATCCAGCCAGTTCAGGCCGCCACCGAAGACCGGGCCGAACTTGTGCAGGGCCGGGCCGAAGTTACGGCTGCGGAACAGCTCGTCATACAGCCAGCTGGCCTTGAAACCATCGACGTAGCCATTCAGCAGGTCGCCGCCCTCGCCATCGGCCAGCAGCACATCGGCTACCGCTTCGGCGGCCAGCATGCCGGACTTCATGGCAGTGTGGCTGCCCTTGATCTTGGCGAAGTTCAGGGTGCCCAGGTCGCAGCCGATCAGGGCGCCGCCCGGGAAGACCATCTTCGGCAGCGAGTTCAGGCCGCCTTTGCAGATGGCGCGAGCACCGTAGGCGACACGCTTGCCGCCTTCCAGATACTGGGCGATCACCGGGTGATGCTTGTAGCGCTGGAACTCGTCGAACGGCGACAGGAAGGCGTTACCGTAGGACAGGTCGACGATCAGGCCGACCACGACCTGGTTGTTTTCCAGGTGGTAGAGGAAGGAGCCACCGGTGTTCTCGGTGCCGACCACGTCCAGCGGCCAGCCGGCGGTGTGCACAACCAGGCCTTGCTCGTGCTTGGCCGGGTCGATGTCCCAGATTTCCTTGATGCCGATGCCGTAGTGCTGGGCGTCGGCTTCGCTGTCCAGGTTGTACTTCTTGATCAGCTGCTTGCCGATGTGGCCGCGGCAGCCTTCGGCGAACAGGGTGTACTTGGCGCGCAGCTCCATGCCCGGGGTGTAGTAACCCTCTTTCGGGTGGCCTTCACGGTCCACACCCAGGTCGCCGGTGACGATACCGCGAACTACGCCGTTCTCGTCGATCAGCGCTTCCTGGGCGGCGAAGCCCGGGTAGATCTCGACGCCCAGGGCTTCGGCCTGCTGGGCCAGCCAGCGGCACAGGTTGCCCAGGGAGATGATGTAGTTGCCTTCGTTGTGCATGGTCTTGGGCACGAACAGGCCCGGAACCTTGATGGCGCTGTCGGCGTTCTTCAACATATAGATGTCGTCACGCTTGACTTCGGTGTTCAGCGGCGCGCCCAGTTCCTTCCAGTTGGGGAACAGTTCGTTCAGGGCACGCGGCTCGAAGACCGCGCCGGAGAGGATGTGAGCGCCGACTTCGGAACCCTTCTCGACCACGCAGACGCTGATCTCTTTGCCGGCGTCGGCGGCCTTCTGCTTCAGTCGGCAGGCGGCGGAGAGGCCAGAGGGGCCGGCGCCGACGATGACGACGTCGAATTCCATAAATTCGCGTTCCACAGAGAATCTCCTACTCAAGGCTTCTTCGGTGTTATTGATTTGGCTATGGCTAGGCTTTCTGTGGCCTGCGCGCTGGGCATTATATATACAGGCCCTTGCACGTCCAATACAAACGTTTGTTTGAATTTTGTCAAAGCCATATAGCGCAAGGGCTGGCGGGCGATAAATGGGGTTTATTCGTGTTGACCGAAAAAGGCGTTCCGGTCAAGATACGGTCGGTTTTGCGTTCGCCGTATGGGCTGACCGTCGGTTCCGGCCGACCTGCATCACCGGCCAGGCTTGCCTTGGCGACATTCTTATTCACCGGAGAGTAACGAGGAATCCATGAAGGTTCTTGTAGCTGTCAAACGAGTGGTCGACTACAACGTCAAAGTTCGCGTCAAAGCGGACAACTCCGGCGTCGACCTCGCCAACGTCAAGATGTCGATGAACCCCTTCTGCGAAATCGCCGTAGAAGAAGCCGTCCGCCTGAAGGAAAAAGGCGTGGCTAGCGAAATCGTCGTCGTCACCATCGGCCCGAACACTGCTCAGGAGCAACTGCGTACCGCACTGGCTCTGGGTGCTGACCGTTCCATCCTGGTCGAGACCAACGAAGAGCTGAACTCCCTGGCCGTTGCCAAGCTGCTGAAGGCTGTGGTCGACAAGGAGCAGCCGCAACTGGTCATCCTCGGCAAGCAGGCCATCGACAGCGACAACAACCAGACCGGCCAGATGCTGGGCGCCCTGACTGGCTTCGCCCAGGGTACCTTCGCTTCCAAGGTCGAGCTGGCTGGTGACAAGGTCAACGTCACCCGCGAAATCGATGGCGGTCTGCAGACCGTTGCCCTGGCCCTGCCGGCAATCGTCACCACCGACCTGCGTCTGAACGAGCCGCGCTACGCGTCTCTGCCGAACATCATGAAAGCCAAGAAGAAGCCGCTGGACGTGGTTACTCCGGACGCCCTGGGCGTTTCCACCGCTTCCACCGTCAAGACCCTGAAAGTCGAAGCGCCTGCTGCCCGCAGCGCCGGCATCAAGGTCAAGTCCGTGGCCGAACTGGTTGAGAAACTGAAGAACGAGGCGAAGGTAATCTAAATGACTATCTTGGTTGTTGCTGAACACACTAACGCCGCTCTGGCCGCTGCCACTCTGAACACCGTTGCCGCTGCTCAGAAGATTGGTGGTGACATTCACGTGCTGGTTGCCGGTTCCAATGCCGGTGCCGCTGCCGAAGCCGCCGCCAAAATCGCTGGCGTGAGCAAGGTGCTGGTTGCCGATAACGCTGCCTTCGCCAACCAACTGCCGGAAAACGTCGCGCCGCTGGTTGCCGAGCTGGGCAAGGGCTACAGCCACATCCTGGCTGCTGCTACCAGCAACGGTAAGAACATCCTGCCGCGCGTTGCCGCTCAGCTGGACGTTGACCAGATCTCCGAGATCGTCTCGGTCGAAAGCGCCGACACCTTCAAGCGCCCGATCTATGCCGGTAACGCTATCGCTACCGTGCAGTCCTCGGCTGCCGTGAAAGTGATCACCGTACGTGGCACCGGCTTCGACGCCGCTGCCGCCGAAGGTGGTTCCGCTGCCATCGAAGCCGTCTCTACTGGCGGTGACGCTGGCAAGTCGTCCTTCGTTGGCGAAGAGCTGGCCAAGTCCGACCGTCCGGAACTGACCGCTGCCAAGATCGTCGTTTCCGGCGGCCGTGGCATGGGCAACGGTGACAACTTCAAGCACCTGTACTCCCTGGCCGACAAGCTGGGCGCTGCCGTCGGTGCTTCCCGCGCCGCTGTCGACGCCGGCTTCGTGCCGAACGACATGCAGGTCGGTCAGACCGGCAAGATCGTCGCTCCGCAGCTGTACATCGCGGTCGGCATCTCCGGTGCCATCCAGCACCTGGCCGGTATGAAGGACTCTAAGGTCATCGTCGCTATCAACAAGGACGAAGAAGCCCCGATCTTCCAGGTGGCTGACTACGGCCTGGTGGCTGACCTGTTCGAAGCTGTACCGGAGCTCGAGAAACTGGTCTGATCCAGCTTCTTGGTATTCACAAAAAACCCGCTCATTGAGCGGGTTTTTTGTTTGTGCCTTCGGCGCCTACAGGCTGTCGAGGAAGGTCTGGTAATGCTGGGCCGTTTCCTCGGGGCGCTCGAGCATCGGCGCGTGGCCGCAGTCCTTCATCACCACGATGGTGGACTTCTTCAGTAGTGGTTTCATGACCTCGATGCTGGAAACATCCAGCACCCGGTCCTGGTCGCCCCACAGCACCAGCGCGGGAACCTGGATCTTCGGCAGCTCAGGTTCCAATGGTACGTAGCGTTCGCGTAGCTGGGTGAATATGCGGTCGTACTGTTGCTGGTTGGCCATCGATTGCGCGGCGAAGTGGCGCTTGAGCGATTCCGGCAGGGGCGGAGGGTTGACGAAGACGAAGCGCATCAGCGCGTCGAAGTCTTCCGCTTTGCGCACCACCAGCGGGTTGGGCTTGCCGTCTTCGAGCATGGCGAACATCTCGCTCTTGCGCGGCGACAGGATGCCGGCGTTGTCCAGCAGCGCGACGCTTGCCACTTGATCGGGATAGCGTGCAGCGTAGAGCGCGGCGATGTGGCCGCCCATGGAGTTGCCGATCAGGTGTGGCTTGCTGATGCCCAAGGTCTGGACGAAGGCGTGCAGACGCTCGGTCTGGCTGGCCACATCGTAATTGACGTCAGGCTTGTCGCTTTCGCCGAAGCCGGGCAGGTCCAGGGCGATCACCCGGTATTGCTGGCTGAAGTGGCGGGCGAAGCGCAGCCAGTTATCACGATTGGCGCCGAAGCCGTGGATCATCACCAGGGTTTCGCCGTCGCGGGGGCCGCCTTCGTAGTAATGTATGGTCAGCCCGTCTACCTTGAGCTCATGCGAGGAGAGGCCGGCGCGTTGCCGCTCGACGAACTGCACGCTGGTCAGCAGGGCTGTGGGCGAGAAGTAGAGCGTGCCGGCCGCACAGGCCAGCAGCAGGGCGATTCCGATAGCGAGTTTTTTCATGGCGAATCCTTATCGCTAATAATTATTAGATGTGCCTGTTACGCTAGCATGAAGCAGATACGGCCGGTGTTGTCTGCCGCCAGCTACCTAGATCGAGTCGGGGCTACAGATGCGAAAACTCCTGTCGTTGACAACGCTATGCTCGCTGCTTGCGGCCCTGCTCTCGGGCGCGGTGCAGGCGGCCGGCAAATGCGAGCGTCTGGTGGCCACCGGTAACCCCGAATATCCGCCGTACCTGTGGCGCGATCCGCAGAGCCCGCAGCACCTGATCGGCGCCAATGCCGACCTGCTGACGCTGATCGGCGAGCAGCTGGGGGTGAAGATCGAGATCATCTATACCGGCCCCTGGTCGCGCGCGCAGGATGAGGTGCGCACTGGTCGCGTCGACCTGCTGGCTGGGGCGTTTCTCACGCTGCCGCGCCTGGAACACATGGATTATGTGCATCCGGCATTCTTCAACACGCCGAGCGTGGTCTGGGTGCGCAAAGGGCAGGGTTTCCCCTACACCGGCTGGGACGACCTGCGTGGGCGGGTCGGCGGCACGCTGGTGCGCAACAGCTTCGGCCAGCATTTCGATGCCTTCGCCAAAGAGAACCTCAGCCTGGAGGAGGTACCGAGCCTGATCCAGGCCTTCCAGAAGCTGCTGCTGGGGCGCACCGACTATGTCGTCTATGAGCGCTATCCGGGTGTGGCCCTGGCCAATACCCAGGGCATGCTGGAGAGTCTGGAGACCCTGGAGCCGCCGATCTCCAGTGAAGGCCTGTATCTGACCCTGTCGCACGATTCGGCATGCAATGACCCCTGGCTGCGCGGACAGCTGGCGAAAAAGATGACAGAATTGACCGCCGCCGGCCTGCCGGAAACCTTCCTGCAGCGCAATCTGGAGCGCTGGAAGACTCAGCAGATGCAAGCCGCCGATGTACCCCCGCAAGAGCAGGAAAAGTCTCAGTGAATCGACTCCTAACCCTTGGCCTGGCAATGCTGGCCTTGGCCGGCTGCGCCAACGATCCGGCGCCCAGCGAACAGATGCGCCTGAGCACCCAGGCCGTCGAGCAGGCCCGCGCCGTCGGTGCCGATCAGCAGATCGAGGAAATGCAGAAAGCCGAGCAGAAGCTGGCTCGTGCCGAGAAGAACATGGGCGAGGAAGACTACAAGCGCGCCCGCGTCTTCGCCGAGCAGGCCGAACTCGATGCCCGCCTGGCCGAGGCCAAGGTGCTCAGTCAGAAGAGTCAGAAACAGCTCGACGAGCTGAACGCGCGCATCACCCGTTTGCGCAAGCAACTGGGAGAGCTGCCGTAATGCCGAAGATGATCCTGAACGGCGGCCTGCTGCTGTCCCTGGCAGTGCTTGGCGGTTGCGCCAGCCAGCACAGCCAGCAGGTGCTGAGCGAGGCCGAGGCCAGCTTCCAGCAGGTGAAGGAAGATCCGGACGTGCTGCGCAGCTCGCCCAAGGATGTGATCCGTGCTGGCGAGTCCCTGGCCCGAGCCGATCGCCTGTCCAATTACTGGGGCAGCGCCGATGACGTCGAGCACTACGCCTACCTCAGCCAGCGCTACAGCCAGATCGCCCGTCAGCACACCGACCTCACCCTGAACCAGGAGCGCCTGGTCAAGTTGGAGCTGGAGCGCGAGCGTCTGCAACTGGCGTTGCGCGAGGCCAAGCTGCTCAGTGCCCAGCAGCAAGGGCAGTGGATGGAAGAGCAGGTGGTCAATCTGGCTGCCAGCGAGACCGACCGCGGCCTGGTGATGACCCTTGGCGACGTGCTGTTCGACGCCGGTCGTACTGAGCTCAAGGCTTCGGCCAACCGTACCATCCTCAGGCTGGTGCAGTTCCTGCAGATCAACCCGCGCCGCAGCATCCGCATCGAGGGTTACACCGACAACCGTGGCGATTCCGCCGAGAACCTCGAGCTGTCGCGTGCCCGGGCCCAGGCCGTTGCCGATGTGCTGGTCGATCTCGGCATCGAGGCCAAGCGTATGGAGGTGAAGGGTTACGGTGAGGCGCATCCGCTGGCAGAGAATGCCTCGAGCAAGGGGCGCGCGCAGAATCGTCGGGTGGAAATCCTCATTTCTGACGAGAGCGGCAAGCTCGGCGACTATCGCTGACAGCCCCATCTGCTCACCAAAACCCCGGCTAATCCCCGGGGTTTTTTGTTTGTACCGCACGCCATGACAAACATTCAGATACGAAGCTAGGCTGTAACAGCTGAAACTGTACTGTTGGCATAAACTAGGACTGTACCGCTACGCTCAATCTGTATTTGGCTACTGTTACGGTCCAGCCGCGCAAGGAGATACCTCATGACCAATTTGTTGCTTTACCAGCGCATCGCTCAGCAGTTGGCCGAGGATATCCGTCGTGGCGTCTACCAGCCGGGAGAGCG
Source organism: Pseudomonas sp. ML96 (assembly GCF_000761545.1). GTDB lineage: Bacteria > Pseudomonadota > Gammaproteobacteria > Pseudomonadales > Pseudomonadaceae > Aquipseudomonas. Next base: position 68,082 of record NZ_JPMY01000023.1, on the reverse strand, counting down.
CGTGCCCTCGGTGCGCAAGATGAGTTCCCAGCTCAGCGTCAGCCACGCCACCGTGCTGCAGGCCTACGCCAACCTGGAGGACATGGGGCTGATCCGGGCCCGTCCGCAGTCCGGCTTCTATGTACACCAGACCGCCGGCCTCACCGCGCCGACCCCCGACATCGCCCGCGTCGAGCGACCATCCATGGTCACGCGCAGCAGCATCATCAGCCAGGTGCTTACCGAGTCGCGGCAGGAGGGCGTGTTCCCGCTGGGCGCCGCCGTACCGCACGTGGATTACCTGCCGGTGCGCTCGTTGCACCAGCAACTGGCCAAGGTCACCCGCTTCCAGAGCCCGCGCGCCTTCAGCTACATGTTCAGCCCCGGCTACGAGCCACTGCGCCGCCAGGTGGCGATTCGCATGCGTGATGCCGGCGTGGTGGTCGACCCGTCCGAGGTGGTGATCACCCATGGCTGCGTGGACGCCATCCATATGTCTTTGCGCGTGGTGACCCAGCCGGGCGACCTGATCGCCGCCGAGTCGCCGACCTACTACGGCCTGTTGCAGCTGGCCGAGGTGCTTGGCCTCAAGGTCATCGAGATTCCCAGCGACCCGTCCACCGGCCTCAGCCTGGAAGCGCTGCAACTGGCCGCCAACCAATGGCCGATCAAGGCCCTGGTGCTCACCGCGCGGCTGAGTAATCCATTGGGTGGCAGCATTCCCGAGGAACGCCAGAAGCAGCTGCTGCGCCTGACCGCCGACCACGGCATCCAGGTGATCGAGGACGACATCTACGGCGAGCTGCTGTTCGAGCCGGGCCGCAGCAAGGCGCTCAAGGCCCATGATCGCGATGATCAGGTGATCTACTGCTCGAGCTTCTCCAAGACCCTATCGCCCGGCGTGCGCATCGGCTGGATACTCGCCGGCCAGCACCAGGAGGAAGTGGAGCGGCTGCAGACTTTCAGCACCCACTCCGCCTGCAGCGTGACCCAGATGGGTGTGGCCGCCTACCTGGAGAACGGCGGTTACGACCGCCACCTGCGCCACATCCGCCAGGAGTACCGCAAGAACATGACCGCCTACCAGCTGGCGGTGCAGCAGTACTTCCCGGAAGGCACGCAGATGACCCGGCCCAACGGTGGCTTCATCCTCTGGGTCAGCTTGCCGGGCAAGATCCGCGCGCAGGAGCTGCATGTGCGGGCACTGCAGCAGGGCATCAGCATCGCGCCGGGGCTGATCTTCAGTAACACCGAGCAGTTCAACAATTGCCTGCGTCTGACCTGTGGCGTGCCGTGGAACCGTGAGTCCGAGCGGGCGATCATGACCCTCGGCGCACTGGCCAAGCAGCTCTGCCAGGAAAGCAACAACGCTTAACCCGAACTGGATGGCGGCTGCGTCTACTCAGGCGAATGGACTTTTCGCCCGAGGAGACCCCGCCATGTCCAGCATCGCCGTTCTGATCCGCCAACCTCTGCTCGCCGGCTTCGGCGCCACCCTGGCGCTGGGCCTGGTGGCCTGCAGCGCCTCCAACGATGAACCCGCCACCAGCGTTGTGGTGCCCAAGGCTGCCGAGTCCAAGATGAAGCAGGAGGCGCTGCACGAAGAGGTAGACGCCAATGCCTCCTACGCGCCGCAGCCCGCAGCTGTGGCCGGCGCCCTGGAGGCGCGCAAGGCTATGCCGCAGAGCATGCCGATGATCGCCCCAGCGCCACTGGCCGACAGCGCCGCCTTCGGCTATCAGGACGTCTACCGCGAGCAGTACCAGAAGATCGAGAGCAGCCCGGTGCAGGCCGTGGCCCAGCAGCCGGTATCGACCTTCAGCATCGACGTCGACACCGGTGCCTACGCCAACGTGCGCCGCTTCCTCAACGACGGCAGCCTACCGCCCAAGGATGCGGTGCGCCTGGAGGAGCTGGTCAACTACTTCCCCTACGCCTATCCCAAGCCCGAGGGCGATGTGCCGTTCAGCGTCGCCACCGAGCTGGCGACCACGCCGTGGAACCCCGAGACTCGCCTGTTGCGGGTGGCGATCAAGGCCGCCGATCTGAGCGCCGCCGAGCTGCCGCCGGCCAACCTGGTGTTCCTGGTCGACGTATCCGGCTCGATGGATCGTCGCGAGGGCCTGCCGATGGTGCAGAGCACGCTCAAGTTGCTGGTCGATCAGCTGCGCCCGCAGGATCGCGTGGCCTTGGTCACCTATGCCGGCAATGCCAGCGTGGCGCTGGAGTCCACTTCTGGCAGCGAGAAGGCCAAGATCCGCGCGGCCATCGACCAGCTCAGCGCGGGCGGCTCCACCGCCGGAGAGTCCGGTATCCAGCTGGCCTACCAAGAGGCGCAGAAGGGCCTGCTCAAGGACGGCATCAACCGCATCCTGCTAGCCACCGACGGCGACTTCAACGTCGGCATCAGCGACTTCGAGACGCTCAAGCAACTAGCCGCAGACAAGCGCAAGACCGGCGTGTCGCTGACCACCCTGGGCTTCGGCACCGACAACTACAACGAGCAGCTGATGGAGCAGCTGGCCGATGCCGGCGATGGCAACTACGCCTACATCGACAACCTGCGCGAGGCGCGCAAGGTGCTGGTCGACCAGCTCAGCTCGACCCTGGCGGTGGTGGCCAAGGACGTGAAGATCCAGGTCGAGTTCAACCCGGCCGAGGTCAGCGAGTACCGCCTGCTGGGCTACGAGAACCGCGCGCTGAAGCGCGAGGACTTCAGCAACGACAAGGTCGATGCCGGCGAGATCGGTGCCGGACATACCGTCACCGCCTTGTACGAAGTGGTGCCGGTGGGCGCCAAGGGCTGGCTGGAACCGCTGCGCTATGCCCAGATCAAGGAGCAGGGCAAGGCCGGCGAGATCGCCTGGCTGCGCCTGCGCTACAAGGCCCCGGAGGGTGGCGCCAGCAAGCTGGTCGAGCGGCCGATCAACAAGGGCGAGGCTACGCCGATCGCCAACGCCAGTGACGACCTGCGTTTCGCCGCCGCGGTAGCGGCCTTCGCCCAGCAGCTCAAGGATGCCAAGTACACCGGCAATTTCGGCCTGGCCGACAGCGCCAAGCTGGCGCGTGGCGCCAAGGGCGAGGACCCGTTTGGCCTGCGTGGTGAGTTCGTGCAACTGGTCGAGCTCGCGCAAAGCCTGCAAACTCCGCAAAACGTTCAAGTCAGGGCCGACTAATTGAACCAACCACTGAAGGACGATGACGCCGCGCTGTTGCGGCGTTATCGCAACGGCGAAGCGGCGGCATTCGCCACGCTCTACGAGCGCCACCGCCTTGGTCTGTTTCGTTTCCTCCTCGGTCTGTGCGGCGATCATGCGCTGGCCGAGGAGGTGTTCCAGGACACCTGGATGAGCCTGATCCGTAGCGCCAGCGAACAACGCGAGGCGGTGCTGTTCAAAACCTGGCTGTACCAAATCGCGCGCAACCGCCTGATCGACCATTGGCGCAAGAGCGGCCGGCACCAGGGAAAGCTCGATGAGTACGACGAGGCGCAGCACGCCAGTGCCGATCCAGGCCCTGGCCCCGAGCAGCAACTGCTGCTCAGCCGCGACCAGGAACGCCTGCAGGCCGCGCTGGCCGACCTGCCCGAGGAGCAGCGCGAGGTATTCCTGCTGCGCGCCCACGGCGACCTCGAACTGCACCAGATCGCCGAACTCACCCGCACTCCGGCGGAGACCGTGAAGAGCCGCCTGCGCTATGCGCTGAACAAGTTACGTCGGCTGCTGGCCGATCCGGCTTCGGCCGAGGAGGTATCCGCATGAGCCAACACGACCAAGATCTGCAGCAGGAACAGCAGCTGCTGGAACATTTTCGCGAACACAGCCGGGGCGAACCCTCCGCGGCGGTGGATGCACTGATCATGGCTGCCGCGCGCGAGGAGCTGCAGCAACCGCAGCCGAGCTGGTCGCAGCGCCTGCACGCCTGGCTGTTCGGCGCCGGCAGCCGTACCCGCTGGTCGGTGGCCGTGGCTGGCCTGGCGGTAGTCGGCATCGGCCTCAATCTGGCTCTGCACAACCGCGAACAATTGCCGTCGCCCTACGATGCTCCGGCGCCCATGGCCAGTGCGCCTGCGCCGGCACTGCAAGAAATGGCGCCGAAGCTGGCGCGTGAGGCCCAGCCACAGTCCGACGAGCTCGAGCAGCGCAAAGCCGAGGCGATAGAGAAGAAGGCTGCGGCGCGCCAGTCCGTCGCGGGTGCCATGGAGCCCAATGCTGCCTTCTCGGTATCGCCAGCTGCTACCGCTGCTCCGCGACCGATGGCCCCGGCCAAGCCGCAGCCGGCGCCGCTGGAGGCCATGGCCGATTCCGCAGAGGCATCCGCCGAAGTGGATGCAGCGCGTGAGGAGGCTCGCGCAAAGGCCCAGGCTCAGGCGATGGCCAAGATGAAGGCATATACCGAGGCTCGGGCTCAGGAGAAGGCACAGACAGGCGGTGCGCTGAGTGAGGAGCTGCACGAGGATAGTCTGGCGGAGGAGCTGGGGCACTCATCTGTTTCTGAGGCTCCGCCGCTGGATGTGCAGTTGCACAATGTGCTGCGCTTGCGCGAGGAGGGCATGCATGCCGATGCCGATCGCCTGCTGGAGATGCTCAAACGGGAGTTCCCGCAGAAAGATCTGGACGCCGAGCTCAAGCGTCTGCAGGCCAATCTGGAAAAGCCGGACAGCTCGCATTAGCGCGCTGCTCCGGCTGCTCGCGGTTCCCCATCCCGCACAAGGGGCCGCACTGCATCTGGTCGCACTGGCGCTGGCCGCAGGTTGTGGAATACGGCCCCAGCAAGCCAGGCGCAACATGGCGTAAAGCGGCCGAGTTGCCAGAAGGCGGAGCAGGGGCGAGCATATAGGGCATTACCCGTCGTGTTCGTCTGCCATGCCCCGTCTTCGTATCCTCTCCCTTCTGCTGATCCTGAGCCTGCTCGGTGCTTGCGACGACAAGCCCGCGCCACCTGCCGACAAGCAAACGTCCGAGACGCAAGTACCGGCCGATCAGCCAGCACCTGCGACCGAAACACCTGTTCCAGCCCCTGCTGCGCCTACTCCCGAGCCAGCTGCACCCGCCAAGGAAAAGCCCAAGCAGGCCCCCGAGAAACTGCCCGAGCCCGGCAGCAAGGTAGTCGATGACACCAGCCTACCCAAGCCTGCGGACAGTAAGCCCAAGCCAGCGGCCAAGGTTTCTACGAGAGAACAGTTGCCGCCTGTGCGGCTGGACCTGCGCCTGCCGCCGGAGCTGGTCGAGCAGCTGCAGCCCGATGAGCCGTTCGACGATGCCGCTCCGGCGCCGTTGCTACCGGAGATGTTTGTCGAGAAGCCGACAGAGCCGGGGCCTTTCGAGCTCAATGGCCGCTTGATCACCAACGAGCGCGAGAAGAGCGACAACTACTGGGATTCGGTCGAAGGGGCCGAACTGCAGTTCAAGTTCCGCAACTAACCGAAGGGAAAAACGCGCCAGCCCAAGGGGATAAATGGCTGGCGCGGGGTAATGCTTTGGTTCAGTCGACAAACAGATCGGTCATCAGCTTGCCGCTCGGGTCGTGGCGGTACTGCTCGAACTCTTCCTGGCCTTGTTCGCGGAGGATTTCCTCGTCGATCAGCAGGCGGCCGCTGATCGTGCGTTCGCTGCTGGCGAGGATGGCGCAGGCGGCGTCGGCCATGATCGCTGGCAGGCGTGCGGCCTTCATCACTGCCGGGCCGCCGGCTTCGAACTCGATGGCGGCGGTGGCGATCACCGTCTTCGGCCACAGCGAGTTGACACTGATGCCGTACTTCCTGAATTCCTCGTGCATCCCTAAGGTCAGCATGCTCATGCCGTACTTGGTGGTGGTATAGGGGCCGTAGCTGGCGAACCACTTGGGGTCGAGGTTGATCGGTGGCGACAGGCTGAGGATGTGGCCCTTGCTCTGCTTGAGGTAGGGCAGCACGGCCTGGCTGCAGACCATCACCGCACGGCTGTTGATCTGGTACATCAGGTCGAAGCGCTTGGGTGGCAGGTGCTCGACCCCGGTCAGCTTGATCGCACCAGCGTTATTGATCAGCGCGTCGATGCCTCCGAAGTGGGCGGCGGCCTGGGCCATAGCGGCCTTCACTGCTTCTTCGTCGCGCACGTCCAGTTGCAGGGCCAGGGCCTTGCCGCCGGCAGCCTCGACTTCGGCGGCCACCGAGTGGATGGTGCCTGGCAGCTTGGCGTGGGCTTCGGCGCTCTTGGCGGCGATGACGATATTGGCGCCCTGGGCGGCGGCCTTGAGGGCGATCTCGCGACCGATGCCACGGCTGGCACCGGTGATAAATAGGGTTTTGCCTTGCAGGGACATGCTCGTGCTCCGTGGCTTGTTGTTCTTGTTGAGGGGCGGATCACGGGGGCGCAGGGCCCCCGGTTGTCAGGCTTCCGCGGCTTCGACTTCCACCAGCAGCTGGCGATTCTTCACCTGGTCGCCCTGGCTGACCTGCACGCGGCGGATCACGCCGTCCATGCCGGCCTTGAGCGGGTGTTCCATCTTCATCGCTTCCAGCACCACCAGCAGCTGGCCCTTGCTGACCTGCTCGCCCTCGGCCACCAGCACCTCGACGATGGCGCCGTCCATCGGTGCCTTGACCGTGCCGGAGCTGGCGGCGTTCTGCCCGCCGGCCGGCTCGTGGGTAACGTCGCTGAGTTCCAGATTGCCGCCGTGGCCATACAGCCAGACGCGCTCGCCGGCCAGGTGATAGGCGCGGCGCTGGCGGATGCCGTCCAGCTCCAGGCTGGCCCAGCGGCCGTCGCTGGTCAGCAGGCGCAGTTCGACGGCTTGCTCGCCGATTTGCGCGCGCAGCAGCGGCTGCGTGCCGGACTCCAGTACCTGCAGCTCGACTGCGTGCTTCTGCTCGCCCTGCTTGAGTATGAAGCTCCAGGGCGCGCCGCTGCTGTTGCGCCAGCCGGCCAGGCCGCCCTGATGCGCGCGGGCATTGGCCGAGGCCTGGTAGAGCAGGGCGGCGGCAGTCGCCAGCTCATTGGCACTGGGTGCTTGCGGCGTCAGGCTCGGGTCGTCGGCGAAGTGTTCGCCGATAAAGGCGGTGGTGGCGTGGCCGGCGGCGAACTCAGGGTGTTTGAGCAGGTTGGCGAGGAAGCGCTGGTTGCCGTTGACGCCGAGCAGCACGCAGTCCTCGACCGCGCGCGCCAGCTTGCGCCGGGCCTCTTCGCGGGTGGCGCCGTAGGCGATGACCTTGGCCAGCATCGGGTCGTAGAACGGGGTGACGGCCTGGCCTTCGACCAGGCCGTGGTCGATGCGGATGCCGTCGAGCAGCGCCGGTTCCCAGCGCAGCACTTCGCCGGTCTGCGGTAGGAAGTTGTGCGCCGAATCCTCGGCGTACAGGCGCACTTCCATGGCATGGCCGGTGAGGCCGATCTCGTCTTGCTTGAACGGTAGCGGCTGGCCTTCGGCCGCGCGGATCTGCCAGGCGACCAGGTCTTGCCCGGTGATCAATTCGGTGACCGGGTGCTCGACCTGCAGGCGTGTGTTCATTTCCAAGAAGAAGAATTCTCCGCTCTGGTCGAGGAGGAATTCCACGGTACCGGCGCCGACATAGTTGACCGAGGCTGCCGCCTTCACCGCCGCCTCGCCCATGGCCTGGCGCAGTTCGGGCGTCATCACTGGGCAGGGCGCTTCCTCGACCACTTTCTGGTGGCGGCGCTGCACCGAACAGTCGCGTTCGCCCAGATAGACGATATTGCCGTGCTGGTCACCGAACACCTGGATTTCCACGTGGCGTGGGCGGATCACCGCGCGTTCGAGAATCAGCTCGCCGGAGCCGAAGGCGTTCTGCGCTTCCGAGCGGGCGGTGCGGATCTGCGCCAGCAGCTCGCTCGACTCGTGCACCAGGCGCATGCCACGGCCACCGCCGCCAGCGCTGGCCTTGATCATCAGCGGGTAGCCGATGCGCTCGGCCTCGCGGGTCAGGGTGTCGTCGTCCTGGGCTGCGCCCTCGTAGCCAGGGATGCAGGGTACGCCGGCTTCGAGCATGGCAATCTTCGACAGGCGCTTGCTGCCCATCAGGTGGATGGCTTCCACGGTCGGGCCGATAAACACGATGCCGGCAGCCTCGCAGGCGCGGGCGAAGTCGGCGTTCTCGGAGAGAAAGCCATAGCCGGGGTGGATCGCGTCGGCGCCGGTCTTCTGCGCCGCGGCGATGATGTTATCGATCACCAGGTACGACTGGTTGACCTGCGCCGGGCCGATGCACACGGCTTCGTCGGCCAGTTGCACATGGCGGGCGCCGGCATCTGCCGCGGAGTACACCGCCACCGTGCGGTAGCCGAGGTCTTGCGCGGTACGCATCACCCGGCAGGCGATCTCGCCACGGTTGGCGATCAGAATCTTGTTGAAGGCGGGCATCGTCGTGCTCCTGCTGTTGTTATTGAGCCCAGGAGGGCTTGCGCTTCTGCACAAAGGCGATGGTGCCTTCCGCGCCTTCGCTGCCCAGTACCGCTTCGGCAAACTGGCCGGCGGCGTGGTCTAGCAGGCTGCCGAGGTTTTCCGTCTCGGTGGCCAGCAGCAGCGCCTTGGTTGCTGCATTGGCGCCCGGCGCGCACTGACGCACCTGCTGCAGGCATTCGGCGAGGCGGTCGACTACGGCCTGGTCGTCGGCTTCGCTGAAGTGCACCAGGCCCAGGCGCAGCGCCTCGGCACCGTCGAAACGGGCAGCGGTGAGTGCCAGGCGGCGGGCCTGGGTCAGGCCGATGCGCTTGACCACGAACGGCGCGATCTGCGCCGGCAGAATCCCCAGGCTGGTTTCCGGCAGGCCGAACTTGGCGCCCTGGTGGGCGATGGCGATGTCGGAGACGCAGGCTAGGCCGAAGCCGCCGCCGAGCACCGCACCCTCCAGCACGGCGACCAGCACCTGCGGCGCGTACTGGGCTTCCTCCAGCAGGCTGCCGAAGGCGCGATTCAGCTCGCGGTAGGCGTCGCCACCCTTGGCCCGCGCACCGGCCATGTCCTTGATGTCGCCGCCGGCGCAGAAGTGGCCATCGGCGCCGCGCAGCACCAGGGCGCGCACGGCCTGGTCGCCACGTACCGCGCGCAGCACGGCGCGCAGTTCCTCGACCATCGCCAGGCTCATGGCGTTGCGGCTTTCCGGGCGGTTGAGGGTGACGTAGAGCACGCCCTCGACCTGTTCCAGCAGCAGGGTTTGGCAGTTCGGCAGTTCGGCCATGGTCGCGTCCTCAGCCCTTCTTTTTGCCGGGCAGGATGCCCATCAGCTTGCAGATGATGCCCAGCATGATTTCGTCGGCGCCGCCGCCGATGGAGACCAGGCGCACATCGCGATACGCACGGGAAACGGGGTTGTCCCACATGAAACCCATGCCGCCCCAGTACTGCAGGCAGCTATCAGTGACTTCTCGGCCCAGGCGCCCGGCCTTGAGCTTGGCCATGGAGGCCAGCTTGGTCACGTCGCGGCCTTTCACGTACAGCTCGGTGGCGTGGTAGACGAGGGCGCGCAGGGCTTCGATCTCGCTCTGCAGTTCGGCCATGCGGAAGTGGATGACCTGGTTGTCGATCAGCGGGGTGCCAAAGGTGTGTCGCTGCTTGCAGTACTCGATGGTGCTGTCGACGCAGTACTCCAGGCCCTTGATCATGTTGGCCGCGCCGAACATGCGTTCTTCCTGGAACTGCAGCATCTGCATCATGAAACCGGCGCCTTCGTGGCCGATGCGGTTGCGCTGCGGTACGCGCACGTTGTCGAAGAACACCTGGGCGGTCTCCGAGCTGCGCATGCCGAGCTTGTCCAGGTGCGGGCTGAGGGTGATGCCCGGGGTGTTCATCGGCACCACGATCAGCGACTTGTTGACGTGGGGCTTGTCGTCGCTGGTGTTGGCCAGCAAGCAGATGAAGTCGGCAGACGGCGAGTTGGTGATCCACATCTTGCTGCCGTTGATCACGTAGTCGTCGCCGTCCTTGCGCGCGGTGGTCTTCAGCCCGGCGACGTCGGAGCCGGCGCCGACTTCGGACACGCCGATGCAGCCGACCATGTCGCCGGCGATGGCGGGGCGGAGGAACTCCTCGCGCAGCTCATCGGAGCCGAAGCGGGCCAGGGCCGGGGTGCACATGTCGGTCTGTACGCCGATGGCCATGGGGATGCCGCCGCAGTGGATGGTGCCGAACTCTTCGGCGGCGACCACCGAGTAGCTGTAGTCCAGGCCCATGCCGCCGAATTTCTCCGGCTTGGAGATGCCCAGCAGGCCGAGGTCGCCGGCCTTTTTGAAAATCTCGTGCATGGGGAAGCCGCCGGCCTTTTCCCACTCGTCGACGTACGGGTTGATTTCCTTGTCGACGAAGTTGCGGACGGTGCGGCGAAGCTCTTCGTGTTCCTGGGTAAAGATCATTTTTATTGTTCTCCGAAGGGTTACAGGCGGGCGACGCCGAACGAGTTGGATTTGAGGGGGCGGACTGCGGCTTCTGCGCAGATATCCAGCAGGAAACCGAGCAGCTTGCGCGTATCACGCGGGTCGATCAGGCCGTCGTCCCACAGGCTGGCGGTGCCGTACAGCGCGGTGGACTGGCTGTCGAGCTTCTGTGCGGTGGCCATTTCCAGCATGTCGAGCATCTTCGGGTCGGCTTCTTTGCCTTCCTTGCGGTGCTTGTCCTCGGTGACGATGCGCAGCACCTTGCCGGCCTGGGCGCCGCCCATCACGGCGGTTTTGCTGTTGGGCCAGGCGAAGATGAAGCGCGGGTCGAGGCCGCGGCCGCACATGGCGTAGTTGCCGGCGCCGTAGGAGCCACCGACGACTATGGTCAGCTTCGGCACCGTGGCGTTGGCCACCGCCTGGATCAGCTTGGAGCCGTGCTTGATCACGCCGTTCTGCTCGGACTCGGTGCCGACCATGAAGCCGGTGGTGTTGTGGAAGAACAGGATCGGTGTATTGCTCTGCTCGCACAGCTGGATGAACTGGGCGGCCTTGGCCGCGCCGCGCGGAGTGATCGGCCCGTTGTTGCCGATGAAACCGCAGGGCTGGCCTTCGATGGCCAGGTGGCCGCAAACGGTCTGGCTGTCGAACTCGTTCTTGAAGTCGAGGAAGGCCGAGCCGTCGGCGATGCGGGCGATGATTTCGCGCACGTCGTAGGGCTTCTTGGCATCGGCTGGGACGATGCCGAGCAGCTCTTCGGCCGGGTACAGCGGCTCGCTCCAGGTCTTGGTCGGGCGCGTCGGCAATTGTGCATTCCACGGCAGCAGGCCGGTGATCTCGCGGGCCAGGCGCACGCCGTCGGCGTCATTCTCGGCCAGGTATTCGGCGGTGCCGGCGATCTGGGCATGCATCTCGGCGCCGCCCAGCTCCTCGTCGGTGGCCACTTCACCGGTGGCGGCCTTGAGCAGGGGCGGGCCGGCGAGGAACATCTTGGCCTTGCCGCGCACTACCACCACGTAGTCCGACAGCCCCGGCTGATAGGCCCCGCCGGCGGTGCTGGAACCGTGCACCACGGTGATCTGCGGCAGGCCCATGGCGGACATGCGCGCCTGGTTGGCGAAGCCGCGCGCGCCTTCGACGAAGATGTCGGCGGCGTAGTTGAGGTTGGCACCGCCGCTCTCGGCCAGGGTGATCACCGGCAGTTTGTTTTCCACGGCGATCTGCTGCAGGCGCAGGGATTTCTTCAGCCCGGTGGGCGAGATGGTGCCGCCCTTGATCGCGCTGTTGTTGGCGATCACCAGGCAGCGCACACCGGCCACGTAGCCGATGCCGGCGATGATGCCGCCGCCGGCCTGGGTGCCGTCCTTGTCGTCGTGCAGCTTGTAGCCGGCCAGCGAGGACAGTTCGAGGAACGGCGCGCCGGAATCGAGCAGCAGGTTGATGCGCTCGCGCGGCAGCAGCTGGCCGCGCTTGATGAACTTGGGCTTGGCCTCGAAGGCCTTGTCCAGCACCTTCTGTTCGACGTCGCGGAAGCTGGCAATGGCGGCCAGCATGGCCTCGCGATTCTGCGCGAAGCTGTCGCCGTGGACGTCGAGTTCGGACTGAATGACGGGCATCGGGTTACTCCTGATCCTTCAGTACATCGGGCACGTAGGCGCGATGGAAGCCGTTGTAGGACTCGCTGTTTTTCGCCTTGCCCAGCGTCCAGGCGCGGGTGCCCTGGCTGGCGGCACCGTCGATGCGGATGGTGTTGCCGCTGATGAAGTTGGCGCCGGGGGAGAGCAGGAAGACGATGGCCGCGGCCACTTCCGACTCGGTGCCGATGCGTTGCAGCGGCACGTGATCCTTGAGGTTGCGGATCATGTTCTTCATCGACTCGGGGTAGGTGTCCATGCCGCTGGAGGCGATCCAGCCCGGCGCCACGGCGTTGACCCGCACGCCGGCGTGGCCCCACTCGTAGGCGGCGGTCTTGGTGAAGTTCTCCATGCCGGCGCGGGCAGCGCCGGAGTGGCCCATGCCGGGCATGCCGCCCCACATGTCGGCGAGCATGTTGACGATGCTGCCGCCGGTCTTGCTCATGCTCTGGCTGAACACTTCGCGGGCGATCAGGAAGCCGCCGACCAGGTTGGTGCGCACCACGGTCTCGAAGCCTTTCTGGTTGATCGACACCAGCGGTGCGGGGAACTGGCCGCCGGCGTTGTTGACCAGGTGATGAATCGATCCGCGCTCGGCGATCACCGCCTTGACCATGGCCTTGACCGCTTCTTCCTCGCGGATATCGCACACGGCGAAGCTGGCGCTGCCGCCGTCTTCGGCGATCTCGCCGGCGGTCTTTTCCAGCTTCTCCAGCTTGCGTCCGACCAGCACCACATGGGCGCCTAGGTGCGCTAGTTCATGGGCCACGCAGCGGCCGATGCCGCTGCCGCCGCCGGTGACCAGGATGGTCTGGCCGGCGAACAGGCCGGGTTTGAAGACTGAGTCGTATGCCATTGTTATTGTCCTTGTTACAGGCTGTCAGCCAGTGCGCGCGGCACCGGAATCGGGAATTCCAGCAACTGCTGGGCAAAGGCCTTGCCTTGCGGGTCGATGCGCAGGCTGGCCACGCCACCGCCGCCCAGAGCGTTCTCCAGCAGGAAGTTGAGGCTGTGGCTGCCCGGCAGGTGCCAGCGCTCGACGCGGCCGATCTTCGGGTCAAGCACATGGCCCATCCAGTCCACCACAGCCTCCTTGCCCAGCGCCTCGGCGATCCACGGCAGGTACTCGGGCTGGCGCGCCATCACGCCGATGTTGCTGTGGTTGCCCTTATCGCCGGAGCGGGCCACGGCCAGCTTGATCAGCGGCACCGTGGCGTCGGCCAGGCCGCTGGCTGCCGGCACGGCGACCTCGGCGGCGATCTGCGCCGGGTCGAAGGCATCGACGCGGGGCAGGGCGACTGCGCTGCGCTCACCGTTGATCTCGACGGCCAGCTCGCAGGCTGTTTTGTCGACCAGGAAGCTGAACAGGCGGATCACCGGGTACACGGTGGGGCGGCCGCCGACTATGCCGGTCAGGCCCGGCGCCATACCGGTCGCGGCCTGGGCGATCTCGCGGGAGAACAGCACCAGGGCTTCCTTCTTGGTATGGCGTACGCCGATCTTCACTACCACTTCGCGGGTGTCCTGCCGTTGGCCGTGCGGGCCATAGGTGGCTTCGGTGCCTAGCAGCTCGATGCAGACTTCCTTGTACGGACCCCAGCCGCGCTCGGCGAACATCTCTTCGGTCTTGTTGATGATCGCCTGGCTGACCCGCTCGGCCTTGGCCACCGCGTCGATGCCGGCCAGCAGGCAGCTGGCGGTGCAGCGGAAGCCGTCCGGGTGGGTGGCACTGACCTTGTACTGGGTGGTCGGAGCGAGGCCGCGAGCGCCTTTGAGTTCGACGCGGTTGGTGCCAACCTGGCTGAGTTCGACGCCGGTGAAGTCGCAGACCACATCGGGCAGGTAATAGGCGCGTGGGTCGCCGATCTCGTAGAGCATCTGCTCGCCGACCGACAGGGTGGAGATCAGGCCACCAGTGCCTTCCGCCTTGCTGACCACGAAGCTGGCGTCGGCGGCGACTTCCACCACAGGGAAGCCGATATGTTCGTAGTCCGGTACGTCGCGCCAGTCGGTGAAGTTGCCGCCGGTGCACTGCGCGCCGCATTCGATGATGTGGCCGGCCAGGGCAGCCTGGGCCAGCTTGTCGTAGTCGTTCCAGGCCCAGCCGAATTCGTGCACCAGTGCGGCGCTGACCACGGCGCTGTCGACCACGCGGCCGGTGATGACGATATCGGCGCCAGATTCCAGCGCAGCGACTATGCCCGGCGCGCCGAGGTAGGCGTTGACCGATACGCACATGGGCGGCAGTGGGGCGCCGCTGAACATTTCCACGGTGCCGGCCTTGGCCAGTTCACCGAGCTTGGGTTGCAGGTTGTCGCCATGTAGTACGGCGATCTTCAGCTGCACGCCGGCCTTGTTGCAGGCAGCGGCCAGGGCCGCGGCGCAGGCGCTGGGGTTGACCCCGCCGGCGTTGCTGATGACGCGGATGTTCTTCTGCGCGATCTCGCCGAGCAGTGGCGCCATGACCTCGACGAAGTCGGTGGCGTAGCCCTCGTCCGGCTTCTTCATGCGCGCCCCGGCCATGATCGACATGGTCACTTCGGCCAGGTAGTCGAACACCAGGTAATCCAGCTCGGTGCCACGCACCAGCTGGGCGGCGGCAGTGGAGGTGTCGCCCCAGAAGGCGGAGGCGCAGCCAATGCGTACGGTTTTGCTCATTGTTGTGGTTCCGCACAGTCGCTCAGGTAGATGAACGTTACCAAGCAAGCGCTTGGTTGAAAAGTCTTTTGGCAAATTTAACCCGAGCGCTTGCTTGGTTGCCTGCAAGGCCCTAAATTCGCCAGCTTGCGTACAATGCGCGGCGCAAGCGGCATTCCATGTGGGGGAACGATGAGCCTGGACGAACAGAAAGCCAGAAAAGTGATGCAGAAGCTGGTTGCCAGTGGCGAACTGACCGATCCGGAAAGCGCCCGCGGCAAGCTGCTGCAGACCGCCGCTCACCTGTTCCGCAGCAAGGGCTACGAGCGCACCACGGTGCGCGATCTGGCCGGTGCCGTGGGCATCCAGTCCGGCAGCATCTTTCACCACTTCAAGAGCAAGGACGAAATCCTCAAGGCGGTAATGGAGGAGACCATCCTCTACAACACCGCGCTGATGCGTTCGGCCCTGGCGCAGAGCAGCAGCCCGCGCGAGCGCCTGCTGGCGCTGATCCGCTGCGAGTTGCAATCGATCGTGGGCGGCACCGGTGAGGCCATGGGCGTGCTGGTCTACGAGTGGCGCTCGCTGTCCGAGGAGAGCCAGGCGCATATCCTCAGCCTGCGCGACACCTACGAGCAACTATGGCTCGACGTGCTCAGCGAGGCGCGCGCCGCCGGCCAGTTCAAGGCCGATCCCTTCGTGCTGCGCCGTTTCCTTACCGGCGCGCTGAGCTGGACCACCACCTGGTTCCGCCCGGGCGGCAAGATGACCCTCGACGAGCTGGCCGAAGAGGCGCTGGCCCTGGTGTTCAAGGAAACCTGACCGATAAGCTAAGCTGCTTATCAGCACTGGTCCGGGACCAGGCGCGGCTACAGGGACGAGCCGGTCAACTTGGCTTGCCCTATACGAGGTAACCGCGATTTGCGCCTGCTTCGCCTGTTGCCAATCGCTCTGCTGTTCTGCACCTGTGTAGCTACTGCCGCGCAGGTCGTGCACGTTGGCGCCTACCACTACCCGCCCTACGTGATGAAGCCAGAGAGCGCCGCTCCCGAAGGCCTGGTACCTGATCTGCTGGCGGCGCTGAATGCTGCCCAGGGCGAGTATCGGTTCGAGCTGGTGCCGACTTCGGTGACGCGCCGCTACCGCGACTTCAACCAGGCGCGCTACGACCTGATCCTGTTCGAGTCGCCGGACTGGGGCTGGCAGGACATTCCCGTAGACAAGCTCGACCTGGGCATCATCGATGCCGAGGTCTATGTCGCACGCCAGCAGCGCGGCCGCGACCAGCGCTTCTTCGATCGTCTCGGCAACAAGCGCATGGCGCTGTATAGCGGCTATCACTACGCCTTTGCCGGCTTCAACGCCGACCAGGATTACCTCACCCACAACTTCAACGCGGTGCTCACCTACTCCCACGACAGCAACCTGCTGATGCTGCTGCACGACCGCGTCGACATCAGCGTGGTGACGCGCTCCTACCTGCGCATCTACCAGCGCGACAATCCGGAGGAGGCACGTCAGCTGCTGATCTCCGAACGCGCCGATCAGGTCTATCACCACCATGCGTTGCTGAGACCCGGCGGGCCGCTCGACTCCCGGCAGCTGGCCGGCCTGTTGCAGGGGTTGCAGCGCAGCGGGAGGTTGGCTGAGCTGACCCAGCGCTATCAGCTGCTGGCGGCCGGAGTAGGTGGTTTGGAGAGAGCTAGTCCGATGCCGCGCTGACTAGTGGCGTTATGCATTTACGCGATCATGGCACTGGGCTAGTCTTCGCTCAGCTCAGTTGTCCATGAGGTCAATAATGTATCGGCGTCGACAAGGATTGCTTGGCGCTCCACTGCTGATGCTGGCCATGCTGTTTGGCTCGGGGGCGCATGCGGCCGATGAGGTTCTGATCGCCGCGGTGCATTTTCCACCCTATGTGATCAAGCCGGAGGAGGATCCGCGTCGCGGCCTGCTCGGCGAACTGGTGGACGCGCTGAACAAGGTGCAGAGCGAGCACCGTTTCGGCCTGCGTGCCACTTCACTGACCCGCCGCTTCAACGATTTCCGCCAGGGCCGCGTGCATGTCGCGATCTTCGAGAACCCGGACTGGAACTGGCAGGGGGTTGCTGGCGCGCGCATCGACCTGGGCCTGGAAGACGCCGAGGTACTGGTGGCCCGTGCAGAGGCGGGGCGCGACCAGCACTACTTCGACAACCTGATGGACAAGCGCCTGGCGCTGTTCAACGGCTACCACTACGGTTTCGCCGGGTTCAACAACGACCCACAGTGGCTGGAAGAGAACTTCAAGGCGGTGCTCACCTACTCCCACGAGAGCAACCTCAAGCTGGTGCTGCGCGGGCGTGCCGATGTGGCGCCGATCACCCGTTCCTGGCTGGGCGCACGCATGCGCGAGCAACCGCAGCTACAGCAGCAACTGCTGATCTCGAACTGGGAAGACCAGCGCTACCGCCACTACGCAATCCTCAGCCCGCAGGCGCCGATCAGCGCCGAGCAGTTCCGCAAGGCCATGCAGCAGCTGCGCGACAACGGCGAGTTGCAGCGCATCTTCTCGCCCTATGGCATCGACGTCAGGCCGAACGTAGCGGGTAACTCAGTAGCAGCACATGTAGGGCATTGACCGCGCCGTGCAGCAGCAGCGCCGGCCATAGCCGGCCGCTGAGATGGAACACCAGGCCATAGCCCAGACCGGCTACGGCAGCCACCACGGCAAACAGCGGACTGAAGGGGATATGCGCGGCGCCGAACAGCAGGGCGCTCAGCACTATCCCGCCCGCGTTGCCCCATCGCTCCACCAGCGCCGCCTGCAACCAGGCGCGGAACAGCAACTCCTCGGCCAGCACGGCCACACCCAGATTCACCGCCAGCCACAGCCAGAGCTGCTGCGGCCATTTCGGCTGCCAGCCGACCAGACCCAAACCCAGCGCCAGCAGTGGTACCGCCAGCAGGGTGGCGATGCCGACGAGCACTGCAGCGCCCGGACGACGAGCCGGCAACGGCTGGCGGCCCAGCCACCAGGCCAGCAGTACCAGGCCCAGCAGCAACTTGTCCCAGGACAGGCGCAGCGCATAAGGCGGCGCGTCGATGCTGATCTGTCGCGCGGGCCACAATAGCGTCGGCTCGAAGCCGGGGAGCAGGTGAGCGGCCAGGGCGATGCCGCCGAGCAGGCCGCCACTCCACCACAGCCAGCGCGGAAGAAAGTCTTCGGCGAACAGCACCCAGGCCAGGTAGAGCGAGATCAGCGTCAGACCGAGGCCATCGACATAGCCGAAGGCCAAGCCCATGCCGAGAACCGGCATGGGCAGGAGCAAACGCAGGTGCAGCGGCGGCATGCAACATCCTTGTAGCGGTGGCCGCGCAGGGGCGCCGGCGTGGGGTTTAGCGGTCTTCGGCGTCCTTGGCATCCGCTTCGGCGTTGCGCTCGTGGATGCGTTTGAGTTGCTCCTCGGTCAGCGGCAACTTGCGCGCGCTGTCGCGCAGCAGCATCAGGCTGCCGACGATGGACCCGAGGGCCAGGGCGATGATCAGCCAGGCATACCAGGGCATGGCGTTCTCCATTGTTGTTGTTTGCCTTTAAACATAACGACCACTTCGAGTGCTGTCAGGCGAAAAGGTGCGAAATGTTGCAGTTCCTGTGGCGGCCGCTCTAGGGCGGGTGATCGCTGTCACACGCCAGCAACCTGGGGCTGTTTGAATGCCGCCATTCGCTCGTTCGGCCGCCTGCGCGAGCGGGCCAGTACCTGATTGGGTGAAGGGCATAACCGGATGGCAGTTGCATAGAAGTAATCGGACTTTGTCATGGCACCCGGGAGGCCTACGCTCGCCGGACGGTTTCACTTTCTGAAGGAGGGAAACGCATGGATATCATCGTGACTGAAAGCAGCAACAAGGGCTGGTTGGTCAAGCTGGGGGGCTGTGACATTCCCTTTCGCTCCCTGAGCGATGCCGAGCAGTTCGTCGAGCGCCTGCAGCGCCGGCTCGAAGCGCCCCATCAATTGCCAGAATCGAGTCACACGCCTGTCACACAAGAAGTAGAACATTGCCTCTAGATTCAGGTGCTGCTTTTCACACAACCTCTCCTGCCGCGATTTCGCGGCTTTTTTTTGCCTGCGTGGTGGGATGGTGTTCGTAGAGTATTTGCTCTAAATTCGCCGCAACACCTCCAGGAGAAAGCGCCATGGTCGATGCCGTGCAGTTCGCCGATGGCAAGTTTCACTGCCCCGTCACCTTCTACAGCGCCGCCCCCGGCGCTACTCATACCCTGATCGTGCTGCCGGCGCTGGGCGTCACCGCGCGTAAGTATGAGGGCCTGGCCCAGCGCCTGGTGACGGCCGGGCACAACGTGCTGGTGGCCGACTGGCCGGGCCAGGGCGAGAGCCTGCCGCGCCCCGGCTGGCGCTTCAATTACGGCTATCGGCAACTGGTGGAGGAGTTCCTGCCCAAGCTGCTGGTGCTGGCTCGCCGGCATTTCCCCCAGGCCTCTCCGGTGCTGCTCGGGCACAGCCTGGGCGGGCATATCGCCACCCTGTATGCGGCGGCCAATCCGGACAGCCCGGTGCCCGTGGTAGGTGTGGCCTGCGGCAATATCCATTACCGCAACTGGCAGGGCATGGGTCGCCTGCTCACGCCCAGCGTGGCGCTGTTGTTCGGTGTGATCGCTTCATTGCTTGGCTACCTGCCGGGGCGCCGTCTGGGCTTCGGCGGGCACGAGGCGCGCTCGTTGATGCGGGATTGGGGGCGGGTGGCCTTCAGCGGTCGCTACGGGCACCTGGGGCTGGCCCTGGCGCCGGTCGCGCGCAATCGGGTGGCCTCTCTGTTTGTGCAGATGGAAGGCGATCACTTCGCCCCGCCAGCCTCCACCCGTGGTCTGGCTGCGCTGATCCAGGCCGAGCCGCAGCTGCAGGAGCTGGCGTCGCCGCGGCCGCCGCAGGAAAATCCGCACAGCGCCTGGCTACGGGCGCCGCAGAGCGTGGTCGATTGCATCGACGGCTGGCTGCGGCGCGATAGTGGCCTCAGTGCGGAATCAGCAGGAGCAGCGTGACCGCCAGCAGCACCAGCATGGTCAGCGCGTGGCTGGCCTGGCGCAGCAGCAGGATGCGGGCGAACAGGCCAGTGCAGTAGAGCAGGCGCAGCATGATGAAGGCGAAGCCGAGGGCGGCGGTCAGCGGCCCGCCGATCTGCCCGGTGGCCTCGCCGAGATACAGCAGCACGATGAACAGTACCGACTGCTCCAGGCTGTTGCCATGGGCGCGTATGGCCTTGGTCAGGTCCGGCTTGCCGCCGTCGCCGAAGGCCACCTGGTGGCGCATGCGCAGGCGCGAGATGTTGAGCGACAGGGCGATCAGCAGCAGAGCCAGGATGGCGGCGATATAGACGCTGTAGAGCATGGTGGTTCCTCTTGTTGTCGTTGTGCCCCCAGCCTAGGGCCTGGCGCGTGCGTGGAGAAGGGGTGGAAACGACAAAGCCCGGCATGTAGCCGGGCTTTGTCGAACCGCCTGCCTCAGGCCGCGGGGCGTTGCTGGCGCTGGTAGAGGAATTCCAGCACTGCCGTGCGGTACTCGTGGTAGCGGCTGTCGTTGGCCAGGGCCAGACGGTCGCGCGGGCGCTCCAGCTCCACCCGTACGATGTCGCCGATGGTTGCCGCCGGGCCGTTGGTCATCATCACGATGCGATCCGACAGCAGCACCGCCTCGTCGACGTCGTGGGTGACCATCACCACCGTGCTGTGGGTCTGGCCGACGATGCGCAGCAGCTCGTCCTGCAGGTGCGCGCGGGTCAGCGCGTCCAGGGCGCCGAACGGCTCGTCCATCAGCAGCACCTTGGGCTCCATGGCCAGGGCGCGGGCGATGCCGACGCGCTGCTTCATGCCGCCGGAGATCTCGTTGGGGTGTTTGTGCGTGGCATGGCTCAGGCCGACCATGTTCAGAGCCGCGCTGGTACGCTCCTTGAGCTGGGCCTTGCTCTCCTTGGCGCCGAACACCCGCTCCACCGCCAGGTGGACGTTGCCGAAGCAGGTCATCCAGGGCAGCAGGCTGTGGTTCTGGAACACCACGGCGCGCTCCGGGCCGGGCCCGTCGATCTCGCGGCCGTTGCAGATCAGCCCGCCTGCGCTGGCTTCCAGCAGGCCGGCGATCAGGTTGAGCACGGTGGATTTACCGCAGCCGGAGTGGCCGATCAGCGAGACGAACTCGCCCTTGGCGATGCTCAGGTTGACTTCACTGAGCGCCTGGAAGCGGCCTTTCTTGGTATCGAAGTGCTTGCTGACGTTGGTCAGCTCGACGAACTTGTCCATGGCGGTCTCCTTAGCTCGCGTAGTCGAAGCGCTTGGCCAGCAGGAGCAGGGCCTGCTCCAGGGCCAGGCCGACCAGGCCGACGATGATAATGGCGATGAGGATGTGTTCGACGTTGAGGTTGTTCCACTCGTCCCACACCCAGAAGCCCAGGCCGGTGCCGCCGGTAAGCATCTCCGCAGCGACTATCACCAGCCAGGCCACGCCGATGGCCAGGCGGATGCCGGTCATCAGGTGCGGCAGCACGGCGGGGAACAGGATGCGGGTGAGCACCTTGAACTCCGACAGCTTGAGCACGCGCGCTACATTCAGATAATCCTGCGGCACGCTGGCCACGCCAGCGGCGGTGTTGAGGATGATCGGCCAGATCGAGCTGATGAAGATCACCCAGATCGACGCAGGGCCGGCGGCCTCGAACACCAGCAGGCCGATCGGCAGCCAGGCCAGTGGCGACACCGGGCGCAGCAGGCTGATGATCGGCGAGAGCATGCCGGCGAGGAAGGCGAAACGGCCGATGGCGAAGCCCAGCGGGATGCCGATCAGCGCCGCCAGGCCGAAGCCGACGCCGACCCGGCCGAGCGAGTGGAGGATGTTCCAGCCGATGCCCATGTCATTAGGGCCGTTGTCGTAGAACGGGTCGGCGAACAGCACGACGGCCGAGTGCCAGGTCGACAGCGGCCCCGGCAGGCCCTCGCTGCGCGCGGCGATCAGCGCCCAGACGCCGATGAACAGGGCAATACCGAGCAGCGGCGGGGTGACCGCCTTGACCAGGTTGGTGAGCGTCTGCGCCGTTATCAGGCGGTGTGACGAGGCGACGGGGGCGACTGGCAGCGGTGTTTTCAGGGGCGCGTTCATGGTGGCCTCCGACTCAGGCTTTGATCGCGAACGAGGCGGCGTAGGCGGCCGGGTTGGCACCG
Organism: Pseudomonas sp. ML96; assembly: GCF_000761545.1. Lineage (GTDB taxonomy): Bacteria > Pseudomonadota > Gammaproteobacteria > Pseudomonadales > Pseudomonadaceae > Aquipseudomonas. The sequence continues at coordinate 46,258 of NZ_JPMY01000023.1, read as the reverse complement.
TCCCAGACCTTGCCGTCGATCAGCGTGCTGGCGCGCAGCGGGCTGCTCGGTACCGCGATACCCAGGGCACCGGCGGCTTCGGCGTAGAGCTTGGTCTGGTTCACCGCGGCGGCCACGGCGGCGTAGTCCGGGTCTTCCTTGAGCATGCCCCAGCGCTTGAACTGGGTGAGGAACCACATGCCGTCGGAGTGGTAGGGGAAGTTGACGCTGCCGTCCTTGCAGAAGGCCATGGCGTGCTGGTCTTCCCAACTGTTGCCGAGGCCGTCTTCGTAGTGGCCGAGGAAGCGCTGCTCGATCACGTCGACTGGGGCGTTGACGTAGGCCTTGCCGGAAATCAGCTTGGCCGTGGCCTTCTTGTTCTCGGCGCTGGCCTCGATGAAGCGGCTGGCGTCGAGGATGGCCATGACCAGGGCGCGGGCGGTGTTGGGGTTCTGCTCGACGAACTCGCGGGTGCAGCCCAGCACCTTCTCCGGGTGGTCGGCCCAGATCTGCTGGGTGGTGGTGGCGGTGAAGCCGATCTTGTCGAAGATCGCCCGTGCGCCCCAGGGCTCGCCGACGCAGAAGCCGTCCATGTTGCCGACGCGCATGTTGGCCACCATCTGTGGTGGCGGCACGGTGATGGTTTTGACGTCGGTGAAGGGGTTGATGCCGTGGTGCGCCAGCCAGTAGTACAGCCACATGGCGTGGGTGCCGGTGGGGAAGGTCTGGGCGAAGGTCAGCGGGTTGCCGCCCTTCTTGATGTGCGCGGCGAGCTGCTCGCCAGTGGTCACCCCGGCTTCCTTGAGCTGCTTGGAGAGGGTGATGGCCTGGCCGTTCTGGTTCAGGCCCATGAGCACGGCCATGTTCTTCTGCGGGCCGGCCACGCCGAGTTGCGAGCCATACATCATGCCGTACAGCACGTGGGAGGCATCCAGCTCGCCGGTGCCAAGCTTGTCGCGCACGCCGGCCCAGGAGGCTTCCTTGCTCGGGGTGATGGTCAGGCCGTACTTGCTGGCGAAGCCCTGGGTGGCGGCGACCACCACCGAGGCGCAGTCGGTCAACGGGATGAAGCCGATCTTCAGCGCGGCCTTCTCCGGGGCATCGGAGCCGGCGGCATAGGCGGCGCTGCGCAGGAAGGTGGGGGCGGACAGGCCGAGGGCGGCGATGCCGCCAACGGTGCCGGCGACGGCGATGGACTGCTTGAGGAAGTTGCGGCGGCTGCTGTCGACCGGTTTTTTCGAATCACGCTCACTCATGGAATGCACCTTTTCATGGGCAATAAAAAACGGCGTACGTCGAAGCTCCCGATGGGGGAGGGAGCTCCGACGGACGCCGTTGTCCGTGATCCGCGGCTCACCGCCGTTGGTGTGCTGCGCTGGAATCTACGGGGTTATCTGCAAGGGGCTTGCCAGTTTTCTGAGTGGATCTCGAATGGCGGCGGTAACAGGCCCTGTCGGCGGCTCTTGGCGGGACAGTATGGCTTGCAAATCAGGTGATTAGATCTGCTGCGAGATCGCCGTTGGCGATCTCTGGAGAGCGGTGGGCGGGTAGCGTCGTGCACCGTGCGGTAGCCGATCTGGCATGCCAGTGAGCGCTTTTGGTTCGGCGCAGGGCCGATCACACGCGCTGGCGTTGCGCCTCCTCGGCGTATTCCTTGAGCCAACGCAGCACCTCCACGGCCTCCCAGCGGCTGGGGTCGAACAGCGCATAGACCTGGCCCTGGTAGCCGACCACATCGACCGGACGGTGGTAGCCGGCGCGCTGCAGTAGCGCCTCGATCTCGGCGAAGCAGGTGTTGAAGTGCACGCGCTTGAACGGCGTCCGATTGCCGGTGACCAGGCCCTCCAGGCGCAGCTCCTCGACCGTGGCGCGGATATGCTCCAGTGGCATCTGGTTCACTTTGTTCTTCAGCTGCAGTACGTCCAGCATGATCGAGCTCCTCGGGTTTCTGTGGCCGCAAAAGAGTAAGCGAAAAGCACTGTACAAATAAACACTACTGGATAATAGTACAGCTCAAGCGCCGTCGAGATCACTGAGACCGAAGCCGGAACAGGAGCTGCCTATATGCACCACAAGCTGATGACAATTCTGCTGTTGGCCATGTTGGCGGGCTGTGCCCAGCCACAGGTGGAGCAACCCCGGGCGAAGGGCGCCTACCTGGTGATCGAGGGGGCCAAGGCCTGGGCCGTGCTGGTGCGCGACGGCAAGCGGGTAGAGGAAGAGGTCGGCCGTGTGCTCGATGTGGTCAAGCTGCCGGGGCAGAACTCCAGCATCTCCGCCAGCTACGTGATCGATACGCCCAACTGTGGGCGCCTGCAGTGGCTGACCGAGCGTGGCGGCGAGGGCGAGGTCACCCGCCTGGCGCACGCCGACGACGAGGCGGGTGAGCGGCCAGGCTGCACCATTGCCAGCGACCTGTCGCAGGCCTGGACGGCGCTGGATTACTCTGGTTGATAGGAACGGCTTGATAGCAACCGGCTGATACGAAAAGGCCCCGACTGGTGTCGGGGCCTTTTGCGTTTTAGGCCGATTCGGGCTTGGCCTTGCCGGTGGCTCGTTTCGGCTTGGCGGCGGGCGCCTCGATCAGGCCGTCGGCGCGGAACATCGCCTTGATGCCGCGGATGGCCTGGCGGGTACGGTCCTGGTTCTCGATCAGGGCGAAGCGCACGTGATCGTCGCCGTAATCACCGAAGCCCAGGCCTGGCGAGACGCAGACCTTGGCCTCCAGCAGCAGCTTCTTGGCGAACTCCAGCGAACCCAGGTGGGCGTAGGGCTCGGGAATCTTGGCCCAGATATACATGGAGGCCTTGGGCTTCTCTACCATCCATCCCGCCTCGTGCAGGCCCTTGACCAGCATGTTGCGGCGTTCGCGGTACTGCTCGGCGATATCGCGCACGCACTGCTGGTCGCCTTCCAGGGCGGCGATGGCCGCTACCTGCAGCGGAGTGAAGGTGCCGTAGTCGTGGTAGCTCTTGATCCGCGCCAGGGCAGCGACCAGCTCCGGGTTGCCGACCATGAAGCCGATACGCCAGCCGGCCATGTTGTAGCTCTTGGACAGGGTGAAGAACTCCACGGCGATGTCCTTGGCGCCTTCCACCTGCATGATCGACGGCGCTTTCCAGCCGTCGTAGACGATGTCGGCGTAAGCCAGGTCGTGCACCACCAGTACGTCGTACTGCTTGGCCAGGGCCACCACGCGCTCGAAGAAGTCCAGCTCCACGCACTGTGCGGTGGGGTTGGAAGGGAAGCCGAGGATCATCATCTTCGGCTTGGGAATGGCCTCGCGGATGGCCCGTTCCAGTTCGGCGAAGAAGTCCACGCCGGGCACCAGCGGTACCGAACGCACCTGGGCGCCGGCGATCACCGCACCGTAGATGTGAATCGGGTAGCTGGGGTTGGGCACCAGTACGGTGTCGCCATGGTCCAGGGTGGCCAGCATCAGGTGCGCCAGGCCTTCCTTGGAGCCGATGGTGACGATGGCTTCGCTTTCCGGGTCGATCTCCACGTCATAGCGGTCCTTGTACCAGCGCGAGATGGCGCGGCGCAGGCGGGGGATACCGCGGGAGGTGGAATAGCCGTGGGTGTCTTCGCGCTGGGCGACCTGCACCAGCTTCTCGACGATGTGCGGCGGGGTGGCGCCGTCCGGATTGCCCATGCTGAAGTCGATGATGTCCTCGCCACGGCGACGGGCAGCCATCTTCAGTTCGGCGGTGATGTTGAAAACGTAGGGGGGGAGACGATCGATGCGCGCAAAGCGGCGCTTGGCGTTGTCAGCCATGCTTTCCTCGAAGTACGTAAGCGCCCGGAACCGTCCGAGCGACGCAGGCCACATGTGTGTGGCCTGGGGCGAAGATAAGGGGCGGTGCCCGCCGCTGTCCAGAGCAGTTCGCGGGTAAATGAGCGGTGCAGTCAGCTCAGCTGGCGTTTCAGGCGCAGCAGCAGATCGGCCAGCAGACGCACCTCGGCATCGCCAGTGCGCCAGGACGACAGGCTGAGGCGGAAGGCCGGGCGACCCTGCCAGACGGTCGGGCCGAACCAGACCTCGCCGGAGGCCTGCGCCGCTTCGCGGATGGTGGTGGTCTGCGCATCCGAATCGCCGCGTACCAGTACCTGGTTGAGCACCACGCGGTTGAGCACCTGGTAGCCCCCTTCACGTAGCGTCTCGGCCAGCTCGAAGGCCTGGCGGATATGCCGATCGATCAGCTCGCGCAGGCCTTCGCGGCCGAGGCTGGCCAGCGCCGCCCAGATCGCCACGCCACGAGCCCGGCGGGAGAATTCCAGGGTCAGGTTCTTCTGTGCATCGCGGCTCGCCGTGGCATAGGCGGCGTCGCTGTTCATCGCCGCGGCGAGGGCATCGGAGTCGCGGCAGATGGCCATGGCGCTGTCATAGGGAGTGTTCAGCCACTTGTGGCCGTCGGTGGTCCAGCTATCGGCCTGTTCCACGCCCTCGGCCAGATGGGCTGAAGAAGACGCACGAGCCCATAGGCCGAAGGCGCCGTCGACATGCACCCAGGCGCCGGCCTCTCGGGCCTTGGGGATCAGCTCGGCGAAGCGGTCGAACTCGCCGGTGTTGACCTCGCCGGCCTGCAGGATCAGCAGGGTGCGTTCGTCGAGTTCCGGCAGGCGCGCCGGGTCGATGCGCCCGTGCTCGTCCACTGGCGCGTAGTGCAGGCGGTTCATGCCGAAGCCGAGCACGCGCAGGGCTTTCTTCACCGTGATGTGCGCGGTTTCGGAGAGCACCACACGGATCTCCGGGGCGCCCATCAAACCGTCGGCATCGAAGTCCCAGCCCTGGCGCGCCAGCAGCTTGCGCCGGGCGGCGGAGAGACAGGCCAGGGTGCAGGCGGTAGCGCTGGTGCCGAAGCCCACGGCGCTCTCTCTTGGCAGGCCCAGCGTCTCGCAGACCCAGCGGCCGGCGACCTTCTCCAGGCGGTCGGCGGTCGGTGAGTTGTCGAAGGATGAGGCGCACTGATCCCAGGCCAGTACCAGGCGTTCGGCGGCCGCCGCGGCCGGCAGGGTGGCGCCGATGACGAAGCCGAAGTAGCGCGGGCCGTTGCTCGCCACCGTGGCGGGCGAGCCGATTTCGTCGAGCTGCTGCAGCACCTGCTCGGCGGCCTGGGCGTGCTCTGGCAGTGGCTGATCGAACGCGGCCAGGGCGGCGATGGCCGAGGCGTCCGGGTACACCCGACGCTCGGGTGTGCCGTCGAAATAGGCGAGGGCGCGGCGGTCGGCCTCGGCCAGCAGATTGCGTTCGTTCATGACCGGTACTCGGCAGGGAAGATGCCTTCTACCCTAGCCGAGAGGTGCGAGAGGCCGGCAGATACAGGCGCCAGCCGAGTTGAGCGGAACAGCGGTGGTTCAGTGTGTGAGGTGACCGATACAGTTGTGCTGGCGGGCGGTACAGTCGCGCCGCCCGAGCTTCAGTTACCCAGCATGTCGTGCATCGCGATGATCTGCTCAGCCACCTGAATCAGCTTCTGCTGGCGGCTCATGGCCTGGCGGCGCATCAGGGTGTAGGCGTCTTCCTCGTTGCAGCTCTTCATCTTCATCAGCAGGCCCTTGGCCAGTTCGATGCGCTTGCGTTCGGCCAGTTGCTCATCGCGGGCCTGCAGTTGTGCACGCAGGGCCTGGTCGCTCTCGAAGCGGGCCATGGCCACGTCGAGGATCGGCTGCAGGCGCTCGGTCTGGATGCCCTCGACGATATAGGCGCTGACCCCGGACTGGATGGCCTGGCGCATCACCTGCGGGTCATGCTCGTCGGTGAACATGACGATCGGCCGCGGCTGGTCGCGGGTCACCAGGACCACCTGTTCCATCACGTCGCGACCGGGAGACTCGGTGTCGATCAGCACCACGTCCGGGCGCACGGCCTCGACCCGCTCGGGCAGGTCGATGGTCAGGCCGGATTCGTCGACCACCTCGAAGCCGGCCTCGACCAGCGCGCTCTTCAGGCGGCCAACCTTCTTCGGCGTATCGTTGATCAGGAGTATGCGTAGCATCGTGCTGGTGTCTCGGTCCGTTACAGGGCGATGGCGGCAGGGCCGTCGGTGCGGGCGTGGATGGCGAAGGAGCGGGCGTAGCCGGCCGGATCGCTGCCGTCCCAGGTGGTGCCATCGAGCAGGGTGGAGCTGCGCATTTCTGCCGTCGGCACATGGATGCCCAGGGCCTCGGCAGCGCTGCGGTAGATATCCAGTTGGTGGATGCGGCGAGCGATGCCGAGGTAGTCCGGATCGTCCTTGAGCAGGCCCCAGCGGCGGAACTGGGTGAGGAACCAGATGCCATCGGACAGCCAGGGCATGTTCACCTCGCCGTCGGCGAAGAAGCGCAGCGGGTGGGCGTCCAGCCAGGCGTGGCCGAGGCCGTCCTCGTAGTGGCCGAGGAAGCGCGGCTCGATGGCGGAAAGCGGGGCATCGACATACTCGCTGCTGCTGATCAGCTGGGCGGTGCCGCGGCGGTTCTCTTCACTCTCGTCGATGAAGCGGCTGGCTTCGAGCACGGCCATGGCCAGGGCGCGCGCGGTGTTGGGGTACTGCTCGACGAATTCACGGGTCACGCCGAGCACTTTTTCCGGGTGATCGGCCCAGATGTTCTGGCTGGTGGCCAGGGTGAAGCCCTGCTGCTCCTCGACTGCCAGGGCGCCCCAGGGGCCGCCGGCGCAGAAGCCGTCGATGCGGGCGGCACGCAGGTGGGCGACCATCTGCGAGGGCGGCACCACCACGGTGTTGACGTCTTCCAGCGGATGGATGCCCTGGGCGGCCAGCCAGTAGTACAGCCACATGGCATGGGTGCCGGTGGGGAAGGTCTGGGCGAAGGTCAGCTTTGCACCACTCTGGCGCGCGCGCGCGGCGAGTGCCTCGGCGCTGGTCACGCCGGCCTGCTTGAGCGGTTGCGACAGGTTGATGGCCTGGCCGTTCTGGTTGAGGCCCATGAGGATGGCCATCTCGGTGGCGGAGCTGCCGAGGCCCAGGTGCACGCCGTAGACCTGGCCATAGAGCATCTGCGCGGTATCCAGTTCGCCACACAGCAAGCGGTCACGCAGGCCGGCCCAGGAGGCCTGGCGCTGCAGGTTGAGGGTCAGGCCGTAGGGTTGGGCGAAGCCCTGGGTGGCGGCCACGATCAGCGAGGCGGAGTCGGTGAGGGCCATGAAGCCCAGATTCAGTGCGCTCTTTTCCGGGGCATCGCTGCCCGCGACCCAGGCCAGGGCGTCGCTACGGGTAATGCTGCTGTCGGTCATGTGTGGTTCCGCCGTTGAACAAAAAGGCGCCGCTCCGCGCCACCGCAGGGCGGTAGGCGGAAACGACGCCATTGTCTATGAACTGACTCCGCCGTTGGAGCGAGTTCTGCTGCACAGGCTCAAGCAAGCCATGTGCCAGTGCGGCGGGCGGAATCTGGCGGGGCCTTCAGCGTTCGATGATCTGCTTGATCTGGGTCTGCGGGATCTGCTGCTTGCGGCCTTCGCTGTCCTCGAATTCGAGCATGCCGGTGTCCTCGTCCAGCTCGGGTTCATCTTCGCTGGTGAGCAGTTGGCCGTCGGTGGTGAGGATCAGATGTTCGCTGGCGCAGCCGGAGAGGGCGGCCAGGCAGAGCAGGAGGGGAATCCAGTACTTCATGAGGCGCTCCTTGTGTGGGGTCACCTCAAGTATCCGCACGCCGCCGCGCTTGGCAAGGCGGCGTGGGATCGCAGCCGCTTCAGCGTTCGATGATCTGCTTCACCGAGCTCTGCGGGATCTGCTGCTCGTTGCCTTCGGCATCCTCGTAGGTGATCAGGCCGGTCTCATCGTCGATCTCCGGCTTGTCCTCGGCGCTGAGCATCTGCCCATCGGTGGTGGCGATGATGTAGTCGGTGGCGCAGCCGGTGAGGCCGAACACGCAGAGCAGGGCAAGAATCCAGGGTTTCATGGTGAACTCCTTATGAAAGGGCTGCCCGCGAGGGGCTTCAGAAGTTCGGACCACGGCTTGTCCGGTTTCGCTCCATAAAAAAAGCCCCGCACTGGGCGGGGCTCCTTTCAGCCTTACGGCTTAGGCCTGAACGACCGGGATCTTCGCGTTGGCCGCGGCGTCGCGGTACTCGGCGATCTGGTCGAAGGACAGGTAGCGGTAGATGTCGGCAGCCATGCTGTCGATGTCTTTCGCGTAGGCCATGTACTCCTCGACGGTCGGCAGCTTGCCGATGATCGAGGAAACGGCGGCCAGCTCGGCCGAGGCCAGGAAGACGTCAGTGGCGTCGCCCAGGCGGTTCGGGAAGTTACGGGTGGAGGTGGAGACCACGGTAGCACCGGTCTGCACGCGCGCCTGGTTACCCATGCACAGCGAGCAACCCGGCATTTCCATACGGGCGCCGGCCTTGCCGTAGATGCCGTAGTAGCCTTCCTCGGTCAGCTGGTGCTGGTCCATCTTGGTCGGCGGAGCCAGCCACAGACGGGTCGGAATACCGCCCTTGACCTTGTCCAGCAGCTTACCGGCAGCGCGGAAGTGACCGATGTTGGTCATGCAGGAACCGATGAACACTTCGTCGATCTTGCGGCCTTGCACGCTGGACAGCAGGCGGGCGTCGTCCGGATCGTTCGGAGCGCACAGAACCGGCTCTTTGACGTCGGCCAGATCGATCTCGATCACGGCGGCGTACTCGGCGTCCTTGTCGGCTTCCAGCAGTTGCGGGTTGGCCAGCCAGGCTTCCATCGCTTGGGCGCGACGCTCCATGGTGCGGGCATCGCCGTAGCCTTCGCCGATCATCCAGCGCAGCATGGTGATGTTCGACTTCAGGTACTCGGCAATGGCGCTTTCCGGCAGCTTGATGGTGCAACCAGCAGCGGAACGCTCGGCGGAGGCGTCGGACAGCTCGAAGGCTTGCTCGACGGTCAGCTCGTTCAGGCCTTCGATCTCGAGGATGCGGCCGGAGAAGATGTTCTTCTTGCCTTTCTTCTCGACGGTCAGCAGGCCGGCCTGGATGGCGTAGTAGGGGATGGCATGGACCAGGTCACGCAGGGTGATGCCCGGTTGCAGCTTGCCCTTGAAGCGCACCAGTACGGATTCCGGCATGTCCAGCGGCATTACGCCGGTGGCGGCGGCGAAGGCCACCAGGCCGGAACCGGCCGGGAAGGAGATGCCCAGCGGGAAGCGGGTGTGCGAGTCACCACCGGTACCGACGGTGTCCGGCAGCAGCATGCGGTTCAGCCAGCTGTGGATGATGCCGTCGCCCGGGCGCAGGGACACACCGCCGCGGGTCATGATGAAGTCCGGCAGGGTGTGGTGGGTGGTGACGTCGATCGGCTTCGGATAGGCAGCGGTGTGGCAGAAGGACTGCATCACCAGGTCGGCGGAGAAGCCCAGGCAAGCCAGGTCTTTCAGCTCGTCGCGGGTCATCGGGCCGGTGGTGTCCTGGGAGCCGACGGTGGTCATCTTCGGCTCGCAGTAGGTGCCCGGGCGTACGCCTTGGCCTTCCTGCAGGCCGCAGGCGCGACCGACCATCTTCTGGGCCAGGGTGAAGCCCTTGCCGCTGTCAGCCGGAGCGACCGGCTTCTTGAACAGGGTGGACGGAGCCAGACCCAGCTCGGCGCGGGCCTTCTCGGTCAGGCCACGGCCGACGATCAGCGGGATACGGCCGCCGGCGCGGACTTCGTCCAGCAGCACGTCGGTCTTCAGGCTGAAGCTGGTGACCAGATCGTCGCTGCCGTTACGGCGCACTTCGCCTTTGTACGGGTACACGTCGATGACGTCGCCCATGGCCAGGTCGGTGCAGTCGAACTCGATCGGCAGGGCGCCGGCGTCTTCCATGGTGTTGTAGAAGATCGGGGCGATCTTGGTGCCGAAGCAGAAACCACCGGCGCGCTTGTTCGGCACGTTCGGGATGTCGTCGCCGAAGAACCACAGCACCGAGTTGGTGGCGGACTTACGGGAGGAGCCGGTACCGACCACGTCACCGACGTAGGCAACCGGGAAGCCTTTGGCTTTCAGCTCTTCCATCTGCTTGATGGGGCCGACGGAGCCCGGCTGGTCCGGGTTGATGCCGTCGCGGGCCATTTTCAGCATGGCCAGGGCGTGCAGCGGGATGTCCGGGCGGGACCAGGCATCCGGCGCCGGCGACAGGTCGTCGGTGTTGGTTTCGCCGGTGACCTTGAACACGGTCAGGGAAACTTTTTCCGGTACGGCCGGGCGCTTGGTGAACCACTCGCCATCGGCCCAGGACTGCAGCACGGCCTTGGCGGCAGCGTTGCCTTTCTTGGCGCGCTCGGCGACGTCGTGGAAGGCGTCGAACATCAGCAGGGTGTGCTTGAGTTGCTCGGCGGCAACTTCGGCCAGCTCGGCGCTGTCCAGCAGTTCGACCATGGTGGCGATGTTGTAGCCGCCCTGCATGGTGCCCAGCAGCTCAACGGCACGCTTCTTGTCGATCAGCGGGGAGTTGGCTTCGCCCTTGGCAACTGCGGAGAGGAAGCCGGCCTTGACGTAGGCAGCTTCGTCCACGCCCGGCGGAATGCGATTGGTGATCAGGTCAACGAGGAAGGCTTCTTCGCCAGCCGGCGGGTTCTTCAGCAGCTCGACCAGGCCTGCGGTTTGCTCGGCGTTCAGCGGCTGGGGCACGATCCCCAGGGCGGCACGCTCTTCTACGTGTTTGCGATAGGCTTCAAGCACAGTTATTACCCTCATCAGTGGTCGCGGTGGCCCGCAACGCTCATCCATAAAACCGTCGCACGTCGCGCCGCTGCGCTTTGTGGGCGCACTGGCCGGCGGGTCGACAGCCTCATACTAGAAGCTGCTTTCAAAGTTTTACGCCGCAGGGAGCGAGAGGTGATGAGGGCTGGCGCTGGGCTCTTGAGGGCCCGGCGCCAACGACGCTCCTGGCGGATCGACTGTGCTCGTGACGCTTTGAAAACAGCTTCTGACGGACATCGGAGCCTAAAAAGGCGGTCCGATTCTACTGGATCAGGACGGCAAAGTTAAGCGCAAACCCCGATCCGGACGGGCTCCTAGGCTACTGCCCGTCGCTTGTCCGGCAAGTCGACAAAGGTCTGATTGGTCATGGTGACCCTGCTCGGGGGAGCCGCTATCATGGCTCGCCTGTTTCACAGCGCCTGTTTCTGCCCTCCTTATGTCCAATCAGCGCATCAAGACGCCCTGCGTCGGCCTCTGTTCCACCGTCTATGGCGACCAGGTGTGCCGCGGCTGCAAGCGTTTCCACCACGAGGTGGTGAACTGGAACGCCTACAGCGACGACGAGAAGCGCGCGGTGTGGAAGCGCCTGGAGGTGCTGCTGGTGCAGGTGATGCAGGGCAAGGTGGAGGTGTTTGACCCCGGGCTGCTGCGTTCGCAGCTGGAGCAGCGCCAGGTGCGCTTCGTGCCGGAACAGTCGGAGTATTGCTGGGCCTACCAGTTGATCGCGCGTGCCTCGCGCCTGATCAGTCGCCTGGAGGCTTATGGCATGGCCCTGTTGCCGGAGTTCCGTGACTGGGAGCTGCCGGCGCTGCGCGAGGCCATTGATCGCGAGTTCTTCCTGCTTTCCGAGGCGCACTACGAGCGCTACATCGCGCCGCGCTTCCTGCGCGAGGGCGTGGAAAGCCGCGTCTGACGCCGCACCATGAAAAAAGCCGCCCGAGGGCGGCTTTTTCGTTTGCGGGACGGATCAGCGCTGGGCCACCAGTTCCTCCAGGTGGGCGATGATGGCGTCCGGCTTGAGCACCAATACGTCGCTCTCCAGCGCGTCTAGCACCACTTCTGCGGTATTGCCGATCAGCGCGCCGGATAGACCGGTGCGCGCCACGGTGCCGATCACTGTGACCGCCGCCGAGAGTTTCTGCGCGGTGTAGGGGATCAGTACGTCGGCCGGGCCTTCTTCCACGTGCAGGCGCTCGTTGCTGACGTCGTACTCGGCCTGGAACGCCTTGCACTGCTCGCGATAGCGCGCCTCGATGGTTTCCTTGAGCTGGAAGGTCGGGTCGGCGGCGGAGAGCATGGGCGAGGGGTGCGCGCTGATCACGTGCAGGGTGCCATTGGCCAGACGGGCGATGTCGTAGCCGTGGCTGACGATGCCTGAGTGCAGGGTGCGGTGCTCGGAGTCGCTGTTGCCGACGTCCACGGCGGCGAGAATGATGCCGCCGGTCCAGGGTGTGCTGGTCTTCACCATCAGCACCGGGCTCGGGCAATAGCGCAGGAGCTTCCAGTCTTCGGGGGTGAGCAGGGCCTTCTTCAGCGGGTTGTCCGGCACGTGCTGCTTGATCACCAGGCCGCAGCCTTCGGCTTGCTGCACGGCGATGATGGTCTGGTAGAGGCCCTCGTTCCAGGCTTGCTGGATGGTGGCCTGGAAGCCTTCATGCAGCAGGTCTGACTGCTGGTCGGTGAGGTAGGCGCTGTGGTCGGCCTTCTTGTCGCAGACCAGCAGGTGCAGGTGCGACTGGGTGACTCCGGCAATCAGCTTGGCGCGCTTGAGCGCCAGCCCTTCGGGTTGCTGCGGGTCCATCACCACCAGAATACTGCGTATGGCTTGCATGAGCGTTTCCCTGTGCTTGAAGTGCTTTGAGTGCAGCCCACTATAGAGGCGGCCGCTGGTGGCGGTCTTGACCTGCATCACGGCATCGCTGGCCCCGTACGCCTTCATCCGTATAATGGCCCGCCCAGTTACAGCCCGCCAGCATTCGCGCCGTGAATAACGCCCAAGACATCCATGACTTTCTCGCCTGCCCGACGCCCGCTGCCTGGGTCGAGGCGGCTCTGGCCGATCAGGAAACCCTGCTGATCGATCACAAGAACAACGAGTACAAGGCGGCGTCCACGGCCATGGCGCTGATCGCCAAGTACAACCAGGCGCTGGATCTGGTCAATTTCATGTCGCGCCTGGCCCGCGAGGAGCTGGTGCACCACGAGCAGGTGCTGCGCATCATGCGCAAGCGGCGCATCGAGCTGCGCCCGGTGTCGGCCTCGCGCTATGCCTCCGGGCTGCGCAAGCAGGTGCGCAACCACGAGCCACAGAAGCTGGTCGATACCCTGGTGGTGGGTGCCTTCATCGAGGCGCGTAGCTGCGAGCGCTTCGAGGCGCTGGTGCCGCATCTGGACGAGGAGTTGGGCAAGTTCTACGGCGGCCTGCTCAAGTCCGAGTCGCGGCACTATCAGGGCTATCTCAAGCTGGCCTACCAGTACGGCGAGGCGAGCGATGTCCAGCGCACCATCGAGCGAGTGCGCGAGACCGAGCGCGAGCTGATCGAGTCGCCGGACCAGGAGTTCCGCTTCCACAGCGGCGTGCCGCAGGCCTGATCACTTTCTCGCAGGCATAAAAAAGCCGGACTCGAGGTCCGGCTTTTTCGTATTCGGAGAAATCAGGCGGCGACGAAGCTGGCGCTGCAGGCGAGGGCGGCCTGGCTGCTCTGTACTTCGCCGAGGGTATCGCGAACCACTTGTTTGGCCAGGCAGGCGCACTTGCCGCACTGGGTGCCGACGCCGAGGCTTTCGCGCACATCACGATAGCTGCAGCAGCCTTCGTAGATGGCTTCACGGATTTGACCGTCGGTAACACCCTGGCAGAGGCAAACGTACATGGGCAGGCTCGAAATGCTGTGGAGTTGCTCTTGGGCTCGGATACTAATGTTAATGAGAATGCTTGTCAAAACTTGATGGCAGTTTTTCCCGCATGTCTGGTTTTCGCATCGCAATAAAAAACCCGGCCTGGGCCGGGTTCTTGATCTGCGTGGCGCTTACTGGTCGAAATCGTCCCAGCCGCCCATTTCCTTCCAGCGGTTGACGATGCCGCAGAACAGCTCGGCGGTCTTCTCGGTGTCGTAGCGCGCGGAGTGCGCTTCCTTGCCGTCGAAGTCGATGCCGGCGGCCTGGCAGGCCTTTGCCAGCACGGTCTGGCCGTAGGCGAGGCCGGCCAGGGTGGCGGTGTCGAAGCTGGAGAAGGGGTGGAACGGGTTGCGCTTGAGGTCGCAGCGGGCCACGGCGGCGTTGAGGAAGCCGAGGTCGAAGCTGCTGTTGTGGCCGACCAGGATGGCGCGCTTGCAGCCATTGGCCTTGATCGACTTGCGCAGGCCTTTGAAGATCTCGGTCAGCGCGTGCTCCTCGCTCACCGCCTGGCGCAGCGGATGGTCGAGCTTGATGCCGGTGAACTCCAGCGCCGCCGCCTCGATGTTGGCGCCCTCGAAGGGCTCGACGCGGAAGAAGTGGGTGTGATCCGGATAGAGGAAGCCGTCCTCGTCCATGGCGATGGTGGTCGCCGCGATCTCCAGCAGGGCGTCGGTGGCAGCGTTGAAGCCACCGGTCTCGACATCCACCACTACCGGCAGGTAGCCGCGAAAGCGCGCGGCCATCGGGTGGCGCGGGCCGGAGGGCAGGCTGCCGTCGAGTTCGTCGTCGAAGTTGTCTTCGCTCACGCTTGATCCTCCAGCAGGCGCCATTGCAGTTTTTCGCCGGCGCGCAGCGGAATCACCAGGTTGTCACCCAGCGGCAGCTCGCTCGGGCCGGTCCATTCCTCGCGGACCAGGGTGATGCGATCAGTATTGCGCGGCAGACCGTAGAAGTCCGGGCCGTGCAGGCTGGCGAAGCCTTCCAGCTTGTCCAGGGCATTGCGCTGCTCGAAGGCCTCGGCATACAGCTCAATGGCCGCATGCGCGGTGTAGCAGCCGGCGCAGCCGCAGGCGGCTTCCTTGGCGTGCTTGGCGTGCGGCGCCGAGTCGGTACCGAGGAAGAACTTCGGGCTGCCACTGGTGGCCGCATCCAGCAGGGCTTCCTGGTGGGTGTTGCGCTTGAGGATCGGCAAGCAATAGAAGTGCGGGCGGATACCGCCAACCAGCATGTGGTTGCGGTTGTACAGCAGATGGTGCGCGGTGATGGTGGCGCCGACGTTGGCCGGCGCGGCCTTGACGAAGGCGGCGGCATCGCCAGTGGTGATGTGCTCGAACACCACTTTCAGGCTCGGGAAGCGCTCGACCACGCGGGTCAGGTGCTCATCGATGAAGCGCTTCTCGCGGTCGAACACGTCGACTTCGGCGCGGGTCACCTCGCCATGTACCAGCAGCGGCAGGCCGACTTCGGCCATCGCTTCGAGCACGTGGAAGATGTTGTCGATGCTGGTCACGCCGGAGTCGGAGTTGGTGGTGGCTCCGGCCGGGTACAGCTTGGCGGCATGCACGAAGCCGCTGGCCTTGGCCGCGCGCACGTCTTCCGCACTGGTCTTGTCGGTGAGGTACAGCACCATCAGCGGCTCGAAGCGGCTGCCGGCCGGGCGAGCGGCCAGGATGCGCTCGCGGTAGGCGCTGGCTTCGTCGGCGTTGCGTACCGGCGGCACCAGGTTGGGCATGATGATGGCGCGGGCGAAGGTCCGCGCGACATCGCGGACGGTGTGCTGCAGGACGGCGCCATCGCGCAGGTGGATGTGCCAGTCGTCGGGACGCAGCAGGGTGATACGGTCGGACATGGGGATTCCCAGCAGGTGAAACGTGCGCAAATGCTACCAGTTTTGCCGGTATGACGGCCTATCAAGTTTCCGCCCATACTGCCGATACGGGCATTGAAAGCCGTATCTCCTTGTGGAGCCGATCTTGCGCCAGCCCCGTTACCTTCTATTTAGCCTGCTCGCCTGCGTGCCCTGGTGCATGCCGGCTGCGGCCATCACTTTCCAGACGCGCATGGAGAAAGTGGAGTGGAAGGTCGAGGGTGACCAGTTCGAGTGTCGCCTGAGCCAGCCGATTGCCGACTTCGGCAGTGGCGAGTTCGTGCGCCGCGCCGGCGAGCAGGCGACTTTCCGCCTCAAGGTGCGTGAACGCTGGTTGGGCTCGGGCTCTGCAATCCTGCTGGCGGCCGCAGCGCCCTGGCAGCCGGGGCGGGGTGACATCAATCTGGGGGCGCTGACGGTCGGTAGCGGCCAGGTGCCGTTCAACAGCAACCAGGAGCAGGCCGGGCGCCTGCTCACTGGGCTGATGGAGGGGCGCAGCCCGCTGGTGCGCCATCGCACCCTGCAGGGCGGTGACAGCCTGGAGGTGCGCCTGCTGCCGGTGAAGTTCAACCAGGCCTACAACGACTACCTCAAGTGCACGGCGGGGCTGCTGCCGGTCAACTTCGACCAGATTCGCCAGACCCAGCTCGATTTTCCCGGCGGTACCACGCTGGAGCCGCTTGCTCAGGCCAAGATCGACATCATCCTCGACTTCATGAAGGCCGACCCCAGCATCAACCGCATCCAGCTCGACGGTCACTCTGACAACGGCGGCAATCGCCTGACCAACCGCGATCAGTCGCGCCGTCGCGCTCTGGCGGTGGAGGAGTACCTCAAGTCGCGCGGCATTCCCGCCGAGCAGATCGTGGTGCGCTTCCATGGCGAGCGCTACCCGCTGGTAAAAAACAGCAATGCGGCCAACCGGGCAAAGAATCGCCGGGTGACCATGACGCTGTCCCGCGAGCCGGTGATCGAGGCCGCTCCCGACCCCCAGGCTCCGGCCAATCCCGCGCCAGACGCGGCGCCAGCGGCCAACCCGGCGGCTCCCGCCGCCGAGGCTCCGGCAACTCCCGCGGCAAAATCCTGAAGGCCTGCGGGCCAATAAATCTGTCGCTTTGTCGCTAGAGTCTGTCGCGCCCCTGTAAATCATTCCACACGGCCGGTAGAATCCCCGGTTTTCCGTACAACCCGTGGAGTTGATTGGCATGGCGGACGTTAAGAAGGTAGTTCTGGCCTATTCCGGTGGCCTGGATACCTCGGTGATCCTCAAGTGGCTGCAAGACACCTATAACTGCGAAGTGGTGACCTTCACCGCCGACCTCGGTCAGGGCGAAGAGGTCGAGCCGGCCCGTGCCAAGGCCCAGGCCATGGGCGTCAAGGAAATCTACATCGATGACCTGCGCGAAGAGTTCGTCCGCGACTTCGTGTACCCGATGTTCCGCGCCAACACCATCTACGAAGGCGAGTACCTGCTGGGTACCTCCATCGCCCGTCCGCTGATCGCCAAGCGCCTGATCGAGATCGCCAACGAGACCGGCGCCGACGCCATCTCCCACGGTGCCACCGGTAAGGGTAACGACCAGGTCCGCTTCGAGCTGGGCGCCTATGCGCTGAAGCCGGGCGTGAAAGTAATCGCCCCCTGGCGTGAGTGGGACCTGCTGTCCCGCGAGAAGCTGATGGACTACGCCGAGAAGCACGCCATCCCGATCGAGCGCCACGGGAAGAAGAAGTCGCCGTACTCCATGGACGCCAACCTGCTGCACATCTCCTATGAGGGCGGCGTGCTGGAAGACACCTGGACCGAGCACGAAGAAGACATGTGGAAGTGGACCGTTTCCCCGGAAGCGGCGCCGAACACCCCGACCTACATCGAGCTGACCTACCGCAAGGGCGACATCGTTGCCATCGACGGCAAGGAAATGACCCCGGCCACCGTGCTGGCCGAGCTGAACCGCATCGGCGGCGAGAACGGTATCGGTCGCCTCGACATCGTCGAGAACCGCTATGTCGGCATGAAGTCCCGCGGCTGCTACGAGACCCCCGGCGGCACCATCATGCTGCGCGCCCACCGCGCCATCGAGTCGATCACCCTGGACCGCGAAGTGGCCCACCTGAAAGACGAGCTGATGCCCAAGTACGCCAGCCTGATCTACACCGGCTACTGGTGGAGCCCGGAGCGTCTGATGCTGCAGCAGATGATCGACGCCTCGCAGACCAACGTGAACGGTGTGGTACGCCTGAAGCTGTACAAGGGCAACGTCATCGTGGTTGGCCGCAAGTCCGACGACTCGCTGTTCGACGCCAACATCGCGACCTTCGAGGAAGATGGCGGCGCCTACAACCAGGCCGACGCGGCGGGCTTCATCAAGCTCAACGCCCTGCGCATGCGCATCGCCGCCGGCAAGGGCCGCAAGCTGTTCTGATAAGCTTGCGCCGAGCCAGACGAACCCCGGCCACGAGCCGGGGTTCTGTTTTTATAAGCCCGCGAAAGGGCACCGATGAGGAAACTCCGATGAGACTGCTGCATACCATGCTGCGTGTCGGCGACATGGACAAATCCATCGCCTTCTACACCGAAGTACTGGGCATGACCCTGCTGCGCCGCAAGGACTACCCGGACGGCCAGTTCACCCTTGCCTTCGTCGGCTACGGCAACGAGGCCGAGAACAGCGTGATCGAGCTGACCTACAACTGGGGCGTGGATAAGTACGAGCTGGGCACCGCCTACGGCCACATCGCCCTGGAAGTGGAAGACGTCTACAAGGCCTGCGAGGACATCCGTTCGCGCGGTGGCAAGATCACCCGCGAGCCGGGCCCGATGAAGCATGGCACCAGCATCCTGGCCTTCGTCGAAGACCCGGACGGCTACAAGATCGAGCTGCTGTCGCCCTCGCGCGCCGACTGACCGCTTCGCGCTGCAACGAAAAAGCCCCGCATCGCGGGGCTTTTTCATGGCCGACCCTCAGAGGTCGAAGTCGTAGTCGTTCAGCTGCTTCTGCAGGCGACGCTCGTCGAGCATGTTGTCGATGATGCGGCGCTTGGTCAGGTTGGTCTTGGCGACCTCCACGGTGCGCTCGCCGGCGTCTTCGCTGTCTTCGGCGACGAAATCATCTTCTACTTCGAGGTCTTCTTTGCCAGTGCTCATGGGCCTACTCCAGGGTTCGGAGGCTGATGGCGCACCTTATAGCGACAAAGTCTGGGGCTGGTAAAAAAGATTTTTTCAATCAGGTCCATGCCTGATTCATGGGCAAATCAATCGTCGGAAGTCTTGGCCTTGTACTCGCACAGATCCTCGATGCGGCAGGCGCCACAACGCGGCTTGCGCGCCTGGCAGACGTAGCGGCCGTGCAGAATCAGCCAGTGGTGCGCATCCAGCAGAAACTCCTTGGGCACGAACTTGACCAGCTTCTTCTCCACCTCAAGCACGTTCTTGCCGGGGGCGATGCCGGTGCGGTTGCTGACGCGGAAGATGTGCGTGTCCACCGCCATGGCCGGCTGGCGGAAGGCGGTGTTGAGCACCACGTTGGCGGTCTTGCGGCCGACTCCGGGCAGCGCCTCCAGGTCTTCGCGGTTGTCCGGCACCTGGCTGCCATGTTTCTCGACCAGGATGCGGCAGGTCTCGATGACGTTCTTCGCCTTGCTGTTGAACAGGCCGATGGTCTTGATGTACTCGGAGAGGCCCTCGACGCCCAGCGCATAGATGGCCTCCGGGGTGTTGGCCACCGGGTAGAGCTTGGCGGTGGCCTTGTTCACGCCCACGTCGGTGGCCTGGGCGGAGAGGATCACCGCGATAAGCAGCTCGAAGGGCGTGGTATAGGCCAGTTCGGTCTTGGGTTCGGGGTTGTCTTCGTGCAGGCGGCGGAAGATCTCAAAGCGCTTGGCGGCGTTCATCGGGCGTCGTCTTGGTCGAAATGGCGAAAGAGAGCAACTAGCAGGCCGAGCAGAATAAAGCCGCCGGCGGCTTGCGTCAGCAGCGGCAGGCCGGTCTGCCAGTGCCAGCCAGAGAAGCCGGGGCCCAGCAGCCAATCGGCGTGGGCCAGCAGGCTGCCATGGCCGAGAGCTTCGCGCAGGGCGCCGAGCAGCACGGCGAACAGGGCAAACCACAGTCCCAGCTGGAGACCATGCTTTGCTTCCATCTGCTCATTCAGGGCCAGTGCCAGGCAGGGCAGCAGCAACAGCGGTAGGTAGAGCGCGAGGGCGGCGGCCAGTTCGCTGCTGAGAGTTTGCAGAAGCAGGTCGAGGCCGCTGACCAGCACGGCGCCTGCCAGAAGCGTGGCGAGCAACCGGCCATGGACGGGCAAATGCTTGCGCAACGGCGCCTGCAGCAGGTCGCACAGCGCTATCAACAGCAGGCCGCCCAGGCCGATACCGATGCCCTTGATCAGCAGGTCGGTGCCGCCCACCAGCGGGGCGAAGGCGAGCACCTGCAGGTTGCGCTTCATGGTCGCGCCTCCAGTAGCCGTTGCCGCTCGGCGTCAAAGAAGCGCAGGGCGCGTTGCAGGGCGTCTGTCACTGCGCGCGAGGTGATGGTGGCACCGGCGATCTGGTCGACCTGGCCCTGGTCGGCACGCAGCGTCCAGCTCGCGGTGTCATCGTGCAATGTCTTGCCGGCAAAACCATGCAGCCAGGCAGCGCGGTTGGGAGCCAGCAGATCGGCCAGGCCGGGTGTCTCCTGCTGCTGCAGGACCTTGCTGGCGAGCAGCTGGCCATCCGGGGTGATTGCCACCAGCAGGCGGATCGGCCCCTCGTAGCCTTTGCCGGTCACCGGCAGCAGCACGGCGCTGGGCTGGCCATTCAGGCTGGCCAGGTAGCCCAACTCGGCGCGGGCGTTGCCCAGCAGGCCGCCGGCCGGCAGCGCGATGGGGTGTTGCAGCGGGCGGTTGTCGTAGCTGCCGGCAGGCAGCAGGTCGAGCAGGGCGCGCTCGGCTGCTGCCTGGCGTTGCTGCTCGATGCGTGGCGCTGCGAAATGCTGGAGCGTGGCGAGCAGGGCGGCGCCACACAGGGCGATCGCCAGCAGGAGTGCGGCGCTGCGCTTCATCGTGCGGCTCCCAGGCGATCCAGGCGGGTGACGCAGAGGTTCATCAGTAGCACGGCGAAGGCCAGGCCATCCGGGTAACCGCCCCAGGTGCGGATCACGTAGGTCAGCAGGCCGACGCCGATGCCGAAGTACAGGCGCCCGCGTGCACTGTCCGGGCCGCTGACCGGCTCGGTAACGATGAAGAAGGCGCCGAGCATGGTGGCGCCGCTGAACAGGTGCAGCAGCGGCGAGCCGTTGGAGTCGGAGCCCGAGCCGTTCCAGCACAGCAGGCTGGCGACGAACAGGGCGCCGAGCATGCCGACCGGCGCCTGCCAGCGGATCACCTTCTGCTGCAGCAGGAACAGGCCGCCAGCAAGGAAGGCCAGGTTGACCCATTCCGCGCCACGCCCGCCGATACCGCCGAAGGCCGGGTGGCTGGCGAACAGCTCATCGATGGTCAGGCGGTCGTTGTGGCGCAGGCTGTCCAGTACCGTGGCCTGGCTCCAGCCATCCGGCAGGCCAGGGCCGAAGCCGAATATCTGCTGCAGCGCGCCGAACAGGCCGTGTTCCGCGCCAGGCGCCGGCCAGTGCACCATCTGCGCCGGGAAGGCGATGAGGGCGAAGGCGTAGCCGAGCATGGCCGGGTTGAACGGGTTGTTGCCGAAACCGCCGAACAGCGCCTTGCCGAACAGGCTGGCGAAGGCGGCGCTGGCCACGGTCAGCCACCAGGGCGCGTAGTTGGGCAGGGCCAGGGCCAGCAGCAGGGCGCTGACCAGGCCGCTGCCTTCGGCCAGCAGTGGCTGTTCGAACAGGCTGCGTTCTTTATCGGCGAGCGTCTGGCCGCGCAGATGACGGCTCAGCAGGTCGCAGGCGCAGCAGGTGAGGGCGGCCAGTAGCAGCTGGACCAGCAGGCCCCAGCCGTTGAACCAGAGCAGGGCCAGGGCGCCGGGCAGGCAGGCGAGCAGCACCCGCTGCATGCTCGGGCGCGGGTCGAAGGCGATTTCAGGGCTGCTGGTAGTCATGCAGCTGTCGCTCGGCATTCGCCAGGCGCTGGCGGGCTTGCTGCAGGGTGTCTGCCGATGCCGCCGCGGGGTTGGCCGTCAGGCGCCGTTCCAGACGCTGCAGCTCGGCGCGGGCGTAGGCGTGCTCGGTCTTCAGCTCGCGCAGCTTGAGGTCGATCGGCTGCTTGTCGGTGCGCACCAGGTCGGGCAGCGGCTTGCCGCTGGCTTCTTCGGCGGCGTGCAGGGCCTGGGCGGCGGCCTCCAGATTGGCGCGCAGCGCTTGCAGCGTGGCGTCGTCCGCGCCCTGACGCGTGGCCTTGTCCAGCTCGGCGCGGCGCAGGGCGAACTGGATCTTGGTCTGCTTCAGTGCGGCAATACCGGCAGTGGGAGCCGCTGGCGCTGGTGGCGTGGCCTGTTCCAGGGCCTGCTGGGCACGTTCGGCGGCCTGGCGCAGTTCATCCACCTGGCGCTGCAGCTCGGGGCTGCCGTGCTGGGCCAGCTGTTTCTCGGCCTTGGCCAGCACCACCTTGGCCATGGCTGCCTCTATTTTCAGGCGCTTGTACTGATCGTCGTTGCTGGTGGCCGGTTGCACTGGAATGGCGGGCTGGGTCGCCGGTGTGCGTGCGGTGCGCTCGGCCTGGCGCTTGGCGTCGTTGCGCGCCAGGCGGGCCAGATGCGCCTCATGGCGGCTGCGGAACTGGTCGGCGCGCTGGCGCTGGGCTTCGGCCTCGGCGCCGGCCAGTGGCAGGATGTCGATGCAGTCGACCGGGCAGGGCGCAACGCACAGCTCGCAGCCGGTGCACTCGGCGGTGATCACTGTGTGCATGAGTTTGGCCGCGCCGACGATGGCGTCCACCGGGCAGGCCTGGATGCACTTGGTGCAGCCGATGCACTCGGCTTCGCGGATCAGGGCGATCTGCGGAGGTACGGCGGGCAACTCCAGCGGCAGCTCCGGCACCTTGAGCAGCTGGGCCAGGGCGTGGATGGTGGCGGTTCCGCCCGGCGGGCACTTGTTGATCGCCTCGCCATTGGCGATGCCCTCGGCGTAGGGCTTGCAGCCCGGGTGGCCGCACTTGCCGCACTGGGTCTGCGGCAGCAGGGCGTCGATGGCCTGGATGCGTCGGGCGTCGCTACGCAAGGCGTTGCTCATGCTGCCCCCATGCCGTTGAAGCCGAGGAAGGCCAGACTCATCAGGCCGGCGGTGATCAGCAAGATCGGCGTGCCGCGGAAGGCGACTGGCACATCGCACTGTTCGATGCGCTCAAGCAGGTCGCTCATCAGTTGCAACACCAGCCAGAAGCCCAGACCGCCACCGATGCCCAGGGCCAGCGCCGCGGTGAAACCATCCAGTGAACGAGCTAGAAGCATGGCACCCATGCCGTTGCCAATCAGCAGCGGCCACAAGCCGGATTGTCCGAGGGCAGGGCGCAGGCGCTGCAACAGGGCCAGGCTGAGCCAGCTCAGTGCAGCCAGCAGCGGAACGCCGATCAGCAGATAGAGATAAGTCAGGTGGACAGCCAACAGGGCCTGTTGCTGCAGCCAGGCCGCAGGCGCGGCGAGCAGAATCAACAGCGCGCCGGCCTGTCCCAGTGCCTGCACGCGGGCATGGCGCAGGGCATCGGCGGCTAGCGGCAGCCCGAGGATCAGGTTGCTGACCAGCGCGGCGCCGATCAGGGCGAAGAGGAAGTCGGTCATGCGCGTGGCGGAGCGGATTGGCTAGAAAGGGGGCGTATTATCCCGGCGCTGGCGCGGCGCTACAACCGCGCCAGCCTATCCCTCAACGCTAGCTCAGCGGGCAGTCAGTAGACCATGCACGCGGCATTGATCAGACCCACGCTCAGGGCCAGACCGCCGAGGAATACACCATGCGCCAGTTGGCCTTCGGCTATGCCCTGCTTCAGCTCCGGTAGCAGGCGCGCGGCGGCCAGGTACACCAGAGCCTGTACCAGCAGGGCGATAAAGCCCCAGATCAGCATGTCCTGCAGACTGACGCTGTGAGCAATGCAGCTGGCCAGTGGCAAGGCGAAGCCGAGTACGGCGCCGAGCAGGGCCACGGCAGCGGCCAGGTTGCCCTGGCGAATCAGCTTGAGCTCGGCGTAGGGCGTCAGGTGCAGGTAGAGGCTGATGAACAGACCGAACAGGGCCAGGGCGGTGGTGAAGTAGAACAGGAAGTTCGGCAGGTTTTGCAGCAGGGCCATGGCGGTCACTCGATGAAGTAATGGGGGAGGAAGCGACTACTGTCGCGGGTGATGGGCGTGGCGTCTTCGCGGATGCCGAGGCCGGCAGCCTGGTCACCGACCATCCAGCAGCCCAGCACGGTGTAGCTATCTGCAAAGCGCGGCAACGGCGCATAGGCCTGGTAGATGCAGGCATCGGCGGCGTGTGGGCCGTCGCTTTCGAGCGTCTGGCCGGTGCCGACTATCTGGATGTTCTGCCCCTCGCGGGCGTACAGCGGCTTGCGTACGTAAGGCTCGGGCAGGTCGGCGGCGAAGCTGGACGGCAGCAGGTTGGGGTGCCCTGGATTGCGTTGCCAGAGGATTGGCAACATGGCCTTGCTCGACAGAAGCAGCTTCCACGCCGGCTCCTGGAAGCGGATACCG
The DNA here is from genome assembly GCF_000761545.1 of Pseudomonas sp. ML96. Classification (GTDB taxonomy): domain Bacteria; phylum Pseudomonadota; class Gammaproteobacteria; order Pseudomonadales; family Pseudomonadaceae; genus Aquipseudomonas. The sequence goes on along the minus strand of NZ_JPMY01000023.1, from coordinate 22,246 downwards.
CTGCTGCCGACATGGGAGCTGAATTCGTCCTGCAGCAGCCATTCCCAAGGGTAGAGCTTGAAGCAGTGTTCGATGGAGCGCTCATGCTGGTCGACGAAGATCCGACGCTGCTCGTCGTAACCGATGGCTTCGATCGGTACGTAGTGGGTCGGCAACCCGGCCTGGTGCGCCACGTCGAGCATGTAGAGGACGTTGCCGGTGTCTTCCTCGTGGCCCTCGATGGCGGCGAAATACACGCGGCCGTGACCGATCTGGTGCCAGCGCTCGATCAGCTTCTCGTGCAGCGAGTTGAACTGGTCGGCTTCGGGCAGAACGTCACGTAGCCAGTACCACTGCACCACGCTGGCTTCCAGCAGGCCGGTAGGAGTGTCGGCGTTGTACTCCAGCAGCTTGGGCTCGCCCTGGCCGTTCCAGGAAAAGTCGAAACGACCGTAGAGCGCCGGCTCCTGGCGTTGCCAGGAATCTACTATCAGTTGTTCTGCGCTTGGCGGCAGGGCGAAAGGGGCGAAGTGGCGTTGCTCGATCACCCATTGAGCTGCGTCCAGGTACAAGCGATGCAGTTCCTCGGCGGCTGCTTCCAGAGTTTCGACCTGGGCCAGGCTCAGCTCGTAGGCGGCCGACTCGTCCCAGTAGGTACCGTCGATGCTGTGGAAAGTGAAACCCAGCTCTTCGCACTGCTGGCGCCAGTGCGGGCGTGGGGTGAAGTCGACTCGGCGCATCAGCCGCCCGCCGAATAGCGGGCGCCACTGAAGCCGAAGCCGCTGCGCTTGACGGTTTCGCGGACTGCCACGCTGTGCGGTTGTATGGTGCGTGGCCGGGCGTCCGACTCGTAGCTTGGGCCGTAGTAGCGGCCCGAACCGCTATAGCCTGAGCCGCTGCTGGAGCTTTCCTCCTGGCACGCACCGGAATAGCGGCCCCAGTCTGCCTCGCATTCAGCCTTGCTGCGGTATTGGTCGCGGTAGACGTTGCCGTGGTGCAAGGCGGCCAGCAGTACGCCACCCGACAGCACGCAGGTGGTGACGAATTCGGACTTCTTCATCGAATGTCTCGTACGGAATTACGGGTGATGCGCCGCCACAGCCAGCGCAATAGCAGGGCCAGAGGGAAGAGGATGACCAGGAAGGGCAGGCCGTAGCCGACGAATTCGATTACCGCAGCTGTGCCTTCGGCCAGGTTGTCCAGCAGGCGTGCGGCGGCATTGCCGATCAGGCCCAGGCGCGAGCGCTCGCGCGGGCCGGTGAAGTTCAGGGTCAGCAGGTTGGTATCCAGACGGCGCTGCTGCTGGGCAGCCTCCTGGCTCAGGGCCTGCAATTGCACCTCGATGGCCGCCAGCTCCTTGGCCAGGGCCAGCAGGTCGGCGACCGTGAGGCCGTCACGGCTCTGGTATTGCTGCAGTGTCTGTTGCTGGCGCAGTAGTTGGTCGTGCTGCTGGCGGTTGTCCGTTATGACTTGGGCCAGATCTTCGGCGCGGGTGAGGCGACTGACCTGTTCGCCACCTTCAGCTGCCAGGGCGGTGAGCTTTTCCACGCCGCCCGGAGCGATGCGCAGGGTCAGTTCGCCGCGTGGATACTGGCCCGAGCTCTGCTCAGCCGCGATCAGACTGCAAGCACCGAAACGCTCGTCCAGGCAGGCCTGGCGAGTGGCGGCCAGGCGCTCGGTGATGCGTTCGCCTGGCAGTTCGATACCTACATGGTGCTCATAGGCCAGGTAGCTCCCGGCCTTGTTGCTTTCGCCCTGTAGGGCGGCTGCGCCCGAACTTTCGCCGCCCTTGTCCGAGCAGCCGGCCAGTGCGGCCAGCAGCAGGGCCACTGTCCATTTGTTCATATCAGCATCCTTGCTTGGTGGGGCTTACTTGACGCGTTGGCCGGGCTTGGCGCCGCTGTCCGGGCTGAGCAGGTAGATTTCCTCGCCGCCTGGGCCGGCGGCCAGGACCATGCCTTCGGAGACGCCGAACTTCATCTTGCGCGGGGCCAGGTTGGCCACGTACAGAGTCAGGCGGCCTTCCAGCTTGCTCGGGTCCGGGTAGGCGGACTTGATGCCGGAGAACACGTTGCGCTTCTCGTCGCCGATGTCCAGCGACAGGCGCAGCAGCTTGTCGGCACCTTCGACGAACTCGCACTTCTCGATCAGGGCGATACGCAGATCTACCGCTGCAAAAGCGTCGAAGTTGATCTCGGCGGCCAGCGGGTCCTTGGTCAGTTCACCGTTGCCCGCAGGCTTGCTGGCTTCGGCGGCGAGGTCTTCCTTGGAGGCTTCGGTCATGGCTTCGATCTTCGCGGGTTCGATACGGGTCAGCAGCGGGTTGAACGGGTTCAGCTGGTGGTTGGCCAGCGGGGTGGCCAGATCATTCCAGGTCAGCGGAGCGACGTTGAGGAAGGCCTCGGCGTCGGCGGCCAGCTTCGGCAGCACCGGCTTGAGCAGGATCACCAGCTGGCGGAACAGGTTGACGCCCAGGGCGCAGATGTCCTGCACCTCGGCCTGCTTGCCCTCGACCTTGTTCAGCGCCCACGGCGCCTTGTCGGCGATCCAGGCGTTGGCGCGGTCGGCCAGGGCCATGATCTCGCGCATGGCGCGGGAGAAGTCGCGGGCTTCATAGGCGTCGGCGATGCTCGGGGCGGCGGCCTGGAAGGCGGCCCACAGCTCCGGCTCGGGGTTGGCGTCGACCAGCACGCCGTTATTGCCTTTGTGGATGAAACCGGCACAGCGGCTGGCGATGTTGACCACCTTGCCAACCAGGTCGGAGTTGACCTTCTGTACGAAGTCTTCGAGGTTCAGGTCGAGATCGTCGACGCCACGGCCCAGTTTGGAGGCGTAGTAGTAGCGCAGGTATTCCGGGTTCAGGTGGTCCAGGTAGGTGCGCGCCTTGACGAAGGTGCCGCGCGACTTGGACATCTTCTGGCCGTTGACGGTCAGGTAGCCGTGCACGTTGACCGCGGTGGGCTTGCGGTAGCCGGCGCCTTCGAGCATGGCCGGCCAGAACAGGGCGTGGAAGTTGACGATGTCCTTGCCGATGAAGTGGTACAGCTCGGCAGTCGAATCCTTGTTCCAGAAAGCGTCGAAGTCCAGCTCCGGACGCTTGGCACAGAGGTTCTTGAAGCTGGCCATGTAGCCGATCGGCGCGTCCAGCCAGACGTAGAAGTACTTGCCCGGCTCGTCGGGAATCTCGAAGCCGAAGTACGGTGCATCGCGGGAGATGTCCCACTCCTGCAGGCCGCCATCCAGCCATTCGGCGATCTTGTTGGCCACCGCGTCCTGCAGGGTGCCGCTGCGGGTCCAGGTCTTCAGCATGGCCTCGAAGTCGGGCAGCTTGAAGAAGAAGTGCTTGGAGTCCTTGAGTACCGGTACGGCGCCGGAGATAGCCGAGCGCGGGTTCTTCAGCTCGGTCGGCTCGTAGGTGGCACCGCATTTCTCGCAGTTGTCGCCGTACTGGTCCTCGGCCGCGCATTTCGGGCAGGTGCCCTTGATGAAGCGGTCGGCGAGGAACATACCCTTCTCGGGGTCGAAGTACTGGGTCACCGAGCGGGTGGCGATATGGCCGGCGTCGCGCAGCTTGAGGTAGATGGCGGCGGACAGCTCGCGGTTTTCTTCGCCGTGGGTCGAGTGATAGTTGTCGAAGTCCACGCCGAAGTCGGCGAAGTCGGCCATATGCTCGGCCTGGACGTTGGCGATCAGCTGTTCCGGTGTGATGCCTTCCTTTTCGGCGCGCAGCATGATGGCCGAGCCGTGGGCGTCGTCGGCGCAGACGTAGATGGCCTGGTTGCCGCGCAGCTTCTGGAAGCGCACCCACATGTCGGTCTGGATGTACTCGAGCATGTGGCCGAGGTGGATCGAGCCGTTGGCGTAGGGCAGGGCGCTGGTAACGAGAATCTTGCGGGCTTCGGACATGGTGATCGGGCCGTGACGGTATTACGAAGGAAGTCGGCCACTATATAGGCGCAGCGGTTTTTTTTCATCCGTACGGGGCGTGGCCCTAGGGTAATATGCCCGCCTGTTTTGCTCTGCCTTTCGGAGTTGCCCCATGAGCGCCGTCACCCGCGAAGCGGTCGAAGCCCGCCTGCGTCAGTTCACCGACCCCCATCTGAATCAGGATCCGGTCAGCGCCGGCTGCCTGCGCGAAGTCGATATCCAGGGCGGCAAGGTCGCCGTACGTCTGGAGCTGGGCTACGCCGCCGGGCTGTTCAAGAACGGCTGGGCGCAGATGCTGCAGATGGCCCTGGAGGGCCTGGATGGTGTGGAATCGGCGCGGGTGCAGGTCGATGTGGCCATCGCCGCGCACAAGGCCCAGGAGCAGGTGCCGGCGCTGGCTGGGGTGAAAAACATCATCGCCGTGGCCTCCGGCAAGGGCGGCGTGGGCAAGTCCACCACCGCCGCCAACCTGGCCCTGGCCCTGGCCCGCGAAGGTGCCCGTGTCGGTATCCTCGACGCCGATATCTACGGTCCCAGCCAGGGCATCATGTTCGGCATCCCGGAAGGTACCCGGCCGCGGGTCCGCGACCAGAAGTTCTTCGTGCCGCTGGAAGCGCACGGCGTGCAGGTGATGTCCATGGCCTTCCTCACCGACGACAGCACCCCGGTGGTCTGGCGCGGCCCGATGGTCTCCGGCGCGCTGCTGCAGCTGGTGACACAGACCGCCTGGGATGACCTGGACTACCTGATCGTCGACATGCCGCCGGGTACCGGCGACATCCAGCTGACCCTGGCGCAGAAGGTGCCGGTGGCTGGTGCAGTGGTTGTCACCACCCCGCAGGACCTGGCGCTGCTGGACGCCAAGAAGGGCGTGGAGATGTTCCGCAAGGTCAATATCCCGGTGCTCGGCGTGGTGGAGAACATGGCCGTGCACATCTGCAGCAACTGCGGCCATACAGAGCATCTGTTCGGCGAGGGCGGCGGAGCCAAGCTTGCCGCCCAGTACGGCGTTGATCTGCTGGCCTCGCTGCCGCTATCCATGGCCATCCGCATGCAGGCCGACGGCGGCAAGCCGACCGTGGTGGCCGACACCGAGAGCCAGATCGCCATGATCTACCAGGAAACCGCGCGTAGCGTCGGTGCGCGCATCTCCCAGTCCGGCCTCGGCGCTCAGGCGATGCCGACCATCGAGATCAGCGACGACTGACGCCTCAGGGCGTCAGCAGCGAGCCGCCGTCTGTGGGGAACTGCCGGGAACGCAGTTCCTCGGCGGTCAGCTCGCGGCCGGTCCAGAGGTGGACCTTGTTGGCGCCCGCGCCACGACACAGCTCGTAGAGGCCGCGCCGTTCCATCTGCGTCAGTCCGCCTTCCAGATGCTCGAGCGGATGCAGCACCACTTCCGGCTTGAGGAAGGTTTTCCCAGCAATCTGGCGTACAAGTAGCTGCAGAGTCTTCTCGGCGACGGCGAAATCGGCCAGCAGCGAGCGTGGGTGATCGAAGCCGTTGAGTATCTCCACCTGTGGCTGTCCCTGCAGCTTTGCTGCGGCATGGCCCACGGCAATGGCTTCGCGCTTGCCCTTGAGGGTTTGCAGCGCCAGCACCGGTGGTTCGTCGAAGGCCTTGCCGGACGGCAGGAGCAGGCCGCTGATGCTCTGCGAGCTGAGCTTGAGGTAGAGCAGGGGGATGAACTGGTCGAACATGCAGGTATCCGTTCCTGATGGGGAGGGCGCCCAGCCTAGCGGGCGTGCGCCTCGCCGTCGACCGGCCCGGGAGGCCTTTGCCGGATGCCGTGGCGCCCGGTAAGATGCGCGATCATTTTTCAGCCAACAGCTTCAGGACGCCCGCCATGAGCATCAAATCGGACAAGTGGATTCGCCGCATGGCCCAGGAACACGGGATGATCGAGCCGTTCGTCGAGCGTCAGATCCGTGGTGCCGACGACAACAAGGTGATCTCCTACGGCGTTTCCAGCTATGGCTACGACGTGCGCTGCGCCGCCGAATTCAAGGTGTTCACCAACATCCACTCGGCCGTGGTCGACCCGAAGAACTTCGACGAGAAGAGCTTCGTCGACATCAACAGTGACGTCTGCATCATCCCGCCGAACTCTTTCGCCCTGGCCCGCACCGTCGAGTACTTCCGCATCCCGCGCGACGTGCTGACCATCTGCTTGGGCAAGAGCACCTACGCGCGTTGCGGCATCATCGTCAACGTCACCCCGCTGGAGCCGGAGTGGGAAGGCCACGTGACCCTGGAGTTCTCCAACACCACCAACCTGCCGGCGAAGATCTATGCCCACGAAGGTGTGGCGCAGATGCTGTTCCTGCAGTCCGATGAGGCCTGTGAGGTGTCGTACCGTGATCGCGGTGGCAAGTACCAGGGCCAGACCGGTGTGACCCTGCCCAAGGCCTGATGCCTTGGTCGAACGAAAAGCCGGGCATTGCCCGGCTTTTTGCATTCTATGACTGTTGTTTCCGCAGTTGCTGGGCGTAGCCCTTCATCTCATCGCTGACGGCCGCCGTCATCGTGGCGGTGGAGACACCGAACATCAGGATGCCGTTGGCGGCTTCGAGAAGGCTGAGCAGCCGCCAGTGGTCGGTAAGCACCACATCGCCATAGCCCAGGGTGGCAAAGGTCACGCCGGAAAAGTACAGGGCCTCGGCAAACCCCTCGAATTCGCCGAGGGCCATGTACAGGCCGGCCCAGATGTTCATCTGCAGGAAGTTGCCGAGCAGTAGCAATAGCATCACCAGGGCCATCATGCGGATATGGGCCGTCATCGAAGCTTCGCCCAGTTGGCGTTTGCGGCGCACATAGAAGCGCAGGCTGAGGGCCACCATCAGTGCCTGCAGCAGCAGGCACAACAGCATCACCGGCAGGCCGACCAGCAGGTTCAGGAGCATGCGGGGCTCAGGGCTCGCCCGCTGGGCCGGGCTGTGCAGGTGGCGCCGGTTGCTGGTCCACCCACTGCCAGAACAGTTTGTAGCCGACGGCCAGCAATACCGGGCCGATGAACAGGCCGATGATGCCGCCCACCACCATGCCGCCGAGGGCGCCGATCAGCACCACTGGCATCGGTACGTCCACTCCGCGGCCCAGCAGCATGGGCTTGAGCACGTTGTCCGCCATGCCGGCGACGAAGGTGTAGATGGCGAAGATGATCACCGCCACGCTGGGGCCCTCGGTGAAAAACACGTATGCGATCACCGGTAGGGTGATCAGCGTGGCTGGCAGCTGCATGATGCCGATGATCAGTACGCCCAGGGCCAGCAGGCCGGCGCCGGGCACGCCCTTGACGATGAAGCCGGCGCCGATCAGCAGCATCTGGATGAAGGCGATGCCGATTACCCCCTGGGCCACCGCGCGGATGGTGGCGGTGCACAGCGCGGTCATGCCCTGGCCGTGGCCTTCGGCGACCACCCGGTTGGCGATGCGCAGGGCGCTGGCGTGGCCACTCTGGCCGTAGGCCATGATGACGCCGGCGATGATCAGCGCGCCGATGAACACCAGCAGGCCGACGCCGGCGCCGGCCAGCTTGCTCAGCAGTCCCAGGGCTGCGCCCTTCATATGTGGAGCGGCCTGCTGCAGCGCGCTGCTGAGATCGGCAGCGGTCTGCGCCCAGAAGGCGTGCAGCGGTTGGCCGATCAGCGGCCAGTCGGCGATGGCGGCGGGTGGTGCGGGGATATGTACGCCTTCCTCCTTGACCACGGCGATCACGCTCTGCACCGACTCGGTCAGCGAGGCGCCGAGCAGATAGGCAGGCACCAGCAGGATGGCGATGGCGATGACCACCAGCAGCACCGCGGCGCGACCTTCGCCACCGCCGATGCGCGCCTTGAGCATGCCGTGCAGCGGATAGAGGGTGACGGCGAGGATGGTCGCCCAGGCCATCAGACTGAGGAAGGGGTGGAAGATCTCGTAGCAGGCCACCACCAGCGTGGCGATGAGGCCGGCGCGGATCAGCGTATCGAGCAGTGTGCGGGGGATGCGAGGGTCGATCGGCGGAAGGTTGGACATGAGCGGTTCCTTGCCTGGGCCTGGGTTTTCACGTCAGCCCGACTCACTGCACGGGCCGCGCTGTGAGCCTAGTTCGCCCTGTCCGACTTTGCTGCAAGGCGTCTGGAGTGCCTGTTTACCCGTGGGGGAGGAGATCATGTGAATTCCTGTGGCGGGGCGGACTCTACCTTTCAGAGTTCGCCACGGAGGATTTCGTCATGGATTCAGCCACGCATACCAGCACGCGCCTTGCGGCGCAGGGGGGCGGCATTCCCGGTCAGCCCGACCCGGATACCCCGGACCTGCCCCACGAGCCGAATCTGCCGCCACCGCCGGGCGAGCCGACCATTCCCGATCAGCCGCCGCCCGATCCCATCGCCAGGGGCTGAGCCGCCTCAGGGCACCAGCGGCAGTTCGCGCTTGTGGCGGGTGTTGTCGTAGGTGCGCACGATGGTGGCGTAGGCCGCGTCGCTGACCTGCTCGCCATGCAGGAAGGCGTCGATCTCGGCGTAGGTCACGCCGTGGGCCTCTTCGTCCGGTTTGCCCGGGCGCAGTTCTTCCAGGTCGGCGGTCGGCGTCTTCATCACCAGGTGCTGCGGCGCGCCCAGGTGCTTGGCGATGGCGCGCACCTGATGCTTCACCAGGCCGGACAGCGGGGCCAGGTCGCAGGCGCCGTCACCGAACTTGGTGAAGAAGCCCATTACCGCCTCCGCGGCGTGGTCGGTGCCGATCACCAAGCCGTTGTTGGCGTTGGCGATGGCGAACTGAGCGACCATGCGGATGCGCGCCTTGATATTGCCGTTGACGAAGTCGCGGCGCGCGTCGCTGAGCTTCTGCAGATGGGCGACCTGCTCGCCGAGGCCGCGCACGCTGCCGGCGATATTGACGGTGTCGTTCTCGTCGGCGCGGATGAAGGTCAGCGAATCCTGGGCGTCGTGCTCGTCGTGCTGGGTGTCATGGGGCAGGCGCACGGCGATAAAGCGATACCCCGAATCTCCAGTCTCGGCGCGCAGCTCCTCGACCGACAGCTGGGCCAGGCGCCCGGCGGTCAGCGAGTCGACGCCGCCGCTGACGCCCAGCACCAGCACCTTGAGGCCGGAGTTCTTCAGGCAGTTCTTGATGAATGTCTTGCGCTTGTCGATCTGCGCCAGCAGGGCGGCTTCGTCGGCGAAGGGCGGCACCACGTCGAGGGCGGCGGCGATTTCGGCTTGGCGGTTGCTCATGACTGGGTCCTCATACGCGGAAAACGTGTTTCAGGTAGCTGACGAAATTCTCGTCGCGGCACTGGGTCTTGCCCGGTGTGTCGGAAATCTTGGCGACGGGCTGGCCGTTGCAGGCGGTCATCTTGATCACGATGTTCATCGGTTCGACGCCGGGGATGTCGCAGGTCAGCTTGGTGCCGACGCCGAAGCTTACGTTGATACGACCGGAAAGTGCACGGTAGAGCTGCAGCGACTTCTCGAAGTCGAGGCCGTCGGAGAACACCAGGGTCTTGCTCATGGGGTCGATGCCGAGTTTCTCGTAGTGGGCGATGGCCTTCTCCGCCCACTGCAGCGGATCGCCCGAGTCGTGGCGCAGGCCGTCGAACAGCTTGGCGAAGTACAGATCGAAGTCACGCAGGAAGGCATCCATTGTGATGCAGTCGGTCAGGGCGATGCCGAGCAGGCCGCGGTACTCGCGTACCCAGCAGTCCAGCGCGGCGCTCTGGCTGTCGATCAGGCGCGGGCCGAGCTGCTGGTGGGCCATCAGCCATTCATGGGCCATGGTGCCGAGCGGTCGCAGGTCCAGCTCGCGGGCCAGGTGCACGTTGCTGGTGCCGACGAAGCGCCCGGGGAAGTCGCGCTTCATGATCCGCACCATCTGCTCCTGCACGCGGTAGGAGAAGCGTCGGCGGGTACCGAAGTCGGCCACCTGGAAGCCATCCAGCTCGCTGGCCGAGGCCTCGCGCTTGAGCCAGTCGAACTTCTCGTACAGGCGCTCGCTGGCTTGCTCCAGCAGGACCTCTCGGTAGCGGTAGCGGTTGCGCACCTCGCTGATGATCGCCAGTAGCGGGATCTCGTAGAGGATCACGTGCAGCCAGGGGCCACGCAGGCGGATGCACAGCTGGCCATCCTCGATGCCGGCCTGAACGTGGCGCGGGTTGAAGCGGAACAGGCCGAGGAAGCGGATGAAATCGGCCTTCATGAACGGGATGCGTTCGAGGAAGCCCAACTGGTCGGCGGTGACCTCCAGCTCGGCCAGGCGCTCGATCTGGTAGCGAATCTCGGCCAGGTAGGGCGTCAGGTCCTCGCTGTTGCGGCAACGGAACTCCCACTCCACCTCGGCGTTGGGATAGTTGTGCAGCACCGCCTGCATCATCGTCAGCTTGTAGAAGTCGGTGTCCAGCAGGTTCTGCACGATGCGTTCGGCAAATACGCTCTCGGCCATGATCAGTTGTCTCCATCCGTGTTCAGCGTGGCATCCAGCTCGTCCAGGCTGGCATGCAGGGCGATGCCGGCGGCGCGCATCTCGGCGCAGGCGGCGTTCGCAGTGTCTTCGGCAATGGCCCGGCAGGCCGGCAGGTAGACATCGACCGTGAAGCCGGCGCGGCGCAGTTGCAGGGCAGTGGTCTTGACGCAGTAGTCCAAAGCCAGGCCGCCAACCAGCACGCGCTCCACGCCATTCTGCCGGAGAAACTCGATGGCTCCCGTGCTGCGCTTCTCGGCCAGGTCGTGGTAGCAGGCGCCGTAGGGGTGCAGGTCTGGCTCCACGCCTTTCCATATGAAGTAGTCGTAGTCGAGCGGGGCGGGCAGCTCGTCGAGCAGCTCGAAGCCCGGCGTGCCCGGCACGCAGTGGCTGACCCAGGACAGATCGGCATTGGCCAGCGGCAATGGCTTGAGCATCTCCGCGTGACTCGGTACCACCCAGGCAGCCTGCGGGCTGTGCGCATCCTTGCTGCCCAGGCGCAGGCTGGCGCGTTCGGCCAGTTGGTTGAGAGCCGGGGCGATGGCATCGCCGCCGGGAACCGGCAGCTCGTCCGGGCATAGGGGAGTGAAACCCTTTTGCGCATCGACGTCGAAGCTGGCGATTTTCATCTTGGCATTCCTCGTTGCCGTGGAGATGGCTACATATTCCATCTGATGAAATAAGTTAGCAAGCGATTTTTCTCTCTGCGGGGTGAAACTCCAGGATTTATTCGTCAAGATGAAATAAGTCTGAAGATGACGAAGGAGAGGGCATGGCTTCCGCCGAAGTGCTGGCCGGGGTAGATATCGTGGCGCTACGCCTGGGCGAGGCGGGGCTGGAGCTGTTGCTGATCCGCCGCGCCCAGGCGCCGTTTGCTGGCGAATGGGCGCTGCCTGGCGTGTTGGTCAACGGCCGCAGCGCCGATGCCAGCCTGGACGCCGCCGCCGAGCGTGCGCTGCAGGACAAGGCGCGCATCGTGCCGGCCCACCTGGAGCAGGTGGCCACCGTGGGTAATGCGCTGCGCGACCCGCGTGGCTGGTCGCTGTCGACTTTCTATCTCGCATTGCTGGAGCCCGACGTCGAGCTGCAGGGTGATGACCTGCGTTTCGTTGCTCTGGCCGAAGTGCTGGCAGGGCGCCTGGCGTTGCCCTTCGACCACGCACAACTGGTGGCCCAGGCTGCCGAGCGCCTGGCCGGCAAGGCGGTGTACACCTCGCTGCCGCTGTATCTGCTGGCGCCGCGTTTCACCGTCACCGAGGCTCTGTCCGCGTTCCAGGCCTGCCTCGGCCAGGCGGTGCAGCACACCACTCTGCGCGGGCGCCTGGAGAAGATGAAGCAGCACGCCTGGATCGCCGACACCGGCGAGAAGAACCAGCCGAAGATGGGCCGCCCGCAGAACCTGCTGGAGCATCGTCCGCAGGAGCCGGGTGGCTTCATCTTCGACCGCAGCGTGCTGTCCTGATGGCGTGAATCGACTACGCTGCGAGAAGTCCCGCAGCACAGTCGCCCGCTCCGGCGAGTTATGGAAGTCATCGCCATGCAGCTCCGTGTTCCTGCCCTGGCAGTCGTGTTCGGCTGCATCGCCATGCCCCTCGCCGCCGCTAGCCTCACGGCCGAGCTGGTGGATGCCCAGGGCCAGCCGCTGGCCAATGCGGTGCTCAGCCTCAAAGGCGCCGCTGCGCCTGCCCAGCCTGCGCCCGGCATCATGGACCAGCGCGACAAGCAGTTCATGCCCACCGTGCTGGCTGTACGCAGTGGTACCGCGGTGAAGTTTCCCAACAGCGACAACATCCGCCACCACGTTTATTCCTTCTCGCCGCCCAAGCGCTTCGAGCTGCGCCTGTACAAGGGCACGCCCAGCGATCCGGTGCTGTTCGACAAGCCGGGTGTGGTGGTACTCGGCTGCAACATCCACGACTGGATGGTGGGCTACATCTATGTCACCGACGACCCCTGGTTCGCCGTGAGCGATGCGCAGGGCCGCCTGCTGATCGACAACCTGCCGGCGGGCAGCTATGAGGTCTCGCTCTGGCACCCGCAGCTAGCGAACATGCTGCCGCAGGCGGCCGGCAGCCTGCAGGTGCCGGCGCAGGGCCTGACCCAGCGTTTTCCCCTGGCTGTGACTGGCGCCGCTGCTGCGCCGGCGGCACCGCAGTCGAGCGGCTTCGGTGACGCCTTCAGGAAGGCCACGCGTGAAGTTCAGCCATAGCTTCCAGTCGCGCATCGCCGGTGTACTGATCCTGCTGTTGCTGGTGGTGGTCGGCGCGCTGTACTTCTCGGTCAAGGCGGCCACCAATGCGGCGGTGCAGAGCCAGCTGCGCGAGGAACTGGGCGTCGGCGGTCGGGTGCTGGAGCAGCTGATCGAGCTGCGCGGGAGCCAGTTGCGCGACGCCGTGCAGGTGCTGGCGGCGGACTTCGGCTTCAAGGATGCGGTGGCCAGCGGCGACCGCGAGACCATTGGCTCGGCCCTGAGCAACCACGGAGCGCGGATCAACGCCGACGCCGTGCTGCTGTTCGGTCTGGACGGCAGTCTGCAGGGCAGCAGCGACGACCACATCGGCGCCACTGCGGCCGAGCGCCTGGCCGGCAGCCTGGCGGGGCCGGCCGGGCAGGGCGCGCGGGTGTTGCTGCTACCACTGGATGGCGAGCTGTACCTGCTGGTGGACTCCGTGGTCAGCGCGCCGCTGCCGATTGCCCGGGTAGTGATGGGTTTCCACATCGATGAAGCCTTCGCCCAGGAGCTGCGCGAGCTGACCCATCTGGAGCTGACCCTGGTATCCATCGAGCATGGCGCCGCGACCGGCTGGGTCAGCACCCTGCCGGCGAGCCTGCACGGGCGTGTGCGCGAGGAAATCCTGCGGCTGAGTCCGGAGGGCAGTGGCCGCCTGCTGCAGGCCGATGGGCAGCGCTACCTCGGCGAATGGCGCACCCTGGCCGACACCGACGGCTATCAGGTGCTGGCACTGCTGCACAAGTCGCTGGATCAGGCGGAGCAGGCGTTCGCGCCGCTGGACCACGACATCCTGCTGATCGCCCTGGCCGCCTTCTTCGGCTCGCTGCTTGGCGCTCTGCTGCTGGCGCGCAGCCTGGCCCAGCCGGTGCAGTCGCTGGCCCGCGCGGCGCAGCGCATCGGCCAGGGCGACTACCGTACCGCGATCAGCCTGCAGCGCCGCGACGAGCTGGGCAGCCTGGCCCAGGCCTTCACCCGCATGCAGGAAGACATCGCCGAGCGCGAACGCCAGCTGGCGCACAACGCCCTGCACGATGGGTTGACCGGGCTGCCCAACCGTACCCTGGCGCTGGAGCGCCTGGGCAGCGCGATCAGCGCGGCGCGGCCTGTCGCCCTGTTGCACGTCGGGGTGGTCAACTACCGCACCATTCTCACCAGCTGTGGTGTCGAGGGTGCCGACCTCGCTCTACAGCAGCTCAGCCGGCGCCTGCAGGCGACCCTGCGCCCCGGTGACAGCCTGGCGCGGGTTGTGACCGACGAGCTGCTGCTGATGCTGGAGAGCAGCGATAGCGACAGCGCCGTCGCTGCGGCGGATCGCCTGCAGCAGTTGCTGCTCAAGCCCATGCGCGTCGGCACCCTGGATATCGCCCTGGACTGCAGCATCGGCATCGCCAGCTATCCGGCCCATGGCGACAACCCGGACGATCTGCTGCGCCGCGCGGCCATCGCCATGCAGGACGCCGCCCAGCAGTCCGGACGCCTGGAGGTCTACCAGCAGGGCCGAGACGACGCGCACCAGCGCCAGATCAGCCTGATCCGCGACCTGCGCCATGCCGCCGAGCAGGGCGAGCTGCTGCTCTACTACCAGCCCAAGCTGGATATCGCCAACCGCCGGGTCCACGAGGCCGAAGCGCTGCTGCGCTGGAGTCACCCGCACTACGGCATGGTCTCGCCCGGCGAGTTCATTCCCCTGGCCGAGCGCACCGGCAGCATCCAGATCCTCACCACTTGGGTGATCGGCGAGGCCGTGCGCCAGCTGCACGAATGGAACGAGCAGGGCCTGCGCATGCACATCTCGCTGAACATCTCGGCCGAGGACCTGATCGACCTGCAACTGGCCGAACGGGTTGGCCGGCTGCTCAAGGATCAGAACGTGGCGGCCGAGCAACTGGTGTTCGAGATCACCGAGAGCGCCATGATGCAGGACCAGCAGCGCGCCCTGGAGGTGCTGCAGCGCCTGCGTGAGCAGGGCATCCAGCTGTCGGTGGACGACTTCGGCACCGGCTACTCTTCTCTGGCCCAGCTCAAGCGCATGCCGGTGCAGGAACTGAAGATCGACCAGTCGTTCATCCGCGAGCTGGACGCGCACAGCGAGGACGCGGTGATCGTCCGCTCGACCATCGAGATGAGCCACAGCCTGGGCCTGCGAGTAGTTGCCGAGGGCATCGAGCACGCGCCGATGCTCGAGCTGCTGGCCGGCTGGGGCTGCGACACCGCCCAGGGTTACTTGATCGGCAAACCGATGGCCGCCGCCGCGTTCGAACAGTGGCTGCGGCAGTGGCAAGGTTCTCCTCTGGCAAAGGTATTCTGAGCATGCTCAAGCGCCTGACCATTCTTCTCTGCGGCCTGTTGCCCGCTCTCGCCGGCGCCGAGCAGGGGCGCATTCTGGCCACCGGTGGCGCCACCAGCATCGACGGCGCGGCCGGCGGTGGCATCGTGCCCTGGGCAGTCATCGCCGGTTATGGCGAGGAGGGCGAGTGGGGCGGCAGCAGTTTCCTGACGCGGGTCGAGACCGGCGACTATCGCCTGGATGTCGGTGGCCTGGCCGTGTCCTACGGCAACCGCATGGAGCTGAGCTACGCCCGCCAGCGCTTCGACCTGGGCACCCTGGCGCGCGACCTGAGCCTGCCGGACAAGAGCCTCAGCCAGGACATAGTCGGGCTCAAGGTGCGCCTGTTCGGCGACCTGATCTATGACCGCCTGCCGCAGGTCTCCCTGGGCCTCGAATACAAGCGGCAGAAGGACTTCCTGGTGCCGAGCCTGATCGGCGCCGAGCGCGACGAGGACACCGAGGCCTATCTTGCGGCCAGCCGCCTGTTCCTCGGTGGCGCCTTCGGCTACAACCTGCTGCTCAACGGCAATCTGCGCTACAGCCGGGCCAACGAGCAGGGCCTGCTGGGCTTCGGTGGTGACCGCCGCGACAAGCACTCGGTGCTCAAGGAAGGCTCCGTCGCCGTGCTGCTCAACCCGCGCTGGGCGATAGGGGTGGAATACCGCGAGAAGCCGGACAACCTCAGCTTCGCTGGCGAGAACGACTGGTCCGACCTGTTCGTCGGCTACTTTCCCAACAAGCACCTGGCCGTGGTGCTGGCCTACGCCCGTTTGGGCGAGATCGCCGGCCTGGACAACCAGGACGGTGTCTACCTGTCTGTACAAGGGAGTTTCTGACCATGCGCCTGCCGTCGTTGCTGCTGGCCCTGCTGCTCACCGCCTGTACCAGTGCTCCGTTGCCGCCGCCCAAGGATGACAGCCTGTACCGCGGCCTCGGCGAGCTACCCGGCATCACCCGCATCGTCGAGGGCATGCTGCTCAATGCCGCGCGCAACCCGCGCATCACCCATCACTTCGACGATATCGACATCGAGCGCCTGCGCGACAAGCTGGTGGAGCAGATCTGCGTCGAGGCGGGCGGTCCCTGTGAGTACACCGGCGACAGCATGGAAGAGAGCCACAAGGGCCTCAACATCGATCGTGGCGACTTCAACGCATTGGTCGAGGACCTGATCGATGCGATGGAAGCCGAGGGCGTCGCCGTGCCGGTGCAGAACCGCCTATTGGCGCGCCTGGCGCCGATGCGCGAGCAGATCATCGAGCGCTAGCGTCAGTCTTTACCGATGGAGGCGGGCCGCAGCCCATGGGCCAAATCGGCGATTCTGAGCTATCACTGATGACGGGGAGTCATAACGAGCCTGGGAGGCAGGGACATGAGGTTATCGATCGGGGCGAAGCTGTGGGGCAGCTTCAGCGCGATTCTGCTGGTCTTGGTCGTCATCGGCGGCATTTCCTACCGCAACACGCTGCACATGCAGGAGACCGCGCGCTGGGTCGCGCACACCCATGAAGTGGTGGCGCAGCTCAATACTCTGCTGTCGCTGGTGAAGGACGCCGAGACCGGCCAGCGCGGCTACCTGATCACCGGCTCCGATCAATATCTGGAGCCCTACGCCGCGGCCCTGCCACGGGTAGACGGAGAACTGGGCAGCCTGCGCCAGCTGACCATCGACAACCCCGAACAGCAGCGCCGTCTGGCGCAGCTGCGACCACTGGTCGAGCGGCGCCTGCAGTCGCTGGCCAGCACCATCGACCTGCGCCGCCAACAGGGCCTCGAGGCTGCCCGCCAGCAGGTGCTGACCGACCAGGGCAAGCAGCTGATGGACCAGATTCGTACCCTGGTGGGCGAGATGGTCGCCGACGAGCAGAGCCTGCAGGCCAAGCGTGATCTGGCCGCGACCGAGAGTGCGGCGGAGACGCAGCAGGCCATCCTGATCGGCCTGATCCTGTCGGCCCTGATCGTGGTGGCCGCGGCACTGTTCCTCACCCAGCACATCGCTCGCCCGCTGCGCGCGGTCAGCGAGGTGGCGGACAAGGTCAGCGCCGGCAACTTGGCCGTCGAACTAAGCGTGCATGCGCGCTCGGACGAGGTCGGCGCACTGCAGGCGGCCATCGTGCGCATGCTGCAGTCGCTGCGCCAGACCGCCGAGTCGGCGCGGCAGATCGCCGCCGGCAACCTGAGTGTCGAGGTGCAGCCGCAGTCGCAGGACGACCAGTTCGGCCAGGCCTTCGCCGCGATGATCCAGGCGCTGCGCCACACTGCCGAGTCGGCGCGGCAGATCGCCGCCGGCAACCTGGCCGTCGAGGTACAACCACAGTCGCATGACGACCAGTTCGGCCAGGCCTTCGCGCGCATGCTGCAGTCCCTGCGGCAGATGGCCGAATCGGCACGGCAGATCGCCGCCGGCAACCTGACCATCGAGGTCCGCCCGCAATCGCACAATGACCTGCTCGGCAATGCTTTCGCCCAGATGCTGGTCGACCTGCGCCAGATCAACGGTGATATCCGCGGTGGTATTGGCGTGCTCACCGATTCGGCCAGCGAGATCGCTGCCGGCGCCTACCAGATCGCCGCCGGCACGGCCGAGACCGCCACCGCCATCAGCGAGACCAGCACCACGGTGGAGGAGATCAAGCAGACCGCGATGCTTTCCAGCCAGCGCGCGCTGTCGGTGTCACAGACGGCGCAGCGTTCGATCCAGGTATCCCAGGACGGTCGCCGCGCGGTGGAGGAAGTGGTCGAGGGCATGCGCCGCATCCACCAGCAGATGGATCAGGTCGGCGAGAACATCACCCACCTGGCCGAGCAGGTGCAGACCATTGGCGAGATCATCGCTACGGTCAACGACCTGGCCGAACAGTCCAACCTGCTGGCGGTCAACGCCTCCATCGAAGCGGCCAAGGCCGGCGAGCAGGGCAAGGGCTTCTCGGTAGTGGCGCAGGAGGTGAAGAGCCTGGCCGAGCAGTCCAAACAGGCCACTGTGCAGGTGCGCGGCATCCTCGGCGAAATCCAGCGCGCCACCAGCAGCACCGTGCTGGCGGCGGAGCAGGGCAGCCGGGCGGTCAGCGAAGGGGTGAAACAGTCCGGCCTGGCCGGTGAGGCCATTCGTCTGCTGTCGCTGAATATCGACGAGGGCGCCCAGGCGGTGGCCGAAATCGCCGTCTCGGCCCAGCAGCAGCTGGCCGGTATGGATCAGCTGGTACAGGCCATGGAGAGCATCCGCGAGGCCAGCGCGCAGAACATGTCCAGCTCCAAGCAGGCCGAGTCGGCTGCCCAGGGCCTGCACAAGCTGGGGCAGAAGATGAAGGACATGCTGGCACGCTTCCAGTTCTGAGTTTCTGCCGTGCTCCGGAGTTTTTCGCAAAAACTCCGGAGATTTTCGCAAGAACCTGTCATCCCCCAGTCACTAGAGTCCTGCATCCCGTTCTGGCGATCGCCTGCGCGTTGCGTGCTTGTTTCGCCAGAACAATGGACTAAACCGAAGGTATGGGCTCGTCCCTTGTCGGAGGTCGTCATCCTGACAGGGTGCGCATTGCGTGCCCTGTTGGCGTTTCCGGGAGGGAAGCGGGTGATGCGGCGCCGGCAGCGGGCGTCCACTTTATGGTGCCCTGGTCAAACCATCAGGGCGCCCGGATGTCCGCCACGAGCGGACGCGTTTGCCAACCCTGCCGCGAACGACCCGTCGCGGCGCATAAAAACAAGCGAGAGGGTATCCCCCCATGACAGCTAGCACCCCCATGCTGATTACCTTCGTGGTGTACATCGCCGCGATGATCGCAATCGGCTTTGCTGCCTACCTGGCCACCAAGAACTTCTCCGACTACATCCTCGGCGGTCGCAGCCTCGGTAGTTTCGTTACCGCCCTGTCCGCCGGCGCCTCCGACATGAGCGGCTGGCTGCTGATGGGCCTGCCAGGCGCGATCTTCGTTGCCGGCATCTCCGAGAGCTGGATCGCCATCGGCCTGATCATCGGCGCCTGGCTCAACTGGCTGCTGGTTGCCGGTCGCCTGCGCGTGCAGACCGAGCACAACGGCAACGCCCTGACCCTGCCGGACTTCTTCACCAACCGCTTCGAAGACAACAGCAAGATCCTGCGCATCTTCTCCGCGCTGGTGATCCTGGTGTTCTTCACCATCTACTGCGCCTCGGGCGTGGTGGCCGGTGCCCGCCTGTTCGAAAGCACCTTCGGCCTGTCCTATGACACCGCCCTGTGGGTCGGCGCCGCGGCGACCATCGCCTACGTGTTCATCGGTGGCTTCCTGGCAGTGAGCTGGACCGACACCGTGCAGGCCACCATGATGATCTTCGCCCTGCTGATCACCCCGGTGTTCGTGGTGCTCGCCCTCGGCGACTTCGATGCGGCCATGGCCACCATCGAGCAGGCCAACCCGGCCAACTTCGACATGTTCCGCAATCTGTCCTTCATCGCGATCATCTCGCTGCTGGGCTGGGGCCTGGGCTACTTCGGCCAGCCGCACATCCTGGTGCGCTTCATGGCTGCCGACTCGGTCAAATCGATCCCGGCCGCCCGCCGCATCGGCATGGCCTGGATGATCCTCTGCCTCGGCGGCGCCGTGGCCGTGGGCTTCTTCGGTATCGCCTACTTCAACAACAACCCTGATCTGGCTGGCCCTGTTCACGAGAACGGCGAGCGCGTGTTCATCGAACTGACCAAGATCCTGTTCAACCCCTGGGTTGCCGGTGTAGTTCTGTCCGCCATCCTGGCCGCAGTAATGAGCACCCTGAGCTGCCAGCTGCTGGTCTGCTCCAGTGC
Source organism: Pseudomonas sp. ML96 (assembly GCF_000761545.1). Lineage (GTDB taxonomy): Bacteria > Pseudomonadota > Gammaproteobacteria > Pseudomonadales > Pseudomonadaceae > Aquipseudomonas. The sequence continues at coordinate 2,563 of NZ_JPMY01000023.1, read as the reverse complement.
CCTGACCGAAGACTTCTACAAGGCCTTCCTGCGTAAGAGCGCTTCGCAGAAGGAACTGGTCTGGGTCGGCCGCGCCATGGTGCTGCTGATCGCCGTGATCGCCATCCTCATCGCGCAGAACCCGGACAGCAAAGTACTGGGCCTGGTTTCCTACGCCTGGGCTGGCTTCGGTGCTGCCTTCGGTCCGGTGGTGATCCTGTCCCTGATGTGGAAAGGCATGACCCGTAACGGCGCCCTGGCCGGCATGGTCGTCGGTGCTGCCACCGTGATCATCTGGAAGAACTGGATCGGCATGGGTCTGTACGAAATCATCCCGGGCTTCATCCTGGGTACCATCGCCATCCTGGTCTTCAGCCGCATCGGCAACGCTCCGACCGCCAGCATGCTGCAGCGCTTCGACGAAGCCGAGAAGGAATACCAGGACGCTCACGTCCGCTAAGCAATACCCCCACGCGTTCGGCCGGTCGTCCGAGCGCGTGTCACTCCCAGGGCAGCCACCCTCATCGGTTGCCGGCGGAGTTCACCTACGACCCGATAGTGCTTTGTGGCCCGCGTCCGATGACAGCGGGCCTTTTTTTGCCTGCAGGAAAGCTTGCGCGCCTCAGGTGGCGCGCTGGTCGTCGTCGCTGTTGAACAGGGTTTCCAGGTCCAGACGGGCCTGGCGAGCGGTCTGTTGTACCGCGGCCTGGTTGTCGTAGACCTTGTGCTGCGCCTCCAGCACTTCTTCGTCGTGGCGCTGGAAGCGGCGCAGACGCGCCTGCGCCTGTTCCTCGCTCAGGCCCAGGCCGCGCAGCACCTGGCGACTCATCTCCAGGCTGGAGTGGAAGGTCTCGCGCACGGCCAGGGCGTTGAGGTCCCACAGCTTGTGCACGTGCTGGCGGTTGCGCGCACGGGCGATGACCTTCACATGCGGGTAGAGCTTGCGCACCAGTTCGGCGGTCTTGAGGTTGGTCTCCGGGTCGTCGGTGGCGACGATGAACCACTCGGCCTTGTCCACCTGGGCGGCGCGCAGGATCTCCGGGCGCAGCGGGTTGCCGTAGAAGATCGGCATCTGCCCTAGGCTGCGCGACATCTCCACCGCGTCCACCGAGTTGTCCAGGGCGACGAAAGGCACATGCTGGGCACGCAGCACCCGCGCCACCACCTGGCCCATGCGACCCATGCCGGCCAGCACCACGCGCGGCGTGTCGCTGTCCACCGTCTCCAGCTCTGGCGGAACCTCGCGGGCGCTGGCGGGCGGGCTCTTGAACCAGTGCGCGACCAGCATCACCAGCAGAGGGGTGAGGGCCATCGACAGGGTGATGGAGATCACCAGCAGGTCGTGGATATGCGCATCGAGCAGCTGCTCGTTGCGCGCCATGCGGAACACCACGAAGGCGAATTCACCGCCGGCCGCCAGCAGTACGGCCAGGCGTAGTGCGCTGCTGCGCGACAGGCCACCGGCAAGGCGGCCGACCACCAGCAGCACCGGCAGCTTGAGGCCAATCAGCAGCAAGGTCAGGCCCAGTACCAGCAGTGGTTCCTGCCACAGCAGCTGGAGGTTGGCGGCCATGCCTACGCTGATGAAGAACAGCCCGAGCAGCAGGCCCTTGAACGGTTCGATCTGCGACTCCAGCTCGTGGCGGTACTCCGAGTCCGCCAGCAGCATGCCGGCGAGGAAGGCGCCCAGGGCCATGGAGATGCCGGCCAGCTCCATCAGCCAGGCGGTGCCGATCACCACCAGCAGGGCGGTGGCAGTGGAGACCTCGTGGCTGCCGCTCTTGGACACGATGCGGAACACCGGGCGCAGCAGGTAGCGGCCGCCGAGCACCACCAGGGCGATGCTGCCGAAGACTTCCAGCAGGCCGCGCAGCTCGTTGCCCGGCAGCGGGTGCGGGCTGGCGTCGCCGAGCATCGGCACCAGGGCGATCAGCGGGATGGCGGCGATGTCCTGGAACAGCAGGATGGCGAAGGCCATGCGCCCGTGTGGGCTGGTCAGTTCCTTGCGTTCGGCCAGCAGCTGCAGGCCGAAGGCGGTGGAGGAGAGCGCCAGGCCCAGGCCGAGAACCATGGCCACCGGCAGCGGCTGGTGGAAGCCGAACAGCGCCACCGTACCGATCACCAGGGCAGTGAGCAGCACCTGGGCCAGGCCGACGCCGAACACCGCCTTGCGCATCACCCACAGGCGCTTGGGCGACAGCTCCAGACCGATGATGAACAGCAGCAGGACCACGCCCAGCTCGGAGAAGTGGCTGACGCTCTCGGTGTCGCCGATCAGTCCGAGCACGGATGGGCCGATCAGCACGCCGGCCAGCAGGTAGCCGAGCACGGCGCCCAGTTGCAGGCGCTTGGCCAGAGGCACCGCGAGCACTGCGGCGCAGAGGAATACGACTGCGCCCTGCAGCAGGCTGCCGTCATGTGGCATGGAAATCTCCCGTTCAAATGATTCGAGGTTAACAGCTAGCGGCTGCGCTCGCGTCGGGCGTGGCGTCGCAGCCACGGCGTTATGGCGTAGGGTCTGTTGACGTTCCGGCGCAAGCCGCGTTGCCGCGAAAAATCTCGCCAGGCTAGGCGTGGGACGCAG
>NZ_JPMY01000022.1 GCF_000761545.1 Pseudomonas sp. ML96 | reverse complement strand
CCGGCCTGTCACGCCGGGGGTCGCGGGTTCGAGTCCCGTCCGCTGCGCCATATAAAGAGAAGCCCTCAGCTCGCAAGAGCTGGGGGTTTTTCGCATCTGGCGGAAAAATTATCCGCAGTCACCAGGTTGTCATCGGGAATCTTCAGTCTGTTGGCACGGTCTTTGTTTCAATCGAAACCTAACGCCAGGAGGAAGACCCTATGGATGACTATGTAGAAGAGCTGCTGGAATCCCACGCCATCGAGCATGACCCGGCTGAACCGGCCGAAGACGCTACCGAGCTGTAAGGCTCGTTCTCAATTTGCCTGTAGACGCTGGCTGCGCCGAAACTCCCCGGGAGTCTGGCCGCTCCAGCGCTTGAAGGCTCTCTGAAACGCCTCGGCCGAGGCGAAACCGAGCAGGTAGGCGATCTCGCCAAAGGCCAACTCGGTATCGCGGATATATGCCATCGCCAAATCCCTTCGCGTCTCGTTGAGCAGGGTACGAAACTGCGTGCCTTCCTCGGCCAGCTTGCGCCTGAGCGTCCAGCTCGGTAGCTGCAGCTTGCGCGCGACCTCGTCCAGTTCCGGCTCGCGGCCATGCAGCATGGGCCCGAGCAGGTGGATGATGCGCTCGTGCAGACTGCGGGTGCGGGTCAGCTGATCCAATTCGCGTTCGGCCAACTCCAGCAATTGGTGCCAGGTGCTCGGGCAGTGCTGGTCCAGTGATTGATCCAGGCTGGCGTTGCTCAGGTGCAGACGGTTGTGTTCCGCGCCGAACTCCACCGGACAGCCAAAGCAGCGTTCGTAGCGCTCGGCGTAGTCGGGGGCGGGGAATTCGATCTCGACCCGTTCGATGCGCAGGGGCTCGTTTAGCAGGGCGCCGAGCTGATGGCGCCAGCTGGAAAGCACCGAGTCGACCACGAAGCGGTTGAAGGCGTTGTACGGGCTGATCGAGTAGAAGCTCAGCCAGGCACCGCTGGCATCTTCGACGAAGCTCGACTGGCCGCGGTAGTTGTGCGCGTAGAGCGGCTCGAAGCGAATCAGCGTGCGCGCCGCCTCGCGCAGGGTCGGTGCCTGGGCGGCGGTTACGCCGGCCAGCCCGGCCTGGCCGATGCGGCTGTGGCGGCCCATCTCCAGGCCCAGCGCCGGGTCGCCGCACAGGCCGATGGCGCTGTGGCCCAGGCGCATGTAGCGCGGAATCGACAGACGCTCGCGTGGCAGGGCCAGGCGCGTGGCGTCGAGGCGGAACTGGCGCAGCAACTCCTCGCTGGCGATGCCCTTTTCTGCGAGGGCGGCCACCAGGCCATGGACGAAGGCGACGGACAGGTCGCCGAGGCGCACGCGGCTGGCTTTCATGTCACAGCCACAGGTTGAGCAGGCGCGCGCCGGCCGCTTCTTCGGTCAGCTGCGTGCCCGAGTGGGTGACCGCCATGCTGTGGCCGTCGCTGCCCAGACTCCACAGTTGTCCGCGCAGGAATACCAGCATGCCGGCGCGAGCCTGCGTCTTCTCCAGCCGCGCGGGCAGCGAATGCAGTAGCCAGGCTTCGCTCTCGACCAGTTGGCTGGCGCGGCTGCGCAGATCGCTCGGCGTACCGGGCCAGACCGAATGCCACTGGCCGTTGCCGGGCAGGAAGGCCGGCACGGCGAGCAGCTCGACCTGCTGCTTGGCCAGCGCGGCGTAGCTCTCCGGGCGCCAGCTGTCGGTGCCGATCAGCACGCCCAGGCGCCCGGCCGGGGTGGTCACCACGTGCAGTTCCTGGTCGGTCGCGCCTGCGGTGAAGCTGTCTTCGTCGCGGTGCGGCAGCACCTTGCGCTGTGGTTGGCCGAGCGGCAGGCCGTCGCTGCCGAACACCAGGCTGACGTTGTACAGCGGGCCGTCGCCGATCTGCAGCACGCCATCCACCACGCTCGGCTCCGGCAGCACGATGGAGCCGGCGACTATGGTCACGCCATAGGTCTCGGCCAGTCCGCCGAACAGGCTCTGGTAATCGTCGGCCATCTGCTCGGCCTTCATGCGCAGCAGGGCGTCGCTGAGCGGCGCCTTGCCCTCGCTGAGCAGGGCGGCGTGCAGCAGCGGCAGCGGATGGCTGAGGCCCAGCCAGATACGCGCCTCGGCCAGGTCGCGAGCGGCAAATGCCTCGCGCTTCTCGCCGGCGGCCACCAGCCAGGTGCCGATGTGCTCGGGCAGGATCACCACTGTCTTGGCATTGAGCAGCCCTTCGCTGCGGGCCTTTTCCAGGTAGGCAGCGAGCTTGCGGTGCAGGTGCAGGGCGCTGCGGTAGTCGGCGGCGTGCAGGTCGGGCTGGATGCCCAGCAGGTTGCCGTGGCCGCTGTCGCTGCCCTGGCTGAAGGCCAGCGAGCTGCGCAGATCACTGAGGAAGTAGCTGGTGGGGCGCCATTGGGTCCAGGCGGCGTAGGCGAGCAGCAGGGCGATGAGCAGCAGGTAGAGGCCGCGGCGGAGCAGGGTGAGCATGGAGAAACCTGGCTGGAGTGGAGCTGCCAGCCTAGGGCAAGCCATGCCCTTTGCCTAGTCGGCCTGTTACTTATGATCAATAACTTGTGCTTTTCGATCATTGAGTGGTCGGCGGCCGCTCTTTATCGTCTGCCGCAACAACGACTGCACCCGGACGAGGTGCGGCGACTTCCGTGACAAGCCCGATGCCGTGGAGATGATCATGAGCAACGCCTACCCGAACCTGCTGGCCCCTCTGGACCTGGGTTTCACCACCCTGAAGAACCGTACCCTGATGGGCTCCATGCACACCGGCCTGGAAGAGAAGCCGGGCGGCTTCGAGCGCATGGCGGCCTACTTCGCCGAGCGTGCCCGTGGTGGCGTCGGCCTGATGGTCACCGGCGGTATCGGCCCGAACGAGGAAGGCGGCGTGTACTCCGGCGCGGCCAAGCTGACCACCGTCGAGGAAGCCGAGAAGCACAAGATCGTCACCAAGGCGGTGCATGAGGCGGGCGGCAAGATCGCCATGCAGATCCTGCATGCCGGCCGCTACGCCTACAGCCCGAAATCGGTAGCGCCGAGCGCCATCCAGGCGCCGATCAACCCGTTCAAGCCGCGCGAGCTGGACGAGGAAGGCATCGAGAAGCAGATCCAGGACTTCGTCACCTGCTCCGTGCTGGCCCAGCAGGCCGAGTACGACGGCGTCGAGATCATGGGTTCCGAGGGTTACTTCATCAACCAGTTCCTCGCCGCCCACACCAACCACCGTACCGACCGCTGGGGCGGCAGCTACGAGAACCGCATGCGCCTGCCGGTGGAAATCGTCCGCCGCGTGCGTGAGGCCGTAGGCCCGAACTTCATCATCATCTATCGCCTGTCGATGCTCGACCTGGTCGAGGGCGGCAGCACCTGGGACGAGATCGTCCTGCTGGCCAAGGCCATCGAGAAGGCCGGCGCCACCATCATCAACACCGGTATCGGCTGGCACGAAGCGCGCATCCCGACCATCGCCACCAAGGTGCCGCGCGCCGCGTTCACCAAGGTCACCGCCAAGCTCAAGGGCGAAGTCAGCATCCCGCTGTGCACCACCAACCGTATCAACACCCCGGAAGTCGCCGACCAGGTACTGGCCGAGGGCGATGCCGACATGGTCTCCATGGCCCGTCCGTTCCTCGCCGACCCGGACTTCGTCAACAAGGCCGCCGCTGGCCGCGCCGACGAGATCAACACCTGCATCGGCTGCAACCAGGCCTGCCTGGACCACACCTTCGGCGGCAAGCTGACCAGCTGCCTGGTCAACCCGCGCGCCTGTCACGAGACCGAGCTGAACTACATTCCCACCACCACCGTGAAGAAGATCGCCGTGGTCGGCGCCGGCCCGGCCGGCCTGTCCGCTGCCTCCGTGGCTGCCGAGCGTGGCCACAGCGTGACCCTGTTCGATGCGGCCGGCGAGATCGGCGGCCAGTTCAACGTGGCCAAGCGCGTTCCGGGCAAGGAAGAGTTCTACGAGACCCTGCGCTACTTCAAGAAGAAGCTGGAAACCACCGGTGTCGACCTGCGCCTGAACACCCGCGTCAACGTCGACGACCTGGCCAAGGGCGGCTATGACGAGATCATCCTGGCCACCGGTATCGCTCCGCGTACTCCGGCCATCGAGGGCATCGACAACGCCAAGGTCATCAGCTACCTGGACGCCATCCTGCAGCGCAAGCCGGTCGGCCAGAAGGTCGCGGTGATCGGCGCCGGTGGTATCGGCTTCGACGTCTCCGAGTTCATCACCCACGCCGGCGAGACCACCAGCCTGAATCGCGACGCGTTCTGGAAGGAGTGGGGCATCGACATCGCGCTGGACGCCCGTGGCGGCATTGCCGGGATCAAGGCCGAAGTGCATCCGGCGGCGCGCGAAGTGTTCCTGCTGCAGCGCAAGAAGACTAAGGTTGGCGACGGCCTGGGCAAGACCACCGGCTGGATCCACCGTACCGGCCTGAAGAACAAGAACGTGCAGATGCTCAACTCGGTCGAGTACCTCAAGGTCGACGACGCCGGCCTGCACATCCGTATCGCCGAGGGCGAGCCGCAGGTACTGCCGGTCGACACCGTGATCGTCTGCGCAGGGCAAGACCCGCTGCGCGAGCTGCAGGACGGCCTGGTCGCCGCCGGCCAGAGCGTGCACCTGATCGGTGGCGCCGACGTGGCCGCCGAGCTGGACGCCAAGCGTGCGATCAACCAGGGCTCGCGCCTCGCCGCCGAACTCTGATCGACAGACGCCCCGCCTAGTGCGGGGCGTTTTCTTTGAGGCTTACAACAATAAGGAGAAGCCCATGTCTACCGATCTTCAATTACAACCGGCCGCGGCAGTCAGCCTACAGCGCTGGCACCAGTTCATTGCCGCCCAGGATCTGAGCCAGCTGCCGGAGCTGCTGCATCCGCAGGCAGTGTTCCGCTCGCCCATGGCGCACAATGCCTATCCGGGCGCGCAGGCGGTCAATCTGATCCTCAATACCGTGCTGCAGGTGTTCCAGGACTTCGCCTACCACCGCGAGCTGGCGAGCGCCGATGGCCTCAACGTGGTGCTGGAGTTCAGTGCCAAGGTGGGCGAGCGCGAGCTCAAGGGCATCGACATGATCCGCTTCGACGAGAACGGCAAGATCGTCGAGTTCGAGGTGATGGTTCGTCCGATGAGCGGTCTGGCTGCCCTCGGCGAGGAGATGGGTCGTCGCCTGGCGCCCTACCTGGCTGCCGCCAAGGCCTGAGAACCTGTTTACGATCTGCTGCGCGTCGGCTAAACGGCGTTGAAAACAGCCTCCGTTATCTCTAGCTCGCGAGATCGTAAGCAGGTTCTAACGCCCAGCCCGTCACACTTTCGTCCTGTCGTCGCTGCTTATACCGGGCGGCGGCCGGGCGGCTGCCAACCCAGTCACATTGCCCGCGTTCCGTTTTCCCCTAGACTTGCCCGAAACAAGGGATTGCGCCTGCTTTGCAGGTTATGCACGTGCACGCTCAAGTTCGTAGTACGTCGATCGTGATCCCAGTTGGCCTTGAGGGAAAACCATGAGCATGCAGAACAAAGCGCAGATGGTCGAAGCCGTGCTGTTCTTCAATGAGCGCGGCATCTGCAAGGAGATGTTGTTTCCCGAGTTCGAAGCACTGCTCGATAACGTGGTGAACATGCCCGAACTGGCCGACCAGCAGATGCGTCTGGCCTATGTGCTGATCAACCCGCGGCTGCTGGTGCGCGCCGTGGTGTTCTTCTACCTGGATTTCGACGAGAACGGCGGTGCCGACAAGGGTTGGAACCTGCCCCTGCGCCACCTGGCCGACAACGCCGGGCGTGGCCCGGACCTGGGTGCCGGCCCGATCCGCCTGGCCTGCCGCAGCCAGTGCCCGGTTTCCTGGCACCAGATGCACCTGTGGGACCCGAGTCTGGCTCCAGGCAAGAACGACCTGGTACTGGTGCGTGATGCAGTCAAGCGCAACGCTCTGGGGCTGCTGGTGGAGGAGGACGCCTCGGTAGTGCTGGCCGAGCGTCTGCAGGTAGCCGCCGAAGACAAGTGGCAGGCTCCCGACCCCGCGCGTCAGGAGCTCGAGAAACAGGCCGAGCGCAACGAACAGGAACACCGCCTGAAAACCGCCCAGCTGATCAAGCAGCAACGTCTGCGCATCAGCACCCTGGGCAAGCAGCACGAGGAAGAGCTGGCCCGCCTCAAGCTGGCCGGTGACGAGCAGCAGCGTGCGCTGCAGACCGAGATCCACAACCTGCACCAGGCCCTGCGTCAGCAGGAAGAGCTGAACAACAGCCTGAAGGCGCAGCTAGGCGCCCAGGCCGACAGCATGCAGCAGAGCCGCGAGGAGCTGTCTCTGCAGCTGCGTGAGCTGGAGCGCAATGGCCGTACCGAGGCGGACATGCTGCGTGCGCAATTCGACTCCGAGCTGCAGGCGCGGATCGCCGCAGCGCTGGCCGAGTCGCGCGAGCAGGTGGCGATCCGTGATGTGGAACTGGCCTATCGCGGCGAGCAGGAAGCCCAGCTGCAGCAGGAGCTGCAGAACCTCAAGCGTGAGCGCGATGAACTGGCCAGCCAGGGCGGCGAGCAGATTCTCGAGCGCCTGGCCAAGCTCGGTGTGGTGTTTGTCGTCTACCATCCGGGCGCCGGCCACCTGACCATCCCGCTGCAGGACATCGCCCGCTATCAGAACAACCCGATGAGCTACGCCGCGGCCAAGTGCTTCGTCTCCGAGGAGCAGTATCGCCAGTGGCTGGCCCACTACCAGCAGCCAACCTGCGAGGCCAGCCTGCCGTCCGGTGAGCGCTGCGCCATGCCGATCGACCGGGTGGAGACACCCAGTCGCTTCGTGGTGGGCGAATCCAACTGCTGTGCGCGGCACAAGGCCGGCGCGCGTCTGCGCACCGTGAGCTGAGAACCTGTCCACGATCTCCTGGCTCGCGGCCATACGGCGTTAAAAACGCCCTCGGAATGCTCATTTACCATTCGTAAACTGCGCTTCCTCGGACGTTTTTGCCTTGTCTGGCTCTAATCCAGAAGACCGTGAACAGATTCTGAGCCGTTACCATTAAGGCTGGCGCCCGACAGGGGCGCGCAGCCGGTTCGCTTATCCATGCCTATTACCCTCCCAGACTGGCAGCCCTCCGCCCCGTTGCAGCCGCTGAAGCTCGACTGGCTCTCCCGTGCTGGCGTCGAGGTGGCGGTGTTGCGCCTCGATTTGCTCGATCCTCTGATCTCCGGCAACAAGTGGTTCAAGCTCAAACCGCATATCGCGGCGGCAGCGGCGACCGGGGCCGATGGCCTGATCAGCTTGGGTGGCGCGCATTCCAATCACCTGCACGCGCTGGCGGCGGCCGGGCGGCGCTTCGGCTTCGAGACCGTCGGGCTGTTGCGCGGTGAGGCGCAGAGCACCCCGACGGTTCGTGATCTGCAGAGCTTCGGCATGCGCCTGCACTGGCTCGGCTACGGTGGTTATCGCCAGCGTCATCACCCTGATTTCTGGCTGGAGTGGCAGGCGCGTTATCCCGCGCTGCTGCCGGTGAACGAGGGCGGTGGTGGTCTGCCGGCGGCGCGTGCTTGTGTCGAGATCGTCGATCTGGCTCGCGAGCAGTTGGCGGCGCTGGGCTGGGCTGACTATCACGGCTGGTGGCTGGCCGCCGGTACCGGTACCACGGCCGCCGGCTTGGTACTGGCGGAGCGCGGCGAGCGCATGGTGCATGTGGCCATGGCAGTACCGCCCGGACATGGCGTGGAGCAGCAGTTGCCAGCCATCCTCGCTGAGGCGGGACAGTGCGCTGCCGGCTATCGTCTGCTGGATGCCAGCCGCGGTGGTTTCGGCCGCCTGGATGCGGCGTTGGCTGGCTGTATCCGCGACTGCGAAGGGCAGGCCGATCTGCCGCTGGAGCCGCTTTATACCGGCAAGGCGATGCTGGCATTGCGCGCTGAGGTGGAGGCCGGTTACTTTGCTCCGGGTACGCGCCTGCTGATGCTGCATACCGGTGGCCTGCAGGGGCGTCGGGCCATGGCTCAACGCCTGGCCGAACTGGCTGCGACCTGCGCAGCACACCCAGAATAAGGAAGGACTGGTGTCGATGACCGAGCCGCTGAATCCCGACCAGCTGCGCAGTTTCACCCCGCTCAACGTGCTTTCCGAGCAGCAATGGCGCGAATTGCGCGGCCAGCTGGTGCCGCAGCCGCTGTTGGCCGGACAGTTGCTGTTCCGTCAGGGTGACCAGGCTCGCACCACCTATTACCTGCTCTCCGGCGAACTGCTGCTGCGCGACAGCGAGGGCCGCGAGGAGCGCCTGCAGGCCGGCAGCGAGGCCAGCTGCCATCCGCTGTCGCCGAGCCTGCCACGCCAGCACGAGGTGCGCGCGCTGAGCGATGTCAGCGTGCTGGCGCTGGACTCCGTCAATCTCAGTCGCCTGCTCACCTGGCGCCTGGCCTACCAGGACCTGCTGCTCGATCTGGGCAGCAGCGGTGACGACATCGAGTGGCTGGAGCGCCTGCTGGAGAACCCGCTGTTTGCCAAGGTGCCACCGGCCAATGTGCGGGCCATGCTCGACCGTTTGCGCCCGATCGACCTGCCGGCGGGTAGCCGAGTGCTGATCGAGGGCGAGGCAGGCGATTGCTGCTACTTCCTCAAGAGTGGCCGGGCCGAGGTGTTTCGCGGCGACGACAGTGGCCGCCAGGTGCTGGCCGAGCTGGAGGTCGGCGCCTGCTTCGGCGAAGAGGCGTTGCTCTCCGACCAGCCACGCAACGCCACCGTGACCCTGATCGAGCCCGGCGTGGTGCTGCGTCTCGATCGGCATGACTTTTTCGCTTTGCTCAAGGCGCCGGTGGTGGACGAGGTGTCCTTCGGCGAAGCGGCGCGCCTGCTCTCAAGCGGCGCCCAGTGGCTGGATGTGCGCCTGCTGGCCGAATACGAGCAGGCCCATGCCCAGCAGGCGCTGAATATGCCGCTGCACCTGCTGCGCCTGAAGGTGCGCCTGCTGGACAAGAGCAAGACCTACCTGTGCTACTGCGACAGCGGCAAGCGCAGCGCCAGCGCGGTGTTCCTCCTCTCGCAGCTTGGCTTCAATGCCTATGCCCTGCGTGACGGTCTGGATGCCTTGCCGGCGGTGCAGCGTGGGGCGCTGCTCTGCGAGAGCGGTCCCGGTTATCTGGCGCGCTCCGGCGGGCGCACCGAACGCAGCCACTAGCCCGGTGCGGGCCAGGCATCGCCCACCAGGAACAGCCGTTCGCGCTCATGCCAGTCGCCACCGCCGTTCTGCTCCAGGCGCACCAGCAGCTGCGCGGGCGCCTGGCTATCCAGCTGCGTGAACCAAGCATCCAGCTGCTCGCGCGGCCAGCATTGCCCCTCGGGCACACGCGCCGGAGCCAGCCAGGCGCGGCGCTGCAGGGGCTGCCAGTGCGGTTGCCCACTCACCAGCTGTGACCAGTCGCGACGATGCAGCCAGCGTCCGCGCAGATGGTCGAGGCCGCTGCCAATCGGTGCGGCACAGGCCTGCTGCCAGGGATAGAACAGATAGCCGCCTAGCCAGGCGGCGGAGTGGGGCGCTGCGTCGGTCAGCTCCGCCAAGGTCTGCTGGCCGGCGGCGCTGCTGGCCAGTGGTAGCTGGTGCTGGCGCAGGTGTTTGAGCTTGAGATCGAGACGGTCCTCGCTGGAGGGCCCCAGCCAGTTGCCAGCCTCCTCGCCGCAATCCCTCTCGGGCCCCAGGTAGAGTTTTACCGCCAGCTCCAGGTGGTGCACGCCCTCATCGTCGCGCAACAGCAGATCCAGCTCGCCCAGAGTGTGGCCGGCCTGGCGCACTGGCAGGTTGGCCGCCAGCAGCTCGACATCCGGGGCGGCGGCTAGGGCGAACTGCCACAGCCGTTCGTAGTAGTGGCCCAGGCGGCTGGAACCGTTGGCCAGATAGACCTGCAGGGCTTCGGGCCGGGCTTCCTGCTGCTGCAGCCAGTCGCCCAGGCGCTGGGCATCGTGCAGCCAGGGGCTGGCAGCGAGCGGGTGGCGCAGCGGCAGTTCGCTCCCCGTGAGGATGCCGGGGGAGAGCAGGGTCCAGGCCAGGTCGCGGACCTGCGGGTGGCGCAGGTGCGCCAGCAGCTCGTCGAGAGGCGTTCGCATCGGCCGAGCATAGCCGACGCGGTTTGCTGCGGTTAGCGCCTTTCGCCCATAATTCGGGCAATTCTCCCCGTTGCAGAGCGCCCCATGGAGCAATTCCGCAATATCGGCGTCATCGGTCGTCTGGGCAGTGCCCAGGTGCTCGATACCATTCGCCGCCTGAAGAACTTCCTGCTCGAGCGCCACCTGCATGTGATTCTCGAGGACACCATCGCCGAGGTATTGCCCGGCCATGGCCTGCAGACCTGCTCGCGCAAGATCCTTGGCGAGGTGTGTGATCTGGTCATCGTCGTCGGCGGCGATGGCAGCATTCTCGGCGCCGCCCGCGCCCTGGCCCGGCACAAGATTCCGGTGCTCGGCATCAACCGTGGCAACCTGGGCTTTCTCACCGACATCAAGCCGGACGAGCTGGAGGTCAAGGTCGCCGAAGTGCTCGAAGGGCGTTTCCTCGAAGAGAGCCGCTTCCTGCTGGAGGCCGAGGTACGCCGCCATGGTGAGGCCATCGGCCAGGGCGATGCGCTCAACGACGTGGTGCTGCACCCGGGCAAGTCGACCAAGATGATCGAGTTCGAACTGTTCATCGACGGCCACTTCGTCTGCAGCCAGAAGGCCGACGGCCTGATCATCGCCACGCCCACCGGCTCCACAGCCTACTCGCTGTCCGCCGGCGGACCGATCATGCATCCCAAGCTGGACGCCATCGTCATCGTGCCGATGTACCCGCACACATTGTCCAGCCGCCCGATCGTGGTGGACGGCAACAGCGAGCTGAAGATCGTGGTGGCGGACGATCTGCCGATCTACCCGCTGGTGTCCTGCGATGGGCAGAACCATTTCACTTGCGCGCCCGGCGACACCATCACGGTGGCCAAGAAGCCGCACAAGCTGCGCCTGATCCATCCGCTCGATCACAACTACTACGAGGCCTGCCGCACCAAGCTCGGCTGGGGCGGCCGCCAGTGGAGCCACGACTGAGATGCTCGACCCGGCGCGCGGCTACGATCTGATCGGCGACGTGCACGGCTGCGGTCGCAGCCTGGCGCGCCTGCTCGAGCAGATGGGTTACCGCCGCGAGGGCGGCGTCTGGCGTCATCCGCGGCGCATGGTGCTTTTCCTCGGCGACATCATCGACCGCGGCCCGCGCATCCGCGAGGCGCTGCACCTGGTGCACGACATGGTCGAGGCCGGCCAGGCCCTGTGCATCATGGGTAACCACGAGTACAACGCCCTCGGCTGGTACACCGAGGCGCCGCCCAATAGCGAGCGGCGCCATGTGCGTGAACACACGCCACGGCACGAGCGCCTGCTGCAGCAGACCTTCCGCCAGTTCGAGGAGCACCCGGCCGACTGGCACGACTTCCTCGATTGGTTCCAGCAGCTGCCGCTGTTCGTCGACGCCGGACGCTTCCGCCTAGTGCATGCCTGCTGGGACAACGAGCTGATAACGCCGCTGCGCCAGCGCTTCGCCGACGGCCGCGTCGACCGCGATTTCGTCACCGCCTCGGCGGTGCCCGGCAGCTTCGCCAATCGGGTGTTCGAGCGCCTGCTACGCGGCACCGACATGCGCCTGCCGCAGGGCCTGACCCTGACCAGTGAAGAGGGCTTCACCCGCGCCTACTTCCGCACCAAGTTCTGGGAAAGCGACCCGCAGACCTACGGCGATGTAGTGTTCCAGCCCGATGCGCTGCCCGATGACGTGGCCAGCTTGCCGCTGAGCGCCACCGACAAGGGCCGTCTGCTGCAGTACGGCGCCGACGAGCCGATGCTGTTCGTCGGCCACTACTGGCGCCGTGGCCGCCCGGCGCCGATCCGCGCCAACCTGGCCTGCCTGGACTACAGCGCGGTGATGTACGGCAAGCTGGTGGCCTATCGCCTGGATGACGAGACGCAGATCGACCCGAGCAAGTTTGTCTGGGTCGAGGTGGAGCGTCCGGAGGCGCCGCAATGAGCCGTATCGAGGCGCTGCGCCGCCCCTTGCAGGAAGATCTCAGTGGCTTCGTCGCCCTGTTGCGCCGTCTGCAGGTACCGCACCGGGTCAGCGAGGAGCGCGATGCCCAGGTGCTCTGGGTGCCGGTCGAGCCGCTAGCCGCGCAGGTGCGCGAGCTGTATCTGCGCTATCCACAAGGCGCGATGGAAGCAGAAGTGCCTACACCCGCCAGGGCGGCCCGGCCGGGCTTGGTCGCGCAGCTGCGTGCCAGCTGGATGACCAGTGCGCTGCTGTTGCTGACTCTGCTGGTGGCTGCCGTCACTCTGCTCGGCGACAACTTCGCCACGCTGCGCTGGCTGACCTTCCAGGATTTCCATATCCAGGGCGAATACCTGTACTTCCAGCCCTGGCTGACGAGCTTGGAGGCGGGGCAGTGGTGGCGCCTGGTGTCACCGATGTTCATCCACTTCGGTGTACTGCACCTGGCCATGAATGCCATGTGGTACTGGGAGTTGGGCCGGCGCATCGAGTTTCGCCAGGGCGGCTTTGCGCTGTTGGGGCTGAGCCTGGTGTTCGGCCTGTTGTCCAATCTGGCGCAGTTCTGGTTTGGCGGCCCCTCGCTGTTCGGCGGCCTCTCCGGTGTGCTCTACGGCCTGCTCGGTTACTGCTGGATCTTCCAGTTGCTGGCGCCGACCCCGGCCTACCAGCTGCCGCGTGGCGTGCTGGTGATGATGCTGATCTGGCTGCTGGTGTGCCTGTCTGGGGTGATCGATACCCTGGGCTTCGGCGCCATTGCCAACGCCGCCCATGTCGGTGGTCTGGCCGCCGGTTGCGCCGCGGGTCTCGTCGGCGGTGCGCTGGCGCGCCTGCGCCGGTAAACTTGCCGCCCTGTTTAGCTTTCCGCTGTCGGAGTCCGCGATGTCGTCCTTTGCCGAAATGATCGAGAACATCACCCCCGAGATCTACCAGAGCCTCAAGTTGGCGGTAGAGATCGGCAAGTGGCCGGACGGCCGCAAGCTCACCCAGGAGCAGAAGGAGCTGTCGCTGCAGGCCATGATCGCCTGGGAAGTGCAGAACCTGCCCGAAGAGGAGCGCACCGGCTACATGGGCCCGCAGGAGTGCCAGTCCCACGCCGAGCCGATTCCGAACCTGCTGTTCAAGTCCAACGATACCCTGCACTGATGATCGAGATGAACGAGCTAGGCCGCGGTGCGCTGAGCAAGATGGCGGTGCGCCTGGGCGAGACGGCGCAGTACGCCTTCCGCCTGGATGAGCTGGAAGTACCGGTCAATCCACTGCTGGGGCGGCGTATTCGCCTGGAGTTCCTCGGCGTCATCCATTGCACCCATTGTGGACGCAAGACCAAGAAGAGTTTTGCCCAGGGCTACTGCTACCCATGCTTCACCAAGCTGGCGCAGTGCGACAGCTGCATCGTCAGCCCGGAGAAGTGCCATCACGAGCAAGGCACCTGCCGCGAGCCGAGCTGGGGCGAGCAGTTCTGCATGACCGACCACGTGGTGTACCTGGCCAACTCGTCGGGGGTGAAGGTGGGCATCACCCGCGCCACCCAGCTGCCGACCCGCTGGCTCGACCAGGGTGCCAGCCAGGCGCTGCCGATCTTTCGCGTCGCTACTCGCCAGCAGTCCGGCTTTGTCGAAGACCTGCTGCGCAGCCAGGTGGCGGACAAGACCAACTGGCGCGCGCTGCTCAAGAGCGACGCTGTGCCGGTCGATCTGCCGGCCATTCGTGACCAGCTGCTGGCCAGCTGCGCCGAGGGCATTGCCGAGCTGCAGCAGCGTTTCGGCCTGCAGGCCATCCAGCCGGTGCTGGACGCCGAGGTGGTGCAGATTCGCTATCCGGTCGATGCCTATCCGACCAAGGTCGCCAGCCATGACCTGGAGAAAACTCCGGTGGTGGAGGGTATCCTCAAGGGCATCAAGGGCCAGTACCTGATCCTCGACACTGGCGTGATCAACCTGCGCAAATACACGGCCTACCAGGTCGCCGTACTCACCGAATAAGAGGCCACAAGCCATGCGTACCGAACAGCCGAAGATGATCTACCTCAAGGACTATCAGGCTCCCGACTACCTGATCGACGAGACGCACCTGACCTTCGAGCTGTTCGAGGACCACACCCTGGTGCATGCCCAACTGGTGATGCGCCGCAACCCTGAGGCCGGCGCCGGCCTGCCGCCGCTGGTGCTCGATGGCCAGCAGCTGGAGCTGATCAGCGTGGCCCTGGATGACCGCGAGCTGAGCGCCGCCGATTACCAGCTGAGCGACAGCCACCTGACCCTGCAGCCGACGCAAGAACGCTTCGTCATTGACAGCAGCGTACGCATCCACCCGGAGAGCAACACCGCGCTGGAGGGCCTGTACAAGTCCAGCGGCATGTTCTGCACCCAGTGCGAGGCCGAAGGCTTCCGCAAGATCACCTACTACCTCGATCGCCCGGACGTGATGAGCAAGTTCACCACCACGCTCAGCGCCGAGCAGCACAGCTACCCGGTGCTGCTGTCCAACGGCAACCCGATTGCCAGCGGCAGCGAGGAGGGCGGCCGCCACTGGGCGACCTGGGAAGACCCGTTCATGAAACCGGCCTACCTGTTCGCCCTGGTCGCCGGCGACCTCTGGTGCGTGGAAGACAGCTTCACCACCATGAGCGCCCGTGAAGTCACCCTGCGCATCTACGTCGAGCCGGAGAACATCGACAAGGTGCAGCACGCCATGACCAGCCTGAAGAAGTCGATGAAGTGGGACGAGGAGGTGTACGGGCGCGAGTACGACCTGGACATCTTCATGATCGTCGCGGTCAACGACTTCAACATGGGCGCCATGGAGAACAAGGGCCTCAACATCTTCAACTCCAGCTGCGTGCTGGCCCGCGCCGAGACCGCCACCGACGCCGCGCACCAGCGCGTCGAGGCGGTGGTGGCCCACGAGTATTTCCACAACTGGTCGGGCAACCGCGTGACTTGCCGCGACTGGTTCCAGCTGTCCTTGAAAGAAGGTTTCACCGTGTTCCGCGACGCCGAATTCTCGGCCGACATGAACTCGCGCACGGTCAAGCGCATCGAGGACGTGGCCTACCTGCGTACCCACCAGTTCGCCGAAGATGCCGGCCCGATGGCCCACCCGGTGCGCCCGGACGCCTTCATGGAAATCTCCAACTTCTACACCCTGACCGTCTACGAGAAGGGCTCGGAAGTGCTGCGCATGATCCACACCCTGCTCGGGCCGCAGCTGTTCCGCAAAGGCTCGGACCTGTACTTCGAGCGCCACGATGGCCAGGCCGTGACCTGCGACGATTTCGTCAAGGCCATGGAGGACGCCAGTGGCCAGGACCTGTCCCAGTTCAAGCGCTGGTACAGCCAGGCAGGTACTCCGCGCCTGGAGGTCAGCGAGAGCTATGACGCGGCGGCCAACACCTACCGCCTGCAGCTGCGCCAGAGCTGCCCGGCCACTCCGGGTCAGGCCGAGAAGCTGCCCTTCGTCATCCCGCTGGAGCTGGCCCTGCTCGATGCCCAGGGCCGCGAGCTGCCGTTGCAACTGGTTGGCGAGGACAAGCCGGTAGGCACCAGTCGCGTGCTGCAGGTGACCCAGGCCGAGCAGGCCTTCACTTTCGTCAATCTCGAGGCCAAGCCGCTGCCGTCGCTGCTGCGTGGCTTTAGTGCGCCGGTCAAACTGAGCTTCCCCTACAGCCGCGATCAGCTGATGTTCCTCATGCAGCACGATTCCGACGGCTTCAACCGTTGGGAGGCTGGCCAGCAGCTGGCCGTGCAGGTGCTGCAGGAGCTGATCGGTCAGCATCAGCGTGGTGAGCAGTTGGTGCTGGATCAACGCCTGGTCGAGGCCTTCCGTACCCTGCTGGCGGATGAGTCGCTGGACCAGGCCATGGTCGCCGAGATGCTCTCGCTGCCGGGCGAGGGCTACCTCACCGAGATTAGTGAAGTGGCCGATGTTGATGCCATCCACGCCGCCCGCGAGTTCGCTCGCGCGCAGTTGGCGGAAGCATTGTTCGAGCTGTTGTGGAAACGCTATCAGGCCAACCGCGAGGTCTCGCGCAGCACGCCGTACGTGGCCGAGTCCACCCACTTCGCTCGCCGTAGCCTGCAGAACATCGCGCTGTCCTACCTGATGCTGACCGGCAAGCCGGAAGTGCTGGCCGCGACCCTGGAACAGTACGACGCCTGTGACAACATGACCGAGCGCCTGACCGCGCTGGCGGTGCTGGTCAATTCCGCCTTCGAGGCAGAGAAGGCCGAGGCGCTCAAGGCCTTCGCCGAGCACTTCAAGGACAACGCCCTGGTCATGGACCAGTGGTTTAGCGTGCAGGCCGCCAGCACCTTGTCGGGCGGCCTGGCCCGCGTGCAGACGCTGATGCAGCACCCGGCCTTCACCATGAAGAACCCGAACAAGGTGCGCGCGCTGATCGGCGCCTTCGCCGGGCAGAACCTGGTCAACTTCCACGCCGCCGACGGCAGCGGTTACCGCTTCCTGGCCGACCAGGTGATCAGCCTCAACGCCACCAACCCGCAGATCGCCTCGCGCCAGCTCGGCCCGCTGACCCGCTGGCGCAAGTACGACGCCGCACGCCAGGCGCTGATGCGCAGCGAGCTGGAGCGCATCCTTGCCAGCGGCGAGCTGTCCAGCGATGTGTTCGAGGTGGTCAGCAAGAGCCTGGCCTGAGGTGAAATGGCGTTACCGAGCGCTTGCTTGGTAACGCCATCTGTTACTCGGTGTTTCCTTTCTACCTGGCCAACTTTCGATCACCGCTGAAAGGCCCGTGCCAGACGCGTTTCTCTCGCTGAGAAGAAGCGTTTCTCAAGGTTAAATAGCGCCACCCAGGCGACAAATTGGGACAGATAAGGGCGACATCGGCCATTTATGGGACTTTCGTGCCGAAATGCAGCTGATAGTGGCGTGTTGGTATCGATCTTGAATTACCCGTGATCGGCCGAGCCGGCGCAGTCCGGCAGAACGGGCATAACAAGAACAATCGATCCATGGAGCCGCCGATGGTCTTTCCCTTGCGCAAGTCGTCCCTATGTTTCGCCCCCGCCAAAGCGGGTTTCGCCCTTGCCGGGCTTATTCCGCTGATGCTGGCGGTGCCGGCCGGTGCAGTAGAGTTCAGCTTGG
The DNA here is from genome assembly GCF_000761545.1 of Pseudomonas sp. ML96. Classification (GTDB taxonomy): domain Bacteria; phylum Pseudomonadota; class Gammaproteobacteria; order Pseudomonadales; family Pseudomonadaceae; genus Aquipseudomonas. The sequence continues at coordinate 3,376 of NZ_JPMY01000022.1, read as the reverse complement.
CTGATGGCGAGGTCAGTGGCTCGCTGGATACCACCCTGTCGTACGGCCAGCTGTACCGGGTGCAGGGGCGTGATCAGAGCAACGATGACGTCAACACCAACGACGGTAACCGTAACTTCGACACGGGGCTGGTTTCGGAGGTGTACAAGATCACTTCCGATCTGGAAGCCACCTATCAGAACTACGGTCTGTTCGTGCGCGGCACTGCTTTCTATGACACCCAGATCATGGACAAGCGCAACGACTTCTACGACAACAACGATCCGCTGCAAGCCAGCCAGAACTATCCCAAGGATGACAGCTTCACCCGCGAGACCCGCCACAAGGCCGGTCGCGATGCGCAGATTCTTGACTCCTATCTGTACGGCAACTGGGACGTCGCCGGCATGCCGGTGGGCGCGCGGATCGGCAAGCAAGTGTTCAACTGGGGCGAGGGCATCTTCTACCGTGGTGGCATCAACACCACCAACCCCATCGATGCCGCCAAATTCCGCCTGCCAGGCTCGGAGCTCAAGGAAGTTCTGGTCCCTGTCGAGGCGCTCAGCTTCAGCGCCGGCCTGACCGATAGCCTGTCCATGGAGGCCTTCTACCAGTGGAACTGGAAGGAAACCGCACTGGATCCGTCGGGCACCTTCTTCTCGGAAACCGACCTGTTCGCTGATGGTGGTAACACTGCCTATACCAACCTTGCAGGTACCGCGCTGGCTGCGCCTCAGGCATCGCTGGGTGGCGCTTCGCTGCTGCAGTTCTATAACGCTGGTGCAGGTGGGCTTTGTACGTTTGGGGTGGGTGGCCTCTGCGCCGGTGGCCGCAACTTCACCGTGCCAGGCAGCCAGTACGTACATGTCGCCGATGTGAAGTCGGACCTCAATGCCAAGGACGACGGCCAGTATGGGGTGTCGTTCAAGTACATGGCTGAAGAGCTCAATTCGACCGAGTTCGGTGCCTACTTCGTCAATTACCACTCCAAAGAGCCGAGCATCTATGCCGACCTGAATGGTTATGCCGGTGTAGATGTGTTCACGCTGGCAAGTGCCATGCCTGGCGGGGCTACAGCGGCGAATATCCAGGCTGCAGGCGGTTTGGCTACGCTGGACACCCTGGGTCATGTACAGGCCCGTCGTGAGTATGTCGAAGACATCCGCATGTATGGTCTGAGCTTCAACACCAACATCGGCGAGGCTTCGGTATTCGGTGAGTTGAGCTATCGGCCGAACCTGCCGATCGGTATCTCCACCACCAACGACCTGCTGGGTGATCTGATTCAGCAGGCTGCTAGCTTGGTCAACACCAACCCGGCACTCGCCGGTTTGGGGCTGGATGGTACGGCGCAAGTTGCTGGCAAGACCTTCACTCGCAATGGTCAGCTGCACAACTACGAGCGGGTCGAGGCCTACAACGCATCCCTGGGTACCATCTACAACTTTGGGCCGGTGGCCAGCTTCGACTCCCTGTTCGGTATCGCCGAACTGGCGTCTGAGCATATTCGTGGCAGCAGCCTGCAGTATCTGGATTCCAATGGTGCTAACCGCTACTACTCGGGCCGCGGCAACAACGACTACGTTACCGGCGGTGAGCGAGAGGATCAGATCAACCGTAACGCTTACGGCTATACCCTGGTCCTCTCGGGCACCTGGAACGACGTGTTTGCTGGGGTAAACCTCTCGCCCTACGCCGTCTACAAGGATGACTTCGAGGGTAACTCGCACCAGACCGGCAACTTCATCGAGGGGCGCAAGGCCTATACCCTTGGCCTGAAGGCGTCGTACCTGAACAGCCTGGAAGCCGAACTGCAGTACACCGAGTTCTATGGTGCGGGTGAGAACAACTCGGGCCGTGACCGTGACAACGTTGGTATCAACGTCAAGTACTCGTTCTGATCTCGAACCTTTGAGCTGACCGAAAAGTACGGTTGGCTCACCTGATGGAGAATCACCATGCTGATGAAATACACGCTGATGGGCGCTGCAGTTGCCCTCGCGCTTTCTGCTGGCTCGACGCTGGCCGCCGTTTCCGCCGACGAGGCGGCCAAGCTGGGTACTACCCTGACGCCCTTCGGTGCCGAAAAGGCCGGCAATGCCGATGGCAGCATCCCGGCCTGGACCGGTGGCATCACCCAGGCGCCTGCTGGCTACAAGGGCAGTGGTTCGCACCATGTCGATCCATTCCCGGATGACAAGCCGCTGTTCACCATCACCAAGGCCAATCTGGATCAGTACAAGGACAAGCTGAGCGCGGGCCAGATCGCCCTGTTCAACTCCTATCCGGAAACCTACCAGATGCCGGTGTACCAGAGCCGCCGCTCCGGCTCGGCGCCGCAGTGGGTGTATGACAACAGCATCAAGAACGCCACCACTGCCAAGCTGATCGAGGGTGGCAACGGTTTCGTCGATGCCTACGGCGGCGTTCCGTTCGCCATTCCGCAGAACGGCCTCGAGGCGCTGTGGAACCACATCGTGCGTTATCGCGGTACCTACATCACTCGCCGTTCGGTAGAGGCAGCGGTGCAGCGCAATGGCGCGTTCTCGCCGGTGGTCTCCGAGGTCGAGGCGCTGTTCCGCTACTACAACCCGAAAGGCAGCTACGCCGATCTCAACAACATCCTGTTCTACTACCTGAACTTCACCAAGAGCCCGGCGCGCCTGGCCGGTGGTGCTGCGCTGGTACATGAGACCCTGGATCAGGTGAAAGAGCCGCGTCAGGCCTGGGCCTATGCCGCCGGCCAGCGCCGCGTGCGCCGTGCGCCGAACTTGGCTTACGACACGCCGATCTCCGCCTCCGAAGGCCTGCGTACCGCCGACGACACCGACATGTACAACGGTGCGCCGGATCGCTACGACTGGAAGCTGCTGGGCAAGAAGGAGATGTACATCCCCTACAACAACTACAAGATTGCCGCCGATGGTGTGAAGTACAAGGACGTGCTGCAGGTCGGTCACGTCAACCCGGCGCTGACGCGTAACGAACTGCATCGCGTTTGGGTGGTGGAGGGCACGCTCAAGTCGGGCGCTCGTCACGTCTATGGCAAGCGCACCCTGTTCCTCGACGAGGACAGCTGGCAGGCCGCCATCGTCGATCAGTACGACACCCGTGGCGAGCTGTGGCGCGTCTCCGTTGCTTATCTGAAGAACTACTACGACCTGCCCACCACCTGGTCGGCCATGGAAGCCTTCCACGACCTGCAGAGCCGTCGTTACTACGTGCAGAACCTGGACAGCGAGGAGGCGGGCACCGCCGACTTCGCCAAGCCGGTCCCGGCAGACAGCGAGTTCACGCCTTCTGCACTGCGCCGTCGTGGTACCCGCTGAGGTCGCAAGCCTCGGATCAGCTACTCCCGCCGCTCGTTTGAGCGGCCTTTTCGACCCGGCCTGGCGCC
>NZ_JPMY01000021.1 GCF_000761545.1 Pseudomonas sp. ML96 | reverse complement strand
GTACCCGGCTACGAACCGGGCGGTCGGAGGTTCGAATCCTCCTGAGTGCGCCATAAATCAAAAGGCCCGCAGAAATGCGGGCCTTTTGTCTTTTCAGCGTTTCTTCTTTTCTTGCACGCAGCCTGCTTCGTCGAAGGTGACCTGGCGTTTGTTGCCTTTCTCGTCTGCGTAGTGATAGCGCATCTGGCCGTCGTTGCTGGAGATTCTGTCGGGCTCACCCAGGGCGCTCTCTACATCGCGCTGGGTCATGCCGCCGCGAACCTGCTGGCGTATCACGGCATGCCGCTTCTCGCTGCTAGTCAGCTTGTTGCCGCAGCCATCCTGCTTGCTTCCGACTACGACAAGTGTCTGGTTGCTGCCTTTCTTGTTCTTGCCGCTTTTGCTCTTGCTGGCTTTAGCTAGCGGTACGGCCTTTCCTTGGCCGGGTGTGGGGTTGTAAGCGTCCTGCAGGTCCTGGTTGCTGCTTTCTGGGCAGCCGTGAAGCGTGTAGGTGATATGACCGGCACTGTCTTCGCAGCGGAACACCGTTGATGCCTGAGTGTCGGTAATGGGGTGGAGCAAGAGCGCGCAGATTCCTGCGCAGATTGGCCGCAGCATTGTTCGTCCTCCTTGACGATGCCACCCCAGCCTAGTCCGGATTTTTTGTTGCGCCAGCGTGCCTTGTGACATGGCGCATGCGTCGGAAAAGTAGATTGCGCATCGCTCTAGAAAAGCGCTGCAAGCGCTTGTTCTGGGGCTGATTTTTTCGCTTCGAAATGAGCTGGGGTGCTATCATTCCTCTGTCAGCCTCGCCGAGGCTTGTGGATTGCCACCATGGACTTACCCAGTAGTTACTCAAAATTCCTTTCGCCCGATCTGATCGATTGAGCCCCGCGGCGCGCCCTGCTGCTGGGGTGGAGCGTGCCGTATGACTGAAGTAGAAGCCAAAAAGCCGCAAGAGAGCCTGCAGGACCGCCTCGCTCAGGTGGTCGATCTGCTGCACCGCCACAAGCTGGTTGAAAGCCTGACGCATCGCCAGGAAGGCCAGCACCACGACCTAGTGGAAAACCTAGTCCACCGTCAGAACCTCGTAGAGCTGCAGCGCAAGCTCGATGAGCTGCACTCCGCTGACGTTGCCCATATCCTCGAAGCCCTTCCGCTTGGTGATCGCCTGACCGTATGGCAGCTGGTCAAGGCTGAGCGTGATGGTGACATCCTCCTTGAGGTGTCCGACGCCGTTCGCGAAACGCTGATCGCGGACATGGATGACCACGAGATCCTCGCTGCGACCAGGGACATGGACGCGGACGAGCTCGCCGACCTGGCTCCTGAGCTGCCGCGTGATGTGGTGCTCGAGCTGATGGAGTCTCTGGATGCCCAGCAGCGCGAGCGAGTGCGCTCGGCGCTGTCCTACGAGGAGGATCAAGTCGGTGCGCTGATGGACTTCGAGATGGTCACCATCCGCGAAGACGTCAGTCTGGAGGTGGTGCTGCGTTATCTGCGCCGCCTCAAGGAGCTCCCAGGGCATACCGACAAGTTGTTCGTGGTCGACTACGACGGTGTGCTCAAAGGGGTGCTGCCGATCAAGCGCCTGCTGGTCAACGACCCCGACAAACAGGTCGGTGAGGTGATGGCCAGCGATCCTGTGAGTTTCCATCCTGACGAGGACGCGCATGACGCGGCTCAGGCATTCGAACGCTATGACCTGATCTCCGCGCCCGTGGTGGAGAAGGATGGCAAGTTGATCGGTCGTCTGACCATCGACGAAATGGTCGACCTGATCCGCGAAGAGAGTGAGAGCGAAGTGCTGAACATGGCGGGTCTGCGCGAGGAGGAGGATATCTTCGCCTCGGTGTGGAAGTCGGTCGGCAACCGCTGGGCCTGGTTGGCTGTCAACCTGGTCACCGCCTTCATCGCATCGCGCGTGATTGGCCTGTTCGAGGGCTCGATCGAGAAGCTGGTGGCGCTGGCGGCGCTGATGCCGATAGTGGCGGGCATTGGCGGCAACTCGGGTAACCAGACCATTACCATGATCGTTCGCGCGCTGGCGTTGGATCAGGTCAGCACCGGCAATACCTCGCGCCTGCTGCGCAAGGAATTGAGCGTGGCGCTGATCAATGGCGTGGTGTGGGGGGGTGTGATTGGTGTCGTGGCCTATTGGCTGTATGGCAGCTGGTCGCTGGGTCTGGTTATGACTGGTGCCATGACGCTCAATCTGCTGCTGGCTGCGCTGATGGGTGTGCTCATCCCGATGACGTTGATGCGCATGGGGCGCGATCCGGCGATGGGGGCCAGTGTGATGATTACTGCCATGACCGATAGTGGCGGTTTCTTCATCTTCCTGGGGCTTGCGACTCTGTTCCTGCTCTGATCGATAGGCACAAAAAAGCCGGCTTAAAGCCGGCTTTATTATTGGGTCGATGATCAGGCCTCTTCGGCGGCCATCTCTGCATCGTGGGCAATCAGGGAAACCAGAGCGTTCTGCTGGCGGCGCGACAGTTGGCGGAAGCGTTGCAGCAGTTCGCGCTCGTGCAGCGACAGCTCGGGGCTGTCCAGGCGCAGGTTCAGCTCATCGCTCAACGAGCCTTCCTGAACCAGGCTTTGCTCAAGACGAGCAATTATTTCCGAGTTCATGCTGCGGTGATGGTTGCGCGCCACATCGGCAATGCGCTCGCGCATACCGTCGGGCAGGCGGACTACAAACTTGTCAGCCGTGCGGCTGGAATAGATGGCCTGTTTCATAGGGCGTATACATTAAACCGGTTAGTTCAGGAAAGCGATGCTGGCATTCAGCTACTGATTGTCGCTGCTTTGACCATGATAGGCGCTAGCCGTTCAGCCGGTAACAGCATCTGTTCGTTTAAAGTCGGTGGTCGACTATTTGACGCCAATTGAACGACGTTGATTGTGTGCCTAATACAGGCGCTTTGCCAGCACCAGTTATCCGAAATGCGTGCAACTCGGCAAAACCGTGGTGATGGTGAGGGGCGATTGCCTCGTTAAGGCTCATGCTAGAGCCGTTCTGCTGGGGAGTGACGAGAGAGGAGAGGGCGCTTTTTGTGCCGCGGCGAGGGCGGCGAATGGCATGACAAAAGATGGCATGCCCGTTAACATGCCGCCCGCTGTCCCAGTAGCTCAATTGGATAGAGCATCCCCCTCCTAAGGGGAAGGTTGGAGGTTCGACCCCTCTCTGGGACGCCATCATAGAAAAGCCCGCAAGCCATATGGCTATGCGGGCTTTTTCGTGGGCAATAAAAAACCGGCTACTAGGGCCGGTTTTTTGATCGACTTTCGTCGATTCGGGAATTTGGTCGGAGCGACTGGATTCGAACCAGCGACCTTCTCGTCCCGAACGAGACGCGCTACCAAGCTGCGCTACGCTCCGAAGGATGGCGCGCATTCTACCGAAAAAGTTTTGCGGCACAAGGGGTTAGCGGGAAGTTTTTTGTAGCTCCACTTCCTTGTGGCTGACATGGCTCAGAGCTCCTTGACGGTGATGACCTGGTCCTTGTTCACCCGCGCCGACTTGCCATCCAACTCCTCGAACTCATAGAAGCCGGAGTCTTCGTCGAACTCGGGGACGTCCACGGTCTGGATGCGGGTGCCGTCGTTGAGGGTGATCACGCTGGGAGTGGCGCACCCGGCCAGGGTCAGCAGGCTTGCGCTCAGCAGGGTGAGCAGAAATCTCTGAGTCATGGGTACCTCCTGGGTCTTGGGGTACGTATGACGAGCCGGGAGGCGGTGGGTTCCGCGCTAGCTGCGTAAAAGCTCGGGTGTGTTCAGGTTGGCCAGGCGCGGATCACCTTCCGCGCACGTCCAAGGCTGCACATCCAGCGGCAGCAGTGCGCGTAGCGGGCTGCGCTCGCCTGCCTGCCAGGCCGCCTGCAACGGGGTCAGCAAGGTGCGAGGAATGCTGCAAAACATGGGCTGCCACTGTTCGCCTTGACGCACCACGATTGGATTCTCGGGATGTTCGAGAGCTGCTTGGCGTAGGCCCTGCAGCAGTGCTCGGTCGATCAGCGGGGCGTCGCAGGGCAGCACTACCAAGCTGTCGTGCCTAGCGGTGGCCAGGCCCGCGAGGACGCCGGCCAGTGGGCCGGGGAAGTCGGCTTCGGCGTCACTCACCAACTGATCGGCAAAGGCGGCATAGCGCTCGGGATTACGGTTGCAGGAGATGATCAGGTCATCGGTCAGTGGCCTTGCCACTCGATGCAGATGCGCGATCAGCGGCTCGCCATGCCACTCGACCAGCCCTTTGTCTTGCCCGCCCATACGCTGCCCGCGGCCACCAGCCAGCAGCAGGATCGAGCAGGGGGGCAGGGCAGTGGTCATGGCGGCGCTCTGGGGTGGGGGCTGTGATATAACACCGGCCTGTTTTCGCCACAACCGGACCCTGCCATGAGCCACAAGGCCGAGGCGGCTTTCGCGCCGCTGAATATCGCCGTTCTCACCGTCAGCGATACCCGCACCCTGGAGACCGATACCTCCGGTCAGCTGTTCGTCGATCGCCTCACCGCCGCTGGTCACAACCTGGCGGCGCGTGTGCTGCTCAAGGATGACCTCTATCGCATCCGTGCCCAGGTGGCGCAGTGGATCGCTGAGGATGAGGTGCAGGTAGTGCTGATCACCGGTGGCACCGGCTTTACCGGCCGCGACAGCACACCGGAAGCGGTGGCCTGCCTGTTGGACAAGCAGGTAGATGGCTTCGGCGAATATTTTCGGCAGATCTCGGTGGCCGATATCGGCAGCTCCACCATGCAGTCGCGGGCCCTGGCCGGTCTGTCCAACGGCACCCTGGTGTGCTGCCTGCCGGGTTCGACCAATGCCTGCCGCACTGCTTGGGATGGCATCCTCGGCGAGCAGCTGGACAACCGTCACCGCCCCTGCAACTTCGTGCCGCACCTGAAGCAGGCCGCGCCTTGCGGTAGCCGCGGATGAGTCTGCTGCCGGTCGAGGAGGCACTGCAGCGCCTGATGGCGCTGGCCGATGCGACGCCCATCGAGGATCGCGAGATAGTGCCGCTGGCCGCTGCCGATGGGCGCGTGCTGGCCACCGACCTGGTCGCCGGGCTGGACCTGCCACCTTGGCCCAATAGCGCCATGGACGGCTACGCAGTGCGTCTTTCCGACTGGAGCGGCGAGCCGCTGCCGGTCAGTCAGCGCATTCTCGCCGGCCATGCGCCGCAGCCACTGCAGCCAGGTACCTGTGCGCGCATCTTTACCGGAGCCCCGCTACCGGAGGGCGCTGACACGGTGGAGATGCAGGAGAACGCCGAGGTGCTGGCCGACGGTCGGGTGAGCTTTAGCGAGCCGCTGGTGCTCGGGCAGAACGTGCGTCCGCGAGGCCAGGAGACCCGTGCCGGAGAGCTGGTACTGAGCGCCGGCACCCGCCTCGGCCCGGTGGAGATAGGGCTGGCCGCCACGCTTGGCTGCGCGCTGCTGGCCGTTCGGCGCCGGCCACGGGTGGCGGTGCTGTCGACCGGCGACGAGCTGATCGAGCCCGGTACGGCACTGGGGCCGGGGCAGATCTACAACAGCAACCGCAGCCTGCTCTGCGCCTGGCTGCAGCGTTTGGGCTGCGAGGTGCGTGATGCCGGCATCCTGCCCGATGATCTGCAGCGCACGCGCGAGGCTCTGGCGGAACTGGGAGATGCCGACCTGATTCTCTCTACCGGCGGCGTGTCGGTGGGCGAGGCGGATTTCCTCGGCCAGGCATTGCGCGAAGAGGGCGAGCTGGCTCTGTGGAAGCTGGCGATCAAGCCGGGCAAGCCGCTGACCTGCGGCTACTTCCGTGGTGTGCCGGTACTCGGCCTGCCGGGCAACCCGGCCTCGACCCTAGTCACCTTCGGCCTGCTGGCACGCCCTTATCTGCTGCGCCGGCTCGGCGTACAGCGCGTCGAGCCACTGGCCTTCACGGTGCCGGCGGGGTTTGCCTGGAGCAAGCCGGGCAACCGTCGCGAATATCTGCGCGCGCGCCTGGAGGGCGGCCGTGCCGTGCTATATGCCAACCAGAGTTCCGGGGTGCTGCGCAGTGCCGCCTGGGCCGATGGCCTGGTCGAAGTGCTGGAGGAGCGGACCTATGTCGAGGGCGATATGCTGCGATTTATTCCGCTGAGCGAAGTGCTCAATTAGCGCCAGGGTTTCAGCCACCCGGCGAGGCCGACCAGGCAGGCTAATGCGTACAGCGTGCTAAGTGGCAGCTGCAACCAGGGATTGGTTAGCGGATGCAGCAGAGCCGCCAGACCAAGCAGGAGCAAGCTAGCCAGCCATTGTGCTGGCCAGTTCAGGCTATGCAGCAGACCTTGGGATCTGAGCAGCAGTAGGCCGGTGAGTAGCACGCCTGCCAGGGCCGCTAGCGCGATGCCGGGCAGACCCAGTGCGAAGGGGAGGGTTGCGAGCAACAGCGCGTTGGCTGCGCTCCCAAGCAGCTCGCAGCGCAGCGGCAGACGCGTATCGCCCGCAGCGTAGGCGTAACGCGCCAGCATGGCGTTCCAAGCACCGAATACCAGGGGGACGGCGAACCAGGCCAGCAGAGCCGGCAGCGGGCTTTGTTGCGTCTGTTGCGGTAGCAGCAGAGCTACCAGGGTGGGGCTGGCTCCTACCAAACCCACTGCCGCAGGCAGGCTGAGCAGCGTGGCGGCTGCAAGGCCTCTGCGCAGCATGGTGAGGCGCTCGTCGTTGGCTCTGCTGCTCAGCATGCCGAGCAGTACCTGGTTGAGTGCCATTAGTGCGATCAGTGGCAGGTTGACCAACTTGCGTGCCAGGTTCACCCAAGTCACCGCGCCTTCGCCTAGCAGGCTGGCTATCACTCGCTCCAGCAGTGCCAGGCCCTGGCTGGCGGCATTGCTAGCTAGCAGAGGGCCAATGCGGCCCAGCAGTTCCCGGCCGCTGCCTTCTTCGCCACTCCAGCGCCAGGGGCGCCAGCCTAAGCGGCCGGCCGGTAGCATGAGCACCAAAGGCATCAGCAGGCTACCAGCTACGCAGGCCATGGCCAGCTGCGCATTGCTGCTGGATGAGCCTTGCAGAGCCAGCAGCAATACAGACGGCAGGTTGAATAGCAGTGAGCCAAGGCCGGCCAGGACGAAGCGCTCGCGTGCTTGCAGCGGAATGCTCAGCCAGGCATGCAAGAGGAAACCGGGCACACACAGTGCCAGCAGCTGCAGGCTGGCGCTGGCCTCGTGTTGTGCTGCCATGTCCAGACCGGGGCCGATCAGACGGCTCCACAACGGAGCGCCCGCGCTGAGGACAATGGTGAGTAGTGCCGCGGCCAGCAGCAGCCAGGGAGTCAGGCCATTGAGCCAGCGTAGCCTGGCGCTCTCATCACGCTCCTGGTACAGCGGCAGTGCGGCCGAGGCCAGCAATCCGGCGGCTAGTGTCATGCGCACGGCTTCTGGCAGGAACAGGGCGACCAGAAAGGCGTCGGTGCGTTGGCCTGCACCCCAGGCGGCAATCAGTAGCCACTCGCGGGCAAAGCCCAGCACAAGACCGGCCAGCGTGGCCAGGGTCAGCCAGAGGGTGCTGTTAAACATATGTCAGTGCAGCAGGGTAAACAGGCCTTTGCCTCCGACCTTGTAATTGAGGTCGTGGGGGCGTTCTCCCATAGGTTTGGCGCCACTACCCCCTACGATTTTGTAGGGGGCGATCTCCTTGGCCACCGTGGTATTGGCGGTCACTACTGCGCCGCGCCCGATATGTGCGCCGTAGCTGATCAGCGCACGGCTGGCGATCCAGGCGTAGTCGTCTATATAGATCGGGCCGGAGATCGACCAGAACTCAGGTGCATTCAGATCATGGGTGCCGGCAATGATCAGTACGTGCGAGGCGATTGCCACATGGTCGCCGATCACTAGGCCGGCGCGGGCGTCCACCTGGCAGTGCCAGGCGATTACGCTGTCTTCGCCGATTACCAGGTTGTTCACTCCGAGCACTTCAGTATTGCGCCAGATGGACGAGCCTTTGCCGATCTTCGCGCCGCCTGCGCGCAGCCACCACAGGCGTACATTGTGGCTAGGGATCTTGTTGATGATGATGTTGTATACCTGCTCCCAGACACGCAGCCAGCGATCCCTGAGCGTGGCCCAGTTCTTTCCGTAGACGGGGACGAACTCTGCCGGAATCTCGGTCTTGAGCAGCGCGTAGAAGCGCTTTGCCAGCGGATGATCAATACGCTGCTCGGCATCGATGGAGGAGATCGCATAGCGTTCACCTTCTTCGAAGGCCACATCATTAGCCAGCATCCACTCGAACGCCTGGCCGAGCTCTTCCGGGCTGGTGCCAAGTTTGCTGGCGTACTCGTCGAGCTGATTACGCAGGTGCGAGCGGAGCATGACTCGGTGCTTCATTGGGCGGATTCCTTGCGGCCAGTGGTTTGCTGCGGGTAAAGCCTGGCCTGCTGTAGAGCTAGGCCTGCGAGCAGCCAGAACAGGGCGATGATGACGAAGGTGAAGCTGTAGTAGTGATCGAAGATGCCGGTCAGCAGCGCTGCCATCACGCCGGCCAGGCTACCCAGCCAGAGAGCGTTTTCTTTAGTGATCTGGGTGATGCTGGCCAGAGGGCGTACTTCGCGCCACCAGCGCAGTGTGACTAGCACGAAAAGGGCCATGCCCGGCAGGCCAATCTTGTAGATGAAGTTCAGCCACAGGTTGGAAATACCCAGCAGGCCACTGTCCGGCACTGGAGGGTCGATCTTGAAGCCGATACCCAGTGGGTAGCGTGCCATTGCTTCGGGGAACATCGCGTATTCCTCGAAGCGGATTTCGGTACTGGCGTTGCTGGCTGAGAACATGCTGAGCAGGCGCTCTTGCAGCGGCGGGTAGAACATCACCAGTGCGGCGCCAAAGGCTGCCCCCAGCCCGATAATACGCCCGCTATACGGCACGCGCTTGTAGCTCAGCCAGAACAGCACCAGCACCAGCGCAACTATTGCTCCGCGCGAGATACTGAACAGCAGCCCGGCGCAGCCCAGGATCGCCACGCTTAACCCGAGTAAGCGCCGCCAGCCTTCGCGGGTCCAGCCATAGAGCAGAGCCAGCGGTACCATCAGCGCGAGGATGCCGCCGGTTAGGTTCGGGTGTACCCAGGGCGACGCCATGCGTTGGTAGTTGGCCGAGAAGATGTCTTTGACTGCCTCGGGGTGTGCATATTTGAGGTCGGTGAGGATAGGGATCATGGTGTTGGCGTCACGATCCTTGAGGAAGATGAAGATCGACAGGCACAACATCGCTAGATTGCCCAGCAGCAGTGCAACAACTAGCTGATCGCGATCACGCTCCGTACGCAGCAGCAGCGGCACCAGGAACAGAAGCGACAGGTTCATCAGCCAGCGCACCCAGTTCACCGGGCCGTTGCCTTCGGCATGGATGATCAGCATGCCGACCACAAAGGGGATGGCACTGTAGGCCATCAATATGGCCAGACTGCGCTCCAGCGGGTGCCATTGGAGCAGCCCCCGGTTGCGCCCAAGAAACGCCTGCCAGAGTACCGCGACCCAGGTTAGGGCCAGCACGGCTTCACTGACGGTGGTGCGGATGCCGACCTGCACCGTGGTGTACGGAATGCTGGTGGCCAGCACAGCGAACAGCAGCAGGCCCCACAGGGGCTTGCGCATCAGGGTCAGGGCCAGGGTGACGCCGGCGAGCAGGATGACCAGCTTGCTGATCGGCAGTACCCAGAGCAGACCGCCGAACAGCGTGCCGAGCAGGACGGCGATAGGCAGGCCAATATTCAAGCGCGCAGCTCCTCGAGCAGCTCGTTCAGGCGCGCGGCGTAGGCTGGCATGGCGAAGCGTTGGCTCCACTGGTGTAGCGCCGATACGTCACGGATTGGTGCGGTGCTTGCCAGGTGCAGCAGGCAGTCGAGCATGGACTGGGTCGAATGGGCCTCGAAGCGCGGTGAGTCGGCTGGTGCAACTTCATCCAAGGCTGAACCTCTGGCCAGGGCCACGGGCGTACCCAAACTGAGTGCTTCCACCACCGGCAGGCCAAAGCCTTCTGCGTAGGACGGTTGCCAGAGACATTCGGCATGGCGATAGAGAGCTTGCAGCTCTTGGTCATCCAGGCCGCTCAGCCAGTGCAGGCCGGACAAAGCACGCAGTGCTTCGGGCAGGTCGTCCGGATCGCCGACCAACGCTAGCTCAGGGACCTCCGCCGATTGTGTGCGTGCCTGGCGCCAGGCCTCGACGAAGCGTGGCATGTTCTTGCGCGGCTCGCGGGTGCCCACGGCCAGCCAATAGCGGGTTGGCAGACTTTGGGGGGGCTTTTCATCAGTGCTGGCGAGGGTGGGCACCAAGTTGGGCAGTACGCGCACCTTGCCTTTGGCGAAGGGGAACAGACGCTGGGTTTCGTTGGCAGAGAACTGCGAGGGGCACCAGACGCGGTCGGCGCGCCACACTGACCAGGCGACCGACAGGGTATCGATCAGTCGATAGGCCAGTGCCTTGAGGCGCGAGCGATGGTAATTGCGCTCGGTCAGCTGGAAGAGGTCGTGTAGCAGTAGTACTTGGCGCTGTCCGGCAGGCTTGCGGCCCAGTGGTAGGCCCATGTTGGCCGTGGCGATGTACAGGTCAACGGCCTGCTCACGCAGTGCAGCGGGCAGGAAGTTTGCCTCGAAGCGTAGGCGCACTTGCGGACGCTGTAGACCTCCTAGGGGGCTGGCCCACTCCGGACAGAAGGCACTCTGGCGTTGCGGGTGGTCCAGGGGGGCTTCGGTGAAACGCAGCAGCTCTGTGCGCGCGCGCTCCTGCAATGCGCTTTCTAGCGCGCGCACCTGGCGGCCGATGCCGGACTGTGGGGCGACTGTGGCGGGTCGGTAATCCAGACCTACACGCATGCGCGGCACTCCTTGTCGGTCGCTTGCTGATAGACGCTTTCGAGCTGGTTGGCAGCAGCCTGCCAATCATGTTGTTGCAGGACATAGTTGCGACCCGCGATGGCCAGCTGTTTAGCCAGATCGGAGTCACTAAGTAGCTGTGCTAGGGCTGTGGCCAGGGCTGGAGCACTCTCGCCAGCGCGATAGTCCTCGCTGTCGCGTAGCGTTAGTCCGGAGACGCCCTGGGCTGTGCTGACCAGCGGCAGGCCGGCGGCCAGTGCTTCCAATACCTTGAGCTTGGAGCCACCACCGTGGCGCAGTGGTGCAAGGAACAGGCTGCTCTCGGCCTGCAGGGTGCGCAGATCGTCGACGAAGCCGTGCCACTCGATGCGTGGATCGGGCCATCTCTGAGCCCATTCGCCCGGCATTGCGTAACCGGCTACGGCGAAGCGTGCCTCGGGGTGGGTTTGCCAGAGACGCGGCAGAATTTCGTCCAGAGCCCAAGTTACTGCATCGACGTTTGGTGGGTATTCATAGTTGCCAACGAACAGGATGCGCTGGCTTTGCGCGGCACGCTGGACCTCGGCAAAACCGCGGCAGTCTACGCCATTGACCACCACCTCAACTGGAGTGTCGGTCAGGCCTTGCATGGCCTGGGCATCGGACTCGGTGACTGCCACGACCCGACATGCGGCATCGAATACCTGGCGCTCCCAGCGGCGTGCACGCCACTGGTCGAAGCTTATGAAAGGCGCCAGCCAGGTGGGAAAACGGCTGTAAGTGGCGCCGCCGAGGCTGGACTCCAGATTGTGTTCGGTGAGGATGAACGATTGCCCTTGTTGCTGCAGAGTGCGGGCATAGGGCTGGAAGCTGTAGCTGTGCTCGACCTGGATGATGTCCCACCGTTGCTTGAGGAGGGCGTTAAAGCGCAGGGTCAGTGCTGGGCTGAGTCCATTGACGCAGGTCAGCAGTGGCCAGGGGCCGAACAGTGCGGCTGCCAGGGTTAACGGGTGCCGCAGGCCGCGCCGGGGCAGCACGATCAACTGCTCCAGCAGCGGCTCCAACGTCTGGCGGGTCTCCTCGTCAAGCGCCTGCTTGGTCTGCACCAGCAGAGTGATGCGGTGGCCGCGTGCCGCCATGGTGCGCAGGAGGTGGTACTGGCGTGTCTTGCCTCCGCTGGAGGTGGGCCAAGGCAGGTACGGGAGAATCCACAGGATACGCATCTATATCCTCACCAGACCAACATCTGCAGGCTGGGCTTGCCCTTGAAGCGCAGACCGTTGGCGTCCTCCAGCGTCTGCTTGTCGCCGGTCAGCGGATCATGCAGCAGGGCGCGGGTGACGTTGGTCAGCTGCACTTCGGCGCCGCTGGCGCTCCAGAACAGCCATAGGTTGCGTCCGTCCTCGCGCTTCCAGGCGATGCTATAGAGGTCGTCGATACTGGCCGCCAGCGCGGGGGGATCACTAGGTTCCAGGCGCGGGCCACTGATCTTGAGGAAGCGCTTGAGGGCCTTGTATGCCGGCTTTGGCCGACCCTGCAGGTCGAGCAGGCCATAGTGCTGGTCGCGGGCACTGGCCCGGCTGTCCAAATCGGCCAGGGCGAACAGGAAGATACGGTCGTAGTCCAGCGCACTCATCAGGGCTAAGCGGCGTAGCAGGTAGTCGGCCTGGCCATCGGTGCCGATGATTTCCTGCAGTTCCTTGGGGCCGTTATAGCTCGACCAGCCCCATTCGGTGGCCCAGATGCCCGGGACCTGCACGCCACGCAGAGTGGCATTGAGCTGCTGTGAGCGCAGGATGAAATCGTTGGCACCGGGTTCGTCGCTTTCTGGTTCCTGAGAATAGGGATGGTAGGCCACTACGGTACCGAGTTGCTGGACGCCGAGCTTGCCCAACTCTTCCAGCATCAGCCCACCCTTGACCGGCATCTGGCTGTAGTAGGCCATGCCGGCCATGATCACTGGTTTGCCTGGTGCCGCCTGGCGCAGCGCGGGTGCTGTGACCTGCAACAGGCGGCCATAGCCGACCGGGTCTTCATGCGGGCGCCAAAACGATGGCAGGTTCGGCTCGTTCCAGACCTGCCAGGCGTCCACCGAAGGGTAGCGCTTGGCGAACATGCTCATGGCATCGGCAAACAGCTGCGGATCTTTGGGCGGGTACTGGTCCGGTGTCGGCGATCCATAGGGTGCACTGGTGGCGTGTGGCGCCGAGCCGACCAAGTAGAACACCGACTTCAGTTGTTCCTGCTGCAGTTGCTTGATCACACCATCGAGTTCGCCCAGTCGGTACTTGCCTTGTTCTGGCTCATGGCGGTCCCAGTGCAGGTCCACGCGAGTCCAGTCGAGGCCGAGTGCCTTCCACTGTTGCATCTGTTTGCTGTATTGCTCGGGCGGGAACCACAGGAAGTGCGCGTTGACTCCGAGGAATTCACGCCACTCGACTGCACGTGGAGCTTTGAGTTGGACGCCGTTGGCTTCGGCGTGCAGGTTGGGATAAACCGCGAGAGAGAATGCGAGCAGACCAGCGAGCGGCGCTGCGATCAGTAGTTTTTTGCGCATGTCAGGCTTCTCCGCAGGCGGCGCGGAACAGGGAGTGGAAGCGCTCGGCTGTGGCCGCCCAGTTGCGCTCCCGGCCTATTTCGCCCGCGCGCGCAGCCCAGCGCATGGCTTCTGTCGGGCGCAGAGCCAGCGCCTCGATAGCCTGGGACAGTGCCGCGACATCGCCCTGTGGATAGGTGGCGCCGTTTCCGCTGGCCACCTCCTCGGCAAAAGCCCGTGCGTTAGAGGTTATCACCCCGCGGCCACAGGCGTTGGCCCAGGACAGCGCGCCGCTGGTACCACGCATCTCACCGAGAAGGCCGAGCTTTTTCGATTCGCGGTAGGGGAGGACCATTACATGGTGTGCCTGGATGGTACTGGCGATGGCATCGCCCGGCAGGTCGAGGTGCCAGTCGAGGTGCTCGCTCAGCTCAAGGCTCGCGGCCAGTTCTCGCAGCTCGTCGAGATAGTTCCCGTTCGGGCCGAAGGCCATCTCTGGCGCAGTGCCGCCGGCCAAGGCTAGGCGTAGGCGGCCACGCAGGTCCGGCTGGCGAGCGAACACTTGGGCGAGCGCGTTGAGCAGATCCTCGATGCCTTTGCCGCGGTAGATGAAGCCGAAGTAGAGCAGGCGGAGTGGCTCCAGTTGCGGCAATTCTGCCGGCGCTAGGGGCAGGTTGCCGTGCGGGATGGTGACTGTCTGGCCAGGGGCCAGCCTCATGCGCCGAGCCAGGCAGCGGCCGCCTAGATCGGTAAGCGTCACTGCATGGCGCAGATGGCGAGCCAGGCGGCGTTCTTCATGTAGGGTTAGGGGATCGGCCAGCAGGGCTGCAGCTTGGGGCAACGGGCGCGGTAAGCGCTCTGCCAGCGACAATGGCCAAGGCAGTTGCGCGCGACGCCAGACCAGGCGCTCAGGGTCGTGCACCGTCGCGGTCAGTGGCAACTGGGGATACCGCTGGCGCAGGTAATCGAGAGCGTGGAACTCATTTAAGCGGCCGCCGCCCAGTTCGGCATGGACCAGTTGCACTTGATTCCAGTCGAACTCAGCTAGGCGCTGCGGCAGCTGAGTGGCTGTGCAGCCCTGCAGTGGCGTCAACACCTGCACGCTACGGGCCTCAAGCGCGCGGCGAAAGTGTTCGGCATAGTCGGCAATGCCGGTTTGCTCTGGCGGCAGCGGCGCCAGCAGGGCAATGCGCATCAGCCTTCGCCCCTCAGGCGGCGCGCTATATCCAGCACCCGTGCCGGTACCTCGAAGCGGCGGCGGTTGAGGATGATGCCGTCGACTTTGCCGAACGCGGTGTTGAGCACCGACAAGGCGTTCTCGACCACCGGTACGGTGCTGGTCTTGGCTTCGATCACCAGGGCGATCAGATCGGCTCGGCGCAGAGCAATGAAGGCCTGCTGATTGATCATCAGGCCTGCTGCATCAAGTAACACGACCTCACCAGGCTGGGCCGGAGTATCGCCGCCCAGGCGTACCTGATGGCCACGATCAGCCAGCATGGCGTGTAGATGATCAATCACGAAGGTGACGCCTTCTCCGGGGCGCGCGGAGGTCAGGGCCAGTGTCAGGCCCTTCTGGTCGATACTCTCGCTGGGCAGCAGGCTGTAGAGCCGATAAAGGCTGGCAGTGAACGGGCTGCTGATCTTCCAGGGCGGTGAGCCGAGGTCGGAGAGGGTGGTCCACAGCGGTACCTTGAAGGTTTCCTCGATGCGCGCGCCGTCATGGATGCGTTGGTCCAGCAGGTAGCAGATGTAGAGCGTTAGCAGGCCTACGGCGAGACCGGCCGGCAGGGCGAGCAGCAGAATCATCAGGCTCTTGGGGAAGACCCGGCTGGGATTGAAGGTAGCCTGCTCGACCTGAGCAATGTTGCTGATCTGGCTGTTGTCCAGCTCGCGGTCGATTCGGGCTTTCTCCAGATTCTCCGCGTACAGCGCGTAGCTTTTCTCGGCGCTGGCCAGTTGCAGAAGCAGGCGATTGATGTCCGGCTCCTGGGACATCACGCGCGCGCGCTCGCTACGCAGCTGCTCCAGCTGCAGGTCGTAGTCCTTGATCTGGCCACTAAGTTGGCGCTCGCGCAGTTCGGCATCGACGATCTGCTGGCGCAGGCTGACTACGATGGAGTTGGGCGCGAAGTTTTTCGAGCGCTCCAGTCGTTCGGCTTCCTGGGCGATCATCGCTTTCATCTGGGCGATGTTCTCTTCGGCTTCCTTGACTGGTGGTGCATCGGGCAGGAAGGTGCGCAGCAGGACGGCGCGCTCCTGTTCGAGGGTGTTGAGGCGACGCTTGAGGTCGAGCTGCGACGGGTTGAGGCTAACTTCCCGAGCTGTGATCACTTCCTGCGGCTGACGCTTAAGCTGCAGGCGTGCATCGGTAAGGAAGCTGCGGATACCGGCTTGGTCGTTGACCAGTTCGGCGCGTGCGTCTGCCAGGCGGTTGACCTGGTTGGTAAGGTTTTCCAGGCGCTCCTTCACGCTGATCGAGTGGATGCCCTGCAGGCGACCTTGCAGGTCGGTCTTGAGCAAGCCGATCTGACCGTCGACCTTCTTCATTTCGTTTTCGTAGAAGGTGTACAGGCTCTTGCGGCCGAGAGTGCGAGTGCGCTCCTCAAGGAAGGCATCGATCCAGGTTTCCACAACTTTCTGAGCAATGGCCGGGTCGTTCCAGGTAAAGCTGACCTCCATCACTGCCGATCCAGGCTCGTGGCCTACCGTGAAGTTCTTTTCCAGTTTTTTGGCCAAGCGCTCGACGTCACTCTGAGCTTCGACGATGCCTAGCATCTGCAGAATGCCGCGGATCAGCTCGATGCCCCAGTTGAACACCTTGCCGACATAGAACTTGACGGTTTTCCAGAAGCCCTGCGGCTGATAGCCGGCCATCTGTTCGATATAGCGCTCGGCGACCATGCGCACGATGGGCCGGCCGGTCAGCATCTTTTCTTCGTCCACGATCGGATCGCGTTGGGTGCTGGGCGCGATCAAGGCCTGGCGGTTGGCGACTTCGATCGGCATGGTCGTGCTTTCGCGCCCCGGTTTGACCAGCAGGCGTGCGTTGGATTCGTACTTGGTTGGTAGCAGGAATGCACCGAGCACGGCTACGACCACGGTGACGATGACCGCCCACTGGAACTCGCGGCGGAAGATGAAGAACAGCCGCAGCAAGTCGCGGAAGGAACGAATGTCGATCATCTAGAACACTCCCTGTGCGGTCTGAGGCGTGCGCAGCTGAAGCTGGGTCTGTAGTGGGTGGCGCAACTGGAGGTCAGCAGCAGCCAAGGCATGGTCGGTCTTGAGTAGATGCATCAGGGGTTCACGATGGTCTGGCTGCTGTTGTAGGTGTTGCCGCTATCCTTGACCTGGGTGTCGTTGAGGTCGTAGTTGAAACCGACTCCGATACCCTTGTTGATCGGAATCAGGCGAGTGAAGTACATGTCCACGGCCTCCACGGCGCTGCCGATGCCGGATTGCGGTACGTAGATGATGTCGCCACGTTGCATGGCCACCATGGGGCGGTCCTTCTCCTGTAGTAGGTTGGCCAGGCTGAAGAAATACAGCTTGTACTTGCCGTCATCGCCGGCGCGCAGCAACGCGACGTTGTCGCTGTCGGCCGAGGGCAGTACACCGCCAGATGCCAGCAATACCTGTTCCAGAGTGGCGTGGCCGACCAGGTCGAAGAAGGCGGCGTTGGGTACGGCACCGCCGATGAATACCTTGTTGCTCGGCGCGATGGCGATGTTCACCGTCGCGTTGGGTCGGCGATAGATCTTCGACAGCTTGTCGGTGACTTCCTTGGCGACGTCCTCTGGCGTGCGGTTATCAGCCTTGATCAGGCCGACGAAGGGCATCGAGAAGTAGCCGTCGGGGCGCACCACGAACAGGGTCATATCATCCTTTTCCGAGGGCTCTTGGGCATCGCGCACGATGCGCAGTGTGTCGCCACTCTGGATGCGCACCTGAGGTGGCGGTAGCTCGGCGAGCTTGTACAGCTCCTGATGCCGGTACTTGAGATCCTCGTCTTCGGGCAGATGCACGCGTGCAGGAGTGCTGCACGCTGCCAGGGCTGCGACGAGCAGGGTGGAGGACAGCAGTCGGTACAGGGCATTTGGCGACATGATTCAGTTCCAGTAGGCAGCGAACATGCTGAGTTGTCGTTTCAGAGGGCGCGGCAGCGCCTGGCCGTGATAGCCGAGCTTGTAGCCGAACAGTTTCAGGGCTGTACGCAACAGCACCTCGGGCAGGCGCCACAGGGCGCCAGCAGCGTGCAGTGCGGTGATTTCTGCACGTAGATAGCGCATGCCTTCACCGCTCGCGCGGCCAAAAGTTTCGGCAATCCAGCGTTCGCGGCCATAGAAGGTGCCGATATCGAAGTAACGGCGAAACTCTTCCATCAACCGGTAATCATGGGAGTGCTGAACGCAAGCGCTGGCGGCATAGCGCACAGCGTGTCCAGCCAGAATCAGCTTGCCTGCCACATACGCATCCTCGCTGCCGATAACGTCATGGGGAAAACCGCCGATGGCATCGAGCGCGCTGCGCCGGTAGGCGGAGAAAGAGTCAGAGCTGAAGCAGGTCTTGATGCCTAGCTCTGCTGCATCTGCGAGGCGCTTGGTGCAGCCCTGGGCTGGATAGTTGAAGCGGCGCGCCTGGCTGGCCAGCAGGCCTGCGTGCGGGTGTGGCAACTGGCGGCCATATGCGACGCCGATGTCGGGCTCGGCGAGCAGTTCGGCACGGAGGTTTTCCAGCGCTTGTGGGTCTGCCGGGATGGCGTCCTGAGTGAGGTAGATCAGAACTTCTGCATCGACCTGTTGGCTGGCCCACTGGCGGGTGCCGCCGTGGTTGAACTGACTAACCTCAATTACCTCGACGCGGGCTCCGAACGCGCGCAGGCGCGCAACGCTGTCATCGTGCGAACTGCTGTCGACGACCAGAAACTCATCCGGCTGTAGAGTCTGCTGCTCTAGCGCGGGCAGTAGCCTATCCAGGTGCGGGCCTGCGTTGCGGGTCGGAATGATCAGGGCGGTACGCATCAGTTGCGGGGCTCGTCAGCGGCCGTACGGCCGTAGATATCCTCGAAGCGCACGATGTCATCTTCGCCGAGATACTCGCCGCTCTGCACCTCAATCATCACCAGGTCGATGACCCCAGGGTTGCTCAAGCGGTGGCTGTGGCCAGCCGGAATAAAGGTCGATTGATTGGTGTCGAGGAGGAAATCCCGCTCACCGTTGACCACCCGAGCCATACCGCTGACCACGATCCAGTGTTCGCTGCGATGATGGTGCATTTGCAGAGACAACGCTGCGCCTGGACGAACGACGATGCGTTTGATCTTGAAGCGAGGGCCCTCCTCGATGACGCTGTAGCTGCCCCAGGGACGGCTGACTGTGCGATGCAGGCGATAGGACACGTGGCCGCGGCGCTTGAGCTCCGTGACAATGTGTTTGACGTCCTGGCTGCGCTCGGCGTCGGCGATCAGTAGCGCGTCAGGGGTGTCGACCACGATCAGGTCCTGCACGCCGACGGCGCCGACCAGGCGTTCAGGGCTGTCGATGTAGCAGTTGCTGACGTCGTGCAGGATGGCTTCGCCGCGGACTTGGTTGCCTTGCTCGTCGCTGGGCAGTAGATCCCGCAGGGTGAGCCAGGAGCCGATATCGTTCCAGCCGATGTCGCAGGGCACCACGGCGATTTTTGTCGAGCGCTCCATCAGGGCATAGTCGATGGAAATGTCAGGTGCCTTGGCGAAGGTCGAACGATCCAGTTCGCACTGCATGCATTCCTTGCCCTGCAGCGATTGGCTGGCTTCCAGGCTGGCGCGAGCGGCATCCAGGACCTCGGGGGCATGGCGCTGCAACTCTTCCAGCAGGCAGTCGACCTGCAGGCAGAACATGCCCGCATTCCACAAGTGCCGCCCTCCCTCCAGGTATTGCTGGGCTGTAGCGGCATCCGGCTTTTCAACGAAGCGCAGAACCTCTTGCCCACCGGTACTCAGGGTATTGCCGGTCTCGATGTAGCCATAGCCTGTTTCGGCACGGCTTGGTTGGATGCCGAAGGTGACCAGGCGCCCGCTGGCAGCGATCTTTCTCGCGGTGCCTACAGCGGCGGCGAAGGCTGCCTCGTCCTGGATCAGATGGTCAGCCGGCATCACCAGCAGCTGGCTGTCACCACCGTACTGGCGCTGGGCATGCAGTGCGGCAATCGCGATGGCCGGTGCGGTATTGCGGCCGCAGGGTTCGAGTAGCAGGTCCAGTGCCAGGCCGTTGGCGTTGACCTGGCGGTAGTCATCCAGAGTAGTAAACAGTAATTCGCGGTTGGTCACCGTGAGAATCTGCTGGACACCCGTCAGGCGGGCTGCGCGCAGGAAAGTCTTCTGCAACAGGCTTTCGCCGTCAGGCAGGCGCATGAATGGTTTGGGCCTGGCCTCCCGCGACACGGGCCAGAGGCGCGCTCCAGCACCGCCAGCGATGATGCAGGGAATCAGGCTACTCATTAATACGCCTCCTTGGTGAAGACCAGAGCGGGTAGGGTGCGGAAGAGAATGTACAGGTCAAACCATATCGACCAGTGTTCGATGTACTCCAGGTCGAGCTCGATGCGCCGTTCGATCTTTTCGAGTGTGTCTGTCTCGCCGCGATAGCCGTTCACCTGGGCCCAGCCGGTTATTCCAGGTTTGACCCGGTGGCGTGCGCTGTAGGCCTCTACGGCATCTTCGAACAGTACTCCGGCAGCCTTGGTTGCAGTGGCGTGAGGGCGCGGGCCCACCATCGACATGCTGCCTAGTAGGACGTTGAACAGCTGCGGCAGCTCGTCAATGCTGGAGCGGCGGATGATTGCACCTACACGTGTAATTCGTGCATCGCCGCGAATGGTCTGACGCTCTGCGTTGGCGTCGGCCATTTGGTGGTACATGGAACGGAATTTATATACCTGGATCAGTCGATTGTTGTAGCCATAGCGCTTTTGTCGGAAGAGAACCGGGCCAGGGGAGTCCAGCTTGATGGCGATGGCTACCAGCAGCATCACCGGTGCGACGATGGTCAGCGCCAGACTGGCCAGAATCAGGTCTTCTATACGCTTGATCAGTGGCGACCAGCCGCGCAATGGGAGCTCGGATGCGTTGAACATCGGCAGGCCAGAGACATCAGTAATACGGTTGTGGGCGTGACGTAATGCCAGCATGTCGGGTGCAAGCAGGACGCTGACCGGCAGCTTGCGCAGCTGGCCGATGATCTGGCCGATACGGCTCTCCGCGGACCATGGAAGCGCCACCAGCACTTGCTGCACCCGATCTTCGCGAATCATCTGCTCCAACGTCTTGAAGTTGCCTAGCACTGGAAGATCGGCGAGTTCGCCGTTGACCCGGCTGATCCGGTCATCGATGAAGCCGAGGATGCCGAGGCGGATATCGCCGTTGCGACGCATGTATTCGGCGACTCGCTCGCCATTCTCCGTTCCTCCCAGGATCACTGCATTCTGGATATGGCGTCCTTGGCGGATGAGCTGACGCAGAACTGCCCTGAGGAGTAGGCGCTCGGCTCCGTACAGCACAAGGCCGGCGGCAAACCAGAACATCATTTGTTGTGAGGGGATGAAGGTCAGCATGCCCAGCGCCGCATGCATGAATAGCAAGACGGAGAAGGCGGCCAGCCAGCTGAAGAACATCAGGCGAAAGCGAAGCCGATTACTGAATAGGTCGTCGCTATAGACGCCGGCTGTCTGGAATATCAGCACCGTGATCAAGCCGAAGAACATCAGCAGTGCGAAGTGGTACCGGTCATGGATATCGGTGATTTCATGCCCGTTGAGCATCCAGATGATCGCAAGACCCGGAGCTACTGCAGTGAAACCATGCAGGAGACGAGTAAAAGCGATGAAGTACTGGACGAAGCCCGGCTTTGACAGCAGCAGGCTATCGGAGGATTGCGCTCGCACGAATATCTCCCGGTCGACCTGGCAGAGGCCGCTGGTTGGATAATTGACGTCGAATTGGTCAAATTATTGGCGAAATATTCGAGTTATTATATTGCCGCCGCTTTTTTGTCGATTGGATCACGAAGGATCGGGAGGGGCAATCAAAAACTGATGGCTCTTTGATATTTCTGCCTGTAAGCCCCTGGGGTAAGCCCGGTCCAGCTTTTGAAGCTGCGGTGGAAGGAGCGCGACTCGGTGAAACCCAGGTAGCTGGCAATGTCCTGGATCGCCAGGTCGCTGCGCAACAGGTAGTGCTCGGCCAGCTCCTGGCGCAGCTGGTCGAGGATTTCCTGGTAGCTGGTGCCGGCCTGCTGCAGGTGGCGCTGCAGGGTGCGCACCGTCATGTGGAACTTCTCGGCGACTTTCTCCTTGCGCGGCAGGCCGTCCTTGAGCAGCAGGCGCAGGGCGTTCTTCACTCGCTGGGGCAGCGGTTCGTTGTCGTCGAGGCCGGCCATCATGGTCAGCGCGTGTTCTTCCAGGGTGCGCAGCAGGTTGGCGTCGGCCTGGCGCAGCGGAATGGTCAAGTAGTCCAGCGGTACCAGCAGGGCGTTGCAGGGCTGGGCGAACAGCACCGGGCAGCCGAACACTTCCTCGTAGTCCGCCTGTGTCGTCTCGGCCGGGCGCGCGTGCTCGAACCACACCTCGCGCGGCGACTTTTCCATCTCGGCGATCCAGCGCGCGTAGAGCAGCCAGGACGCCAGCACGTTCTCTACCATGTGTCGGCGGATGTCCGGGCTCTCGTGACGGCAGTTCCAGATCAGCCGCACATGGTCGGCGCCCATCTCCACGCGGCTGGTGCCCATGTCACCGACCAGTTTCTCGTAGGGCACGATGCGGCTCATGGCTTCGCCGAGGGTGGCGCAGTTCATGGTGATGTAGCCGAGCACGCTCCAAGAACCGGGCTGTACGTGGCGCGCCGAGTGCAGGCCGAACAGCGGGTCGCCAGAGACCTGCATCAGATGCTGCAGCAACCGTTCGTGCGCCTCGCTGGGGATGCGCCGGCCGTTGTCGGCCAGGTCGTCCAGCGTCACGCCGGCGGCGGCGCGTGCGGCGTCCAGGTCCAGGCCGAGCTGTTCGGCGTGGCGCAGGTACTTGAGCAGGGCGGGGACGGAGGTATAGCCGAGGGTCAGCATCTTTTCTTGTTGTTCTGCTTGTCTTGATTGGCGACAGCGCCTGTCCTGATACGACAGTGACCGGGTCGGGCGGCTGGCTAGTATAGGCAGCCATTGAGAATGACCGGAATAGGTGGGAGCAAGCATGCGACGTTGGAACGGATGGGGCGACGAGGCCACTGTGGTGGAGCTGCCGGCGCATGGCGCGGCCTTCCTCGAAGGGCTGGTCGGCGCAGGCCAGCGCCTGCCGGACGCCACGCTTGGGCAGGTGCTGGCACGGGTGCCCGAGTCGCGCCTGAGCGTTCGCCATCCGCTGGTCAGCGTTGACGCCGAAGTGCGCGTGCGCCACGCCCGCGGGCAGAGTCTGCCGGACTGGCTGGCCATGCGTTCCGGCGACTTCGGCGTGTTTCCCGACGGCGTGGCCCTGCCGGAGACCGCCGCGCAGCTCTGCGAGTTGCTGGTCTGGGCTCGGGAGCAGGACGTCATCGTCATTCCCTACGGCGGTGGCACCTCGGTGGCTGGCCACATCAACCCGGTTGAGTCGGTCAAGCCGGTGCTGACCCTGTCGCTGGAGCGCATGACCCAGCTGCTCGACCTCGACGAGCAGAGCCAGATCGCCACCTTCGCCCCCGGCGCCAACGGCCCGCAGGTGGAGGCGCAGCTGCGCGCACGCGGCTACACCCTCGGCCACTTCCCGCAGTCCTGGGAGCTGTCCACCCTGGGTGGCTGGGTCGCCAGCCGCTCCAGCGGCCAGCAGTCGCTGCGCTACGGGCGCATCGAACAGCTGTTCGCCGGCGGCAAGGTCGAGACCTTCGCCGGCACCCTGGACATCCCGACCTTTCCGGCCTCGGCCGCAGGGCCGGACCTGCGCGAGCTGATCCTCGGCAGCGAAGGCCGCTTCGGGGTGATCTCCGAGGTCAAGGTGCGGGTGACCAAGCTGGCCGAGCAGGAGAAGTTCTTCGCCGTGTTCCTGCCCAGCTGGCAACAGGCCCTAGCCGGCATCCGCGCCTTGGTACAGGCACGTATTCCGCTGTCCATGCTGCGCCTGTCCAACGCCATCGAGACCGAGACCCAGCTGGCCCTGGCCGGCCATCCCGAGCAGATCGCGCTGCTGGAGAAATACCTGGCCCTGCGCGGCGCCCGTGTCGGTAAGTGCATGCTGACCTTCGGCGTCACCGGTAACCGCAGCCAGAATGCGCTGTCGGTGAAGCAGGCGAAAAAACTACTGAAGGGCTTTGGTGGTGTGTTCACCGGCACCCTGCTGGGCAAGAAGTGGGCGGAGAACCGCTTCCGCTTCCCCTATCTGCGTCACGGCCTATGGGAGGCCGGGTATGCGGTGGACACCCTGGAGACGGCCACCGACTGGAGCAACGTCGACAACCTGCTGAACAAGGTCGAGGCGAGCCTGCGCCAGGGCCTGGCGGACGAGGGCGAACAGGTCCACGTGTTCACCCACCTGTCGCATGTCTACGGCCAGGGTTCGAGCATCTACACCACCTACGTGTTCCGCCCGGGCGATAGCTACGCGGCGACCCAGGCACGCTGGACCAAGCTCAAGCAGGTCGCCAGCCGGACCATCGCCGACAATCGCGGCACCATCAGCCACCAGCACGGCGTTGGCCGCGACCACGCGCCCTACCTGGCGGCGGAGAAGGGCGAGCTGGGCATGGCGGCGCTCAAGGCCATGGCGCAGCACTTCGATCCCGAGCAGCGTCTGGCGCCTGGTGTGCTGCTGGAAACCCATGAATAAGCCTACTGCGCGTCCCGATAGCTACGTGACTCGCTGCGCTCGCCCTTCGGGCCTGCCTGTGGCAGTTCAGCCGCAAGCGGCTGTGAGGCGGTGCTCGCTCCTCGCCTATCGACTTGATATGTCTCGTCGCTGCGCTCCGTCCGCCTTGCTATCGGGGCGCTCGCGACGGCTGCTTCAAGGGTTTCGATAATGCCGAGCTGGAACGCGCAGTGGCGCGAGACGGCGCTGCCCGAGCTGGCGGCGCGTGACTGGGATCTGATCGTGGTCGGCGGTGGTATCAGCGGTGCCGGCATCCTGCGCGAGGCGGCGCGGCGCGGCTGGAGCTGCCTACTGCTGGAGCAGCGCGACTTCGCCTGGGGCACCTCCAGTCGCTCGTCGAAGATGGTCCACGGCGGCCTGCGCTATATCGCCAAGGGCCAGCTGGGCCTGACCCGCGACTCGGTGCGCGAGCGCCAGCGCCTGCTCGGCGAGGCGCCGGGGCTGGTCGATCCGCTGCCGTTCCTGTTCCCCCACTATCGTGGCAAGTTCCCTGGGCCCAAGGTGTTTGGCGGCCTGCTCGGCGTCTACGACGCGCTGGCCGGGCAACGCTTGCACCGCTACCACCCGGCGAATGAGCTGCGCTATCTGGCGCCAGGATTGAACGATACCGAGCTGCTTGGCGGCACCCTGTTCACCGACGCGGTCACCGACGATGCGCGCCTGGTCATGCGCGTGCTGGGCGAGGCGCGGGCCGAGGGCGGCGAGGCGCTCAATGGCATGCGCGTGGTCGAGCTGAGCCGCGATGGCGAACGAGTGAACGGCCTGGTCGCCGAGGACAGCGAGAGTGGCCAGCGTTTCAGCTTCCGCGCCCGCGCCGTGGCCCAGGCCACTGGCGCCTGGGCCGACGAGCTGCGCAAGAAGAGCGGCCTGGAACATATCCGCCCGCTGCGTGGCAGCCATCTGCTACTGCCGGCCTGGCGCCTGCCGGTGGCCCAGGCCATCAGCTTTATGCATCCCGAGGACAAACGGCCGGTGTTCGTCTTCCCCTGGGAAGGCGCCACGGTGATCGGCACCACCGACTTGGACCATGGCGATGGATTGAACAGCGATGCGCGAATTACTGTGGCCGAGGTCGACTATCTGCTGGCGGCCTGCGCCAGCGTGTTCCCCCATGCCGGCGTCAGCCGCGCCGACGTGCTCTCCACCTGGGCCGGCGTGCGCCCGGTGGTCAGCGCAGAGCAGGGGGCGAGCAAGAAACCCTCGGACGAGAAGCGCGAGCACGCCCTATGGGTCGAGCCCGGCTGTGTGACCCTGGCCGGCGGCAAGCTGACCACCTTCCGCCTGCTCGCCCTGGAAGTGCTGCGTGCCTGCGCGCCTATGCTCGGACGTGAGGTGGCGGATGTCGGTCAGGCGGTTTTCCGCGCGTCGCCACAGGTGGCATTGCCCGGTCTGTGCCTGAGCCAGCAGCGTCGCCTGGCCGGCCGCCATGGTCATGCGTTGCCGCGCCTGGCCGAGTTGATCGGCGAGCTGGGTAGTGAGTGCATTGGCGCCAGCACCACGCTCTGGGCCGAACTGGCGCTGGCCTGCGAGAACGAACTGGTGTTGCAGCTGGACGACCTGCTGCTGCGCCGCACCCGCATCGGCCTGCTTCTGGCCGATGGCGCCGCGGCCGAACTGCCGCGTATCCGCGTCCTGTGCCAGCCGCGCCTAGGCTGGAGCGATACGCGCTGGGAACAACAACAACAACGTTATCTGGCGCTGTGGCGCCAGTGTTACAGCCTGCCCGGTGAAACCTCGTGAGCGAACAACCCTATCTGCTGGCCATCGACAACGGCACCCAGAGCGTGCGCGCGTTACTCTTCGACCTGGCCGGCAACCTGGTCGGCAAGGGCAAGGTAGAGCTGGAGCCCTATTACTCCGAGCATCCCGGCTGGGCCGAGCAGGACCCGGAATACTACTGGCGGAGCCTCGGCGAGGCCTGCCGCCAACTGTGGGCCAGTGTCGACATCGACAAGAGCCAGATCGCTGGCGTGTCGCTGACCACCCAGCGCGGCACCCTGATCAACGTAGACGAGGCTGGCCAGCCGCTGCGCCCGGCCATCCTCTGGCTGGACCAGCGCCGCGCCGAGGTCGAGGGACATATCAAGGGCCCCTGGGGCTGGCTGTTCAAGCTGATCCGTGAAGAAGAGACCATCGACTATTTCCGCAGCCAGGCCGAGGCCAACTGGATCACCCAGCAGCAGCCGGATATCTGGGCGCGCACGCACAAGTTCCTGCTGCTGTCGGGCTTCCTTACCCATCGCCTGTGCGGCCGTTTCGCCGACTCGGTGGGCAGCTGCGTGGCCTACCTGCCGTTCGACTACAAGCGCCTGTGCTGGGCCAAGCCCAGCGATTGGAAGTGGCAGGCCATTCCGGTGCGCCCGGACATGCTGCCGGAGCTGGTCAAGCCGGGCGAGCGCATCGGCAGCATCAGCGCCGAGGCCAGCCGGCACACTGGCATTCCCGAGGGCTTGCCGCTGATTGCCGCGGCCTCGGACAAGGCCTGCGAGGTGATCGGCGCCGGCGGTGTGGAGCCGAGCACGGCGTGCCTGTCCTACGGCACCACGGCGACCATCAACACCACGCGCGCCAAGTACCTGGAGACCATCCCGCTGATCCCGCCGTACCCGGCGGCGATTCCCGACCACTACAACACCGAGGTCATGGTGTTCCGTGGCTTCTGGATGGTCAGCTGGTTCAAGGAGCAGTTCGGCCACGCCGAGCGCCAACGCGGCCTGGAGCTGGGCGTGGCGGCCGAGACGCTGTTCGACGAGCTGGTAGAGGGCGTGCCGCCCGGCTCCATGGGCCTGATGCTGCAGCCGTTCTGGTCGCCGGGCATCCGCGAGCCGGGGCTGGAGGCCAAGGGCTCGATCATCGGCTTCGGCGACGTGCACACCCGCGCGCACTTGTACCGCGCCATCCTCGAAGGCCTGGCCTACGCCCTGCGCCAGGGTAAGGAGCGCATCGAGAAGCGCTCGGGCACGCGTATCGAGCGCCTGCGCATCTCCGGTGGCGGCTCGCAGAGCGATGCGGCCATGCAACTGACCGCCGACATCTTCAACCTGCCGGCCGAGCGCCCGCATCTGTACGAGGCCTCCGGCCTGGGTGCGGCCATCGACTGCGCCGTCGGCCTCGGCCTGCATCCTGACTTCCCCTCGGCCATCGCGGCCATGACCCGGGTCGGCAAGGTGTTCCAGCCCAACCCGCAGGCGGTGGCGGTGTACGAGCGCCTGTACCGCGAGGTCTACCTGCGCATGTACAAGCAGCTCAAGCCACTGTACGGCTGCATTCGCGAGATCACCGGCTACCCGGCCTAGGCATTGCCTAACCGCAGCGTGGCGATGGAAACTGCTGCGAGCTAGGTGACAACAAGGATGTGTATGAAGCTCGTGTGGCTGTTGGTGCTCGGGATCTCGATCCTGCATTACTCGGTTATGGGATATGCGGGCGACTTTCCATCGCGTCAGGCGGAGCTCCTGATGAGCTGGGCCTTTGCCCTGGTGCTGGTGTACTGGTGCCTGGCGGATGCCAAGGGGCGCGGTTATCACCGGCCCTACGAATTTGGCGCCTTCCTGTTTTTCCTCTGGCCGGTGGTGCTTCCTGCCTATCTGGTGCATACCCGTGGCTGGCGTGGCCTGTTGCCTTGCGCCGGCCTATTTCTGCTGTCTCTGACGCCCTGGCTGAGTGGCGTGGCAGCGTTCTACCTGGCCGATATCCACTAGGCTCCGCTGAGGGCACTTTCGACTGCGCATGAGGGTCTGCTCTAGTCGAGACGGAGTGGAGGAGTGACATGGTGGCAGAACGCAAGGCACTGCTGATCCTGCACGGCAAGCAGGCACAGAACGAGGAGGTGCGCGCCGCCGTGATGGCGCTGCGCGAGCGCGGCTGGCAGCTGGATGTACGCCTGACCTGGGAGGGCGGCGATGCGGCGCGGTTGGTGGACGAGGCGCTGGCCGCTGGTTACCCGACGCTGATTGCCGGCGGTGGCGATGGCACCCTGCGCGATGTGGCCGAGGCCCTGGCGCTGGCTGGCGGCCAGGCCAGCCTGGCGCTGCTGCCGTTGGGCACCGCCAATGACTTCGCCCGCGCCGCCGGTATTTCGCTGGTGCCGGCCGAGGCGCTGGCGCTGCTGGATTTCGAGCCACGCTCAATCGATATGGGCGAAGCCGATGGCCAGCTGTTCCTCAACATGGCGACCGGTGGCTTTGGCTCCAAGGTCACCGCCAATACCTCGGAAGAACTTAAGAATCTGCTCGGTGGCGCCGCCTATCTGTTGACGGGGCTGACTCGCTTTGCCGAGGTGCACTCGGCTTTCGGCCGCTTTCGTGGACCTGATTTCGCCTGGGAAGGCGATTTCCTTGCCCTGGGCATCGGCAACGGGCGCCAGGCTGGTGGTGGGCATGCCTTGTGCCCGCAGGCGCGCATCGACGATGGTCTGCTCGATATCTGCATCGTGCCGGCGCCGCAGGATATGGTCGGCACTCTGGGTACGCTGCTGTCCGGCGGAGTGCTGGGGGTGGAGGCGGTATCGGTCAGCGTGCGCCTGCCCTGGCTGGAGGTGGAGGCGCCGGAGGGGTTGGACATCAACCTGGATGGCGAGCCGCTGGAGAGCCAGCGTCTGCGCTTCGCTGCCCGGCCTGGGGCACTGCGTTTGCACCTGCCGGACATTTCCCCGCTGCTCGGCCACGGCGCTGGCGCGGCCGAGGTGCCTACGGCATGATGGCGCCAGGCCATACTGTAGTTAACGTGCAGTCAGCCGATAGCAGCTAGACTCGATTCAAACATGAGGAATATTTGATGGCCGGCATTCTCGATACAGTGGACCAGCGCACCCAACTGGTGGGCGAGAACCGCCTGGAAATCCTCATGTTCCGCCTGGCGGGCCGTCAGCTGTTCGCCATCAACGTGTTCAAGGTGCAGGAAGTCCTGCAGCTGCCCAAGCTGACCCTGATGCCGCACCGCCATCCCTACGTCTGCGGGGTGGTCAACCTGCGCGGCCAGACCCTGCCGGTGATCGACCTGTCCCAGGCCATCGGCATGCGTCCGCTGACTCCCAACGAGAACAGCACCATCATCGTCACCGAGTACAACCGCTCGGTGCAGGCCTTCCTGGTCGGCGGTGTGGACCGCATCCTCAACCTCAACTGGGAATCCATCCTGCCGCCGCCGGGCGGGGCAGGGCGCCAGCACTACCTGACCGCGATCACCAAGGTGGACGACCAGATCGTCGAGATCATCGACGTGGAGAAGGTGCTGGCCGAGATCGCGCCGATGAGCACCAAGGTCTCCGACGAGAAACTGGCCGACCCGGTACTGGCCGGCGCGGTCGGGCGCGAAGTGCTGCTGGTGGACGACTCCAGCGTGGCCCTCAACCAGTTGCGCGAGACCCTGGCTCAACTGGGCATTCGCACCCACAGCGCCAGTGACGGCCTCAAGGGGCTGCAGCTGCTGAAGAAGTGGGCCGACACCGGCGAGGTGATGACCGACAAGCTGCTGATGATCTTCACCGATGCCGAGATGCCGGAGATGGACGGCTATCGCCTGACCACCGAGATCCGCAACGATCCGCGTCTGCGCGATCTGTATGTGGTGCTGCACACCTCGCTCTCCGGCAGCTTCAACGAGGCCAT
Source organism: Pseudomonas sp. ML96 (assembly GCF_000761545.1). Classification (GTDB taxonomy): domain Bacteria; phylum Pseudomonadota; class Gammaproteobacteria; order Pseudomonadales; family Pseudomonadaceae; genus Aquipseudomonas. The sequence continues at coordinate 64,942 of NZ_JPMY01000021.1, read as the reverse complement.
GGTGAAGAAGGTCGGCTGCGACAACTTCCTCTCCAAGTTCCAGCCGGACAAGCTGGTCGACGTCATCGCCGACCGCCTACGCCGCGACGCCTGAGGCGCCGCGGCACTCTCTCTCACACCCCCAGCGCGGCCGGCAGAATGCCGGCGCTGATGGTGCCCCAGCGGCGCCCGCCGATGCCCACCGGGGTGTAGATCACGAAGACGATGGTGCTGGTGCCGGGGATCACGAAGGTGCCCATGCTCAGGTGCTGGCACTGGCGCACGCTGTTCATCTCGCTCTCGCTCACGGCAATGAAACGCTGGTGCATGCTCTTGGCCGCGTCGACCTGCGGGTTGCCGGTCGGCGGCTGTGAGGCCGCGCTGCGCGCCGCCGGCAGGTAGCCGCGCTCGGTCATCGGCACCAGGTACAGCACGCCGTCCTTGCCGCCCTGATCCCACTCGTCGAGTAGCGGCTGGATGCGCCGGCGGTAGGGCTCGACCCAGGCGACGTCGTGCTTCTGCGGGTTGGTGTTGGCGATCGGTCGGTAGTTCTGGTCGAACAGGTCGACTCCGGAGCGTTGCAGCTCTTCGAGCTGCGCCTCGATCAGGTCGCGACGCTGGAACAGCATCTCGGTAATGCCCTCCAGGCGCCCGCTGCCCAGGCGGAAGGTGCACAGCTGCTGGATCAGCAGGTTGGTGGTGTCGCGCATGGCATCGGCCTGGGCGAAGTTCTGCTGCATGCACTGGCCGATGGTGAAGCTGAGTTCGCGGATGCGGCTGCTGTGCTGGTGGGTTTCCTGGTTGGTAGCGTGCAGTTCCTCCAGGGCGCTGCTGACCATCAGCAGGTCGTCGTTGGCCTGGTTGAAGTCGTGCACCATCAGCTCGAACTGCTCGCTGGCAACGTTGACCACGGCGCCGCTCGAGGCGCTCTGCTCGAGCATGCGCTGGGTCTGCTCGTCGGCGCCGTTCATGGCGCCGGTCATTTCCTCCATCAACACGCCGATCTGTTGGGCGGCGCTGCCGACCTTCTGCGACAGGTTGCGCACCTCGTCGGCCACCACGGCGAAGCCACGCCCGGCCTCGCCGGCGCGGGCCGCCTCGATGGCGGCGTTGAGCGCCAGCATGTTGGTCTGGGTCGAGAAGTCCTGCACGGTGACCAGGATCTCGCGGACCTTGGCGGTACTCGCCGCGAGCGCCTCGATGTTGTGGCGGAAGCCCTCCATAGTCTGGTTGACGTCCTGCATCTGCCGGCAGGCCTCGCCGAGCTGTTGCTGCGACTGGTGGGCCATGTCGAGGTTGCGACCGTTCATCTCGGTGATGCCGCCGGCGCGTGCGGAAATATCCTGCAGGGCTGCGGTGGTCTGCTCGCTGGCGTGGAAGATCAGCTCGGACAGGCTGTGTTGCTGCGTGGCTTCCTGCGCCGCCTGCTCGGACTGCAGGCGGCTGGTGGCCGACGCCAGGGCGATCTGCAGGCTGTTATGCTGCAAGCCGGCGATGCACTGGCGTAGGCGCGTGGTGAGGTGGTCCAGGCTGTCGGGCTCGCCCTCGGTGTGCTCGCAGAGGTCGATCTGGGTGCCGCCGAGAGCGTCCAATCTTGCCAGTACACGCTCCGCCGGGCGCACCGTGCCGAGCCGCCAGGTGAGCAGGAACAGGGGGCCAGCCAGCAGCAGGGCAACCACGCGCAGGCTGTTGTCGCCCAGCGTCAGCACGGCGGCGAGGAGGATCAGCTGGCAGGCCAGCAGGGGGATATGAGCGTTGTTCGAGACGGGGCGTTGGGCAGGCTGCTCCAGCGAAGCGGAGAGGGTAGAACTGGTCATGGGCTACACCAAAAGCGTTTTTATTGGTTTTATGTACCGGCAATCTACGCAGAATCGTGAAACCCATCACATCGCCCTTTCGTATGAATGAAGGGGTAATCCCTGATCCACTTCGAGGCCCGTATGCAGCTCTCCGCGCTCTACCGATACCCGCTCAAGTCCGCCCGTGGCGAAAGCCTGGTCAGCTCCCCGCTGGAGGCCCTGGGCCTGCGCGGCGACCGCCGCTGGATGCTGGTGGAGCCGGAGAGCGGGCGCTTTCTGACCCAGCGCCTGCTGCCGCAGATGAGCCAGTTGAGCGCGCTGTACAACGAGGCGGGAGGGTTGAGCCTGAGTGCGCCGGGCTTCGGTAGCCTGGAGGTGCCGTTGCCGCAGGCGGACCAGGACCTGCGTGGGGTGACCGTGTGGCGCGATAGCCTGCGCGTGCCGGATGCCGGCGATGCGGCGGCCGAGTGGCTGAGCTGCTTCATCGGCCGGCCCTGCCGTCTGGTCCAGGTGCCGGAGGAGCGTGCGCGCCAGGTCGACACTGGCTACGCCCAGCCCGGCGACAAGGTGGCCTTCTCCGATGGCTTCCCGCTGCTGCTGATCGGCCAGGCCTCGCTGGAAGACCTGTCGGCGCGGGTCGGCCGCCCGCTGGAGATGCTGCGTTTTCGCCCCAATCTGGTGGTCGAGGGCAGCGCGCCCTACGCCGAAGACAGCTGGAAGCGCATCCGCATCGGCGATCTGGAGTTCGAGGTGGCCAAGGGCTGCAGCCGTTGCATCCTCACTACCATCGACCCGCAGACCGGCGAGCGCAACGCCGACCGCGAGCCGCTGACGACGCTGAAGACCTATCGCGAGCGCGATGGTGACGTGTACTTCGGGCAGAACCTGCTGCCGCGCGGCGTCGGCGAGCTGCGCGTGGGCATGCCGGTGGAAGTGCTGGAGTAAGGCCGCAGCAGAAACAAGAAGGGCGCCCATGGGCGCCCTTTCTTTTGCTCGGATGAGCCGCGATCACTGATCGTCGAAGAAACGCTCGTGCCAGTCCACCAGCGGCTGCGGCGCACCGAGCTTCTGGCCGTAGATCACCGAATAGGACAGCACGTTCTGCACGTACTGGCGGGTCTCGTCGAACGGGATGTTCTCCACCCATACGTCGAAGGCCAGGTGGTCGGCGCCTTTCAGCCACTGGCGCACACGGCCCGGGCCGGCGTTATAGGCGGCCGAGGCGAGCACGCGGTTGCCGTTGAACTGGCTGTGCACCTGGCTCAGGTAGGCGGCGCCGAGCTGTATGTTCTTCTCCGGCACCAATGCCTGCTTGGGGTCACCCAGGGGAATGCCGAACTTGCGCGCGGTTTCCTTGGCGGTGCCCGGCATCAGCTGCATCAGGCCCATGGCGCCGACCGGCGAGCGGGCGTCGGCCATGAAGGCACTTTCCTGGCGGGTGATGGCGAACACCCAGCTGGAGTGCAGGCCGCGGGCCTTGGCCTGGGTGGTCAGGTTGGACCTGTAGGCCATCGGGAAGCGGATATCCAGATCGTCCCAGTACTTGGCCTGGCTGATGGTGCGGATGGCCGGGAAGTACCACTGCTTGTCGTAGGCCAGCTTGGCCTGGGCCACCAGTTCGTCGCGGCTGAACAGGCGGCTGACGTGGTACCACTCGCGGCGGCCGTCGACGATCTGGCCACGGTCGTGGAATTCCAGCGCGCGGCGGATGCCGGCGGTGTTGCGCACCTTCTGCATCAGTTGCGGGTCGATGGCCATCGGTCGGTTGTTCAGGCTGTAGGGCACCTGGATACGATCGGCGGCGAGGAAGCCGTAGAAGTCACGCTCCTCGGCCAGCGGCTTGTACAGCGCCAGGGCCTGCTGGTCCTGCGGCTTGGCCAGCTGCAGGCTGCGCGCGTGCCAGTAGCGCCAGCGGCTGGTGGTGGCGAGGTCGGCGGGCATGCGGCTGGTCAGCTGATAGGCCTCGTCCCAGCGGCCGTGGCGCAGCAGCAGGCGGGCGCGCCACTCGGATACGGTGTTGTCGCGCAGCTCGGGGTCGTACTGGGCCATGACCTGCAGGGCGCGGATGTCGAAGCGGCGGGCCAGGGTCAGGCCGACTTCGCGGGCGATGGCCACTTTCTCCTCGGCGGAGAAGGGCAGTTTGGCGGCGTAGACTTCGAGCAGGCCGATAGCCTTCTCCGGGTCCTGGCGCGCCAGGCGGCGCAGGCCCAGGCCAGCGGCATCGGCCATATGGCGGTCGGCCGGGGTGAAGCGCGCGGTCTGGCTCATCATCTGCGGCTTCTGCGCGGCATCCAGCATCAGCTGGCCCTGCTTGCCGAGGTTCGGCAGGCCTTTTACCAGGTAGCTGGCCAGGCCGTAGTTGCGCGCCTCGGCAGCCAGTTTGGCGCGTTGCCAGCGGCGCTCCTCGGTCATCTGACCATCGGCGCGCCAGGTGCCGAACAGGGTGTCGCAGGCCTCGGGCTGGGATTTGCCGACCAGCCAGAGTTTTTCCGAGGCGGCCCGCGCCTCTGCCTGCATGCCCTGCTTGTACAGGTACTGGCCGTAGAGGCAGTCCAGCTCGGTGAAGTTGAGGCTGGGGTCGTAGTACTTGGCGAAGGTCTGCCATTCACCGCGCTCTGTCAGCCAGCGCAGCCAGCGCAGTTTCATCCAGCCGGCTTGGGGCAGGTCGCCGTGTTCGGTGAGGAAGGCCTCGATTTCGTCGTTACCGGCCCACTTCAGGCGTGCGGTCAGCTCGTCGTAGGCCAGATAGGGCTCCAACGGGTAGTCACGCAGGGCATTGGCGTAGCGTAGATACGGCCCTTTGTCGCCATTGGCCAGGGCGCGCTTGGCCTCGTCGTACATTTGCCGTTGCTGGGCCAGATTGGCGGCCTGGGCGCTGGCGAGGCCGAGGGAACAGGACAGGAGTGCGGAAAGCAGGCAGAACAGAGGGCGGCGCATGACACATCCGGGTAAAGGAAACGAAATGAAGCGTGCGCCTAGCTTAGCCTGACTGGACCGCAGAATGGCACCGGCACGTGTGGCAACACGCCGGCATCGGGGCTGCGCAAGTCGGTTAGAATGCGCGCCTGTTCACGAAGGTGGTAGTTCATGACCCTGCTCAAGTTTTCCGAAGTTTCCCTGGCCTACGGCGCCATGCCCCTGCTGGACAACGTGTCCTGGCAGATAGCCCGGGGGGAGCGGGTGTGCATCATCGGCCGCAATGGCACCGGCAAGTCGAGCATGCTGCGCCTGGTCAAGGGCGAGCAGATGCCCGATGACGGCGAGATCTGGCGCGCGCCGGCGCTGAAGATCGGCGAACTGCCGCAGGAGCTGCCGCGCGCCGACGAGCGGACCGTGTTCGATGTGGTGGCCGAGGGTCTGGCCGGCGTCGGTGAGCTGCTCGCGCGCTATCACCACCTGAGCCAGAACATCCAGGGAGAGGAAGACCTTAACCAGCTGATGCATGTGCAGCAGGAGCTGGAGGCGAAGGATGGCTGGCGCCTGCAGCAGCTGGTGGACAGCACCCTGAGCCGCCTGCAGCTGCCGGCCGACAAGACCCTGGCCGAACTGTCCGGTGGCTGGCGCCGCCGCGTGCTGCTGGCCCAGGCGCTGGTCTCCGAGCCGGACCTGCTGCTGCTCGACGAGCCAACCAACCACCTGGACATCGGTGCCATCGCCTGGCTGGAAGAGGCGCTGAAGGACTTCGGCGGCGCCGTGCTGTTCATCACCCACGACCGTTCCTTCCTGCAGAACCTGGCCACGCGCATCCTCGAGCTGGATCGCGGCGGGCTGATCGACTGGAACGGCGACTACGCCAGCTTCCTGGTGCACAAGGAGCAGCAGCTGGCCGCCGAGGAAACCGCCAACGCGCTGTTCGACAAGCGCCTGGCCCAGGAAGAAGTGTGGATTCGTCAGGGCATCAAGGCCCGTCGTACCCGTAACGAAGGCCGTGTGCGTGCGCTCAAGGCCATGCGTATGGAGCGCAGCGAGCGTCGCGAGCGCCAGGGCAAGGCCAATATCCAGCTGGAGTCGGCGGAGAAATCCGGCAAGCAGGTGATAGTGGCGGAAAATGTCAGTTTTGCGCACGCAGGGGGACCTGCGCTGATCCAGGACTGCACCTTGGTGCTGCAGCGCGGCGACCGCATCGGTCTGCTCGGGGCCAATGGCACCGGGAAGACCACGCTGCTCAAACTGCTTTTGGGCGACCTGCAACCCACTAGTGGCACGATAGTGGCAGGTACCAAATTAGAAGTGGCGTATTTCGACCAGCTGCGCCATCAGCTGGAGCCGGAAAAGACGGTAATCGATAACGTCGCAGAGGGGCGCGACTTCATCAGCATCGACGGTCAGAACCGCCATGTGCTGAGCTATCTGGGGGATTTCCTGTTCAGTCCGCAGCGTGCGCGCACGCCGGTCAAGGCATTGTCCGGCGGTGAGCGTGCGCGGCTGTTGCTGGCCAAGCTGTTCAGCAAGCCGGCCAACCTGCTGGTACTGGACGAACCGACCAATGACCTGGACGTGGAAACCCTCGAGCTGCTTGAAGAAGTGTTGCTGAATTTCCCCGGCACCGTGCTGATGGTCAGCCACGACCGGGCCTTCCTCGACAACGTGGTGACCAGCACGCTGGTCTTCGAAGGCGAGGGCAGGGTGCGCGAGTACGTGGGCGGCTACCAGGACTGGTTGCGCCAGGGCGGTTCGCCGAGATTGCTGGGTGTCGGCGAATCCAAGCCGGCCAAGGCTGAAGCCACCCGCGCGCCAGAACCGGCGCCGGTGGTGGTTGCAAATGTTGCCGCGGCTCCGGCCGCGAAGAAGCTCAGCTACAAGCTGCAGCGAGAGCTGGAAGCCATTCCCGGGCAGATCGACACCCTGGAGGCCCAGCTGGCAGAACTGCAGGGACAGATCGCCGATCCGGCCTTCTACCAGCAGGCGCCGTCCATCACCGGGCCGGCGCTGGAGCGCCTGCAGCGCCTGCAAGAGGAGTTGGACCAGTTGCTGGAGCGCTGGGCCGAACTGGAAGCCTGAAGAGCCTGCCGGAGACATGCATGGCGATTGAGTACCGCATCACCCTGGATGACAACCATCAGTTCAGCTACAGGATAGAGCTGGACCGTCAATACGATCCCCAGGGTGCCGAGGCGACGCCGAAATGGACGCGCCTCGAACACAATCAGTGCAGCAACTGCCCACTGAAGAAAGAACAGTTCAGCCGCTGCCCGGCAGCGGTCGATTTGCACCGGGTCATCGAGGATTTCCACGGCCTGCCGGCCATCAAGAAGGCCCAGGTCTGGGTGCGTACGCCGGAGCGTGAGTACAACAAGCAGGTGGGCCTGGACGAAGGGCTGCGGTCGCTGCTCGGGGTGATCATGGCTACCAGCGCCTGCCCGGTGCTGGGCCGCCTGCGGCCGATGGCGCAGAACCATCTGCCGTTCGCCAGCAGCCAGGAATTCATCCTGCGCACCATCTCGCTGTATCTGACGCGGCAGTACTTCAACTTCCGCGAAGGGCGCCGCGCCGACTGGGACCTGAAGGGCCTGGTCAAGCAGTTCCAGCAGCTGCAGTTGGTCAACCAGGCGTTCTGGCAGCGCATTCTCGATGTCTGCGAGGGCGACTCCAACCTCAAGGCCTTCCTGACCTTCTTCTCCATGTCGTCGAGCATGACGGTGTCGCTGGAGACCCAGCTGCAGAAGATTCGCCCGCTGGTGATGAGTGCGGGCGACGCTCAGGAATAAATGACGAGGCCCGTGACGGGCCTCTTTTTTAGTCCTTGGGTTTCTTCAGGCGCACGGCCAGCACATCGCAGGGCGCGCCGTGCAGCACGTCATTGGCGGTGGAGCCGAGCAGCAGCGCCAGGCCGTGGCGGCCGTGGCTGCCGACCACGATCAGGTCGCAGCCCTGTTCCTCGGCCAGGCGGTGCAGTTCCTGACGGGGTTGTCCGTAAGCCAGGCTGCGTTGCTCCTCGCCCAGCTGCGGATAGCGACCGGCAAAGCTCTGCAGGCGCTCGCGGGCCTGGTCGAACTGTTGCTGCTGCAGCAGCGACAGGTCCATCGGGACGTCGCCGCCGAAGGCCATGGCCATGGGCTCGACGATGTGAACCAGCGATACCGTCGCGTCGTTGCGGGCGACAATGCCCAGGGCGCGCTCGACGACTGGGTGACACTCCTCGGTCAGGTCCACGGCAATCAGGATGTGCTTGTAGGACATCTGAGTCTCCTCCACTGAGTAAGCATGTTTGCAGTATGGTGCTGCTCCCTTCATAACACAGGCTTTCCTGGTAAGTGATAGATATGACCTGGTGGATCGTGCTTCTGCTCATTGGTGCTGCCCTCAGTCCGCTGGTCTCGCTGCGTCCGTCGCCGCGTCAGCGCGGCCAGATGGAATTGCGCCTGGCCGCGCGGCGCCTGGGGCTTGGCATGCAACTGGGACAGCAGCAGTGGCCGCACTGGTTGCCGGAACATCCGCCGGAGCGTTGCGCTCAATATCATCGTGGGCGTCGCGCCGGGCGCAGTGACAGCTGGAGCTACTGGCAGGTCGCGCCGGGGCAATGGTGCAATCAGTGGCGCGAGCCCTGCGTCGATGCTGCCCTGCTGCCGCTTCTGGGCGATCTGCCCAAGGACGTCTACAAGGTCGAGGCCAGCCCGCAGATGGTGTCGCTCTATTGGGGCGAGCGCGGTGGCGAGGCGGAGTTGCAGCGGGTTGCCGCGTTGCTGGCGGCGGTGGCCTGATCCAGTCGCTGAATGACGCTATCGTCATCGGCGAAATGGCTCTAGATCGGCTATGCGGCGGATTTCGTGGCGATTTTGTGTTTCGTGGTCATTCCGTGACGCAGCTATCACCATGGGCGCCTGCGACGGGCAATTGACAATTGCCGGGTTTTCACTGAATGTACGCCCACCCAAATCAAACGGGCGTATGAATTGAGCGTTTCTGCCCTGAAGGCAGCGCCTTTACAGCCCGATTATCGCGTCGGCGGGTGTGTCGGATCGATTGGGACTATGCTCGACGGCTCTTGCCTAGAGCGGCCCCGGCCGGTTGGCTCCGATGTGTACAGTTCAGCTTCCATACCGTGGAGATCAGTTGATGATTTACGAAGGTAAAGCCATCACGGTTAAGGCTCTTGAGGGCGGCATCGTCGAATTGAATTTCGACCTCAAGGGTGAGTCCGTTAACAAGTTCAACCGTCTGACCCTGAGCGAGCTGCGCCAGTCGGTCGACGCCATCAAGGCCGACGGTTCGATCAAGGGCGTAATCGTCACCAGCGGCAAAGACGTGTTCATCGTCGGCGCCGACATCACCGAATTCGTCGACAACTTCAAGCTGCCCGACGAAGAGCTGGTTGCCGGCAACCTCGAAGCCAACAAGATCTTCAGCGATTTCGAAGACCTGGCCGTTCCGACCGTCATCGCCATCAACGGCATCGCCCTGGGCGGCGGTTTCGAAATGTGCCTGGCCGGTGACTACCGTGTCGCCTCCGAGAGCGCCAAGATCGGCCTGCCAGAAGTCAAACTGGGCATCTACCCGGGCTTCGGCGGCACCGTGCGCCTGCCGCGCGTGATCGGTACCGACAACGCCATCGAGTGGATCGCTTCCGGTAAGGAAAACAAAGCTGCCGACGCCCTGAAAGTAGGTGCCGTCGACGCTGTTGTCGCTTCCGCCAAGCTCAAGGACGCCGCTCTGGACCTGGTCAAGCGTGCCATCTCCGGCGAGCTGGACTACAAGGCCAAGCGTCAGCCCAAGCTGGAAAAAATCAAGCTCAACGCCATCGAGCAGATGATGGCCTTCGAAACCGCCAAGGGTTTCGTTGCTGGCCAGGCCGGCCCGAACTACCCGGCTCCGGTTGAAGCCATCAAGACCATCCAGAAGGCCGCGAACTTTGGTCGCGACAAGGCCCTGGAAGTGGAAGCCGCTGGCTTCGTCAAACTGGCCAAGACCTCGGTTGCCGAGAGCCTGATCGGTCTGTTCCTGAATGACCAGGAGCTGAAGAAGAAGGCCAAGCAGCACGACGAGATCGCTCGTGACGTGAAACTGGCCGCCGTTCTCGGCGCCGGCATCATGGGTGGCGGTATCGCCTACCAGTCCGCCTCCAAAGGCACCCCGATCCTGATGAAGGATATCCGCGAAGAGGGTATCCAGCTGGGTCTGAGCGAAGCTTCCAAGCTGCTCGGCAAGCGCGTCGAGAAGGGCCGTCTGGCCCCGGCCAAGATGGCTGAAGCCCTCAACGCCATTCGCCCGACCATGTCCTACGGCGACTTCGGCAACGTCGACATCGTCGTCGAAGCCGTTGTCGAGAACCCGAAGGTCAAGCAGATCGTTCTGGCCGAAGTGGAAGGCGTGGTGCGTGAAGACGCCATCCTGGCTTCCAACACCTCGACCATCTCCATCAGCCTGCTGGCCAAGGCCCTGAAGCGTCCGGAAAACTTCGTCGGCATGCACTTCTTCAACCCGGTGCACATGATGCCGCTGGTGGAAGTGATCCGTGGCGAGAAGTCCAGCGACGTGGCCGTTGCCACCACCGTGGCCTACGCCAAGAAGATGGGCAAGAACCCGATCGTGGTCAACGACTGCCCGGGCTTCCTGGTCAACCGCGTACTGTTCCCGTACTTCGGCGGCTTCTCCAAGCTGCTGGAGTTCGGTGTCGACTTCGTGCGCATCGACAAGGTCATGGAGAAGTTCGGCTGGCCCATGGGCCCGGCTTACCTCTCCGACGTCGTCGGCATCGACACTGGCCACCACGGCCGTGACGTGATGGCCGAAGGCTTCCCGGACCGTATGGCCGTTGAAGGCAAGACTGCCGTCGATGTGATGTACGACGCCGATCGCCTGGGTCAGAAGAACGGCAAGGGCTTCTACGCCTACGAGACCGACAAGCGCGGCAAACCGAAGAAAGTCTCCGACCCGGTCGCCTACGAGCTGCTGAAGTCCATCGTCAAAGAGCAGCGCGAGCTGACCGACGAAGACATCATCAACTTCATGATGATCCCGCTGTGCCTGGAAACCGTTCGTTGCCTGGAAGACGGCATCGTCGAGACCGCAGCTGAGGCCGATATGGGCCTGATCTACGGTATCGGCTTCCCTCCCTTCCGCGGTGGTGCTCTGCGTTACATCGATTCCATCGGTGTCGCCGAGTTCGTCGCCCTGGCCGACAAGTATGCCGACCTGGGCGGCCTGTACCACCCGACCGCCAAGCTTCGTGAAATGGCCGCCAAGGGCCAGAAGTTCTTCGGTTAATCGCGCAGCGAACAGAGCGAGAGTAGAAATATGAGCCTGAATCCGAGAGACGCGGTCATTGTCGACTTCGGCCGCACCCCGATGGGTCGTTCCAAGGGTGGCATGCACCGCAACACCCGTGCCGAAGACATGTCGGCCCATCTGATCAGCAAAGTCCTGGAGCGCAACACCAAGGTCGATCCGGCCGAAGTGGAAGACGTGATCTGGGGTTGCGTTAACCAGACCCTGGAGCAGGGCTGGAACATCGCGCGCATGGCGTCGCTGATGACCCAGATCCCGCACACCAGCGCCGGCCAGACCGTCAGCCGTCTGTGCGGTTCCTCCATGAGCGCCCTGCACACTGCCGTGCAGGCGATCCAGACCGGCAACGGCGACGTATTCGTCGTCGGTGGTGTGGAGCACATGGGCCACGTCGGCATGATGCACGGCGTCGATCCAAACCCGCACATGTCCCTATACGCCGCCAAGGCGTCGGGCATGATGGGTCTGACCGCTGAAATGCTGGGCAAGATGCACGGCATCAGCCGTGAAGCCCAGGACCAGTTCGGTGAGCGTTCCCACCGTCTGGCCCACAAGGCTACCGTCGAAGGCAAGTTCAAGGATGAAATCATCCCGATGCAAGGCTACGACGAGAACGGCTTCCTGAAGGTGTTCGACTTCGACGAAACCATTCGTCCGGAGACCACCGTGGAAAGCCTGGCGGCCCTGAAGCCGGCGTTCAACCCGAAAGGCGGCACCGTGACTGCAGGTACTTCCTCGCAGATCACCGACGGCGCTTCCTGCATGATCGTCATGAGCGCCCAGCGTGCTCAGGACCTGGGCATCCAGCCGCTGGCCGTGGTTCGTGCCATGGCTGTGGCCGGTGTCGATCCGGCGATCATGGGCTACGGCCCGGTGCCGTCCACTCAGAAAGCACTCAAGCGTGCCGGCCTGAGCATGGATGACATCGACTTCGTCGAGCTTAACGAAGCCTTCGCCGCCCAGGCTCTGCCAGTGCTGAAAGACCTGAAACTCCTCGACAAGATGGAGCAGAAGGTCAACCTGCACGGTGGCGCCATCGCTCTGGGTCACCCGTTCGGCTGCTCCGGTGCACGTATCTCCGGCACCCTGCTGAACGTTATGAAGCAGAACGGCGGTACTCTGGGCGTGTCCACCATGTGCGTGGGTCTCGGCCAGGGCATCACCACCATCTTCGAACGCGTCTAAGCGTCAGAGGGTGTAAAGACCGGGGCCTGGTGCCCCGGTTTTTGTTTTTCAGGAGAAATTTCATGCAACTGCAACCCGGTCTCTACCGTCACTACAAGGGCCCGCAGTACCGTGTATTCGGTTCCGCGCGCCACTCGGAAACCGAGGAGTGGGTGGTGGTCTACCAGGCGCTCTATGGTGATTTCGGCCTGTGGGTGCGACCGCTGGAGATGTTCTGCGGTACGGTCGAACTGGACGGCGAGACGGTAGCGCGCTTTGCTCTGATCGAGGCCGAACCGGCGGTGATCGGACAGGACGTTGCCGGGAATCGCGCTTGACCGCGACTCGACAGCCACTATATATAGCGGTGCCTTGATAGGCTCCCGCCTCTTATTCTTCCTTTTTTGTTTTCAGGAATTCTCCAATCCATGGGCAAATCGCTGGTCATCGTGGAATCCCCGGCCAAGGCCAAGACCATCAACAAGTACCTGGGCAACCAGTTCGTGGTGAAGTCGAGCATCGGCCATATTCGTGACCTGCCCACCAGCGGTTCCGCCAGCGCCAGCAAGGAGCCAGCCAAGCGCGGCAAGGCTGCCGCCGCCGAGGCGCCGGCTCTGTCGCCCAAGGAGAAGGCCAAGCGCCAGCTGTTCTCGCGCATGGGTGTCGACCCCGAGCACGGCTGGAAAGCCAAGTACGAAATCCTTCCCGGCAAGGAGAAGGTGATCGAAGAACTGCGTCGTCTGGCCAAGGATGCCGACACCATCTATCTCGCAACCGACTTGGACCGCGAAGGAGAGGCCATCGCCTGGCACCTGCGCGAAGCCATCGGTGGCGACGACAGCCGCTACAAGCGCGTGGTGTTCAACGAGATCACCAAGAAGGCCATCCAGGAGGCCTTCTCCCAGCCGGGCGAGCTGGATATCAACCGGGTCAACGCGCAGCAGGCGCGTCGCTTCCTCGATCGCGTGGTGGGCTACATGGTCTCGCCGCTGCTGTGGGCCAAGATCGCCCGCGGCCTGTCTGCCGGTCGTGTGCAGTCGGTAGCGGTGAAGCTGGTGGTGGCGCGCGAGAAGGAAATCCGTGCCTTCGTCCCGGAAGAGTACTGGGAAGTGCATGCCGACCTGGGCAGCGCCAAGGGCGACAAGGTGCGCTTCGAGGTTACCCGCGAGAATGGCGAGGCCTTCAAGCCGCTCAACGAAGCCCAGGCCATGGCCGCCCTGGCTAAGCTCAAGGCGTCCAGCTACAGCGTGGTCAAGCGCGAGGACAAACCGACCTCGAGCAAGCCGTCCGCGCCGTTCATCACTTCGACCCTGCAGCAGGCGGCGAGCAATCGCCTCGGCTTCGGCGTGAAGAAGACCATGATGATGGCCCAGCGTCTCTACGAGGCTGGCTATATCACCTATATGCGTACCGACTCGACCAACCTGTCGGCCGACGCCATCGATATGGTGCGCGGCTTCATCGACGGCGAGTTCGGCAAGAAATACCTGCCGGCCAAGCCGAACTTCTATTCGAGCAAGGAAGGCGCCCAGGAGGCGCACGAGGCGATTCGCCCGTCCGACGTCAACCTGCGCCCGACCCAGCTGTCCGGTATGGAGCGTGATGCGGAGCGCCTGTACGAGCTGATCTGGCGCCAATTCGTGGCCTGCCAGATGCCGCCGGCCGAATACCTGTCCACCAGCGTCAGCGTCGCTGCCAGTGGCTTCGAGTTGCGTGCCAAGGGCCGCATCCTCAAGTTCGACGGTTACACCCGTGTGCTGCCGCAACAGAGCAAGCCGGGTGAGGACGACGTGCTGCCGGAGATGAAGGAGGGCGAAGCGCTCAAGCTGCTGCAGCTCGACCCCAGTCAACACTTCACCAAGCCGCCAGCGCGCTTCTCCGAGGCCAGTTTGGTCAAGGAGCTGGAAAAGCGTGGCATCGGTCGTCCGTCCACCTACGCGGCGATCATCTCGACCATCCAGGAGCGCGGCTACGTCACCGTACACAACCGTCGTTTCTACGCCGAGAAGATGGGCGATATCGTCACCGAGCGCCTCGACGAGAGCTTCTCTAACCTGATGGACTACGGCTTCACCGCCGCCATGGAAGAGCGTCTGGATGACGTGGCCCAAGGCGAGCGCGACTGGAAGCACCTGCTCGACGAGTTCTACGGCGACTTCAAGAAGAAGCTGGAAGTGGCCGAGGTGGCGGACAAGGGCATGCGTGCCAACCAGCCGACCCCGACTGATATCGCTTGCCGCGATTGCGGCCGGCACATGATGATCCGCACGGCCTCCACTGGCGTGTTCCTCGGTTGCTCCGGCTACGCACTGCCGCCGAAGGAGCGCTGCAAGGCCACTCTCAACCTGATTCCGGGCGACGAGATCGCCGCGGATGATGAGGGCGAGTCCGAATCCCGCGTGCTGCGTAACAAGCATCGCTGCCCGATCTGCAGCACGGCGATGGACGCCTATCTGCTGGACGAGACGCGCAAGCTGCACATCTGCGGCAACAACCCGGATTGCGCCGGCTACGAGATCGAGCAGGGCCAGTACCGCATCAAGGGCTACGAAGGTCCGAGCCTGGAGTGCGACAAGTGCGGCAGCGAGATGCAGCTCAAGACCGGCCGCTTCGGCAAGTTCTTCGGGTGCACCAATCCTGCGTGCAAGAACACCCGCAAGCTGCTGAAGAGCGGTGAGGCCGCGCCGCCCAAGATGGACGCGGTGAAGATGCCGGAGCTCAAGTGCGAGAAGGTCGATGACACCTACGTGCTGCGTGATGGCGCCTCGGGCCTGTTCCTTGCGGCCAGCGGCTTCCCCAAGAACCGCGAGACTCGTGCGCCGCTGGTGCTGGAGCTGATTCCGCACAAGGACGAGATCGATCCGAAGTACCACTTCCTGCTGGATGCGCCGAAGAAGGATCCGGAAGGCCGCCCGGCGGTGATCCGCTTCAGCCGCAAGACCAAGGAGCAGTATGTGCAGAGCGAGGTGGACGGCAAGCCCACCGGCTGGCGCGCCTTCTTCGATGGCGGCAAGTGGAAGGTGGAAGACAAGCGCTGATCGCGCAGGCCGCACCTTGGCTAAGAGGTGCGGCGTCCTCCCTCAAGTAATCTGCACGACGGCTGCGAGGCATCGGCATGGCTCACGAACTCTATACCCGCACCAACCAGAAGATCTTCTTCGCCGGCCTGGCCCTGGAGAGCCTGCGCAAGGCCGAGGCTGGTGAGGCGATGAATGCCCAGGCTCTGATGCAGTCCGAGCGCGAGGCCGTGCTGTTCCACCTCTACGGTGCGGTGCTGGGGCTGTGCCATGAGGTCGCCGGCTACTACAAGCTGGCGGAGATGGGCGCGCCACGGGTTGAGCTGCTGCTTAATCAGGCTGTCCTGCAGTCTTCGCCGACTCCTGAGCTGGCCGAGCTGATGGAGATTGCTCAGCAGCCGGAAAGCTGGCTGGCGCAATTGCTTGCCGGCTACGCGCAGCTGTTCCAGCCGCCGCAGGCGCCCAAGACCGCCAAGGTCGACCCAACTCTGCCGCTGATCAGTGCAGTCAGTGTCGAGGACGAACCTGAGACACAGCGGTACGCGGAGCTGGAGAGTTGGCGGCAGCAGCTCAAGCAACTGGTGCTGCGCTACCGCGAGTCGCTCAGCGAGTGCTGATTGGCTTGCCAGGCTAGGGCGCAAGCGCCATGGCTGTTACACTGGCTGCCTGCTAGGAGACCTACCCTCATGTCCACTTCCTTCCTCGAAATCGTCGAACTGCCTGACGGGCGCATCATTCTGCGGCGCGCCGAAGATGAGGAAGTGCTGGTGACTCTGGACTTCTCGACGGACGCCAAGGCTTTCCTGCAGGGGCATCATGTCGAGGTGGCCAAGGCCATGCTCAATGTCGGTGTGCAGATGGCTGGTCGTCTGGCCGAAGGCGAGATGGAGCAGGACGAGCAGCCACGCGTGCTGCACTGATTCGCGGGAGCCTGCAATAGGCTCTTATGCGGGACGATGACCGTCCCGGGGCACAAGTTTCAATCCAGCTGAATATTCAGGCTTTGTGCGCAACCCAGGCGCGCGGCGCTGGTCAGGCTCGCGCGCTGAGTGGATTGCAGGCTGATCCAGCTCACTACTGTATGGCTTCTGCCCAGGCGCAGGGCTTCCCGCGCCAGTTCCGCGGCATCCTGGCCTGCGCGTGGTTGCAGCAGGAGCAGCCGGTCCAGGTTGAGGCCGAGGCTGCGCAGCCAGGCATTGGTGATGGAGGCTGGCGGGGCTACCAGAGTCAGCCAGCGTGCATCCTGATTGCGGCTGAGCTCGCGCAGCACCGGGCCGAGCAGATGGCGGCAGTTGCCGAGCGAGCCTGACAGACGCAGTTCACTGAACGGCTCGGGTTCGTCGAGCCAGGGGGCTTGGGGTTCTTCACCGAGCAGCGGAAGGCTGGCGCCGAGGAAGGCTTCAAACAGCGGGAGTTGCGAGCGATTCAGCGACTGCGGGAACTGCATGAAGCTCTCCTTGATGCTTAGCGGCGGATCACGCCGACACTCAGGCCTTCGATTACCAGGTCCTGTTCTTCCAGATTCACCTCGATAGGGGCGAACTCAGGGTTTTCGGCTATCAGCAGGACTTTGTTGCCATCACGCTGGAAGCGTTTGACGGTGACTTCGTCGTCGATGCGCGCCACTACTATCTGGCCGTTACGGACTTCGCGAGTGGTGTGCACAGCCAGCAGGTCGCCATCGAGGATGCCGATGTCCTTCATGCTCATGCCGCGCACACGCAGCAGGTAGTCGGCCTTGGGGCGGAAGAACTCCGGATTGATCTTGCAGGAGTCCTCGACGTTCTGCTGAGCGAGGATAGGGGCGCCTGCGGCGACCCGGCCGATCACCGGCAGGCCTTCTTCTTCATTGGTCGCGGGCTCGAAGCCGGGAATGCGAATGCCACGGGAGGCGCCTGGGGTCATCTCGATGGCGCCTTTTCGCGCCAGCGCTTTGAGGTGTTCCTCGGCGGCGTTGGGCGATTTGAAGCCCAGCTCCTGGGCGATCTCGGCGCGGGTCGGCGGATAGCCGTTGTCTTCCAGGCAGCGTTTGATGAAGGCGAGGATTTCGGATTGTCGCGGCGTCAGTTTGAGCATGCTGGCGGTCTGTCTGTTTATACAGTTGCTGTGATTATATACAGTGATTCGTCTCTGGCAACACCTCTTTTCTATCTAAGGCAAAACGGCCATTTCTGCCGTTCGGCGCAGTGGGCTCGGCTTTTGCCTGTCTCGCCTATGGTTAAATGCGTGACCGGCCGGCCATGATTGGTCCTGCCAGACTTGACAGGGCAATATTCTGAAACGTATGTTTCAAACAAGTGTTTGTCTGGCGAGGATGTCATGGCTCAATCAGAAACCGTTGAGCGCATATTGGATGCTGCAGAGCAGCTGTTTGCGGAGAAGGGCTTTGCCGAGACTTCGCTGCGGCTGATCACCAGCAAGGCCGGGGTCAACCTGGCGGCCGTCAATTACCATTTCGGCTCCAAGAAAGCGCTAATTCAGGCGGTGTTCTCGCGTTTCCTCGGGCCGTTCTGTATCAGCCTCGAGCGTGAGCTCGATCGCCGTCAGGCCAAGCCGGAAGCCAAGCCCAGCCTGGAAGAGCTGCTGGAGATGCTGGTGGAGCAGGCCCTGGCGGTGAAGCCGCGCAGCGGCAACGACCTGTCCATCTTCATGCGCCTGCTCGGCCTGGCCTTCAGCCAGAGCCAGGGGCACCTGCGCAAGTATCTGGAAGAGGTGTACGGCAAGGTCTTCCGCCGCTACATGCTGCTGCTCAATGAGGTGGCACCTAAGCTGCCGCCGCTGGAGATCTTCTGGCGTGTGCATTTCATGCTTGGCGCCGCAGCGTTCAGCATGTCCGGTATCAAGGCGCTGCGTGGCATGGCGGAGAACGATTTCGGCGTGGATACCTCGATCGAGCAGGTGATGCGTCTGATGGTGCCGTTCCTCGCCGCCGGCATGCGTGCCGAGAGTGGTGTGAGCGACGAGGCGCTGGCCACTGCCCAGTTCAAGCCACGCAGCAAGGTTCAGGTCGCCGCCAAGGCTGTCTGATGCTGTGCCCGAGTGGGTCGATGGGCTAAGCTAGCGGCCCATGCGCCCACTCGATTTCCTGCATATCTCCATTGCCGACCAGTGCCTGTACGGCTTCGCCGACGGGCAGCTATGTCTGCGCCTGCCGGTATCCACCGCATTGAATGGCGCTGGCGAGCAGAGTGGCTCCAACTGTACGCCGCGTGGCCGTCATCAGGTGCGCGCGAAGATCGGTGACGGCCTGCCGCTTGGCTCGGTGTTGCGCGGGCGGCGCTGGACCGGCGAGGTCTGGTCCGAGGCGCTGGATACACAGTTCCCCGGCCGCGACTGGATTCTTACCCGCATTCTCTGGCTCAGCGGATGCGAGCCAGGCGTCAATCGCCTGGGCCAGGTCGACACCTTCCGCCGCTACATCTATCTGCATGGCACGCCGGACACCCAACCCATGGGCGTGCCGCTGTCCCACGGCTGCGTGCGCCTGCGCAACGCCGACCTGCTAGATCTTTTCCCTCTTGTACCGCCGCACTGCGCGGTAATGATCGACGAGGCGCCGTGCCCGCAGTGGGCGACGGCCGATCTCGCTTAAGGACGCTTCTGTGACGACCCTGTTTGGTTCCCTGATGCTGGACATCCAAGGTACCTGGCTGACCGCCGAGGACCGCCAGATTCTGCGCCAGCCCGAGGTGGGCGGCCTGATCCTGTTCGCCCGCAACATCGAAGACCCGCGCCAGGTGCGCGGGCTGTGTGCCGCCATCCGTGCCGTGCGCCCGGACCTGCTGCTGGCGGTGGACCAGGAAGGTGGCCGCGTGCAGCGCCTGCGCCAGGGCTTCGTGCGCCTGCCGGCGATGCGTGCCCTGGCCGGCAACGACAATGCCGAACAACTGGCTGAGCACTGCGGCTGGCTGATGGCCACCGAGGTACTGGCCGTGGGCCTTGACCTCAGCTTTGCCCCGGTGCTGGACCTGGATCACCAGCGCAGCGCCGTGGTCGGTAGCCGTAGCTTCGAAGGTGACGCTGAGCTGGCCACGCGCCTGGCTGGCGCCTTCATCCGCGGTATGGATGCGGCGGGCATGGCCGCTACCGGCAAGCACTTCCCCGGCCATGGTTGGGCCGAGGCCGACTCGCACGTGGCCATCCCGGTGGACGAGCGCAGCCTGGAGCAGATCCGCGCCAAGGACCTGATCCCGTTCCAGCGCCTGAGTAAGCAGCTGGCCGCGGTGATGCCGGCCCATGTCATCTACCCGCAGGTCGACGCCGGCCCGGCCGGTTTCTCGCGTCGCTGGCTGCAGGAGATCCTGCGTGGCGAACTGGGCTTTGACGGGGTGATCTTCAGCGACGACCTGTCCATGGCTGGCGCCCATGTGGTCGGCGATGCCGCCAGTCGTATCGAGGCGGCGCTGAATGCCGGCTGCGACATGGGCTTGGTGTGCAACGACCGCGCCTCTGCCGAGCTGGCCCTCGGCGCCCTGCAGCGCCTCAAGGTGCAGCCGCCCAAGGGGCTGGCGCGCATGCGCGGTCGTGGCTTCGCGCGTACCGACTATCGCGAGCAGCCGCGTTGGCTGCAGGCCATCGCCGCCCTGCGTGCGGCGCAGTTGATCGACTGACGGGGGAGCCAGCATGACCACCTACGCCATCATCGGCGGCACCGGCCTGACCCAATTGGACGGCCTGACTCTCAAGCAGGCGCAGAACATCGACACGCCCTACGGCGCACCCTCGGCCGCCGTGCTGCGCGGCGAGTACGCCGGCCACGAGGTACTGTTCCTCGCCCGCCACGGCCACCCGCACCGCATCGCGCCGCACCAGGTGAACTACCGCGCCAACCTGTGGGCGCTGAAGCAGGCCGGTGCCGAGGCAATTTTCGCGGTCAACGCGGTGGGTGGCATTCATGCGGCCATGGGTAGCGGCCACCTGTGCGTGGCGCACCAGATCATCGATTACACCTGGGGCAGGGCGCATACCTTCTTCGACGGTGAGCTGGAGCATGTCACTCATATCGATTTCAGCTTCCCCTACGACGAGGAGCTGCGTGGCCGGCTGATCGCTGCGCTGCAGGCGCTTGGCTATGCGCACAGCATCCATGGTGTGTATGGCGCGACCCAGGGGCCGCGGCTGGAGACGGCGGCGGAGATCACCCGCATGGAGCGCGATGGTTGCGACATCGTTGGCATGACCGGCATGCCCGAAGCCGCACTGGCTCGTGAGCTGGAGTTGCCCTACGCCTGCCTGGCGCTGGTGGTGAACCCGGCGGCTGGCAAGACCAACGGCACCATCAGCATGGCCGAGATCGAGGCGGAGCTGGAGCGCGGCATCGGCAAGGTGCGCGCCGTGCTGGGCCATGTGCTCGGCGCCTGATTCGAGCACAGATGAAAAAGCCCCGCATTGCGGGGCTTTTTTGTGCAGCTGTGCAATCAGGGCTGGGTGACTTTCACCAGTACGCCCAGGCTGCCGTTGTCCAGGTAGGTCAGCTCGCCCAGCTTGAGGCGGGTCTTCTGCCGCACGCGCTCGCTGCCGGTGAGCAGGCCGTCGTTGTCGAAGCGGTTGATCCAGAAGTCTGCCTGCAGGTCGACCAGGCGCTGCTGTTCGCTCAGGGTCACCACGCCCTCTACCGGGAAGTGGCCGAACTGCTCGTTGCCGGTGCTCAGCGAGGCTTTGTCCTGCACGGCGCTGAGGTTCTGCGCCCAGGCCTTGTGCAGCAGCACTTCGTAGCCGTTGCCCGGGTTGAGTTTGGCCGCCTCGCCGTCCAGTGCGGTGCCGCGCTCGTTGTCGGCGATCGGGTTGGCGCCCACGGCCCAGTCATCCGGGGCCGGCTGGCTGGTAGAAAGTGCTTCGCCACCCTGGCGGAAGACGATGACTTCGATCTGGAACAGGCCGTCGGCGAAGGCCTGCGGGGCCATCAGGCAGAGCAGCAGGAAGAGGGGGCGAAGCACGCGCATGGGTCAGTCCTTTAAAAGTATTACGGGGCGAGGCGCTCCAGCAGCGCCTCCAGGGTATTGAAACGTTCTTCCGGGCGCTCCATCGGCACCTGGAATTTGAACAGGGTGGCGCCTTCGAACTTATAGCGATTCGGTTGGCTCTGGATCAGCTTGATCAGCACCAGTGGGTCGACGCTGGTATCGGCGGCGAACTCGATGCGGCCGCCTTGCGGGCCAGCGTCGACTTTCTTGATGCCGAGCTTCTCCGCCTGCAGCTTGAGCAGGGTCAGACGCATCAGGTTCTTGGTCGCCTCCGGCAGTAGGCCGAAGCGGTCGATCATCTCCACCTGCAGCTCCTTCAGGCCGTCTTCGTCGGCGGCGTTGGCGATGCGCTTGTAGAGGATCAGACGGCTGTGCACATCCGGCAGATAGTCGTCGGGAATCAGCGCCGGCACCCGCAGGTTGATCTCGGCGCCGCCGCCCAGCGGCTGCTCCAGGTTCGGTTGCTCGCCCTTGCGGATGGCTTTCACCGCGCGTTCGAGCATCTCCATGTAGAGCGTGAAGCCGACCGCCTGGATTTGCCCGCTCTGGCCGTCGCCGAGCAGCTCACCGGCGCCACGAATTTCCAGGTCGTGGGTCGCCAGGACGAAGCCGGCGCCCAGGTCCTGGGCGTTGGCGATGGCTTCCAGACGCTTCTGTGCGTCCTCGGTCATGCCCTTGCGTGGCGGCGTGAGCAGGTAGGCATAGGCCTGGTGGTGGCTACGGCCGACCCGGCCGCGCAACTGGTGCAGCTGGGCCAGGCCGAACTTGTCGGCGCGCTCGATGAGGATGGTGTTGGCGCTGGGCACGTCGATGCCGGTCTCGATGATTGTCGAGGCGATCAGCACGTTGAAGCGCTTGTGGTAGAAGTCGCTCATCACGCGCTCCAGGTCGCGCTCGTGCATCTGCCCGTGGCCGATACCGATACGTGCCTCTGGCACCAGTGCGGCCAGGTCGGCGGCGCACTTCTCGATGGTCTTCACGTCGTTGTGCAGGTAGTACACCTGGCCGCCGCGCAGTAGTTCGCGCAGCAGCGCCTCCTTGATCACCGAGTCGTGCTGCTCCATGACGAAGGTGCGTACCGACAGCCGGCGTGCCGGCGGGGTGGCGATGATCGACAGGTCGCGCATGCCCGACACCGCCATGTTCAGCGTGCGCGGGATCGGTGTGGCGGTCAGGGTGAGGATGTCGACTTCGCTGCGCAGGGCCTTGAGCTGCTCCTTCTGGCGCACGCCGAAGCGGTGCTCTTCGTCGATGATGCACAGGCCCAGGTCCTTGAAGCGCACATCGTCCTGCAGCAGTTTGTGGGTGCCGATGACGATATCGATCTTGCCCTCGGCCAGCTTGGCCACCGCCTCGTTGACTTCCTTGGCCGACTTGAAGCGGCTCATCACCTCGACCGTCACCGGCCAGTCGGCGAAGCGGTCGCGGAAGCTGTTGTAGTGCTGCTGGGCGAGCAGGGTGGTCGGTACCAGCACCGCCACCTGGCGGCCGCTGTGCACGGCGATAAAGGCCGCGCGCATGGCCACTTCGGTTTTGCCAAAGCCGACGTCGCCGCAGACCAGGCGATCCATCGGCTTGGCCGCGAGCATGTCCTCACGCACGGCGTCGATGGCGTTCTGCTGGTCCGGGGTCTCCTCGAAGGGGAAGCCGGCGCTGAAGGTGGCGTAGTCGGCGGCCGGGTCCTTGAAGGCATAGCCTTCGCGGGCGGCGCGGCGGGCGTAGATGTCGAGCAGCTCGGCGGCCACATCGCGCACCTGCTCGGCAGCCTTGCGCTTGGCCTTCTGCCAGGTTTCCGAGCCGAGGCGATGCAGCGGCGCCAGGGCGTCGTCGCTGCCGGTGTAGCGGGCGATCAGGTGCAGGCTGGCCACCGGCACGTAGAGCTTGGCTTCCTCGGCGTACATCAGGGCGAGGAATTCGGCGGCCTGGCCGTCGAACTCCATGGTCACCAGGCCCAGGTAGCGGCCGACGCCGTGGTCGATATGCACCACCGGCGCGCCTTCGCGCAGCTCGGTGAGGTTCTTGATCACGTTGTCGCCGCCATCGCGCGATTTCTCGCGGCGGCGGCGTTGCATCACCCTCTGGCCGAACAGCGGGCTTTCGGCGACCAGGGCGATCTTGTCGAGCAGCAGACCCTCGTCCAGCGGGGCGATGCAGATGGCCAGGCGCTCGCGGCTGTCAGTGAACTCCTTCCAGCCGGCCACTTCGATGGGCTTGAGCTTGAGCCGCGCCAGCAGTTCCAGCAGCACCTCGCGGCGGCCGGCGGACTCGGCGCTGAACAGCACGCGGCCCGGGTATTCCTCGATAAAGCGGCGCAGGGCGGCCAGCGGCTCGGTCGCCTTGGCCTGGATCGCCAGATCCGGCAGGGCGCGGGCGTCGAAGCGCTCGCGGCCGACGCCGACTTCCACATCTTCCTGGCTGACTACCACGCGCGGCCAGTTCTTCAGGCGGGCGAAGCAGTCTTCTACCGGCAGGAAGATGTCGGCCGGCGGCAGCAGCGGGCGCTCGGGGTCGACGCGGCGGTCCTCGTAGCGGTTGCGTGCGTCGGTCCAGAACTGCTCGGCGGCCTGCTCGATACCCGGCAGGGAGAACACCTGGGTGTCGCCCGGCAGGTAGTCGAACAGGGTGCCGGTTTCCTCGAAGAACAGCGGCAGGTAGTACTCGATACCGGCCGGGGTGATGCCGGATGCGAGGTCCTGGTAGATCGGGCAGCGGCGGAAATCGACGTCGAAGCGCTCGCGGAAGCGCCCGCGGAAGTCGGTGACGGCCTTCTTCTCCAGCGGGAACTCGCGGGCCGGCAGCAGGCGGATCGACTCCACCTTGTCCACCGAGCGCTGGGTCTCCGGGTCGAAGGTGCGCAGGGTCTCGATCTCGTCGTCGAACAGGTCGATGCGGTAGGGCGTGTCGCTGCCCATGGGGAACAGGTCGATCAGCGCGCCGCGCACGGCGAACTCGCCGTGCTCGTAGACGGTGTCCACGCAGCGGTAGCCGGCGGCTTCCAGGCGTGCGCGCATTTCCTCGACGTCGAGCTTCTGGCCGACGTCCAGCAGCAGGCCGGAGCCGAGCAGGAAGCGGGTCGGTGCCAGGCGGTGCAGGGCGGTGGCAATCGGCACCACCAGCACACCGTGCTTGATCTCCGGCAGGCGATAGAGGGTGGCAATACGCTGGGAGATGATGTCCTGGTGCGGCGAAAACACGTCGTAGGGCAGGGTTTCCCAGTCTGGGAAGTGCAGT
The DNA here is from genome assembly GCF_000761545.1 of Pseudomonas sp. ML96. GTDB lineage: Bacteria > Pseudomonadota > Gammaproteobacteria > Pseudomonadales > Pseudomonadaceae > Aquipseudomonas. Next base: position 40,564 of record NZ_JPMY01000021.1, on the reverse strand, counting down.
ACCGGCAGGTCCGGGGCGAAGAACGCCAGCTCTTCCTGCAGGCGCTCGGCGCTCTGGCTGTCGGCGGTCAGCAGCAGGGTGAAGCGCTTGGCGGCGCTGGCCGCCTCGGCCACGGCCAGGCTCAGCGCGGCGCCGGGCAGGTTGCCCCAGTGCTGTTTGCCGGCGGCGCCCGGCAGTTTCGGCAAGTGCAGTACGGACACGGGTGTCGCGGCCCCAGGCGAAAAAGAAGGCGGCAATTGTAACGAGGCGAGGCATCCACTGTCAGTTACGACGGGCGCACATTGCTCAGCGCAGTGGGCGCCGTCATAATGTAGCCCCTTTTTTCAGCCCCTACATGTGGAAGGTAATTGCCCGTGACCCAGAAGCCCGACCAGTGTCTCGGTGAGTGGATCGATCGTGAAGCCCTCGCAGAAGCGATGATTCCTATGATCGGTCAGCTCTACCGCAACAACAGCGTGGTGACCTCGATCTACGGCCGTGGTCTGATCAACCGTTCGGTGATCGACATCCTCAAAGCCCATCGCTTCGCCCGTCACCGCCTGGCTGACGAAGGCAGCGAGCTGTCGGTGCACGATACCTTCCCGATCCTCAAGGCCATGAGCGAGCTCAAGCTGGGCGCCGCTTCCGTGGACCTGGGTAAGATGGCCAGCAAGTTCAAGACCGAAGGCAATGGCCGTGCCGTCGAGCAGTTCGTCAAGGACGAGCTGGCCGACGTGGTTGGCAAGCAGAATGGCGCTGCCCGTGAAGGCACCGACGTGGTTCTGTACGGCTTCGGCCGCATCGGCCGCCTGCTGGCGCGCATCCTGATCGAGAAAACCGGTGGTGGCGACGGCCTGCGTCTGCGTGCCATCGTCGTCCGTAAGGGCGCCAGCAACGACCTGGTCAAGCGCGCCAGCCTGCTGCGTCGTGACTCGGTACACGGCAAGTTCGATGGCACCATCACCATCGACGAAGAAAACAACACCCTGACTGCCAACGGCAACCTGATCCAGGTGATCTATGCCAAGGACCCGAAGGAAGTCGACTACACCCAGTACGGCATCAAGAACGCCCTGCTGGTCGACAACACCGGCGTCTGGCGTGATGCCGAGGGCCTGGGTCAGCACCTGGCCTGCCCGGGTGTCGATCGCGTGGTTCTGACCGCACCGGGCAAGGGCGCGCTGAAGAACATCGTGCACGGCATCAACCACAGCGAAATCACCGCTGACGACAAGATCATCTCCGCTGCTTCCTGCACCACCAACGCCATCGTGCCGGTGCTGAAAGCCGTGAATGACCAGTACGGCATCGTCAACGGCCACGTCGAAACCGTTCACTCGTACACCAACGACCAGAACCTGATCGACAACTTCCACAAAGGCAGCCGTCGTGGCCGCAGCGCCGCGCTGAACATGGTGATCACCGAGACCGGTGCCGCCACTGCAGCCGCCAAGGCTCTGCCGGTACTGAAAGGCAAGCTGACCGGCAACGCCATCCGCGTACCGACGCCGAACGTCTCCATGGCCATCCTCAACCTGAACCTGGAGAAGGCCACTACTCGCGAAGAGATCAACGAGTACCTGCGCCAGATGGCCATGCACTCCGACCTGCAGAAGCAGATCGACTTCGTCCAGTCGCAGGAAGTGGTTTCCACCGACTTCGTCGGTTCGCGCCACGCCGGTGTGGTCGATGCCGAAGCTACCATCGCCAACGACAACCGCGTTGTGCTGTACGTGTGGTACGACAACGAGTTCGGCTACAGCTGCCAGGTAGTTCGCGTGATGGAAGACATGGCTGGGGTCAACCCGCCGGCCTTCCCGCGCTAAGCGCCGGGTAACACGCAAAACGGGAGCTTCGGCTCCCGTTTTCGTTTTCTGCGCCTAGGCTTGCGCCTGACTTCGATGGAATCCCTGTGTGGCCAGATTCTCCGTTCTGCTCCTGATCCTGCTGTTGTCCGGCTGCGGCGATACGCTGCAGGAGTTCGGCGGGCCGACCATGGGCAGCCGTTATTCGCTGAAGTACGTACAGACCGCTGGCGTGCCGCCACGGGAGCAGCTGCAGGCCGAGGTGCAGGGCATATTGGCCGAGGTCGACCGGCAGATGTCGACCTGGCGCGCGGACTCCGAGCTGTCGCGTTTCAACCGCCTGCCGGCTGGGGCCTGCATGCCGATGCCTGCTCCGGTGCTGGAACTGGTGCGCTTCGGTGAAGAGTTGTCCGCCAGCAGCGCGGGCGCTTTCGACCTGACCGTGCAGCCGCTGATGGAGCTCTGGGGCTTCGGCGCGCAGTCGCGCGGCCAGCGCGTGCCGGCGGCCGAGGAGATCGCCGCAGTCATGCCACTGATCGGCCAGCGCCACCTGCGCATCGCCGGCGAGCGTCTGTGCCAGGAAGCCGCCGTGCGCGTCGACCTGGACGCCATCGTTGCTGGCGCCACGGTGGATCGCATCGCCGCGCGCCTGGCCGAGCTGGGCGTACATAGCTTCCTGTTGGAAGTCACCGGCGAGCTGAAGGCGGTGGGGCGCAAGCCGGATGGCTCGCCCTGGAACATCGCCATCGAGGCGCCGCGCGCCGATCGCCTCGAGGAGCAGCTGCGTCTGCAGTTGGACGGCCTGGGCCTGTCCACTTCGGGCGACTACCGTAATTACTTCGAGGTCGACGGCAAGCGCTACTCGCATACCTTCGATCCGCGCAGCGGCCGGCCGGTTGCGCACGACCTGGCTTCGGTCAGCGTGGTGGATGCCTCGGTGCTGCGCGCCGATGGCCTGTCGACCACGCTGATGGTGCTGGGAGCCGAGCAGGGCATGGCCTACGCCGAACGCGAGGGTGTGGCTGCGCTGTTCATTCAGCGTCAGGGCGAGGGCTTTGTCACTCGCGCCAGTCCGGCCTTCATCGCGCGCTTCGGTGCGCCCGGGGCCATGTAGTGGATAGAAAGCTCGCCTACGACGCGACCAAGCGCTAATGTGCGCGGCAAAATCACATGGCTAAGCTATGTGAAGCAATTCGAGATCGCGGCCATGGGGTGCCGCGGTCGAACCGGGCGCCGCTGGAGCGTCCGGCGCGTGATGAGGAGTAAGCATGGCGGTCTACAACTACGACGTGGTGGTGCTGGGCTCGGGCCCGGCGGGCGAAGGCGCGGCGATGAACGCGGCCAAGGCCGGGCGCAAGGTGGCGGTAGTCGACAACCGTCCGTTGGTCGGCGGCAACTGCACCCACCTCGGCACCATTCCGTCCAAGGCGCTGCGTCACTCGGTGCGCCAGATCATGCAGTACAACACCAACCCGCTGTTCCGCCAGATCGGCGAGCCGCGCTGGTTCTCCTTCCCCGACGTGCTGAAGAGCGCCGAGCGGGTGATCTCCAAGCAGGTCGCCTCGCGCACCGGCTACTACGCGCGCAACCGCGTCGACGTGTTCTTCGGCACCGCCAGCTTCCATGACGAGCAGACCGTTGAAGTGGTCTGCGCCAGCGGCGTGGTCGAGAAGCTGGTGGCCAAGCAGGTCATCATCGCCACCGGCTCGCGTCCCTATCGTCCGGCGGACGTGGACTTCCACCACCCGCGTATCTATGACAGCGACACCATCCTCAGCCTGACCCACACCCCGCGCCGCATCATCATCTACGGAGCGGGCGTGATCGGTTCCGAGTACGCCTCGATCTTCAGTGGCTTGGGCGTGCTGGTCGACCTGATCGACAACCGCGACCAACTGCTCAGCTTCCTCGACGACGAAATCTCCGATGCGCTGAGCTACCACCTGCGCAACAACAACGTGCTGATCCGTCACAACGAGGAGTACGAGCGCATCGAGGGCCTGGATAACGGCGTGATCCTGCACCTCAAGTCGGGCAAGAAGATCAAGGCCGACTGCCTGCTGTGGTGCAACGGCCGTACCGGCAACACCGACAAGCTGGGCCTGGAAAACATCGGCATCAAGGTCAACAGCCGTGGTCAGATCGACGTCGATCAGCAGTACCGTACCTCGGTGTCGAACATCTTCGCCGCCGGTGACGTGATCGGCTGGCCGAGCCTGGCCAGTGCCGCCGCCGACCAGGGCCGCTCGGCTGCCGGCAGTGCGGTGGAGAACGACAGCTGGCGCTTCGTCGATGACGTGCCGACCGGCATCTACACCATTCCGGAGATCAGCTCGATCGGCAAGAACGAGAAGGAGCTGACCCAGGCCAAGATCCCTTACGAGGTCGGCAAGGCTTTCTTCAAGGGCATGGCGCGGGCGCAGATTTCCCACGAGCCAGTGGGCATGCTGAAGATCCTGTTCCACCGCGAGACCCTGGAAATCCTTGGCGTGCACTGCTTCGGCTACCAGGCCTCGGAGATCGTGCACATCGGCCAGGCGATCATGAACCAGAAGGGCGAGGCGAATACCATCAAGTACTTCGTCAACACCACCTTCAACTACCCGACCATGGCCGAGGCCTATCGGGTGGCGGCGTTCGACGGTCTCAACCGGCTTTTTTGAGCGGCTCCGACCGGTGGCCTGAACCGGTCGGGGATCCTCTCAACGACTCCCGCACCTGGCGCTGGCCGAATCGGGAGAGCTTCTGACCAGGCGCGATGCTGCAAAAAGAAACCGGCCCAAGGGCCGGTTTCTTTTTGTCTGCTGCGTTTTCGAGAAAGGCGTGTTCAGCGCTTGAGCGTGTCGACCGCCAGCCCCGGAAAGTCGGTGATGATGCTGTCCGCGCCGAAGTCGGCCAGGCGGCGCATCAGGGCCGGTTCGTTGACCGTCCACACCGACACGTGCAGGCCGGCCTTCTGCGCCTTGAGCAGGCGCTCCGGGGTGCACAGGGTCCAGTTCAGTGCGAGCATCGAGCACTCGTGGTGAGCTGCGACCTTGAGTGGGTCCAGCCAGTTGTATTCGGCCACCAGGCCGCGTGACAGCTCCGGCGCCAGGCGGCGCAGGGCGCGCAGCACTTCGCGCGAGCTGCTGGTGACGGTGACCTTGTCCTTGATGCCGAAGCGCTCGGCCAGGGCCTGGATGGCCAGCACGGTGCGTGCGGCGCGCACCCGTGAGGCGCTTTTGACTTCCAGCTGCCAATGCTCGAAGGGGCACTGTTCGAACAGGGTTTCCAGTTTCGGGATGGGGCAGGGCGTCTTCCAGCCGGGGCCGCCCAGGCGGGCATCGAGGGTCACCAGTTCGGCGGCCTCGTGCTCCACCACCTTGCCGCGGCGGCCGGTGGTGCGCTTGAGCGTCGGGTCGTGGATCACCATCAGCTCGCCGTCGCGCGACAGGTGCAGGTCCAGCTCGCAGCGGGTCACGCCGTGAGCGAGGCATTGCTGGAAGCTGGCGAGGGTGTTTTCCGGTGCTTCGCCCTTGGCACCGCGGTGGCCGTAGATGAGGGTCACTGTTGATCCTTGATGGGGTAGTGCTGCTGGTGGTGCAGCACGCTGTTGATCACGTGGTCGTATTCGAAATAGACGCTGAAGCTGCGGTAGTCCCAGCGAGTGATGGGCGGCTTGCCCACTGGCGGGTGTTCCTCGTCGGCCAGGCCAAAGCGCTCCAGCACCGAACGCTTGGATTCGCCCTTCTGCGGCAGGTTGGCGACGGCGTCGCCCTGCTGGCCGACGGGGATCTCGATGGTCTCGGCCTGAACCAGCGGTGACAGCAACAGGGTGAAGAGCAGGGCGCGGGACAGCCTCATCGTTGCTGTTCCTTGGCGATGCGTCGCTCCAAGGCCTGTTTCTGCAGGATGTGGCGAGCGACCAGCTGGCGCTGGGCGTCGGTCAGGGCCTCGAACTCGGTGCCGATCTCGAACTGCTCGTTGTCGCGCGGCTGGCAATGCACGACCTGGGCGCGCAGCAGTAAGCCCAGGGCTTGGGGCATGAGCACCATCTTGATCGCCAGGTGGCTGCCGACAGGCACCGGCTTGGCGTTGCTGAAGCTGATGCCGCCTTCGGAGATGGACACCCGGCGCGGCGCGCCGATGTCGCGCAGCAGGCTCTGCGCCACGGCCTGACCGAGCAGGTCGATGCGCTTGTTCATTACCTTCAGGTAGTTGGCCAGGGTGCGATCGCGCTCGCTGATATGTCGCAGCAGATGCTGCGACTCGAAGTCCATCAGGTGCAGATCGCTGAGCAGATTGAACAGCGGCGAGTTGTCGTGCAGCGGGTCACTGGCATGCGCCTCGGCCCCGGAGAGCAGGCTGAAATCCAGTGCGATCGTATCCTCGATACGGTAGTATTCGCGGCGATCATCGACGTCTTGATTCGACATGGCGAACCCATGGCAGCAGTGGTGGTCTGAGTGTAAGGCCGCGCGCCAGGCCTCGCCACAAGGACGTTTCTCTCTTTTCGCCAGCGAACTCCTCACTCATGTTCAGACCCCTGCCGTTCTTTATCGGCTTGCGTTACACGCGGGCCCGACGCCGCAGCCTGTTTGTCTCCTTCATCTCCCTGACCTCCATTATCGGCCTCGCCCTCGGCGTGCTGGTGATGATCGTTGTGCTGTCGGTCATGAATGGCTTCGACCGCGAGATGCGTGATCGCGTACTGGGCATGGTGCCGCACGCGACCCTCGATAGCCCCACGCCGATCCAGGATTGGCGCACCATCGGTGAAGGGCTGCTGCGTCACCCGCAGGTCGCGGCCGTGGCGCCGTTCACCCAGATGCAGGGCCTGTTGACCAACAACGGTCAGGTGCAGAAGGTACTGATCAACGCCATCGACCCTGCCGAAGAGGGCAAGGTGTCGATCATCGGCAACTATTTCCTCAAGGATCAGGGCTCCCTCGACTCGCTCGAGGCCGGCGGCTTCGGCATGCTCATTGGCGACCTGGCGGCGAAGAAGCTCGGTCTGAAGATCGGTGACAAGGTCACCTTCGTCGCGCCCGAAGTGGCAGTGACGCCGGCCGGCATGTTCCCGCGAATGAAGCGCTTCACCGTGGTCGGCATCTTCCACGTCGGCGCCGGCGAGATCGACGGCCATGTGGTGATGGCCCATGTGCAGGACGCCGGCCGCCTTCTGCGCCTGAAACCGGGCGAGGTTCAGGGTATTCGCCTCAAACTGCATGACCTGTTCCAGGCTCCGCAGGTGGCCTGGGAGCTCGCCGGTCTGCTGCGCGACCAGGACTTCTACGCCCGCGACTGGACCCGTACCCACGGCAACCTGTACCAGGCCATCCGCATGGAGAAGACCATGATCGGCCTGCTCCTGCTGCTGATCGTCGCCGTGGCTGCCTTCAACATCATCTCCACCCTGGTGATGGTGGTGACCGACAAGAAATCCGATATCGCCATCCTGCGTACCCTCGGCGCCACGCCGCGGCAGATCATGGCCACCTTCATGGTCCAGGGCACGGTGATCGGCGTAGTCGGCACCCTGCTCGGTGGCGTGCTCGGCGTGCTGGCGGCGCTGAACGTCAGTGCAGCGATCAAGGGGCTGGAGGGCCTGCTCGGCATCCAGTTCCTCAATGCCGAGGTGTATTTCATCGATTACCTGCCGTCGCAGGTGCAGGTCAGCGACGTGGCGCTGGTCTGCGGTGCGGCGCTGGTCCTGAGTTTCCTTGCCACCCTTTACCCGGCCTGGCGTGCGGCGCGCACCCAGCCTGCGGAGGCTTTGCGTTATGAGTGACAAGTCCGTCCTGAGTTGCCGCAACCTGGGCAAGAGCTACGAGGAAGGCCCGCAGACGGTCGAAGTACTGGCCAATGTCGAGCTGGAGCTGCTGCCCGGCGAGCGTGTGGCCATCGTCGGCACTTCCGGCTCGGGCAAGAGCACTCTGCTCAACATGCTCGGCGGCCTGGATACGCCGAGCCGCGGCAGCGTCTGGCTGGCTGGTGAGGAGCTCTCGGCACTCAACGAGAAGGCCCGAGGCCTGCTGCGCAATCGCGCGCTGGGCTTCGTCTACCAGTTTCACCACCTGCTGCCGGAGTTCACCGCGCTGGAGAACGTGTGCATGCCGCTGCTGATCGGCAAGACGCCGATCGCTGAAGTGCGCCAGCGTGCCACCAAGCTGCTGGAGCGGGTCGGCCTCGGCCATCGCCTGTCGCACAAGCCGGCCGAGCTGTCCGGTGGCGAGCGCCAGCGCGTGGCCATCGCCCGCGCCCTGGTCAACAACCCGGCGCTGGTACTGCTCGACGAGCCGACCGGCAACCTCGACCAGCACACCGCCCAGGGCATTCAGGATCTGATGCGCGAACTCAGCACCTCGTCGCAGACCGCCTTCCTGGTGGTGACCCACGACCCGCAACTGGCGGGGCAGATGGATCGCGTACTGCGCCTGGAAGATGGCCGACTGGTAGCTGCCTGATATGTTCAGACCCCTCTCGCTCTTCATCGGTATTCGCTACACCCGCGCCAAGCGGCGCAACCACTACATCTCGTTCATCTCGCTGGCGTCGATGATCGGCCTGGGCCTGGGCGTGCTGGCGATGATCGTGGTGCTGTCGGTGATGAACGGTTTCCAGAAGGAAATGAGCTCGCGCATCCTCGGCATGGTGCCGCACGCGACCCTCAGCGCCGAACAGCCGCTGGACGACTGGCAGGCCGTGGCGGCGCGGGCGATGAAGCATCCCGAGGTGGTCGGCGCCGCACCCTTCGCCGAACTGGATGGCATGTTTTCCTACAAGGGCACCATGCAGCCGGTGCAGGTCAACGGCATCGACCCGGCCGAGGAGGCGAAGGTCTCGATCCTCGGTCAGCACATGGTCCAGGGCAACCTGGCCGACCTCAAGGCCGGCGAGTTCGGCGTGGTGATCGGTGAGATCACCGCGCGGCGCTTCCGTCTCAACGTGGGCGACAAGCTGACCCTGATCGTGCCGGAGCTGAGTGGCGCGGCGGGTGGCATCACCCCGCGCATGCTGCGTCTGTCTGTGGTCGGCGTGTTCAAGGTCGGCGCCGAGCTCGATGGCAGCCTGGCGCTGATCCATATCGCCGATGCCTCCGGCATCCAGCGCTTGGCCGAAGGTCAGGTGCAGAGCGTGCGCATTTCTCTCAAGGATCTGTACCAGGCGCCGCAGGTTTCCGCCTCTATCGCCCGCGAGCTGGGCGCTGGCTTCAAGGCCGTCGACTGGACGCGCACCCAGGGCAGCCTGTTCAGCGCCATGCAGATGGAGAAGACCATGATCGGCCTGCTCCTGCTACTGATCATCGCGGTGGCCGCGTTCAACATCATCGCCACGCTGATCATGGTGGTCGCCGACAAGCGTGCGGACATCGCCATCCTGCGTACCCTGGGCGCCACGCCGGGGCAGATCATGACGGTGTTCATGGTCCAGGGCACTGTGATCGGCTGCATCGGTACCCTGGTCGGTGGCGTGCTGGGCGTGATCGTCGCCCTCAATATCAGCGGTTGGGTCGCCTGGCTGGAGCGCGCGGCCGGTACCCATGTGTTCAGCTCGGACGTGTACTTCATCAGCAGCCTGCCGTCTGATCTGCGTGGCCTGGATGTGCTACTGATCTGCACTGCGGCGCTGACCATGAGCTTCCTCGCCACGCTGTATCCGTCCTGGCGCGCATCGCGCACGCAGCCGGCCGAGGCCCTGCGTTACGAATAAGAAAAACGCCGCTGAACAGCGGCGTTTTCTTTTATTGGTCGGCGGCTTGCCGACGGCGTTCGGCGCGCTTGCGCCAGCTGTGTGCGACCCACCAGCGCCAATACAGCATGGTGGTGGCGTAGGCCAGGGCGCCGAGCAGCGCGCCGGTGACCACCGAGCCGAGCAGGAAGGGCTTCCAGACGATGCTCAGCTCGCCGCTGATCCACTCCCAGGTCAGTTCGTCCGGCAGCTCCATCGGCGGAATGCCGAGCAGCCAGCTGCCCATCTTGTAGGTGCAGTAGAAGATCGGCGGCATGGTGAAGGGGTTGGTCAGCCAGACCAGACCCACCGAGATCGGCAGGTTGGCGCGGATCGGAATCGCCAGGCAGGCGGCGATCAGCATCTGCGCGGGGGCCGGGATGAAGGCGGCGAACAGACCTGCAGCCATGGCACGCGCCACCGAGTGGCGGTTCAGGTGCCAGAGGTTGGGATCGTGCAGCAGGGTACCGAGGAAGCGTAGCGACTTGTGCTCCCGGATCATGTCCGGATTGGGCATGTAGCGTTTGAATAGGCGGCGAGGCATGGGCAGTCTCGAAAAACACGAGCGGCTATTATGCACCGATGGTCGCAGGCGGGTTTGGCCGCATTGTGACAACCGATAACCCAAGGATGGGAAAACGATGCGCACAGGGATGCTCGCGCTGGCCGCAGGCCTGGCCTGCCTGCCGTTCTTGCCACAGCTGCCGGCGACCTGGCAGTTGCTGGCGTTGCTGCCAATCGCACTGATGTTGCTGCCCTGGCGCAGCTATCCCGTGGCTTTTTTTCTGCTCGGCTTCGCCTGGGCTTGCGCCAGCGCACAGCTGGCCCTGGATGATCGCCTGTCTGTAGACCTGGATGGGCGCACCCTATGGCTGGAGGGGCAAGTCGCCGGCTTGGCGGAGATGGGGGAGGGCGTGGTGCGTTTCCAGCTGGAGGAGGCCAGTACACGGGCGCATCGCCTGCCGCAGCGTATGCGCCTGGCCTGGTACGACGGCCCGCCACTGCAGGCGGGCGAGCGCTGGCGCCTGGCGGTCAAGCTCAAGCGCCCGCGTGGCCTGGTCAATCCGCAAGGCTTCGATTACGAGGCCTGGTTGCTCGCCCAGCGCATCGGCGCTACCGGTACGGTCAAGCAGGGCGAGCGCCTGGGCGCGGCGAATGGTCCTGCCGCCTGGCGCGATCAGCTGCGCCAGCGCCTGCTGAGCGTCGAGGCGCACGGCCGTGCCGGCGGCTTGGCCGCGCTGGTGCTGGGCGACGACTCCGGGCTGAGTCGCGCCGACTGGAAGGTGCTGCAGGACACCGGCACCGTGCATCTGCTGGTGATCTCCGGTCAGCATGTGGCCATGCTGGCGGCGCTGCTCTATGGCTTGGTCGCGGGCGCTTTCCGCCTGGGGCTGTGGCCGCGTGCATTGCCCTGGCTGCCTTGGGCCTGCGGCCTGGCCTTCGCCGGGGCGCTGGGCTATGGCCTGTTGGCGGGGTTCGAGGTGCCGGTGCGGCGAGCCTGCGTGATGGTCGCCCTGGTCCTGCTCTGGCGCCTGCGCTTTCGCCATCTCGGCCTGTGGTGGCCGCTGCTGCTGGCCTTTGTCCTGGTGTTGCTGGTCGAACCATTGGCCAGCCTGCAGGCGGGCTTCTGGCTGTCATTCGGCGCGGTGGCGGTGCTCGCCTGGGTGTTTGGCGGCAGGCTCGGCGCCTGGTCCTGGTGGCGGGTCTGGTGGCGTGCCCAATGGACCCTGGCGTTGGGGCTGCTACCGCTGTTTTTCGCCCTCGGCCTGCCGCTCAGCCTGAGCGGCCCGCTGGCCAATCTGCTGGCGGTGCCCTGGGTCAGCCTGCTGGTGGTACCGCTGGCACTACTTGGCACGCTGTTCTTGCCGGTGCCCTGGCTGGGCGAGGCGATTCTGTGGCTGGCCGGCGGACTACTGGAGCTGCTGTTCCTGGCGCTGGCGTGGATCGCGGCGCTGCTGCCGGCCTGGTTGCCGACGGCGGTCCCGCTCTGGTGTTGGTTGCTCGGCAGTCTGGGCGTGCTGCTCTGCCTGGCGCCATCGGGCGTACCGGCGCGCGCCTTGGGCTTGGTGCTGGTTCTGGCGCTGTTTCTGCCGCCGCGCGAGCAGATTGAACCGGGGCAGGCGGAGGTCTGGCAGCTGGATGTCGGCCAGGGCCTGGCGGTGCTGGTGCGCACCCGCGAGCATGCGCTGCTGTATGACGCTGGGCCGCGTTTCGGCGACTTCGATCTGGGCGAGCGCGTGGTGCTGCCTTCGCTGCGCCAGCTCGGCGTGGGGCGGCTTGATCTGATGTTGCTCAGCCATGCCGACAGCGATCACTCCGGTGGCGCCGGGGCGATGGCGCGCGGTATGCCCGTGGGGCGGGTACTGAGTGGCGAGGCAGCAGAGTTGCCGGCTCAGTTGCAGGCGCAGCCCTGTGTCGATGGCGCCAGCTGGGATTGGGATGGTGTGCGCTTCACCACCTGGCGCTGGTCGCAGGCAGAGCAGGGCAACCAGGCCTCGTGCCTGCTCAAGGTGCAAGCCGTGGGGGAAAGCCTGTTGCTGACCGGCGATATCGATGCGCGGACTGAGCGGGCGCTGCTCGAACTGGGTCCCGAGCTGCGTGCCGATTGGCTGCAGGTGCCGCACCATGGCAGCCGCAGTTCCTCGTCTGGCGTGTTCCTCGATGCGGTGCAGCCGCATGCGGCCCTACTTTCGCGCGGCTGGCACAACCCTTTCGGCCATCCGCATCCGGGTGTGCTGGCGCGTTACCAGGCGCGCGGCATTGCCCTGCACGACAGCGCCGAGCAGGGCGCGCTGCGTCTGTTGCTGGGCACCGGAGAGGGCGTTGTCGGCTGGCGCCAGCGTGCGCGTTTCTGGCGGGAAAAATGAGAACCCGGATGGTCTGCGCCGGCCTGACCCTATGCTAGAGTGGCGCCACTTTTCCGAGGGGGATTCTCTACCGTGTGGGAGCTGGTCAAATCTGGCGGCTGGATGATGCTGCCGATCATTCTGAGTTCTATCGTCGCCGCCGCCATCACTGCCGAGCGCCTCTGGACCCTTCGCGCCAGCCGTATCGCGCCGCCCCATCTGCTGGGCCAGGTGTGGCTGTGGATCAAGGAAAAGAAGCTGACCAACGACAAGCTCAAGGAGCTGCGCGCCAACTCGCCGCTGGGGCAGATCCTCGCCGCCGGCCTGGCCAACTCCAAGCATGGTCGCGAGATCATGAAGGAGTGCATCGAGGAAGCCGCCGCCCGCGTCATTCATGATCTCGAGCGCTACCTGAATACCCTCGGCACCATCGCCGGTATCGCGCCGCTGCTCGGCCTGCTCGGCACCGTGCTGGGCATGATCGATATCTTCAGCGCCTTTATGGGCACCAGCATGGCCAACGCCTCGGTGCTCGCCGGCGGTATCGCCAAGGCTCTGATCACCACCGCCGCCGGCCTGTTCGTGGCCATCCCGGCGCTGTTCTTCCACCGTTTCCTGGTGCGCCGCGTCGACGAGCTGGTGGTCGGCATGGAGCAGGAGGCGATCAAGTTGGTGGAAGTGGTGCAGGGCGACCGTGACGTCGACCTGGGCAACGGTAGCGCTCCCGCGCCGAAGGAAGCTCGCAAAGAGGTCAAGAAGGCGTGAAGTTCCGGCGCAAACAGCGGGAGAACAACGTCGAGATCAACCTGGCGTCGCTGATCGACGTGGTGTTCATCCTGCTGCTGTTCTTCGTGGTCACCACCACCTTCACCCGCGAGACCCAGCTCAAGGTCGACCTGCCGGAAGCCGCCAGCGGCACGCCGCCGGAAGACACCGCACTGAAGCAGATGGAAGTGCTGATCAGTGCCGAGGGCAGCTATTCGCTCAATGGCCAGGCACTGCTCAAGAGTGATCTAGACGGCCTGATGGCGGCGCTGGGCAAGGAGTCCGGCGGCGACAACAGCCTGCCGCTGTCCATCAGTGCCGACGCCAAGACCCCGCACCAGGCGGTGATCACTGCCATGGACGCGGCCGGCAAGCTGGGCTTCTCCCACCTGCGTATCACCACGGTCGAGGCCGGGGCCAAGCCTTGAGCCTCGCCGACCGGCTCACTGCCGCCTGGTACCAAGGCCATCCGGCCCTGACGCTGCTGCGCCCGCTGGAGTGGCTGTACCGCCGGGTGGTGCAGGGCAAGCGCCGCGCCTTCCTGGCGGGTGAGGGCGATATCTATCGCGCGCCGGTGCCGGTGCTGGTGGTCGGCAACGTCACCGTCGGTGGTACCGGCAAGACGCCCATGATTCTCTGGCTGATCGAGCATTGTCGTGCGCGCGGCCTGCGCGTCGGCGTGGTCAGCCGCGGCTATGGCGCCACGCCGCCGCAACTGCCCTGGAGGGTGCGTGCGGACGATCCGGCTGGCCACGCTGGCGATGAGCCGCTGCTGATCGTCCAGCGCAGTGGCGTGCCGCTGGTGATCGATCCGCAACGCGCCCGCGCCGTGCAGGCCCTGCTCGAGCAGGAGGCGCTTGACCTGATCCTCTGCGACGACGGTCTGCAGCATTACCGCCTGGCCCGTGACATCGAGCTGGTGCTGGTGGACGCCGCGCGCGGCCTGGGCAATGGCCGCTGCCTGCCGGCCGGTCCCCTGCGTGAGCCGGCCGAGCGCCTGGCCGAGGTCGATGCGGTGCTGCGCAATGGCGCGGCCGAGGACGGTGAGGAGGGCTACGCCCTGCAACTGCGGCCGACCGCGTTGATCAACCTGCGCAGTGGCGAGCGTGTCGGTCTCGACCACTTCGCACCGGGCCAGCAGGTCCACGCGGTGGCCGGCATCGGTAACCCGCAGCGTTTCTTCAATACCCTCGAAGCGCTAAACTGGCGGCCGATCGCGCATCCCTTCGCCGATCACGCCTGCTTCAGTTCCGAGGCCCTGCAGTTCAGCCCCGCGCTGCCGCTGGTGATGACCGAGAAGGATGCGGTGAAATGCCGGGCCTTCGCCGCCGCCGACTGGTGGTACCTGGCCGTGGATGCGGCGCCTTCGCCTGCCTTCATCGCCTGGTTCGACCAGCGGCTGAGCCGCCTGCCATCTGCCCGACCCTGACGTTTTCGCCGTTCACAACCTCTCCGAGGAATCCTTCATGGACCCCAAACTGCTCGACATCCTGGCCTGCCCGGTATGCAAGGGCCCGCTGCAGCTCTCCGAAGACAAATCCGAGCTGATCAGCAAGGGCGCCGGCCTGGCCTACCCGATTCGCGACGGCATCCCGGTGATGCTGGAGAGCGAGGCGCGCACCCTCAGCGTCGATGAGCGCCTGGACAAGTAAATGACCGACTTCACCGTTGTCATTCCCGCCCGCTACGCCTCCAGCCGCCTGCAGGGCAAGCCGCTGCAGGACATCGCCGGCAAGCCCATGGTCCAGCATGTGTGGGCGCAGGCGAAAAAGAGCTCCGCAAGCCGCGTGGTGATCGCCACCGACGATGCGCGCATCTTCGAGGCGTGCCAGGGTTTCGGCGCCGAAGTGCTGCTGACCCGTATCGACCACAACTCCGGTACCGATCGCCTGGCCGAAGTGGCCAGCCAGCTCGGCCTGGCCAATGACGCCATCGTGGTCAACGTGCAGGGCGACGAGCCGCTGATTCCGCCGAGCATCATCGATCAGGTGGCCGCCAACCTGGCCGCCAACCCGCAGGCCGCCATCGCTACGCTGGCCGAACCGATCGAGGATGTCGCCGCGCTGTTCAATCCCAATGTGGTCAAGGTGGTGGCGGACAAGACCGGCCTGGCCCTGACCTTCAGCCGCGCGCCATTGGCCTGGGCTCGCGATGCCTTCGCCAAGAGCCGCGACGTGCTGCCGGAGGGCGTGCCGTATCGCCGCCACATCGGCATCTACGCCTACCGTGCCGGCTTCCTGCATGACTTCGTCGCCTGGGGCCCGTGCTGGCTGGAAGACACCGAGTGCCTGGAGCAACTGCGGGCCCTGTGGCACGGTGTGCGCATCCATGTGGCCGATGCCTTCGAGGCGCCGGCTGCTGGCGTCGATACGCCGGAAGACCTGGAGCGGGTGCGTCACCTGCTGGGGGCCTGATGCGCGTTCTGTTCGTCTGCATGGGCAATATCTGTCGCTCGCCCACGGCCGAGGGGGTGTTCCGTCATCGTCTGGCGCAGGCCGGCTTGCACGAGCTGGTGACGGTGGACTCTGCCGGCACCGGCGACTGGCATGTCGGCAAGGCGCCGGACGGCCGCTCCAGCCAGGCGGCGCTGACTCGCGGCTATGACCTGTCGAGCCTGCGCGCGCGCCAGGTGCAGCGTGAGGACTTTCACGGGTTCGACCTGATCCTGGCCATGGATCATGACAACCTGGCTCGTCTGCAGGCACTGCGGCCCGCCACGGGCGGCGCCGAGCTGGATCTGTTCCTGCGTCGCTACCAGCTGGCGCTGGACGAGGTGCCCGACCCCTATTACGGCGGCGCCGATGGCTTCGAGCAGGTTCTCGACCTGATCGAGCAGGCCAGTGACGCGCTGCTTGTCGAGATCAAGGGGCGCCTGTGAGCCTGCAATTGAATCAATCGTTTTCCCTCAAGCCGTTCAACACCTTCGGCGTCGATGTCGAGGCGCGGCTGTTCGCCGAGGCGCGAGACGACGACGAAGTACGCCAGGCGCTGGCCGAGGCCGAGCGCCGTGGCCTGCCGCTGCTACCTATCGGTGGCGGCAGCAACCTGCTGCTGACCGCGAATGTCGAGGCTCTGGTGCTGCGCATCGCCAGTCGTGGTCTGCATATCCTCAATGACGACGGCGAGCGGGTCGTAGTGGAGGCCGAAGCCGGTGAGCCTTGGCATCCCTTCGTGCTCTGGAGTCTCGAACAGGGCTTGGCCGGCCTGGAGAACCTCAGTCTGATCCCCGGCACCGTCGGCGCCGCACCGATGCAGAACATCGGCGCCTATGGTGTGGAAATCAAGGACGTGTTCGCCGGGCTGACCGCGTTGGATCGCCAGAGCGGCGAGCTACGCGAGTTCGGTCTGGACGAGTGCGCCTTCGCTTACCGCGACAGCCTGTTCAAGCAGCAGCCGGGGCGCTGGCTGATCCTACGTGTGCGTTTTGCCCTGAGTCGCAAGACCGACCTGCATCTGGACTACGGTCCGGTGCACCAACGTTTGCAGCAGGAAGGCGTCGAGGCGCCGACGGCGCGCGATGTCAGTCGCGCCATCTGCGCCATCCGCAGCGAGAAACTGCCCGACCCGGCCGAGTTGGGCAATGCCGGTAGTTTCTTCAAGAACCCGGTGGTGCCGGCGGCACTGGCCGAGCGCATTCGCGCTGAGCATGCCGATCTGGTCAGCTATCCGGCGGGCGAGGGGCAGGTCAAGCTCGCGGCCGGCTGGCTGATCGAACGGGCAGGGTGGAAGGGCTTCCGTGAGGGCGATGCCGGTGTGCATCGTCTGCAGGCCCTGGTGCTGGTCAACTACGGTGCGGCGTCGGGTGGGCAGTTGCTGGCATTGGCTCGGCGCATCCAGGCGGATATCGAGCAGCGCTTCGGCGTCCTGCTGGAGATAGAGCCCAACGTGCTCTGAGAGCCTGCCGGTGTTCGCGCTCGCCAGCAGGTGCCGTGAGAAGCGCTAGGGGGTAGGGTGCCACTCCTGTCTACATCAACAGCTGTCTCTGCCGATTGTGTGAATGATCGTCATGTCCTGCCCAGGGCATGGAGAGAGATCAAAAACATAACGAGCAGAAACGAAAAAGGGGATGCCGAAGCATCCCCTTTTTCTTGTGCCGCTGATCTTAGACCTGCGGCTTGCTCTCTTCCTCTTCCACCTGCGGGGCGGTTTCGGTGACAGCTTCTGCCTGCTCAGCCACAGGCTCGTCGCGGGTCGGCTCGCTCGGGGCGGCTTGAGGGGCTTCCTCGACCACTTCGGCGGCTGGTTCGGCAACCACTTCGGCCGGTGCGGCCTCCACGATGCTTTCAACAACCGGGGCAGCAACGACTTCTACCGGTGCAGCTTCGACCACTTGAGGTGCGGCGGCGGCTTCGGCAGCGAGGCGGGCGGCCTCCTGCTGACGGCGACGTACTTCACGCGGATCGTTCGGCGCACGACCACCGCTGCTCTGTGCGGCGGCTGCCGGAGCGGCCTCCACGGGCGCGGCTTCGACAACGGCAGCCGGAGCTTCGACAACCGAAGCGACCGGAGCCTGCTCGACCGGGGCTACTTTCACCACCGGCTCAGCTACCGGCTCAGCTACCGGCTCAGCTACCGGCTCGGCAACGATGGCCGGGGCAGGAGTGGGCTCTTCGACCGCTACGCTGACTTCGGCTGGCTGCACTGGCTCGGCTGCCGGAGCTTGTTCCGGCTGAGCCAGAGCTTCCTCGGTCGCCACGGTAACGGCAGCGGCTACGGCTACGGCGGCGCTTTCTGCTGCGGTAGTGGTAGCGCCTTCGTTGCCGGCTTCGGCGGCTTCTACAGCCTCTTCGCCGTCGTCGACGATCGGGTTGCCATCGGCATCGCGCAGGCGCTCGCGGCGGTTGCTGCGGCGACGCTGGCCACGGGAGCGGCGGCGCGGACGATCACCGCCTTCGCCGGCCTCTTGGCCGTCTTCCAGCTGCTCGGCGCTGTCCAGTACTTCTTCCTCGGCAGCCTCGGTATTCAGCTGCTCGGTACGCGGTTGCTGCTCTTCACGCGGCGGACGCGGCTGGCGCTCTTCACGTGGCTTGCGCTCGGCGCGTTGCTCCTGGCCTTCACCAGTGGCGGTGTCCAGTGGTTCACGCAGCTCGCGGCGGCGCTCTTCGCGCGGCTCGCGGCCTTCGCGAGGCTGACGCTCGCCACGCTCGCGACGGTTTTCCTGACCTTCACGCGGCTCGCGTGGCTCACGGGCTTCGCGTGGTTGACGCTCTTCGCGAGGCTGGCGTTCTTCACGGGCTTCACGCGGTTGGCGTTCTTCACGCGGCTCGCGGGCTTCGCGCGGCTGGCGCTCTTCACGCGGTTTACGCTCTTCGCGTTCGCCACGCTCGCTGCGCTCACCGCGTTCGCGGTTGCCACGGCCATCGCGACGGTTCTGCTGGCGGTTGCCACGGCGCTCGTCGCTGCGCGGCTTGCGCTCGGCGGGCTTGGCTTCGGCAACCGGCTGCGGCTCTTCTTCCTTGCCGGCGAACAGGCTGACCAGACCCTTGACCAGGCCTTTGAACAGGCTCGGTTGCGGAATCGGGGCGGCCGGTGCCAGCGGGGCAGCCGGAGTCGGCGCGGCAGGGCGCGGCGGGGTGGTTTTCAGCGCAGCTTCCTGGCGGACCAGGGTGCGGGTGGCGCTGGCTGGTTGGGCGTCTTCGACTTCCGCCGCGGCCATTTCGTAGCTGGATTGGCCGCTCATCACTTCCGGGCTGTCGTCGCGCAGGCGCTGGACTTCGAAGTGCGGGGTTTCCAGGTGGTCGTTCGGCAGAATCACGATGCGCGCACGGGTGCGCAGCTCGATCTTGGTGATGCTGTTGCGCTTCTCATTGAGCAGGAAGGCCGCAACCGGGATCGGTACCTGGGCGCGAACCTCGGCGGTACGGTCCTTCAGGGCTTCTTCTTCGATCAGACGCAGGATGGCCAGCGACAGGGATTCGACGTCGCGGATGATGCCTTGGCCGTTGCAACGCGGGCAGACGATGCCGCTGGTTTCACCCAAGGACGGACGCAGGCGCTGACGGGACATTTCCAGCAGGCCGAAGCGCGAGATGCGGCCGACCTGAACGCGGGCGCGGTCGGCTTCCAGGGCTTCGCGGACTTTCTCTTCCACGGCGCGCTGGTTCTTGGCTGGGGTCATGTCGATGAAGTCGATCACGATCAGGCCGCCGATGTCGCGCAGGCGCAGCTGGCGGGCGATCTCTTCGGCCGCTTCCAGGTTGGTCTGCAGGGCGGTTTCTTCGATGTCGCCGCCTTTGGTCGCACGCGCCGAGTTGATGTCGATGGACACCAGGGCTTCGGTCGGGTCGATGACGATGGAGCCGCCGGACGGCAGCTTCACTTCGCGCTGGAAGGCGGTCTCGATCTGGCTTTCGATCTGGAAGCGGTTGAACAGCGGTACGCTGTCTTCGTACAGCTTGATCTTGCTGGCGTACTGCGGCATGACCTGCTGGATGAAGGCCAGGGCTTCTTCCTGGGCTTCGATGCTGTCCACCAGCACTTCGCCGATGTCCTGGCGCAGGTAGTCGCGGATGGCGCGGATGATCACGTTGGATTCCTGATAGATCAGGAAAGGTGCGGCGCGGCCCTGGGAGGCTTCCTTGATCGCGGTCCACAGCTGGATCAGGTAGTCCAGGTCGAGCTGCAGCTCTTCGCTGGAACGGCCCAGGCCTGCGGTGCGCACGATCAGGCCCATGTCGCCCGGGGCGTTGAGGCCGTTCAGTGCTTCGCGCAGTTCGTTGCGCTCTTCGCCTTCGATGCGGCGGGAGATGCCACCGGCGCGCGGGTTGTTCGGCATCAGGACCAGGTAGCGGCCGGCGAGGCTGATGAAGGTGGTCAGGGCGGCGCCCTTGTTGCCACGCTCTTCTTTCTCGACCTGGACGATGACTTCCTGGCCTTCCTTCAATACTTCCTTGATGTTGACGCGGCCGCCTTCGGGAGCCTTGGAGAAGTATTCGCGGGAGATTTCTTTGAGGGGCAGGAAGCCGTGGCGCTCGGCGCCGAAGTCGACGAAGGCCGCTTCGAGGCTGGGCTCGACGCGTGTGATGCGGCCCTTGTAGATGTTGGCTTTCTTCTGCTCACGGGCGCCGGACTCGATGTCCAGGTCATAGAGCTTCTGGCCATCTACCAGAGCGACACGCAACTCTTCGGGCTGAGTTGCGTTGATCAGCATTCTTTTCATGTTGTACCAATGGTTTCCGGGGCTGCCGGAAACGGCGTTTGGCACACACGACTCTCAGGGTCGGTGTCAGGGCGCGCTCAGGAGTGGTCGTAAATCACTCCAGTGTCTAGCGGCTCGGGCCAATAGGGCCGGTGCCGCGACTACGCTCCTGTTTGCTGTGGTGACAGAAGCACTCAGTCAGGGGAGGAATCAACCGGTCGGTGCGGACGAATGTGAAGCGTCTTGGTAAAGCCTGTAGCTACGCTGTCCGACGGTTGTGCATCTCCACCCTACACGTATCGCTGAAATCGGGTGCCGCTCGCTGAATCCGTAGCGGGTTTGCATTACCGCAGGCTGGGCCTGCGCGTCTGTCGAGTCTGGCCGCGATTTCTGCGTGCCAGCCTCTTTGGCTCAAGGCGTTGTTTCCGGGGTTCTTCGCGCTCTGTGCGGCGAGGGCCCCGTCGGACGGCCTCACGTCCTGAAAGGGTTGCGCTCGGTAGGGATGGCAGTGTTGTCGATCATCCGCTGACCGGGCCGCTTTTGGCGGCGTTCGCGACTATATCAGTAATGATTAAGTGCTTCAATTCCATAAAAAATTGTTATGATCGCGGCCATGACTACAGACAATTCTCCAACCTCCGGCGTCCAGCTGCTTGAGGTTGCGCCGGACCATGCCGGCCAGCGTATCGATAATTTTCTCCTCGCCCGCCTCAAGGGTGTGCCGAAAACCCTGATCTATCGCATCCTGCGCAAGGGCGAAGTGCGGGTGAACAAAGGGCGGATCAAGCCCGAATACAAGCTGCAGGCTGGAGACATCGTGCGGGTTCCGCCGCTACGCCTGGCTGAGCGTGACGAACCGGTACCGCTGGCGCAGAGCCTGCTGGAGCGCCTCGAGGCGGCCATCGTCTATGAAGACAAGGCGCTGATCGTGCTGAACAAACCGGCCGGCATTGCCGTGCATGGCGGTAGCGGTCTGAATTATGGCGTGATCGAGGCCTTCCGCCAGCTGCGCCCGGATGCCAAGGATATCGAGCTGGTCCACCGCCTGGATCGCGATACCTCGGGCCTGCTGATGATCGCCAAGAAGCGCAGCATGCTGCGCCATCTGCACGAGGCGCTGCGCGGTGATGGTGTCGACAAACGCTACATGGCGCTGGTGCGCGGCAGTTGGCCGACCTCGAAGAAGAAGGTCGCCGCACCGTTGCTGAAGAACAACCTGCGCTCCGGTGAGCGCATGGTCGAGGCCAATCCCGAGGGCAAGGAGGCGCTCACCGAGTTTCGCGTGCTGCGCCGCTTCGGCGAGTTCGCCACCCTGGTCGAGGCCAGTCCCATCACTGGGCGCACACACCAGATTCGTGTGCACGCCAAGCACGCCGGGCATTCGATTGCTGGCGACCCCAAGTACGGTGACGAGGAGTTCACTCGCGAAATCCGTGAGCTGGGCGGCAAACGCCTGTTCCTGCATGCCTATCAGTTGAAGATCGAACTGCCGGATGGCCAGCGCCTGGAGCTTGAGGCGGCGGTCGACGATATGTGGGAAGCGACCCTGGAGCGTCTTAGTGCCTGACTATCAGCTGCTGATCTTCGATTGGGACGGCACGCTGGTCGACTCGATCGGGCGTATCGTCGAGTCCATGCGCCAGGCGGCTGATGTGTGCGGCTTGCCACAGCTGAGCGATGAGGCGATCAAGGGCATCATCGGGCTCGGTCTGCCGGAGGCCATTCAGACGCTCTACCCGCAGTTGGGTGAGGAGGCGCAGATCGAGCGCTTCCGTCTCGGCTATGCCGAGCACTACATGGCGTTGGAAAATGAGCCCTCGGCGCTGTTCCCGGGGGTGGTGGAGGCGCTGGCGTCCTTCCGCGAGCGGGGCTATCGCCTGGCCGTGGCTACCGGCAAGAGTCGTCGCGGTCTGCACAAGGTGCTGGAGGGGCGTGGCTGGCTGGATTATTTCGACATCACCCGCTGCGCCGACGAGACGGCCAGCAAGCCACATCCGCGCATGCTGCACGAGATCATGGCGCATTGCGCCGTGGCGCCGGAGCGGGCGTTGATGGTGGGTGACTCGTCTTTCGATCTGCTGATGGCGCGTAATGCCGGGGTGGACTCGGTGGCCGTAGGCTTCGGTGCGCAGCCGCTGGATAGCTTGCGCGCCCATGGTCCGCGCCTGGCGATCAACGAATTTTCCGAATTGCGTGCCTGGCTGGAAGGGCGCGCGTCCGTTGCGACTGTCGAGGTGGGTGAGTATGTCTGATGAATGGAAAGTGTCGGGCGACGAGAAAGCCTGGAAGCTGCTGGAGAACACGCTGCAGGCCGGCGTAGTCGAGCAGCGTCGGGCGCGGCGCTGGGGGATCTTCTTCAAGTTGCTGGCCTTCACCTACCTGTTCGGGGCGCTGGCGCTGTTCTCTCCGGCGCTGAAGCTGGGTAAATCCGCTTCGTTGGCGGAGCAGCATACGGCGCTGATCGAAGTGCGCGGCATGATCATGGCTGATGAAGAGGCCAGTGCCGACAATATCGTCAGCAGCCTGCGCGCAGCCTTCGAGGACGAGAAGACCAAGGGTATCGTCCTGCGTATCAACAGCCCGGGCGGCAGTCCGGTGCAGTCCGGCTACATCTATGACGAGATCAAGCGCCTGCGTGGCGAGCATCCGGACATCAAGGTCTATGCGGTGATCAGTGATCTGGGTGCCTCGGGGGCCTACTACATCGCCAGTGCGGCCGATCAGATCTATGCCGACAAGGCCAGTCTGGTTGGCTCCATCGGTGTTACTGCGGCGACTTTCGGCTTTGTCGGGGTGATGGAGAAGGTTGGTGTCGACCGTCGTGTCTATACCTCGGGTGAGCACAAGGCCTTCCTCGATCCCTTCCAGCCGCCGAAGGAAGAGGAAACTCGTTTCTGGCAGAGCGTGCTGGAAACCACTCACAAGCAGTTCATCGACAGTGTGAAGAAGGGGCGCGGCGATCGGCTCAAGGTCGACGGACATCCGGAGCTGTTCTCCGGGCTGGTCTGGTCGGGCGAGCAGGCGCTGGAGTTGGGTCTGGTGGATGCGCTGGGTAGCAGCAGTTATGTGGCGCGCGAGGTGATCGGCGCCAAGGACATCGTCGACTTCACGCGTGAAGAGAGTCCGCTCGACCGCTTCACCAAGAAACTCGGCACCAGCGTGGCCGAGCGTCTGGCGCTGTGGATGGGCTTCCAGGGGCCGACGCTGCGCTGAGTCTTGCGCTTCCTTTATATGCGTAGTCAGGGAATGGCGACGCCTTCCCTGTCCAGCATCTGCACCAGGCGGATCAGGGGTAGGCCGACCAGGCTGGTGCCGTCGCCGCCCTCGGTGCTGCGGAACAGGCTGACGCCGAGGCCTTCGGCCTTGAAGCTGCCGGCGCAGTCGTAGGGCTGCTCGATCTTCAGGTAACGGCCGATCTGCTCCTCGCTCAACTGGCGGAAATGCACGGTGAAGGGCACCACGTCCACTTGGCAGTGGCCGCTGGCGCTGTTGAGCAGGGCAAGGCCGGTGAGGAAGGTCACGCTGGCGCCGCTGGCGGCCAGCAATTGCTGGTTTGCGCGCTCGAAGTCGTGGGGTTTGCCGAGAATCCTGTCGCCCAGTACTGCGACCTGGTCCGAGCCGATGATCAGGTGGGCGGGATGCGAGTCGCTCAGGGCGCAGGCCTTGGCTTCGGCCAGGCGTCGTACCAGTGTCTCGGCGCTCTCGCCAGGCTGCGGCGTTTCGTCGATGGCGGGCGCGGCCCAGCTGAAGGGCTGGTGCAGGCGGGCCAGGAGTTCGCGGCGATAGGGCGAACTAGAGGCAAGTACCAGTGGCAGCATGGTCGATCTCCTGGCCGGAATTGCGAGAGGCGCGCGCGATTCTAGCGGGCGCCTGGTCCGACGGACAGGGCGGAAATTCCTTTGACACTGGCAGGGTGCATCCCTAGAATACCGCGCCTATGTCGAATGGACCGATTCCACCTCACGTTGATCCGCGCAAACTTGCCGATCGCGGTGCTGCTCTCGAAGGGGAGATGCCGCTGGCCAGTTTCGAGCGACTGTGCGGCTCGCTGGAAGATAATTCCGGCAAGGTGCGCGCGAAGCTGGTCTTCGAACGTGGCGAGCGTCGAGCTGTGAGTATTCACAGTGAGCTCGAGGTTGAGGTCAAGATGGTTTGCCAGCGTTGTCTGGAACTGGTCGCCCTGCCGATCCGCAGCGAGTGTCATTATGCGGTGGTGAAGGAAGGTGCGGATACCCAGTCGCTGCCGAAGGGCTATGACGTGCTGGAAGTGGGTGAAGATCCGTTGGATCTGCTGACGTTGGTCGAAGATGAGCTGTTGCTCGCTCTGCCCATCGTTCCGGCCCATGCCCCTGAGGATTGCCAGCAGCCGGCCGGTGCTAACGAGCCCGAGCCGAGCCAGGACGAGGTACCGCGGTCCAACCCGTTCAGTGTTTTGGCGCAGTTAAAGCGTGACCCAAACGTTTAGGAGTTATTGAGTTATGGCTGTTCAGCAGAACAAAAAATCCCGCTCTGCCCGCGACATGCGCCGTTCGCACGACGCTCTCGAGGCCAACGCTCTGTCCGTAGAGAAGAGCACCGGTGAAGTTCACCTGCGTCACCACGTGTCCCCGGAAGGTTTCTACCGCGGCCGTAAAGTGATCGACAAGGGCGCCGACGAGTAATCCTTGTCCGCTTCGCTGATCGCGATTGATGCAATGGGTGGGGACTTCGGTCCCCACTGCATTGTTCCGGCCTGCATTTCTAGCCTGGCCGAATTCCCCTCGCTGCACCTGACCCTCGTCGGTCAAGCTCCTCTCCTCGAAGAACTTATTGCTCGCCACCCTGGTGTCGATCGCGCGCGCCTGCACGTCGAGCACGCCAGCGAAGTGATCGGCATGGATGAGCGGCCCACGCATGCCTTGCGCGGCAAGCCCGATGCCTCCATGCGCGTGATGCTGGAGCTGGTGCGCAGTGGCCGGGCCAAGGCCTGCGTCAGTGCTGGCAATACCGGTGCGCTGATGGCGCTCTCCCTCTATGTACTCAAGCCCCTGCCGGGCATCGACCGGCCGGCGATGGTCACGGCCGTGCCTACCGCCAAGGGTGTCTGCCACTTGCTCGATCTGGGCGCGAATGTCGACTGCAGTGCCGAGCAGCTCTATCAGTTCGCCGTGATGGGCGCTGTGGCTGCCGAGGCGCAGGGCATGCTGCGGCCGCGAGTGGCGCTGCTCAATGTCGGTACCGAGAACATCAAGGGCAACCAGCAGGTCAAGCTGGCGGCCAGTCTGTTGCAGCAGGCGGAGGGGCTGAACTACATCGGCTTCGTCGAGGGCGATGGCCTGTATCGCGGCGAGGCCGATGTGGTGGTGTGCGACGGCTTCGTTGGCAACATCCTGCTGAAGTCCAGCGAAGGCCTGGTCTCGATGATCTCCGAGCGCATCGAGGCGCTGTTCAACGAAGGCTTCGTCTCCAAGCTGGCCGGCGCCGTGGCCTTGCCGCTACTCAAGCGCCTGCGTGGCGAATTGGCACCGGCACGTCACAATGGCGCCAGCTTCCTCGGCTTGCAGGGCATAGTGGTGAAGAGCCACGGTGCGGCCAGTGCCGAAGGCTTCCAGAGTGCCATTCGTCGGGCTGTCATCGAGGTGCGCGAGAATCTGCCGCAGCGCCTGCACGGGCGCCTCGAAGATCTACTGCTCTGAACTGCGCGAGCCGGCGAACTCGATCGCTACTGCGCTCTCCAATACGCACGCGTCTCGCCATGTCTGTGACCACAGGCGAGGTTGCTCCATCCAAGCTTCAGTTCATGACCCGCTCGACGGGTTCCCATCGACTAGATAAGGGATAGTTTCGATGTCCGCCTCCCTCGCATTTGTCTTCCCCGGCCAAGGCTCGCAGTCGCTTGGCATGCTCGCCGAGCATGGCGCTCAGCAATCGCTGATCCGGGACACCTTCGGCGAGGCCTCCGATGCGCTCGGCTATGACCTCTGGGCGCTGACCCAGGAAGGCCCCGAGCAGCGCCTCAACGAGACCGACAAGACCCAGCCAGCCATTCTGACGGCATCCATTGCTCTGTGGCGCCTGTGGTTGGCCGAAGGCGGCGCACGTCCGGCCTTCGTCGCCGGGCATAGCCTGGGTGAGTACTCCGCGCTGGTCGCCGCCGGTGCGATTGGTTTTGCCGATGCGGTGAAGCTGGTCGAGCGTCGTGGCCAGCTGATGCAGCAGGCTGTGCCGGCCGGGCAGGGCGGCATGGCCGCCATCCTCGGTCTGGAGGATGCCGACGTGCTGGCCGCTTGCGCCGAGGCGGCGCAGGGTGATGTGGTCAGCGCCGTCAACTTCAACGCGCCGGGCCAGGTGGTGATCGCCGGTAGTGCGGCCGCTGTCGAGCGCGCCATCGAGGCCTGTAAGGCGCGTGGCGCCAAGCGCGCCATGCCGCTGCCGGTCAGCGTGCCGTCGCACTGCGCGCTGATGCGCCCGGCAGCAGAGAAATTCGCCGATGCAGTCAATGCACTGTCCTGGCAGGTGCCGCAGATCGCGCTGGTACAGAACGTCAGCGCGGCCGTGCCGGCCGACCTGGAGACCCTCAAGCGCGATCTGCTGGCGCAGCTGTACAGCCCGGTGCGCTGGGTTGAGAGCGTGCAGTTCCTGGCCGAGCAGGGCATCACTGAGCTGGTCGAGTGTGGTCCCGGCAAGGTGCTGGCTGGCCTCAACAAGCGCTGCGTCAAAGGCATCAATACCCACAACCTGGATACCCCGGACGCCTTCGCCGCCGCGCGTGCGGCGCTGGCCTGAGTCAAAAAGGAGATCATCATGAGTCTGCAGGGCAAAGTTGCGCTGGTTACCGGCGCCAGCCGTGGTATCGGTCAGGCCATTGCGTTTGAGCTGGGTCGTCAGGGTGCAATCGTCATCGGCACCGCCACCAGCGAGGCGGGTGCCGCGCGTATCGGCGAGGCGCTCAAGGAGCAGGGCATCCAGGGCGCCGGCCTGATGCTCGACGTGAGTAGCAGTGAGTCGGTCGATGCCGTGCTGGAACAGATCCAGAAGGATTTCGGTGCCGTGGCCATTCTGGTCAACAACGCCGGCATCACCCGCGACAACCTGATGCTGCGCATGAAGGACGAGGAGTGGTTCGATGTCATCAATACCAACCTCAACAGCCTGTTCCGTCTGTCCAAGGCCGTGCTGCGCGGCATGACCAAGGCCCGCTGGGGGCGCATCATCAGCATTGGTTCGGTGGTTGGCGCCATGGGTAACGCTGGGCAAGCCAACTACGCGGCGGCCAAGGCCGGCCTGGAAGGCTTCAGCCGCGCCCTGGCGCGTGAAGTCGGTTCGCGCTCGATCACCGTCAACTCGGTGGCGCCTGGCTTCATCGATACCGACATGACCCGCGAGCTGCCGGATGCTCAGCGCGAGGCGCTGCTGACCCAGATTCCGCTGGGCCGCCTGGGTCAGGCCGAGGAGATCGCCAAGGTGGTCGGTTTCCTGGCTTCCGACGGCGCAGCCTACGTCACCGGTGCTACCGTCCCGGTGAATGGCGGCATGTACATGAGCTGAATGTGACTCGTCCTTTCAGCTAACTGTCATAGAACCAGTCTAAAGTCCGTTACAAAAGTGCAACCGGCGGTAGACGGCAGTTCGAAAGGGCGTAAGGCCATTCGGCTTGAAACTTAGAAAACCCTTTCTATACACTGCAGCCCAGCTGCACGGAATTTTTCCATAGGAGTGAAAACAAGACATGAGCACCATCGAAGAACGCGTCAAGAAAATCGTCGCCGAGCAACTGGGCGTCAAAGAAGATGAAGTGACCAACAGCGCTTCCTTCGTAGAAGACCTGGGCGCCGACTCCCTTGACACCGTCGAGCTGGTGATGGCTCTGGAAGAGGAATTCGAGACCGAAATCCCGGACGAGCAGGCTGAGAAGATCACCACCGTTCAGGAAGCCATCGATTACATCAACGCGCATTCCTAAGCGTTTGTAATCGCCGGTTTTCGGCCCCGAAAAGCCGCACTGCCCCTCAAAAGGCGTGCGGTTTTTCTTTATCGGGGCGGCAAGTTTCAACGAGAAAGAGGATTGTGCAGTGTCGCGTAGACGCGTCGTGGTTACCGGTATGGGCATGCTGTCGCCGTTGGGCGTCGATGTGGCGAGCAGCTGGCAGGGCATTCTGGCTGGCCGTAGTGGCATAGGCCTGATCGAGAGCGTCGATCTGTCGGCCTTCTCCACCCGCATCGGCGGTGCGGTGAAGGGCTTCGACGTCGAGCAATACCTGTCGGTCAAGGAGGCGCGCAAGCTCGACCTGTTCATTCAGTACGGTCTGGCGGCCAGTTTCCAGGCGATGCGTGATGCCGGTCTGGAAGTCACCGATGCCAATCGCGAGCGCATTGGTGTGGCCATGGGCTCCGGTATCGGCGGCCTGAGCAACATCGAGGCGACCTGCAAGATCCTGTTCGAGCAAGGACCGCGGCGTATCTCGCCGTTCTTCGTGCCTGGCTCGATCATCAACATGATTTCCGGCTTCCTGTCGATCCACCTGGGTCTGCAGGGGCCGAACTACGCCATTGCCACCGCCTGCACCACCGGTACCCACTGCATCGGCATGGCCGCGCGCAATATCGCCTACGGTGAGGCTGACGTGATGATCGCCGGCGGCGCGGAGATGGCTGCCTGTGCTCTGGGCATGGGCGCTTTCGGCGCGGCGCGCGCGATGTCCACCCGCAATGATGCCCCGACCCGTGCCAGCCGCCCCTGGGACAAGGGGCGTGATGGCTTCGTACTGTCCGACGGTGCCGGTGCCTTGGTGCTGGAAGAGCTGGAACACGCCAAGGCGCGCGGTGCGACCATCTACGCCGAGCTGGTCGGCTTCGGCATGAGTGGCGATGCCTACCATATGACCTCGCCGCCGGAAGACGGCAACGGTGCCGCGCGTTGCATGACCAATGCCCTGCGCGACGCTGGCATGAATCCGGATCAGGTGCAGTACATCAATGCCCACGGCACCTCGACCCCGGCTGGCGACAAAGCTGAGGCCAGTGCGGTGAAGTCGGTGTTCGGCGAGCACGCCTACAAGCTCTCGGTCAGCTCGACCAAGTCCATGACCGGTCACCTGCTGGGTGCGGCGGGCGCGGTGGAGGCGATCTTCAGCGTGCTGGCGCTGCGCGACCAGGTCGCGCCGCCGACCATCAACCTGGACGAGCCGGACGAGGGCTGTGACCTCGACTTCGTCGCGCACCAGGCCAAGCCGCTAGCGATCGACGCGGTGCTGTCCAACTCCTTCGGCTTCGGCGGCACCAACGGTTCTCTGGTGTTCCGTCGCTTCAACGGCTGATGCTGAGCTGGATCAACGGCCGCCCGGCCACGCAATTGCCTCTGGGTGATCGTGGCCTGGCCTATGGCGATGGTCTGTTCGAGACCATTGCCGTGCGCGGCGGCCGCGCCACGCTGCTACCGCGTCATCTGGCGCGCTTGCGCGAGGGGCTGCAGCGCCTGTCCATCGATCTCGACCTGGCGCTGTTGGAGGCCGAGCTGCAAGCCTTCTTCATTGAGCTGGGCGAGGGTGTGGCCAAGCTGCTGGTGACCCGTGGCGATGGCCTGCGTGGTTATGCGCCACCGCAGGCGGCCAGTCCACGGCGCATTCTGCTGGGCAATCCGTTGCCCAGTTATGCCGCCGAGAACGCCGAGCAGGGCGTGCGCCTGTTTCCCTGCGCCACCCGCCTGGCCGAGCAGCCACTGCTGGCTGGTCTCAAACACCTCAATCGACTGGAGCAGGTACTGGCGCGTGGCGAGTGGCAGGACGCCGCCTTCGCCGAAGGACTGATGCGCGACGTGTCGGGACGGGCGGTCGAGGGTGTGTTCAGCAACCTGTTCCTGGTCAAGAACGGCGTGCTGCTCACTGCCGAGCTGTCGCGTTGTGGCGTGGCCGGGGTGATGCGGGCGGAAGTGCTGGCCCAGGCCGAGCGAGTTGGTCTGGTGTGCGAGGTGCGCGACCTCACCATTGATGAGCTGTATGCCGCTGATGAAATCTTCCTCTGCAACAGTCTCTACGGCATCTGGCCGGTGCGCGAGTTGCAGGGCCATCACTGGCCCGTTGGAGCGCTGACCCGTAAACTGCAGGCCCTTATCCGCAGTCTTCTGGATTCCTGATTCGTGATTCGCAAGTTGCTGTTGCTGCTGGTCGCCGGCCTGGTTCTGCTCGTGCTGACGTTGGCTCTGGCAGGCTGGCGCCTGCACAGTGCGCTGAACCAGCCGCTCAAGCTGGAGGCCGAGCGCCTGATCGAGGTGCAACCGGGCGATACCCCGGGCGGCCTGCTCAATCGCCTGGAGGGCGAGGGCGTACTGGATGGCGCGTTCTGGCTGCGCCTGTACTGGCGCTTCAACCTGCCGGATCAGGCCTTGCACAGCGGCGAATACCGCCTGACTCCGCAACAGAATGTGCGCGACCTGCTCGGCCTCTGGCGGCGCGGCGAAGTGGTGCAGTACAGCCTGACCCTGGTGGAGGGCTGGAGCTTTCGCCAGGTACGCACCGCGCTGACGCGCCAGGAAAAGCTCGAGCAGAGCCTGGCCGGGCTCGACGACAAGGCGCTGATGGCCAAGCTCGGCTTGTCCGGCGTCAGCCCCGAGGGGCGCTTCTTCCCTGACACCTACCGCTACGTGCGTGGCATGAGTGACCTCGACCTGCTCAAGCAGGCGCGCGGTCGCCTGGATCAGGTGCTGGAGGAGGAGTGGAGCAAGCGCGCCGAGGGCCTGCCGTACCGCGAACCCTACGATGCGCTGATCATGGCCTCGATGGTCGAGAAGGAGACCGGCGTGGCCGAGGAGCGTGGGCAGATCGCGGGTGTGTTCGTTCGCCGCCTGCGTACGGGCATGCGCCTGCAGACCGACCCGACGGTGATCTTCGGCCTCGGCGAGCGCTACAAGGGCAACCTGACCCGCGCCCACCTGCTCGAGGCGACGCCCTACAACACCTACACCATCGACGGCATGCCGCCGACGCCCATCGCCCTGGCCGGGCGCGAGGCGATCCATGCCGCGCTCAATCCGGTGGCAGGCAAGAGCCTGTACTTCGTCGCCCGTGGCGACGGCAGCCATGTATTCTCGGAAACCCTGGAGCAGCACAACCGTGCCGTGCGCGAGTATCAGCTCAAGCGCCGCGCCGACTACCGCTCCAGTCCCGCGCCCAAATAAGGAAGAGCCGTGAGCGGTCTGTTCATCACCCTGGAAGGCCCGGAAGGGGCCGGCAAGAGCACCAATCGCGAGTACCTCGCCGCGCGCCTGCGCGAGCAGGGCGTCGAGGTGGTGCTGAGTCGCGAACCCGGCGGCACGCCGCTGGCCGAGCGTATCCGCGAACTGCTGCTGGCGCCCAGCGATGAGACCATGGATAGCGATACCGAGCTGCTGTTGGTGTTCGCTGCCCGCGCCCAGCATCTGGCGCAGGTCATCCGTCCAGCGCTGGCGCGTGGCGCCGTGGTGCTCTGTGACCGCTTCACCGATGCGACCTATGCCTACCAGGGCGGCGGCCGTGGCCTGGGCGAGGCACGCATCGCCGAGCTGGAACGTTTCGTCCAGGGCGAGCTGCGTCCCGACCTGACCCTGGTGTTCGACCTGCCGGTGGAGATCGGACTTTCCCGCGCCGCTGCGCGCGGTCGCCTGGATCGCTTCGAGCAGGAAGGGCGGGGCTTCTTCGAGGCCGTGCGGCAGACCTATCTGCAACGCGCCGCCGCTGCGCCGGCACGCTACCGCGTGCTGGATGCGGCGCAGTCGCTGGAATCGGTGCAACGCTCGATCGACGTACTGCTGCCGGAAATTCTGGAGCGTTTCCGTGGCTGAGGCCTATCCCTGGCAGGCACAGCTCTGGCAGCAACTGGCCAGCCGCCTGCGGCACGCCCACGCCTATCTGCTGCATGGCCCGGCCGGTATCGGCAAACGTGAGCTGGCCGAGCGCCTGATGGCGCGCCTGCTGTGCCAGAAGCCCAATGGCCTGGACGCCTGTGGCCAATGCAAGTCCTGCCATCTGCTAGCCGCCGGTACCCACCCGGATGTATTCGTGCTGGAACCGGAAGAAGCCGACAAGGCGATCAAGGTCGACCAGGTGCGTGAGCTGGTCGGTTTCGTGGTGCAGACCGCGCAGCTCGGTGGGCGCAAGGTGGTGCTGCTGGAACCGGTAGAGGCGATGAACCTCAACTCCGCCAACGCCCTGCTCAAGAGCCTGGAGGAGCCCTCCGGCGATACCGTGTTGCTGCTGGTCAGCCATCAGCCGAGCCGCCTGCTGCCGACCGTGAAGAGCCGTTGCGTACAGCAGGCCTGCCCATTACCGAGCCGGGAGCAGAGCCTGGCCTGGTTGACCCAGGCGTTGCCGGAATGCAGCGACGAGCAGCGTCAGGAGCTGCTCGCCCTGGCCAGCGGCTCGCCGCTGATGGCGCGCCGGCTGCACACCCAGGGCGTACTGGAGCAACGTGCGCTGGTGGTCGAGGGCGTGAAGAAGCTGATCAAGCAGCAGGCCAGCGCCAGCCAGTTGGCCGAGGCCTGGAAAAGCCTGCCGATGATCATGCTGTTCGACTGGTTCTGCGATTGGGCGCAGCTGATGCTGCGCTACCAGCTGAGCCGCGACGAAGAGGGGCTGGGCGCCACCGATATGCGCAAGGTGGTGCAGTATCTGGCCGACAAGACACCGCAGCACAAGCTGTTGGCCATGCAGGACTGGCTGCTGCAACAGCGGCAGAAGGTGCTGGGCAAGGCCAACCTGAACGGTGCTCTGCTTCTCGAAGCCCTGCTGGTGCAGTGGGCAAGCCTGCCCGGGCCGGGCTAGAATCGAAAATCGGATTAAGTCGCAAGGATTTAGTGCATGAGCTTGCCACCCAATTTGGGCCCGCGTAACGGAATTCTGTCCCTGACCATCAAGGACAAGTCCGTGCTGTACGCGGCCTATATGCCCTTCATTCGCAATGGCGGCCTGTTCATTCCGACCGCCAAGAGCTACAAGCTGGGCGACGAGGTGTTCATGCTGCTCAACCTGATGGATGAACCGGAGAAGATCCCGGTGGCGGGCAAGGTGGTGTGGATCACGCCCAAGGGCGCCCAGGGCAACCGCGCCGCTGGTGTCGGTGTGCAGTTCAACGATGGCGACAACACCGCACGCAACAAGATCGAGACCTACCTGGCCGGTGCGCTGAAGTCGGATCGTCCGACCCACACCATGTAAGTCACGGATACACAGCTTCAAGGCAGAGGCGCCCGAATCGGGCGCTTCGTCATTTCAGAGACAGAGAAATTCCATGCTGGTTGACTCCCATTGCCACCTCGACCGCCTCGACCTGGCGGTCCATGCCGGTTCCCTCGATGCGGCGCTGGAGGCTGCTCGTGCCCGCGGCGTGCAGCATTTCCTGTGCATCGGCGTGAGCGCCTCCAACGCCGGCGCGGTCAAGGCGCTGGCCGAGCGCTATGCCGATGTCGACTGCTCGGTGGGCGTGCATCCGCTGGACCTGGAGAAGGGCGAGGCACCGGCACTGGACTGGCTGCTCGGTGAGCTGAATCACCCCAATGTGGTGGCCATCGGCGAGACGGGGTTGGACTACCACTACGAGCCCGAGGCGGCCGAGTTGCAGCAGCAGTCCTTCCGCCTGCACCTGGAGGCGGCCAAGGTCACCGGCAAACCGGTCATCGTGCACACCCGCGAGGCGCGGGCCGATACCCTGGCCCTGCTGCGCGAGGCGGCGCTGCCGCAGGCTGGCGTGCTGCACTGCTTCACCGAGGACTGGGATATGGCCAAGGCGGCGCTGGACATCGGCTTCTATATCTCGCTGTCTGGCATCGTCACCTTCCGCAATGCCGATGCCCTGCGCGAAGTGGCGCGCAAGGTGCCGGCCGACCGCCTGCTGGTGGAGACCGACTCGCCCTATCTCGCGCCCATTCCCCATCGTGGCAAGCCCAACCTGCCGCAGTACGTGCGCGAGGTGGCAGAGTTCCTGGCCATGGTCCGTGGCGAGTCGTTCGAGGCTCTGGCCGAGCAGACCACGGCCAACTTCAGGCGTCTGTTCCCCCTCGCCCGAGTGGCCTGACAGGTCGGTCCGCAAAAATCGCGGACAAAAAAAACCCGGGTTCTGGGGGATGAATCCGGGTCAAGACCATTAGGAGTAAAACGAAGGTACGCGATCCACGGTACCTCGACTGGCTGGGCACTTGGGGGGAGATGCCGCACGCCAGTTCTTCCAGTATTGGCCAGGATTGCCCTGCGTCCATGTTGGTCACGCCGGTTTCTTAAACGTATTTGGAATACCGCCGCGGCTGCTGAGCACTCAGCCTTGTCGCAACTGAGCCAGTACCGTCAGGCTTTGCTCGATCACCGCCGGCTCGGTATAGAAATGTGGCGACAGGCGGATGCCCTTGCCGCGTTGTGCGCAAATCACCTGCTGTTCCCTGAGGCGGCTGAACAGAACCTGGTTGTCCCACCCCTCCAGGCTGAAGGTGAGAATGCCGGCGCGGCGTGCCGGGTTCAGCGGGCTGTGTAGCTGAACGCCAGCCATGCGCTGCAGACCTTCCTGCAGTTGCAGCACGCGCTCTTCGATCAAGGCTGCGACCTGCGGCAGTCCTACTTCCTCAAGCAGCGACAGGCTGGCCTCCAGGGCCATGGCGCCAAGCATATTCGGGCTGCCGCACTCGAAGCGCCGGGCGCTGCGGGCCGGCTGCCAGTCGCTGCGATCGTAGTCGCCGGCATGTTCGAGCATGTGCCAGCCGTATTCGTGCAGGGTCAGTTGTTCGCGCAGGTCGCTGCGGCAATAGAAGACGCCCAGGCCTTCGGGGCCGAGCATCCATTTGTGGCCGTCGGCCATGGCGAAGGCGCAATCGCAGGCCTGCACGTCCAAAGGCTGCGCGCCGAGCTGCTGGATGGCGTCGACGCAAAGCAGCACGCCCTTGGCGCGGCAGCCGGCGCCCAGGCGTGGTAGGTCCAGACGCAGGCCGCTGGCGAACTGCACCGAGCTGATGGACAGCAGGCGGGTACGCGGGCCGCAGGCGCCCAGCAGGGCGCCCTCCGGGTCGCTGCCGCCCAGATTGACCTGCACCACCTCGACGCCGCGGGGTTTCAGCGCCTCCCAGACGATGCGGTTGGAGGGGAACTCCTCGTCGCTGATCACCACCTGGTCGCCTTCCCGCCAGTCCAGTCCGAAGGCGACGAACGACAGCGCCTCCGAGGTGTTCTTGACCAGCGCCACGTCCGCACTGGTCGGCGCGTTGAGCAGGCGCTGCAGGCGTTCGCGCAGGCGCTTCTCGACCTGCAGCCAGGCGGGGTAGTCGCGGGCGCCGAGGCTGATGTTCTCTTCGGCGAAGCGGCGCACCGCTTCAGCGGCACGCCTGGGCCAGGGAGCCACGGCGGCGTGGTTGAGATAGCAGAGTCCGGGAGCTAGGGGGAATTCGTCGCTTGGATTGATCATTGGGCCGATGATCCGTGCATTTTTGCGCTGAATAGGCATAATAACGCGCTTCAATTTTCATCTCGCAGTCACTTCATGAACAAAGAACCTCGCAAAGTCCGCGAATTCCGTCGCCGCGAACAGGAAATTCTCGATACCGCGCTCAAGCTCTTCCTTGAACAGGGTGAAGACAGCGTGACTGTCGAGATGATCGCCGATGCGGTCGGGATCGGCAAAGGCACGATCTACAAGCACTTCAAGTCCAAGGCCGAGGTCTACCTGCGTCTGATGCTGGACTACGAGCGCGACCTCAACGCGCTGCTGCTGTCCGAAGACGTGGCCAAGGACAAGGAAGCGCTGGCCCGTGCCTACTTCGAGTTCCGCATGCGTGACCCCCAGCGCTATCGCCTGTTCGACCGCCTCGAAGAGAAGGTGGTCAAGGGCAATCAGGTGCCGGAGATGGTCGAGCAACTGCACAAGATCCGTACCTCCAACTTCGAGCGCCTGACCCAGCTGATCAAGGGCCGCATCGAAGAGGGCAAGCTGGAAGACGTGCCGCCGTACTTCCACTACTGCGCCGCCTGGGCTCTGGTACATGGTGCCGTGGCGCTGTATCACTCGCCGTTCTGGAGCAGCGTGCTGGAAGACCAAGACGGCTTCTTCCAGTTCCTCATGGACATCGGCGTGCGCATGGGCAACAAGCGCAAGCGCGACGGCGAAGCGCCGACGGCCTGATGCCATTCAGCCCGCCAATGATGCGTTCTTTGCCATCGGCGGCGGGCATATACTCCGGACTGAACACTGTCGGAGTTCTCCATGATCGTTGACCGCCAGGGTCGGCGTTTCCGCAATCTGCGCATCAGCCTGACCGCCGCCTGCAACTATGCCTGCACTTACTGCGTGCCGGACGGCAAGCGTCTGGTTGCGGCCCAGGACGAGCTCTCGGCCGAGGCCATGGTGCGTGGCGTGGCCTACCTGATGGAGGCCGCCGGCATCGAGCGCCTGCGCATCACCGGCGGCGAACCGCTGGTCAGTCCCAAGCTCGATCATTTTCTCCGCGAGACCAGCCGCCTGGGCCTGCAGGACATCGGCCTGACCAGTAACGGCCAGCTGCTGTCGCGCAAGCTGCCGCTGCTGCTGGAGTGCGGCCTCAAACGCATCAACGTGTCGCTGGATACCCTCGACCCCGTGGCCTTCAGGCGCATCGCCCGCGGCGGCGACCTGGCCACCGTGCTGCAGGGCCTGGATGAGGCGCGCGCGGCTGGGCTGAAGGTGAAGATCAACATGGTGCCGCTGCGTGGGCAGAACCACGAGCAGGTGCTGCCGATGCTCGACTACTGCCTGGAGCGTGGTTTCGAGTTGCGCTTCATCGAGCTGATGCGCATGGGCCACCTGATGCGCGAAGGCGCGAGCTTCCAGCAGCAGTTCTATGGCATGCCCGAGCTGCTGGCGGAGGTCGGCAGCCGTTACGAATTCATCCAGGCCCCGGCGCCGCTGGATGCCACCGCGTTGCGCTACGAGATTCCCGGCCACGGCTTCTTCGGCGTGATCGCCAACGAAAGCGTGCCGTTCTGCCGTACCTGCTCGCGCCTGCGCCTATCTTCTACGGGCTGGCTGCACGGCTGCCTGTCGTCGAGCAATCGCCATTACGTTGGCGACCTGCTCGACAAGCCGCGTCATCAGGCCTTGCCGGCACTGCAGCGCCTGCTGGTACGCGCCCTGGCTGACAAGCAGGATGTCGCCTTTGCGGGCGGCGCCACAGTCATGAAAATTATCGGCGGCTGATGATCTGCTGCGCGTCGGCCAGGCGTTGTTGGAACCAGGCTCGGCATGCTCATTTACCGTCTGTAAACTCCGCTGCCTCGCCTCCTTTCGCCTAGCCTGGCTCTAGCTCGCGAGATCATCGTTAACCTAATGTCTCAAACCATGTCTGCCGAATTCCCCATTGCCTATATCGAGCCGGTGTTCCGTCCGCCGAGCGAAGCCCATTCCCTGATTCTGCCGGTGACCAACGGCTGCTCATGGAACAACTGCACTTTCTGCGATTAGTTACCCCAGGATTCAGTCCCAGATCTTGAGAGTTCACCCCATTTCTCTTCGACTTCAGATCAGTTTCTTGGCTCACGTGCCTCCTTGGCCCTCACTTGCCTTGTCGTAGCTACCCCAGAAACGTCCATGATTTCCCGAACTGCTCGAGCACGCATACGTTGGCGCTGCCTACCTGAACTGCTGAGTGTCGATTTTTTGGCGTGCAGGTCGGATTTGAATGTGGTCTGGCCAGGTTGAGCCGGCATAGACAGGCATAGCTGCTTTGGCTTGGATTCACTTGGCAGTCCCTCTAGCCGAAGCATGCGTCACGCTTATCGCTCAATCTTTGCCTCGTGCCTTCAGGAAGCCGGGCTTGAGTGGGTTGAAGCGCAATGGGGGGACTCTGAAATGCTCCATGCAATGCGTGATTTTGCTGGGCTTGGAGTAAATACATCGAGTTGAAGTGAAAACCGATGTGCTTTTCATGACGATAGCTCTAGTGATCAACAAGCTAGAGACCTCGCATGGACAAGTCCTTCACCCCCCTCGATCTCATTTGCAGCGTCCGCTGCCCACGCTACCCCGGCCAAGAGATGTTTGGAGTGCCCTCCAGGCAAGCAGGGCCACTCGTGAAAAGTATGGGCCGGTGACCCATGCCCACAATCCTTGAGTCGTCCCACCGGGAGTTCAGATCCTTTGTGGTCGGTGCGACTGGCATACAGCATGTACTGCCAATCATCGTGACCGAGCATGGGGTTCTGGATCAGTTTGCTCGGTACACGTATTTGAATCACCGAAAGAGCCGTTCTTGGCAGGAGTCTTCGGTTTTTGCAGTGCGGCTGCTGTTGGAGTTCATGGAGGCCAACCATGGTTTTTATGACGATCCGTGCACGCTGTTCACTGAGTTTTCCGATGCATTATTCACGGGTACTGTCTCGAACATCGGCGATCCTTCTGATCTGTGGTGGCAGCCCAGACAGCCGGAAGACGCTGGTAAGTTGATCGGCCACATTACGCAGTTCACTGATTGGCTGGCGCTCGTTAATGAGGACGCCAAGCTTCAGCTCAATCCCTGGCGACAAGCGACCCGGCATGAAGAACGGCTGAATTGGGCTGCGTATTCGCATCGTAGGGACAACGCATTCCTGTCACACCTTTGGCGCTCCAAACCGCAGACGAGCCAGTCCAGAGTAGTGCGCTCAAGAACGCTGCCGGTTGAGCGGCAAACGCCCGCCAAGGCATTTCCAGAGGAATGTTTTGAACTGTTGTTGTCCGAGGGTTTCCGCAGGCGGACGCGAGATTCACGAGGGCCGGTAGACCTTCGCAATGTCCTGATCTCCTGCCTGATGGAATACGGTGGAGTGAGGCTGTCCGAAGCGTTGTCGCTATGGAGCGATGACGTAAGCGTAGAGGACGGGGAGGTCATCGTCCGTATTCATCACCCTGAGTACGGGCTGGCACCTGGCGGCAAAACCAACCGCGCTGCTTACCTGCAAAACCAGTACGGGCTGCAACCCCGCAATCGGCTGGTGAAGGCGATAGATCCACTGTTTCTCGGTTGGAAGGACGGGCTGATTACTGACCCGCATCGACGCTGCTTTGAGGTGTTCTTCTATCCCGGTGATTTTGGTCAGGTATTTGCCGGCCTGTGGCGCGACTACCACCTGAAACAGCGGGTGAAGCCGAAGGCTGGCGAAGCTCATCCCTATGCCTTCACCAACAGGGACGGCCAGCCCTATTCGCACCGTATGTTTCGCAAGGCCCACAAGTTGGCCACTGAGCGGATAGGGTTGGATTATTACAAGATGGCGGGTACTACCCCTCACGGCCACCGACATGCGTTTGGTCAGCGGTTGGCACGTGATGGAGCTTCGCAACTCATGATCAGGAACGCCATGCACCACGTTTCGCTCGAATCGAGTCTGATCTATACGCAGCCTACGGCGAAACAGATGCGTGAAGAACTCCGCGATTTGGAGTGCCGAATGCGATTGCGGCATGCGGAGGCGGAATGCGTAGTGATCAAGGACGGAAACTAATGCCAGCCAAGAAGAATTTTTATACCTACTCCGAGGCCCAAGCCGCCATTCAGGCGCTGGGCATCAAGATTCGTCCTGACTACAAAAAGCGCTTCCGTGAAGGCCCGAGGCTGCCGGCCAGCCCCGATACGGTCTATGCCGAGGCTGGTTGGATCGGCTGGTACGACTTCCTTCGCAATGAGCGGCCCTCCCTTTACCCGACCTACGCAGAGGCCTGGGCGGCAGTCCAGGCGCTGGGCTATATGCAGCCTACGGCGAAGCAGATGCGTGAAGAACTCCACGATTTGGGGTGCCGAATGCGGTTGCGGCATGCAGAGGCCGGCAACTTAATGATCAAGGACGGAAACTAATGCCAGCCAAGAAGAAGAATTTTTATACCTACCCCGAGGCTCAAGTAGCCGCCCGGGCGCTGAGCATCGAGGGTCATACTGAATACAGAAAGCGCTACCGCGAAGACCCGAGGCTGCCGTCCAGGCCCGAGGTGGTCTATGCCTACGCCGGCTGGATCGACTGGTACGACCTCCTCGGCAATGAGCGGCCCGACCTCTACCCGACCTACGCTGAGGCCCAGGCGGCAGCCCAGGCGCTGGGTATTAAGAACCGGTCTGAGTACAGAAAGCGCTACCGCAAAGACCCGAGGCTGCCGTCCAGCCCCGAGGTGGTCTATGCTGACGCCGTCTGGATCGACTGGTACGACTTCCTCGGCAATGAGCGGCCCGACCGCTACCCGACTTACGCTGAGGCCCAGGCGGCAGCCCAGGCGCTGGGTATTAAGAACCGGCCTGACTACTGCAATCGCTTCTGCGAAGACCCGAGGCTGCGGGCCAACCCCGATGTGGTCTATGCCGACGCCGGCTGGATCGACTGGTACGACTTCCTCGG
>NZ_JPMY01000020.1 GCF_000761545.1 Pseudomonas sp. ML96 | reverse complement strand
CAACGCGGCCATCGAGGCGGCGCGTGCCGGCGAGCAGGGCCGCGGCTTCGCCGTGGTCGCCGATGAGGTACGCAACCTGGCGGCGCGCACCAGCCAGGCGACCCTGGAGATCAACGATGTGGTGCAGCAGAACCAGGACCTGGCCCACCGCGCGGTGAGCGGCATGGATGGCAGCCAGGCCAAGGTTGAGGAGGGCGTGCGCCTGGCCAACCAGGCGGGCGAGGTGATGCTGGAGATTCGCGACGAGGCGCAGCGTGTGGTGGACGCCATCGGCCAGTTCACCCAGGCCTTCCAGGACTGACCCGGCGCCAGTCGAGCGGCCATGAAAAAGCCCGCCGATTGGCGGGCTTTTCCGTTGCAGGGCTCAGCGCTGTTGCGGCGCCGGCTGCTGCTGGGTGATGCAGTGGATGTTGCCGCCGCCGAGCAGGATCTCGCGGCCCGGCACCATCACCACGCGGTGCTCGGGAAACACGCGCTGGAGGATGGCGCGGGCTTCCTCGTCCTTGGCGTCGTCGAAGCTCGGCGCGACGATGCCGCCGTTGACGATCAGGAAGTTGACGTAGGAGCCGGCCAGGCGGATTGACGGATCACGCTCCTGGGTGCCCTCGGCAGCGTCGACGCCGGCGCACTCTTCCTCGGTGGCGTGGATCGGGCCGGGGATCGGCATCTTGTGCACTACCAGCTGGCGGCCCTTGGCGTCGCGGGCGGACTCCAGCACCTTCATCGCCGCCTGGCAGCGCGGGTAGTTGGGGTCATTGACGTCGTCGGTCCAGGCCAGCAGTACTTCGCCCGGGCGCACGTAGCAGCAGAAGTTGTCGACGTGGCCGTCGGTCTCGTCGTTGAACAGGCCGTCCGGCAGCCAGATCACGGTATCCACGGCCAGGTGGTCGCGCAGCACCGCCTCGATCTCTTCGCGGCTCAGGTGCGGGTTGCGGTTCTTGTTCAGCAGGCACTCTTCGGTGGTGATCAGGGTGCCTTCGCCGTCGACGTGGATCGAGCCGCCTTCGAGCACGAAGCCCTCGGTGCGGTAGCGGTCGCGGCGCTCGATCTCGAGGATCTTGCTGGCCACCTGATCGTCACGCTGCCACGGCCAGTACAGGCCGCCATCGAAGCCGCCCCAGGCGTTGAAGCCCCAGTCCACGCCGCGCACTTCACCGCTGCTATTGATGACGAAGGTCGGGCCGGTGTCACGCACCCAGGCGTCGTCGGTGGTGATTTCCACCAGGCGGATGTCGCTGCCTTCGAGGCGCGCGCGGGCGTTCTCGTACTGGCCGGCGGAGACGCAGATGGTCACCGGCTCGAACTCGGCGATGGCGCGGGCCACGGCGGTGAAGGCGGCTTGCGCCGGCTTGCCACCGAGGCGCCAGTTGTCCGGGCGCTCGGGCCAGACCATCCAGGTCTGGCTATGCGCTTCCCATTCGGCGGGCATGCGGAAGCCGTCGGCGCGCGGGGTGCTGTTCAGTGTGGTCATGGCAGTGGTCCGTAAGCAGGGCGCCGGCCCTCGTGGGGCTGGCGGGTGGATTACTCGGAAGCCTGTTGGCCGTCCAGGGTCTTGAGGGGATCGTACAGGTTCGGGCGACGGTCGCGGAATACGCCCCAGGCGCTGCGCACGTGCTCGAGTTGGTCGAGGTCGAAGCTGTGCACCAGCACGCCTTCCTCGGTCTCGCCCAGCTCCTCGACCTTCTTGCCGAACTGGTCGGCGATGAACGAGGAGCCGTAGAAGGTGATGTCGTAGCCGTCCTGTTCCTCGCGGCCGATGCGGTTGGCGGCGATCAGTGGCATCAGGTTGGCGCCGGCGTGGCCCTGCTGCACGCGCTGCCAGTGGTCGCGCGAGGTGATGCTCGGGTCATGCGGCTCGCTGCCGATGGCGGTCGGGTAGAACAGCAGCTCGGCGCCGAGCAGCGCCATGCTGCGCGCGGCCTCGGGGAACCATTGGTCCCAGCAGATGCCCACGCCGATCTTGGCGTAGCGGGTGTTCCAGACCTTGAAGCCACTGTCGCCGGGGTTGAAGTAGTACTTCTCGTGATAACCGGGACCGTCCGGGATGTGGCTCTTGCGGTACACGCCGAGGTTGCTGCCGTCGGCGTCGATGATCGCGATGCTGTTGAAGCGGGCGCGGCCGGCGCGTTCGTAATAGCTGATCGGCAGCACCACCTGCAGCTCGCGGGCGAGCTTCTGGAAATGCAGGATGGCCGGGTTCTCGTCGGTCGGCGTGGCCAGTTGCAGGTAGTCGGGGTTGGGCTTCTGGCAGAAGTAGGGGGTTTCGAACAGTTCCTGGATCAGGATGATCTGCGCACCCTTGGCCGCGGCCTGGCGCACCAGCTTCTCGGCCGTGGCGATATTGGCGGCGCTATCCCAGGAGCAGGCCATCTGGGTGGCGGCGACGGTAACGATGCGCGACATGAGACACCTCGCAGGAGCATTCGAGAGGTCATCTGACACTAGCAGAGACCCATGGTCGCGCCCGACGCATTAGCTGCATGGGCGGCGAATGGGTGACTTTATATTCGAT
This sequence comes from Pseudomonas sp. ML96, assembly GCF_000761545.1. GTDB lineage: Bacteria > Pseudomonadota > Gammaproteobacteria > Pseudomonadales > Pseudomonadaceae > Aquipseudomonas. Next base: position 29,035 of record NZ_JPMY01000020.1, on the reverse strand, counting down.
AAAAATCGGCTTTGGAAGCGAATTTTTATCCGCTCATCCGGCTGTCTGCTAATTTCGCTGGATAAATATCCGCAGCATTTCGTTCTGGCAAGAAGCCGTAAGTACGACGTTTCGCCAGTCGTAGGGGTGTTTGAGCGTCGAAGTAGAGAAAGCCGATAGTTATCGGCTCAATCCAGGGGGCGCTGCCGTTTGGGCAGGGCGGGCGGCAGGTACAGGGCCAGGTAGGCGTCGAACACGCGCATGCCCTCTTCGGCCAGGCGCGGGGTGATCTCGCCGTGCAGCTGTACCGAACGGGCGTAGACGCGGTCGCCCAGCTCTATGGCCAGGGCGAATACGTCGACGTCTTCCGGCAGTTGCGGCAGGGGGAAGTGGCGATCGAACAGGGCCTGCATCAGGCGGCCCAGTTCGAGGTCGTGCTGGCGATCGGCCTGGGTCACTTCGGACAGGCCGTGCTGGGCCAGGATCAGCTGGCGCGCGGCGCTGTCGCCGGCGTAGATGGCCAGCATGCGCTGTTCGATGATCCGTGACAGGTCGCGCCAGTCGTGCAGCGCGGCATGTTCCACCGGCTGCACCAGGCAGGCGCGGAAGCCGGCGTGGATATCGGCGGTCAGTGCCTCCAGCAGAGCCGGCACGCTGGCGAAGAAGTGGTACACGGACGAGGGCGGGATCTCCGCGCGCTCGGCCACCGCATAGATGGTCAGACCGGCAAAGCCCTGGCTGCTGAGCAGTTCGCGCGCGGCCGCAAGGATCAGTTCGATGCGCGCCTGGCTGCTGGCGCGGGGCTTGCGGGCGATTGCGGTGCGGGTCATGCCGGTCTCCTGTCCGTGGCAGGCGCTATTGGACGCCAGACGGACAGGTGAGGCAAGCCACCCGTCGGGAGGGGAGTGCTGGCGAGACGAGCTCGCCAGGCGCGGCTCAGCTGCCGTCGCGGAAGCGGGTCCAGACTTCGTCGCGAGCGCTCTTGGCCTTGTCGGTCAGCGGCGTCAGGGCGAACAGGCGGCCTTTGGCGCCGTCCAGGTTGCGCCCCAGCTGGTCGCGCAGCTTGGGTTCGAGGAACTGCTGGGCGTCGCTGTTGGCGCTGGGGTAGAGGGTCTCGGCGCTGATCAGTGCGGCCACCTGCGGCTGCATCAGGTAGTCAATGAACTTGTGTGCCAGGTCGGCGCGGCGGGCGCTGGCCGGAATCACCAGGTTGTCGATAAACAGCGTCGAGCCTTCATCCGGCACCACGAACTGTACCGGCTGGCCGGCGTCGCTGGCGCCCAGGGCATCGCCGACCCAGGCCACGGCCATGCACAGCTTGCCCTGGTTGAGGTCCTCGATGTAGCGCTCGCTGTCGACGTAGCGCAGGTTGGGGCGCAGGCCCTGCAGGGTCTCGCCGGCCTTCTGGATACGTCCCGGCGAGCTGTTGGCGAAGCTGCGGCCCTGATAGTTGAGCAGGCTGTAGAGCACCTCGTCCGGCGCATCTAGCACGCTGATGCCGCAACCGTTGAGTTTGGCGCTCTGCGCCGGGTCGAACAGCAGGCTCCAGCTCTGCGGCAGCGGCCCGCCATAGGCGGCCTCGGCCTGCGGCGTGTTGATCGCCAGGCCCACGGCGCCCCACAGGTAGGGCACGGCGTAACGGTTGCGCGGGTCGACCGCGGCCAGTTTGCTCAGCAGCTGCTTGTCCAGGTGCGTGCGGTTGGGCAGGCGAGTGAGGTCGAGCGGCTGCAGCAGGCCGGCCTTGATCAGCGGCGGAAGATCATTCTGCGAAGGCACGGCGATGTCGATGTTCTCGCCGCTGGCGAGAATCTTGTCGAGCTCTTCGGCCGAGGCGTAGGTGTGGTACTCCACCTCGATGCCGGTGGCCTTGGTGAAATCGGCGAGCACCTGTGGAGCGATGTAGTCGTTCCAGTTGTAGACCCGGATGCTGTCGGCGGCGGCCGCCAGCGCGGGGGTGAGGCTGAGCAGCAACGGAGCAAGAATGCGAAACATGACGACCTCCTTGGCGAGTGTTGGGCACGGCTGCGCCGCTCCACGCTAGGCGGCGTACAGGCAGATGCTGGCGGCAGAAAAAAGAACGCCGGCACTAAGGCCGGCGTCGGGTATTGCGTCAAACGGTATGCAGATACCAGTTGTACTCGAGGTCGGAGATCGTGGTCTCGAACTCTTCGAGCTCAGCTTCCTTACAGGCGACGAAGATGTCGATGTAGTCGGGGCTGATGTACTTGTTCAGCACTTCGCTGTCGTCCAGCTCGCGCAGGGCATCGCGCAGGTTGTTCGGCAGGCTCTGTTCCAGCTGTTCGTAGGAGTTGCCCTCGATCGGCTCGCCCGGATCGATCTGATTGGTCAGGCCGTGGTGCACGCCGGCGAGGATCGCCGCCATCATCAGGTACGGGTTGGCATCGGCACCGGCGACGCGGTGTTCGATGCGCACCGCGTCAGCGCTGCCGGTCGGCACGCGGACGGCCACGGTGCGGTTGTCCAGACCCCAGCTCGGTGCGTTGGGCACGTAGAACTGCGCGCCGAAGCGGCGGTACGAGTTGACGTTGGGGCAGAGGAAGGCCATCGACGCCGGCATGGTCTCCAGGACACCGCCGATCGCGTGACGCAGCGCGGCGTTCTCCTGGGGGTCATCGCTGGTGAAGATGTTCTTGCCGGTGGTCTTGTCGAGCAGCGAGATGTGCACGTGCAGACCGTTGCCCGCCTGGCCTGGGTAGGGCTTGGCCATGAAGGTGGTATCCATCTCATGGTCGTAGGCGATGTTCTTGATCAGGCGCTTGAGCAGCAGGGCATAGTCGCAGGCCTTGATCGCGTCTTCGGTGTGGTGCAGGTTCACCTCGAACTGTGCCGGGGCGCTTTCCTTGACGATGGCGTCGGCCGGGATGCCCTGTTCCTTGGCGGCTTCCAGCATGTCCTGCAGGCAGTCGACGTATTCGTCGAGGTCGTCGATCAGATACACCTGGGTCGACTGCGGGCGCTTGCCCGACATCGGCGAGCGCGGCGGCTGCGGACGGCCGTTCACGTTCTCCTGGTCGATCAGGTAGAACTCCAGTTCGAAGGCCGCGCAGATGCGCAGGTTCATCTCGTCGAACTTGGCCACGATCTGGCGCAGCACTTCACGCGGGTCGGCGAAGAACGGCTTGCCGTCCATCTCGTGCATGGTCATCAGCAGCTGCGCGGTGGGGCGCTTCTGCCAGGGCTCGTTGCACAGGGTATTGGGGATGGGGAAGCAGATGCGGTCGGCGTCGCCGATGTCCAGGCCGAGGCCGGTGCTTTCGACGGTGGAACCGTTGATGTCGAGGGCGAACAGCGAGGCGGGCAGGTTGATGCCCTTTTCATACACCTTATGGAGGCTGTTTCGTTCGATGCGCTTGCCGCGCACAACCCCATTCATATCAGCAATTAGAAGGTCAACGAACTGGACCTCAGGATGTTCCTTGAGGAACGCGTTCGCTTCGTTGAGCTGAACGGCACGCGGGGGTACCGACATGATGCAACACCTTTTTTGTTAAAAATTTCAATCATTCATTCTTACAGCCCTGAGTCAATCTCAATCACCATGGGCTGTCAATAGCGGCTCATTTTGCCCTGAAACGGGGCTCGATGGCCAGTTTTGGGGCATTTCAGGGTTTTCTGACCGGCCTCGAGCCCCTGTGGCGTCTAGCGCTCAGCGGCCTGTGTTCAATTTTTTACAGCCCTATTGTGTAATAAATTGAACAAGGCTAATCTCGGCCTCACCTGACAACAGCATAAGAACGGGTGTCCCATGTTGCGCCTGCCGATCATCGGCGTCACCGCCTGCACCAAGCAGGTCGGCCTTCATCCCAACCATATAGTCGGCGACAAGTATGTGCGCGCCGTGGCGGTTGGAGCCGGAGGGCTGCCCCTGGTGATTCCGGCGCTGGGCGAGCTGATCGATCTGGACACCCTGCTGGCCAGCGTCGATGGCCTGCTGTTCACCGGTTCGCCGTCCAATGTCGAGCCCCATCATTATAGTGGCCCGGCCAGCGCGCCCGGCACTCATCACGATATCGCCCGCGACGCCACCACCCTGCCACTGATTCGCCGTGCCATCGATGCCGGCATTCCGGTGCTGGGCATCTGTCGCGGCTTCCAGGAAATCAACGTGGCCTTCGGCGGCAGCTTGCACCAGCGCGTGCAGGAAGTGGCCGGAATGATGGACCACCGCGAGCCGGCCGATGAGCCGGTCGAGATTCAATACGCCCCCCGCCACGCCGTGCGCGTGCAACCGGGTGGCGTGCTTGCCGGCATCGGCTTGCCGAGCGAGATTCAAGTCAATTCCATTCATGGCCAGGGCGTTCAGCGTCTGGCGCCGGGCCTTCGCGTAGAAGCTCTGGCGCCTGACGGGTTGATCGAAGCCTTCTCCGTCGAAGGTGCGCCGAGTTTTGCGCTCGGAGTGCAATGGCACCCCGAGTGGCAGGTACGATCCAACCCGAATTATCTCGCCATCTTCCAGGCCTTTGGTGAGGCTTGCAGGAAGAAGGCGGGGCAATAGCTGAGTAGGTGAGCACCCGGCGAGCGGCGAATCCATACGGGTTCGCTAGGCTCTAACCGGTCCGCAGTAGCCGCTCTACAACCCTGAGGTCTTTATGACTAGCAAGCTCGACCAGCTGACCAGCTGGCTGAAAGAACGCAAAATCACCGAAGTTGAATGTCTGATCAGCGATCTTACCGGCATTGCCCGTGGCAAGATTTCGCCGACCAACAAGTTTCTCGACGAGAAGGGCATGCGCCTCCCCGAGAGTGTGCTGCTGCAGACCGTAACCGGCGACTACGTCGAGGACGACATCTATTACGAGCTGCTCGACGAGGCCGACATCGACATGTTCTGTCGCCCGGACGAGAACGCCGTGTTCCTGGTGCCCTGGGCCATCGAGCCCACTGCGATGGTGATCCACGACACCTTCGACAAGCAGGGCAACCCGATCGAGCTGTCCCCGCGCAACATCCTCAAGAACATCCTCAAGCTCTACGCCGACAAGGGCTGGAAGCCGATCGTGGCGCCGGAGATGGAGTTCTACCTGACCAAGCGCAACAGCGACCCGGACTTCCCGCTGGAGGCGCCGATGGGCCGCTCCGGCCGCCCGGAAGTCGGTCGCCAGTCCTTCTCCATCGACGCGGCGAACGAATTCGACCCGCTGTTCGAGGACGTCTACGACTGGTGCGAACTGCAGGACCTGGACCTCGACACCCTGATCCACGAAGACGGCCCGGCGCAGATGGAGATCAACTTCCGTCATGGCGACGCGCTGCACCTGGCCGATCAGATCACCGTGTTCAAGCGCACCATGCGCGAGGCCGCGCTGAAGCATGACGTGGCGGCCACCTTCATGGCCAAGCCGATCACCGATCAGCCGGGCAGCGCCATGCACATCCACCAGAGCGTGGTGGACATCAAGACCGGCAAGAACCTGTTCTCCAACGAAGATGGGACCATGAGCGAGCTGTTCATGCATCACATCGGTGGCCTGCAGAAGTTCATCCCCGAAGTGCTGCCGCTGTTCGCGCCGAACGTCAACTCGTTCCGCCGCTTCCTGCCGGATACCTCGGCGCCGGTGAACGTCGAGTGGGGCGAAGAGAACCGCACCGTCGGCCTGCGCGTACCGGAAGCCGGCCCGCAGAACCGCCGCGTGGAAAACCGTTTGGCCGGTGCCGACGCCAACCCGTATCTGGTGCTGGCTGCGTCGCTGCTGTGCGGCTACATCGGCATGGTCGAAGGCATCAAGCCGAGCGCGCCGGTCAAGGGTCGCGGCTACGAGCGTCGCAACCTGGCTCTGCCGGTGACCATCGAGAGTGCACTGGAGCGCATGGAGGCCTGCAAGGCCGCCGAGAAGTACCTGGGCGAGAAGTTCGTGCGTGGCTACGTCGCGGTGAAACGCGCCGAGCACGAGAACTTCAAGCGGGTGATCAGCTCCTGGGAGCGTGAATTCCTGCTGTTGTCGGTGTGACCGGAGCGGGCGCGGCATGCCGCGCCCGTTGCCACTGATTTCATCGGGCTGCCGCCGGTGGCCCGCGTAATAAAAGGTGTTGTTATGACCAATGCAGTGACCAACCCGAAAACCCGCGAGTGGCAGGCCATGAGCCGTGAGCACCACCTCGCGCCGTTCAGCGACTACCAGCAGCTGCACGAGAAGGGCCCGCGCATCATCACCAAGGCCGACGGCGTTTACCTGTGGGACAGCGAGGGCAACAAGATCCTCGACGGCATGGCCGGTCTCTGGTGCGTGGCTGTCGGTTACGGCCGCGAGGAGCTGGTCGAAGCGGCCGCGGCGCAGATGCGCGAACTGCCGTTCTACAACACCTTCTTCCAGACCGCCCATCCGCCGGTACTGGAGTTCGCCAAGGCCATCGCCGAAGTGGCGCCGGCCGGCATGAACCACGTGTTCTTCACCGGCTCCGGCTCGGAAGGCAACGACACCATGCTGCGTCTGGTGCGCCACTACTGGGCGAGCAAGGGCCAGCCGAGCAAGAAGGTGATCATCAGCCGTCACAACGGCTACCACGGCTCCACCGTGGCGGGCGCCAGCCTGGGCGGCATGAAGTACATGCACGAGCAGGGCGACCTGCCGATCCCGGGCATCGTGCACATCCCGCAGCCGTACTGGTTCGCCGAAGGCGGCGACATGAGCCCGGAAGAGTTCGGTATCTGGGCTGCCGACCAGCTGGAGAAGAAGATCCTCGAAGTCGGCGAAGACAACGTCGCGGCCTTCATCTCCGAGCCGATTCAAGGCGCCGGTGGCGTGATCATTCCGCCGGACAGCTACTGGCCGCGCATCCGCGAGATCCTCGCCAAGTACGACATCCTGTTCGTTGCCGACGAAGTCATCTGCGGCTTCGGCCGTACCGGCGAGTGGTTCGCCAGTGAGTACTACGGCAACGCGCCGGACATGATCACCATCGCCAAGGGCATGACCAGCGGCTACGTGCCCATGGGTGGTCTGATCGTCAGCGACAAGGTGTACCAGGTGATCAGTGCCGCCGGTGACTTCAACCACGGCTTCACCTATTCCGGGCACCCGGTGGCGGCCGCTGTCGGCCTGGCCAACCTGCGCATCCTGAAAGAAGAAAAGATTATCGAGCGGGTGCAGAACGAAACGGCACCGTATTTGCAGAAGCGTCTGCGTGAGCTGGCGGATCACCCGCTGGTTGGCGAGGTTCGCGGAGTGGGCATGCTCGGCGCCATAGAACTGGCGAAGAACAAGCAGACCCGCGAGCGTTTCCCGGGCGAGATGGGCGTCGGCATGATCTGCCGCGGTCACTGCTTCGAGAACGGTCTGATCATGCGCGCCGTAGGCGACACCATGATCATCGCGCCGCCTCTGGTGATCAGCAAAGAAGAGATCGATGAACTCGTGGAAAAGGCACGCAAGTGCCTCGATCTGACCGCCCGCGCGGTGCTGGTGTAAGGCTTGAGCCGAAAGCTCGACCTTGCCAGACTGCACGGTGCGTTGGCCAGGCTCACCGGAGGGTGCGTCGCTGAGGCGACGCAGCCCCGGATACTTCAAACGACAATGGAGCTAACCCGCATGATCAAGACCTTCGGTAAAACACTGCTCGCCCTAACGCTGGCGGGCACCGTGGCCGGCATGGCGCAGGCCGACAGCAAGGTACTGCACGTCTACAACTGGTCGGACTACATCGCCCCGGATACCGTAGAGAAGTTCACCAAGGAAACCGGAATCAAGGTCGTCTACGACGTCTTCGACTCCAACGAGACCCTGGAAGCCAAGCTCCTGGCAGGCAAGTCCGGTTACGACATCGTCGTACCGTCGAACAACTTCCTGGCCAAGCAGATCAAAGCCGGCGTCTATCAGCCGCTGGACAAGTCCAAGCTGACCGCCTGGAAAAACCTCGATCCCAACCTGCTGAAGACCCTGGAAGTCAGCGACCCGGGCAACCAGTACGCCTTCCCCTACCTGTGGGGCTCGATCGGCATCGGCTTCAACCCGGAGAAGGTCAAGGCCGTGCTGGGCGAGAACGCCCCGGTCGATTCCTGGGATCTGCTCTTCAAGCCTGAGAACATCGAGAAGCTGAAGTCCTGCGGCGTGTCGTTCCTCGATTCGCCGACCGAGATCCTGCCGATCGCCCTGCAGTACCTGGGCTACAGCCCGGTCAGCCAAGACGCCAAGGAACTCAAGGCGGCCGAGGACCTGTTCCTCAAGATTCGTCCGCACATCACCTACTTCCACAGCTCCAAGTACATCGGCGACCTGGCCAACGGCAACCTGTGCGTGGCCGTCGGTTACTCGGGTGACGTGTACCAGGCCAAGTCCCGTGCCGAAGAGGCCAAGGGTGGCGTGACCGTTTCCTACAACATTCCCAAGGAAGGTGCCGGTACCTTCTTCGACATGATCGCCGTGCCGAAGGATGCCGAGAACGTGGATGCGGCCTACGCCTTCATGAACTTCCTGATGAAGCCGGACGTGATGGCTGAAATCGTCAACTACGTGCAGTTCCCGAGCGGCAACGCGGCGGCGACTCCGATGGTCGACGAAGCCATCCGCAACGACCCGGGCATCTACCCGAGCGAGGCCACCATGTCCAAGCTCTACGCCTTCCCGGATCTGCCGGCCAAGGTGCAGCGCACCATGACTCGTAGCTGGACTGCCATCAAGTCCGGCAAGTAACAAACAGCAGCGACACCCTCCGGCGGGTGCTCCCGCCGGAGACCCGCCAGGAGGCTTCCATGCCCTCTTCAACTACCGTTACACACGAGCCCCACACAGCTCCGTGGGCGAACGGCTGGATGAACGGCGCGGTTGTCAGGGATAGGCAGCGAACATATCAACACCCCCGGGTCGCCATTGGCGGCCAGCAAGATCAACAAGAAGAGGACTGACGTGTGCGAATTTCCTTCCGCAAAACCCTGATCACCGCTGCAGTTGTGATGGGCATGGCAGGTGCTGTCCAGGCCGCGCCGACCGTGCATATCTACAACTGGAGTGACTACATCGGCGAGAGCACTCTCGCGGACTTCGAGAAGGCCACCGGCATCAAGCCGAGCTACGACGTCTTCGACTCCAACGAAACCCTGGAAGGCAAACTGCTGGCGGGCCGTACCGGCTACGACGTGGTGGTGCCGTCCAACCATTTCCTCGGTCGGCAGATCAAGGCGGGCGCTTTCCAGAAGCTCGACCGCTCCCAGCTGCCGAACTGGAAGAATCTCGATCCGGTGCTGATGAAGCAGCTGGAAACCAACGATCCGGGCAACCTGTATGCCGTCCCCTATCTGTGGGGCACCAACGGCATCGGCTACAACGTGGCCAAGGTCAAGGCCGCCCTGGGCATCGACAAGATCGATTCCTGGGCCGTGCTGTTCGAGCCGGAGAACCTGAAGAAGCTGAGCAGCTGCGGCGTGGCCCTGCTGGACTCGCCGGACGAAGTGTTCCCCTCGATGCTCAACTACCTGGGTCTGAATCCGCGCAGCACCAGCCCGGATGACTACAAGAAGGCCGAGGCCAAGCTGCTGGAACTGCGACCCTACGTGACCTACTTCCACAGCTCCAAGTACATCGGTGACCTGGCCAACGGCGACATCTGCATTGCCTTTGGCTACTCCGGCGACGTGTTCCAGGCCGCCACCCGCGCCGAAGAAGCCGGCAAGGGCGTCGAGATCGCCTATAGCATTCCCAAGGAAGGCGCCAACCTGTGGTTCGACATGATGGCCATCCCGGCCGATGCGACGAACACCAAGGAAGCCCATGCCTTCATCAACTACATGCTGGACCCGGCGGTAATCGCGCCTGTCAGCGACTACGTGGGTTATGCCAACCCCAACCCGGCGTCCGACAAGCTGATGGATCAGGAGGTTCGCAACAACCCGGCGATCTATCCAAGTCCTGAAGTCATGAGAAAACTCTATATTTCGAGCGAATTGCCGCCGAAAATCATGCGCCAGATGACTCGTAGCTGGTCCGCTATCAAGTCGGGCAAGTAAGCGAAGTTGAAGTACACCGTACGGTGGGTCGGGCCTGCCGTACGGTCCCGCTGCGCCAAGCGCGGCAGATCATGTTCAGGGTCCCTGACCCAATTTTCCCGGGAGTTTTGGAAATGGCAGTCGCCTCCAGCGCCTACAAGAAAGCCCTAGAGGGCAACCAGCAACCCAAGGAGGTGCTGGTCAAGATTGATCGCGTGACGAAGAAGTTCGACGAGACCGTTGCCGTCGACGACGTTTCGCTGACCATCAATAAAGGCGAAATCTTCGCCCTGCTCGGTGGCTCCGGCTCCGGCAAGTCGACCCTGCTGCGCATGCTCGCCGGCTTCGAGCGGCCGACCTCGGGTCGCATCCTGCTCGACGGCGTCGACATCACCGATATGCCGCCCTACGAGCGGCCGATCAACATGATGTTCCAGTCCTACGCGCTGTTCCCGCACATGACCGTGGCGCAGAACATCGCCTTCGGCCTGCAGCAGGACAAACTGCCCAAGGCCGAGATCGACGCCCGCGTGGCCGAGATGCTCAAGCTGGTGCACATGACCCAGTACGCCAAGCGCAAGCCGCACCAGCTGTCCGGCGGCCAGCGCCAGCGCGTGGCCCTGGCCCGCTCGCTGGCCAAGCGACCCAAGCTGCTGCTGCTCGACGAGCCGATGGGCGCCCTGGACAAGAAGCTGCGCTCGCAGATGCAGCTGGAACTGGTGGAGATCATCGAGCGCGTCGGCGTGACCTGCGTGATGGTGACCCACGACCAGGAAGAGGCCATGACCATGGCCCAGCGCATCGCCATCATGCACCTCGGCTGGATCGCCCAGACCGGCAGCCCGATCGACATCTACGAGACCCCGGCCAGCCGTCTGGTCTGCGAGTTCATCGGCAACGTCAACCTGTTCGACGGGCAGATCACCACCGACGAGGCCGACCACGCGATCATCACCTGCCCGCAGCTGGACAAGCCGATCTACATCGGCCACGGCGTCAGCACCCGTGCCGAGAACAAGGCGGTCAGCTACGCCCTGCGCCCGGAGAAGCTGCTGCTGGCCAGCGCTCTGCCAGCCGACCACGAACATGCCAACTACAACTGGTGCAACGGCACCGTGCATGACATCGCCTACCTCGGCGGCCACTCGGTGTACTACGTCAAGCTGAGCTCCGGCCAGGTGGTGCAGTGCTTCATCGCCAACGCCGAGCGCCGCGGCAAGCGGCCGACCTGGGACGACGCCGTGGTGGTGTACTGGGAAGACGACAGCGGCGTGGTACTGCAATCATGAGCAAACTGAGACGCTACCTGCCCAGTGGGCGGCATGCTGTCATCGGCGTGCCGTTCTTCTGGTTGTTCCTGTTCTTCCTGATGCCGTTCTTCATCGTCCTGAAGATCAGCTTCGCCGAAGCCGACGTGGCGATTCCGCCCTACACCGAGATCTACAGCTGGGCGGAAAACCAGCTGTCGATCGTGCTCAACATCGGCAATTACATCTTCCTCACCGAGGATGAGCTGTATCTGGCGGCCTACCTCGGCTCGCTGAAGATGGCCTTCGTCAGCACCGCCCTGTGCCTGCTGATCGGCTATCCGATGGCCTACGCCATCGCGCGCGCCAGCAAGGAAGCGCAGACCGTACTGCTGCTGCTGATCATGATGCCGACCTGGACCGCGATCCTGATCCGCGTCTACGCCTGGATGGGCATCCTCAGCAACAACGGCCTGCTCAACGGTCTGCTGCAGAGCCTCGGCCTGATCGATGCACCGCTGCAGATCCTCAACACCAACCTGGCGGTCTACATCGGCATCGTCTATTCGTACCTGCCGTTCATGATCCTGCCGCTCTACGCCAACCTGGTGAAGCACGACCTCAGCCTGCTGGAGGCCGCCTCCGACCTGGGTTCGAGCAACTTCAACAACTTCTGGAAGATCACCGTGCCGCTGTCCAAGAACGGCATCATCGCCGGCTGCATGCTGGTGTTCATTCCGGCGGTGGGCGAGTTCGTCATCCCCGAGCTGCTCGGTGGTCCGGAGACCCTGATGATCGGCAAGGTGCTTTGGCAGGAGTTCTTCAACAACCGCGACTGGCCGGTGGCTTCCGCCCTGGCGGTGATCATGCTGCTGATCCTGATGGGCCCGATCATCTGGTTCAACCGTAACCAAGCCAAAGAGATGGAGGGCCGCGCATGAAAAAGTTGAGCTTCTCCAATGTCATGCTCTGGGTAGGTCTGACCTTCATCTACCTGCCCATGCTGATCATGGTCATCTACTCGTTCAACGCCTCCAAACTGGTCACGGTATGGGGCGGCTGGTCGGTCAAGTGGTACGCCGGCCTGCTCGACAACAGTCAGCTGATGGGCTCGGTAGGACGCTCCCTGGAGATCGCCCTGTACACCGCGGTGGCCGCGGTAGCCCTGGGCACCATGGCCGCCTTCGTGCTGACCCGCGTCACCCGCTTCAAGGGGCGTACCCTGTTCGGTGGCCTGGTCACCGCGCCGCTGGTAATGCCCGAGGTGATCACCGGTCTGTCCCTGCTGCTGCTGTTCGTGGCCATGGCCCAGCTGATCGGCTGGCCGCAGGAACGCGGCCTGGTGACCATCTGGATCGCCCACACCACCTTCTGCTCGGCCTACGTGGCGGTAGTGGTGTCGGCGCGCCTGCGCGAGCTGGACCTGTCGATCGAGGAAGCGGCCATGGACCTGGGTGCCAAGCCGTGGAAGGTGTTCTTCCTGATCACCATCCCGATGATCGCACCGTCCCTGGCGGCCGGCGGCATGATGTCCTTCGCCCTGTCGCTGGACGACCTGGTACTGGCCAGCTTCGTCTCCGGTCCGGGCTCGACCACTCTGCCGATGGAAGTGTTCTCCGCCGTGCGTCTGGGCGTGAAGCCTGAGATCAACGCGATCGCCAGCCTGATCCTGCTGACCGTGTCGATCTTCACCTTCCTCGCCTGGTACTTCACCCGCCGTGCCGAGGAGCGCCGCAAGCGCGCCATCCAGCAGGCGATGGAGGCCATGGCCGAAGAGGCATCCGGCTCCAACTGGAAGCCTGCTCAGGCCGCCTGAGTCGACTCTGCTGCATGAAAAAGGCCGCCCTAGGGCGGCCTTTTTCATTTCAGGACGCTCAGTCCGCCGGCTGCAGGTGCAGGGTGCTGCGGGTGTGGGCCTGTACATCGCCCTCGGCGAAGTGCATCGGCTGGTACTCGCCGCGGATGTAGGGCTCGGCCTGGTCGGCGTAGTGCGTATCGAACGGCACGCCACTCTGCCCGACCGGGTTGATGCCCAGTGCCTTGCTGGCGTCGGCCAGGTCGATCAGGCGACGGGTCGAGGGGCCGTAGACCACCGACCAGGGCGCCGGGCCGACGCGGTGCGACAGGTTGTTCGGCACCTCGTGGCCACCCGGTGCGGCGAACGGGCCGACGTTGAACAGCAGGTTCAGCGGCTTCTGCGCACCCAGCGGGTGTTCGTGGGTCAGCGTGTGGCCCTTGCTCCACAGCCACTGGCTGCTGTCGTTGCCGAAGGTCTGGCGCAGGTGGGCGAGGCTGGCCTGCCAGGCCTGCTTGACGATGTCGGCGCGGCTCTCCACAGCCTCGCTGCTGCGGTCGTCCCACCAGGCCGAGGCCGGTGTGGCGGCCAGGCGTGGCAGGGCGTCGTCGAGGATGCGGGTCTGCAGCAGGTTGTCGAAGAAGGCGTCGCCCAGTTCGTCGTGCATCGCCGCGCGTGCCAGTTCGTAGGTGAGCTGGTTGAACAGCGTGGCGGCGGTGGATTGCAGCGGGTAGTCGCCGTGCCAGGCCGCTAGTTGCTCGACCAGGGCGTGCTCGCCGTCGTCGGCCGCAGCCGCGCGCAGGTCACCTAGGAGCGGCGCCAGCAGGCGCTGGCCGTAGCCAGTGGTGGTGTCGAGCTGCAAGGCCTGGCTGTTCTGCGTGTCCCACTTGGCGCCCGGCTCGGCGAGCAGCTGGTTCAGGCGAATGCCGCGATCCGGCAGGTTGTAGTAGCCGGGGATGGGTACGCCGGTGGGTGACAGCGGCTGGTAGTTGGCCGAGACGATGTAGCCGCGCGCCGGGTTCTCTTCCTGCGGGTTGGCGCTGAAGGGCAGGAAGGCGGGTTTGTCCGCCTCGCCGTTGGCGCCATCGAGGATGAAGTAGGGGTTCACGCCGGCCGGGCGCTGCGGCAGCTTGGCCGCGGCCCACCAGCCGATGTCGCCGCTGGCGTTGGCGTAGATCACGTTGAGGCCAGGCGAATGGATCTTGGCGACGGCGCTGCGCGCCTTGTCCAGGCTGTCGGCGCGGTTGAGCTGGTAGAAGGCCTCGAGGATCGGGTTCTCGGTCTGGAGGAAGGCCCACCACATGGCGACCGGTGTCTTGCCAGCGCTGTTGCCGAGGGCGTCGTTGATGATCGGGCCGTGCGGCGAGCGGCGCAGGGTCAGCTTGACCGGTTCACCGCCCTTGACCTGGATGGTCTCCTCGCGGCTCTGCAGCTCGACCCACTGGCCGTTTATCGATACCTGGTTGGGATTGTCCGGATTGACCTTCTCGGCGATCAGGTCGAGATCGTCGTTCTGGAACATGGTCAGGCTCCAGGCGAACTGCGAGTTGTGGCCAAGCGAGGCGTAGGGGTTGAGCGCCTGGTGGTGGCCGTACAGCTCGAAGCCCGGATAGCTCAGCTGCGCCTCGTACCAGACTGCCGGCACGGCGAAGCGGATGTGCGGATCGCCAGCCAGCAGCGGTTTGCCACTGGCGGTATGGCTGCCGGCCACGGCCCAAGCGTTGCTGCCCTCGAACTGCGGCAGGCCGGCCTCGACCAGGGCTTCCTGGCTGAGCCGGGCGATGCGCGTCAGGTCCTTCCAGTCGCCGGCGGCCAGCGGTGGGATCACCCCGTCCGGATGCCAGTCGAGGTCGAAGACCTTGAGGTAGTCGGCGCCCAGATGGTCGCGCACGTAGGTGATGGCCGGCTCGGTGCGGAAGGCGGCGGCGAAGCTGTAGGCCATGTAGCCGGCCACGGAAACGGTGTCTTCCAGGGTGAAGGGGCGTTTCTCGATGCCCAGCAGATCGAACTCCACCGGCGCCGGGCGCTGATCCTGGTACTGGTTGATGCCATCCAGGTAGGCCTGCAGCGCCTTGACCGCGGGGCTATTGCGGTCGAGGGTCTTGGCGTAGCGGTCGGCATGCTCGCGGATGCTCAGGGTGCGGAACAGGCGGTCGGTTTCGACCAGCTTGGGCCCCAGCACCTCGGCCAGTTCACCACGCGCCAGGCGGCGCAGCATTTCCATCTGGAACAGGCGGTCCTGGGCGTGGACGAAGCCCAGGGCGCGGTACATGTCGGCCTCGTTCTGCGCCTGGATATGCGGCACGCCGCGTTCGTCGTAGCGCACTTCGACGGGGGCCTGCAGGCCGGCCAGCGGCAGGTTGCCGTCGCGCACGGGCAACTGCTTGTCGATATACCAGGCGCTGCCGGCGGCAGCCGCGGTAATGGCCACGGCGAGGAAAGTCAGACTGCGTTTCATGACGCGCTCCTTGTTGTTGTGCGGCCATTCTGCGCAGCGCGACTACCCAGGGCATTGACCGTTGACTCTATGAGTGGAAGTCTTTGGTCAATCTAGGAGTGCCCATGACCCTGCCATCCGACATCGCGCCACTGAGCCAGTCCGCTACGCTGCGCCGTTTGCTGTATGAGGCGTTGACCGAGCTCGGCTACGAGCCGGCGGCCATCTACCGTGGCGCCAATCAGCATCGCCGTCTGGTACCGCCGCCGAGCGAAGGGCGGCTGAGCCATGACGAGGCGCCGCTGTTCTGGCTGGCCTCCGAGCCGCTGACCGGGGATGTCGACATCGGCCTGCATCTGGGCGAGGTGATGAAGCCGCGCCTGCTCGATGTGGTCGGCTACCTGCTGCTGGCCAGCCGCGACCTGGAGCAGGCGTTGCACAGCTTTCTGCGTTTCCAGCACATCCTCGCCGGTGGCTTTGCCGCGCAACTGCAGGTCGAGGGCGAGCGCGCCTGCCTGGTGCTCGATCTCAACTACCGTGGTTTCGGTCCACTGCGGCAGCAGATGGAATGCCTGACGTTGCTATTTCTCAAGCTGCTGTGGCTGATCAGCGACGATGAGTTCCGCCTGCTGGCCGTGGACTTTCGCCACTCGCGGCCGCGCCGCCTGGTCGAGCATCGGCGCCTGTTCGGCCTGCAGCCGAACTTCGCCTGTGCCCACGACGCCCTGTGGTTCCCCGCGGCCCAGCTGCGCCGGCCCTCACGCAATGCCAGCCCCGAGCTGCACCGCTTGCTCTGGCAGCACGCCGAGGCGCAACTGGCGGCGCTGGTGGAGAACGATCTGATCAACCGCCTGCGCTATCTGCTGGGCGTGCGCCTGGGCCGTGCGGACTGCTCGCTGCGGGCCTGCGCTGCCGCGCTGGGGCTGGAGCCCGGTGCATTGCAGCGTGGCCTGGCCGCCCAGGGCGGCAGCCTGCGCCAGGTGCGCGAGGCGGTGCAGCAGGTGCGTGCCCAGGAGTTGCTGCAGGACGGCGAGTCCATCCGGGAAGTTGCCAGGGCTTGCGGATTTGCCGAGCTGTCGCCGTTCTATCGCGCGTTCAAGCGCTGGTACGGCATCGCTCCGGATGCCTACCGTGGGCGCTTGAAGGTCGAGTAGCGATCAGCTCTGAATGGTCGCCGCCGGGTTGATCACGCGGCCCAGGCCGAGGTTGCGCAGGGCCAGGTGCAGGGCGCTGTGGATGACCTGCGGGTTGTCGATGGTCATCAGCTGTTCGAGCAACTCACGGGCCTTGCTCGAGCTGATCTGACGCAGCAGCCACTTCACCTTGGGCAGGTTGGTGGCGTTCATCGACAGGCTGTCGAAGCCCATGGCCAGCAGCAGCACGGCCATGGCCGGATCGCCCGCCATCTCGCCGCAGATGCTCACCGGCTTGCCTTCGGCGTGGGCGCCGTTGACCACCAGGCGCAGGGCCGTGAGCACTGCCGGGTGGAGGAAGTCGTAGAGGTCGGCGACGCGCGGGTTGTTGCGGTCCACCGCCAATAGATATTGCGTCAGGTCATTCGAGCCGACCGAGAGGAAGTCGACCTGCCGCGCCATCTCGCGAATCTGGTAGACCGCGGCGGGGATCTCGATCATCACGCCTACCGGCGGCATGGGGATGTCCACGCCCTCGTCGCGCACCTCGCCCCAGGCGCGGTGTATCAGGTGCAGCGACTCTTCCAGCTCCTGCAGGCCGGAGATCATCGGCAGCAGGATGCGCAGGTTGTTCAGGCCCTCGCTGGCCTTGAGCATGGCGCGCACCTGGACCAGGAAGATCTCCGGGTGGTCGAGGGTGATGCGGATGCCGCGCCAGCCGAGGAAGGGGTTGTCTTCCTTGATCGGGAAGTAGGGCAGGGCCTTGTCGCCGCCGATGTCGAGGGTGCGCATGGTCACCGGCAGCGGGTGGAAGGCGGCCAGCTGCTCGCGGTAGGTGGCCAGCTGTTCCTTCTCGCTGGGGAAGCGCTCGCCGTTCATGAACGGCACTTCGGTGCGGTACAGGCCGACGCCTTCGGCGCCGCGTTCCTGGGCGCGCTTCACGTCGGCGAGCAGGCCGGTGTTGACCCACAGCGGCATGCGCTGGCCGTCCAGCGTCTCGCAGGGCAGCTCGCGCAGGGCGTCGAGCCCTTGGGCCAGCTGGCGCTCTTCCTCGACCACCTCGGCGTACTGCTTGCGCAGCAGCTCGCTGGGGTTGGTGAAGACCTCGCCGTGGTAGCCGTCGACGATCAGCTCGATGCCGTCGACCTTGGAGTAGGGCAGGTCGACCACACCCATGACCGTGGGAATACCCATGGCGCGGGCGAGGATGGCGACGTGCGAGTTGCCCGAGCCCTGTACCGAGATCAGGCCGACCAGCTTGCCTTCCGGCACCTGGCCGAGCATGGCCGGCGAGAGCTCCTCACTGACCAGAATGGTGTTGTCCGGGTAGACTAGGTTCTGCTTGCGCTCTTCCTGCAGGTAGGCGAGCAGGCGGCGGCCGAGGTCGCGCACATCGCTGGCGCGTTCACGCAGGTAGGCGTCGTCCATTAGCTCGAAGCGTGAGACGTGCTCGGTGACCACCTGGCGCAGCGCGCCCTGGGCCCACTGGCCGGTCTTGATGACCTTGCGCACCTCGTTCCCGAGGGCGTTGTCGTCGAGCATCATCAGGTAGACGTCGAACAGCGCCAGCTCTTCCTTGCGCAGTTGGCTGGCAAGCTTCTCGGACAGCTCCTGCATGTCCTCGCGGACCCACTCCAGGGCCTTGCCGAACAGGCCGAGCTCGGCCTCGATGTCGTCGACGCTCTTGTCCGGTACCACGTTGAGATCGGCCGGCGGCAGCACCACCACGGCGGAACCGACGGCCGCACCGGGTGAGCCGGGCACGCCGACGAAGCGCGCTTCCTGGATGCCCTTGCCCTGCTTGCCGAGGCCGCGGATCGAGCCGGTGGCTTCGGCGTGGGCGATAACCCCGGCGAGCTGGGCACTCATGGTGACCAGGAAGGCTTCCTCGCCCTCGTCGAACTGGCGGCGCTCCTTCTGCTGCACCACCAGTACGCCCATCACCCGGCGGTGGTGGATGATCGGTGCGCCGAGGAAGGAGGCGTAGCGCTCCTCGCCGGTCTCGGGGAAGTACATGTAACGCGGGTGTTCGGAGGCGAATTCGAGGTTGAGCGGCTCCTCACGGGTGCCGACCAGGCCTACCAGGCCCTCGTTGGGGGCCATGCTGACCTTGCCGATGGAGCGCTTGTTGAGGCCGTCGGTGGCCATCAGCACGAAGCGGTTGCTCTCCGGATCGAGCAGGTAGACCGAGCAGACCTGACTGCCCATGGCTTCCTTCACCCGTTGCACGATGATCGTCAGCGCCGCCCGGAGATCCTTGGCGGCGTTTACTTCCTGGACGATCTTGCGCAGGGTGTTGAGCATGGCTCGCAATCGAACTCCTTAGTCTCGCGCCAGCAGGCGCGGGGCCAATTCCTTGAGGGCGCGACGGTAGACCTCGCGCTTGAACGTCACCACTTGATTCAGCGGGTACCAATAACTCACCCAGCGCCAGCCGTCGAACTCCGGCTTGCCGGTCAGGTCCATGCGCACCCGGCTCTCGTCGCCGGTCAGGCGCAGCAGGAACCACTTCTGTTTCTGCCCGATGCACAGCGGCTGGCTGTGGGTGCGGACCAGACGCTGGGGCAGACGATAGCGCAACCAGCCCCGGGTGCAGGCGAGAATCTTCACATCCTGCTGTTCCAGCCCCACTTCTTCGTTCAACTCGCGGTACAGCGCCTGTTCCGCCGACTCGTTGGGGTTGATGCCGCCCTGGGGAAACTGCCAGGCGTCCTGGTTGATCCGCCGTGCCCATAGCACCTGGCCGATATCATTGGTCAGGATGATGCCGACATTTGGGCGGAAACCATCGGAATCGATCACGGCACAGCACCTCGAAAACGCATGTTCCGGCATTGTTCCATAAAGCCCGCAGGCGCAGCAAACGCGGGGCGCCGGCGATGGGCAGGGGCGGCGAAAGCGGCTATTCTGGCGCCCCTTCGTGACCATTGCGACTCAGGTACCAGACGTGCGCCTTGCCCTCTTCGACCTCGACAACACCCTGCTGGCCGGCGATAGCGACCACAGCTGGGGCGAATTCCTCTGCGAGACCGGCCGGGTCGATGCCGTCGAGTACCGCGCGCGCAACGATGCCTTCTATGCCGACTACTGCGCCGGCAAGCTGGACGTGGTGGCCTACCAGAGCTTCACCCAGGACATCCTCAGCCGCACCGGCGCAGAAGAACTGGCGAGCTGGCAGGCCGAGTTCATGCGCGATGTGATCGAGCCGATCATCCTGGCCAAGGGCGAGGCGCTGCTACAGCAGCACCGCGAGGCCGGCGACAAGCTGGTGATCATCACCGCCACCAACCGCTTCATCACTGCGCCGATCGCCGCGCGCCTGGGTGTCGAGACCCTGATCGCCACCGAGTGCGCAATGGATGATGGCCGCTACCTCGGCCGCGTCGCTGGTGTGCCGTGCTACCAGGCCGGCAAGGTGGTGCGTCTGAACGAGTGGCTGGCCGAGAGCGGCCTGAGCCTGGACGGCGCCTACTTCTACAGCGACTCGCGCAACGACCTGCCGCTGCTGGAGGCTGTGGCCAAGCCGGTGGCGGTCGACCCGGACGACACTCTGCGTGTCACTGCCATCGAGCGAGGCTGGCCGGTGCTCAGCCTGCGCTGAGAGCCTGTCCACGACTCCTGGCTGTCGGCCAGACTGCGTTAAAAACGGCCTCGGAATGCTCATTTACCGCTCGTAAACTGCGCTTCCTCGGCCGTTTTTGCCTTGCCTGGCTCTAATCCAGAAGATCGTAAACAGGCTCTGTGCCCCGGAGTCACAGCGGCTTGGCCACCATCAGCCAGAAGATGGCGATAAAGGCGATGAAGGCCGGCCAGCCCAGCACGAACCAGATACGCATGTAGCGCTCGGCGCGCTCGGGCAGCGCGCCGCCGCTATTCAGCGCGTCGGTGGCCATGTCGCGCACGCGCATCTGCAGCCACAGCACTGGCAGCCAGCACAGCCCGGCGAAGACGAACAGTCCGACACTCCACAACAGCCACGCCTGGTTCAACGGCCAGCCGCCGAGCCGGGCCAGGCCCAGGCCGCTGAGCGGCTGGAATACTGCCGTGGTGGCGATGAACAGCCAGTCGGCGGTGACCAGGTGGCGGAAGGTGGTGGCGATCACTTCCACACGCCCGCTGCGCCAGGCGCGCAGGGCGTAGTACGCCGAGCCCAGGCCGGTGCCGAACAGCAGGGTGGAGGAGAGGACGTGCAGGGTCTTGAGCAGCAGGTACAGGCTCATGGCTGCTGCTCGCGCTGGGGAACGGGCATCAGGCCGGCTTGGCCCCCATCAGGGCGAAGATCGCCAGCAGCAGAACCAGCATCACCGCCGTATAGGCGACCACGAAGCGCAGCAGCTTGGCCGGCACGTTGCCTGCGGCGACGGCCTTCTGCCAGGCGCCGAGGCGGTTGTGCAGGAGCAGGCCGAACAGCACCAGTACGCCGAACAGCTTGGCGCTGAACAGCAGCCAGGTCGCACCCAGCGACAGGCCGACCGTGTGCACCAGCCACCAGCCGCTGACCGGCAGGCTCAGGGTGACCAGGCCGATGGCCGGCATGCTGTACAGGCGGGTGACGCGCAGCTTGCGGGTCAGCACCGCTGCGTCCCCAGACTTGTTCGCCTTCCACAGCATGAAGGTATGGGCGATGAAGCCCGCCAGGATCAGCACGGCGGGAATCAGGTGGGCGTACTTCAGCAGTTGGTAGTGTTCCATCAGCGTTCCCTTAGCAGGTTGTTTAAAGCTACCTGCGTTGTCTGGCCGTTGTTAAAAACAGCCCGAGACACGGCGTCTCAAAATGCTCATTTACAGCGCGTAAACTGCGCTTTTCGGCTGTTTTTGCCTAGGCCAAACTGCCTCGGCAACGCTTTCAACAGCCTGCTAACCGAGGAAAAGCTTGTAGGCCGGATTGTCGCTCTCGTCCCAGTAGGGATAGCCGATGGCGTCGAACGCGGCCGGAATCTGGTTGCGCTCGTCCGCCGGCACCTGCAGCGCGGCCAGCACGCGGCCGTCGGCGGCGCCGTGGTTGCGGTAGTGGAACATGGTGATGTTCCAGCGCCCGCCCAGGCGGTTGAGGAAGTTGAACAGTGCGCCCGGGCGCTCGGGGAACTCGAAGCGGAACACCACCTCGTCCGCCACCGCCGCCGCATGGCCGCCGACGGTGTGGCGGATGTGCAGCTTGGCCAGCTCGTTGTCGGTCAGGTCGAGCACCGGGAAGCCCTGCTCGCGCAGGTTTTCCACCAGCGCCTGGCGCGGGTCGTTCTCCGGGTGGGTCTGCACGCCGACGAAGATGTGCGCCTCACGGTCGGTGTGATAGCGGTAGTTGAACTCGGTGATCTGGCGCTTGCCGATCGCTTCGCAGAAGGCCTTGAAGCTGCCCGGGCGCTCGGGGATGGTCACGGCGATGATCGCCTCGCGCTTCTCGCCCAGCTCGGCGCGCTCGGCCACGTGGCGCAGGCGGTCGAAGTTGATGTTGGCGCCCGAGTCGATGCCGACCAGCACCTTGCCCTGCAGGCCCTCGCGCTCCACGTACTTCTTGATCCCGGCCACGGCCAGCGCGCCGGCCGGCTCGGTGATCGAGCGGGTGTCGTCGTAGATGTCCTTGATCGCCGCGCAGATCTCGTCGGTGCTGACGGTGATCACCTCGTCGACGTGATCCTTGCACACGTCGAAGCAGTGCTGGCCGATCTGCGCCACGGCCACGCCGTCGGCGAACAGCCCGACCTGCGGCAGCACCACGCGCTCGCCGGCGGCCATGGCGGCCTGCAGGCAGTTGGAATCGTCCGGCTCGACGCCGATCACGCGGATGTCCGGGCGCAGGTACTTCACGTAGGCAGCGATGCCGGAGATCAGGCCGCCGCCGCCGACCGGGACGAAGATGGCGTCCAGCTGGCCCGGCTGCTGGCGCAGGATTTCCATGGCCACGGTGCCCTGGCCGGCGATCACCAGCGGATCGTCGTAGGGGTGGATGTAGGTGTAGCCCTTCTCTTCCACCAGCTTGAGCGAATGCGCCAGCGCCTCGGGGAAGGCGTCACCATGCAGCACCACCTTGCCGCCGCGTGAGCGTACGCCCTGTACCTTCAGCTCCGGCGTGGTGCGCGGCATGACGATGGTCGCCTTTACGCCCAGATGCTTGGCGGCCAGGGCCAGGCCCTGGGCATGGTTGCCGGCGGAGGCGGTGACCACGCCGCGCTCCAGTTCCTCGGCGGTCAGCTGGGCCAGCTTGTTGTAGGCGCCGCGAATCTTGAACGAGTACACCGGCTGCAGATCCTCGCGCTTGAGCAGAATCTGATTGCCCAGCCGCTCGGTGAGCTGGCGGGCGGGTTGCAGCGGGGTTTCCACCGCGACGTCGTAGACGCGCGAGGTGAGGATCTTCTTCATGTACTGTTCGAGCATCACGGGTATCACGGCGCAGAGAAGGAGGGAGAGGGGAGTCTACTCCGCCCGCACCGCGCGCGGCCACCCGCGCGGCTGCGCTGGCGAGCCGACCGGCGGCGGGAATCTTTTGCCGCAGGTGTCAGTCAGTCAGCTCAGGCCCCTTGTGCAGTGGCGTGCCGCTCCCACACCCACTTCATGAGGACTCGCCATGGCCGTTCCCTCTCGCGTCACCGTGCCCGGTACTTCCGCCAATGACCTGCTGGTCGCGCCCGCCGAGCCCAGCCGCCTGGTCGGCGGTGCCGGCGACGACATCCTGATCGACAGCGCCGGCTCCGATGCTCTGGTCGGCGGCGCCGGGCATAACCGCCTGTACGGCGGGCTCGGCAGCGACTACTACACCTACGACCTGGCCGCCGCCGGGCGCGACGAGATTCTCGACTTCGACCCCAGCCCGTCCTGGGTCAACGTCAACCTCGACACCCTGATCATCAGCGAGAGCCTGGAGGAATTCGGGCCCTTCGAGCGCCGCGGCGACGATCTGCTGATCGGCCTGAGCGGCGAGCCGGGCGTGGTGACGGTTAAATACTTCTTCCTCGACCCGGCGTTCCGCATCGAGATCTTCCGCTTCGGCAACACGGTGATCACCGACGAGCAGGTCCTGCGCAACTTCCATATCGACCCGACCATGCCCGTCGGCCGCAGCGCCGACAACCCGCCGACCTATACCGGCGACTTGATCCGCCTGACCGGCAACGAGCAGGCCAATCGCCTGTCGGCGGCGGACCGGCCGACCTACCTGCTGGGTCGTGGCGGCAACGACCTGCTGATCGGCAGCCGTCATGGCGACGTGCTCAACGGCGGTAGCAGCAAGCCGATGTTCCTCGGCGACAATCACTGGAATCGCCTCTACGGCGGGCCGGGCAACGACTACTACCAGGTCGAGTCGGTGGTCGACTTCGGCGACCATCAGATCTACGACTACGACCCCACGCCGAGCAACCTCGACACCCTGCAGATCCGTGGCGATGTCGGCGGTGCGGCGGGTGTGCATATGAACGGCGTGGCCGGTGGCGACCTGATCATCGAGCTGTACACCGAGCAGCGCATCGTCATCGGCAACTACTTCCTCGACCGGGCCTTCGTGGTCGAGAAGATCGTCTTCGACGACGGCAGCGTGCTCGACGAGGCCGCGGTGCGCCAACGTGTGGGCCTGCCGGCGACGCTGGCGCCCCAGGCCAGCCAGAGCGCGCCGCCGCCTTGCTGTGTGGAGCAGGGCAGCGGTGATGCCTGGCTGAATCTGGCGCTGCTCGCCGGTGCGGCGCTGGGTGGCGGCTGATCGGCGCTGCGGCGAGCCTGCCGGGGCGGCTATAATCGCGGTTTTCCAGCCCGGCAGAAGCGTCATGACCCAGGATCAGCTCAAGCAGGCGGTGGCCCAGGCCGCCGTCGACCATATTCTTCCCCACCTCGACAGCAAGAGCGTGATCGGCGTCGGCACTGGCTCCACCGCCAATTTCTTCATCGACGCCCTGGCTCAGCACAAGATGGCCTTCGACGGCGCAGTGGCCAGCTCCGAAGCCACCGCCGCGCGCCTCAAGGGCCACGGCATCCCGGTCTACGACCTGAATGCGGTGGACGGCCTGGAGTTTTACATCGACGGCGCCGACGAGAGCGACGAGCACCTCAATCTGATCAAGGGCGGCGGCGCGGCCCTGACCCGCGAGAAGATCGTCGCGGCCGTGGCCAAGACCTTCGTCTGCATCGCCGACGGCAGCAAGCTGGTGCCGGTGCTCGGCGCCTTCCCGCTGCCGGTCGAGGTGATTCCCATGGCCCGCAGCCATGTAGCACGCCAGCTGGTGAAGCTGGGCGGCGACCCGGTCTATCGCGAGGGTGTGGTCACCGACAACGGCAACATCATTCTCGACGTGCACAACATGAGCATCACCGACCCGGTGCAGCTGGAGGCGGACATCAACGCCATCGTCGGCGTGGTCACCAACGGCCTGTTCGCTGCGCGCCCGGCCGACCTGCTGCTGCTCGGCACTAGCGAAGGCGTGAAGACCCTCAAGGCCTGACGCTGTCGCGTAATGCAAAAGACCCGGCCTAGGCCGGGTCTTTTTGTTTGCGTGGGGCTCAGGCGACGTTGCCGCTGATGCCCGGCGCGCGGCGGGTACGGTGGCTGCGCACCCAGCGCGGGCCCTGCGGGCCGTAGACGCACGGCGGCTCGGGGAACAGCAGCAGCAAGGTGAGGTACAGCACCGCAGCGATGCCCAGGGTCACCGGCAGGCTGATGTCGATGCCGCCGGCCAGATTGCCCAGCGGGCCGACGAACTGCCCCGGCAGGTTGACGAAGGCCAGGCCGATGGCTGCGCTCGGCAGCCAGGCGCCCATGCCGCGCCAGTTCCAGCCGCCCTCGAACCAGTAGGCGCCACCACGCTGGCCGCGGGTGAATACCTGCAGGTCATCGGCGTGGTAGAAGCCGCGGCGCACCAGCAGGCCGAGCAGCATGATGACCATCCACGGGCTGGTGCAGGTGATGATCAGCACGGCGAAGGTCGACACGCTCTGCACCAGGTTGAAGGCGAAGCGGCCGATGAAGATGAAGGCGATCGACATCACCCCGATCAGCAGGGTGGCCTGCACGCGGCTGAGCAGGCGCGGCATCACGCTGGACATGTCCAGGCCGGTGCCATACAGCGCGGTGGTACCGGTGGACATGCCGCCGATCACCGCGATCAGGCACACCGGCAGGAAGAACCAGGTGGGCGACACGGCCAGCAGGCCGCCGACGTAGTTGTAGTTGGCGATGTAGTCCGGCGCCTTCACGGCGACGATGGTCGCGGTGATCAGGCCGAAGAAGAACGGGATCAGGGTGCCCAGCTGGGCGCAGATCACCGCCAGCATGATGCGCTTCTGCGAGGTTTCGCGCGGGATGTAGCGCGACCAGTCGCCGAGGAAGGCGCCGAACGATACCGGGTTGCTCATGGCCAGCAGGGCGGCGCCGATGAACGAGGCCCAGAAGCCCGGCTGGTCGAGCTGCACGCTGCCGGCATAGCTGGCGTCGAACGGGCCGAAGAAGGCCGCGGCACCGAGCAGGAACAGCAGGCTGGCGGCCAGCACGGCGATCTTGTTGACCCACAGCATGAAGCGGAAGCCGTAGATGCACACCACCAGTACCAGCACGGCGAACAGGCCGTAGGCCAGGCCCAGGGTCAGGTCGGTTTCCGGCAGGCCGAACAGGCGCTTGGCGCCGCCGACCAGGGCGTCGCCCGAGCTCCACACCGACAGCGAGAAGAAGGCGATGGCGGTGAGCAGCGAGAGGAACGAGCCGACGATACGTCCGTGCACGCCGAAGTGGGCGCCGGAGGAGACCGCGTTGTTGGTGCCGTTGAGGGCACCGAACAGGCCCATCGGCGCGAGGATCAGCGAGCCGACCAGCACACCGAGCAGGATGGCCCAGGCGCCGGCCTCGAAGGACAGGCCGAAGATCACCGGGAAGCTGCCCAGTACGGCGGTGGAGAAAGTATTGGCGCCGCCGAAGATCAGGCGGAACAGGTCCAGCGGCTTGGCGTGGCGCTCGTGGGCGGGAATCTGTTCGACCCCGAAGGTTTCTATCTGTGTGATTGCGCGTGGCTTGTTGTTGTTATCCATTGGTCTCTCCCGGGATGCCCATCAGGTGGTCGGCAGCTGCTCCGGCATGGCCGATAAGTGCTCGTGGCAGGCCAGCCAACGGCCCTGTTCTTGTTGTTGGCGGAAGACGATGGTCTCCCGTTCCAGGCTCTCCACGACCTCGCCGCCCACCTGCAGGCGCGTGGCGACATCGTGAATGAAAATTGCCAGTTCGCCCTGCAGGCTGACGACCGGATTACTCGAGGCGCAGGCCAGCACGCGGAAGCCGTCGCGCTGCCAGTCGTCCCACAGGGCACGGTACGCCGCGCGGCCAATCAGCGGCAGCGTGGTGGTGTGGAAGACGAAAGTGGCATCGGTGCTGAAAGCGGCGAAATAGCCCTCGGTGTCGTTACTGGCGAAGGCCTCGACCAGCGTGCGGGCGGCCTGCAGCACTTGCTGTTCGGCATTCATCGGCGCTGCACTCCCGGCAGGATGCAGAGCATCTCGTAGAGCAGGTTGGCGCCCAGCAGCGAGGTGTTGCCGGTGGTGTCGTAGGGCGGCGAGACCTCGACCAGGTCGCAGCCGATGATATCCAGGCCCTGGCAGCCGCGGATGATCTCCATCGCCTGGATGGTGGTCAGGCCGCCGATCTCCGGGGTGCCGGTGCCGGGCGCCCAGGCCGGGTCGATGCCGTCGATGTCGAACGACAGGTACACCGGGCCGCCGCCGACCTTCTCGCGTACTTCGGCCATCAGCGGCGCCAGCGACTTGTGCCAGCACTCCTCGGCCTGCACCACGCGGAAGCCCTGCTTGCGGCTCCAGTTGAAGTCCTCGGCGGTATAGCCCTGGGCACGCAGGCCGATCTGCACCACGCGGTCGCAGTCGAGCAGGTCTTCTTCCACGGCGCGGCGGAAGGTGGTGCCGTGGGCGATCTTCTCGCCAAACATGTGGTCGTTCACATCGGCGTGGGCGTCGATGTGGACCAGGCCGACCTTGCCGTGCTTCTTCTTGATCGCACGCAGGATCGGCAGGGTGATGGTGTGGTCGCCACCCAGGGTCAGCGGCAGGATGCCGTGGCCGAGAATCTTGTCGTAGGACTCCTCGATGATGCGCACGGCTTCCAGCAGGTTGAAGGTGTTGATCGCCACGTCGCCGATATCGGCCACGTTCAGCGAGTCGAACGGCGCGGCACCGGTGGCCATGTTGTACGGGCGGATCATCACCGACTCGGCGCGGATCTCGCGTGGGCCGAAGCGGGTACCGGAACGCAGCGAGGTGCCGATGTCGAGCGGCACGCCGACGAAGGCAGCATCGAGCTTGTCGAGTTCTTCCGGGGTCTGGATATGCGGCAGGCGGAGCATGGTGGCGATGCCGCCGAAGCGGGGCATTTCGTTGCCGCCCAGGGGCTGGTGGAGGATCTTGTCCACGGGGTGGCCTCACGGTGTTGTGGTTATGAGCGGCCAGGAGAGCGCTGCCCCTGGCCAAGGCTTGCGGTGGATTCTTGCGGCGAAGGGTCGCAGGAAGAATCTCTATGGCGAAATAATCAGTTCAGAAATTTCTAAACTAATGGCAGCCTTGTCCCGCTCACCGGAGACTGCCCCCATGACCCTCGCCCTGCCCGATCTCAAGCTGTTGCGCATCTTCGCCACGGTGGTGCGCTACCAGGGCTTCGCCGCCGCCCAGCAGGAGCTCAACTTGTCGACCTCGGCGATCAGCACCTACATGAGCCAGCTGGAGACCCAGCTCGGCCTGGTGCTCTGCCATCGCGGCCGTGGCGGTTTCAGCCTGACCAGCAAGGGCGAACTGTTCCATCAGGAATGCCTGCGCCTGCTGGCCGAACTGGAAGGCTTCGAGCGCTACTCGGCGGCGCTCAAGGGCGAGCTGCGCGGCACCCTCAACCTCGGTGTGCTGGATTCCACGGTGAGCGACCCGGCGCTGCCGCTGGCCGAGGTGATCGGCGCCTACAGCGACGAGCATCCGGCCGTGCACCTGCACCTGTCGGTGCTCAGTCCCCACGAGCTGCAGCTGGCGGTGCAGGAGAACCGCCTGGACCTGGCCATCGGCGCCTTCTCCACGCGCATGAGCGGCCTCACCTACCAGGCGTTGCACCGCGAGCAGCACTGGCTGTACTGCAGCGACCGCCATCCGTTGTTCGAGCAGCGCAGGATTCCCGCCGAGGTGATCACCCAGCAGCGCATGGTCGGGCGTGGCTACTGGAGCCAGAACGAGCTGGCCCGGCATGGCTTCAAGCACAGTGCGGCGACGGTGGAGTCGATGGAGGCGCAGCTGATCCTGGTGCTGTCCGGCGCCTATATCGGCTACCTGCCGGAGCATTACGCGCAGAGCTGGGTCGACCAGCGCCGGCTCAAGGTGCTGCTGCCGACCACCTTCGGCTACCAGGCGCCGTTCAGCCTGGCCCTGCGCCGTGGGCGCGCGCGCGAACCGTTGATCCAGAGCTTCCGCGATCGGCTGAAAGGTCAGCTCGACCCCGCTTAGGGTCTGTTGACGTTTCGCCGCGACCGCGACGGAGCCAGTTTTTGCGCGGAG
>NZ_JPMY01000019.1 GCF_000761545.1 Pseudomonas sp. ML96 | reverse complement strand
TCCTATCCCCAAACCCCCATCCGAGAAATCGGGTGGGGGTTTGGCTTTTGCGCGCAAGAAAATCCTAAACAGAAAATCACCCGCAGGCGCGAATCGATCCTCATACGTCTACCGGCGCCATGCGCTTGGTTGCTGTTCTCGGATTGCGCTCATAAAAAAGCCACCTCGATAGGTGGCTTTTTTATTTATTGGGTGTCCGTGTCTTGCTGTTGTTGCTTTGCTCTAAATACCGCATTTCTAGGCAATTGCGGACTGCATCGTTATGATGCCTGCCTCTTTGTTGAGGCGTTATTTTGATGCGCGAAGTTCTGCAGCTGCTGCAAGACGGCGAGTTTCATTCCGGCGAGGCCTTGGGGGCTTTGCTGGGAGTGAGCCGTGCGGCCGTGTGGAAGCGCCTGGAGCACATCGAGGCGGCATTCGGTCTAACGATTCACCGGGTGCGTGGGCGAGGCTATCGTCTGGCTTCTCCGCTATCGCTGCTCGAGTGTGAGGTGATTGCCTCTGCATCCCGGGAGGCGGGGTGGTGTGCTGAGGTTCTCGAGGTGGTGGATTCGACCAATGCTGAAGTGCTGAGGCGTTTGGCGGCCGGTGCGCCGGCGCCCTTGCTGATCCTCGCGGAGAAACAAGATGGTGGGCGTGGTCGCCGTGGTCGTACCTGGATCAGTCCCTTCGGCGAGAACCTGTATTACAGCCTCGGCCTACGCCTGGAAGGTGGTGCATTCTCTCTCGATGGTCTGAGCCTCACCGTTGGTTTGGCGGTCTTGCGTAGCCTGCGTGAGGCTGGATTGGCTGAGGTCGGGCTCAAATGGCCGAACGATCTGCTGGTGGCGGGGCGGAAGATTGCTGGCGTGCTGCTGGAGCTATCAGGCGACCCGGCAGATGCCTGTCAGGTGGTGATAGGCATCGGCGTGAATGTGAATATGCTGCCTGGGCCGAACATTGCCATCGACCAGCCGTGGCTTTCGCTGCGGGAGTGCAGCGGTCAGCTGGTGGATCGCACGGCAATGGCACTGGCGCTTGGGCGTTGGTTGAAACACTACCTGGATCTGCACGAGCGGGGTGGCTTTGCTGCGCTGCGAGAGGAGTGGGAGGCCTGCCATCTCTGGCAGGGGCAAGAGGTCAGCTTGTTGGCTGGTCCGCAGCGTATCGACGGCGTGGTCCTGGGTGTAGATCACCTTGGCGCATTGCGTCTGAATGTAGCGGGGCAGGAGCGGCAATTTAGTGGCGGCGAGCTTAGCCTGAGGTTGCGTGATGATTCTTGAGCTGGACTGTGGGAACAGTCTGATCAAATGGCGAGTACTGAGTGGCACTCCGGCCATTGCTCCGATTGGTGGTGTGGTCGATTCGGATGAGTCGTTGCTGCGCGTCTTGTTGAGTGTTTCCGGGCTTGCCTTGTCCGGATGTCGGTTGGTCAGCGTGCGCAGTGATGTGGAAACCTCAGCACTTGTCGCTCTTCTCGAGCGTGAGTTCAGTGTGGCGGTGCTTTGTGCGCAGCCGGCGCTTGAGCTTGCGGGTGTCCGCAATGGCTACGACGAATATGCCCGGCTGGGGCTGGATCGCTGGCTGGCGGTAGTGGGCGCCTATCAGCTTGCCGGGCGTGCTTGCCTGGTGCTGGATCTTGGGACGGCCGTAACGTCTGACTTCGTCTCTGTCGATGGCGAGCATCTTGGCGGGTATATCTGTCCAGGGCTGCCATTGATGCGTAATCAGCTGCGCACTCATACGCGGCGTATTCGCTATGACGATGTGGCCGCCGAGAAGGCGCTGCATAGCTACCAGCCGGGGCGTTCGACTGTCGAGGCGGTCGAGCGTGGCTGTGCCCTGATGCTGCGTGGATTCGTTCTGACCCAGGTCGAGCTGGCACGTGAGTGCCTGGGCGATAGCTTCAGTGTCTATCTCACGGGCGGCGATGCCGCCCTGGTGCGTGAGGTGCTGCCGCAGGCGCGCCTGGTTTCCGATCTGGTTTTTGTCGGCCTGGCCCAGGCCTGTCCGTTGCCTGGAGTTTGATGATGCGCTGGGTCTTTTTACTGCTGCTGGTCCTCAATCTCTTCTACTACGTGTGGCATCAGCAGCAGGCGCCATTGCGAGTCAAAGAGGTTGAGCCGATGGCGCTGTATCAGGGGGCGCAGAAGGGCCTGCAGCTGCTCGATGCTTCCGATCGCGCGAAGGTGCGCCCCGAATCGCCGCAGTCGCCTGCGCCGTCGAGCGATCAGACTTGCCTGTTCCTTGGCAGCTTTCAGCAAGAAGATGGCGCGCGCCAGGTCGAGCAGCGCCTGATGGCGCTCGATATTCAGGCCGAGGTGCGTCCGGTCAATGCGGCGGCAGGGCTCGACTACTGGGTGTATCTGGCGCCCCTAGCATCGCGACAGGCATCGCTGCGCCAGCTGAAGGAGTTGCAGGCGCGCAGAATAGATAGCTACATCATCACCCAGGGCGACCTGGCCAACGGTATCTCGCTGGGCATCTTCCCGCGCAGTGATTCGGCCGAGAGCGTCATGCAGCGCCTGCGTGATGCGGGCTATGAGCCCATGCTGCGCGAGCTGCCGCGCGCGCAGCGCAGCTTCTGGGTGCGCATCGCGCCAGAGAGCCGGCGCTTGGCGGATGATGCGATGCCGCAGCTGGTTTCTGACTTCAAAGAGCTGCAGCATCAAATAATGCCGTGCGAAAGCGTTGCAACTGCTCAGTAGTTTGCATAGAATGGCGCCCGCTTTGAGGGGGAGGCCCTGAAGAGCAGCTGTCAAAGAGTGCTAACCTCAAGTTTTTATTGAGAAAATGCTTGACAGCAAGGTGGCAGAAGTTAAAATGCCGCCCACTTTGGAGGGGTTCCCGAGCGGCCAAAGGGATCAGACTGTAAATCTGACGTCTACGACTTCGAAGGTTCGAATCCTTCCCCCTCCACCAGATTTAAAGCGTGAGCTGCAGGCTCCGCGGGCATAGTTCAGTGGTAGAACCTCAGCCTTCCAAGCTGATGATGCGGGTTCGATTCCCGCTGCCCGCTCCAAGTTTGTTGTTCGTGCAAAGTGTTTCGCTCATGTAGCTCAGCTGGTAGAGCACACCCTTGGTAAGGGTGAGGTCAGCGGTTCAAATCCGCTCATGAGCTCCACTTCACAAAGGCAGATATGAAGATATCTGCCTTTGTTTTAATGGCAGTGTCAGTTCTCTATTCCTTGTTCGGAGACGAGTCAGATGGCTAAGGAAAAATTCGAGCGTAACAAACCGCACGTCAACGTTGGCACCATCGGCCACGTTGACCACGGTAAA
>NZ_JPMY01000018.1 GCF_000761545.1 Pseudomonas sp. ML96 | reverse complement strand
CGACCCCCGGCGTGACAGGCCGGTATTCTAACCGACTGAACTACCGCTGCGCGTAACCTCATGAGCGAGATGGTGGGTGATGACGGGATCGAACCGCCGACCCTCTGCTTGTAAGGCAGATGCTCTCCCGGCTGAGCTAATCACCCTTCGCTCTCGAAGTGGTGCGCATTCTAGGGATGACCTTTTCCCTTGGCAAGCCTTTTTTGAAAAAAATTTTCGAGCAGTTCCAAAGGCTTAGCTTCGGGTTGGCCAATCGAGGCCGGCAGAGAATAATGCGCGCTTCGTGTTCAAGGAGTGTCTCCCCCATGTGGTTCCGCAACCTGCTTGTTTATCGCCTGACCCAGGACGTGCCCTTCGACGCCGAAGCCCTGGAAGCGGCACTGGCCG
The DNA here is from genome assembly GCF_000761545.1 of Pseudomonas sp. ML96. GTDB lineage: Bacteria > Pseudomonadota > Gammaproteobacteria > Pseudomonadales > Pseudomonadaceae > Aquipseudomonas. The sequence goes on along the minus strand of NZ_JPMY01000018.1, from coordinate 96,775 downwards.
CCAAGGCCGCGCGCCCCTGCGCCAGCCAGGAGCTGACCACCTACGGTTTCATGGCGCCGTTCGGCAAGGGTGGCGATGCGCCGCTGGTGCACGTCAGCGGTGACTTCCTGCTGATCGCCGCGCGTAAAGAAGAACGCATCCTGCCCGGCAGCGTGGTGCGCGATGCACTGAAAGACAAGGTCGACGAGATCGAGGCGCAGCAGATGCGCAAGGTCTACAAGAAGGAACGCGACCAGCTCAAGGACGAGATCGTCATGAGCTTCCTGCCACGCGCCTTCATCCGCCGCTCCAGCACCTTCGCCGCCATCGCGCCCAAGCTCGGCCTGATCCTGGTCGACAGTGCCAGCGCGAAGAAAGCCGAAGACCTGCTCTCCACCCTGCGCGAAGCCATCGGCTCGCTGCCGGTACGCCCGCTGACCGTGAAGATGGCGCCGACCGCCACCCTCACCGACTGGGTCAAGACCCAGGCCGCCGCGCCGGACTTCTTCGTCCTCGACGAATGCGAGCTGCGCGACACCAGCGAAGACGGCGGCGTGGTCCGCTGCAAGCGCCAGGACCTGACCAGCGAAGAGATCCAGCTGCACCTGTCTTCCGGCAAGCTGGTCACCCAGCTGTCGCTGGCCTGGCAGGACAAGCTGTCCTTCGTGCTGGACGACAAGATGACCGTCAAGCGCCTGCGCTTCGAAGACCTGCTGCAGGACCAGGCCGCCCAGGACGGTGGTGATGAGGCTCTCGGCCAGCTGGACGCCAGCTTCACCCTGATGATGCTGACCTTCTGCGACTTCCTGCCGGCGCTGTTCGAGGCCTTCGGCGGCGAAGAAGTGCCTGAAGGTATCTGACCAACAAGACAAGTCTGGTAACCTTTGCCCGGGCTCGTTCGTCCCCTCGGACTTGCCCCGTGCAGAGCCTTGTGCAAAATACTGCACAACGCGAGGACGACCTCGCCGCTCCATCCGAGTGATCACCCGGGACGGCCCGCTCATCAGTAGTAAGGAGCCATCCCATGTCCTGGATCATTCTGTTGTTCGCCGGCCTGTTCGAGGTCTGCTGGGCCGTCGGCCTCAAGTACACCGACGGTTTCACCCGCCCCATCCCCACCCTGCTCACTGTCGGCGCCATGATCGTCAGCATCGGCCTGCTCGGCCTGGCCATGAAGGAGCTGCCGCTGGGCACCGCCTATGCGATCTGGACCGGCGTCGGCGCGGTCGGCACGGTGATCGCCGGGATCTTCCTGTTCGGCGAATCCATGGCCCTGGTGCGCCTGCTCAGTGTCGGTCTGATCGTCGCCGGGCTGGTCGGCCTCAAGCTCAGCCACTGAACCTGCGCCCATGAAAAAACGGCAGGACAGCCGTTTTTCACAGCGAAGCTGCCCGAAGGGTGACGCACAGGGATGTGCGCCATGAAAAAGCCCGCCAATCGGCGGGCTTTTTGTTGCTATGCGGCTTAGCGCTGGTCGCCACGCAGCAGCGTCACCTGCTCCTGCAGCACCAGGCGCCCGGTGTCTGCCGGCAACGCGGTGCCGGCCACCAGGTTGACCCTCGACCAGAAGCGCTTGAACAGGCCCTTGTGTGGCGCACGGCTGAAGAAGCTGCCCCACAGCCCCTGCAACGCCATGGGAATCACCGGCACCGGGTTGGCGGCGAGGATACGCTCGACCCCGGCCTTGAACTCATCGATGTCGCCACTGGTGGTCAGCTTGCCCTCGGGGAAGATGCACACCACCTCGCCCTCGGCCAGGTACTGGGCGATACGCGCGAAGGCGCGCTCGAACACTTCCGGGTCTTCGTTGCGCCCGGCGATGGGCACAGTGCCGGCGGTGCGGAAGATGAAGTTGAGCACCGGCAGGTTGTAGATCTTGTAGTACATGACGAAGCGCACCGGCCGACGTACAGCGCCGCCGATCAGCAGCGCGTCGACGAAGGACACGTGGTTGCACACCAGCACCGCCGCGCCCTCCTCCGGGATCACCTGCAGGTTCTGATGTTGCACCCGGTACATCGAGTGGCTGAGCATCCAGATGAGGAAGCGCATGGTGAACTCGGGGACGATCTTGAAGATGTACAGGTTCACCGCGATGTTCATCAGCGAGATGGCCAGGAACAGCTGCGGGATGCTCAGCTTGGCCACGCTGAGGAAGAGGATCGACACCACCGCCGCCGCCACCATGAACAGCGCGTTGAGGATGTTGTTGGCGGCGATCACCCGCGCCCGCTCGTGCTCCTCGGTACGCGACTGGATCAGCGCATACAGCGGCACGATGTAGAAGCCGCCGAACACGCCCAGACCGAGGATCGACAGTAGCACCCACCAGGCCTCGCCCATGGCCAGCAGGCCCAGCCAGTCGTGCGCCGCAGCCGCCTGCGGGAAGCTGCTGGAGGCAGCCCACAACAGGATGCCGAACAGCGACAAGCCGAACGAGCCGAACGGCACCAGGCCGATCTCCACCTTGTGCCCGCTCATGCGCTCGCAAAGCATCGAGCCCAGCGCAATACCCACCGAGAACACGGTGAGGATCAGCGTCACCACGCTCTCATCGCCGTGCAGCAGGGTCTTGGCGAAGGCCGGGATCTGCGTCAGGTACACCGCGCCGAGGAACCAGAACCAGGAGCTGCCGATCAGCGAGCGCGACACCGCCGGACGCTGGCCGAGGCCCAGACGCATGATCTGCCAGGACTGGCGGAAGATGTTCCAGTCCAGCTGCAGTTGCGGCAGTGCCGCGGCGAAGTGCGGAATGCTGCGGCTGGACAGATAGCCGAGCGCGGCGGTGGCGACGATGGCGATGCCCACCAGCATGCGGTAGCCCTCGCCGGACATCAGCAGACCGGCACCGATGGTGCCGGCAAGGATGGCCAGGAAGGTACCCATCTCCACCAGGGCGTTGCCGCCCACCAGTTCCTCCTCGCGCAGGGCCACCGGCAGGATCGAGTACTTCACCGGGCCGAACAGCGCCGAGTGGGTGCCCATGGCGAACAGCGCCGCCAGCATCAGGTAGAGGTTGTCGAACAGGAAGCCGGCGGCGCCGACCGCCATGATCGCCACCTCGGCCAGCTTGATCGCGCGGATCAGAGAGTCCTTGGCGAACTTCTCGCCGAACTGGCCGCCAAGGGCGGAGAACAGGAAGAACGGCAGGATGAACAGCAGCGCGCAGAGGTTGACCAGCAGATCGCGGTCGGCGCTGACGCTGAGCTTGAAGAGGATGGCGAGGATCAGCGACTGCTTGAAGATGTTGTCGTTGAACGCGCCGAGCAACTGAGTGATGAAGAACGGCAGGAAGCGCCGGGTGCCGAGCAGGGCGAATTGCGAATTCTGGGTCATCGTCCTTGTACCTGTCTGAGGCCGAACGGCCGTCCTGCATTGGACAGCATTCGCCCCAGGCAAAGCCACACTCGCGTGTGGCTTTCGCGTACTCGCCCGGAAGAAATCCCTAGATTGGCAGCTGCCCCAGCCACCAGCGCAGCAGGAAGAACACCAACAGGCCGCCGCCGATGGTCGCCAGCAGGTGGCGGGTTGCTGCGGCAATGACGATGGTGATCAGCCCCGCCAGCAGGTAGGCGTTGTCCAGGCTCAGCGCCCAGGTCTTGCCGTCCGGCAGCAGCATGCCGGGCACCACGATGGCGGTGAGCACCGCGGTGGGCACGTAGTGCAGGCCCTGGCGCACCAGCGGCGGGAAACGCAGATCGGGGAAGGCAAACAGGCTGTAGCGGGTGGCGAAGGTGATCGCCAGCATGCCGAGAATCAGGATCCAGTTTTCCATCAGAACACCTCGTCCTGCAGCAGGCGGTAGCGACGTTCCAGCACCACGCCGACGACGATGCCGGCGAAGGCCGCGGCCATCAGGCCGAGTTTGTAGGGCAGCCCATGGCAGGCCACGGCCACCCCGGCTGCGACCAGCGCTGCCGCCACCTGCGGGCGATTGCGCAGCATGGGCACGACGATGCCGATGAAGGTGGCGAGCATGGCGAAGTCCAGGCCCCAGGCAGCGATGTTGGGCACCGCCTGGCCGAACACCAGGCCGATCAGGGTGCAGGCCAGCCAGTTGCTGTACATGGCCAGGCCGGCGCCGAGGAAATACCAGTGCTTGTGCGGCGAGGCGTCCGTCTCGGCATAGCGGTGCTGGACCACGGCGAAGGCCTCGTCGGTCAGCCAGAACGCCAGCGGTACGCGCCAGCGCTTGGGCAGGTGACGAACGAAGGGCTGCAGCGTGGCGCTGTACAGGGCGTGGCGCAGGTTGACCACCAGAGTGGTCAGCCAGACCACGGCCAGGGTCGCGCCGCCGCCGAGCAGGCTGATGGCGATGAACTGCGCCGAGCCGGCAAACACCAGCACCGACATGCCGATGGTCTGCCAGGGCGTGAGGCCGGCGGCGCCGGCCAGGCTGCCATAGATGATGCCGAACGGCATGGCGCCCAGCAGCATCGGCAGCATGTCGCGCAGGCCTTGGAAAAACTCGTGTTGACGGGACATGGGACCTCCTAGAGCGCAGGAGGCTAGTCGATCAGTGCGCGGAGGTCTTGAACGATCTTGCGCAGGCACTGCGGTATTCGCCCGGCGCCACACCGTAGGCCTGCTTGAACTGGCGACCGAGGTGGCTCTGGTCGGCGAAGCCCAGCTGCAGCGCCACATTGAGCGGCGCACAGCCCTCGCGCAGCAGCGCGCGCGCCTGCTCCAGGCGGCGCTGCTTGAGCCAGGCGTGCGGCGGCAGGCCGGTGGCGCGACGGAACACCCGGGCGAAGTGGAACGGCGAGAGATTGACCAGCATCGCCAGTTCCTCCAGCGACGGCGGCTCGGCCAGGCTGGAGGCCAGCAGGTCCTTGGCCAGGGCCACGGCCTGCGGCTCGCGCCCGGCACTTGGCGCCTGCGGCACCTTGGCGTGACGCTGGAACAACATCAACAGCGTCTCGCGCCAGGCAGTCTGTTGCTGCAAAGCGCTGGCCTCGCTATCGAGCAGGCGGTGCAGCTGGCCGAAGGCGCGATGTAGCTCCACGTCCTGCAACACGCTGACGCCGAACGAGGGCATGCCGCCGGCATTCAGGCCCAGCTCGGCGAGCACGCCGTCGACCTGCGCCGGCGCCGGGTAGAAGCCGCGGTACCACCAGCCCTCATCGTGGGCCTTGGAGCCGGTATGCACCTCGTCCGGGTTGATCAGCACCATGCTGCCGAGCGGCGCCAGGTGGTCGCTGCCGCGATGACGAAAGCGCTGCGCGCCGCCCTCGATCACAGTGAAGACGAAACCCTCATGCACATGTGGCGAGAAACGCTGCTCTATATAGCGCGCGTGCAGCAGCTCGACGCCGCTCAGCGCCGGGCTCTCCCAGAAGCGTGTCCGCTCGCCGCCGGCCATTGCCGTCACGCGCCGAAGCGCGCCTCCAGCTCAGCCTTCACCTGCGGCCACTCGCGGTCGGTGATGCTGAACATCACGGTGTCATCGAGGCGACCGTCGGCCAGTCGCCGGTGGTTGCGCAGCACGCCTTCGCGCTGGGCACCGAGCTTGGCGATGGCCTGCTGCGAGCGCTGGTTGCTGGCAGCAGTCTTCAGCTGCACGCGCACCAGCTGCCACTCCTCGAAGGAGTGACGCAGCAGCAGGTACTTGATCATGCTGTTCAGCCCGGTGCCGTGCTGGCGGGCGTCGAGCCAGGTGTAGCCGATCTCGGCGGCCGGCAGGCCGGGGATGAAGTCGAAGAAACGGGTGGTGCCGACCAGCTGGCCGGCCAGGCGAATGACGAACACCACCGCCCTGCCCTCGCGGTGGTCGGCCAGGGCGCCGCGATACCAGTCCGGGCGCTGGGTGCCGCTCATGTACTGCTGGGATTCGCGGTTGGCCTCGGCCAGTTCCAGCAGCCCCGGAATATCCTCCTCGACCAGCGGTTCGAGGCGCAGCGCGCCGCGCTGCAAGGTGATGGGCAAAGGCTGGAACATGACGCGAACTCCGGTAAAGCGACAACGGGCGGCCACGCTATCAGGGGTGCCCACGCCACTCAAGCGACTTGCGACCTTGGTCTGCCTGACGAGTGGCACTCTGCGTGCGAGACTAGAAGCATAATCCCATGGCCCGTTTGCCATGCACCTGATTGCGGAGCTCGCATGTCGTTGTCCGGCGGACTGATCGCCTTCGTCGCCCTGGTCTACATGACCATCCTGTTCGCCATCGCCTTCTATGGCGACCGCCGGCGCACGCCGCTGCGGCCGCGCACACGCGCCTGGGTCTATAGCCTGTCGCTGGCGGTGTACTGCACCAGCTGGACCTTCTTCGGCGCGGTCGGCCAGGCCGCCGGCGAGCTGTGGTCGTTCCTGCCCATCTACCTGGGGCCGATCATCGTCCTGCTGTTCGCCCCCTGGGTGGTCGAGAAGATGGTGGCGATCAGCAAGCAGGAGAACATCACCTCCATCGCCGACTTCATCGCCGCGCGCTACGGCAAATCACAGAGCCTGGCCGTGGTGGTGGCGCTGATCTGCCTGGTCGGCGTGCTGCCGTACATCGCCCTGCAGCTCAAGGGCATCGTGCTCGGCGTCAACCTGCTGGTCGGCACAACGCCAAGCCCCACCCGCGGCCAGGACACGGCGCTGATCGTGTCGCTGGTACTGGCCCTGTTCACCGTGCTGTTCGGCACCCGCAGCCTGGACGTCACCGAGCACCACCGCGGCATGGTGCTGGCCATCGCCTTCGAATCGCTGGTCAAGCTGCTGGCCTTCCTCGCCGTCGGCGCCTTCGTCACCTGGGGGCTGTTCAATGGCTTCGGCGACCTGTTCCAGCGCGCCAGCCATGCTCCGGCCCTGGAAGACTTCTGGTCGCAGACCGTGAGCTGGCCGGCCATGCTGGTACAGACCGGCCTGGCGATGACCGCGATCATCTGCCTGCCGCGCCAGTTCCATGTCGCCGTGGTGGAGAACATCGAGGCCAAGGACCTGCGCCAAGCGCGCTGGGTGTTCCCCATCTACCTGCTGCTGGCCGCGCTGTTCGTGGTGCCCATCGCCCTGGCCGGCCAGTTGCTGCTGCCGGCCGGCGTGCAGCCGGACTCCTTCGTGATCAACCTGCCGCTGGCCGAGGCGCACCCCGCGCTGGCCCTGCTGGCCTTTATCGGCGGTGCTTCGGCGGCAACCGGCATGGTGATCGTCGAGGCCGTGGCGCTGTCGACCATGGTCTCCAACGACATGCTGCTGCCGGCCCTGCTGCGCCGGCAGAGCGCCGAGCGGCCGTTCGAGGCCTTCCGCCACTGGATGCTCAGCGCGCGGCGCGTCAGCATCGTGGTGATCCTGCTGCTGGCCTACGTCTGCTACCGCCTGCTCGGCACCAACGCCAGCCTGGCCACCATCGGCCAGCTGTCGTTCGCCGCCATCGGCCAGCTGGCGCCAGCCATGTTCGGCGCTCTGGTATGGAAGCAGGCCAACCGCCGCGGCGTGTTCGCCGGCCTGGCCGCTGGCTGCGCGCTGTGGTTCTACACCCTGGTGCTGCCGCTGGTGGCCGGCGGCCTGCGCTGGTCGCTGGACAACTTCCCGCTGCTGCCGGAGCTGCTCTATTACCCGGTCGGCATCGAGATCGACCCGCTGACCCGTGGCGTGCTGCTGTCGCTGACCGGCAACTGGCTGCTGTTCGGCCTGGTCTCCTGGCTCTCGCGTACCCGGGTCTCCGAGCACTGGCAGGCCGGGCGCTTCATCGGCCTGGACACCGGCGCCAAGTCCAGCGGGCGCAACCTGCTGGCGGTGCAGGTAGCCGACCTGATGGCCCTGGCCGCACGCTTCGTCGGCGAGGAGCGTGCGCGGCAGAGCTTCGTGCGCTTCTCCTACCAGCAGGACAAGCCCTTCAACCCCAGCCAGAACGCCGACAGCGACTGGATCGCCCACACCGAACGCCTGCTCGCCGGCGTGCTCGGCGCCTCCTCGACCCGCGCCGTGGTGCGCGCGGCCATCGAAGGCCGCGACATGCAGGTCGAGGACGTGGTGCGTATCGTCGACGAAGCTTCCGAGGTGCTGGAGTTCAACCGTGCCCTGCTGCAGGGCGCGATCGAGAACATCACCCAGGGCATCAGCGTGGTCGACCAGAACCTGCGCCTGGTGGCCTGGAACCGCCGCTACCTGGAACTGTTCGAGTACCCCGAGGGGCTGATCGGCGTCGGCCGGCCGATTGCCGACATCATCCGCTACAACGCCGAGCGCGGCCTGTGCGGCCCGGGCGATGTGGAAGAACACGTGACCAAGCGCCTGTACTGGATGCGCCAGGGCAAGGCGCACACCTCCGAGCGCCTGTTCCCCAACGGCCGGGTCATCGAGCTGATCGGCAACCCCATGCCCGGCGGCGGCTTCGTCATGAGCTTCACCGACATCACCGCCTTCCGCCAGGCGGAAAAGGACCTGCTGGAGGCCAACGAGGGCCTGGAGCAGCGCGTCGAGGAACGTACCCGCGAGCTGTCGCAGCTCAACCAGGCCCTCGGCGAGGCCAAGGGCACCGCGGAAAACGCCAACCAGTCGAAGACCCGCTTCCTCGCCGCGGTCAGCCACGACCTGATGCAGCCACTCAACGCCGCGCGGCTGTTCTCCGCCTCCCTCGCCCACCAGCAGGACGCCCTGCCGCAGGAAGCCCAGGAGCTGGTGCGCCACCTGGACAGTTCGCTGCGCTCGGCCGAAGACCTGATCGCCGACCTGCTGGATATCTCGCGCCTGGAGAGCGGACGCATCACCCCCGAACGCAGCCAGTTCCCCCTGGCGCAGCTGTTCGAGACCCTCGGTGCCGAGTTCAAGGTACTGGCCCAGGAACAGGGCGTGGACTTCCGCCTGATGCCCAGCCGCCTGCGCATCGACAGCGACCCCAAACTGCTGCGCCGGGTGCTGCAGAACTTCCTCACCAACGCCTTCCGCTATGCCCGTGGCCACGTGCTGCTCGGCGTGCGCCGCGAGGGCGATCACCTGCGCCTGGAAGTCTGGGACCGCGGCCCCGGCATACCCGAGGACAAGCGCAAGGTGATCTTCGAGGAGTTCAAACGCCTCGACAGCCACCAGACCCGCGCCGAGAAGGGCCTGGGCCTGGGCCTGGCGATTGCCGACGGCCTGTGCCGGGTGCTCAACCATCGCCTGGAAGTGCGCTCCTGGCCGAACAAGGGCAGCGTGTTCAGCGTCAGCGTGCCGCTGGTGCGCAGCCCGGCGCCGCAGGCCCTGGCGCCGGTCAGCGAACTGAATGGCAACACCCTGGGCGGTGCCCAGGTGCTGTGCATCGACAACGAGGACAGCATCCTCGCCGGCATGCACAGCCTGCTGTCACGCTGGGGCTGCCAGGTGTGGACGGCACGCAACCGCCTGGAATGCGAACACCTGCTGGACGAGGCGGTGCAGCCACAACTGGCACTGGTCGACTACCACCTGGACGAAGGCGACACCGGCACCGAGCTGATGGCCTGGCTGCGCACACGCCTGGGCCAGCCCTTGCCGGGCGTGGTGATCAGCGCCGACGGCCGCCCGGAGCTGATCGCCGCCGTGCATGCCGCCGGCCTCGACTACCTGGCCAAGCCGGTCAAGCCGGCAGCCCTGCGTGCGCTGATCAGCCGCCACCTGCCACTGGCGTGAACCATTGATTTCATCGATAGGAAGTAGCGGTTTTTTGCGCTTTTTATCGGGATACCATCGATAGATCATGCGCTCCATCCCCGGCGACGCAATCTGGCGTCACCGGCCACGGAGTCACCACCATGATCGAAGTACGCCCATTCGCCTCCCTCGGCCATGCCCACCACGGCTGGCTGAATGCCCGCCACCACTTCTCCTTCGCCGAGTACCACGACGCACAGCGCACCAACTGGGGCCGCCTGCGGGTGTGGAACGACGACGAGATCGCGGCCGGCAGCGGCTTCCCACCGCACCCGCACCACGACATGGAGATCATCACCTACGTCCGCGAAGGCGCCATCACCCACCGCGACAACCTGGGCAACCAGGGCCGCACCGAGGCCGGCGACGTCCAGGTAATGAGTGCCGGCACCGGCATCGCTCACTCCGAGTACAACCTGGAGGACGTCACCACCAAGATCTTCCAGATCTGGATCATCCCGGACCAGCAGGGCGAAGCGCCGTCCTGGGGCGCCAAGCCGTTCCCCAAAGGCGAACGCGCCGGTCAGTTCGTGATCCTGGCCAGCGGCCACGGCAGCGATGAGGAAGCCCTGCGCATCCGCGCCGACGCCCGCCTCGCCGCCGCCACCCTGGCTGCCGGGCAGAGCGCCGAGTACCCGCTGGGCCGCCTGCGCAAGGGCTATCTGGTGGCCGCCAAGGGCCGCATCGAGGTCAATGGCGTGGAGGCCGCCGAGCGCGACGGCGTGGCCGTCGCCGAGGAGGAAGTGGTGCGCATCACCGCGCTGGAAGACAGCGAGGTGATCCTGGTCGACGTCGCCTGACGCTGGCTAGGCTATTCGCCGGCCTCGTCCAGCATGGGCAGGCCGGCAGCTCGCTCGATCAGCTCCGGCGCCAGGCTCTTGCTGGCGCGGGCGCCGAGCAACTTGAGGTTCTCTACCCGATTGATCAGGTTGCCGCGGCCCTCGCACAGCTTGTTGCGCGCGGAGTCGTAGGCCTTGTCCAGCTGCTTGAGGCGGCTGCCGACCTCGTCCAGGTCCTGGATGAAGGCGACGAACTTGTCATACAGCTGCCCTGCCCGCTCGGCGATCTCCAGGGCGTTCTGGCTCTGCCGCTCCTGGCGCCAGAGGCTGTCGATCACCCGCAGGGTAGCCAGCAGCGTGGTCGGGCTGACGATCACGATGTGCTGCTCGAAGGCCTCCTGGAATAGCCCCGGATCGGCTTGCAGGGCGGCAGCGAAGGCGGCCTCGATGGGCACGAAGAGCAGGACGAAGTCCAGGCTGTGCAGGCCTTCCAGACGCTGGTAATCCTTCACCGACAGGCCCTTGAGGTGGGCGCGCAGGCTCAGCACGTGCTGCTTCAGGGCATGGCTGCGCGCAGCCTCGTCCTCGGCGACGATCATCGCCTGGTAGGCGGTGAGGCTGACCTTGGCATCGACGATCACCTGCTTGTCGCCGGGCAGCTGGATCAGCACATCCGGCTGGAAGCGCTCGCCCTCGGCGCCCTTGAGGCTGACCTGAGTGTGATACTCGCGGCCCTTCTCCAGGCCGGCATGCTCCAGCACCCGTTCCAGCACCAGCTCGCCCCAGTTGCCCTGAGTCTTCTGGCCCTTGAGGGCGCGGGTCAGGTTGGTCGCCTCGTCGCCCAGGCGCTGGTTGAGCAACTGCAGGCGCTCCAGTTCCTTGGCCAGGGAGAAACGCTCGCGCGCCTCGTTCTGGTAGCTCTCCTCCACCCGCTTCTCGAAAGCCTGGATGCGCTCCTTGAGCGGGTCGAGCAACTGGCCCAGGCGCTGCTGGCTGGTCTCGGCGAAGCGCTGCTCGCGCTCGTCGAAGATCTTCCCGGCCAGCTCGGCGAACTGCGCGCGCAGCTCGTCGCGGGCGCCCTGCAGGTCGGTCAGACGTTGCTGGTGGTGCTCCTGCTGCTCACGTAGCTCGGCGGCGAGTGCGGCGCGCTGGCTCTCCAACTGGCGCAGCTGACCTTCCTTCTGTTCGCGCTCGCGGCTCCACTCCTGGGCCGCCTGCTGTGCGGCCTCGCGCTCGCGACCGAGCAACTCGCTCTCGCGACGCAGGGCGGCCAGCTCGGCCTGCTGGCCGCTGTTTTCCTGTTGCAGGGCGCGCTGGTCATCCTGCAAGCCATCGATCTGCGCGCTCAGCCCCTCCTGCGCCAGGCGCGCCTGGCCCAGACGCTCCTCCAGCAGCAGGCGCTCGCCGGCCTGGGCCGCCTGGGCGCGTTGCAGGCGCCAGGCCAGCACGGCCAGGGGCGCCGCGCCGAGCAGCAGGCCCAGCAGCAGGTTGGTCGGATCGAGGACGAAGGAAAGAGGCACGGGCGGGCTCGCTGTCGGGTTCGGAATGCCCGGCAGTATACCCGCGACAATCAGGGGGTGAGGCGCTGCAGCAGTCGGCGCGCTTCGTGGGAGCCGTGGGCCGCGGCGAGCTCCAGCCAGTGGCGAGCCTGCAGCAGGTCACGCTGGCGCGACTGGCAATAGAAGCGCCCCAGCTCCAGCTGGGCGCGCACGTCGCTGGCACGCGCGGCCTGACGCAGCAGTTCCAGGCCGATGCGGCGATCACGGGCATTGCCACAGTCGCGGCACAGCAACTGGCCGAGGCGACTCTGCGCGGCGACCACGCCCTGACGCGCCGGGCGCTTGAGCAGCCGTCCGGCGAAGTGCTTGATGCTGGAGTGATGCCCCAGGCGGGGACGATCGAGAAGCCAGAAGGCCAGGCGAATCGGGAGCCGTTGGCTGGCATCGGAACGATGCTGGGCCGGCAGAACGCGAGAATTCATGTAAGCAATGGCTGACTGCGGGGCGCGCAACTCTACTCTCTTTTTTCGCCCGGTAAAGACTTGCCAAACCGCGCGACTCTCGCTCTAGAACAACAACTCTAGAAATCCACAGAAGCTGTGGATAACTTGGTGGACAACTTGGTGGAAACCTTTCTCATCCCCCATTGTCCGCGGCTCCGGCTCAAACTGATGCTTTTTTCACCAATAGAAAAAAGCCTTATTTTTCAGCAGTTTAAAAATTGACCATAGAGAATCAAGCAGTTACGGCGCTTTGTGACAGAAGCTTGACAAGCTGCCTCGCGATTGTGCACAAGTGCGCCGCTCTGGAACGCGCTCCGCTCCGTTTCGGAGCACTGCGACACTTGCGCGCAGCCTGGCCCAAGCCTGGCGCCAGGCGCGGACTCGCCTCAGGCCGGCTGCGGCAAATACCCCTCGACCAGGAACAATTCCACGCCAAACAGGCGCGGCGTGTCCGGCATCTGCGCACTCTTGAAGGCCACGTAGCCGGCAGTGGTCTCGCATAGCCAGCGCTGCACATTGCGCGGCCGCCGCTCACTGAATGCCTCGGGCGCATAGAGCGCCACATTGGTGCCGCCGAGCGGACAACGCGCGGAGGGATATTCGAAAGCTTCCACCCCCGCCTCGCGCATCGCACTGCCCAAGGCATGGGTGGCACGATAGTCGCTGCGGTGGGTCAGCGCCTCGCGATGGCGGTCGAACGGCGGCAACTGCAGGCGCACGCCACGCTCTACCTGGTAGCGCGCCTCGAAGGAGGAATGCTGAGAAAGGATGCGCGCGCTGGGCGGCGGCACCACCATGCCCTGCCAGAGCACGAAACGGTAGAAAGCGGTCTCGGCCATCGCCGTCTCCAGCCGGCAGGCGGCGTAGAACAGGCTCGGCTCATGCCGGCGGCCGAAACGCGAGCCCCAGCGCAGCGGTGGATAACGAAACGGCGTGTGCAACAGATAGTGCAGCGGCTCATCGCTGGGTGGCAGCGGCGGTTTGCTGCTTTCCAGCAACTGCTCGAGCAGCGCCTGTTCCTCCAGGGTATCCACCAGTTGCACGGTGGCGACCTGCTCCTGGTTCTCCACCAGGCGCACCAGGCGCCCGCGCAGGGGAAACATCTGCTGCGCACCGGCGCAGGCCTGCCAGATATCCATATCGGAACTCGCTTAGCCCAGCCTCGCGGGCATCGGAAAGTAAGTCAGACCTTGCCGCGGATCGCGTCGAGGTACTCCACCACACGCACCAGCCCCTGCACCTGCCCCATCTGCTGCAGCGGCACACCGACCAGATGGCGGTTCTCGGTGCGCAGGAAGTGGCGCATGTCCTCGAGATTGCCGCCGAACAGGGCAAACAGCGCGCGATAGATCCGGATCAGCAGCAAGGCCAGCTCACCGGTCTTGCTCTGCGGGCGCAGACCACCACTGTCGCTCCAGCGGCTGATCGCCGAGCGATTGACACCGACGATCTCCGCCAGCTCCTGCTGGGTCAGGCCCAACTGCTCGCGGGTATTGAGCAGGGCCTTGAGCAGTACTGCATCGGCCTGTGCAACGGATTTGCTGAGCGCGCTCATGGCTGACTCCATGCGTTCGTTAAGCACATATATAGCATGAAAAGATCGAAACAAACAAAGCAGCATTACCCAGATACAGGCGAAGCAGGTAGGAACAGGGGCAGCGGAACCCTCTGTTCCCTCACGCCCAGTAAAAAGCCCCGTGATTCGAGGAATCGCGGGGCTTTCGCTATGGCGGGAAGAGCAGAACTTACACGCGGCACGCACAGGCCACTCGTGGCCCGGCCCCCTTAACACTTCCTGGGTGCAAACAACGAATCAGTACCCCAGCTCCCGCTTGGGCACGTTCAACTCGCCAATCTTTTCCAGCCGCGCGCGCACTATGTTGCGGCTGATACCGAGCAGGCGGCCGGTCTGCAGCTGATTGCCCTGGCAGAAGTGATAGGCACTACGGAAAACGGTTTCCTCGATGTGCTCATAGAGATTCGGCAGATTCCTCTCGAACAGCCTGTACAGCGCAGCGTCCAGGCTAGCCTCCGCCGCAACGGCAGGGGCTGCAAGCTCCTGGCGCTCAATGGCAGGACGTAGCTCTACCAACTGCAGATCACCGGGCTGCACCTGCTGATTGCGGCACACCAACAGCGCATGGTGGATGGCGTTCTCCAGCTCGCGAATATTGCCCGGCCAGCTATGCAGCAGCAGCTTGCGCTCGGCCTCAGCACTCAGCGAGGCCCGCTGATAACCCAGGCGCTGGCAATGTTCGTTGAGGAAGAATTCGGCCAGCGGCAGGATGTCACCTGGTCGCTCACGCAGCGGCGGCAGGCGGATGGTCGCCACGTGCAGGCGGTAGAACAGATCCTCACGAAAGTGCCCCGCCACCACCGCATCCGCCAGATTGACGTTGGTCGCCGCGACCAGCCGTACGTTGATCGGAATCGGGGTGCGCGAACCGAGCCGCACCACCTCGCGCTCCTGCAGAACGCGCAGCAGTTTGACCTGCATGTTCAACGGCAGATCGCCGATCTCGTCGAGGAACAAGGTGCCGCCGTTGGCAGCCTCGAACCAACCAGCCTTGCTGGTGGCGGCACCGGTGAACGCGCCCTTCTCATGACCGAATAGCTCACTTTCCACCAGCGTTTCCGGGAAGGCTCCGCAGTTCACTGCCACGAACGGCGCCTTGCCGCGCCGGCTCAGGTGATGAATGTGGCGAGCGACCAGCTCCTTGCCGGTACCGGTCTCACCGATGATAAGTGCGTTGGCCTCGCTAGGTGCCAGGCGCTCGATGCGGTTCAGCAACTCCTGCGAACGGGGGTCCTTGAACACCAGCACGGTGGCGCGAACCGACTTGGTCAGTTCCCGAGCCTGGGGATGAGTGAGCAGCGACATGGCGGCGAGTCCGTTGATGGCCAGAGGCGCCGATAGTGCAGGATTTCATTTATGCACAAATAATCATAAATATTCATTTGATTATTCTTTTATTGAATATGAAGCCAATTGCTGCTGGGGCAGCAACCCAGCAGCAGTGGTTGCTGGCCAGGCAGTAGGAAAAAACCGTTGCCGCGAACCCTAAAATTCCAAATAAATCCTTATTAATCAATAAATTAAAATCAATAAACACATCTAGGTACGGTTGTTGCGATAGGGGCAATGCGGCTTATACACGCCGCCGGATGCCTAGCCACCACCGACAAAAGAGCATGGGCACCGCCAACACCTGATCGCCCGGGATCGCCATTGCGATGTCGGGAACAAGCCAGTCATTGGGGGCAACATGTTCAAGCGCACCACTCTTTCCACTGCCATCGCCTGGGCCCTGGGGGGCCTGGCCGGCATTCACCTGGTCGCGGCACACGCTGCCGAGACCACGCAACAGGCACAAACGCCTGCCGAGCAGCAGGCCGACAGCGCACCGACGCTGGCCAAGGTCACCGTTACCGCGCAGAAGCGCGAAGAGACGGTGCAGGAGGTGCCCTCCTCCATTTCCGTACTCAATGGCGACAAGGTGCGCGACACCTCGCTGCAGTCGGCCAACGAAGTCACCCGCTTCATTCCCAACGCCTCTGCCGGCACCTCCGAGGGCCACGGCCGCCCGCGCTGGTGGATCCGCGGTCTGGGTACTGGCGACCAGGGTGCCAACACCGTCAGCCCGGTGGGTATCTACGTCGACGACGTGTACATCGCCAACATCAGCGCCAGCGGCTTCCCGCTGTTCGACCAGGAGCGGGTGGAAGTCCTGCGTGGCCCGCAAGGCACGCTGTGGGGCAAGAACACCACGGCCGGTGCGATCAACTTCATCTCGCGCAAGCCCACCTTCGATCAGTCCGGGTACTTCAAGGTCGGCGTCGGCGACTACGCCGATCGCGTGGTGGAAGGCGCGGTCAGCGATGCGCTGGTCGATGATCGCCTGGCCGCGCGCCTGTCGCTGCGCCATCAGGGCCGCGACGGCTACAACGAGAACCTCGCCAACAATGACGACAAGGGCGCCCTGGAAGACGATGCCGCTCGCCTGCAGTTCCTCGCACGCATCAATGACGACCTGGAAGCCAACCTGAACCTGCATGCACGCAGCTACCACGACACCGGTGGCTACAGTACCGTCAGCTATGGCACCCGCGCCAACGGCACCAACCAGTTCGGCTACTCGATCGACCCGAAGAAGGGCGAGGTCAACTACAACGCCGACTACAAGGTGAACATCGACCAGGCCGGCGCCAACCTCAACCTGGTCTGGCAGCTGGGCAGCCTGGAGCTCACCTCCATCACCGCCTTCGAACACTTCGAACGCGAAGGCCTGAGCGACAGCGACAACACCCCACTGGAACTGCAGCGCGGCTACAGCTATGCCGACAGCAAGCAGTGGTCGCAGGAGTTCCGCCTCGCCTCGCCGCGTGAAGATCGTCTGAACTGGGTCCTGGGCTTCCACTACTTCGACGAAGACCTCAACTCGGAAAGCGCCAACGGCTCGCTGAGCAACCTCTACATACCGCGCTTCTACAACAACACCACGTTCAACCAGGGCACCGAGAGCTACGCCCTGTTCGGCAGCACGACCTACAACCTCACCGACGATTTCAACGTCACCGCAGGCCTGCGCTGGACCCGTGAGACCAAGGACATCGATCTGCAGCGCCTGCAGAACCAGGGCCAGGCCGGCTTCAACAACGAGGACTGGTGGCACCTCGGCAGCGTCAGCACACCGCTGGTAGTCAACGCCGTGCAGGACGAGAGCAATACCTGGAGCGACTGGACCTACGATCTGACGCCCGAGTACCGCCTCTCCGACAATGCCCGGGTGTACTTCCGCTACGCCTATGGCTTCCGCTCCGGTGGCTACAACACCGGGGTCACCAGCCAGGCCACCGTGGCGACGGTCGACCCGGAATACCTGACCTCCTATGAGCTGGGCCTGAAGTCCGAGTGGTTCGACGGCCGCCTCAATGCCAACGCCGCAGTGTTCTACTACGACTACGAGGACATCCAGCTCAACATCGTGACCGCAGTGAACAACCAGACCGTCTCGCGCCTGGCCAACGGCGCGCAGGGCGAAGCCTACGGTGCCGAGTTCGAGTTGGAAGCGATTCCGGTCGAGAACCTGCACATCAACTTCGCCCTCGGCCTGCTGCACACCGAGTTCACCGACTACACCTCGGGCAACGACGACTTCTCCGGCAACAAGTTCGTCCGTGCACCCAACGTTTCGGCCGTGCTCGGCGCCGACTACCGCATCCCGCTGAATGTCGGTGGCGCGATCATCCTCGGCACCGACTGGAACACCCGCAGCCGTCAGTACTTCTTCTCCAACGACCAGAGCGCCAGCATGCGCGCCGACGGCTACACCCTGGGCAACGCCCGGGTGACCTACGAGCTGCCGGGCGAGACCACCCGCGTCACCGCCTACGTCAACAACCTCACCGACAAGGAGTACCGCAACCACACCTTGCCAGGCGGCTTCCAGACCGCCGCGGTGATGTTCGGCGACCCGCGTACCGTTGGTGTTTCCGTGACCAGCGACTTCTGACCAAACCCGCCCGCGGCCTCGCGCCGCGGGCTCCCGCGAGGACATCGCCATGCAAGCATTCACCCTCACCCGCCTGCTGCGTCGCCTGGCCCTGCTGCCAGCCGCCGTGCTGGCCAGCCAAGCCATCGCGGCGGAAGCACCGCAGAGCGTGCGCATCGCCACCGTGGCCTACGCCAACGCCGGCAAGATCACCTTCAACGGCCCGGCCTACGTGATGGATCGCGACCAGTGGCTGCAACAGGAACTGGCCAAGCGCAACATCAAGCTGGAATGGGTCCCGGCCGCCACCGCCTCGGTGGGCACCTTCGTCAACGAGGAGTTTGCCAACAAGCGCATCGACTTCGCCTTCTACGGCGACCTGCCATCAATCATCGCCAATGCCTCCGGCGTCTCCACCAAGCTGATCGCCCCCGGCGGCAGCGGCAACAATGTCTACCTGGTAGTGCCCAGCGGCTCCAGCGCCACCTCGATCAAGGATCTGCAGGGCAAGCGCATCGCCCTGCACCGCGGCCGCCCTTGGGAGCTGTCGTTCGCCAAGCTGCTGGAGGCCAATGGCCTCGGCTTCTCCGACTTCCGCATCTTCAACCTCAATCCGCAGGCCGGCGCCGCTGCACTGAGCGCCGGACGAGTGGATGCGTTCTTCACCCTCAGCGACGCCTTCCTGCTCGAAGACAAGCAGGTCGGCAAGATCGTCTGGTCCAGCAAGCAGGCACCGCGCGACTGGAAAATGCGCGCCGAACTCTGGGGCGCCAGCGACTTCGTGGCCCAGCAGCCGGAGCTGACCCAGCTGGTGGTCACCGCCTACCTGAAGGCCGCTCACTGGACCGCCCAGGACGCCAACC
Source organism: Pseudomonas sp. ML96 (assembly GCF_000761545.1). Taxonomy (GTDB): domain Bacteria; phylum Pseudomonadota; class Gammaproteobacteria; order Pseudomonadales; family Pseudomonadaceae; genus Aquipseudomonas. The sequence goes on along the minus strand of NZ_JPMY01000018.1, from coordinate 78,066 downwards.
GCGCGACCTACCAGGGCTACCTGTCGCAGTCCGGCCAGCCACTCAGCGTGCTGCAGCGCGAAGTCGAGGGCGAATCCTGGGTCGGCCAGTTCACCCCGCTGTATGACCAGGCTCTGCGCCAGCACTACGCCGACGGCATCGCCTACAGCCAGAAGGCCAAGCTGATTCGCGGCGAGGTCGACGTCAACGCGCTGCTCGAACCCAAGTTCGTCGCCCAGGGGCTGAAGGAACTGCAGCTGGAGAACTACTGGCAGGAAGACCAGGCCGACCTGGCCAGCCACCCTTAGGGAGAGCCCCATGAGCATCGAATTCATCTGGGAGCTGCCCAACTGGCGCGACTCGCGCTACGCCGATGCCAGCGCCCACCTGCGTGGCGAGCGCGATGGCCAGGCCGCTTTCGGCCCCGGCATCAGCGACCCACGCGGCGAACGTTTCAACTATCTCGACTACCTGCAACAGATCGCCCGCGCCGCCGACCTCAGCGGCTTCGATGGCATCCGCATCGGCAACCATCCGGACGGCGACGAGCCCTGGATCATCGCCGGCTACGTCGCACGCAGTACCCGCCATCTGCGCCTGCTCACCGAGTTCGACGCGGCGCGCGGCTCGGCGGTGTATGCGGCAAAGAACGCGGTCAGCTACCAGCGCTTCAGCGGCGGGCGCTTCGCCTGGCAGCTAAGCACCCCGGCCGATGCCGCCGCACGCAGACGCCAGGGCGACTTCGTCGCGGACGCCGACCTGCTGCCACGCATCGAGGAATTCATCAGCGTCGCGCGTGGCGTCGTCACCCAGGCCCCGTTCAGCTTCAAGGGGCGCTTCTTCGAGGTGCTCGATGGTGGTTTCCAGGGCCCGCTGGCGGGCCAGCGAGTGCCGCCCATCTATCTCGCCGGCGACGCTGCCGAGGCGCTGCAACTGTCCGCCCGCCAGGCCGACGTCCACGTCTTTTCCGCGCGGCCGTCCAGCGAGCTGGCGCCCCTGCTAGACGAACTGAGCCGCATCGCCCGCGCTCATGGTCGCGCCCCGCAGGCCGGCCTGCGTCTCGACCTGCTGGCCCGTGAGGATGCCGCGGAAGCCCTGGCCGATGCCCAACGCCTGGCCACCCAGGCAGGCCTGCCTGCACCTGGTGGCAGCGGCCTCTGGCAGCCAGGTGGCGGCAGCGTCGCGACCCTGGTCGGCAGCTACGCCGAGGTTGTCGAGTGGCTAGCCGAATACGCCGTAGCCGGCATCGGCAGCTTCCTGATTGGCGCCGCGCCGCATCTGGAGGAAGCCTACCGGGTCGGCGAGAACGTTCTGCCCGCCCTGCGCGCCCGCCTTGCCGGCGCCACCGCCCACACCGCCTGACGAGAATCCACAGCATGGCCATCGATGTCTTCTGGCGCCTGCCCACCCATGGCGAGCCCAGCACCCACCGCAACCGCGAGCCGTTTCGCGGCGACTGGTTCTTCGGCAACGGCAACCCCAGCAGTAACGGGCTGAGCACCCGTGACGACGGTTTCACCTATATCGACTATCTCGCCGAGATCGCCCGCGCCGCCGAGATTTCCGGCTTCCAGGGCGGGCTGATCCCGTCCTTCCCGATGACCGACGAGCCCTGGGCCATCTCCGCCTTCCTGGCCCGCGAGACGCGCACCTTCCGCTTCATGATCGCCTTCCAGCCGGGCTTCCTGAACCCGCTGACCGCCGCACGCATGACCGCCAGCCTGCAACGCGCCACCGGCGGCCGCGCGTTGTTCAACGTGATCACCGGTGGCGGCGGCCCAGCGCAACTGTGGTGGGGCGACAGCGCCGGCCACGATGCCCGTTATGACCGCACCAGCGAGTTCCTCGACGTGCTGCGCGGCGTGTGGAACGGCGGCCCGTTCAGCTATCAGGGCCGCTACTACCAGGTCGAGGATGCCGGTCTGGCCCTGCCGCTGGCGCAGCAGGAATTTCCCGAGATCTACTTCTCCGGCTCTTCGGATGCGGCACTCGCTACTGCATCGAAACACGCCGAGTACTACCTGACCTGGCTCGAACCCTTCGCCCAGCTGCGCGAGAAGTTCGCCCGCGTACGCGAGCGCACCGAGGCCCTGGGGCGCAAGATCAAGTGTGCGGTACGCGTCGACATCATCGCCCGCGCCACCGAGGAAGAAGCCTGGCGCGAGGTACGCAAGGGCTTCGAGCGGCTATCGCCCGCGGAACTGGCACGCGCCGCACAGCGCCCCGGTGGCGATTCGGTGGGGGCCAACCGGCAGGCAGGCAACCGCCCCGAGACCGTCAGCCGTTTCGACGACCTGATCCTCGAGCCGAACGTCTGGTCTGGCTTCAACCTGCTGCGCGGCGGACAGACCAACGGCATTGTCGGCAGCTACCAGCAGGTGGCCGAACGCCTGGATGAACTGGTCCAGCTCGGCGCCGACGCCTTCATCCTGGCCAGCACACCGCACCTGGAGGAAGCCTACCGGGTCGGCGAAGAAGTCCTGCCGCTACTGCGCGGCCACCGCTAGTTACCATCGCGGCCGCCGGGCCCCGGCGCGCCGCCCAGCTCCTGGAGCCGTCCATGCCCAATCCTTCACCGCTCCCCAGCAAGCCCAGCCTCGACAAGCTCTGGTTCACCCGCTGCCCGGTGCCGACTGCCACCGGCCTGGCCTACAGACTCGGCTGGCTGCAACAGGCCTTCGCCGACGACGGTATCGCCGTCGAGACCCTGCAGGACAACCCCGGCCTCGGCCAGCACCACTACGACCATCAGCTGCCAGAGCTGATTCGCGAGGGCGGCAACATCCTCGCCTTCGCCGCTCGCGCCCAAGGCGCGCCAACCCGCCTGATCGGCCTGACCTGGATCGACGAGTGGCAGGTGATCCTAGTGCGCCCCGAGTCCGGCATCCGCAGCGCCGCCGATCTTGCCGGCAAGCGCCTGGCGCTGCCGCAGTGGATCGAGCATCCCCTGCCCAGCCACGCCCGCGGCTCCAGCATCGCCCGCGGCATGTCGCTGCAGGGTTATCGCGGCGTATTGGCCAGCGCCGGGCTCGGCCTGCATGACGTCACCCTGGTGGAGGTGCCCTCCGGGCATGGCAAGCGCGGGCAGAACGGGCCGCGCCAGTTGTGGGCCGGCATCGAGCAACTCGCCGCGGGCAGGGTCGATGCGGTTTATGTCAAAGGCGCCGCCGCGGTGGACGCAGCCCGCGCTGCCGGCGTCGTGGTCGGCATCGATCTGGATGCCCTGCCCTCTGCCCACCTGCGCACCAACAACGGCACGCCGCGGCCGATCACCGTGCACAAAAACCTGATCGACCAGCACTTCGACCTGCTGGTGCGCTTCCTCGCCGAGACCCTGCGCGCCGCCGACTGGGCCGCCGACAACCCCGACGCCGTGCACGCCGTCCTCGAGGGCGAGACCGCCGGTAGCGCCGCAGGAGTGGCCGCCGCCTATCGCAACGACTTCCACCGCAGTCTGCATCCGGATCTTTCCGCCGAGCGCCTGGCGCTGTTCGCCGAGCAGAAGCAGGCGCTCTGGCTGTATGGCTTCCTCGAACGTGACTTCGACCTGCACGACTGGGTCGACCACCGCCCCCTGGAGGCCGCCCTGGCCCTGCGCGAGCGACAGCGACAGGCCGGCCTCTGATTCACTCACCCGCACGAGACAGCGACATGAGCACACCCCGCCAGACCGAGTACGCCATTCATCCACAGTTCCTCGAGCGCTGGTCGCCACGCGCCTTCACCGGCGAGGCAATCGCCGAGCAGGAGCTGTTCGCCCTCTTCGAGGCCGCGCGTTGGGCGCCCTCGGCCAACAACGCCCAACCCTGGCGTTTCGTCTATGCACTCAATGGCTCGCCCAGCTGGGCGAGCCTGTTCGACCTGCTCGGCGAGTACAACCGGCGCTGGGCCGCCAAGGCGGCCGCGCTGGTGATCCTGATCTCGCGCACCCACCACCGCCGCCCCGGCGCCAGTGAGGACAGCCCGCTGCTCAGCCATTCCCTCGACAGCGGCGCGGCCTGGGCCAGCCTCGCCCTGCAGGCCCAGCACAGTGGGCGGAGCAGTCATGCCATCGGTGGCTTCGACCGCGAGCGGGCGCGTAGCGAGCTGGGCGTACCGGACGGCTACCAGGTCGAGCTGGCCATCGCCATCGGGCGCCGTGGCGACGCCGCCGAGCTTCCCGAGGACCTGCGCGCCCGCGAACAGCCGACCCAGCGCCAGCCATTGGCGAGCCTGGTGGCCGAGGGCCGCTTCAGCTTCGCTACCTCCTGAAAAGATCGAGCCCGAATGCGCAACGCATTCGGGCTCGCCGTTTGTGCAGGCCGCTGTGGCGGCCTGCCATCTCCGATCAGGCCACTGCTTCGAGCAGCTTCTGCCCCTGGGCCCACAGGCCGGTCATCTTCCACTGCTGCTCCAGCACACCGGGGCCGAACTCCTTGGAGCCGCCGAACAGTTCGGCGAGGCCCTGGAAGTAGGCGCCCTCTTCGATCAGCAGAATCAGCTTGGACGCCTGCAACACGCTCTCGCCCCAGAAGGTCGCACCACCATTGGCCTCGAGAATCGCCGGGGTGTGCGGGTTCTCCTCGATCTTCTCGACGATGAAGGCGTGCTCTGGCTGGCGGCGGTCGATGTAGATCGGCAGCTCGCGGGCCAGGGTCACCCGCTGCGAAGCCGCATAACGGATCGGCAGCACCCGGTGGGCACTGGCCCAACCGCCGAGGTATGGCGTGTGCACATGGATCACCACGTTGACCTCGGGACGCTTCTGGAACACCCCGGCATAGCGCTGGCCGTTGCCACCCGCCTTGCGCCCGCTGAGCGGCGAGCTGCCATCGGCGGTCTCGTCCAGTACCACCTCGCCGCTGTAGCTGGCGACCACGGCGCGGATCTCCTGGTCATCGGCCCAAGGGCCCGGAGCATGCAGGGCGATCACCAGCTCGCTATCTGGCACTCGCACATAGGCCTGGTAGGTGTTGGTGGCGGTCAGCGTGCGGGTTTCCTTGAGCACGCGGAAGGCCTTGGCGAAATCACGTTTGGCCTGTTCGAGCTGGCTGAGTTGTGTGGCGGTGAGGCTGGCGGTCATGACTGAAGCTCCGGGGAAGGATGATGGGGACCACGCCTCATCGGCGCGGCACTGAACCCTTCTCAGCAGAACTTGTGCCATAAGAAAAACTCGTTTTATTTCAATCAGTTGTGAAATTAACCAAACACCATCAGCCACTTCTGGACTGAATCTGCTGCAGTCCAAGCAGCCATTGCTGAGCAGGTGTTGCTGTATCAGCAGTCACCCTGATAAAGCCCCAGAAAAAACAGCTGAAGGCCCCGTCATTACTGGCTTTCAGCCTTTCGGCACAGGCCTTGCTCAAGTCATTGCAACCCCGGTCGCAGCACGCGGCGGGCTTCCTCGACGCAGCCAATGGAACACTGCCATGAGCACCGAATTTTTCTGGCGTTTACCGCTGGGTAGCGATGGTCCCTACCTGGCCACCGACAAGAACAACCGCGGCGCCGCCGTGTACCGCCCGGGCAACATCGCTCCGGGGCGCCTGCCCAACGGCGAGCCAGACGGCTTCACCTATATCGACTACGTCGCTCAGGTCGCCAAGGCCGCCGAACTCGCCGGCTTCGAAGGAGCCCTGCTGCCGACCGGCCCCGAGCCGTGGATTGCCGCCGCCGCCCTGGCCCGCGAGACCCGCAGGATCAAGTTCCTGATCGCCTTCCAGGCCACCTGGACCCTGCCGGCCTACGCCGCGCAGCAGGCGGCGATCCTGCAGAACCTCAGCCGTGGCCGCCTGGAGTGGAACATCATCACCGGCGGCAACCCGGCCAGCCAGCGCGCCAACGGCGACTTCCTCGAGCACGACAAGCGCTACCAGCGCACCGGCGAATTCCTCGACATCATCGATGGCCTGTGGAGCAACGAGCAGTTCAGCTACCAGGGCGACATCTACCAGCTGGAGAACGGCGCGCTGCCGCTCGGCCTGAAGCATGAGCGCAAGCCCGGCGTGTACTTCTCCGGCTTCTCCGATGCCGCCCTAGACGTGGCGGCGAAACATGCCGACGTCTACCTGAACTGGGCCGAGCCGATCGACAAGCTCAAGCCGCACCTCGAACGCGTGCGCGAGCTGGCCGACAAGCAGGGCCGCAGCGTGCGCTTCGGCATCCGCATCGACCTGTTCGCCCGCGAAACCGAAGAGGCCGCCTGGAGCGAACTGCGCCGCCAGTACGAACGCATCGACGCGCGCACCAGCGCCGCCATCAAGCACTTCGCCACCGGCTCCGATTCGGTGGGTGCGGCGCGGCAGAACGCCTACCACCAGAACAGCGACCGCTTCGAAGACCTGGTCCTCGGCCCGAACCTCTGGGCCGGTTTCGGCAAGGCCAAGCCGGGACCGACCGTGGGCCTGGTCGGCAGCCACGAGAACATCGCCGAACGCCTCGCCGAATACCGCGACGCCGGTTTCTCGACCTTCATCCTGGCCGGCAATCCGCACCTCGAAGAAGCCCTGCGCATCGGCCAGGAAGTCCTGCCGCTGGTGCACGCCAAACCGGCACAGAGCCAAGCCCCCACCGCCGCGCTGCAAGCCAGCGCCTGACTGCAAGGAACCGCACCATGAGTCAACCACTCGATACCCTCTGGTACACCCGCTGCCCGGTACCGACCGGCCTCGGCATCGCCGTGCAGAAAGGCTGGCTGGAAGAAACCCTGGGCGCCCAGGGCACCGCCATCAAGTCGCTGCGCGAATCGGCCAACCAGGCGGTGCGTGAATCGCACTTCGACCATACCCTGCAGAACTCGGTACGCCACGGCGGCAACATCCCGGCTATCTGGGCCCGTGCCAGTGGCCGCGACACCCGGGTAATCGGCCTGTCCTGGGCCGACGAGGTGCAGCTGATCCTCAGCCTGCCGGACAGCGGCATCAAATCCGCCAAGGATCTCAAGGGGCGCAAGTTCGGCTTGCCGAACTGGGCCAACGCGCAGATCGACTTCACCCGCGCCCAGGCCATCCGTGGTCTGGAAAATGCCCTCAAGCTGGAAGGCCTGGAGGTCAAGGACGTCGAGCTGGTCGACTACACCCACGGCGGCACCTTCAGTGACGAAGCGGCAGAGACGGTCAGCGGCACCTCCACCTTCGGCGGCCGCCGGCGCGGCGGGCAGAACGCCGAACTGGTCGGCCTGCTGCGCGGCGAAGTCGATGCGATCTTCCTCAAGGGCGCCCATGCCGCACAGCTGGCACAGCAGTTCGGCCTGCACACGGTGATCGATACTGGCTCGCATCCGGAGCCGCTGATCCGCGCCAACAACGGCACGCCGCGCACCCTGAGCGTCGACTCCAACCTGCTGGAGCAGCACTACGATGCCGCGGTCGGCATTCTCGGCTCGGTGCTGCGCGCCGAGGAATGGGCCTGGACCCACCCAGACGACACCCGCCGCTACCTGGCCCGCGAAACCAACAGCAGCGAGTACTGGGTGACCCAGGCCTACGGCGAGGACGCTCACCAGCGCCTGCGTACCAACCTCGACGAGCGCTCGATCGTGGCCCTGCAGGACTTCACCGACTTCCTCCAGCGCTGGGCCTTCATCCCGCAGAGCTTCTCGGTCCAGGACTGGATCGACCCACGCCCTCTGGAAACCCTGCGCAGCGCAGTGGCACAGCGCGCCGGCTGAGTCGTGGTTCCGCACGGGCGAACACTGCGCCCGTGCGGAGCACATCCGAACAAGCGTTTCGTGGACATTTCATGAGCACACCCCTCGATACCCTCTGGTACACCCATAGTCCGGTACCCACAGGGCTCGGCATCGCCGTTGAATCCGGTCGTCTGGCCCAGGCCTTCCGACCGCTGGGCACCCGCATTCAGGCACTGCGCGAGTCCTCGGACCGTGAAGTGCGCGAGGCACACTTCGACCAGCACCTGCACAACTCGGTCCGCCATGGCGGCAACATTCCGGCCATCTGGGCCCGCGCCCGTGGCAGCGAGACCCGGGTGATCGGCCTGTCCTGGGCCGACGAGGTGCAGCTGATCGTCACCACCCACGACAGCCAGATCCGCGATATCCGCGACCTGCGCAACCGCCGCTTCGGCGTGCCCAAGTGGGCCAACGTGCAGATCGACTTCACCCGTGCCCAGGCCATTCGCGGTCTGGAAAACGCCCTCAAGCTGGAAGGCCTGCGGGTCGCCGACGTGGAGCTGGTCGACTATCCCTACGGAGGCACCTACAGCGATGAGCCAGTGCACCATGTGCATGGCGCCCAGGTCACCCTCGGCGGCAACCGTCCGCAGCGCAACAACGAGCTGATCGGCCTGCTACGCGGCGATATCGACGCGATCTTCGTCAAGGGCGCCCATGGCCTGCACCTGGCCAACGAATTCGGTTTGCGCGTGGTGGTGGATGTCGGCTCGCACCCGGACCCACTGATCCGCGCCAACATCGGCACGCCACGTACCCTGACCGTCGACCAGCATCTGCTCGATGAACACTTCGAGGCGGCCGTGCTGATCCTCGATACCGTGCTGCGCGCCGAGCAGTGGGCCTGGGCCCATCCCGAGGAGACTCGGCGCTTCCTCGCTCGCGAGCTCAACACCAGCGAGTACTGGGTAGCCCGCGCCTATGGCGAGGATGCCCATCTGCGCCTGCAAACCAACCTGGCCGAGCGCTCCATTGGCGCGCTGCAGGACCTCACCGATTTCCTCGAGCGCTGGGACTTCATCCCGCACGGTTTCGATGTGCGCCAATGGATAGCCGCCGAGCCGCTGGAACAACTGCTGGAGAAGGTCAATGTCGCGATCTGAAGCCAGCGGGCGCCCCGGCGCCTTCCTGGCCAACTTCATGCTGCTGGCCGCCTTCAGTGGCGCCACCATCGGCATGGCCAAGATCATCACCACCCTGTATGCCATCGAGATAGGCGCCAATTCCCTGCAACTCGGCATCATCTCGGCCATGGAATCGCTGGGCATGGTGCTGCTGACCCTGCCGGCCGGCTTCGTCATCGCCCGCTTTGGCGCGCGCCGGGTGTACTTCCTCGCCAGCCTGGGGCCCATGCTGCTGAACCTGGCCATCCCGCTGTTCGGCGGCTGGATCTGGCTGGCAGTCGCGCGCCTGCTGATCGGCCTGTGCATCCCGTTCCGCATCGTCGCCATGAACAGCGCGTTTCTGCGCCAGCTCAAGCGCATCGGCAACGACAAGGCCGGCTGGTACCGCGGCTCGCTGACCCTGGGCATGGGCCTGCTCGGCCCGCTGCTGGGCAACTGGCTCAGCGGCAGCACCGGCTTCACCCTCGGTTTCGTGGTGATCGGCCTGTGCTTCGGCCTCATGGCGGTATACAGCCTGGGCTTCTGGGAAGCCGAACAGGTGGAGCCGAGCAGCCTTGAGGTTGGTGCCGAAAGCGGCAGCATGTTCAGCCAGGTACTGGCCATGCTGCAGAACCTGGAAATCGCCGAGAGCTGCCTGATCGAAATGCTCTCTGGCGCCACCGGCGCGCTGTTCGGCACCTTCATCATTCTGCTGGCGATGGACGTTGCCGGGCTCTCGCAGAGCCAGGCGGTCAGCCTGGTGATGGTGCAAGGTCTGGCCGCCGTGCTCGGCCTGTTCGGCCTCGGCTATCTGGTAGAGCGTATCGGCCGCCGCTTCGCCTATGTCGCCGGGCTGAGCGCTGCGGTGCTCGGCCTGCTGCTGCTCGGCCGCGCACACGGCTATGCGTTGCTGGCCATCGGCGGCGTGCTGTTGAGCACGGCAGCCTCGCTGGTCCACCTGGTCAACATGGCCCAGCTCGGCGAACACGCCGCCGACAAGAGCAAGATCTCCGGCCTGTTCAACCTGGCCGGCATGCTCGGCAGCTTTTCCGGCGCGCTGCTCGGCGGCGTGATCAGCCAGCTGGTCGGCCTGAGCAACCTGTTCCTCGCCTGGATTCCACTGCTGTTGTTGGTGACCGGCTTCTGCTGGCTGCGCAAGCTACGCCGCGCCCCTGCGGCTGCCGTATTGGAGGGATGACATGCTGACCGCCTCACTCAACCGCCTGAGCTGGTTCGCCTCACCGCTGGCACTGCTCGTCGTCTGGGCCTTGGTAGCCCAGGCCGGCTGGTACCCGACCCAACTGCTGGTGCCTCCGCTGCATGTTTACGAAGCCTTCGTCGAGCTGCTGGGCAGCGGCGAGCTGCGCGAGCACCTGCAGAACAGTCTGTCGCGCCTGGCCATAGGCTTTTCCCTCGGTGCGCTCGGCGGCCTGCTGTTCGGCACCGCCATGGCTCTGTCGAAGCAGGTGGAGGCTTACTGCGCCCCACTGTTCCACACCCTGCGGCAGATCCCCTCCATCGCCCTGATCCCGATGTTCATCCTGTTCTTCGGCGTCGAAGAGACCTTCAAGATCCTCATCGTGGTCAAGGCAGCGTTCTTCCCGGTGGCGCTGGCTACCAGCGAGGGCGTGAAGGGCATTCCGCGCAGCTACTTCGATGTGGCCGCGGTGTATCGCCTGCCGCTGTGGAGCCTGCTCAAGGACATGGCCTTCCCCGCCGCGGCACCGCCCATAGTCACCGGCCTGCGCATCAGCCTCAGCCGTTCCTGGATGGTCCTGGTCGCCGCCGAGCTGCTGGCCGCCGACAGCGGCCTCGGCCAGTTGATCGAACTAAGCCGGCAGATGATGCGTATCGACATCGTGATGGTCGGCGTGGTGGTGACCGGTCTGGTCGGCTTCACCCTCGATTACGGCTTCCGCCTCCTGGAAAAACACCTGTTCCGCTGGAAACCACGCGCATGAAGATTCTGATCCGCTTTCTCGCGTCATTGCGCGGCCTGCTCCTGCCACTGCTGCTGATTGCCGCCTGGGAATACATGTCGCGCCAGGGCGCCAGCCAGGCTTACGCCTTCGTGCCGCTGAGCAAGATCGGCGCAGGTCTCGACGAGCTGCTGGCCAGTGGCGAGCTGTGGCTGAGCGTGGCGGCCAGCCTCGAACGTACCTGCCTCGGCCTGCTCTATGGCGTACTCGCCGGCTTCGCCGTGGGCGCGCTGATGGCTCACTCGCGTATCGCCGAACGCCTGCTCGCGCCGCTCTACCACACGCTGCGCCAGGTACCGATTCTCGGCCTGATCCCGCTGCTGGCCCTGTGGTTCGGTAGCGGCGAGCTCTCCAAGGTACTGATCGTTTCCCTGGCCGCCTTCTACCCCATGGTGCTGAACAGCTTCGAGGGCTTCAGCCATGTCGAGAAGAGCTATCAGGAGGTCGGCCGCATCTACACCCTGACGCCGCTGCAGCAGTTCACCCAGGTACAACTGCCGAGCGCCCTGCCCAGCCTGTCCAACGGTGTGCTGCATGCGCTGGCCTTCGCCTGGGTCAGCTCGGTGGGCTGCGAACTCTTCCTCTCCACCGGCATGGGCCTCGGCAACCTGATGATGAACGCCGAGACCGGATCACGCATGGAGGTCGTGGTGATCGGCGTGCTGTGCATCGGCCTGCTCGGCTACACCATGAACCAACTGTTTACACGCCTCAGCCGCCACCTGCTGCGCTGGCGCAACCTTCGCGATAGGTAACCTCATGACAGCCATTCTCGATCCACAACTGCTCGGTAACGACCTGCGCCAGCCCGGCGCGCTGGAGATCCGCGGCCTGAACAAGGCCTACCAGATCGACGGCAAGGCCCTGCCAGTGCTGCACAACATCGACCTGCAAGTGTTGCCTGGAGAATTCGTCAGCATCGTCGGGGCCAGCGGTTGCGGTAAGTCATCGCTGCTGCGGCTGATCGTTGGCCTGGAGAACGACTACCAGGGCCAGATCCAGCTGGACGGCGAATCCGTATCGGGCACCAGCCTCGACCGCGGCATCGTGTTTCAGGACCACCGCCTGTTCCCCTGGAAGACCGTCGAACAGAACATCGCCCTGGCCCTCAGGAACCAGCGCCTGAGCAAGAAGGAAAAGGCCGATCTGGTGGCCGAGCATGTGGCCCTCGTCGGCCTGAGCGGCTTCGAACAGGCCTACCCGCACCAGCTCTCCGGCGGCATGGCCCAGCGCGCCGCCATCGCCCGCGCGCTGATCACCCGCCCCAAGGTGCTGCTGCTCGACGAACCCTTCGGCGCCCTCGACGCACTCACCCGCGTGCACCTGCAACACGAGCTGCAACGCATCTGGGTGCAGCAGCGCAGCACCATGATCATGGTCACTCACGACGTGGAAGAAGCGCTCTATCTGGGGGATCGCGTCATCGTCATGGACGCCCGACCAGGCCGCATCCGCCATGAGGTAAAGGTCGACCTGCCACACCCGCGCGAGCGCAATTCGCAAGAGCTGCAGAAATTACGGGAAGAACTGCTTACAGAGCTGACGGAAAACCATTGAGGATGGTTCTAATGGCGGACCTGCACTTTCCGAATGTTCGCTGTTAAGCGCGACAGAACGCCCCATTCTCCCCTGAAGAAGCACTATGGCCGCTGGATACAAGCGCATGGCCATGCTGGCACCGGAGATGATGGGTTTGCCGCGGACTGAGAAGGATAGAAGCGGCCTAGAAGGCGATGATTTGCCCCTAAATCAACCGCCAGAAAAGACAAAGCCCCTGAAATCTTATGCAGATTCAGGGGCTTATGTACTTATATGAATGGCGGGAAGATAGGGATTTGAACGCTGCCTACTACCCGCATAACCCGCGCTAGACCACTCCAATCCCTAGTGCCATCAGAGAGTAGCGGAAAGGAACGGTTTGTAGCGGGCTCGGTTTTGCCCCCAGAATTTGCCCCCAAAGAGATGGGGACAAATCCTGGGTTTAAGCAACACCTAGGGAAATGCATGAATCCCAAGTGAATGCGGTCTAACCTGCCGAGGCAGGCGGTGCTGTAATAGAGGCTCCCTATTAGCATTCCAACGCCCACAGCCAAACGCAGACGCTCGATTGAGCCTCACCGCTCTCACATCACCTCACAGCACCCGGTAGGCTCATTGCCTTGCGGGGTGTTGAGCCTCACGCTAGCGCAGTGGCAATTTGACTGTATATTTGTCGTGCCGGCTTTGGTCGCTGGTGACCTGCCATGCGAGCCGGCTCCACAAGAAGAGACACGATGTCTAACGCTGTTCGCAGTACCGAGTATGTGGGCTCAGAGATTCGTTCCGGTCTGGCGAGAAAGCAGGAGGAAAGAGAGCCCAAACTCCAGTGCGACTTAATTGCGGTCTTGCAGTGACAGATCTGAAGCATGAATGGCCGCGTCACAGCCTGTGGAATCCTCTAGCCACCGGCGTTGCATATAAGCTGCTGCTTTGCCCCTGTAGCTGCCATAGGCGCATGTATAGGCATAACTCTGAACGTCTACCATGGACTGTCGGCATGAATCATAGGAGGCAAGGTTGCGGCTTTTCCGATGATCATCGGACCAATCGTCTAGCCTCCTCACAGCATCTTCAGCCGCTTCGTAGAGGAGGCCCATGGCGCTTGCGTCATTGCAAACTTCAGTGACCTTGGCATGCAATGCCTGGGCTTCCTTGATCAGCAGCACCGCCCTTCTCGCCGCCTCTGCATCGGTGTACAGGTCTTCAGCTTGCGCACAGGCGGTTACTGGCCATGCCAAGACCAGCATCAGGCGTAATTGCTTCTTCACTTCGCATCCTCCTCCATGAAAATAGCCCGCGCCGAAAACGCCTAGAAAACGCTTTCAGCCTCAAGAAAAACTGGAGCCGAGCGTCAGTTTCAACGTGGCCCCTCAATGGGTGAAAACCACAATCATCCACGATGGCAATTACCGAGCTTGTGCAGCCACTACACCCCGTCGCGAGAAAAGAGCGGGAACACCGTTGCCGTTAAGCAGCACGGTCGTCAGCGAAACACCTTCAGACGACTGCTGCTCCTGGAAGCTCTGCCCCCCGTTACTACTTTGCACCATCAGCCCATCGAGGCCGACCGCCAGCACATGGCGACCAGACACGGCAACGGCTGTGACCGAGCTCTTGCTCTCCAGCGGCAAACGACGAAAATCCTTACCGTCTACCGAACCGTGCAATAGCGTGCCACGCTGGCCGCCTACCAGCAGGCTTCCATCGGCCAGCACAGCGCCAGACCAGAGAGTACCTTCGTAGCCGGTATCCAGGTAACGCCAGCTTCTGCCCTGGTCATCGGAGCGCAGCACCTGACCACGCTCAGCAGTGGCATAGAGGCCGCCATGGCTATCGGCAAAAAGCCCCATCAAGTTGAGGTCGGCACGACTGGATCCCGGAGGGGCTTCCAGCGTCTGGTCGGTCCATGTTGCGCCACCATCGTCGGTGGTCAAAACCAACGACCAGAGACCGACTGCAACGCCCTGTCGGGCATTGAAGAAATGCACCGCGAACAAAGGCCTATCCTCTTCGTTGGACAGGCGCTGAATCTGCCAGCTATCACCGCCATCACTGCTGGCCAGGATCGCCCCCCAGTGACCTACCGCCCATCCTTTTTTGGCATCGACGAAGCTCACACCAGTGAGCGGCACGGAAAGCGGCACTGAGCGGGCCTGGCGGAAGCTTGCACCTTGATCATCCGACAACAGCACAATGCCGTGGTCGCCAACCGCAACGATGCGTTTCTCTGCCCATGCGGCATCGAGCATGGTTGCCTGGGTGGCATTGCTCGCAGGCACTGCCGGCACCGGATCCAAGGGAGCAGCCTGCGGTGAGGCCAGTGGCAACAGGGCCGCCAGGGCGCCCCCTATGACTGTGTTTAGGTATCGCATGCTTCTCTCCTCAATGCACCAGTGCGCCAATCATTCGCACCGGGCGCTTGCGCGGGAAAACCCGCTCCAGCCAGACAGCGAAGGCCGGTAGAACAGTCATGGCCATGACCATGTTGACCATGAACATGAACGCCAACAGCTTGCCCATGTCGGCCTGGAACTTGAGTTCGGAAAATGCCCAGGTGGCCACCCCGACCGCCAGGGTGATGGCGGTGAAGATGGTCGCTACGCCAACCTCGAGCAGCGCGTGCTCGACCGCCTTGACGATCGGCTGACCATTGGCCTGGTGCAGCTGCAGACGGTTGTAGATGTAGAAGGCGTAATCGACGCCGATACCCACTGCCAGCACCATCACCGGCAACGTGGCGATGGTCAGCCCGATCTGCAGCTCCTTCATGAACCAGTAGCCGATGAAGGTGCCGATAGTCAGCGGCAGGCAGCAGACCAACACGGCACGCAGGTCACGGTAGACAACGAACACCAGCAGGGCGATGGCGGCGTAGACATACAGCAGCATAGGCGTCTCGCTCTTCTCCACCTCCTCGTTGATCGCCGCCAGGACACCAGCGTTGCCCGAAGCGAGACGCACTGAAATGCCCGGCATCGGGTATTCGCTGCGGAACGCCTTGGCAGCCGCGATCACCCGGTTGATGGTGGTCGCTTTATGATCCCCCAGGTACAGGTGCACGGCGGTCATGCTGCAGTCGACACGCATGATCCCGGAGATACGGGCGACCTCGGTGGCCAGCGAGGCGTAGTTCATGGCATCGATGGGCACCGTACTCATCTTCGGGTTGCCCTCGTTGTAGCCTTCGTTGAACTGGCGCATGGCGGTGGAGAACGAGGCCACCGACAGCACCCCGGGCACAGCCTGCATAGCCCAAACGAAGCGATCCTGGTACTGCCCTAGGGCGACGTTCTCGCAGGCACCGGGCAGCACCTCACCCGACGCATCCGGGCTGACCTCGAAAACCACGCTGAGCCAGTCCAGGCCGATGTCGTAACTGCTGGCAATGGACACCGCGTCGCGGTTGAACCGAGCGTCCTCGCGCAGCTCGGGCGCACCGGCTTGTAACGTGCCCACTACCCGGTCGTGGCTCTGCCAAACCGCCACGCAGAACACCAACGCGGCGATGCCGAGCACCAGTAGTGCGTTGCGCCACTCGGCGAGCCGTGCCAGACCATGCAACCAGCACGCACGGCGCTCGCGGGAGACCTCCTCGGCGGTAGCATAGCTACCATCGACTCTCAGCATCGACGCCACCAGCGGCAGCATCACTAGGTTGGTAATGATCTTGTAGGCCACCCCGAGCGAGGCGGTGATAGCCAGCTCGCGCACCATCGGAATCGGAATCACCAGCAGGGTGATGAAGGACACGAAGGCCGTCACCAGGGCCAGGGTGCCCGGAATCAACAGACCACTGAAACTGGAGCGGGCCGCCTCCTCGACACTTTTTCCACAAGCGATCTCCCGCACGATGTAGTTGATCTGCTGCACGCCGTGAGACACACCAATGGCAAACACCAGGAAGGGCACCAGCACGGCCAGCGGATCGAGTCCGTATCCGAGCAGGCGCAGGCTGCCGAACTGCCAGATCAGCGAGGTCAGCGAGCAACCCAATGCCAGCAGGGTGAAGCGCACGGAATGGCAGTACCAGTAAACCGCCGCGGCGGTCAGCAGCAGCGCCAGCAGGCAGAACTCCAGCACGGCCGAGGCGCCGTCGGCGATATCGCCGATCTGCTTGGCGAAGCCGATGATCTGGATCTCGAAATCGGCATCCTCGAACTGAGCACGGATCTGCTGCTCCAGAACTTTGTTGTAAGCCACGTAGTCCAGTTGCTGGCCATTTTCGTCGAGCTCGTTGAGCTCGGCGGTGATCATCGCGCTGCTCTGATCGCGCGCCACCAGGGTGCCGACGAAGCCGCCCTGGGCCGTGGAGTTGGCGATCTTGTCGATGATCTCCTGGTCGAGGCGATCAGGGGTCACCGTGCCAGGTATCAACGGATCCGCACGAAAGCCCTCTTCGGTGATCTCGTTGACGAAAGAGTTGGGCGTCCACAACGACTGAACACTGCTGCGTGAAACGCCAGGCAGGAAAATCACCGCCTGGGTCACGTCGTATAGCCGCTTGAGCCCGGTCACGCTCCAGATCGAGCCCTCACGCGCCTTGACCACTATGGTCAGGCGGTTCGCCCCGATCAGATCGTTACGGTAAGCCTGGAAGGTCTCGACGTACTCATGACCGATCGGCAACTGCTTCTCGAAGCCAGCATCCATGCGCAGCTGCACGGCGAACCAGGCCATACCCAGAGTGAACAATACGAGCAGCGCCAGTACCAGCCGACGCTGACGGAACAGCCAGCCCTCCAGGCGTGGCAGCACGCCACGCCCCCCCTCGTCGGACTTGTTTACAACAGGAGTATCCACTACATGCCTCACATCGAGTGCGAAATCGCCAGGCCGACGTAATCACGATCACGCAGCGGTTGGTCGTAAGGGGTGTCAGCATCGTTGAACTTCGCGTAGTTCAGACTGACCTGCCAGCTGCCGGGGTTGCGCACGAGGTTCAGGTACAGGTTCATAGAGCTGGCATCCCGGGTATAGGTCGAATACATCGACGGCGTGCGCCCATTGCCCAGCGACTGCTGGTAATAGATACCCGGAGTAACGCTCCAACCCGGGATCAGAGTGCTGTCATAGGTCAGGCTGAAATCGAGGTGGATCCCCGAAGAGCTCGCATCGCCATGGGACTTGGCCGGAAGCTTCGACATATCCTCAACCCAGCTGTTGCCCCCTGCGGAAATCAACTCACCGTCATAGCTGTCATGTAGCCCCGGATACTTCACCAGTACCAGTTCCGACATGAGGGTCGCGGTGCTGGCCCCAGTGAACTCGAGGAATTCCGCGGAGTTGGCATTGGTAAAGCTGTAGATGCCGGTCAGGTGCCACTGGAACTTCTTGGTGTCCTTCCAGCATTCCCCACCCTGCCCTGCACACGGGCCAGCGCCGAAAAATCCGGGCAAGGGGTTGAGCGGCACCGCCTCTTTGGGCCGGTAAGACAGCTCGGTGCCCACCGCCCAGTCGCCAACCGGCAGGTTGGCACTGATACCGTAGAGCATGCGGTCTTCCGGGTAGACCCACTTGGGAGCCCAAGTGGCCTGGTTGTACTGCACTTGCGGCAGCTTGTCGTGATAGCGCATCACGTAGAAACCGTAGTTGACGTCGCTGTCTTCCGGCTGCCAACGCACCGAGAGCCCCCACTGACCACTGTCACGGGCATCCTTGTCGTCGTAGCCGTACTCCTTCATGCCCTCGCCGATCACGTTAAAGGTCGACCAGTAGCTGCCCACAGGTGGCAGCTCGCTCTTGTTCCAGCCGAACTGGTAATAGGTCTCGACGTTGATGCCGTAGCCCAGCCCCGTGGCGACACTGAGCATCGGCGCCGGTAACAAAGCTTCCTTGAGCTGCACTCCCGGGCTCGACAGCGCCTGGAAATCGTAGGCGTTGGTGGCGTTGATGCCGCCCACCGCGAACAGGCTCTCACCCCAGTTAATAACCTGGTTGCCCAGGCGCGCCCGCACTCGCTGATCCGCCACATCGATGGTCTTGCTCACCCACAGATCGAGCAGGCGCGTCTTGAACTTCAGCTCATCGCGCGCATCATCGGTCAGCCCATCGCTGCCGATATCTGAACCCGCGGCTTGCCAACCCTGCGTTTCTGCACCCAGCGTCCCGGTGGTGTGGGTGGCGGCAAAGTCACGCTTCCAGCTGCCGCGCGCCATGAAGGTGAGATCCTCGGGAAACTTCAACACCAGCTCGTGCATACCCTTGAGGTAGTTGGTGAACAGGTCGCCCTTGTCATAGTTCAGGTTGCCCTGGTCACCGATCCCGGAGACAGTCGCATCCAGGCATCCAGCCGGCGCGCCACCACCAGTGGCACCGGCGTTGACCAGATCGCAACCCTGAGACTGAGCGCGCACACCCATGCCCCAACCAATGGTGGAATCGAACGAGCCCCGGACATTGTCCGTCTCGAAGGTGAAGCCCATGGCCATGGGCGCTGCGCAGGCGATAGCCAGACCCGATGCTTTAGCAATTGTTCTTTTCATGTCGGCTCCTAGATTCGCCATTAGCGCTCGCTGATGGATCGCAGGTTGTCGGAGGTATAGAAATCGCGCTTATGCCTCGGGTTACCGACGCTCTCAGTCTGCCAGTGGATATCCTTGCTAGCGCCGATAGTGGTCAAGTCGTAGAGGTAGCGACCATCCGCCAGGTTGTACTGCACCAAGGCCTGCATATCGCAAGCACCGGTCTCGTACACAGGAATCGTGAAGCCCTCGCGCACCTTCCAGACCTGCCCTTGCTTGTCGTAATCGACGGCCATCAGGGCGTTCCAGCTATCCTCGTCGATGTAGAAAAGGCGCTTCGGGGCCTGGTGGCGCATCCCCTGGCGAACATTGGCCTCAACGACCCAAACGCGATGTAGCTCGTAGCGGCGCGACTCAGGCGCGAGCGAGCCCTCTTGAGCAAACTCTTCGACCTTGGCAGAGGTGTCATAGGCGCCAAAAGCGTTGTAGGAGACGATCAACTCCTGCTTGCCGATCAGCTTCCAGTCGAAGCGATCCAGGGGACCGAAGAAGACGTTCGCCTCATCGACGGTGTACTGGTTGTCTAGGCCAATCTGCGGGGCGTCGTAGGAGTAGGCGGGCATGCGCCGTACACGCCGCTGACCAGGGAAATAATAGAAGGTGGCCGACTGCTCTCCGGCTGTGAGGGTTCCCACGGCAGCCTGCCCCGCCAGGGCAGCCGGCTCCAGGAAAGAAAAGTACGTGGCGTTTTCCAGCCGGCCTACGGAAGAGAACAGCGCACTTCCCTTCGCTCCCCAAGGGGTAAAGAAGGACAGGTCATTCGAGATGCGCAGCCAATCCCCGCCCCCCTTGCGCGGCGAGACCCCAGCGATGGTCTTGGGAATGTCGACACCGACGCCGCGGTAGCGCATCTTCATGTTCAACATGACTTCAACGCCGGTGGTAGGCAGCGGAAACGGCACACCTGGCACATAGGCATCCTGCAGAGCAAGACCACTGGCATCGAGGGTGGCGAAACCGACGTTTTTCTTGGTGTTCTCGGCAACGAAGTCCGGCACACCGCAGCTGCGGCGGGTGGGATAGACATCCATGCGATAGCCCGGAACTTTCTTGAACAGCTCCAGCTGGCCCGGCGACAATTTGCTCGCGTACTGCGCGACGTTGTTGGCGTCGATACTGTAGAGCGACTTGTCGTCCTTGAACTTCCAGTGTTGACCACGCACCTGACCGTAGCTCCAACCTACGTCCTGTTGGCCAGGCGGGGCCCAAGCTGGAATCACTCCATCAGCACTTGCAGCAGCCTCTCCCCCCAACGGCGTCAGTTTTGTACCCAACAGCGCCGGATCCTTATCCGCAGCCTGGGCCGAGCAAATTGCAGTAGACGCCGCAATGGCCACAAGCAGATGCCTGACACCACGGCGGGGAGGCATGCCGACTTCTGGATGTTCAATCATTTCATTCATTGGAGGATCCTCATGGGACTTAACCGGCGGCACATTCATCCTGAAAGGAGGAATCGGCCCATGCCGCGCTTCTTAATCAAACGACATGGTCAATTGACCAAGTCCAATGACCAAAGCAAGCAATGTGCCCAAACAAGGGCTGAACGCCAATTTCTTTATTTATTAGATAGTTACCGTCTAAAGCTTCCGCCTGACGCTGCGTGCCCAGACCTGGAACTGCACAATCGTGTGTCAGTAGGCTGCACACTTTGTGCATTTACGTAACGATCGTTACGTAGGACTCAAGGCTACCGAACAGACGCAAGAACTGCTTTTTGCTCGCCAGAGGCGTAACACTCAGGCCCCGGAGATCGCCCCATGACTTGGAAAAAGAAGATCCGGAACATTCGCCGAGATCGACGTCGTGCGGTAGACGCGATGCAACTGAGCAAGGTGCGGGAATGCAGCGCTCGGGGGATTTCGGAGTACATCGCGGATGCGTTTCGCAGCATTTTTTCCTATGCTGGGCCGCATCCATGCGTTAGGCCGCAAGGGCAACTGTCACTCCGATTGATAGACCCAACAGAATCGCCAATTCCCCATGTCTGAATCACCCTCCCGCTCCACCTCCAACGCGAAACACCGTGAGAACGAGCCCGAACTCGCCGCCCGCCGCGGCCGCCCTGTCGGTGACCACAGCGCGAAACGAGCCGAGCTTTTGGCGGCAGCGATTGCAGTCATCGCCCAGGACGGTTATGCCGGCGCCTCAATGCGCAAGGTCGCACAGCATGCCGGATGCACTACGGGAGCTGTGACTTACTACTTCGCCAACAAGGAAGAGATGGTCAGTGCTGTGGCCCAAAACCTCTTCGACAAGGTGGAGGTCCTCCTCGAAACCAATCGAGAGCAACTGGACCTCAAGTTACTCATCCATCAGTGGCATCAGTGGATAAGCCTCGACGATCCAGACAGTTGGCTAGCCTGGTTGCAACTGCTCACACATGCCCGTCACGAACCGGCATTCGCTAACGTAATCAAACAGCGGCAAGCCCGTTTCCGCCTCATCGCCACCTCAGTACTGGAGGATGGACAGCGGCAAGGCAAGATTCGTAATGATATTCCTGCCGAATTACTGGCTGATCACGTCAGCGCCTTCAGCGATGGCTGGTTGATGATGCTACCTATTGAGCCCGAGCGATTCAGTGCTGAACGCGGGCAGGCTCTGCTCGACGCGTTCATCCTCATGATCTCTCCATCATCGATTAACGCTCGCACCGTCCGATCCAAGGCCAGCACAAACTAAGCGCTCCAAGGGCACCTCGTTCCGGACTGCGCCCGTCACGAGGCGCCCTCTCTCCCCCACTGCCTCACTTACTTCGCAGGCAACGGGTCGCCATTTCACGCCAATCAAATCAGCAGCTGCCACGCTCACCGCCGGGCATGGCACTGCTGTGCTTGTCACTCACACCAATCTGCTTTGCATGAAATCGAAATCTCTGTATTTTACAAAACAGTCGATACGATAATTATAAGGCTATTTGACGGGGGCGAAGATGGACTTGAGAACCAGGACGCTATCGCGGCCTAAGCAGTTCCACTTGGACCGACGGAAACGGCAGCCATCTATTGAAGTGCTCAGCTCAAGTACCGCAGTCCAAGCGATTCAAATGCCTGCAGAAGTGCACGCATGGAGGGAATGTTTTGGTTCAAAGCGCTTCCGCGCTTTTAGGCAAAGTGCCAGTGCCGAAGTCGAGTCTCAGTTTGCCCCCTCCTCCAATAGCAAGCGCCTACTTCACCTCCCCCGAGAAGACAGGCCAGAGCTCTTCCGCAGGCCTTCCATTCCCAGCAGCCCCACTCCGAACTCGGCTTACTGCTGCACGGAAATGAATAGTCGATGCGGTCTAGTCGTATCTGGTGACACAGGGGCGGGAATGATTACCTAGCGCCTCTCCTTCGAAAGCTCGCCTCCTATCTGAGCGCAGCAATGACTCCCCTAGAAACGCGCTGGCTTGCTTGCCAGCGGCGAGGACACTGCCTTGCCCGCAGTTCGCTAAACCGGACAGCCGAGGCGTGTATCAAGGCCACTAGAACCAGCGTTCCCGAGAGATCGAAACCGGTCATTGGCAACGCCGAGAGCAGCAGAACTCATGTTCAAAACCATATCGCTCACCCTGAAACTCTCTCTGCCACCGGCCGTGGCTTTAGCAGGTCTTTTGCTGTTTGTGGGTCATACGACGCAGCAACTCGGCGACAACGACAGTCGACTAGTCGCCCTCGAAAAGCAGAGCTATCCGATGCTGGAAGTCGCAGATCGGGTGAACTTCCAGCTATCGCGCATTCCCGGCCTGCTCAACAGCGCTGTCGCGTCGGGCGAGCAAGAGATACTGGATGAGGCGCGCCAAGTCCTAGCTGATGTAAATAACAACCTGCGCGACCTAGAGCCACTGACGCACGGGCGCGGCAATAGAGGCGAAGAGTTGCAGGACTGGTCCTCATCCATCCGGCGCTATTCCGACAACGCATTCTCTTCATCTGCGCAGCTGCTCGACGGTGCCGCATTCGATGACCTGAGGCCAAAGCTCAATCGCATGGCTGTCGATCTCAAGCGCGCCAAAGAAAGCGGCCAGCTGTTCCGCAGCCTTGCCTATTCCGACTTCCACAGCAGCCTGAAGCAAGTCAGAGCCGACAACGCAGCCACCACCCAGCTCGGATACCTACTCAGCGGCGTCCTACTGCTAGTGGTCAGCATCAGCTCCGGACTGGTGATCCGCCAGGTTATGACCAATATCCAAGGCGTCATCGAATCGCTCAGGGCCATCGCCAGCGGCGATGGCGATCTGACTCGACGCGTCAATGTCGAATCCACTGACGAGATTGGCGAAATGATCGGCCTGTTCAATGGTTTGCTGGACAGACTGCAGGGCACCATCCGCCAGATCATCGAAACAGCCAGCCCCCTTGAGCAGATGTCTAGGGAGCTGCATCGGCTCACTCGAGGAGCTGAGGACAGCGCACATTCCCAGCAGGAGCGCACGGATTCCATCAGTCGTGACATCGGCACTATGACTTCCAGCATCGAGGAAGTGGCGGAGCGCTCCCGCCAAGCCTCGGAGCAGGCCAGCGCGGTCACTCGTCAGGCCGAAGACGCCCGGCTGAACATCGACAATCTGTCCACCAGCATCGGCGATCTCGGCAGTAGCGTCCTGAGTTCGGTGCAGGCCATGCAACGGCTGGAAGAAGAGACTCAGCAGGTTGGCACGGTACTGACCGTCATTCGAAGCATTGCCGAACAAACCAATCTGCTGGCACTGAATGCTGCGATCGAAGCGGCCCGGGCTGGCGAACAGGGCCGAGGCTTTGCCGTGGTAGCCGACGAGGTGCGCAACCTCGCGCAGAAGACGACCACTTCTACCGCGGAAATCCAGAGCATCATCCAGCGCTTACAGAGTAGCGCCCACGGCGTATTGCAAGCCATGACCCTGAATGACGCGAAGGCCAGAGCCAGCATCGAGCGCTCAGAGCAGGCCACGCTGACCCTAGAGGCGATCACCCGCGCCGTTCGCCAGATCGATGAGTTGAACGCCAGCATCGCTCGCTTCACCCAGGAACAGATTGGCCTCTCCAGCTCAATCCAGCATGACACCGAGCGGTTGCAGCTAGACACCCAGGCCACTACTCAAGGTGCCGACGCGACCGCACGACTCGGCGAACAGCTGGTCAGCACCGGCGACCACCTGCGCAGCGCCACCGCCCTATTCCGCATCTGAATTTCCCAACCAAAAGAGCAACAAAAGCATGCAAAGCATCAGAGCATTCTGTCTTGCGGGATTCATCGCAAGTACGCCGGCCGTAGCCCTTGAACAAGGTGAATACCAACTCAATGGCTTTGGCACCGCCGGCCTCACACATCTAGGGGGAGAAGATCAAGGGCGAAGCTTCGGTGTCAGCGGACAGACCACGGATTCATGGCGCGGTGATCAGCTCTCCAGGCTAGGCGGCCAACTCCAGTATGGGCTCACCGACACACTGGGCCTAACCGTCCAGGCTACCCTCAAGCCGGAACAGGACACCTGGAAAGGCAATTTGGAATGGGCCTACCTCTCCTGGGGCGCTGCCGAAGGTCTGACGTTGCGCGCAGGACGCTTACGTACGCCGATCTATATGTACTCGGAAAACCTGGACGTCGGCTTCACTCATCCCTGGTTGCGCCTGCCGGACGAGGTGTACAGCCAGGTCCAACTGAGTAGCTACGAGGGTGGAGATGTTCTCTATACCCTGCCTGTTGGCATCGGCAACTTCGCTTTCCAGGTAGCCGGTGGCCAAGCGGTCAACCGGAATGTGTTCGCACTGGATGAGCTGTACGACATCGACTACAAGAAGATCTTCGCCGCGAACGCCAGTCTAGAAACCAACGACTTCGGTACGCTGCGCGTGGGGTACGCCGAAGCCGATATCGATACGGACCTTACTGCATCGGTCATCTCTCCTGGCGTTGGCACTACCAGCATCGACTTCCTCAACCTTCATCGACAGAAGGGCAGGTTCACGTCCGTCGGCTATCAGTACGACAACGGTACCTGGATAACGTCCAACGAATGGACGCGCAACAACACCGAAGGCGACCAGCAAGGCAACATCGATGCCTTCTACCTCATGGGAGGACGCCGTTTTGGCGAAGTGCTGGTTCACATCACCTACGCCCAGCTCGACGAAGATGGCGGCCGCCAGAACTCCTGGACCTATGGCGTGAACTACAACCTGGCGCCGAACATCGTCCTCAAGAGCGAGTACAAGAGGGTCGACACGCGCGGCAACGGCTATCGCGGTACTTTCGTGGAAACCGCGCAGGAAACATTCGATCACGCCGTCTTCGCAGCCAGCAACGGTGCTGCGGGCGCTCCCTCGCGCAACTACGACGGCGACATCCTCAGCGTCGGCGTCGACTTCGTATTCTAAGGAGTGTCCACATGAAACCACTGATCAACGCAATGCTTGCAACTGCCCTTACGACGGCCTGCAGCCTGGCCCACTCCGAAGTGGCCGTAATCGTGAACGCAGCCGCCAGCGCCACACCCTCCCAGCCTGAAGTGGCCAACATATTTCTGGGCAAAAACAACAGCCTGAAGGCAATCGATCAGAAAGGCTGGAACCCTACCAAGGAGAAGTTCTACAGCGCTCTGACTAACAAAAGTGAATCGCAGCTCAAGTCCTACTGGTCCGGGCTTGTATTCACGGGCAAGGGCCAGCCGCTGCAAAGTGTCAACGACGATGCCTCCGTAGTGACGATGGTAGGCAACGAGCCGAATCTGATCGGCTATGTCGACAAGGGAGCCGTGAACGATAAAGTGAAAGTACTCTTCACCCTGCCCTAGCCTGCCGCCCTCAATGCATCCATTGGCCTAGTCGCCCAATGGATGCATGCCTGGAGAGACATGTGCCCGGCGAAGAACTCTCCAACCCCTTCATTACCCGGCCATCAGCGCTGCCTGCCCGGCAGTGGGCGCGTTTGCGCCAAGCAATCCTCATGTCCTGCGGCCTCTCCCGTTACCAGTCATCCGCAAAGACAGAAACAGATTTTCAGGGGACGGCACGCAAAGTGCGCCTAGTGACGAAACGCTTATTTACGTAACAGTCGTTGCGCAAATCATGAAGTCGGATCACAATTCTCCGGGAAACGAGACGTTTCAGGAGCTCACCTCATGAATAACCCCATGAAATCGCGCTCCCAAACACAGAGACACACTTCCCAGAGCACGCTCTGTCGCTCGCGCCGTATTCGCCATGGCCGTTCAACTCCACTCCTCCAACGCTCTGCAGCGCGCAGCAGGAAAAGCTGTCCGGCGCACGTTGGTTGCCTGTTGCCTTGACCGAACCCCCAAGGCAGCCCGGATGCAACGCTTTGCTAGCCATGCGAGAGAGCCCTGTCGATACGCAGGCTCGCGAGTGGCTGCCTGCTCTCTCACTGATCAAACAATCCATTTCGACGACACATCTCCCTGCCCAGAAGTGCATGTGCCGCTCTGCATTACTCGTCCTTGAACGAGGAGACACGACATGAACCCACTCAAGACCACCCTGCTCTGCAGCTGCACCTGCAGCATCATTCTGGCCCTAGCGGGTTGCCAGAAGGAGGCGCAATCAGCAGAGTCTCCTCGGCCGGTTCGCACGCAGATCGCGCAGCCTGCTGCCATCGACGAGCAGGTCGCACAGACAGGCGAGATCCAGGCGAATCTCGAGACCAATCTGGGCTTCCGCATTGACGGTAGAGTCGCGACTCGCACCGCCGAGGTTGGCATGAGTGTCGTGAAGGGACAGGTTCTGGCGACACTCGACCCGAACGATGTGCAGAACGAAGTGCTGAGCGCCGAGGCCGAAGTAAAGAGCGCTGAGGCCACAGAGGGTTTGGCGAAGTCGGAGCTTGAGCGGCAGCGGACCCTCTTTGAAAAACAGTTTGTTGCTCGCGCCCGTGTGGAAGAGGCCGAGGCCAACTGGCGGGCCGCGAATGCAAAACTCAAGGTTGCCAAGACGGCGCTTCAGGCTGCACTCAATAAGCTGACCTACACCGAACTCCGCGCCCCTGACGATGCCATTGTCAGCGCGGTATCGGTCAATGCTGGGCAAGTCGTCGAGGCAGGCCAACCCGCGATCAAACTTTCCTCGACCTACGAACGCGACGCCATCTTCAACGTGTCCGAGAGGATCTACACCAGCGTTCCCTCCGACGTGCAAGTCGAAGTGGCGCTTGTGTCAGACCCCTCGATCAAGGTGACCGGACCAATCCGTGACGCAAGTCCGACGGCGGATCCGGCAACCCGCACCTACCGTGTCCGCATCGCCCTACCCGGCGCCCCGGCCACCATGGCGCTGGGGGCAACAGTAACGGGACGCATCATCCTGCCAGGCAAAGCACTCGTCACTCTCCCAGCCTCGGCCTTGACCAGCGAGAACGGCAAGCCTGCGGTTTTCGTGGTCCAACCAGCAACGAAAGAGCTCGTTCGTAAGCCGGTTACTGTCGCACGCTACACGGCGACACAGGCGCTGATCGAATCTGGTATCGCCGCCGGCGATGCTGTCGTAACGGCAGGAGTTAGCAAGCTCAGGCCCGGACAGAAGGTCGCTTACGATTCGGGAGAGCTGGCCAAATGAGCGAGCGGGAAAACAAAGGCAGCTTCAATCTCTCGGCATGGTCCATCGCGCAAAAGCCGCTGATCTTTTTTCTCATGCTGATCACTCTGATCGGCGGAGCAATGAGCTACTCGAAGCTGAGCCGCAATGAAGATCCAGCCTTCACCATCAAGACCATGGTGGTCGCTGCCCGCTGGCCTGGCGCAAATATCGAAGACACCACCAGACTCCTGACCGACCGCCTGGAGAAGAAACTCGAAGAGATTCACTATCTCGACAGACTCGACAGCTACACGCGCCCCGGCGAGACGGTGATCATGGTCAATCTGCGCGACGATGCGCCGGCGCGCGTAGTCCCAGACGCCTGGTACCAGGTGCGCAAAAAGATGGCCGACATCAGCACGACACTCCCAAGCGGAGTACAGGGCCCCTTCTTTGACGACGAGTTTGGCGATACCTATGGCCAGATCTACGGATTCACGACCGAGGGCTTTTCGGATCGAGAACTGCGCGACTATCTGGAAGGCGTTCGAGCTGAACTGTTGCGCATCCCGAACATCGGCAAAGTACAACTGCTGGGCGCGCAAGAAGAGCAGATTGTCATTGAGTTCTCACCCAGCCTTCTCGCCGCCTATGGTCTGGACGAAGAGGCAGTACTGAGAGCGTTGCGGGCTCAGAATGCCGTCAGCCCTGCCGGAACGGTGCGCCTGGCTGACGACAAGATCGCCCTGCGTGTGAGCGGAAGCTTTGTGTCTGAAGAAAGCCTGCGCCACATGACACTACGGGCGAACGACCGCTTCGTACCGCTGGCGGAGCTCGCCACGATTCGACGTATTCCGGCCGACCCACCGGCCCCCCAGTTCCGGGTCAACGGCGAGAAGGCGCTCGGCATCGCCATATCGATGGCTGCGGGCGGCAATCTGCTTGAGTTCGGGCAGGCGGTGCGGGATCGCATGGACGAAGTCAAAGCGGCGCTCCCCCACGGAATCGAGATGCTTCAGGTCGCTGACCAATCGACGGTGGTCAAGGAGGCCGTGAACGGCTTCCTGAAGGTACTGGCTGAAGCGGTCGCGATCGTGCTTGCGGTTTCGTTCCTCTCCCTCGGCCTCAGAGCGGGGTTGGTCGTCAGCATTTCGATTCCCTTCGTCCTGGCGCTAACTTTCATCGGCATGGAGCTGACCGGGATCGGTCTGCAGCGTATCTCGCTCGGCGCGCTGATCATCGCCCTCGGCCTGCTGGTCGATGACGCGATGATCACGGTCGAGGCCATGATCGGAAAACTCGAGGAGGGTTGGAGTCTCAAGCGCGCGGCAAGCTTCGCCTACGACTCGACCGCCTTTCCGATGCTGACGGGTACGCTCGTCATGATCGCCGGATTTATTCCGGTCGGCTTCGCCGCCTCAAGTGCCGGAGAGTATTGCTACTCGATGTTTATGGTGGTGCTGATTTCGCTATCGGCATCCTGGGTGGTCGCGGTGCTGTTCTCGCCACTGCTCGGCACCCTGATCCTGCCGAAGTCCCTGCCGAATCACGGCCACAGTAAGGGCCGGATCATGGGCGCCTACGAGCGGACCCTGTCCTGGTCCCTGACCCATCGTGCGCTCACCCTTACGGCAGCAGGCGCCGCCTTCGTGATTTCGCTCGGCACCTCTACCTATCTCGAACAGCAGTTCTTTCCACCATCCGATCGCCCGGAACTTCTGGTGAGCCTGACGCTGCCACAGAATGCATCGCTGGAAGCCACAGAGCGGGAGGCATTGAAGCTCGAAAAGGTGCTGGCTGCCGATCCCGACGTCGAGCAGTTCTCTACCTACATTGGCTCAGGCGCGATCCGCTTCTATTTGCCGATGGAGGTGCTGCTGCAGAACGACAATGTGACCCAGATAGTCGTGCTCACCAAAGGCGTCAAAGAGCGCGATGCGCTCCAGGCCAAGCTCGCCGCAACCTTCAAGGCAGATTTTCCCGGTCTAATCGCCCGTGCAACGCCGTTAGAACTGGGCCCGCCGGTCGGCTGGCCACTCAAGTATCGCGTCACAGGCCCCGATCAAGCCAAGGTGCGCGATATAGCCGGGCAACTGGCCAACCTGCTCTCGGCCAACCCTGACACGAGCGGGGTGCATTTGCTGTCGGGCGAGCCGCAACGCAGCGTCGTCGTCGCAATCGACCAGACGCAAGCGCAGGCGCTGGGACTTTCGTCTGAGGAAGTCGCGAGTGCCATGGCTGCCATCTTCTCCGGCACCACGGTAACCGCCGTACGCGACCAAGATCGTCTCGTGGACGTGGTCGTGCGAGCAAAGATCGGCGAGCGCACAGACCTTGCGACTCTGGCCAATCTGCAGATCCGTACCCCTCAAGGCCAGACCATACCACTGACACAGATTGCGAAACTCAGCTATGGCGTAGAGGACCCGATCGTCTGGCGGCGCCAGCGCCTCCCAATCGTGACCGTCCAAGGCGACGTTCGCGAGGGCCTTGAAGCGGCAACTGTAGTGCAGAATCTCGCACCCGCTGTCGAGCAGTTCGTCGCCAACATGCCCAAAGGCTACAAGGTGGAAACTGGTGGCGCGGTCGAGGAAGCGGCAAAGGGAAGCGCCTCACTCTTCGCAGTACTGCCAGTCACTGCCCTAGTGATGTGCGTGCTGCTGATGGTGCAACTACGCAGTTTCTCCCGCATGTTCCTCGCTCTCGCAATGGCGCCGTTCGGCCTGATCGGTGTCGTGCTCGCTATGCTGCCAACCGGAACGCCGATGGGCTTCGTAGCGCAGCTCGGGGTCATAGCCCTGGTCGGCATGATCGTCCGAAACGCAATCATTCTGATCGAGGAAGTGGACATCAATGTCGGTGCAGGCCGGTCGCCTCTCGAAGCCATCGTGCACGCCTCGACACACAGGGCACGCCCTATAGTTCTGACGGCCTGTGCGGCCATCCTAGGCATGGTTCCGATCGCACCACAGATATTCTGGGGGCCGATGGCGTTCGCGGTTATCGGTGGGCTGGCCGGCGCGACCATCGTGACCCTGACTGTCCTGCCCTGCGCAATCTCGCTCCTGCTGCAATGGGAGAACCGTGAGCGAAATCCGCAGCTGCTCGAGTCTTCCCAACCGCCACAGAAATCTGGCGGCAATTCCGACCCAGCGGTGCAAACGTGATCTTAGGGGGCTCTGTTTCTTGCTAGCGGGGCAAGAAATTCAACGAGCTAGATTTGGCCGAAAGCTGATTCTCCCTCAGGCTGCTTTCGGCCTACTCCGTTGAAGAACTCGGTCGAGCGTGGTGGCCGAAGCTGTCGCGCCCTAACAAGAAGCTCCGCCCTCCTCCTGAGCTTCAACAAATCGGCTCAAACCAGAGAGAAATCTACTGTTCGGAACTCATTTCTCATCGTCGCCAACTGGTGTGCTCCAAATCACCAGCTCAAGGGCCGCGGCGATTTGAATGCGATGGTCTGCAAGCTGCCCGGGTAATAGATCCTGAGCGCGTTCCAGCCGGCGCAGCAATGTATTGCGATGCGTGCCAAGTACTTCAGCGGTCTGGGTGATGTTGCAGCCGTTGGCCAGGAAGGCGTGCAAGGAATGCTGAAGAACCCTGGGCTCCGTGGCCAACCGTCCCAGCGTACTCAAGACAAATTGCCTGGCGGCGCGGAGATCCTGGGTCATCAGAGAAACCATTCGAACTTGATCGATCGTGGCCACAGCGGGAGCACCAGCCAAGCGCCCCATCAATCGCTGGGTGGTCAAGGCCTCCAGGTGAGCCCGACGGAAGCCATTCACTCCCATTCCCGGGGAGCCGATTGCCGCGCGCATTTTGGGAAACTGATCGGCGACGCCTTGCAGCGCGTTCAGGTCCAGAGGCTTTGCCGCACTCATCCAGACCCATAGCGTTGCCGGGCCAGCGAACACAATCAGTGGCGCTACCGTGCCAGTGAGTTTCGCTAGAGTGCGGGCCATACCCTCCAGAGGTTGGATTTCTGCATCCGGAATTTCGCTCCAGACGAGACAGGCGTGATGCTTCTGGAAAAGGTTGTAACCCAGTCGCCTACCGAACTGCTCGGAGTCCACATCTCTGCCATCTAGTAACCGACTGACCAGAGCACGTCTGTCGATATGATCGTCATGGGCCTGAGCACTTTTTTCTTCCAGGATGATCTGGGTCACAACACGCATGTTGCTGTCGATGAATTCCGAGATGGAACGCGACGAGACCTCCAGGAACTCCTCGAGCACCACTGAATCCTGCGTCAGGCTAAATGCCATCTTCATCCACAGTTCCCAAGCAGTGTTCTGGGTCGACCTCGCCACATTCATCAACAGTTCAGACAGTCCTCTGCGAGCCAGCTCCTTGGCCGTATCCACCATATCGGCAGACACGTAGGACTCCACTGGCTCTCCAGGGCGCTGCAGATTGGCATGCGCCCAGTGCAGTAACTCTGCCCGGTTTGCGCGCCGGAACGCCGCGAGGATAACCGGGTCCTCCAGCAGTTTTGCATCTTCTGGTGAGGAGAAAAGCGACTGATTCAGGCGCTCAATCCACTCCGGCGGCAGCGTTTGAGCAAGCTCGGCGCCTTTGCGCATGAGCTCACGAACCGCTTCCGATGGGCGTGGCCAAGGGGATGACGTATTGGTCATGGACAGTGCAAATCACTCAAAAATACTAGAGAAAATGGTGCAGTTTGTACCTTGGCCGAAAACAAGGGGAAACCTAGCATGAACTCACTGCCTGAACAAAAAATACAAGGAGGCACCTGACGCTCCATGTTCTTTTTAAGGTTTAGCGCAGTGGCAAGAGGGCCTGTTTCTTGATGTCCGTTTTATTGGGCATCAATCCGCCTGCGCCAACCGTTCCTCTCAATCTGGAGTGTTTTTCAATGTCAGCCTCTCGCGACTCTTTGCCAGGCCTACCCGTCGTAACTAGATCGAGCTCAGCACAAGAGATTGTTCAACTGAGCGACCAAGCGGGTGCGGTCATCATCCGTAACTTCATGACACCTGAACAGGTCGTCCGGATCAACAATGAACTCGAAGCACCACTTGCCGCGCTCGATGCGGGATCCAAGCACGAACATGAGTTGATTGCTGAGTTTCATGGCCATCAAACCAAGCGGCTTACCAACCTTGTTACTCACAGCAAAACCTTTCGTGAGGAAATCCTGGATGACGATCTCTTTCATGAATTGGGCCGCGTGCTTTATGAACCCGAGTGCGGTGACTGGTGGCTGACCACTGCTCAATTGATCGAGATTGGCCCCGGCAATAGAGCTCAAATGCTGCATCGCGACATGGCGCAGTACCAACCGTTTATTTCTATGAACAAAAATGCACCACGCGCTATTACGAACCTGATGCTGGCTCTAACGGATTTCACAGAGGAAAACGGCGCTACGCGCGTGATTCCAGGCAGCCAGAACTGGGATGACTTCGAAGAGGTGGGAACGTCGGAGATGACGATCCCAGCCCTGTTGAAAGCTGGGGATGCCGTGCTGTTCGGCGGGAAAGTCGTTCACGGTGGCGGTGCCAACGTAACAACCGACTTCTATCGCCGCGGGCTGACCATTCCGATGCAGGCTTCGATTATCACGCCTGAAGAAGCATATCCGCTGATCGTGCCTCTTGAGTTGGTCAGGACGTTGTCTCCACGCGTTCAAAAGATCCTCGGCTTCCGCTCTCAGTACCCCAATGGCAGCCCTGGCCTGTGGCAGCATAACTACGCAGACCTAGCTGACTACCTCCAGCTCTAATCCCGCCAAAGCTGGCCTGAGCCAACTCTCCAGGTAAGGAAATAGGTCAAGCATCGGACCCCGGCGCTGGCGGTGCGTGCCACAGACAGTTTGTCCGTTGGCACGCAGCGTCTTGAGCAACTTTTTCTCCCCGTAGAGCACCAGAGGTGCTACTGCGACGCCCTGCCTGGCATTGAAAAGTGCACAGCGAACAGGGCCAGTCCTTAATGTTTCTCTCCTCAACGCAGAAGCGCGTAGATCATGTGCACGGAGCGCTTTCGCATTAACACCGCTCCAGCCGGATGTAGAATAAGGGTTATTTCGAAAGGCGCCCAAGCTTATTGCACGAGGCCTTATTCGCTTATTTCCAAACCTAATTCGCCTGTGTGCGCGGATTATTAAGCTATAAAAAAACCGCCCCGGGAGGCGGTAAAGATGCAGGCCTCAGCCCGGCATGGAGTAACTTCACATAAAAAACAGGCAGACGATCAGCAACATCGCAGCGTGAACTTTTGCTGGAATCAGCGGAAATGGAACAAGCTTTGAGTAGAGGCGTTCCTGAAGCGCTGAAGTGCACGATAGGCATAGAACGACTGCACAATTGAGTACGACCAAGTCAAGAAGGCGAAGGTCATAAACACCACCTTCGTGTCGTCACCCGGAATCGGAAAGAAGTCATACCGCAGCGCTACCGTCAGCCCCGCCACACCACTCAGGACGGTGGCCAGTGCATGTAGATGTTCCTTGACACGGGCCAGTCGCCAAGAAAAATAGGCAAGGTACACTGTGTAAACTGACCACATCAGCACATAGAAATACGGACGTAACTCGTCAAACGAACTCGACGTGAAGTAAATGGCGGCAGCGGCAAAACCAGCCAAGAACAATACAATATCACTCGCCGGGGACGGCCTATAATTGTGAGTTACTGCCATTAAACCAAGTGTTGCAATAACAGGAACTCCGACGCCTCGGGAAAAGGCGTCGAGAAACATAGCGGCATTGTAATTGACCAACCAGCCCGTAACAATAAATACCGTGAAGTTCGTTGCGGATATCCCCACAATCAAGAATTCCACACCAAGCAGATAATTTTTACACTTGACAAATGCCGCCCCATAGCACAAACCGCATGTCATCAGCAGCACACACGAGACCAGCATAAATACTTCTATTAATTCCACGATAACAGCCTCTATCAAGAAGGTCGCACCGTTGTTCTGTAGTAATTTGCACAGAACAACGGCATAAGTTGCAATCAGTCTTTCCTGGCCTGGTACTTACGCACTTTTTTATCAGTCCAAGCATCCAGCAATGTGGCCGCCGCAAACGCGGACTGCACGACGCACCATTGCAGCGGTTCTGGTAGCAGGGACGGTGTCTTATGCTGCAGTGCCGCCAGCAGCTCCGGCGCTTCACCGTTGATCTGCGCGGCAAAAAGCGACCCTATGAACGATTGGGTGCCCAGCCCATGACCCGAGCAGCCGGTGGTGTAGTAAATGTTCTGCTTCGCGCCCATGGCACCGATCACCGGCAGGAAGTCATAAGCGCCACTGACGTAGCCACTCCAACAGTGCTGGATGCCAAGGCCTTGCAATGCCGGATAGCGCTCGCGCAGCACATGTGCCAATGCTTTGTAGGCACTCTGGTCCGGGATATTGGGGGTCTTCGAACCGTAGGCATAACCCAGCTTCTTGACGGTCAATACCATGGTGCCGTGCGCCGTCAGGCGGTGGCTCTCCATGGTGTAGTGCGGTGTGATAATCCCTTCCCGCCCCTGCCAACCCAATGCAGCCAGTTGCTCCGTCGATAGCGGTTCCGTTTCGATTGCCGACACCCGAATCGCCGCGACCTTGTTGCGCAACACCCCTAGCTGGGGGGTATAGGCATTGGTTGCCAGTACCATCACCGGTGCGGTGGCACTGCCGTGTGCCGTCTTGCAGGTGATGACCGATCCCTCACTGAAGGAGAGCAATGGCGTGCGCTCGAAGAGTTTCACGCCCGCCTTGATGGCCGCTCGGCGCAGGCCGCTGACGTATTTCCCAGGATTTAAGGTGCCCCCGCACTGCTCGGAAGCGAACAGAAAGGCAGGCGGGATTCCCCGTGCGCGCATCTCGTCACCGTCCACGAAGCGGCTCACCGCGCCGAGCTTCTCACCCAGCGCCATGTTCTGCCGCAGGCGCTTTTCCTGGCTGGGATGAACACCGGCTCGGAGCACACCCGAAGGGTTGTAGTCACAGTCGATACCCAGTGTCTTCAATCGGCCTTCGACGTAGGGCACGGCCTCGTCGTAGAACCTGACGAACTGTGCGGCCTGCTCCGCCCCCACGCGACTGACGAACATGTCGCATTCGACGCCCATGCTGCCAAGCAGGTAGCCCGCATTGCGCCCGCTGGCACCGAAGCCCGCGAACTCCTGCTCCAGCACGATGACCTCCGCCCCGCGCGCCCTCAGTTCCAGCGCGGTCGAGAGGCCGGCAAAGCCGGCACCGACCACGATCACATCGGCGCGCTCGTGGCCCTTGAGTTCCGGTTGCAGATCGCCCGGACGTTCAATCCATCCGCCAAGCGTGCGGAATCTCAACGGCACGGAATCACCGCCAGTTGCCTTGTTCAACGCGTTCATTCAAATCGCTCCACGATCACCGACCAACGCTCCGCCAGGGTCGCCCCGTGGCAGGCTCGAGACTGCTAGAAACCTTTCCCCGGCTCGGAGAAAGCAGGCATGTCCAGAAGCTCTTGCGGGTCTCGCATCTGGCCATCGACCTCCACCCAACCCAGCAGCGTGGAACTGGCGCTCCAGCCCAGCAGGCGCTGCATCTCCGGGGGGAGCTGGCGAACCCGTTCAATGGGAAGGGAAAGGAAGTGGTTCTCTTCGAGGCGCAGGAACGCCAGGTCGTAGGCCATGGTCAGGCCAGTACGAGGAGACGACGTGGTATTGGCACCACCGCCGTGGTAGACCGACCCCATCCACAGCAGCGCGGAGCCTGCCTTCATTTCCGCGGCGATGGTTTCTTCCTGGGTCGGCATGCGCTCGTCATCCCATTGGTGGCTACCCGGAATCACGCGCGTGGCACCGTTTTCTTCGGTGAAGTCCGAGATGGCCAGCATCATCTGCAGCCGGGCCTCGCGCCCGAACTGGGGATGTCGCCACAGCGAGGTGGCATCGTCACGGTGCAGGGGCTGGAGACCTTGGCCCGGCCCGATCTGGATGGCCTGGGTGATGCTGAGCTGAATGTCAGGGGCCATCTCGATGCGGTCGCTGCCCACCCAGACATGGGTCGGTGTCTGCAGGATCTGCCGGGCCGCACCGATGAACAGCGGGCTCAGGGCCACCTCCACCGCCGTGTCACTGCGCCCGATGATGCGGGCGACACGTCGGGTCTGCGTGCCTGCGAAATAGGGATCCACGCCACAAGGCGTGACGTTCAGGTAGGCGTCTAGCTCTTCGGTAAGGGACTTCAGCGTTGCTGGCGATACAAACTCGGAAATGATGACGCCGCCGTCACGCCGGATGATCTCCACCACCTGCTCGATCGATGCATCGCTGCCGACCGTCGATAGCTTTCGTGTATCCATCTGCTTTGTACCTGTCTGGTTTTGTCATTGTTCTATCCAGCGAACCTGGACAACCCGGCTCAGCTCACCCAGCGCCAATCACAGAAGCGCACTCTCGGTTCCGCTACCGCTGCCCGGCATTGCCAGGGTGGGCAATTCATGATTACCTAATATGGTCATCTGATCAAGTCAATTGATCTTGCGTTTTATGCTGTTTCGCGGCCACCGTTCGAACCATTGAATTCGATGGCCCAGATGACAGGAGGCATTCTCACTTGGCGAGGCCGGTGTCCTCCTAGGCGATGACCACTCGCTGGGTGCCACCATCCCCCAAGGAAAGGAATTGCAACGACTCACCTCATGGATTGGGGAATGACCTTGCGATAGCATTCGTCACCGCCGGCACCGGACCAGAGGGTTGGCGGCAATACCGAAAAGGGAGAACGCTCAATGGCTCGGATAGGCGCTGAAGAGCGCAGACAGGATTTTATTGAGGCCACCATCAAGGTGATCGCAGAGCACGGCATAGCCAACGCCACGACGCGGCGTATCGCGACGGCGGCAGACTCTCCACTGGCCTCGCTGCACTATGTCTTCCACACCAAGGACGAGTTGTTCTATGCCGTCTACGAGTCCCTGATCAACATGCCGCAGCAGTCGCTGCAGCATGCTCCGGCAGGCGCCACGGCAGGTGAATCGGTAGCGGAAATGTTGCGCCAGCTGGTCAAGTGGTTCACCGCACATCCCGAACTGGCCACCACACAGTTCGAACTCTTCTTCTGGAACCTACGCAACAACCCGGATATGGCAGCGAAGATCTATGCCGTTTCCATCGAAGCGACCCAGCAGGCCATCCACAAGGTTATCGGTGCTGCGCTGGACCAGACCGCACTGACCACCGTCAGTCGTCTGCTCATCAATCTCTTCGATGGCTTGCTGCTCGCCTGGTCCGCCCACGGCGATCGTGAGCGCTTGGAAAGCGAGACTGAGACGGCCTGCCACGCAGTTAAGCTACTGGTGAGCAGCTACTGAAACGCTATTCGGATGTGCCGCGCGCTCGCGCGGCACGGCAATCCGAGCCAGGAGACTTTTACAGGTGGGCAAGCCAGTGCACCTCGCCGCGCCAGCTCCTGCCGATCACCGCTATAACGACTCGAATTTTCTCCCTGCATCACCTGGCTCAAGGCATAACCCCC
The DNA here is from genome assembly GCF_000761545.1 of Pseudomonas sp. ML96. Classification (GTDB taxonomy): domain Bacteria; phylum Pseudomonadota; class Gammaproteobacteria; order Pseudomonadales; family Pseudomonadaceae; genus Aquipseudomonas. The sequence goes on along the minus strand of NZ_JPMY01000018.1, from coordinate 40,308 downwards.
CCCCGGATCATGCCCCCTCTCCTCCTCGCACTACCTTTCTGACTGTCACGCCATCGCGATAGCTCATCGGACAGCGATACGCAGACAGAAGTGATGCAAATCATCCCAAAACGATAGTTGCACGGTGCATTTTGCACCTTGCCCCACACAGTTTGCCGCCTCTATTATAGTCAAATGATCAAGTCATATGATCAGTCTCTATAACACAACAATAGGAGGCGATATGTCCTCGCACACTGCTCTTCCGGTTGAGCCACTCGACATTTTGATCATGGGAGCCGGTGTGTCTGGCATCGGCGCGGCAGCCTATTTGCGTCGCCACCAACCAACCAAGACCTTTGCGATTCTCGAGTCCCGTGAGCACATGGGTGGCACCTGGGACCTGTTCCGCTATCCCGGCATCCGCTCCGACTCCGATCTGTACACCTTCGGCTTCGACTTCAAGCCCTGGACCAAGGCGAAGTCCCTGGCAGATGCCGCAGATATTCTCGAATATCTACGTGAAGCCATCGACGAATATGAACTGGAGTCCTTGATCCAGTACAAGCAGAAAGTCGTCTCGGCGAACTGGCAAACCGACAGAGGTTTGTGGGCAGTCCACGTGGATGATGGCCACACGGGGCAGATCCGCACAGTCGAATGCCGCTGGCTGTTCAGCGCGGGCGGTTATTATCGGTACGACCAAGGGTTCAGCCCCCGCTTCGAGGGAACCGAAGAGTTCAAGGGACAGATCGTCCATCCGCAACACTGGCCAGAGAACCTGGACTACACGGGCAAGCGCGTCGTAGTCATCGGCAGCGGCGCAACAGCCGTGACTCTGATTCCGGCCATGGCGGACAAAGTCTCCAGCATCACCATGCTGCAGCGTACGCCCTCCTACATCATCAACCAGCCCGCCAATGATTCGATTGCGGCGTTTCTCCGCAGGATTCTGCCTGCGCAAACCGCCTACTCTCTGACGCGCTATAAGAATGCCAAGATCACCCTGGCCTTCTGGGCGTTCTGCCAGCGCTTCCCCAAGCTTTCTCGCAAACTGCTCCTTTGGCTGACTCGCAAGGAGCTACCGAAAGACTATCCGGTCGACGTGCATTTCAACCCGCCCTACAACCCCTGGGACCAGCGTTTGTGCACGGTGCCAGAAGGCGATCTGTTCAAGGCCATCAGCGCAGGTAAAGCTGAGATCGTCACCGACCATATCGAGCGGTTCACCGAGTCCGGCATTTTGCTGAAATCTGGCAAGGTGCTGGAAGCCGATATCGTGATTACAGCCACGGGGCTGAATGTGCAGATGTTCGGTGGCATCAGCCTGTACAAGGACGATAAGCCGGTGGTGCTGAGCGACACCCTGGCTTACAAAGGCACGATGCTCTCCGGCGTACCCAACTTCGCGTTCGCAGTGGGCTACACCAACTCCTCCTGGACCTTGAAAGTGTGCCTGCTGTGCGACCACTTCTGTCGCTTGTTGGGCTTCATGGATAGCAACGGCTACAACGTCTGCGAACCCAAGGCGCCAGAGGGCATCGAGACCCGCCCTCTGCTGGACTTCGGTGCCGGCTACGTGCAACGCGCGCTGGACAGCATGCCGCGCCAAGGGCCTAGCGAGCCCTGGGTGATGTCGATGGACTACTTCCGCGATGTCAAACTCCTGCGCCGCGGCGCAGTAGCTGACAAGTGCCTCGCGTTCACCTCCGTACCTGGCGCGCCCTTGCGCGCAAAGGTCGAGCTACAGCAACAAGGTGGCCGCGGATGAGCACCGATCGCTTCTGCGAGCTGCCTGGCGACCGCAGGATCTGCTATCGCAGCCACGGCCACGAAGACGCACCGGCGGTGCTGCTTATCGTCGGTCTGGGGCTGCAGCTGACCTACTGGCCGCAACGACTTATAGCCGGGTTGGTTGAGCAGGGACTGCGCGTCATCACCTTGGACAACCGTGACTCGGGCGGGTCCTTCTTTACCGAGGTGACACCTCCCTCGGTCATGCAGCAGTTCTTTCGCAAGAAGACCCCCGGCTATGACCTGGGTGACATGGCCAGCGACGTCGTCGGGCTCATGAATGGTTTGAAACTGGCAACCGCACATGTCGTGGGAATGTCCATGGGTGGCATGATCGCCCAGACGCTCGCGGCTCGTTACCCCGAGCGCATCAGGACCCTCACGTCCATCTTCTCCACAACCGGTTCACTGCGCGTAGGCCAGCCAGCGCCCAAGGCCCTCCTCAAGCTCCTGCGCCGCCCCCCGCGCAATCAGCAGGAAAGCGTTCGCGACTACCTGGACATAATGCGAGTGATCGGCTCGACACTCGAGTGGGACGAGCAAGCGTTGCGCGACTACGCCACGCAAGCCTGGGAACGAGGCGGCGGCCAGGCCAGCAACCTAGGCACGGCAAGGCAGATCGGCGCAATCATCAACTCGGGCGACCGCACCCAGGAGCTCCAGCGTATCCGTTGCAGCACGTTGGTCATTCATGGGGACAAGGACCTCATGGTCGCGACCAATGGGGGCTTCGCCACCTCCGCCGCGATTCCTGGAGCGAGCCTGGTATTGCTGCCAGGGATGGGTCATGACCTCCCGAAATGCCTATCAGGCACGTTGCTGTCGCTTCTCTCGGGGCACATGCGCTAGTCAGCTTCCCTTTTGGGGCGTGCAGCTTGCCGCCCCTTTTTTTATTCAACCAGAGGCTTCTCGCAGCACCTTTCGCAGGACACAGAACAACAAGATTCCGGCTTGTTGAAACCGTCAAGCCGTACTCCAAGCGCCCGAGCCGCCAAGACGAACTCGCGCGGGTGCTCCTCCACTGCCCTTTCGACAACCACAACAATCGAGCAAGAGGTATGTATGGAATTCAAGTTCTTACTCCCCAGTAAAGTCGTCATGGAACCCGGCCTGCGCGAGCGCACCGGTGAGCATCTGCGGGCACTTGGCCTGAGCCGCATCCTGATCGTGACCGATCCCGGGGTGAAGGCAGCCGGCCTGCTGGACAGCGTCTACGCCAGCCTGGAGAAGGCTGGCATCTCCTTCGAGGAAGTGTCGGACATTAAGGCCAACCCTCGCAGTGAAGACATCAATCAAATCGCGCAGCAGTATCGGGGCAAAGGCATAGATGGCTTGCTGGCGGTTGGCGGCGGCAGCGCGATGGATGCGGCCAAGGCCATCAGCCTGCTACTCACTCACGACGGCCGTATAGAGGACTACGAAGGGTCGTTCAAGCTCAAACACACCATACCGCCCATCGTCGCAATCCCGACCACCGCGGGCACCGGCAGCGAAGTGACCTGCTTCTCGGTGATCACCGACACCGCCCGTCATTTCAAGATGAGCGTCCATGATTACCGGGTCGGGCCAGTACTGGCTCTGCTTGACTCCCGAATCCTCGATACCCTGCCCGCGTCGATTGCCGCCGCGACCGGCATGGATGCCCTGACCCACGCCATCGAAGCCTACACCTGTCGCGTGTCGAACCCGATCAGCGACGGCCTGGCGCTGCATGCCATCCGTCTGATCAGCCAGCATCTCAAAGGGGCCGTTCTTGAGCCTGACAATCAGCAGGCACGGGAGCAGATGCTGGTGGCGAGCCTGATCGCTGGCATGGCCTTCGGCAACGCTGACGTCGGCAGTGTGCACTGTATTTCCGAATCGATTGGCGGCATGTACGACACGCCGCACGGTGTGGGTAACGCGATCTTCCTGCCCTTCGTATTCGGCCACAACCGCGACGCCGACATCGTCCGCCACGCCCAGGTTGCCTATGCGCTGGGGATCGATCCCACACTTTCGCCGACCGACGCCGCCGAGGCCGCTGTCGGCCATCTGTTCCAGATGAGCAAGGACCTGGGGATCCCCTGCTTCGCTGAAGTCAAAGGTGTGCGCGAAGAAGACTTCCTGACCATTGCCGAAAAGTCGAAGAAGAACTTTTCCGATGCCAGCAATGCCAAGGAAATGTCCGTGCAGGCCTACCACGACATCATCACCACCGCTTACAACTTCGTCGCGTGAGAGGTGCCTATCATGAGTGAGTCAAACTCTGGCGCCTCGTTGAGACGCACCCTAGGCCCGTTTTCCGTGCTGTTGTTCGGCCTGGCATTTCTGGCCCCGCTGATCGTCTTCGGCACCTATGGAGTGATCACGCAAGCCAGTGGGAACACCACGGCGATGGCCTACCTGATCGCGGCAACCGGCGTGGTGTTCACGGCCTTGAGCTACGGCCGACTGGTCAAGGTGTTCCCGGCAGCCGGTTCGGCCTACACCTATACCCGCAAGATGCTGAGCGCGAACCTCGGGTTCATGGTGGGCTGGGCCGCCCTGCTCGACTACTTCTTCATCCCGATGCTGATCTGGCTGCTCGGCGCCAGCTACCTCAGCATGGCCTTCCCAGAGGTGCCACAGTGGGTGTGGATCATCGGGTTCATCGTCTCTACCTCGCTGCTCAATGTCCTCGGCATCCAGGTCGCCAACCGCTTCAACGTGTTACTGATGGTCGCGCAACTGATCATCATCGTCGTGTTCATTGGCCTGTGCGTGCACTACATCGTTGCGGTCAACGGCCCTGGCGGGCTTCTGTCAGCCAAGCCGTTCTTCAATCATGAAGTGCCCTTCGCCACCAGCATGGCCGGTGCCGCCATTGCCGCCTACTCGTTTCTGGGCTTTGACGCGCTGTCCACGCTCAGCGAGGAAACCCGAGACCCGGGCCGGACGCTGCCACGTGCCATTCTGCTGGTCGCATTGATCGGCGGTTCAGTCTACGTGGGCTCCTCGTACTTCATGTACCTGGCGCATCCCTCCCCCACGTTCGAGTTTGTGGACGGCGCCGCGTTCGAGATCGCCCGCATGATCGGCGGCGACCTGTTCTTCGCCGTGGTCCTGGCGGGAATCATCATCGCCCACTTCGCCGCGGGGATGTCGTTCCAGGCCAGCGTGGGCCGGTTGCTGTACGCCCTGGGTCGGGATAACCAACTACCGCGCAAACTGTTCGGCGTCCTGCACCCTCGCTACAAGACCCCCGCCTTCAACATCCTGCTCTGCGGTGTCTTCGGTACCGCCGGTTTTGGCTTGACGATCGCCACCGCGACTTCCCTGGTCAATTTCGGCGCTTTTCTCGCCTTCACCGCCGTCAACCTTTGCGCGTTGCGACTCACCTTCGACGCATACACCAAGGATGGGGCCGGCTTGCTGCGCGGAGTGCTCTTCCCTCTCATCGGTCTGACCACAGCAGCGTGGATGCTCGTCAGCCTGGATAAAGACGCACTGATCATGGGCTGTGGCTGGCTCGCCCTAGGTGCGGTTTATCTCGCCTGCAGGACCAGCTTCTTCCGCAATCCAGTACCTGACGCACTGGTGTAGTGGCTTCCTTCCAATCGAATGCTCTGACAACAACCACAGGCAAGGCCCTGACCTTGCCGTTCAATGGCGAGAATCGATATGCAAACCAAACTTCTGATCAATGGTGCCCTCGTAGCTGGCGAAGGTGAAAGCCTGGCCGTGTACAACCCGTCCCTGGGCAGTGTCCTGGTACAGACTACCGAGGCCAGCCGTGCCCAGGTCCATACCGCAGTGCAAAGCGCGGATGCGGCTTTCGAAGCCTGGTCGCAAACGCCGCCCAAGGACCGCTCGGCTCTGCTGCTCAAGCTCGCCGACGGCATCGATGCCCTAGCGCCGGTGTTCGCTCGCCTGGAGGCGGACAACTGCGGCAAGCCCTACACAGCCGTGCTGCAGGACGAACTGCCAGCCGTATCGGACGTATTCCGCTTCTTTGCCGGCGCCGTTCGCAACCTGCAGGGCTCGGCGGCAGGCGAATACATCCCGGACCACACCTCGATGATCCGCCGCGACCCAGTAGGCGTGGTCGCCTCCATAGCACCATGGAACTACCCCTTGCTGATGGCCGCGTGGAAACTTGGCCCGGCATTGGCCGGTGGGAACACCGTTGTGCTGAAACCATCGGAACACACCCCGATGAGCACCCTGAAACTGGGCGAGTTGCTCGCCAAGATTTTCCCTGCCGGTGTAGTCAACATTGTTCATGGCCGAGGCGCGACGGTGGGCGAACCGCTGACCAGCCACTCTCAGGTGCGCATGGTGTCGTTGACCGGCTCCGTGCGTACCGGCAGCCGGATCATCGAAGACACCGCCGACAGCGTGAAACGGATGCACATGGAGTTGGGTGGCAAAGCGCCCGTCCTGATCTTCGATGATGCCGACATCGACGCCGCCGTCGAAGGCATCCGCGCCTTCGGCTTCTACAACGCCGGCCAGGACTGCACCGCCGCGTGCCGCCTCTATGTGCAGAAGGCGGTCTACCCGGAGTTCGTTCGCAAACTCGGCGAAGCCGTCTCCAGCATCAAATGCGGGCTGCAAGATGACCCGGCGACCGAGATGGGCCCGCTGATCACCAAAGAGCACTTGGAGCGTGTCGAGGGCTTCGTCAACCGTGCCAAGGAGCAACCTCATATCGAGGTCGTCACCGGTGGCAAACGGGTGACAGGGAACGGGTTCTTCTTCGAACCGACCGTCCTGGCCGGCACCACGCAGGAGGATGAAGTCGTGTGCCGGGAAATCTTCGGCCCAGTGGTCACAGTTTCATCGTTCGAGGACGAAGCCCAAGCCCTGGCGTATGCCAATGAATCCGACTACGGCCTGGCCTCTTCGGTGTGGACCTCCGATGTGGGGCGCGCCCATCGCTTGGCCGCTCGCCTGCAATACGGCTGCACCTGGGTAAACACCCACTTCATGCTGGTGAGCGAGATGCCCCACGGCGGGGTGAAGCTGTCCGGGTACGGCAAGGACCTGTCCATGTATGCCCTCGAAGACTACACGGTGGTGCGCCACGTGATGTTCAAGCACTGAGCGCACACCGAGCCCCCACGACAAACAGCTGTCCAGACAACTTCAAGAGGTTATGCATGAACAATATCGAGACGTTTGAGAGGCTCGAGTCCAACGTGCGGATGTACTGCCGTGACTTGCCGCTGGTGTTCGATACCGCCCAAGGCAGCAAGATCCGCGGCGAGGATGGCCGCGAATACCTGGACTTCTTCGCCGGCGCCGGCGCCCTGAACTACGGCCATAACAACCCGCGCATGCGTGATGCCCTGATCGGGTACCTGTCATCCAACGGCGTGACCCACGCCCTCGACCTGCACACCACTACCAAGCGCCAGTTCCTGGAGTCGATTGAGCGAGACCTGTTCAAGCCACGCGGCTGGGACTACAAGGTTCAGTTCACCGGCCCGACTGGTGCCGATGCTGTCGAAGCGGCATTGAAACTGGCACGTAAGGTGACGGGGCGCACCAAGGTCGTCTCGTTCTATGGCGCCTACCACGGCATGACGGCCGGCGCGCTGGCCGTCACTGGCAACCGCACTCGCCGAGGCCCGGGGCTGTCCAGCGACGTGGTGTTCGTGCCGTATGAAGACAGCCCCTACGGCCAATTCGACAGCATCGGTTTCCTCGAACGTCTGGCCAACGACCAAGGCAGCGGTTCGGAAATCCCCGCCGCGGTGATCGTGGAGTCCGTGCAGATCCAGGCGGGCGTCTACCCAGCCTCCAACGACTGGCTGCAGCGGCTGCGCAAGTGGACCTCCGATCATGGCGTGCTGCTCATCTGCGATGAGATCCAGGCGGGCTGTGGTCGGACCGGCAACTTCTTCGGCTTCGAGCGCTCCGGGATTGTGCCGGACCTGATCACCTGTGCGAAATCGATCGGCGGCTTTGGCCTGCCGATGGCCATCGTGTTGATTCGCGCCGAACTGGATGTGTGGCAACCCGGCGATCACATCGGCACCTTCCGTGGCAACCAGCTGGCGTTCCTGACGGCCCAGATCGCGCTCGGTTACTGGCGCGACGAGCCGTTCCTGAAGCTGCTCGCCGACAACTGCGCGGCCATGGAACGCGCGGTTGCCGGCTACGCCGAGATTCCAGGCGTAGCGTCCGCGCGCTGCCGCGGCATGATCGCCGGCATCGACTTCGGCCGCGGCAACGTGGCCTTCGCCAAGGATGCCCAGCAGCGTGTGCTGCAGGCGGGGGTGCTGGTCGACCGCTGCGGCCCGAATGGCGAAATCATCAAGCTGATGCCGCCGGTGAACACCCCGACCGACCAGCTCGAACAGGGCCTCAAGGCGTTCGGCGAATCGGTCGCTGCGGCACTGAGCCAGTAACTGCATAAACCTGCGTGCGGCCTGTAGCGATACTGGTCGCACGCAGGCTCATCGCATGCAGCAGACAATCCGTCCGTGGCAGGAAATCACGCCAATGAGCAACGTCAATTCGACCGTGCAGAACGATCTGTCTTCGCTGATCCACCCCTACACCAACCTGGCGCAACACCGTGAGACAGGCCCTTTCGTGATCACCGGCGGGGACGGCGTGCGGGTCTTCGATGACCAGGGCAACGCCTATATCGAAGCCATGTCGGGCTTGTGGAGTGTTGCCCTGGGGTTCAGTGAACAGCGGCTGGTCGACGCCGCCATCGAGCAGTTCAAACAGCTGCCCTACTATCACAGCTTCAGCCACAAGACCAATGCACCGGCGGCGGCGCTCGCCGCCAAACTGGCCGAGCTGGCGCCCGGTGATCTGAACCATGTGTTCTTCACCAACTCGGGCTCCGAGGCCAACGACTCGATGGTGAAGATGGTCTGGTACGTGAACAACGCGCTGGGCAAACCGCACAAGAAGAAGTTCATCTCCCGTCAGCAGGCGTACCACGGCACTACAGTGGCCTCCGCCAGCCTGACCGGCATCCCGTCGATTCATCGCGACTTCGATCTGCCCGCCATCCCGGTTCATCACCTGACCTGCCCGAACGCCTACCGATTTGCCCGGCCCGGAGAAACGGAAGAGGCCTTTTCGGCACGCCTGGCGGATGAGCTGGAGCGCTACATCCTGGCCGAGGGACCGGAAACCATCGCTGCCTTCATCGGCGAACCGCTGATCGCGGCGGGCGGCGTGATCCCTCCGCCACAGGGCTATTGGGCGGCGATCCAGGCGGTGTGCAAACGCTACGACATCCTCGTGGTGATCGACGAAATCGTCACCGGCTTCGGCAGGCTAGGCACGATGTTCGGCTCCCAGCTGTACGACATCCAGCCCGATATCCTGGTGCTCTCCAAGCAGCTCACCTCGTCCTATCAACCGCTGGCGGCCCTTGTGGTTTCCGATGCCATTCAAGACGTCCTGGTCGGCCAGAGCCAGCGCCTAGGGGCCTTCGCCCATGGCCTGACCTGTACGGGCCATCCCGTCGCCACCGCCGTGGCGCTGGAAAACATCCGCATCATCGAGGAGCGCGACCTAGTGGGCCATGTCCAGCGCCTGGCCCCTGAGTTCCAGCGCCGTCTGCGCGTATTCGCCGACCACCCCCTGGTAGGCGATGTCCGAGGTGTCGGGCTGGTGGGCTCTATCGAGCTGGTGGCCAACAAGGCCACCGGCCAACCGTTCGCCCAGCCCGGGGTGTTGGGAGGTTACCTGTTCAAACAGGCTCACAAGCACGGGCTGATCATTCGCGCCATCTACGACACGATCGCCTTCTGTCCGCCGTTGATCACCACGCAAGACGACCTCGAGGCGATCTTCAGCGCATTTGATCGGGCGCTGAGTGACACGACGGACTGGGCCCGGTCACAGAACCTTCTGTAAACAAAACAAGAGCCAGGAGTGTTGAATCATGCATAACCCAGTTGATGCCTGTTCAGGCTTTGACGTATCCGTCGTGGGGCTTGGGGCCATGGGCACGATCATGGCGCAAGCGCTGCTCAAGCAAGGCAAACGCGTAGCGGTCTGGAATCGCTCACCCGACAAGGCGCAAGCGCTCGTGGCTGCCGGCGCCCACCTCTGCGACAGTGCACACGCCGCGCTGGCGGCGAGCCCAGTCACCATCCTGGTGCTTCTGGACAACGCGGCGGTACTCGAGGTTGTGGAATCTGCCGAGGTGAACCTTGCACTGGCCAACCGCACGATCGTCAATTACACCACCGAGTCCCAGAAAGAGAGCATGGCGCTTCAGGCGCTCGTCAACCGTGCGGACGGTCACTACGTCAAGGGCATGATCGTGGCCTACCCGCGCAACATCGGCCACGCCGAAAGCTACTGCATCCATACCGGCGAACGGGAAGCCTTCGAGCAGCATCGCGCACTGCTGCAAGTGCTGGCCGGCCATACCCTGTTCCTGCCCTGGGAGGAAACGTACGCGTTCGCCGCCCTGCTGCATGCCCATTCGTTTGCCGCGATGGTGGCGTTCTACGAAGCCGTGGGCGCGAGCCAGGCGTTTGGCATGCCCGCTGCCAAGATGGCCCGACTGATTCTCGACACGTCGCGTTTCTTCGTCGCCGATGCGCTCGAGGAAGCCGTGCGGCGCCTGGAGCAGCAGGATTTCGCGGGTGACCAGGCAAGGCTCGACGTGCACGCCAGTGCCTTCGCAGAGATTGGCCAGGCCATGCAGGCAGCCGGTGCCTGGACGCCGGTGTTCGACGCCGTGTGCCAGGTGGCTCAGCGTGCAACGTCGATGGGTTACGGCGACCAGGACATCGCGGCCACCACCCAGGCGTTCGCTGCAGCGGCCCTCCCCTCGAAACCCTAGCGTTAGCCGGCGCTGACCCGCCCCGTCATCACGGGGCTTTCCAGGTCCGCCAATCGACTCCCCCAGCCAGGGCGTGAAAGCTGGCGCCTGCTTGGGCTGCCTCATAAAGGAATATTTTATGGCGCGCTTTATCAAGTCTCTACAGGCGCCACGGACCAGACTCGACGGCAATTACAAAAATAAGTCTGGAGGTTCGTATGCGTGCTTTGGCTTTTCTACTGGTAGGTTTGGCGCTCACCCTTTTCTTGACAGCGGTCTACCCCACGAAGCCTTCCGTAGCGAATCAAGTAGTTCGCACAGTGCACCCGGTCGCGAGCATAGGAGATGTTTTCCGGGGCCATTAACGCGCAAGGCCCGACACCTCATTCCCTCAACGCCATCCAGGCCTGACTACAGGTGCGTGCGCCCTCGCCCCAGTAGACGCGGCTGGCGCTTGATGCCCTGAGTTTTCTGCCAGTTCAACGGGCTCATGTGGAACCAGCGATGAAAGGCGCGGCAAAATCCGCTGGCGTCGGAATAGCCGAGCATTGCGGCCAGCTCGCCAATGTTGACCGACGGCTTGGCAAGGTACGATTGAGCCATGCACTGCCGGACCTCATCCAGCAGTTGCTGGAAAGACAGGCCTTCGTGTTCCATGAGCTGACGCAACTCGTTCGGGGTCAATGCCATGATACTGGCCACCTTCTCCGCCGTTGCCCGCCCGACTGGCAGCAGTTGATGCAACAACTGCTTGATCTGGTCGGACAGATTGTCGCAGGAGAGCGGCTCCAAGCGCTGCATTCGCCTCGCGACCACCTGATGTAATGCCTCGTCGGAGGCGGCATTGGGCCGGTCCAGGATCGACGGCTCGAACACCATGGCCAGACAGTGCGCACCGAAGATTGGCGTCATGCCCAGGGCCTGCGCATAAAGGACCGTGTCCGTGCTGGCCGGGTGCCTCAGCAGTATCGCTTGGGGCAACCAGCGCTCCCCCACCAGCGCACGCATCAATTGAATACCCACCGCACAGGCCAGCTCCTCTGCCTGGCGCACGCCGGGCACGTTCGACTGACGAACGTGATAGCTGAGGGTGACCAACCCGTCTTGGTTGTCCAGCCCTACCTCGGCGGCACCGTTGTAAAGATCGTAATGGTTGCGTAACTCCAGCAACGCCTCGCCGACCGTGCGCGTATTGCGCAGCAGGTAGAGCAGATCGCCAAAGACGCCGGGGGCCTGAAACAACCCATATTTCAGGCCGAACAGCGCATCCCCTGAATGCAGGCTGCAGGCCTCCAGCAAGGCGCAATATTGCTGGTAGGGAAAAAGGTCGTCCTCGTGTTGCACGCTGTGGCTCGGCAAACCTATGTGCCTGAGCATCTGTACGGGATCGAGTCCCTGCGCCGCAGCGAACGCATGGAACCCGGTAAGGCTAATCGCCCGAACGAAAGGAACGGTCGCCATGCTGGTCACGCCTCTGCGGATGGCGGTTGCGACGCGGGGCACTTAGCGTTCGGGGCGAGCGCAGGCGCCTGGTGCAATTGGCGTTTCCATTGTTGCGGACTGACGCCATGCCAGCGACTGAACGCCCTAGAGAACGCACCGAGCTGGGTATACCCCAGCAAATCCGCCACCTGCGTCAGGCTGATCGACGCATCACGGATCAGGCGTGTGGCCACCGTCTGGCGTGTCTTGTCCAGCAGCGCCTGGAAACTCGTGCCCTGTGTCAGCAGGTAGCGCTGCAGGCTGCGTGGGCTGACATTCAGGTCCATGGCAATCTGCTCCACCGTGACGCGCCCATGGGGCATCCGGTTGCGAATGAGCCTTTGAACGTGGATGGGTAGCGACTGCAAGCTGATGTCCGCCAACTCCTCCTGAAGCTGCCGCGTCAGTTGCATGAACCGCTCATCCTGTACGGCGAGCCGTGTATCCAGGAGAGAGGGGGCGAAGACCCAGGCGTTCTCTAGGCTGGAGAAGCGCGGCGTCACACCCAGCAGGCACCGGTAGGCAGCCGGTGCCATAACCGCGCCATGCTGCAGGAGCAAGGCATGGGGGCGCCAAAGGTGCTTGAGCAGGCTTTGCATGAGTTGCGCACTCATGCCCATGGCCCACTCCACGGTCTGCCGTACGCAGGGAATATCGGCATCGGTAACTTGGTAGAGCAGCCGTGCGCTGCCGGCATGTCGTTCGATACGAAACTGCACCGCAGTACCGAGCACATGGGAATGCCGGCTCAGCGAGTGCACGACCTCGCCGACGGTGCGCGCGCCATGAATGGCATGCAGCAGGCTCCCCATACCCCGCATGCCGTGCTCCAGGCCGAACTGCAGCGCGAACAGGCCATTGCCCGAACGTTGCGCGCACAACTCCAGCAGCTGATTGAACTGCCGGGTTTCGATCGCTGTGTCGAGGTCACCCAGGCAGAGAGAAACCTCAGCCTTCAGCGCACGAGGCTCAAGACCTTGCGCGATGGCGAAGTCGTCAAAACCTAGTAACGCTGTACCCTGAATGGAAGACGTCATCATTGAAGGTTCGGCTCACGACTTCTGGTCACTGACAGGTGCACGGCTTGCCTAAATTATGGCGGATGATGTGAAGCCCTTCCTCACGATGATCCAGCAGACTCGACTGGCCTGGCGGCTGGCCGGAAGGGTGACCACGCATCACCCTTCCGGTCGGTCGCTGCATGTCGAGCGACAGCAGGTGAAGCTGCGCAGCTCGATCAGCCTGCGTGGCCCGCGGTTTCCGCTGCCTGTTGCCGGGCCCACTCGCGCAGGACAAACTTCTGGATCTTGCCGGTAGCGGTCTTGGGCAGCTCTGCCAGCGACACATGCCGTGGTGCCTTGAAATGCGCCAGGCGCTCACGGCACCAGAGAATCAGATCGTCACCCGTGATAGTGGCCTCGGCATCGGCGCGCAGGGTGACGAAGGCCTGGGGGGTCTCGCCCCAGCGCGCATCCGGGCGCGCCACCACAGCGGCCTCGATCACCCCGGGGTGCTGATAGAGCACCTCTTCGATTTCTAGCGAGCTGATGTTCTCGCCTCCGGAAATGATGATGTCCTTGCTCCGGTCCTTGATTTCCACATAACCGTCCGGATGCAACACGGCCAGGTCCCCCGTGTGCAGCCAACCGTCGGCCAGGGCGCTGCGAGTCGCCTCTGGGTTATGCAGGTAGCCTTTCATCACCGTGTTGCCGCGCACCACTAGTTCGCCCAAGGTGGTTCCGTCAGCAGGAACCGGCTGGCCAGTGTCGGCGTCCAGCACAGTGGCTTCCTCCAGCATCGGGTGGGCCACGCCCTGGCGGCTCATGAACCGGGCCCGGTCCTCCAGCGGCAGCTCGTCGACGCCCGGCTGCCACAGGCACAGCGTGCTGGGGCCGTAGCTTTCGGTCATGCCGTAGGCATGGGTGATGCTGAAGCCGAGCGCCTCCATGGCGGCAATCACTGCGCTGGGGGGCGCGGCGCCGCCGGTAATGACCGACACCGGCCCGCCAGGCGCACTGGCATGCTTGGCATGGATCAGCATCGACATCACCACCGGCGCAGCGCTCAGGTGGGTTACGCCATGCGCAGCGATCGCCGCATGGATCGCTTCCGGCTGCACCTTGCGCAGACACACATGAGTGCCACCCGACAGGGTTACCGCCCAGGTGTGGCTCCAGCCGTTGCAATGGAACATCGGCAAGGTCCACAAATAGACGCTGCGCGGCCCCAGCTGGAAGATCAGGGCACCAGCGCAGGCATTGAGGTAGGCGCCGCGGTGGTGCAGGACCACGCCCTTGGGATCGCCGGTGGTACCGGAGGTGTAGTTGATGGCGATGGATTGCCATTCGTTGCGCGGCGCGCTCAGCGGCCGGTTGACGTCGCCCTGGGCCAGGAAACACTCGTAATCCAGATCAGCTACCGGGTCGCCGCCCTCGGCCTGGGCATCGTCGATGCCCACCAGCAAGGGCGGCGTCTCCAGCATTGCCAGCGCCTGGTGGACCACGGCGCCGAACTCACGGTCGCAGATCAGTACCCTGGCTTCGCAGTGACGCAGGATGAACGCGATGCTGCGTGCCTCCAGGCGGATATTGATGCACACCAGGACCGCCCCGGCGCCGGGTACGCCATAGTGCGCCTCCAGCATCTCGGGGATGTTCGGCGCCAGGATCGCCACCCGCTCGCCCGGCTGTACGCCGACCCGCTCAAGGGCACTGGCCAGGGCGCAACTGCGCTGATGCAGCTGCTGGTAGCTGTAGCGGCGGTCGCCATAGACCACCGCGTCGCGCTGCGGGTAGACCTGCGCAGCGCGCTTGAGAAACGACAGTGGCGACAGCGGCACATGGTTGGCCGCATTGGGGGCCAGTTCGTGTTCGAAGCTCGGCGTCATCATGCCAGGTACCTCGTCCATGGGCAGTCCAGGGGTTGCACGCACATATCCATCTCCTATTTCTTATTGTCTTGACCGCCCCTGCAGCACGGCGAACGCCGGCGCCGCAGGGCCAGTCACCGCGGCGCCTACAGGCTGCTGCACTGATGGCCGCCATCGACCACGATCTCACTACCGCTCATGCCACGTCCGGCGTCGCTGGCGAGCAGCAGCAAGGCCCCGTCGAGGTCCGCCGGCTGGTTGAAACGCCGACTGGGAATACGCGCACGCAACTTCTGCCCCGCTTCGCCGGACAGGAAGGCCTCGTTCAGGTCGGTCATCACATAGCCCGGCGCCAGAGCGTTCACCCGTATGCCATGGCGCGCCAGCTCCAGGGCCATGGCCCGGGTCAGGTGAGCCAGGCCGGCCTTGGCCGCGAGATATGGGCCAACGGCGCCGGCCACACGGCTGGCGAGGATCGAGGTGACGTTGATCAGGCTGCCCCCCTTCCCTGCCGCGACCATGCGCCGGGCGCTTTCCTGGGCTACGGCCCAGGCGCCCTTGAGGTTGGTATCGAGCACGCGATCCCAGCTGTCATCGTCGCAGGCCAGCAAGGGTTGGCTGTCGCTCACCCCGGCGTTGTTGACCAGCACATCCAGCGGGCCCGCGGCATCGAGCACCCGGCAGATATCCTCGCGGCAGGTCACATCGAGGGCGAAGGCACGGGCGCGTCCCCCCGCCCCCTCGATGGCCTCCACCAACTCCTGCAGCGGCGCCTGGCGCCGGGCAGTCACCACCACCTCGGCACCGGCGGCGGCCAGGGTCATGGCGAAGTGTCGGCCCAGGCCACTGGAGGCGCCGGTCACCAGGGCGCGACGACCGTCGAGGGAAAACAGTCGAACCAGGTCGGGCTGCATCAGTGGCTCCCCGGGCGCTGGCCGAGCAGCTTCTTCGCCAGGCTCATCCGGTGCACTTCGCTCGGGCCGTCGTAGATGCGGAACGGACGGATGTCACGGAAGATGCGCTCCACCACCGTGTCGCCGGTCACCCCGCGCCCGCCCAGTACCTGCATGCAGCGATCAACGACCCGCCACAGCGCCTCGGAGCTGATCACCTTGGCCATGCTCGAATCGACATTGCCCCGCTGGCCCTGGTCAAGCACCCAGGCGCAGTGCCAGACCGCCAGGCGCACCACATGCAGGTCCATCTGGTTGTCGGCCAGCATGAAGCCCACGCCCTGGTGCTCGCCTAGCGGCTTGCCAAAGGCGTCACGAGTGCGCGCATAGTCGCAGGCGATGTCGTGAGCACGACGCGCGGCACCGAGCCAGCGCATGCAGTGGGTCAGGCGCGCGGGCGCAAGGCGCACCTGGGCGTAGCGAAAGCCCTTGCCGATCTCACCCAGTACATCACTCGCCGGCACCCGCAGGTTGTCGAAGCGCAGTTGGCCGTGCCCGCCGGTGAAGCAGCGGTCCAATGAATCCAGCTGACGCTCATGGACGATGCCCTCACGCTGCATGTCGGTGAGGAACATGGTGGCCGTGCCGTCCTCCATGCGCGCCATGACGATGGCGAAGTCGGCCCCCTCGGCACCGGTGATCAGCCATTTGCGGCCATTGATCACGTAGTCGTCACCGTCGCGGGTGGCGGTCGTGCGCAGCATCGACGGATCGGAGCCCGAGCCCGGCGCCGGCTCGGTCATGGCGAAGCAAGAGCGTGCATGACCCTGGACCAGAGGCCGTAACCAACGGTCCTTCTGCTCCTCGGTGGCGACCACGTCCATCAAATGAATATTGCCTTCGTCCGGGGCATGGATGTTCAACGCCACCGGGCCCAGGGGCGAGTAACCGGCCTCTTCGAAAACGATGGCCTTGGCCACGTGGCTCAGCCCCAGGCCGCCCATCTCGCGGCTGGCATGGGGGGTCAGCAGGCCCACATCGCGTGCACGGCCCAGCAGGTCCAGGCGCAAGGCGTCACTGGGGCCGTGGGCGCCCTGGCGGGGGTCGTTTTCAAAGGGGATCACCTGTTCCGCAATGAAGTCTCGGGTCTTGGCCTGCAGCGCCAGGAGTTCGTCCGGGAGAGAGAAGTTCATGGTTGTCCTTGTTGGGCGAGTCGGTCGTGAGAAGTGAGTGTGGCCAGCCGCGCTCAGGGCACGGCCTTGGGATTGCTGATCGCCAGTTGGGCGAGCGTGATTGCGCGCAATGCGCCAACCAGGTTGCGGCGGGCGTGCGGGGCATCATGTACACCGGCGCGAATAGCGCCTGCCAACTGGCGGCGGGCCTCGGGCAAGGTGGCGGGAGCCCCATCCACCAGGGCCGCCAGGCGCATCCGCTCCTGGTCATCGAGCACGGCCTTGGTGCGGCTTTCCCGCGCGGCGATGGCCATGGCATTGGCGATCATCAGCACCGGATAGCGCAGCTCGCCGGGCAACGCCGGCGCGACCTGCTCCAGCAGCGTCTGGCGGGCAATGTCGAGCAGTTCAGCGGCATTCGGCTGGGTCATGGCGCATCGGCTCCAGTCATGTTCAGGATGTCGAGCTCAAGCTCGGGCAACAGGCGTGCAGTCAATGCCAGCTCGAGGGAAGGCTCCTCACCGGAGAGGTGACGCTGGCCTTGCTGCAGGGCGATCACCGCCCAGCGCAGGGTGGCCATGACCTGCCAGTAGTGCAGTTGGCTGCGTTCGATGCGTAGAGTGGACTGCTCGTGGTAGCCCTGCAGGAAATCCTCCAGCACGCCGATGCCACCCGCTTCGAGATCGGGCCGGGTGAAGCGCCAGCAAGGGGCGGTAAACCAACCTAGGTCCTCGCAAGGGTCGCCCCAGCCGGTGAATTCCCAATCAAGCACGGCCTCGAGGCCCTGCTCGCTGGCCAGGTAGTTGCCCGTGCGGTAGTCGCGGTGCAGCAGGCACAAGCCGCTGCTGGGCGGAACCTGCAGCTCGCACCAGCGCAACCCCCACTCCAGCACCGGATAGGCATCGGCGAGGGTGTCGAGGTAGCGGCGATAGGCCTGGATGGTCACCAATGCCGGCGAACTGTCCGGCATGGGCAGGAAATCCAGCGTGGCGCACGGCGGGCGGACCTGATGCAGACGCGCCAGGTTGGCACCGAGCTGCGCTGCCAGCCGCGATTGGCCCTGGGCTCCGACGCCGGCGCTGAGCAACCGCCCGGCGGCGATACCCAGCACGTACTCCATCAGGAAGAACACCCGGCCATGGACGCGAGCATCGCGGCATAGCCAGAGCGGGCGCGGCACCTTCACGCCCGCCTGGTGCACCACCTGCAACACGGCGAACTCCTGTTCGCGACCTAGGCTGGCGGGAAGCGCGGAGAGGGCATCGCTGCGCAGCACCCAACGTCGGGAACCGACCCACGGGCCGCCCTCTATCTGCAGGTCCAGCAGCCAGTTTTCCTGGATGGCGCCACCGCTCAGGCGCTTGCGAGCCTGGATGACCACTCGCGTTGCCGAAGCCTGTTCACGGATGAATTCGGCCAGGCGGTGATCGTCGAACATGGCCTCGGGCGTATCACTGGCCAAAGGAATCGTTGAAGAACTGCTCATGAATCTGTGGGCTCTGCCTGGGTTTCGAATGGGCAGAACCCCGAGAGCAAACCCTGGGCCAATTTCTCAAGAACCCCTACAGACCCCGTGCAGCCTGGGCTGAGAGATTCAAGGGAATCGGAGCAGCAGACATATCGTTGCAAATATGCAACCAGCTCATTCAGTATCGAAACAATTCAATAATGAACAGACCCCACCATGAGCCTTCCCTCCTCCCAGGTCGTCGTGCTGATTAGCCATCTGCAGCGCCCCCAGCAACGCAGCCGACTCGCCGATGTGGTAACCAGGCTGACACCGGACTATCCCGACACCCGTATCGAGGTCCTTGATACCTCGGTGGCCGACGCGCTGCAGACTGCCCGCGAACTGGAGCAAACAGGCAAGGTCGATGTGTTCGTCTGTGCCGGGGCCACGGCCGCCTACCTGCGTAAGCACTTGACGCGCCCGGTCCTGGCAATGCGGGTGGGCGGCGGCGATCTGCTCCGGGCGTTGGGGCAGGCCAGTGAAACCTCCTCGCAGGTGGCCGTGATCAGCTACAGCCGCATCAACCAGGACCTGCAAGCTATGGCCACGCTCTTCAAGGTTCAGATTCACCAGGCCGCCTACACCTCGCTTGAAGGAGCTCGCCAGGCTGTCGAGCAGGCGGCCCAACTAGGCTGCCGCAGCATCATCGGCTCATCGACGGTGGTGGAGCTGGCAGAACAGGCTGGGCTGCACGGAGTGCTTTCACTCAGCGAGGACACAGCACGAAAGGCTCTGGAGGAAGCTATGGGTATTCTCGACAGTCAACGCATCGAGATCGCCAAGCGACGGCATCTGGATGCCGTGCTGAAGCACATCCCCGCCGGCGTCGCGGCGGTCGACAACCAGGGCATAGTGCAATCACTCAATCCGGCCCTAGCTCAGTTATTGGAATTACCGATCGGTGCTGCGCTAGGACGGCCGCTGCAGCAATTATGTCCGGAGTTGGACCTGCAGCAAGCGTTGCAAGATGGCGCCAGTGAGGAGAATCGAGTGATCCGGCTCGGATCGCACTCGGCAGTCAGTAACTTGCTACCCATCCTGGAGAACGGCGAACGCACCGGCCTAGTTTTCACTTGCCAGGACATCACCGCCGTTCAGCGCGCCGACCAACGCATCCGCTCAACCCGCCGCCCTGGCGCCTTCGCTGCCCGCTACCGGCTCGACCAGCTAGATGGCAACAGCAAGGCCAACCGGGAAATGCTGCAACTGGCCAAACGTTTCGCCACCAGCCAATCGACCATCCTGATCACCGGCGAAAGCGGCACCGGCAAGGAGCTTCTGGCCCAAGGCATCCACAACGAAAGCCCACGCTGGAAGGCCCCCTTCGTCGCCATCAACTGCGCCGCGTTTCCCGAATCCCTGCTGGAAAGTGAATTGTTCGGCTATGAGGAAGGCGCCTTCAGTGGCTCACGCAAGGGTGGCAAGCCAGGCCTGTTCGAAGCTGCCCATCGAGGCACACTATTCCTCGACGAGATCGGTGACATGCCCGTGTCGTTGCAGACACGCCTCCTGCGCGTGCTGCAGGAGCGTGAGGTCCTGCGCCTGGGTGGCACCGAGCCGATTTCCATCGATGTGCGCATCATTGCCGCCACTCATAAGGATCTGGGTGCCGCCATGAAGGAGCGTGAGTTCCGTACCGACCTGTACTACCGACTCAACATTCTTCGCTTGCAGACCACTCCCCTGCGCGAACGGCCCGAGGACATCCCCCTTATCTCCCGAGGAATCAGCCAGCGCCTACTGGTCCAGGGACAACCTTTAGGCGCTGCCGCCATTACGGAGGCCCTACTCCCCTACCTCTTGCGCTACACCTGGCCAGGGAACGTTAGGGAGCTGGAGAACGTTATCGAGCGAGCGATGCTCTCTGCCCATGAAATCTTCCACGAGCACGGTGTGGATGAGCAGTATTTGGCTCGCGTTCTGCCAGAACTGTGGGACAGCCTGCCCCAGCCTGCCCCTCAGAAGGAGCGACCACGCACAAAGGACTTACACACCATCGGCAAAACCGCGCAGCTGCAGCACATACAAGAGACGCTGGAGAATTGTCAGGGCAATCTTGACGAAGCAGCACGCCGACTCGGGATCAGTCGGACCACTCTGTGGCGGCGGCTTCGCTCATCACGCTGAACGGAACATGACCAAATCCAACCGCTTTAGGCACAGCGTGATTGATTTATTCAAGTTGAAACGTCCTGAGCTGGGGAGCTATCAATGTGCCCCCAACGATACCACTGACGACGAGAAACGCGATCGAGCCTAGAGCCCCCGCATCCGGGCCATGAAATCTAGCCTGCTGTTAGGGCGCCCCATTGGGGCGTGGTATCTCTGCACAGACTAAGCTGCATTGCAGTTGAGCAGACTCCATCCTACAAGCGCTCCTTCTGCACAAGCCCTCGAAGCGCTGCATTACGGTTGAGTATCTCGCCAACGTGCCCTCCGTACGCAAAGCATCGGCTGACTCGGAAACTCAACATGAACAGCCTGTACTATTCCCCTCTGCTGTTGAGTATCAACTTGATGGCAGCTAGTGCAGTTGCCTGCACAGCGCTTTGGTACTACTCCCGCCCGTATCGCGGCCCTGGGGTTTGGACTAGCGGGGTTCTGCTACTAGTCTCCGGCTTTCTTCTTTCGATTATCGAGCGCCCTCTTCCTAATGTCGTCGGCAACGCTCTGCAGATTGCTGGAGAAGCTGTATTAGTGGTGGGGCTTTTTCGCTTCTTGGGGCTGTCACCCCCATGGTGGATGGTGCCATCCAGCGCAGGATTGGTTTGTGCCTTCTTGGCTTGGCATTGGTGGGTTTCCCCCTTCAACTCCGAGTTGCTTGTGGCCTTCCACTCAACCATCAGCGCTCTACTCGCAGGGCTTGCAAGCTATACGCTCTGGTCAGGACCAGGCGAGCCAGAGCTCAAAGGAGTAAGACGTTTCGTAGCGCTGACTTTTGCTGGCTATTGCTTGGTTACGACTATTAGTGGGCTTCTCGCTCTAGTAACCAGCTTGCAAGGCATTGAGCATGTCGATGAAACAAGCTCGATGTCCTACCTGCTACCTATCAATTTCGGTGTGCCATTGTGGGTAGCCGCTCTCGTCGGCATGGCATTACTGACCTTAAAGCGAGCCCTATTAGATAGCCAACATCACGCTCGCGAAGCCAGGGTCAGCTCCAATCGTTTTGAACGGTTGATGAGCGTGACAAATGGGGGCGTTATGCTGTTAAAAGAGGGCCGAATACTCGATGCCAGCCCGATGCTGGCAGAGCTATATGCCCGCCCTCTAAGTGAGCTGATAGGGCAACCGCTTGCAGACCTGTTCGAAGCAAACGATGACCTCCTGATACAGCTATCAGTCGCCGATAGCCAGCCTCATGATTTCCAGGCACTGCGTGGCGACGGCTCTCAATTCGCGGCGGAACTTAGTGTGGCGGCTCTGGATGATGGCAGTAGGGTCGCGGAGATACGTGACGTCAGTGTGCGCAAAGCATTGGAAGAAGAGCTACGTTCGCTGGCCTTCCGCGACCCCCTAACCGGCGCCCTAAATCGTCGGGCCTTTGCAGAGCGAACTGAGCACGAACTAGTGCGTAGCAGTCGCAACTCTAGTCCGGCTTGTCTGGCAATTTTCGACCTGGATTATTTCAAAAAAATCAACGACCGCTATGGACATGCTATCGGTGATCAGGTGCTACAGCGTTTCAGCCATCTCTGTCATAAACGGATCCGTCGAACCGATCTGTTTGCCAGGTTTGGGGGTGAGGAGTTCGTTCTACTAATGCCAGATACCGAGCAGGATCAAGCCACTACGCTACTAAATCACCTACGTGAACACTGGGCCGACGAACGCCTAGATAGTCCTCAAGGAATCCTCCACTCCACGGTCAGTATTGGGCTGATCCAGATCGATAGCACTTATCCCATGGAATACTGGCTTGAACGTGCAGATACAGCGCTCTACCAGGCTAAAAGTACTGGCCGCAATAGAGTAGTTCTGGGCTGAGCACTTGGATCGCGCCCTGTGTTACCCCCCTTCCGAATCACGCACAAACCTGCACCCGACGAGCAGCTATTAGCCGGAAGCTGCCCAACGACACCGGCTGCTACCGGCCAAAAGCGGACATCTATTCACCCTACAACCAGCGCTTCACCCGACTGCAGTACTGCTCAAAGTCGCTGCCGAAAAGACCGGCCAGGGCTCGCTCCTCCGGTTCGATTTGGAAGCGATTCATGTACAGCACGAAGCCCAGCACACCCAGCAGTGCCGGCGGCCAGGCGAGGTAGATCGCCCAGGCCAGCAGGGCAGTGGCGAAGCCCAGGTACATGGGATTTCGCGTATACCGGTAGACCCCTGAGCTGACCAGCGCCGAAGCCGTTTCCGGCTTCAGCGGGTTGACCGTGGTACGGGCATGGCGGAAGGACAATACGCCGGCCAGGCAGATAGAGACTCCTGCCAGCAGTACCAGCAGCGCCAGAGCGATACGCCACTCGATGGCTAGCTGCAGAGCACCCGGCAACTGGCGGGCGGCAAGCCACATCAGCAAGCCAAACAGGGTGGCTACCAGAGGCGGCGGAATGCGGTTTTCCAATGCGCCCATGACATCACTTCCCGACTTTGGCGACTTCGCTTTCGACCAGCAGGCGCAGCGGTTCGGGACCGAACTCATCCAGCGGACGACCATTAACGAAGAAGGTCGGCGTGCCCTGGACACCTACAGCCTTCACATCCTGCATATCCAGTTGTAGCACCGCATCAACGGCTGGCGTATGCATGTCTGCGCGGGCTTTCTCCACATTCAGTCCGGCGCGCTCAGCGACGACCCAGGCTTCCAGCACTTTGGGATCGTCATGCCAGCCTGGCTGGGCTTCCAGTACTGCCTCCAGGACTTGCGGGTAGAGGTTCTGCTTGCGAGCGGCTTCCAGCATCCGAGCGACTTCTTCCGAACCCTGGTGGAACAGCACGTAGCGCAACACCAAGCGCACGTTGTCGGGGTTCTCGGCGAGGATCTTCTTCACATGGGGATAGAAGGCGCGGCAAGCCTCGCAGGAAGGGTCGAAGAACTCGACGATGGTGACCGGAGCCTGCGCAGGGCCGAAGACCGGCGAGTGGAAGCGAACCAGATTCACTGCACTGGAAGTTGCCTGCTGTGCCGGACCTTGTGCTGGGGGCTGGGCTTGAGCGGGCTGCTCTGCTGGATGCGGTGCCGACGGCGAGTAGAAGTAAGCGGCTGCAGCGAAGGCGACCAGGATCACCACGCTGATGATCAGGACCAGAGTACGGCGGTTCATGGGGTGGTTCTCCGACGGATAAGGACAAGCAGAATGACGATCAGAACGAAGGCGAACAGCGCCAGCCCCGGCAGCGGTACGCCGCCTAAGATGGTCATGCCGGTACCGGAGCACGATGGCCCGGTGGCCGTGCAGGGTTGGATCGGCTGCGGAATCAAGCCGGCGTAGAGCAGTACGTGCGCAAAGGCGAGCAACGCACCGATGCCGGCCAGCGGCAGTGCATAGCGCCAGACGGCGAAATCCGAGCGGTAGCAGGCAATGGCCAGGATCACTGCCAGTGGAAACATGAAGGCGCGCTGGAACCAGCACAGCACGCAGGGCGCCTGGCCCATCACCTCACCGATAAACAGTGCGGAAAGCGTCGACACCAGCGCTACCAGCCAGGCCAGGAGCAGGAGAGTCCACAGATGCGAGGGCGTTTGGGTGGTCATCTGCTGATCCTCAGTCCGCGCCAGGCGGTACGGCGGTGAAGGTCACCGGCAGGCTCTGGCCATCGGCGAACAGCAGGCTTGCTTCGACTTGGTCGCCCAGGGCCAGCTCGCGTTGGCGCTGCATCAGCATCAGGTGATAACTGCCGGGGGCGAATTTCAGCGTCGCGCCAGCGGCTACCTCGACCTGAGCGACGTGCTGCATGCTGGCCATGCCGTTTTCCAGCGAGCTGCGATGCATCATCACCTGGGCGAAGGCCGGGCTCTGAGCGCCGGTCAGTACCACCGGCTGGTTGCCGCTGTTGGTCAGGGTGAAATAGCCGGCCGCCGGCAAGTTGCCCGGCAACAGCCGTAGCTTTGCCTCGCTGACCTTCAGCTCTGCCATGGCCATAGTCGAGGCGAACAACAGTAGCCCTGTAGTCGCGAGTTGTACGAGTCTGCGCATCGTTGTACTCCATGTTGTTATGGGTTTAGTCCTGTTGTTTGGGCGAGCAGCAGCCCTTCGCTGGCGTGCTGGCAACCGGAGTCTGTTCGCAGCAGGTGTCCTTCTTAGCTGTCTGAGCCTCACCCGCGCAGCAACTCTTGACCGGCTCGAACTGGACCGGCGTCGAGGTCGGTTCAGTGATGCCTAGCAGTGGCTGTGGGCTAGGTGCGCAACACGAATCAGCTTTTGCCTGTGCCTCGCCGGCGCAGCAGTTGGTAGTCAGCTGCGATTGTTGCGGCTCAGGCGCGCTGGCTCGCCACTCTACCCAAGCCTCGCGGATGATCTGCCCAGCGGAGTGCAGGAACAATGCTGCGATGGCCAGGCCGACGAGAATGTCCGGCCACAAGCTGCCTGACACCGCGACCATGCCTGCAGCGATGATCACGCTGCTGTTGGCCAGCAAGTCGTTACGCGAGCAGAGCCAGGTCGAACGCATGTTCAAGTCATCGGAGCGGTGGCTGTAGAGCAGCGCGAAGCAGTAGCCATTGGCGATCAGTGCGAGTGTGCCGATGACGCCCATCAAGTCGGCGGACGGCACTTCCTGCAGTATCAGTTTGCGCAGGGCATCGGCTACCACCAGCACGCCAAAAAACAGCATGAATCCGCCCTTGAACAGCGCGGCGCCAGCGCGAGCACGGACGCTGCGGTGCAGGACGAACAGGGTGAGGGCATAGACTGAGGCGTCGCCGAACATGTCCAACGAGTCGCCGAGCAACGCCGTTGAGTTGGCGATCCAACCGGCGATGAACTCCACCAGAAACATGACGGCGTTGACGGCCAGGACGATATAGAGCACTCGGCTCTGTTTAGCGCGCAGTTGGGCCAGTTCGACGGCCTTGTTTTCGCAGCAGCTGTCCATGATCCGTACCTCGTTCGCTCGATCTTGTCGTTAGAATGAGGGTTATAGCGACTATAAGGTCAAGCGCCATGAGTACGACGAGCTTCACCGTGGGCCAACTGGCACGCGTCACCGATACCAAGGCGGTAACGATCCGCTACTACGAGCAGCTCGGTTTGTTGCCTATGGCCTCGCGCAATGCTTCCGGCTACCGCCAGTACACGGAAGAAGAACGCGACCGACTGCTGTTCATTCGCCGCAGCCGAGCGCTGGGTTTCAGCCTCGACGACATCCGCCAATTGCTGGGCTTTTCCGATCACCGTCAGGCGTCCTGTGCATCGGTGGATGCCAAGGTGGCTGAGCAATTGGAACAGGTCAGGCTGCGTATCCGTGATTTGCAGGGATTGGAGCAGGAGCTGCAGCGCTTGCTGTCCTGCTGCCATGGTGGAGTGATCGAGGAGTGTCGAATCATCGAATCATTGAGCCAGCAGCGTTGAATTGTATGGGCCTTCCGAGCCCTGAATAAAAAAGCGCCCCTGGGGGCGCTTTGCGGATCAGCCTGAGATGTTCTCAGTTGCTGTCGCTGCGGCTCTTCTGCGCTTCCTTGGGCTCGCTGCGTTTGAGGTCCGCACTGTTGGCCTTCTGCGCCTCGTCACTCTTCTTGCCGTGGTACTTCTCTTGGTTCTCGCGGAAGCGCTGATAGAACTCTTGGGTTTTGTTGTAGCCGTCACCACGGGCGAATGCCGGCGCGGTACCCAGGGCAAGAACGGCGATCAGTGTGTATTTCAGGTATTTCATGGCATGGCCTCTTAAGTGTCGCGTGAGCCATGGATGCGGCTCTCTGCGAAGTCGTGGCCATCTTAAAAAGCCGTAGCTAACGAGGGCATGAGGCCCCGATTACAATGCTGACATCTTGCCTGCATGCCTTGTCACACGTGGCCTGGCGTATTCCGGAAGGCAGAAATGCAGAAGGGCCGATACGTGATCGGCCCTTCTGGAAACGGCATCATTACTTGCGAAGCAATCGTAAGCCGTTGAACACCACCAGCAGGCTCACGCCCATGTCGGCGAACACGGCCATCCACATGGTGGCCTCTCCGCTCAGCGTCATGACCAGGAACACGGCCTTGATGCCGAGCGCTAGGACGATGTTCTGCCGCAAGATGCTCCCGGTGCTTCGCGACAGCCGCACGAATGCAGGGATTTTGCGCAAGTCATCGTCCATCAACGCCACGTCGGCGGTCTCGATCGCGGTATCGGTACCCGCCGCGCCCATGGCGAAACCGATCTGCGCCTTGGCGAGTGCCGGAGCGTCGTTGATGCCGTCCCCGACCATCCCCACGGTATGGTGCTGCTCCTGAGCCTCGGTAATGACCCTGAGCTTGTCCACCGGGAGTAGATCACCACGGGCTTCGTCGATACCGACCTGAGCAGCAATGGCGCGGGCAGTATGGGCATTGTCGCCACTGAGCATGCAGGTCTTCACGCCCAGTTCATGCAGCTCGCGGATGGCTTCGCGGCTCGTCTCCTTGACCGTATCCGCTACCGCGAAGAGTGCCAGGGGCGCGCGCTCACTGCACAGGGCCACCACTGTCTTGCCCTGTTTCTCCAGCGCCTCAAGCGTCTGCTCGAGTGCTGGCGAGCAGATTCCAAGCTCCTCTACCAGGCGATGATTGCCGAGATAAAAGAGTTGGCCGTTCATCTCTCCTTTCACACCGCGACCAGCCAGGGCTTCGAAGGCAGTCACTTCAACCCGTGCGACGTTCTGCTCATCGGCATGACGCGCGATCGCCTTCGACACGGGATGATCTGAGCGGGAGGCCAGGCTGGCAGCCAGCTCGCGGTAGCGCTGCGCATCCTGCTCCTGCAGCGGCAGGAAATCGGTCTGCACCGGCTTGCCATGGGTGATGGTGCCTGTCTTGTCGAGGGCCAGCAGATCGAGATCGCGGCCGCTTTCCAGATAAACACCGCCCTTGATCAGGATTCCCTTCCTCGCCGCAGCGGCCAGGCCGCTGACAATGGTGACCGGTGTAGAAATCACCAGAGCACAGGGGCAGGCGACCACCAGCAGCACCAGGGCCCGATAGACCCAGTCCAGCCAGGTACCACCCAGGAACAGCGGCGGGATTACCGCTACCGCCAGGGCGAAGGCGAATACCGCCGGGGTGTATATCTGCGAGAAGCGGTCGACGAAACGCTGGGTCGGGGCTCGGCTACCCTGCGCCTCCTCCACCGCCTTGATGATCCGCGCCAGCGTGGTGTCACGCGCGGCGGCGGACACCCGATACTCGAGAGAGCCGGCCTCGTTGATGGTGCCGGCGAATACCTGATCCCCAACGCCCTTCTCGACCGGCAGGCTCTCGCCAGTGATGGGCGCCTGGTTGATCGTTGAGCTCCCTGCAACCACCTCGCCATCCAGGCCGATGCGCTCACCAGGGCGCACACGGACCACAGCGCCGAGGCTGACCGCTTTCACCTCCACCTCCAACCAGCTGCCATCTGCCTGGCGCACCGTTGCCCGTGGCGGAGCCAGATCCATCAAGCCACGAATGGCATTGCGCGCCCGATCCAGCGAGCGTGCCTCGATGAGTTCGGCGATGGAGAACAGGAACATCACCATTGCCGCTTCTGGCCACTGGCCGATCAGCATTGCGCCCGTGACGGCGATGCTCATCAGCGCATTGATGTTGAGGTTGCGGTTGCGGATCGCAATCCAGCCTTTCTTGTACGTGCTCAGGCCGCAAAACAGGATGGCAACGACAGCCATGGCCGCGACGACCCACTCCGGCGCCGCCTGAGTGAAATGCACAACCTCCGCAGACACTGCCGCGATACCAGAGATCGCCAGCGGCCACCATGGCTTATGCGGTGCAGGAGCGGGCGGCTCATCGGCGCTGTCCTCCAGCACCTCGGCGTTGAAGCCCAGCGACTGTATGGCGGCGAGGATGTCCGGCAGCGCCTGGTCGTGCCCCACCGTGAGGACGCGTTGCAGAAGGTTGAACTCCAACAGGCCGATACGCGGATCACCGGCCAGCTTGTCGCGAATCAGGCGCTCCTCGGTGGGGCAATCCATCTGCTCGATACGCAGGCGCACCTGAGCCTGGCCGTTGCGCGGTTCGGCATGCATGCCAAGCGTGGAGATCGCATCGACGATGGGCTGCGCAGAAGCCAGCTCATGCTGCACACGCAGGACTCGCTCGAGCAGGTTGAAGTCGAGCTGGTGGATACCAGGCATCGCACCCAGTTTGCCTTCAATCAGGTTCTTCTCGGTCGGGCAATCCATGGCCTGGATATAGAAGACGCTGACAGACGACGCACTGCTCTCCCCAGCCTGGCTCGGCGAGGGCTGTTCGGTGAGTGGGTGTTGTCCCGGTTCGTGGCTGCAGCAGCTTTTCATGGTGGCTCCTCACTTGAACTGGAGTAGAGTGAACACCCTGAAGCCGCTACAGGGTCAACCCCGGAGAGTGCAGCATGAAGATCGGTGAACTGGCCAAACTGGCGGACTGCCTGGTAGAGACCGTGCGTTACTACGAGCGCGAAGGTCTGCTACCGGCACCGGCTCGCAGCGAAGGCAACTACCGGGTGTATGGCCAGGCTCATGTGGACCGCCTGGTGTTCATTCGCAACTGCCGCACGCTCGACATGACCCTGGAGGAAATACGCCAGCTCCTGGCACTGCGCGATCGACCAGAAGATAGCTGCGTCGAGGTCAACGCGCTGGTCGACGAACACATTCGCCACGTCGACGCACGAATCAAGAGCTTGCTCGCGCTGCAAAAACAGCTGACCGACCTGCGCCACCAGTGCGCAAAAAGCCAGGCTGCGGCGGCCTGCGGCATCCTGCAGCAACTCAATACCACCGGGGGCGTGACGCCCCTGTCTGACGAACCCAGCCATGTGGGCAAAAGCCACGTGCACTGAGCACCCTCTGTTCAGGTAGTGGCGACGGCATGATGCCGATCGCCATCTGACGGGGCGACCCTCGCTCCGTGTTGTTCTTTTCGTCCGCGCCCCGTGAGCCAGGTTCAACACATACCTGGGCGCACAGCGCTTCCTTTCAGAATTGTAATTATCCAATCATCTTGCCGTTAGCTCCGGGCAGCAACGATAGGCCGCGGTCGCACTACCCCCAACAATTCCAGTTGGCCGCCCTATTCAATAAGAAACTGCCATTTACCTACGGAGCACCCATGAATAGAAAAGCCAAGCTTTCGCTTGCCGTAATGTCCGCCCTTCTCGGTGTCAGCCCCCTTGCCCTTGCCGAAGAGCAAGCCCAGGAAGGCTTCATCGAAGGCAGCAGCCTGAACATTCTCAACCGCAACTTTTACTTCAACCGGGATCATCGCAACGGCGCAGCCGCTCCAGGCGGAGCCGGTTACGACGAAGCCTGGGCCCACGGGGTCATTGCCAAATTCGAGTCCGGCTACACACAAGGCACTGTCGGTGTCGGTGTCGATGCCTTTGCCATGCTCGGCCTGAAGCTGGATACCGGTGACGGCCGCAATGGCGGGCGTAGCACGTTTGACGTGCTGCCGGTCAATAGCGAAGGAGAAGCGCGCGACGACTACAGCAAAGTAGGTGGCGCAGTGAAGGCCAAGGCCTTCGACACCGAGATCAAGGTCGGCGACGTCTTCCCTGCCACGCCAGTCGTTCACTACGGCGATTCGCGCCTGCTGCCAGAGTCCTTCCGCGGCGTCACTGTCGCCAACAACAGCATCGAAGGCTTGACCCTTCAGGGTGGCCGTCTGCACTCCATGAGCCAACCGGTTTCCAGTGACATGCGCGACAACTTCGCCACCTTCTACGGTGGGGCAGTGAACGCTCCCTGGGTCGGCTACGCCGGCGGTGATTACGCCCTGAACGAGCACATCAGCCTGAGTGCATACAGCGGCCGCCTCAAGGATGTCTGGGACCAGTACTACTTCGGCACCTCGATGAGCTACCCGCTGAGCGACGAGCTCACCCTGATCGGCGGCTTCAACTACTACAAAGCCATCGACGAAGGTAAGAAGCTCTTCGGCGAGTTCAACAACAACATCTGGAGCGGCAAAGTCGGCGTTCGATTCGGCGCCCACACCGTGGCACTGACTCATCAGCGCAACAACGGCAACGACGATTTCGACTACCTGCGTCAGGCCGACTCCATCTACCTGGACAACTCCATCCAGTACACCGACTTCAACTCGCCAAAAGAGAAGTCCTGGATGCTGCGCTACGACCTGGATATGGCGCCCTATGGGATTCCTGGGTTGTCGTTCATGACCCGTTACGGCAAGGGCACTGATGCCGACTACTCCAACGCCAACGGTACCTACATGCGCCGCGACGCGGACGGTAACCCGCTGACGGATCAGAAGCGCTGGGAACGCGACATCGAGGCGAAGTACGTCGTGCAGAGCGGCTCGCTGAAAGACATGTCCTTCCGCATTCGCCAGGCCAATACCCGGGCCACCCAGTTCGAGTCCGATCTGGACGAGTTCCGCCTGATCGTCGAATACCCACTCAGCGTTCTCTGAGGCACTGCAGGGCCTCACGTGCGAGGCCCTTGCACATGACGAATTTGTAATTCGCCAATCACCACCCCGTTATGTTCAGACCTCCATAGTGGAGCCCTCAAAGCCGCTCCGCTATGAGATCTCAAGCCTGCTTGGGATTGAACGAATTCACCTTTGAAGCAGAAATGCTCCTTTGGAAGAGGTGAATCCTAGGCGCCCTATTTAGGGCGCCTTTTTTTCGCCCTGCCCTTGGCCGCGCAGCGCGTGAAATCAGGCGCCAACAGCATCCGGCCGCAGCCTATATGCATCCGACAAACCACTATGCTGGAAGGCAGGCGCCGAATATCACACCTTCACTGGATAGTCGCCAAACGTGCTTTATGCCTCCCCAATCTAGGAGCAAGCACGCCTATTTCGAGCGACCCAATTAAGGAACGGGCCCGGCGGAAGCGCCAGGCCCTAAGGCTAAGATCAACGCGGGAATATCAGGCGGAACACCGTGAAGTTGCCTGGCACGGAGTTAACTTCGACGCTGCCCTGATGCAGGCTCATGATCGAACGCACAATGGCTAGCCCCAGGCCGGTACCGCCCTCGGCACGGGATCGGCTGGTATCAACCCGGTAGAAGCGTTCGAACAGAAAAGGCACGTGCTCGGCTGGAATCCCGATACCTGGGTTACCCACCGACAGAGACACGGTTTCCGACTGCCGCTCGATGATGATCGACAGCTGGCTACCTCTCGGGCTGTGACGAATGGCGTTGGACAGCAAATTGGAAATGGCCCGCTGAATCATCAGCCGATCCCCCAGCGTGCTGCCCATGCCGGTAACGGCGATGCTGATCTGCTTCTCTTCCGCGCCAATGGCGAACAGGTCGGCGACTCGCCGAGCCTCATCTTCCAGCGTGATGCGTTCGAACGGCACGAGCGCTGCGGGATGGCTGACATGTGCCAGGAACAGCATGTCGGAGACGATCCGAGTGACCCGCTCGAGCTCCTCGGTGCAAGACTCCAGCACCGCCTTGTACTCCTGCGGCGGGCGCTCTCGCGAGAGCGTGACCTGAGCCTTGCCCATCAAGTTGGTAATGGGTGAGCGCAGTTCATGGGCGAGATCGTCGGAGAACTGCGACAACTGCTGCACGCCACTGTCCAGTCGATGCAGCATGAAGTTGATGCCATGTGCCAACTCGCTCAGCTCCTGAGGCAGGCGCTCCACGGGAATGCGGTGAGTCAGGTCCTGCGTGGAAACTAGCGAGGCCACTTTGCGGAACTGACGCAGCGGCAGCAGGCCGCGCTGCACGATCCACCATGCTCCCATACCTATCAGCAGCAGCAGCAGCGGCAACGCAAACAGCGTGGTCCGAAGATAGGCATTCAGCAGCGTCTCATCGGTCGTCCGATCGATGGCCAACTGCACCACTACTTTGTCGCCGTTACTCAGGCGCATTTCGCTTGAGGCGGACAAGATGTTATGGCCAGAAGAGTCACGACTCTCCTGGAACGCTACGCCATTCGGGTGTGCCGGCAGCGGTGGCTGCACAGCGGCTCGCGCACTGATGCCAAGCAGCAGCTCTCCCTGCGCACCGGGTGCGTAGATCGCCAGATTCAGGTTGTCATGACCTAACACTAGGTCGAGCAAGCCATGCGGCTCCTGGCCCAGCTCCGCACGGGTGATGCTGTCCTCAACAAGGCGATGCTCAATCTGCTCCAGCTTTCCCTGCAGACTGGATCTCGCCGCTGAAGCCAACTCGTGGCTCAGGGCCAGGTAGGCCAGCATTGCGAGTAGCACGACCAGCGCGGCGCCCATCAACGCGACCGATAGGCCCAAGCGCATGGAAAGGCTGGCGGGCTTCATTCGCGCTCCTCAAGCACGTAGCCCACGCCACGCAGGGTGTGAATCAGCTTGCTGTCGAACGGGTCATCGATTTTCGCGCGCAGCCTGCGGATGGACACCTCGACCACGTTGGTATCGCAATCGAAGTTCATGTCCCAGACCAGCGAGATGATCTGGGTGCGCGACAGCACTTCACCCGAGCGGCGCATCAGCAAGTGCAGCAAAGCGAACTCTTTGGTGGTCAGGTCGATGCGCTGCTCACCACGGAAGGCGCGGTGGCGACCAGGATCAAGCTCAAGGTCCGCGACCCGCAATACATCGGGAATCGGTACCTGCTCGGTGCGGCGCAGTAACGAGCGCACCCGTGCTAGCAACTCGGGGAACTCGAAAGGTTTGACCAGATAATCATCCGCCCCGAGGTCCAGGCCCTTGATCTTGTCCGCCAAGCGGCCGCGCGCGGTGAGCATCATCACCCGCGTGCTGCTGTTGCGTCGGATGTCCTCCAGCACGCCCCAACCGTCGATTTCCGGCAAATTAACGTCAAGTATGACCAAGTCATAATTATGCTGACGCACCAAGTGCAAACCATCTATCCCTGTAGATGCCCTATCAGTGACATAGCCACTCTCAGTTAGTCCCTGATGAAGATATTCGGCAGTTTTCGGCTCATCCTCGACAATTAGGATTCGCATATATTCAATCACCTTAAAGTGCGAATTTATTTTAATAAGCAAACTTCGCAGATTATTACCAACGACTCAGATCACTCATGAGGCGCGCACGCTAAAGGCTGAAGCGGGTACAGGGTCAACCTTGAATCGACGAGCACCAGCGCATTGCGACAACCTGTCGCACGCCGAAATCCCCTACCCCCTGAAGAACGCCCTTTGTCTCTCATCGAGAGGCAAAAGTTGTTTCTAGCTGTGACATATAACCATCCATCCGCAATGGCGGAGCGCATCTTAATACAGTCAAAACCGCCAAGAAGTTGGATTACATATTTGTAATTTTGCAGTCACCTTTACGATATGCCGTGAGAACTAAATTGCCCCCGACCAATGAACGCCACAGTGTTTTCCACCATCACGGCTGGATTACGACAGCAATTGTGGATATTGAAATCGGGAGAGTTCCTTGTCCTCTAACACCCCTCGATCCACGGTCGGCCTGAGCAAGCTCAGCTCCATAGTGCTGGCCTGCGCCCTGCTCCTGACGAGGCAGGTCTATGCCGTCCCGGCGGATCTGACCCTTGACCAGGCACTGCAACAGGCTGAGCAGAACAACCCCAATCTGGCCGCTGCCGGCTGGTCGATTGCAGTCGCGCAAGGTGAGCGCATTCAGGCTGGGTTGATTCCCAACCCCGAGCTGTCCTTCGAAGTCGAAGACACTCGCAGCGATACCCGCACCAGCACGGTTCAGCTCACCCAGCCCATCGAAGTGGGAGGAAAGCGCGGTGCCCGCATACGCCTTGCCGAACGTGGATCGGACGCGGCTGCTCTTGAGCTCGAGCGTAGTCGTAACGAATTGCGCTCCGAAGTGATCCTCGCCTTCTACGGCCAGCTGCGAGCGCGCATGCGTGTCGACCTGGCTGAAGAGTCACTGCGCCTGACCGAGCGCGGCACCACTATCGCCGAAGGACGGGTCAAGGCCGGCAAGGTTTCCCCCATCGAGCTCACCCGCGCCCAGGTGCAAATGGCCGAAGTGCAACTGGAGCTGAACCGCTCCCGCAAAGAACTGGCGTCGGCCAATGCGCGCCTGCAGGTGGTGCTGGGTGGAGATCTGGACACCAGTCTGCTTCCGGTCGGGGATGCCACCTTGCTACCCGCAACACCCGACAAGAGCATCCTGCTGAAGGCCCTCGACAGCAGTGCTGACATGCGTCTGGCACGGCTCGGAGTGGATCAACAGGAGGCCTCGTTCGAACTGGAAAAGACTCTGCGCATTCCCGACATCAGCGTCAGCATCGGCAGCCAGTACAGCGCGGAAGACCGCGAGCGCGTGAACGTCGTCGGTCTCTCCATGCCGCTACCCCTGTTCAATCGCAACCAGGGCAACGTACTGGCCGCAGCCCGGCGAGCCGACCAGGCCCGTGATCAACGCAATGCCACTGAGCTGCGCCTGCAGGGCACCCTGCAAGAAACGCTGGATCAGTGGGACGCCGCCGCGAGTGAAATCGAGTCATTCAAGACGACCATCCTGCCCTCCGCGCAGAAGGCGGTAGACAGCACCGTGCGCGGCTTCGAGATGGGTAAGTTCGGCTTCATCGATGTGCTGGATGCACAGCGCACCCTGATTCAGGGGCGCCTCCAGTATCTGCTGGCCCTGGAGGCCGCCACGCAATCCTGGTCACAGCTCGAGCGCATCTACGGCGATATCGCAGTCATCGCCCGCAGCCGCCAATAGCCACGCCATCAGAACAGCTCATTCGGGCTCACAAGAGCTAGCCCGTCTTTTTCAGTGTGGAGTTTTTATGAACAGGAAATTGACCATCGCGATCAGCCTGGCAATGGGCCTCGCCGTCGCCGGCGCCGGTGCCACGTACTTCCAGAGCAGCCCGGAAGTGGCGTCCAGCGCGGACGCCCACGGTGACGAAGAACATGCCGATGAAGGCGGCCACAGTGACGAGAAGGATCATGCAGTAGGTGCCAACGGCGGCATCATTCTCAGCCAGGAAGGCTTCGGCCTCGAGCTGGTCGCGCCAGAGAGCGCGGACGGATCCGCGCCCATGTCCATCTACTTGTCACAGAACGGCCAGCGCATAACTCCCGACGTTAACTCGCGGGTGTTCATGGAGGTTCGCCGCCCCGGCGGAGAGGTATCTAGCCTGCCCTTCAGCGCCAAGGGTGAAGCCTTTGTCAGCACGCAGGGCATCGCCGAGCCGCACTTCTTCGAGGCCACCATCGTGGTCCAGCGCATCGGCCGCACGCTGCGCTTTGCGTATGCCAAGGAGGAAGGCTTGATCAAGCTCGACGAAGAACAGATCACCACCGCCGACATTCGCCTGGAGCAAGCCCAGGCCCGCGAGATGAGCGCCACAGCAAAGCTGCCTGGCGAGATTCGCTTCGATGAAGATCGCACCGCACACGTGGTACCGCGCACCGCTGGCGTGGTGGAGAGCGTGCACGCCAACCTCGGTGACGCGGTGAAGAAAGGTCAGTTGCTGGCAGTGATCGCCAGCCAGCAGATTTCCGAACAACGTAGCGAGCTGGCTGCCGCCGGTCGCCGACTTGAACTGGCCAAGACTACCTTCGAACGCGAGCGTCAACTGTGGAAGGAAGGCATCTCCGCCGAGCAGGACTACCTGCAGGCCCGCCAGGCACTACAGGAAGCGGAAATCGCCGCCGGCAATGCTCGCCAGAAGATGAATGCCCTGGGCGGTGCAAACGCCTTGATAGGTGGCAATCGATACGAGCTGCGAGCGCCCTTCGACGGCACCGTGGTGGAAAAGCACCTGGTACTGGGCGAGTTGGTCGGGGAGGCCAGCAATGCATTCACCATTTCCGACCTGAGCCGCGTGTGGGCCACGTTCAACATCTCGCCCAAAGACCTCAACAAGCTGCAGGTCGGCAAGCCGGTGAAGGTGATCTCACCCGAGCTGCAGACAGAAGTAGCCGGCAACGTTTCCTACATCGGCAGCCTGCTGGGCGAGCAGACCCGCTCGGCCGTTGCCCGCGCGGTGCTGACCAACCCTGAAGGAGCATGGCGCCCCGGCCTGTTCGTCACCATCGAGTTCGCCACGGCCACCAGCCGTGCCGGCGTTAGCGTGCCTACCCAGGCGATCCAGAGCATCGACGAGAAGCCGCATGTCTTCATTCGCGTGGACGAGGGCTTCGTCGCCCAGCCGGTGGAAACCGGTACCACCAGCGCCGGCTTCGTCGAGATAACCAAGGGGCTGTCTCCTGGCGCGAACATCGCCACCCAAGGCAGCTTCACCCTGAAGTCCGAGCTCGGCAAAGGCTCCGCCGACCACGCCCACTGATCGAGACCAAGACATGTTCGAACGCATCATCCAGTTCGCCATCGAGCAGCGCATCGTCGTGCTGCTGTTGGTACTCGCGATGGCGGGAGTCGGCGTAGCCAGCTATCAAAAGCTGCCCATCGACGCCGTCCCCGACATCACCAACGTACAGGTGCAAATCAACACGGCGGCAGCCGGTTTCTCGCCGCTGGAGACCGAGCAGCGCATCACCTTCCCCATCGAAACGGCGATGGCAGGTCTGCCCCACCTCAAGCAGACCCGCTCACTGTCGCGCTCGGGCTTCTCGCAGGTGACGGTCATCTTCGCCGACGGCACCGACCTGTACTTCGCCAGGCAATTGGTCAACGAGCGCCTGCAGATAGCACGTGAGCAGTTGCCCGAAGGCGCGGAGGCAGTGATGGGGCCGATCTCCACCGGCCTCGGTGAAATTTTCCTGTGGACAGTAGAGGCCGAAGAAGGCGCCCAGAAAGAAGGCGGCACCCCATACACACCGACCGACCTGCGGGTGATCCAGGACTGGATCATCAAACCGCAGCTGCGCAACGTACCCGGGGTCGCGGAGATCAACACCATTGGCGGCTTCGCCAAGGAATTCCAGATCGCACCGGACCCAAAGCGCCTGGCGGCCTACAAGCTGACCTTGGTTGACCTGATCACCGCTCTGGAACGCAACAACGCCAACGTCGGCGCCGGCTTCATCGAGCGCAACGGCGAACAGTTGCTGGTCCGCGCTCCAGGCCAAGTGAGCAATGCCGAAGACATCGCCAACATCGTCGTTGCCAACGTCGACGGCACGCCGATCCGCATCAGCCACATCGCAGATGTGCAGATCGGCCGCGAGCTGCGCACCGGCGCCGCCACGGAAAACGGCCGCGAGGTGGTACTCGGTACCGTATTCATGTTGATCGGCGAGAACAGCCGCAGCGTAGCCCAAGCCGTAGCCGCCAAGCTGGAAGACATCAACCGCTCGTTGCCGCAGGGCGTGATAGCGATCCCCGTCTACGACCGTACCAACTTGGTGGACAAAGCCATCTCCACGGTCAAGAAGAACCTTATCGAGGGGGCGATCCTGGTGATTGCCATCCTCTTCCTGTTCCTCGGCAACATCCGTGCAGCCATCATCACTGCCATGGTGATACCGCTGTCGATGCTGTTCACGTTCACCGGCATGTTCAGCAACAAGGTCAGCGCCAACCTGATGAGCCTGGGAGCACTGGACTTCGGCATCATCGTCGACGGCGCGGTGGTCATCGTAGAAAACGCCATCCGCCGCCTGGCCCACGCGCAGCAGCACCACGGCCGCATGCTGACGCGCTCCGAGCGCCTGCACGAAGTGTTTGCCGCCTCCCGCGAGGCACGCCGGGCGCTGATCTTCGGCCAGCTCATCATCATGGTGGTGTACCTGCCGATCTTCGCTCTCACCGGTGTCGAGGGGAAAATGTTCCACCCCATGGCCTTCACCGTTGTCATCGCCCTTCTCGGCGCGATGATCCTCTCCATCACCTTCGTGCCCGCGGCCATTGCCCTGTTCATCACCGGCAAGGTCAAGGAGGAAGAGAACGTCGTCATGCGTGTCGCCCGCCAGGGCTATGAGCCGGTATTGAACTGGGTCATGGGGAACCGCCTACCGGTATTCGCCGGTGCCGTCGTCCTGGTGCTGCTATCAGGGGTGGTTGCCAGTCGCATGGGCAGTGAGTTTGTGCCCAGTCTGAGCGAAGGCGACTTTGCCCTTCAGGCCCTGCGCGTGCCCGGCACTAGCTTGAGCCAGTCGGTGGAGATGCAGTCTCGCCTGGAAAAGACCCTCGTTGAGAAAATGCCGGAAGTCGAACGTGTATTCGCCCGCACCGGCACCGCAGAGATCGCTTCCGACCCTATGCCGCCGAATATTTCGGACGCCTACGTGATGCTCAAGCCAAAGGAGCAGTGGCCCGATCCAGACAAGCCGCGCGAGCAGATCATCGCCGACCTGCAACGCTTCAGCGCGCAGGTTCCGGGCAGCAACTACGAGCTGTCGCAACCTATCCAGCTGCGTTTCAACGAGCTGATTTCCGGTGTGCGCAGTGACGTTGCTGTGAAGGTTTTCGGCGACGACATGGAGGTATTGAACAAGACCGCCACCGAAATCGCTGAGGCCATGGAAAAGGTCGATGGCGCCTCCGAAGTCAAGGTCGAGCAGACCTCAGGCCTGCCGGTGCTGACCATCAATATCGACCGTGACAAGGCAGCCCGCTATGGCCTCAACATCGGCGATGTGCAGGACACAGTGGCCGTCGCGGTCGGCGGGCAAAGCGCCGGAACCCTATTCGAGGGCGATCGCCGCTTCGACATGGTCGTGCGTCTCTCCGACCAGCTGCGTACCGATATCGAGGGCCTGTCGCGCCTTCTGATTCCGGTTCCGCCAGTGCCAGGCAGCGGTACGGAGCAGATTGCCTTCATCACCTTGGCAGACGTTGCCAGCCTCGACCTGGTGCTCGGCCCCAATCAGGTCAGCCGCGAGAACGGCAAACGCCTGGTGGTGGTCAGCGCCAACGTCCGCGGGCGCGATATCGGCTCCTTCGTCGAAGAGGCTGCTCAGCGTCTGGAGGATGGCGTGAAGATCCCAGCAGGCTACTGGACCACCTGGGGCGGCCAGTTCGAGCAGCTCCAGTCCGCGGCCAAGCGCCTGCAGATAGTGGTGCCCGTCGCCTTGCTGCTGGTGTTCACCCTGCTCTTCATGATGTTCAACAACCTCAAGGACGGCCTAGTGGTCTTTACCGGCATTCCTTTCGCCCTGACCGGCGGAGTGCTTGCTCTGTGGTTGCGCGATATCCCGCTGTCCATCTCCGCAGGCGTAGGCTTCATCGCGCTCTCTGGGGTCGCCGTACTCAACGGCCTGGTGATGATCTCGTTCATCCGCAACCTGCGCGAAGAAGGCCGCCCTCTGCACCTGGCCATCACCGAAGGCGCCCTGACCCGCCTGCGGCCGGTGCTGATGACTGCGCTCGTTGCCTCACTTGGCTTCGTTCCGATGGCCTTGGCCACCGGTACCGGCGCCGAAGTCCAGCGCCCACTGGCAACAGTCGTAATCGGGGGCATCCTGTCATCCACCGCGCTCACGCTGTTGGTGCTACCAGCGCTGTATCAGTGGATTCACCGCAAAGATGAGGAGGAGGAAACGGCAGCACAGCCGAGTTAAGTCGGAGTTTCGATGACGCCGGGCCAACCCAGCCCAGTGTCATTCGTTTAGGGGCAGTATGTATCGAGGGAGTGTCCGCTATTGGCTGTGGACTCAACCGGTCGACGCAACAGCGTGGTTAAAGCACTCGGCAGGGGTCGAGTATCCCAGAGTCTTTCTGGGGCGCTCGTTCAACTGCCGAGCGACTACATCCAGCTCATCCTGCGAGTAGAGTGAGAGATCAATTCCCTTCGGGAAGTACTGCCGTAGTAGGCCGTTGGTATTTTCATTCGTCCCTCGTTGCCAGGGATTTTGCGGATCGCAGAAATAGACCTGGATGTCCGTCGCCAGGGTA
>NZ_JPMY01000017.1 GCF_000761545.1 Pseudomonas sp. ML96 | reverse complement strand
ACTCGCGACCCCGACCTTGGCAAGGTCGTGCTCTACCAACTGAGCTATTCCCGCAATGGCGTCCCCTAGGGGACTCGAACCCCTGTTACCGCCGTGAAAGGGCGGTGTCCTAGGCCACTAGACGAAGGGGACGTGGCCAGGAGCTTGTAACAGCATCCCAACTTTCATCGATTTGGCTTTCGCTAACTCGCTGAAAGTGGCGCGCATTCTATGGAGCCTTTCAGGGAGCGTCAACCCTCAATCAAAACTTTTTTTAAATCAAAGACTTCGATGCGGAAATTGACAAGGTGCTATCAGCGTAATGGCTAACACACTACACTCGGGGAAAAAGAAGCGCATCGGGAGGTTTCAGGGTGTCCCCAATCGTTATCACCGCGCTGATAGTCGCCGGTATCGTGGTGCTGTTCTCCATTGCCTACATCAACCATATGGTGGAAAACAGCAAACTGGAGAAGGCCCGCCTCAAGGCCGACCTCAGTGACCGAGTCCGTCGCGCCCGCGACGTCTCCGAGAGCATGCCTGGGCAACTGATGAGTCCTGCCCTCAAGCTCATGCTCAGCCGCCTGGAATTGCAGCTCGGTGATCGCCTGCTGCAACTCGACAAGCAGAACAGCAATCTGAGAACCCGCCTCGCCGAACTGCGCGAGATGGTCGCCAAGGGCGACGACATTCCAGTACGCAACCCGCCGCAGCAGATCCTGAACGAAGCCAAAGCCAAGGACGTGCGCTTCATCCTGGAGAATCTCCACGGCCAGATCACCCGCGCCGCCCAGGAGCACGTCCTGCAGGCCGCCGAGGCCAAGCGCTGGCTCGGCGAGATCCGCCACATGCTGGTACAGCTGCATTTCGAGTTCTTCAGCAACTTGGGCCAGCACTCCATGCAGCAGGGCCAGCCCGGCCAGGCCCGCCTGGCCTACGAGCGCGGCGTGCAGTACCTGCGCAAGCAGCCCGATGCGGGTCGCTACAAGGCGCAACTGCAACAGCTGGAGGAATCGCTGGCCCGCGCCAACGCCGTGGTACTGGAGAAGGCCAAACCGGCCGTCACGGAAACCAGCGAGCTGGACGAAGGCCTCAAGTCGCTCGGTGAAGACGACTGGAAGAAGAAGAACATCTACGACTAAGCGTCCGTACCGCTCATCCATAAAAAAGCCCGGCACAGACCGGGCTTTCTGGTTTCCAGGCGCCGATCAGCAGTCGGTCAGGCGCAGGAAAATCTCTGCCAGACGCTCGATGCCGGCCTGATCCTCGGTGCTGAAACGCGCCAGGCTCGGGCTGTCGAGGTCGAGTACGCCGATCAGACGCTCATCCTTGACCAGCGGCACCACCAACTCGCTGTTGGAAGCGCTATCGCAGGCGATGTGGCCTGGGAAGGCGTGTACATCCTCGACCCTCTGAGTCTGCCGGCTGCTCGCAGCAGCTCCGCACACACCCCGGCCGAAGGGAATGCGCACACAGGCCACCTTGCCCTGGAAGGGCCCCAGCACCAGCTGTTCTTCCTTGTTGAGGTAGAAACCGGCCCAGTTGAGATCGCCCAACTCATGGAACAGGAAGGCGGAGAACTGCGCGGCATTGGCGACGAAGTCACGCTCGTCGGCCAGCAGCGATTCCAGCTGCGCGGCCAGCAGCTCGTAACCTTCGCGGCCCTGCCCCGCCTGTTGCAGATCGATCATGGCTGCACCTCCATCAGACGCTGGCCGACCCAGCTGCGGGCGAACTGGTAGGCGCAGCGGCCATTGCGATTGCCACGTCCCAGCGCCCAGCGAATGGCCAAGATCTCCAGGTCATGGTCCCACTGCCACTGCAAGCCCGCCTGGGCTGCCAGCACGCCGACCCAGTGGCGCACCACGGCGAGGAAATGGTCCTGGGTAAAGGGATAGAAGGAGATCCACAGACCGAAACGGTCGGACAGCGCAATCTTGTCCTCGATCGCCTCGCTCGGGTGCAGCTCGCCATCGACCATGCGGCTGTCGAGGTTGTCGCTCTCCCTCTCCGGCACCAGATGCCGGCGATTGGAGGTGGCGTAAAGCAGCACGTTATCCGGCGCCCGCTCCAGCGAGCCATCGAGCACGCTCTTCAGAACCCGGTAGTCGCCCTCGCCGGATTCGAAGGACAGGTCGTCGCAGAACAGCACGAAACGCTGCGGCAGACCGGCCAGTGCTTCTACCACCCTGGGCAAATCGGCCAGATGGTCACGCTCGATCTCGATCAGGCGCAGACCGGAGCCGGCGTGCTCGGCCAGCAGCGCCCGCACCAGCGATGACTTGCCGGTACCACGCGCGCCCCAGAGCAAGGCGTGGTTGGCCGGCAGGCCGGCGACGAACTGGCGGGTGTTGCGCGCCAGCTGTTCGCGCTGGGTGTCCACCCCGACCAGGTCGGACAGGCTCAGGTCCAGGCTAACCCGCAGCGCCTGCAGGTAGCCGCTGCGCCCCTCGCGCTGCCAGCGCGCGGCAATCACCGAGTTCCAGTCCAGGTCCAGCCGCGGTGCCGGCAGCAGCGGCTCGATGCGCTCCAGTACCGCATCGGCCCGCTGCAGAAAACTGTTCAAACGAGAATCCACGACAAACTCCTCATCTCCACCACTGCCGATCATCCGGCGCTATGGGCTATGCTTGGCAAGGCCTCAAACCAAGGATTCCGCCGCCCCGCAGATGGATATTTCCCTGACCCATCGCCTGTCGTTCAAACAGGCCAAACTGACGGTACTGGCGGCCTTCATCCT
Source organism: Pseudomonas sp. ML96 (assembly GCF_000761545.1). GTDB lineage: Bacteria > Pseudomonadota > Gammaproteobacteria > Pseudomonadales > Pseudomonadaceae > Aquipseudomonas. The sequence continues at coordinate 36,650 of NZ_JPMY01000017.1, read as the reverse complement.
GGGAACCCTGCTGAGCCTCATCCAGGTCGGACTGGATTATGCCAGCGAAGACGCCTCCATCGACCGGGAAATCCACTCGCTGCTGGAAATCAGCCACAACCCGGCTGCGCGCATTTCCTACAACATCGACGCCGAACTGGCCCAGGAGCTGGTGCTCGGCCTGCTGCGCTCACCGGCGGTGATGCGCGCCGAGATCATCGACAACAGCGGGTTGGTGCTGGCCTCGGTCAACAAACCGCCGGTAGACAGCCGCTATCGGGTATTCAGCGACTTCATGTTCGGTGAGCGTCGCCTGTTCGAAAATCCGCTGTTCGTCGACCATGCGCCCAACGAGCCGCTCGGCGTGCTGCGCATCGAAGTGGACACCTATGCCTTCGGCAGCCACTTCCTGCGCCGCGCCATGCTCACTCTGCTCACTGGCTTCGCCCGCAGCCTGATGCTGTCGCTGATCCTGCTGGTGCTGTTCTACGCCATGCTGACCAAGCCGCTGGTCGGGGTGATCCGCGCCCTCAGCGACCGCGATCCGCGCCGCGACTTCAGCCCGGTGCCCTGCCCCAGCGGCCACGAGCGCGACGAGATCGGCACCCTGGTGGCGGTGACCAACCAGCAACTGGCCAACATCCACCAGGAAATCAGCCAACGGCGTGAGGCCGAGGACCGCCTGACCCAGTACCTCGGTGAGCTGGAGAACATCGTCTCCGCCCGTACTGCGGAGCTGAAGGCGACCAACGCCCGCCTGACCCACTCCAACCACGAGCTGGAGCAGGCGCGCAGCACCGCGCTGGAAATGGCCCAGGCCCGCGCCGCCTTCCTGGCCAACATGAGCCATGAGATCCGCACCCCGCTCAACGGCCTGCTGGGCATGCTGGCGCTGGCCCTGGATGGCAGCCTGAGCAACGAACAACGCCAACAGCTGTCGATCGCCCACGACTCCGGCAAGGTCCTGGTGGACCTGCTCAACGATATCCTCGACCTGTCCAAGTTCGAGGCCGGCCAACTGGAGCTGGAGCGCATTCCCTTCGACCTCGGCAACCTGGTGGAAGAAACCGCCAGCCTGCTGTCGCAGAACGTCGCGCCGAATGTCGAACTGACCTGCCTGATCGACCCACAGCTGCCAGCCCAGGTGCTGGGCGACCCGACGCGGGTACGGCAGATCGTCAGTAACCTGCTGTCCAACGCCCTCAAGTTCACCCGTAACGGGCGCGTCGACCTGCGCGTCAGCCCCTGCCCCACTGGCATCCGCCTGCTGGTCAACGACACCGGTATCGGCATCGCCGAGGACGCGCAGAAGCGCATCTTCCACCCCTTTATCCAGGCTGGCGCCGGCATCACCCGCCAGTTCGGTGGCACCGGTTTGGGCCTGGCCCTGACGCGCCGCCTGTGCGAGGCCATGGATGGCGAGCTGAACCTGCATTCGCGCGAGGGCATCGGCAGCCAGTTCAGCGCCAATCTGCCGCTCCACGCCCATACGCCGCCGCCACGCTGGCCGGGACTGCCAGGCAAGGTCGCCGCCATCTGCCCCGCCGGCAGCGGTCTGGCCGAGCTGTTCGATGGCTGGCTGCCCAACTGGGGGCTGAGTTATCAGCGACTGGAGAACATGGAAGCTCTGCAGCAGGCCGACCTGCTGATCTGTACCGACCCGGAACAGCTGCCGAAGCTGCGCCAACGCTTCGCGGGGCCGCTGCTGCTGGTATCGGCCTACGGCACCTTCATCCAGGGCGAACAGGCCGCAGCCCTGCTGCCCTTCGAGCAGCTGCCACGACCACTGTCGCGCGCCGCGTTGTACCAGAGCCTGCAGCGCCTGCTGCTGCCACATCAAAGTGGCGCGACCGAGCTGCAGGACAAGACGCCCAACCGCCCCCACCAGGCCCGCGTGCTGCTGGTCGAGGACAACCAGGTCAACCAGATGGTGGCCAAAGGCATGCTGGGCAAGCTGGGTTGCGAGGTCGCCGTCACCGCCCATGGCGGCGAGGCCATCGCCTACCTGGAGAAGCACCCAGTGGACCTGGTGCTGATGGACTGCAACATGCCGGTGATGGATGGCTACGAAGCCACCCGGCGTATCCGCCAGAGCGGCCAGTGGCCGGACCTGCCGATCATCGCCCTGACTGCCAACGCCCTGCCCGACGAGCGCGAGCGCTGCCAGGCCGCCGGCATGAACGACTATCTGGCCAAACCCTTCCGCCGCGAAGACCTGGCCACCCTGCTGGACAACTGGCTGCCACTCACGAGTGAGTCGTAACCAGCGCCAGTAGCTGGCCCAGGCTCTGGCGCAGGCCTTCCAGATCATCCATGTCGACACCGCTCTCGCACAGCAGGCGCTGCTTGAGCGGCAATACCCGCTCGCGCAGCGCCACGCCTGCATCGCTCAGTGCCAGGCGCAGCTCGCGCTCGTCGGCACTGGAGCGCTTGCGCTGCACCAGGCCGAGTTGCTCCAGACGCTTGAGCAGCGGCGTCAGGGTGCCGGAATCGAGCATCAGCCGCTCACCCAGCGCCTTGACCGTGGCCTGCTCCGGCGGGCGGGCCTGCCATTCCCAGAGCACCAGCATGACCAGGTACTGCGGGTAGGTCAGGCCCAGCTCGTCAAGCATCGGCTTGTAGGCGCGAATCACCGCGCGTGAGGCGGCGTAGAGCTTGAAGCACAGCTGGTTGTCCAGCAGCAGCTGCGCCTCGGCCTCAGGCAGGTCGATCATTTCAGCAGCGCTTCGATCTCGGAGCTCAGCTCTTCCGGCTTGGTGGTCGGGGCGAAGCGCTTGACCTCGGCGCCGTCGGCGCTGATCAGGAACTTGGTGAAGTTCCACTTGATGCCCTTGCTGCCGAGCAGGCCTGGTGCGCGCTGCTTGAGTTGCACGTACAGCGGATGGGCGTCGCTGCCGTTGACGTCGATCTTCTTGAACAGTGGGAAGCTGACGCCGAAGTTCAGCTCGCAGAACTCGCTGATCGCACCCTCGTCACCCGGCTCCTGCTTGCCGAACTGGTTGCAGGGGAAGCCCAGCACCACCAGGCCCTTGTCCTTGTACTGCTGCCAGATGCTCTCCAGGCCCTTGTACTGCGGAGTGAAGCCGCACTTGCTGGCGGTATTGACCACCAGCACGGCCTTGCCGCCGAAGTCCTTGAGCGTCTTCTGCTCGCCCTTGATGGTGGTAACCGGGATATCGAAAAGCTTGTCGCTCATGGCCTGTGGCTCCGCTAGCGGTGAATGTGCGAGGAATATAGCGAGCAATTCAATTGCGCACAATTTAATTGCCGTAAAAAGAGGCCCGCCGGTCGGCGAGCCTCGCTATCAACTCAGCGCGGAATCAGCTTCAGCGACACCGAATTGATGCAGTAGCGCAACCCGGTCGGCCGCGGACCATCGGGGAAGACGTGACCCAGGTGGGCATCGCACTTGCCGCACTTCACCTCGATGCGGTGCATGCCGTGGCTGAAGTCCTCCTTCTCGGTGATCACCTCGCCATTCACCGGCTGGAAATAGCTGGGCCAGCCGCTGCCGGAGTCGTACTTGGCGTCCGAGTCGAACAGCGCCTCACCGCAGCAGGCGCAGTGGTAGATGCCAGGCACCTTGCTGTCGTGGTACTCGCCAGTGAAGGCACGCTCGGTGCCGCCCAGCCGGCAGACATGGAACTGCGCGTCGGAGAGCTCGTCACGCCAGGCTTCCAGGGGTTTATCGATCTTTTCCATGGGGTACACCTCAGAGCAGGAAAAAAGCCCGGCAGCTACCTTTTCCGGGCACCGGGCCGCACGTATCATGCGTCCCTCTTTGGACGCCAGTCTTTCTGCCGCATTACAGCCGGCAAGGACGATTTTTCCCTGCGCCGCCAGCGGCATCTTCACATCGGGACACAGCATCATGCAGGTCAGCAAATCGAACAAGCTCGCCAACGTCTGCTACGACATCCGCGGACCGGTGCTCAAGCACGCCAAACGCCTGGAAGAGGAAGGCCATCGCATCCTCAAGCTGAACATCGGCAACCCGGCGCCGTTCGGTTTCGAAGCCCCGGAGGAAATCCTCCAGGACGTGATCCGCAACCTGCCCACCGCGCAAGGCTACAGCGATTCCAAGGGCCTGTTCAGCGCGCGCAAGGCGGTGATGCAGTACTACCAGCAGAAGCAGGTGGAAGGCGTCGGCATCGAGGACATCTACCTCGGCAACGGCGTGTCCGAGCTGATCGTGATGGCCATGCAGGCCCTGCTCAACAACGGTGACGAGGTACTGATCCCGGCGCCTGACTACCCGCTGTGGACCGCTGCAGTGGCTCTGTCCGGCGGCAAGCCGGTGCACTACCTGTGCGACGAGCAGGCTGGCTGGTTCCCCGACCTGGCCGACATGAAGGCCAAGATCAGCAGCAACACCAAGGCCATCGTGCTGATCAACCCGAACAACCCGACCGGCGCCGTGTATTCCAAGGAAGTACTGGAAGGCATCGTCGAGCTGGCGCGCCAGCACAACCTGGTGCTGTTCTCCGACGAGATCTACGACAAGATCCTCTACGACGAGGCCCAGCACATCTCCACCGCCTCGCTGGCGCCGGACGTGCTCTGCCTGACCTTCAACGGCCTGTCCAAGAGCTACCGCGTGGCCGGCTTCCGTTCCGGCTGGGTGGCCATCTCCGGTCCGAAACACCGCGCGCAGAGCTACATCGAGGGTCTGGATATCTTGGCCAACATGCGCCTGTGCGCCAACGTGCCGAGCCAGCACGCGATCCAGACCGCGCTGGGCGGCTACCAGAGCATCAATGACCTGGTGCTGCCGCAAGGCCGCCTGCTGGAGCAACGCAACCGCACCTGGGAACTGCTCAACGACATCCCCGGGGTCAGCTGCGTCAAGCCGATGGGCGCGCTGTACGCCTTCCCCAAGATCGATCCGAAGGTCTGCCCGATCCACAACGACGAGAAATTCGTTCTCGACCTGCTGCTCTCCGAGAAGCTGCTGATCGTCCAGGGCACCGCCTTCAACTGGCCATGGCCGGACCACTTCCGCGTGGTCACCCTGCCCCGCGTCGATGATCTGGAGCAGGCCATCGGCCGCATTGGCAACTTCCTCAAGTCCTACCGCCAGTAAAGCCGGCCATGGACCTGCAGATCGACGAGTTCTACAAGGATGCCGCCAGCGGCATGCTGGCGCTCTATCAGGCCTTCCCGCGCAAGGTGGCGCTGTATGTGGAAGACCTGATCGGCCGCGAGGAACCCGACGAATTCGGCCTGCCCAGCAAGCGTCACCAGGCCTGTCTAGGCGCCCTGCTGTGGCTGGCCGAGGAAGGTTACGTGCGCTTCGAGTCGACCATCGCCTACGACGCACTCGACCAGGCCGTACTCACCGAGAAGGGCTTCATGCGCCTGTCACGTGGTGTACCCCATGCTCTTCCCCAGGGCGACGCGCTGCCAGCCAGCGTGCGCCGCGTGCACGCCACCCTCGCCTGGCAGCTGCGCGACGCACTGAACCAGCAGAGCAGCGAAAAGGTCGCACGCCTTACTCGCCAGCTGTTCGAGAGCAGCCTGAGCCCGGCAAACGACATAGTTTGAAATAGTGCCTCGGTTGAAGGCACAGCGGCTCAACCTTATATAGCTCGCATACTTAGACCGTCTCTCGCCTGAGGAGAAGCTTTCCACCATGATGCGTATCGTATTGTTCCTGGCCACCAACCTGGCGGTGCTGTTGATCGCCAGCGTCACCCTGAAGCTGCTCGGGGTCGACCGCTTCACCGGCCAGAACTACGGCAGCCTGCTGATCTTCTGCGCCGTGTTCGGCTTCGTCGGCTCCTTCATCTCGCTGTTCATGTCCAAGTGGATGGCGAAGATGAGCACCGGCACCGAGATCATCACCCAGCCGCGCACCCGCCACGAACAGTGGCTGCTGCAGACCGTCGAAGAGCTGTCCCGCGATGCCGGCATCAAGATGCCGGAAGTGGGCATCTTCCCCGCCTACGAATCCAACGCCTTCGCCACCGGCTGGAACAAGAACGACGCCCTGGTGGCCGTCAGCCAGGGCCTGCTGGAGCGTTTCTCGCCCGATGAAGTGAAGGCAGTGCTGGCCCACGAAATCGGCCACGTGGCCAACGGCGACATGGTCACCCTGGCCATGATTCAGGGCGTGGTGAACACCTTCGTCATGTTCTTCGCGCGTATCTTCGGCAACTTCGTCGACAAGGCGATCCTGAAGAACGAAGGCGAAGGTCACGGCATTGGCTACATCGTCGCGACCATTTTCGCCGAGCTGGTACTGGGCATCCTGGCCAGCATCATCGTCATGTGGTTCTCCCGTCGCCGCGAGTTCAAGGCCGACGATGCCGGCGCCCGCCTGGCCGGTACTGGCGCCATGATCGCCGCCCTGGAGCGCCTGCGCGCCGAACAGGGCGTGCCGGTACACATGCCGAGCAGCATGACCGCCTTCGGCATCAACGGTGGCCTGAAGAACGGCCTCGCCGGCCTGCTGATGACCCACCCGCCGCTGGAAGACCGTATCGAGGCCCTGCGCCGCCGCGGCTGATAGCAGCGTCAATGAGAAAGGCGATCCACGGATCGCCTTTTTTATTGCCCGCGAAAAAGCTCGAACCTTGCAGCGCGCTCGCCAGTCGGAACCTGTAAGCCCAACCGCCTACGGGAGAAACACCATGGCCGTCTACCAATGGGACCTGATCGAACGCCTGCTGCATGAGGCTCAGAACTCCGCTGGCAAGCCCTTCGCCCCGCGCCAATACGCCGAAGAACTGGCCGGCGAGCTGGACCGCGCCGGTGAGCACATCGACAACCTCGACCACTTCCGCGCCGAATCCACACGCTACGAAGCGCAGCTGCTGGAGAACGGCTTCATCGAGCCACGCCCAGAGATTGATGGCGGCAACGGCGAGAACTTCGTCCTCACCCCACGCGGCGCGCAGTTGCTGAGCATGCTCGACAGCAGCATCCCCGGCAGCGAACACCCGCGTGAGGTGCTCGATGGCGCCGGCGAAGCGGCGCTGACGCCCGAGGTCTTCGACGAGCTGGCGGCCAAGGCCAACCTCGAAACCGAGCAGATATAGCCAACTATCTAGATAGGTATTTCCAGCTATTTATATTGGATTTAGATAGTTCAGGCGACCACCATAGGCAGCATCGTTTCGGAGGATTGTTCCATGCTGCCCGCCCTGTTCATTTCCCACGGCTCGCCCATGCTCGCCCTCGAGCCAGGCGCCAGCGGCCCCGCCCTGGCACGCCTGGCGGCGGAGCTGCCCAGGCCGCGCGCCATTCTGGTGGTGTCTGCGCATTGGGAAAGCCCCGAGCTGCGCATCGGTAGCTCGCCGCAACCCGCCACCTGGCATGACTTCGGCGGCTTCCCCGCGCCACTCTACGCGGTGCAATACCCCACACCTGGCGCCCCGGAACTAGCTATCGAAGTGCAACGCCTGCTCGGTGAAGCCGGTCTGAGCAGCAGCCTGGACCCGCAGCGCCCGCTGGATCATGGCGCCTGGGTGCCGCTGTCGCTGATGTACCCGCAGGCCGATATACCGGTGCTGCAGCTATCACTGCCCAGCCATGCCGGCCCGGAGCTGCAGGTACGCGTCGGCCAGGCCCTGGCAGCTCTGCGCGAACAGGGCGTGCTGTTGCTCGGCTCCGGCAGCATCACCCACAACCTGGGTGAGCTGGACTGGCGCGCCGGCCCCGAGGCGATAACGCCTTGGGCCGCCGAGTTCCGCGACTGGATGGTGGAGAAGCTGAGCGCAGACGACCGCCCCGCCCTGCTCGACTACCGCGCCCAGGCGCCCCACGCGCGGCGCAGTCACCCCAGCGACGAGCACCTGCTGCCGCTGTATTTCGCCCTCGGTGCCGGTGGCGAGTTCCATATCGAGCACAGCGGCTTCACCTATGGCGCTCTGGGCATGGATATCTACAGCTTCGCCTGACTAAGTCACCAACGCACCACGAGCGCAGCCCCCGCTGCGCTTTGCCCAGCCAGCCGTTAGAGTAGCGACACCCTCCCCAACAAGGACTGTTGCATGCTCGCCAAACTGCTGGTCACCGTAGGTATCGCCTTCTACGCCGTGGTGGTGCCGATCTTCGAGATCAACGCCAGCCACGTGTTCAATCCGCAATGGACCGGCCACGCGCGCCTGCACGAGGTCTGGCAGCTGGCGACCAACTGCGCGCTGGGCGCCTTCAGCCTGTGGCTGGTCTGGCTCCGGAACGAAATCCGCCTGAGCAGCCTGCTGACCCTGTTCGTCACCGGCGGCTTCCTGCTCGCCTACGCCCTGCGCCACAGCTATGACGGCTCCATGGTGCTGTCCGATGGCTCGGAGAAGATGATCTTCGGCATCAACCTGGGCCTGTTCGCCTACAGCCTGGCCATCGTCCTGGCCGCCGTGGCCGTACTGCTCGACCGTCGGCGAGCGCTTTAGTCGCAGGCAAGAAAAAGCCCCGCATGAGCGGGGCTTTTTCATTACGGCGCGGACTCAGTCCTCGCGGTAGCGGCGCAGCTTCAGGGCCTTGCCGGCAACGCGGGTGTCCTTGAGCTTGCCGAGCAGGCGATCCAGGCCGTCTTCCGACAGCTCGATCAGGCTGAAGGTCTCGCGGATCTGGATGCGGCCGATGGCGTCACGCTGCAGACCACCCTCGTTGAGGATGGCGCCCAGCAGGTTCTTCGCGGCGATGCCGTCGCGAGTACCCAGAGCGGTGCGGCAGCGCACTTTGCCTTCGCTCGGTGCGGCCATCGGGCGACGCTCACGGACTTCGCCACGCTCGCCACGATCGTAGGAACGCTCCGGACGGTCGCCATCACGCTCGCGACGCTCGCGCGGGGCACCAACGCCCGGCACCAGCGGCTGCTCGCGCTCGACGCTGGCCAGGTCGAGGGCCTGACCGTTGGTGACCTTCTTCAGCAGGGCCGCGGCCAGGGCACGCGGACTGCAGCCGATGTCGGCGATCAGCTGGTCGAGCAGCGCGCCATGGCTGGCTTCGGCCTCGGCGGTCAGCGGCGCCAGGCCGGCGGTGAGCTTCTTGATGCGGGCGTCCAGCACCTGCTGCGGGTTCGGCAGCTTGACCTCACCGACCTTCTGCCCGGTGACACGCTCGATCACCTGCAGCATGCGGCGCTCACGCGGAGTCACCAGCAGCAGGGCACGGCCTTCGCGACCGGCACGGCCGGTACGGCCGATACGGTGCACGTAGGACTCCGGGTCGTACGGCATGTCGACGTTGAGCACGTGGGTGATGCGCGGCACGTCGATACCACGGGCAGCGACGTCGGTAGCGACGACGATGTCCAGGCGGCCGTCTTTCAGCGACTCGATCACGCGTTCACGCTGGTTCTGGGCGATGTCGCCGTTCAGCGCGGCAGCCTTGTAGCCCTTGGCTTCCAGGGCGCCAGCCAGGTCCAGGGTGGCCTGCTTGGTACGCACGAAGGCGATCAGGGCGTCGAAGTCCTCGACTTCCAGCAGGCGGGTCACGGCGTTGATCTTCTGATCGGCGTGGATCATCAGATGCGCCTGCTCGATGCGCGACACGGTCTGGGTCTTGGCCGCGATCTTGACGTGCTTGGGCTCGCGCAGGTGCTTCTCGGCGATCTCGCGGATCGAGTGCGGCAGGGTCGCGGAGAACAGTACGCTCTGGCGGGTGGCCGGCATGGCCTGGAAGATCACTTCCAGGTCGTCCATGAAGCCGAGCTTGAGCATCTCGTCGGCCTCGTCCAGCACCAGGTGGCGGATGGTCGACAGCAGTTGGTCGTTGCGGCTCAGGTGGTCAACCAGGCGGCCCGGGGTGGCCACGATGATCTGCGCACCCATGCGCAGGGACTTCAGCTGCGGGCCCATGGGCGCGCCGCCGTACACAGCCACCACGGATACGCCGGGCAGCTGCTTGGAGTAGGTCTCGAACGCGGTGGCCACCTGCAGGGCCAGCTCGCGGGTCGGCGCCAGGATCAGCGCCTGCGGCTCGCGCTTGGCCGGGTCGATCTTGGACAGGATCGGCAGGGCGAAGGCGGCGGTCTTGCCGGTACCGGTCTGGGCCTGGCCGATCATGTCGTGGCCGGCCAGGATCATCGGAATGGCCTGGGCTTGGATGGGGGACGGCTCTTCGTAACCGACTGCGGTCAGCGCAGCGAGAATGGAAGGATGAAGGCCGAGATCGGCAAAGGTGCCGGTTTCCTGGGTCATGGGTCTGCCTCGAAAGTGCATCCGCAAAGACCCGAGTGGCAAAGGCTGCACGTGCCATGAAGGACCTTTTGGGTCAACCTGGCAGCCCTGCGATGGGGATTTGCGAAGACGTGATGGATTGAGCGTCAAGGATAGTCCGCAAGGGCGGACCAGCAGCGAAGCAGCGCTTCGGAGATGCTTACCTGAACGTGGCCGATTTTGGCCGGGCGCGAATCATACAGGAAAAAGCTGACTCCGGGGTGGGATTTTGCGCTACTCGGCCGAACGGTGCTTCAGCTGGCTGGGCGCAGCACGTCCAGCAGCGGCTGCAGGGAGTAGCCCAGGCGCGGTTTCAAAGCCTCGGCGCGGGCGGTCAGCCCCTCGACATCCAGCACCTGGTCGAGATCGGCCGGCACCAGCAGGGTGACGTTGCCCTCCTTGACCGGAATCTCCCAGTAGTGACGATGGAACAAGCCGCGCAGCAAGGCGGCGCCGAGCGGGCGGCCGTCGTCGGTGCCCCACTGGTTGATCACCAGCCAGCCACCGGGGTTGAGGCGCTTCTGGCAGTTTTCCAGGAAACGCCAGGCCAGGTGACCCGGCGCCGGGCCGGTGTCGGTATAGAGGTCGACGAAGATCAGGTCGGCGGACTCGGCGCTGTCGAGCAGCTCCAGGGCGTCGCCGATGCGCACGGTCAGGCGCGGATCGTCGGCCAGCCCCAGGTACTGCATGGCCAGGCGCGGCACGTCCGGGCGCAGCTCGATGACCTCGACATCATCCAGCTCGAGGAACTTCAGACAGGCCTGGGTCAGCGTGCCGCCGCCCAGGCCGAGGAACAGCGCCGACTCCGGCGCCTCGTGGCACAGCGCGCCGATCAGCATGGCACGGGTGTAGTCGTACTCCAGCCAGGCCGGGTCGCGGGTATAGGTGCAGCTCTGCTCGATGGCCTCGCCGAACTCGAGGAAGCGGTAGTCGCCGACCTCGAACACGCGAATCACGCCCCAGGCGTCGCGCACTTCTTCCAGCATGATCTCGTCGTGCAGCTCGCTCATTGGCCAAGCCCCTGGCGGAACTGCCCCGGCGTCATGCCGCTCCAGCGCCTGAAGGCCTTGGCGAACGAACTCTCGTCGGAGAAACCGAGGCCCTCGGCCACCTCGGCCACCCGTGGTGACTCGCGCAGGCGCTGCTCGGCCATCTGGTGCAGCACCTGATCGCGCAGCAGCTTGAAGCTGGTGCCCTCCTCGGCCAGCTTGCGGTTCAGATGGCGCCCGCTCAGTTCCAGGCGCTCGGCGACGCGCTCCTTGCCCCAGCGCGGCTGCTGGCGCAGCTGCTGCTGCACGCGCACCGCCAGGCTCTGCTGGCCGAGGCGCTCGAGCAGACTGTCGGCTAGGCCGCGCAGGTGTTCGCGCATCATCGGGTTGGCCTGGATCAGTGGTACCTCGAGGTCGGCGCGATCGAACAGCAGCGCGTTGTCCGCGCAGCCGAACTGCAGGGGGCAGCCGAGTAGCTCGATGTAACGCGCCTCGGCCGCCTGCGGCGCATGGGCGAAGTGCAGCTCCAGCGGCTGCACGCGCTCGCCGGTGATCCAGCGGCTCATGTGCGCCAGGCTGGCCAGCACCGCCTCCACGCGTTCCTCGCGACGCACCTGGTAATGCGGCTGGTAGCTCAGGCGCAGCTGCTCGCCCTCATCGTCGAGATGAAACTCACCGCCCTCGCCGATGATCGGGTAGTACTCCAGCAGGGCCTCCAGCGCCTCGCCCATAGTCTCGCAGCTCATCAGCAGCGCGCCGACCATGTCCAGGTGGCCGACCTGCAGGGCATTGCCCAGGCGCAGGCCGATCAGCGGGTCCTGGGCCGCGGCGCAGAAGGCCTCCCACAAGGCGTCCTGGCGGGCCAGCGGGATGCGCGCCTCATGACTCGGCTCGCGCAGCTCGGCCGCTAGCGGCAGGGCCAGGCGCTCGGCGGCCTGGAGGATGGCCTGGGCATAGTGGACGGTGACGGAAGGCGTGTTGCTCATGGGGTCCCGAATTAACCGGCGAAGGTCCTGATTGAGCCGTTACGGCGCGCGGGTGGCTGCATATGCTTGCGGAACATAACCAGAAAAACAATGAGTTGCCTTGCATGCATGCCATCATCGGTGCCGGCCCCATGGGGCTGGCCGCTGCGCGCCAGTTGCAGCGCCATGGTATCCCTTTCGTCGGCTTCGAACTGCATAGCGATGTCGGCGGCCTGTGGGATATCGCCAATCCACACAGCACCATGTACGAATCGGCGCACCTGATCTCGTCGAAGGGCATGACCCAGTTCGACGAATTCCCCATGGCCGATGCGGTGCCGCCCTACCCGCAGCACAGCCAGATCGGCCAGTACTTCCGCGACTACGCCGAGCACTTCGGCCTGCGCCAGCACTACCAGTTCGACACCCGCGTGGTGCGTCTGGAACGCCTGAGCAGCGGCTGGCGACTGGTCAGCGAGCAGGCCGGCAAGCAGCGCGAATGGCAGTTCGATGGTGTGCTGATCGCCAACGGCACCCTGCATACGCCCAACCAGCCGGCGCTGCCGGGCCAGTTCGACGGCGAGCTGCTGCACGCCTCGGCCTACAAGAATGCCGAGCTGTTCGCCGGCAAGCGCGTGCTGGTGATCGGCTGCGGCAACTCGGCCTGCGACATCGCCGTGGATGCCGTACACCGCGCCCAGTCGGTCGACCTGTCGGTACGCCGCGGTTACCACTTCCTGCCCAAGTTCATCCTCGGCAAGCCGACCGACACCTTCGGCGGCGCGATCAAGCTGCCGCGCCGGCTCAAGCAGATGGTCGACGGCCTGATGGTCCGCGCCCTGCTCGGCAAGCCCTCGCAGTACGGCCTGCCCGACCCGGACTACCGCCTGTACGAGTCGCACCCGGTGATGAACTCGCTGGTGCTGCACCATATCGGCCATGGCGATATCCAGCCGCGCGGCGACATTCGCGTAGTGAACGGCAAGCAGGTGACCTTCGCCAACGGCGACAGCGCCGAGTACGACCTGATCCTGCAGGCCACCGGCTACAAGCTCGACTACCCCTTTATCGACCGTTCCGAGCTGAACTGGCCGCTGGAGGCCGACGCCCCGCAGCTCTACCTCAACGTGTTCCACCCGCTGCACGACGACCTGTTCATGCTCGGCATGATCGAAGCCTCGGGCCTGGGTTGGCAGGGCCGCGCCGAGCAGGCCGAGCTGGTCGCCCTGGCCATTCTCCAGCAGCAACGCAACAGTGCCTCGGCCCGGCGCCTGCGCGACATCGTGCTGGAGCGTTCCGGCCAGCGCCTGGACGGCGGCTACGCCTACCTCAAGCTGCCGCGCATGGCCTACTACGTGCACAAGGACAGCTACCGCGCCGCGCTCAAGGCGCATATCGCCGAGCTGCGCCACGACCTTGCCCCCACCACCCAGACCGAGGAGCGGCTCGATGCCCAGCGTCAATATTGAGTTCTCGCCCTCGGCGATGATCGCCCTCAACGCCATTATCGCCTTGATGATGTTCGGCGTGTCCCTGGAGCTGCGTGCCGGCGATTTCAGCCGCATCCTGCGCGCGCCCAAGGCGCCGGTGATCGGCATGCTGGTGCAGTTCGTGCTGCTGCCGGCGGCCACCTGCGGCCTGACCCTGCTGCTGCCGATCGACCCGCAGCTGGCCCTGGGCATGATCCTGGTCGCCACCTGCCCCAGCGGTACCTTCTCCAACATCATGACCTGGCTGGCGCGCGGCAACGTCGCGGTGTCGGCCAGCGTCACCGCGGTGTCCAGCCTCACGGCCGGCATCTTCACCCCGCTCAACTTCGCTCTGTACGCCGGGCTCAATCCCAACACCCGTGCGCTGCTCACCGAGATCCATGTCGAGCCGCTGGACCTGCTAGCCATGGTGGTACTGGTGCTGATCCTGCCGATGCTCGCCGGCATGGCCCTGGGCAAGCGTCGCCCGCTGATCGCGCGCAAGCTGGAGAAGCCGTTGCGGCACTTCTCCCTGCTGGTGCTGCTGGCCTTCGTCGGCGGCGCCTTCGTGAAGAACTTCGACCAGTTCATCGAGCACTTCCACCTGTTCTTCTGGCTGGTGGTCACCCTCAACACCCTGGCCCTGGGCCTCGGCTACCTGTGCGCCAAGCTGTGGCGCCTGAATGACGCCGATGTGCGTGCGGTGACCCTGGAGAGCGGCATTCACAACTCGGCGCTGGGCATGGCGTTGATCTTCACCTTCTTCCCGCAGGCTGGCGGCATGCTGCTGATCGCCGCATTCTGGGGCTGTTGGCAATTGCTGGCCGGCCTGGTATTGGCCCTGCTGTGGGCGCGCCGCGCCCCGGCCGGCGCGGTCGCCGCCGAGGTGGCGCAATGAGCGTCAGCCTGATCACCGGCGCCGCCAGCGGTCTGGGCTGGGAGCTGGCCAAGGCCTGCCACGCCCGCGGCGACAGCCTGCTGCTCACCGACATCGACGCCGCCGGCCTGGCCGCGCGGGTGGCCGAACTCAACAGCGAGCGGGTCGAGGCGCTGTCCGGCGACATCACCGACCCGCTGCTGCACCGCCAACTGGTCGACGCCTGCCGCACCGTGTTCGGCCGCCTCGATCTGCTGATCAACAACGCCGGCATCACTCATCGCTCGCCAACCCTGCTGACCCGTCCCGAGGTGCTGCGCAAGGTCATGGCGGTGGACTACCACGCGCCGCTGGAGCTGACCCTGGCCGCCGCCAACCTGCTGCGCGAAAGCCGTGGCCAGGTCGCCGCCATCGGTTCCATGGCCGGCTGGATGCCGGTACTCGGTCGCGCCGGTTACTGCGCGGCGAAGAGCGCCCTGGCGCAGAGTTTCGAGGTGCTGCGCGCCGAGCTGGCGCAGGACGGCGTGAGCCTGCTGATGGTCTACCCGAGCTTCCTCGACACCCCCATCGACCGCAACGCCCTGGGCGCCGACGGCAAGCCCGCCGGCCACACCCGCTCGACCCTGGGCAGCGTGCGCAGCGCCGCCTGGATGGCCGAGGAAATCCTCAAGGCCCTGCAAAGCGGCCGCGAGCGCCTGTTCCCCGACCGTGGCAGCTGGCTGGCCAGCCTGCTCTGGCGCATCGCCCCGGGCCTGTACTACCAGCAGATGAGCCGCCGCTTCGCCGGCGAGCTGCCGCCACCAGGCAGCCGCCCAGTGGCGCTACAAGGCGAGCCGCAGCCGTGAGTGCATCCTACGCCTTGGGCGCCTTCATCCTGCTCGCCTACACCCTCGAGGCCGTCACCGGCTTTGGCAGCATCGTCATCGCCCTGTCGCTGGGTGCGCTGCTGCTGCCCATCGAGCAGCTACTGCCGGTACTGGTGCCACTGAACATCGGCATGACCGGCTACCTGGTGTGGCGCCACCGCGCGCAGATCGACCGCCGCCTGCTGCTCGGTACCATCCTGCCGGGCATGGTCGCCGGCACCGCGCTGGGCTACCTGCTGCTGCCTTATCTGGACGCGGCGCTGCTCAAGCGTGGCTTCGGCGTGCTGATCCTGTGGTTCGCCGGGCGCGAACTGTGGCGCCTGCGCCATGCCGCGGCGCTGCCGGTACGCCCGCAGTGGCTGACCCGCCTGCTCACCCTCGGAGCCGGCCTCAGCCACGGCCTGTTCGCCTCCGGCGGGCCGCTGCTGGTCTACGGCCTGGCCGGCACCACGCTGGACAAGGCACGCTTTCGCGCCACCCTGGTCAGCGTCTGGTTCACCTTGAACAGCCTGCTGACCGCCGCCTTCCTGGTCGACGGCCGCCTGCAACCGGCCCTGCCACAGGTGCTGGCCTACGCCCCGCTGCTGCTGGTCGGCCTGTGGCTGGGCGAACACCTGCACCGGCGCTTCGACGAACGCCACTTCCGTATCGCCATCTACGCCCTGCTGCTGGTCACCGGCACGCTGCTGCTCGCCCCCTGGAGCCTCGTATGAGCTACGACATCATCATCAAGAACGGTCTGTACTTCGACGGCAGCGGCGCGCCCGGCGTGCCGCGCCATATCGGCATCCGCAATGGCAAGGTCGACGCGGTCAGCCTCAGTCCGCTGGATGAGAGTGGCGCCGAGGTGCTCGATGCCGCCGGCAAGTGGGTCACCCCGGGCTTTCTGGAAATCCACTCGCACTATGACGCCGAGGTGATCGCCGCACCGGCGCTCAAAGAATCGGTACGCCACGGCGTGACCAGCGTGACCATCGGTTCCTGCTCGATCAGCATGGTGCTGGCTGACGCCGAGGACTGCTCGGACCTGTTCACCCGCGTCGAGGCCGTGCCGCGCGAATACGTGCTGCCGATCCTGCAGGAGAAGAAGACCTGGCGTGATGCCGCCGGCTACCGCGCCTTCTATGACCGGCTGGCACTGGGCCCCAATGTCAGCTCCTTCCTCGGCCACTCCGAGCTGCGCGTAGCGGTGATGGGCCTGGAGCGCGCCACCAGCGACGTGGTGCCGAGCGAGGCCGAGCTGCAACGTATGGAGCAGTTGCTGGAAGAGGCACTGGACGCCGGTTGCATCGGCCTCTCGGTGATGACCACGAGACTGGACAAGATGGACGGCGACCGCGCCTGGTCCAGCCCGCTGCCCTCGACCTTCGCCAGCTGGAAGGAGTTCTCGCGCCTGTTCGCCATCCTGCGTCGGCGTGGTGCGGTGATGCAGGGTGCGCCGAACGCAGTGACCAAGGTCAACGTGTTCGCCTTCCTCTGGCAGGCCCACGGCTGGTTCCGCACCCCGCTCAAGTGCTCGATGCTGACTGCCCTGGACCTCAAGTCGCAGCCGCTGCTGCACCGCTTCACCCGCTTCTCCGGCTGGTTGGCCAACCGCGTGCTGCGCGGCAACTTCCGCTGGCAGACCCTGCCGGCACCGTTCACCCTGCGCCTGGAAGGCCTCAACGTGAACGCCTTCGAGGAATTCGGCGCCGGCGAGATCCTGCGCAACATCAAGGACCCCGACGAGCTGTACGCCAAGGTGCTGGAACCGGAGTTCCGCGCCCTGTTCAAGAAGCAGGTCAAGGCCGTGCTGACTAAGGGCCTGTGGCACCGCGACTTCTCCGACTGCTGGGTGACCGAGTGCCCGGACGCCTCGATGGTCGGCAAGAACTTCAAGCAACTCGGCCAGGCCCGTGGCCTGGATGCGGTGGACGCCTACTTCGAGTTGGCCTGCCAGTACCGCGAGGCGCTGAAGTGGACCACCTGCTACGGCAACCAGCGCCTGCCGGTGATGCACAAGCTGCTGTCCAGCCCGTGGACCCAGCCGGGCTTCGCCGACTCCGGCGCGCATCTGCGTTCCATCGCCCAGTACAACTTCCCGCTGCGCTTCCTCAAGTACGTGCGTGACGCGCAACTGGCCGGCACCCCGTTCATGGAACTGGGCCAGGCCGTACGCCGCTGCAGTGGTGAGCTGGCCGACTTCATCGGCGTCGACGCCGGCTATATCCGCGTCGGCGACCGCGCCGACCTGGTCATCGTCAATCCCGCCGGGCTGACCGACGAACTCGATGACATGAGCGAGGCGCCCATGGAAGTGCTCGGCCTGGTGCGGGTGGTCAAACGTAACGACGACGCGGTGGATGCCACCCTGATCAACGGCCGCATCGCCTACCGGCGCGAGCAGGAATTCCCGGACGATCTGGGCAAGGCCCAGGGCTACGGGCGCTTCCTGCAAGGCCGCGATGTACAGCCACGCACGGCGCCGGTACGCGTCTTTCAGCCGGCAACCGCCTGAAGATTCATCCCTCGCCTCCCCCATCGGAGAGGGTTCGATCGAGGGCTAGCCCTCGATAGATCAGGCGCCAGCAAGAGCGCCGAGTCCCGGCCCAGCCGGGGCGACGCCAGCGACCATCCCAGCCATGTATTCGGGATGCCGCTGGCGTCGTTACGTATCCGCAGGGGTCACCCTGTCGGCAGCCAAGTATTCGTTGGCAGGCCGACCTCTGCGGATGCTCCTTCCTTACCCCTCATCTTCCGTGCCTGTCATGCACTCGCTCAATCACAGCTATCGGCTGACCTGCCGCGTCCTGCGGGGTTAACATGCCGGCAACCGATTAGCCGCGAGAAGTCCGATGCACGCCTGGAGCCCCGAAAGCTGGAGAAAGCACCCCATCCAGCAGCAACCCGAATACCCCGATGCCGCCCACCTGGCCCGCGTGGAGCAGACCCTGGCCGGCTACCCGCCGCTGGTGTTCGCCGGCGAGGCCCGTGAGCTGCGCCGCCAGTTCGCCGAGGTTACCCAGGGTCGTGCCTTCCTGCTGCAGGGCGGCGACTGCGCCGAGAGCTTCGCCGAATTCAGCGCGGCGAAGATCCGCGACACCTTCAAGGTGATGCTGCAGATGGCCATCGTCATGACCTTCGCCGCCGGCTGCCCGGTGGTGAAAGTCGGGCGCATGGCCGGCCAGTTCGCCAAGCCGCGTTCTTCCGGCAGCGAGACCATCGATGGCGTGACCCTGCCGGCCTACCGCGGCGACATCGTCAATGGCATCGGCTTCGACGCCGTTAGCCGCGTACCGGACCCGGACCGTCTGCTGCAGGCCTACCACCAGGCCACCGCCAGCCTCAACCTGCTGCGCGCCTTCGCCCAAGGCGGCTTCGCCGACGTGCACCAGGTGCACCAGTGGAACCTGGACTTCATCGCCAACTCGGCGCTTTCCGAGAAGTACCACCAGCTGGCCAACCGCATCGACGAAACCCTCGCCTTTATGCGCGCGGTCGGCATGGACAGCGCGCCGCAGCTGCGCGAAGTCAGCTTCTTCACCGCCCACGAGGCGCTGCTGCTGAACTACGAGCAGGCCTTCGTGCGCCAAGACAGCCTTACCGGGCGCTGGTACGACTGCTCCGCGCACATGCTGTGGATCGGCGACCGCACCCGCCAACTGGACGGCGCCCACGTCGAATTCATGCGCGGCATCGAGAACCCCATCGGGGTCAAGGTCGGTCCGAGCATGGACCCGGACGAGCTGATCCGCCTGATCGACGTGCTCAACCCGGACAACGATCCGGGCCGCCTCAACCTGATCGTGCGCATGGGCGCCGACAAGGTCGAGGCCAACTTCCCGCGCCTGCTGCGCAAGGTGAAGGAAGAAGGTCGCCAGGTGCTGTGGAGCTCCGACCCCATGCACGGCAACACCATCAAGGCCTCCAGCGGCTACAAGACCCGCGACTTCGCGCAGATCCTCTCCGAGGTGAAGCAGTTCTTCCAGGTGCACCGCGCCGAGGGCACCCACGCCGGCGGCATCCACATCGAGATGACCGGGCAGAACGTCACCGAGTGCATCGGCGGCTCGCGGCCGATCACCGAGGACGGCCTGTCGGACCGCTACCACACCCACTGCGACCCACGCATGAACGCCGACCAGTCGCTGGAACTGGCCTTCATGATCGCCGAGACGCTGAAACAGGCGCGCGCCTGACGCAGGTCAGAACAGGAAACGGGGCCCCAGGGCCCCGTTTTCATATCCGCTGCCTCGGTTTAGTCCTCGCGCAGCATGACCGGCTCCAGACGCCGAGACTGCCGCATAGACCAGAGGCTGAAGCACACCATGGCCAGCAATATGGCCGCCAGCACACCCGACGAGCCAATGGTGCCCAGATCAAGGCCACCCTTGTCGGTGCTCTTGGTCAGAACGTCGCCCAGGGTGGCACCGAAGGGCCGGGTCAGGACGAAGGCCAGCCAGAACAGCGCCACTCGCGAAATGCGCGTGCCGTAGTAAGCCAGCACGACCGCCACCAGCAGGCTGCCGATGAGCAATGCGCCGCCGGCGAAGCCCAGCCCCGAGTCGTCTGCGAGGTAGTCGCCGAGGGCAGTGCCCAATGTGTTGGAAACCAGTATCGCGCCCCAGTAGAACAGCTCGCCACGACGCGTGGTGATGTGATCTACGGACAATGACTTCTCACTCGCTCGCCAGCTGGCCAGCACCATGATCAGCAGAGAAATGAGGATGGCCGACCCCGTGGCATACCCCAGGCCGAGAGTCCGGTCCATGAAGTCGGACATGGTAGTCCCCGCGGTACTGGTCATCAGAATCACCGTCCAGTACAGCGCAGGCTGATAAGTCCGGGCCCGCAACTGGCCGAGCAGGGACATGATGAAGAGACTGATGAGCAGTAGCGAGCTGAGCGCATAACCGATGTTCAGGGTCATGGATAACAGATCGCCTGCGGTCTCCCCCAGGGTCGTGGCACAGATTTTCATCACCCAGAAGGCCAGGGTTATCTGAGGTAGCTTGTTCATGGAATGCCCCCATCAATGCCCGAGGTATTCGAGCTTGGGTGGCAATCTAGGGAAGGAAACGTTGCCGCTGCGTAAAAAAGGCCTGAAAAAAACGTCAAAACGGCCAATATCGTTGGCCACCAGCTTGCGACTCACTTCACGCCCTCATCAGTCCCGATCACCGAAAATGCCGCGCCGGCCGGATGCCGACGCCTCTGGCCCTCCATTGCCTCAACTTTCAAGGACGATAAGCATGAAACTGCAGTTCTCCCTCTCCGCCCTGGCCCTGGCCACCCTGCTCAGCGGCTGCCAGAACATGAGCCCCGACGCCATGCTCAGCACCGGCATGCAGGCCATGCAAGCCGCCACCCTCAGCGACGCCGAAGTGAAGGCCATGGCCGACGAGGCATGCGTGCAGGTGGATGCCGAGTCGCCCATCGTCCCGGCCGATAGCGAATACAGCCAGCGTCTGGAAAAGATCGCCGCCAACCTTGGCAGCCAGGTCAACGGCACCCCGGTCACCTACAAGGTCTATGAGACCGACGAGGTCAACGCCTGGGCCATGGCCAACGGTTGCGTGCGCGTGTACAGCGGCCTGATGGACCTGATGAACGACAACGAAGTGGAAGGCGTGCTCGGCCACGAGATGGGCCACGTCGCCCTCGGCCACACCAAGAAGGCCATGCAGGCCGCCTACGCCACCTCGGTGGCCCGTGGCGCCGCAGCTTCCTCGGGCAACACCGCGGTCTCGGCGCTGTCCAGCTCGCAGCTGGGCGACCTCGGCGAAGAGCTGGTCAACGCGCAGTTCTCGCAGTCCCAAGAGAGCGCCGCCGATGACTTCTCCTTCGACCTGCTGAAGAAGCGCGGCATCCCGCTGGACGGCCTGGCCAGTGCCTTCGACAAACTGGCCAAGCTGGGCGGCGACGACAGCAGCATGTTCGACTCCCACCCGGGTTCGGCCGACCGCGCCGCGCATATCCGCCAGCGCATCGCAGCCGAGAAGTAAGCCTCGAAACCCGCTCGCGCCATCCGGTGCGGGCGGGCCTAGCCCTCCAGCAACGGCCGCAGCAGCGTCGCCACCGGCGAGCGACAGTTCAGCAGCACCGCCTCCAGCCCCAGCCACTGCGCCAACGCGCGCAGCTCCCCGGCCAGGGCGTACAACGCCTCCTCGCTCAGCACCGCCTCCTCCAGATGCACGGCATGCACCGCCAGGCGCCCGTGCGCGCGCTCGCTGCGCAGGTCGACTCGCGCCAGCAGGCGCTCGTGGTGCAGGAACGGCAGCACGTAGTAGCCATACACGCGCTTGTCCGGCGGGGTGTAGATTTCCAGGCGATAGCGGAAGCCGAACAGCCGCTCGGTGCGCTCGCGCTCCCAGATCAGCGAATCGAAGGGCGACAGCAAGGCGCTACCACGCACCCGGCGCGGGATGCTTGGCTCGCCCCGGCAATAGGCCGGCTGCTTCCAGCCCTGCACCACCACCGGCTGCAGCTCGCCGGCCTCGACCAGCTCGGCAATGCGCGCCTTGGCGTCGCTCGCATCCAGGCGGAAGTAATCGCGCAGGTCGCGCTCAGTCGCAACTCCCAAAGCCGCAGCCGAATGCAGCAGCAATTGGCGCTGGGCCTCGGCTTCGTCCAGCTCAGGATGATCGAGCTGGGCGGCGGGAATCACCCGCTGCGGCAGATCGTACAGGCGCTCGAAGCCCCGGCGCCCGGCCACCGTTACCAGGCCGGCAGCGAACAGCCACTCCAGCGCATGCTTCTCCGCACTCCAGTCCCACCAAGGGCCGGCGCGCTCGCTGCGGGTACTCAGGCTACCGGCGCCCAGGGCGCCCTGTTCGCGCACCGCCAGCAGCACGCGCTGGATCACGTCCTGCCGCTGGCGACCGAACTCGGCCAACTGGCGGTAGATGCCCTGCCCCTCTGCCGCCCGGCGCATGCGCCAGCGCAGCAGCGGATACAGTTCCAACGGCAGCAGCGAGGCCTCGTGGCCCCAGTATTCGAACAGGCTGCGGCGCCGCGGCTTGCCCCAGGCCAGGTCGTCCAGCAACGCCGGATCGTAGTGACCGAGGCGCGAGAAAGCCGGCAGGTAGTGCGAGCGTACCAGGGCGTTGACCGAGTCGATCTGCAGCACACCGAGGCGCTCGATCTGCGCGCGCAGCTGGCGATGGCCAATGGCGCCGCGCGGCATGCGGGCGAAGCCCTGGGCGGCCAGGGCCAGGCGGCGGGCTTCAGCGAGGGAGAGCGAGAGAGTCATGCGCCCAGCCTAGCAGGACGGCGCGGCCACCTGTTCCGGCGCGGCGAAGGCCTGGCGAAAGCTGAAGGCATGCGCCGTGGCACCGTGCTCGCGCAGGTGCGCCAGACGCTGCGCAGCCTCCACCACGCTCGGCCGATGCCCGGCCGGCACCCACCAGAGCACCTGGTGCGCCTGCTCGACCTTGTCGAACCATTCGCGGCGGCGCTTGAGCATCTCGGTGTGCGCCGATTTGTAGACGTAGTCGCTGAGCGACTGCACGTCGCGCCACAGCGACATGTTGACCAGCACCTCGTCACCGAAGGGGCGGATGGCGGTAGCGTCGCCAGCCTCGTCCTGCAGGCGCCAGACATAACCCGGCGCCGCCTCGGCCAGGCCGTTGATGCGCTCCAGATTGGCGACGAAGTCGGCCAGCTGCGGTGAGTCCAGCGGTGCCTTCAGCTGGGCGATGTTGAGCTGGGCCAGGTGGTAACGTTCCATGTCGTACTCCTTCAACGGGCCTCGGCGGCGCCACGGGCGGCGCGCAGGCGTTTGCTCAGCCAGGCGTGGCTGCTGACCAGGGTGATCCCCAGCAGCACCAGCCCGGCGCCGATCACGAAGTTCAGGCTCAGCGGCTCGTCCAGCACCAGTACGCCGAAGGTCACCCCATACAATGGCGTCATGAAGGCGAACACCGCCAGGTTCGACGCCAGGTAGCGGCGCAGCAGCCAGAACCAGGCCAGGTAGCTGAAGAAGGCCACCACCACACCCTGGAACAGCACCGAGCCGATGGCCACGGGCGTCCAGTGCACCGGGCCGATCTGCCCGGTGAACAGCACATAGCCCAGCAGCAGAACGAAGGCCACCGCCAGTTGGTAGAACAGGGTCAGCCCGGCCGGCGCCTCGGACAGCCGCGAGCCACGGATAACCACGGTGGTCAGGCCCCAGGACAGACCGGCGAGCAGGCCCAGCAGATCGCCGAGCAGCATGCGCCGGTCCAGGTGCGCCCAGTCCGCGCCGCCGCCGAAGGCCAGTAGCACACCACCGAAACACAGGCCGATGCCCAGCCACTGCGCCGGCTTCAGGCGTTCGCTGGGCAGCAGAAAATGCAGGCCCAGCGCCGAGAAGATCGGCGCCGTATAGAGGAACACCGCCATGTGCGAAGCCGAGGTGAAGCGCAGCCCCTCGGCGATGAAGAAGAACTCCAGGCCGAACAGCACGCCCGCGAGCAGGCCGCCGCGCCATGTGCTCGGCAGCCAGGTGCGCCAGCCGCCCTGCCAGAGCAGCAGCAGGCCGACCAGCACAGCGGCGATGGCCGAACGCAGCACCACCTGCAGCAGCGGCGCGATATCGGCCGCGGCCAGCTTGATCGCCACCTGCTGGCTGCCCCAGAGGGCGCACAACAGCAGCATCAGTTGAAACAGGAACAGGTCGGCTCCCTTGCGCGACGCACTCATGCGCAGACTCCCAAGAGCCTGTTTACGGTCTCGCGAGCTAGAGCCAAACAAGGGCGAAAGCGACCGAAGAAGCGCAGTTTACGTGTTGTAAATGAGCATTCTGAGGGAGCTTTCAACCTTGTTTGGCCGACGCGCAGCAGATCGTAAATAGGTTCTGACACCAGCATGCAAACCTCGAATCAGTAGTGTTGCGGATCATCCCAGAACGGACGCTCGCTTTCCTGCATGACATCGCCACGGCTCAGGCCCATGTCCTTCAATGCCATCTCATCCAGCATCGCCAGTTGTCTGCGCTGCCGCGCCAGCTCCTGCCAGCGCTTCAACCGCGTCCACCAGGCCTTCCAGCCGATGCTGCGCAAAGCAACATCGAACGATGGCGAACCTGCCAGTGCGTACCCTTTCTGACCTTTCATCATCACGCCCTCCCTGTGGGGTTGGCGGCAGTTTCCATCCGCGATTAAGATCAATCCAACGAATGTTTCTTATGCACTGCATCTTGGAGATTGATGGATGGCCCACTACCCGAGCATCGACACCGAGTTGCTGCGCAGTTTCGTCGCCATCGCCGACAGCGGCGGTTTCACCCGTGCGGCCGAGGCGGTCAACCGCACCCAGTCGGCGGTAAGCATGCAGATGAAGCGCCTGGAGGCTGACGTGGTGCAGCGCCCGCTGTTCGAGCGCGACGGCCGCCAGGTGCGCCTGACGCCCGAGGGGCAGATCCTGCTGGGCTACGCGCGGCGTATCCTCAAGCTGCACGGCGAGGTGCTCAATACCCTGCGCGAACCGCACATGGTCGGCTCGGTGCGCATCGGCACACCGGACGACTACGTGATGCGCTTTCTGCCGGACATCCTCTCGCGTTTCGCCCAGGCCTACCCGCTGGTGCAGGTGGAAGTGCATTGCGAGCCCACCACCCTGCTGCTGCAACGCCAGGACCTCGACCTGACCATCGTCACCCGCGAGCCGGGCAAGGAGATCGGCCAGCTGCTGCGCCAGGAACGCTTCGTCTGGGCGGTGGCCCAGGGCTTCAGCCCGCACGAGCAGAACCCCATGCCGCTGGCGATGTTCAACGTCGACTGCTTCTGCCGCGCCTGGGCCTGCAATGCGCTGGACGCCATCGAGCGCCCCTACCGCATCGCCTACACCAGCCCCAGCCTGTCGGCGCTGTTCGCCGTGGTGCGCGCCGGCCTGGCAGTGACTTCCCAGCTGCACAGCCTGATCACCCCGGACCTGCGCATCCTCGGCGAGGAAGAAGGCTTCCCGCTGCTGCCGCTGACCAGCATCGCGCTGATCCGCAACGCGGAACGCCAGTCACAGGTGACCGACACCCTGGCCGAGCATATCGTCGAAGGCTTCCGCCTCTAGGCCTACCTCAGCGCCAGCAACACCGCGCAGAGAATCAGAAAGCCGCAGAACAGACCGCGCAGCACCTTCTCCGGCAGGGCATGGGCCAGCTTCACCCCCCAGGTGATGCTGAGCAGGCCGCCAACGGCCAGGGGAATGCCCATCGCCCAGTCCACGTGATCGTGCAGCGCGTAGGTCAGCAGGGTCACGCCGGTGCTGGGTAGCGCCAGGGCCAGCGACAGGCCCTGGGCCATGATCTGCCCGGCGCCGAACAGATTGGTCAGCACCGGCACCGCCAGCACCGCCCCGCCGACGCCGAACAGACCACCGAGCGCGCCCGCCGCGCCGCCCACCACGCCCAGCCACGGCCAGGGATGGCGCAGCTGTGCGGAGGCCGGCGGCGTGTGCATGAACAGCCGCGCCAGGTTGTACAGTGCCAGCACCACTAGGAATACGACGAAGGCCATGCGCATGCGCTCGGCCTGCAGCTCGACGGCGTACAACGAGGCCAGCCAGGCGCAGACGATGCCCGTGCTCGCCAGCAGCAGCGCATATTTGGGCTCGATGCGATTGCGCTGGTTGTAGCGCCACAGCGCCAGCACCACGTTGGGCACCACCATCACTAGCGCCGTGCCCTGGGCCAGCTGCTGGTCGAGGCCGAACAACACGCCCAGCGCGGGAATCGCCACCAGGCCGCCACCGATGCCGAACAGGCCACCCACGGTGCCCATCGCCAGACCGAGCAACAGGTTCAACAACAGATCGATTGGACTCATGAAACCTCCTCGGCTGGCCGCATGCTAGTCAGTCGCGCCTGGCATGGAAATGCATAAGCACGCACAATGCTTTTGCGCATCACGCAAAGGCAGACCATGAATCCCGATCAGCTCACCGACCAGTTCGCCCTCTATCTCGATGTGCTGGAGAGCGGCAGCTTCTCCGGCGCCGCACGGCGCCAGCAACTCACACCCTCGGCCGTATCGCGGCGCATCGACGCCCTGGAGCGCGCCCTCGGCTGTGCGCTGTTCAGCCGTAGCACCCACGCGGTCAAGGCGACCCCGGCGGGCCTGGCGTTCGCCGAGCGGGCCCGGCGCATCCTCACCGAGCTGCACCAGGCGCGCGCCGAAGCGGTATCGCTGAGCAGCGCACCGGAAGGGCTGATTCGCATCGACGCGCCCTCGCCCTTCGGCCGCCGCCATCTGGCGCCGGCGATTGCCGAGTTTCTCACCCTGTACCCAGGCCTCGACGTGCAGCTGCGCCTGATCGACAGCTTCATCGACCTGCAGGGCGAGCACCTGGGCGAGGTAGACCTGGTGCTGCGCATTGGCCCGCTGGCCGACACGCGCCTGGTCGCCACGCCGCTGGCACCGCTGGTTCGCGTGCTCTGCGCCAGCCCCGAGTACATCAGGCGCCGCGGCCTGTTGCGCGATGCACGCGAGCTGCCGGAACACGACGGCCTGGACTGGGACGCCCTGTCACCGCCACACGCCTGGCGCTTCGAGGTCGACGGCCGCCTGCAGCTACTACGCCCGGGGCGCCTGCGCCTGACCGCCAACAACGCCGAAACCCTGCTGTTCAGCGCCGTGGCCGGCCTCGGCATCGCCCACCTGCCGACCTGGCTGATCAGCGACTACCTGGTACGCGGCGAGCTGGTGCCGCTGCTCTGCGATGGCGGCCTGCCAGCGGCCGAGCCCAGCGGCATCTACGCCCTGCGCTTGGCCAGCGAGGCCAGCTCGCGCACGCGCCTGCTGCTGGAGTTCCTCAAGCAGCGCTTCGGCCCGATCCCGCCCTGGGACCTGGCCCTGCAACGCGGCCTCAACAGAAACTGAGGGCAACAAAAAGCCCGGCACTGGGCCGGGCTTTTTGCGAGGCGGTTGGCCTTAGGCCGACGGCGCCTGGGTACGGCTCTTGTAGGAACCGTCACGGGTGTCGATCTCGATCCAGTCGTCGATGTTGCAGAAGTCTGCAACCTTGACTTCGGTACCGTTGCGCAGCTTGGCCGGCTTCATGACCTTGCCGGAAGTGTCGCCACGGGCAGAGTTCTCGGTGTAGGTGATCTGGCGAACGATGGTGGTCGGCAGGTCAACGGAGATCACTTTGCCTTCGAAGAACACGGCTTCGCAGATATCGGTCATGCCTTCTTCGATGAACGGCAGAACGCTTTCCAGGTCTTCGGCGCGCAGCTCGTAGGAGTTGTACTCCGGATCCATGAAGACGTAGTCGTCGCCATTGATGTAGGACAGGGTCACTTCCTTGCGCTCAAGGATGACCGGCTCCATCTTGTCGTCGGCCTTGTAAACGGTCTCGGTCTTGGAGCCGTTGATCAGGTTCTTCAGCTTCATCTTGACGATGGCGCTGTTACGGCCGGACTTGGTGAATTCGGCTTTCTGAATCAGCCACGGGTGGCCGTCGATCAGAGCCACGCTGTTGGGCTTCATTTCTTGTGCGGTTTTCATACGTGTATCCGGGTTTAGATGGAGGTACAGATTTCTAGGCCGCGCATGATAGCCAATTTCGATGAAACTGCACCAGCGCCGCGGTGAGATCGGGACGGGTGGACTGCTCCATGCACCAGGCCTCGGCATGCTCGGACAGGCTGCGCTCCTGCGTCAGGAAGCCAGCCCAGGCCGCGCCCATGTCGCCCTGGCCGTTCCAGGCATGCCACAGCGCCCGCAACGCCGCGGCGGCTGCGGGCGACAACCCGTCGCAGTAGCCGTCGAGGAAGGCGTCCAGCTTGTCCCAGTGCGCACCCTCCTCCTGCTGGTAGATGTGCCAGAGCAGCGGCCGCCCGGCCCACTGCGCACGGACGAAAGAATCCTCGCCGCGGATGGCGTTGAAGTCGCAGCTCCACAGCAGCTTGTCGTAGTCCGGCTGGCTGACGAAGGGCAGCAGGTGCAGCTGCAGGTTGCCACGGCGCCAGTTGCCGCCCTCTTCCAGCGCTTCGGCACCTAGCCAGCGGCACAGGTCGCCCTCAATGCGCCCGCGCGGCACCAGCAGCTGGCTCGGTTCGGCGGCGCCGGCCAGGGCGTCCAACCAGGCAGCCAGGCCGGTATTTTCGTAAGCGAACAGTGAGATCAGCCGGGCGCCAGCCAGCGGCTCAATCCCGAGACTGGCGAGGAAGGTCTGCCGCGCTGCGCCGTCGGCCTGGAAGGCGCGGCGCCGCGCCAGCAGATCGGCCTCGCGCAGCAGGCCGCCGGTGCCCTCGGTAAAACCGGGGAGGAAGAAGAACTTCTGCAGCCCGCCCGGCTGCGGTGACGGCAGACCATGGCAGCCGGCGACCCAGTCCTCGGCGCTGAGGTATTCCAGATTGAGCCACAACGGCTTGCTCGCCCGCGCCGCCATCGCCGCCACATAGTTCTCGGGCAGGGTGCAGGCGAAGGCCTCGATCACCACATCAGCCGCGTCTACGGCGGGAAAGTCCTTGGGCCAGTGACGCACCTCGACACCAGCCACCAGCCATTGCCCGGCCGCCACATCGGCCTGCGGGCACAGGCGCAGGAAGGCGGCCGGCTCGTCCACCCACAGGCGCACCGCCAGGCCGTGCTCGGCCGCCAGCTGACGGGCCAGGCGCCAGGTCACGCCGATGTCGCCGTAGTTGTCCACCACGCTGCAGAAGATGTCCCACCGGGCGCCCATGAACCGCTCCACTCAGATTGCTGCGGCGGATTCTACGTCAGCGCCGCCGGCCTGCGCCGCGTGGGCGAGAAAGTCGATCAGCGCGCGCGAGGCCGGCGACAGCTGGCGATGCGGCGGGTAGATGATGGAGAACGGCCGGCTGCTCCCCTCCAGCTCCGGTAGCAGGCGCACCAAGCGACCCTGTTCGATGCGCTCATGCAGGATGAACGCGTACGACTGGCAGATGCCCAGCCCGGCCTCGGCCAGCGATACCGTGCCCAGCACATCATCGGTGACCTGCACATGGCCCCTGGGCTGCCAGTCCAGCTCCTGCTCGCCATCGCGGAACAGCCAGGGCGCGACCTTGCCGCGACTGGGCATGATGAATGGCAGACAGGCGTGCCGTTCCAGATCGGCCAGGCTGCTCGGTGCACCGACACGAGCGAGGTAGCTCGGCGCGGCCACCAGGCACAGGCGTGCCTCCTCCAGACGACGGCCAACCAGGCCGCTGTCCGGCAGGCGACCGAGGCGGATCGCCAGGTCGTAGCCCTCGGCCACCAGATCGACATTGCGGTTGCTGATACCCAGCTCCACCTGCACCTGCGGATAGGCCAGGGCGAACTGCGCCAGCAGCTGCGGCAAGCGGTAGTGGCCGTAGGTGGTCGGCGCGCTCAGGCGCACTCGCCCGGCCACCTCGCCGCCACCCTGGATACGCCGCTCGGCATCGTCGATCAGGGCAAAGGCGGCGCGGGCCTGCTCCAGGTAGAGACGGCCATCCTCGGTCAGGCTCAGGCGCCGGGTAGTGCGGCGCAGCAGCTGGCTGCCGAGGCGCGCTTCGAGCCGCGAGATAGCGCGGCTGATCACCGAGGGCGTAGTACCCAGGCTGACCGAGGCGGCGCTCAGCGAGCCACGCTCGACCACGCAGAGAAAGGCCTCGACGTCGCCGAGGTGATCGAAGCGCCGGGCCATTCTTGCCTCCAGAGCACAGGTTATTTCCAGTGCGGTGAGTTTATCGCCGCCAACGGCAGCAATACAGTTTCCCCACCTGTTCCCTACCCGGAGAATTTGCGATGCCCAGCCTCGCCAAGATCGCCCTCGCCACCGCCATCACTGTAGCCAGCCTCGGCGCCCAGGCCGCCAACGTGCTGGTGGTGCTGTCCGACGCCGACCACCTCGACCTCAAGGACGGCAAGGTCTACCCCACCGGTTTCTTCCTCAACGAGCTGATGCAGCCGACCAAGCTGCTGCTCGACGCCGGCCACTCGGTGACCTTCGCCACGCCCAACGGCCTGGCCCCGACCATGGACGTCACCTCGGATTCCGCCCAGTACTTCGGCGGCGACGCCGCCAGCCTGGCCGCGCACAAGGCGCTGCTGGAGAAACTGCGCCTGACCGAGGCCGGCGCCTCGCCGGTGATCAGCCTGGCCCGCGTCGAGCAGATCGGCTACCAGCATTTCGATGCGCTGTACGTGCCCGGCGGCCATGCGCCGATGCAGGACCTGCTGACCAGCCCGCAACTGGGCAAGCTGTTGCGCGCCTTCCACGCCGAGAGCAAGACCACCGCGCTGGTCTGCCACGGCCCCATCGCCCTGCTCTCCGCCCTGCCCGATGCCGCCGGCTACGTGCAGCGTCTGGAACGCGACAATGCCGCCAAGGCCGAGCAGGCGTGGATCTACGCCGGCTACCAGATGACGGTGATCAGCAATCAGGAAGAGGAACAGGCCAAGCAGGCGCTGAATGGCGGCGAGATGAAGTTCTATCCGCAGACCGGCCTGCAGCACGCCGGCGGCAGCTACAGCAGCAATACCGCGCCGTGGAGCCCGCACATGGTGGTCGACCGCGAGCTGATCACCGGGCAGAACCCGGCGTCAGCCCAGCAGGTCGGTGAAGAGCTGCTGCGTCGTTTGCAGTAAGCATTAGCCACCATACGGCGGGTACTGCTCGCCCGGGGCGCGCTTGTCCTGGGCGCGCCCCGCCTGCGGGATACGCGCCGGCCAAGGCGGGTCGATCTGCGGGTCACGCAGGTCCGGCGAGTCAGGGTCGAAGCCCAGTTCACGGCGGACCTGCTGCGTACTCGGCGCGATGCCCGGCAGGCTGCGGCCATCGTCCTGCGAATCCCGGCGGGCCAGGAAGAAGTCTTTCAAGCTCATGGTTCACCTCATGCAATCTGGAGTGATGAGCTTTCGAGGGCGACATACCCGCGGGGTTCGAACATTCTGTCGGAAACAAAAAAGGGCCGTCCCCCTGCCTGGTAAGGACGACCCCGTAACCGCACGGGCTCAGCGCGCCGTGATCACCGCCAGCTTGGTGATGCCGGCGCGCTCGATGCTGGCCATGGACTTGGCCACCACCCCGTAGTCCACCGAATCATCGGCCTGCAGTTGCACCTTGACCTCGGCGTCCTTGGCCTTGGCCTCGGCCAAGCGCGCTTCCAGCAGCTCCGGCTGGACCTCGTCCTTGTTGATGAACAGCTTGCCTTCGCCGTCGATGCTCACCACCAGCGGGTCTTTCTGATCCGCCGGGGCCACCGCCTCGGTCTTCGGCAGGTTGATCGGGATGGAGTTAGTCAGCAGCGGCGCGGTGACGATGAACACCACCAGCAGCACCAGCATCACGTCCACCAGCGGGGTCACGTTGATCTCGCTGAGGACCTCGTCGCTATCCTGGGTCGAGAAGGCCATGTCAGATGGCCTCCTTCACGTTCTGCGCCTGCTGCGGCTTGCGCGCGCCAGGGTGGACCAGAACTTTGAACGCACTCTTCTGCGCCAGGCTGTAGAAGTCATGGGCGAAGTCGTCGAGGTCGGCGGCAGTCAGCTTGAGGCGACGCAGGAAGTAGTTGTAAACCAGCACCGCCGGTACGGCGACGGCGATACCCACGCCGGTAGCAACCAGTGCGGCGCCGATCGGGCCGGCCACGGTTTCCAGGCTGGCGTTACCAGCCGCGCTGATGCCCTTGAGCGCTTCCATGATGCCCCACACGGTGCCGAACAGGCCGATGAAGGGCGAGGTCGAGCCGATCGAGGCCAGCACCGCCAGGCCGGATTCCAGGGAGCGGCGCTCGCGCTGGATCTGCTGGCGCAGGGCGCGCTCCAGACGGTCCTGGTGGTTGATGGCCTGGCTCAGGTCGCTGGGCTGGCCGTCCTGCACCTGGATGGCGGCGAAGCCGGCCTGGGCCAGGTGCGCCACGGCACCGGCCTGGCCATGGCCCAGTTCGGCAGCCGAGTCGAGACTGGTGGCGCTCCAGAACAGCTTCTGGAACTTGCGGTCACGGTGACGCTGGCGGGCGAACTGGATGCCCTTGATCAGGGCCAGGCCCCAGGTGACCACGGAAAAGCCGATCAGCAGCCAGATGACCGCGTGCTCGACCGATTGCAGGGGGGAGTCAACCAACAGATTCATTTTGTGTTCCTCGTTTTCAGTCGAATTCGGTTCAGTTCAAACGGCGATTTAGTTCAAGCGCCATCTAGTTCAAGCGGAAGTCCAGCGGCACCGTCACCCAGCCTTCCTGGGCCACATCGCCACGCTTGGCCGGCACGAAGCTCCAGCGCTTGACCGCGCGTACCGCGGCCTCGTCGAGGGCTTCACGGCCACTGCTCTTCTGGATCTGGATCTCGGCGGGCTTGCCGCTGGCCAGCACCCGTACCCGCAGCAGCACCGTGCCCTCCCAACCACGACGCAGGGCCAGGCTGGGGTACTCGGGCGCCGGGTTCTTCAGGTACGCGGCGTTGGCCGAGGGCGGCGTCTCCACCGGAGCCGGAGCCGCTACCGGCGCGGCTGGCGGCGGTGGTGTCTCGGCCTTCGGCGGCTGTGGCAGTGGCTCCACCGGTTTCGGCGCCGGCTTGGGCTTGGGCTTCGGTGGCTGCGGCTTAGGCTTGGGCGGCTCGGGTTTGGGTGGCGGCTTGACCGCCAGCTCCTCCACCACCGGCGGCGGTGGCGGCGTCTCGACCACCGGCTCCGGCGGAGGCGGCGGCGCGGCGAACTCGATGGTCATTGGCGGCACCTGCACCGGCACTTCCGGCAGCACCGGCTCGGGGCGGTTGGCCAGCCAGTACAGCACTGCACCGTGCAGGGTCAGAGCGAACAGGCCGAGTAGTACCGCCTCGCGGCGGCCCAGCACCGGTGTGCTGCGGCTGGGCTGGTGGCGCTGCTGGCCGAGGGCCTGACGTAGCTGCACGCCGAGGTCGAGGACCTCGCCGGGGTTGCGCCGCAGTACCTGGTTCAGGTTGTCGGCTTTGAGGACGTTGCCCATCTGGCAGTGCTCCTGGATCACGGGACCGGCCTCGTTCCGGCCTTGGTTCAATTCACGCCGGGGCCCGCTTCAGACAGGTCCCGATGGCTTGAGCCAAATGATTGTCGGCACTGCTTATTTCTTAAAGTATCTTTTTATAAGATTGTAATTCTTTAAAGGAATATATATTTATATCTTATTGATTTTATTAGTATTTTTTTTGATCAATGCCTTGCGGGCATCATAAATATGCTCGCAAGGCATCGAAATCCGCCACAGCTGGCTGGAAGGCCCGTCCCAGAGCCTTTCAGCCAGGCAAAAAAAACGCCGATCCGGCAAGCCGGTCGGCGCGAAGAGCAAGGGTGCCGAAGCACCGTCACTACCGTGGACAAATGGGCAGCTGCGACACAAAAAGAGCCACCACGGGATGAAAAATCAGAACGCGGGCAGCACGGCTCCCGAGTACTTCTTCTCGATGAAGGCTTTCACCTCGGGGCTGGTCAGCGCGGCGGAGAGCTTGTGGATCGCCTCGCTGTCCTGGTTGTCCGGGCGGCTCACCAGGTAGTTCACGTAGGGCGAGTTACCGCCCTCGATCACCAGGGCGTCCTTGGTCGGGTTGAGCTTGGCCTCGAGGGCGTAGTTGGTGTTGATCAGCGCCAGGTCGACCTGGTCCAGCACGCGCGGCAGGATGGCCGCCTCCAGCTCCTTGAACTTGAAGTTGTGCGGGTTCTTGACCACGTCCTTCGGCGTTGCCTTGACGCTCTGCGGATCCTTCAGCTCGAGCAGGCCGGCGGTCTGCAGCAGGAGCAGCGCACGGCCACTGTTGCTCGGGTCGTTGGGGATGGCGATGGTCGCGCCGTTGGGCAGATCCTTCAGCGACTTGTACTTGCTGGAATAGCCGCCGAAGGGCTCGACATGCACGCCCTTGACGATCACCAGGTCGGTGCCGCGGTCCTTGTTGAAGGTGTCGAGGTAGGGCTTGGTCTGGAAGTAGTTGGCGTCGAGATGCTTCTCGCTCACCTGCAGGTTGGGCTGCACGTAGTCGGTGAAGACTTTGACGTCGAGGTCCACGCCTTCCTTGGCCAGTTGCGGTTTGATCAGTTCGAGGATTTCCGCGTGCGGTACAGGCGTGGCGGCGACGGTGAGCTTTTCTCCGGCCTGGGCCAGGGTGGCAGAGAGTGCGGCGGCCAGGGCGGTCAGGAGCAGGCTTTTCTTCATCTTGAAGGTCTCTTGTGCGAGATGCGCGGTTGGATCCTCAACCACGCGGAACGGTTGTCTGAGCCGTGCTGGGTAAGCTCCGGTCGACAGCGAGATTACGAAGATCTTTTATTTCCTAAAAATACTGTTTAATTATTCTTTTATTCCTTAAAAGAATATTCAGTTCCCCTCACCCGCTCCGCTCCAGATCGCCGCGTGAATATCCAGCGCTCGCGGCAGCAAACGGTTCTGCACGAACAGGTCGGCGGTGTGCTGTTGCGCCGCGACGATCTCGGCGGTCAGCAGGCCGATCGGCGACGGCGGACGGTGGCTGAAGGCCCGCGCGATCACCGCCTGGCTGAGGCCGGTGACCTTGGCCAGCACGGCGATACTGGCGGCCTCCTCGCTGCGGGTCAGCGCTTCGGCGCGGTTCAGCTCGGCGAGCAGCTCGGGGAGGAACTGCGGGTTGGCCTCGGCAAATGGCCGCGCCGCCAGCACGAAGGGCCCGCTCAGGCCGAGGCCCTCGCCGTTGACCAGCAGGCGGGCGCGACCTTCCAGCTCGATGGCCGAGTAGAACGGGTCCCAGATCGCCCAGGCGTCCACAGCGCCACGCTCGAAGGCGGCGCGGGCGTCGGCTGGCGGCAGGTAGATCGGCTGGATATCGGCGAACGTCAAACCTTCACGGGCCAGCGCGCGCAGCACCAGGTTGTGTGCGCTGGAGCCCTTCTGCAGCGCCACGCGCTTGCCCTTGAGTTCAGCCACCGACTGCAGCGGACTGTCCTTGGCCACCAGGATCACCTCGGCCTGCGGCTTCGGCGGTTCGGCGCCGATGTACAGCAGGTCGGCGCCGGCGGCCTGGGCGAACAGCGGCGGGATATCTCCGGTGGAGCCGACGTCCAGGCTGCCGATGTTCAGCGCCTCGAGCATCTGCGGCCCGGCGGGAAACTCGATCCACTGCACGCGCACATCAGGGAAGCGCTGCTCCAGCATTCCGTGCTCCTTGGCCAATACCAGGCTGGTGGAACCCTTCTGGAAGCCGATGCGCAGCACCTCGGGGTCGGCCGCACGGGCCAGGCCGGAGAAGGCCAGCAGCGCCAGCAAGGCGGCGCCGAATCGAATGCTGTTCATGCTCACTCCCAGTCGGTGGACGGTTTTTCCCAGAGGTTGATGCCGCCCTCCACCGCATAACGGTCGATCTCGGCCAGCTCCTCGGCGCTGAAGGCCAGGTTGTCCAGCGCGGCGACGTTCTCGATGATCTGCGCAGGATTGCTGGCACCGATCAGCGCCGAGCTGACCCGCGCATCGCGCAGGGTCCAGGCCAACGCCAGTTGCGCCAGGCTCTGCCCACGGCGCGCGGCGATCTCGTTGAGCGCGCGGGCGCGGGCGATGTTGGCCTCGGACAGATGCTCGGGGCGCAGCGAGGCGCCGCCCGGGCGGTTGACTCGCGCGTCCTGCGGGATGCCATCGAGGTACTTGTCGCTGAGCAGGCCCTGGGCCAACGCAGTGAACACGATGACGCCGGCGCCCAGCTCATCGGTGGCGTCGAGCAGGTCCTTCTCGATCCAGCGGTTGAACAGGTTGTAGGCCGGCTGGTGGATCAGCAGCGGTACCTTCAGCTCGCGCAGCAGCGCGGCGATCTCGCGGGTCTTGCCCGCCGAGTAGGAGGAAATACCGACGTACAGCGCCTTGCCCTGGCGAACGATGTCGGCCAGGGCGATGGCGGTCTCCTCCAGTGGCGTGTCGGCGTCGAAGCGGTGCGAGTAGAAAATGTCCACGTAGTCCAGGCCCAGGCGCTGCAGGCTCTGGTCGAGGCTGGAGAGCAGGTACTTGCGCGAGCTGCCGCCCTGCCCGTACGGCCCCGGCCACATGTCCCAGCCAGCCTTGGTGGAGATGATCAGCTCGTCGCGATGGGCCTTGAAGTCTTCCTGCAGCAGGCGGCCGAAGTTGCTCTCGGCGCTGCCGTAGGGCGGGCCGTAGTTGTTGGCCAGGTCGAAGTGGGTGATGCCCAGGTCGAAGGCGGTGCGCAGCAGCGCGCGCTGGGTGTCGATCGGCGTGGCGTCGCCGAAGTTGTGCCACAGGCCCAGGGACAGGGCCGGCAGCAGCAGGCCGCTGCGGCCGACACGACGATAGGGAATGCGTTGGTAGCGGTTGGCGGCGGGGATGTAGCTCATGGGTGAGTCCTTAAAGCGCTCGATTCAGATTCCCCCTCTCCCCCTGGGAGAGGGGTTGGGGGTGAGGGGTTTCCAGGCAGCTCCGAGCTGCCCATGGCCCCCCCCCCCCCCCCCCCCCCCCCC
>NZ_JPMY01000016.1 GCF_000761545.1 Pseudomonas sp. ML96 | reverse complement strand
CGACCTTGCCAAGGTCGGGGTCGCGAGTTCGAGTCTCGTTTCCCGCTCCAGTTTTACACGAGTCGCTACGGCGGCTCCTTTGTTTTAAAGGCTGAGTTGCAGAGTGGTTATGCACCGGATTGCAAATCCGTGAACGCCGGTTCGATTCCGACCTCAGCCTCCAATAGAAAAGCCCCGTAGATCTTTGATCTATGGGGCTTTTTCTTTACGGTATACAGCCCGCTGGTAACCTTGCCGGGCTGGCGCTGGCTGTATATAGTCCAGCCCTCGCTTCATAGCGCTGCCGCCCGAATGGCGAAATCGGTAGACGCAGGAGACTTAAAATCTCTCGGCCGCAAGGTCATCCCGGTTCGAGTCCGGGTTCGGGCACCATCTAGCCGTTCCAGGCTGTCTCCGCGAGCCCTCAGGGCCGCATCTGTCGACGCATCCAACCCTCCTTTGCCAAATCGCAGGCAAAAGAAACCCGGCACTCAGGCCGGGCTAGATGGGGTCATGGAGCATCACGGTTTCACAATGCTCTCCCGAATGTGAAAAGAACGTGAAGAGCTTGTCCGCTCATCGTCTTGGTCTGTTCGAATTTAGTTGCAACGCCGACCAAGCCAGACGGCTCCAAGCAGAACGGCGTCAGTGCCTGTCGCCGTGCTCATCCTGTGCTACAGCTGATTGCAGTCACGGCCAGGTGGCCGAAGGAGAGAGTCAATGAGCATTCCGTTCTGGTGCGTATTCATCGCGGCGTTGTTGATCTATGCCGCCAAGCTGCCGGTTGCCCGCGCCATGAATGCGCAGGCGGGCGGTTATGACAATCACCATCCGCGTGAGCAGCAAGCGCGTCTCAGTGGCTTTGGCGCCAGGGCCCACGCTGCTCACCTCAACAGCATCGAGATATTCCCGCTGTTCGCCGCCGGGGTGCTGATGGCGCATACCACCGATGTGTTCGGCTGGTGGGTGGACCTGCTGGCCATTCTCTTCATCGTCAGTCGCGTGCTCTATCTGCTGTTCTACTGGCGAGATATGGCGTCGCTGCGCTCGATGGTCTGGGTGGGCGGTCTGCTGTGCTGCCTGTTGCTGATGCTCAGCCCGGTGTTTCGCTGGCTGATGGTCCAGCCCTGAAACGACAAGGCCCGCTTAGTGCGGGCCTTGTTTTTGGCGGGCGAGGGCTTCACTTGCCGTCGATGGCGTCCTTGGCCTCGTCGCCTGCGTCCTCGAGGGCGTCGGCGGTATCGTCAGCGGCGCTTTGCAGCTTCTCGCCGGCGGTGGGCTCATGCCCGGTAGCTTGGTCGACCTTCTTCTCGATGGCTTCGCCGGTGTTTTCGGCGGCATCGCCGAGTGACTCCATGGCTTCGGAGACGTTCTCCTTGGCGGCTTCCATCTTGTCTTCGGGCGTTTTCTCGCAAGCGGCCAGGCCAAGGCTCAGGGCGAGAAGCAGGGAATAAGCTAGGGTTTTTTGCACGGTTCAATCTCCATGTCGATGCGGATGCACTAAGCGCTGCAGCCGTATCGCTTGGAGCGAAGCGGGGGAGTGAAGTTCCAGCCACCGAATGTCTGCGCAATGCCGGCATTCGGTGGCTGGGGGATGATTACTGCTGTTGTTGCTGCGGAGTGGGGGCTGGCGGCGGGGTCGGCATGGCCGGCGGCACCGGCTCGCTGTTTTCCTCGGCGCGCTCCGCAGC
This sequence comes from Pseudomonas sp. ML96, assembly GCF_000761545.1. Lineage (GTDB taxonomy): Bacteria > Pseudomonadota > Gammaproteobacteria > Pseudomonadales > Pseudomonadaceae > Aquipseudomonas. Next base: position 148,264 of record NZ_JPMY01000016.1, on the reverse strand, counting down.
GGCCTCGTCGGCAGCGCGGGCGGCGTCCTGGTTGTGCTCGGCGGCCTCGTTCATCGACTCTTGGGCTTCCGACTGGGCTTCGCGAGCTTCCTCGGCCTTGTCCTCGGAGGGCTTGTCGCAGGCGGCGAGGCCGAGCGTGGCGGCGAGCATGAGCGCATAGGCGAATGATTTGTGCATGGGCGATTTCTCCTCGTGGATAAGGCTGTCAAGGATTCGAGGGCCCGTTTGCCGGTCTGGTTCAGACTGTTTTTGCCGCGACTGTATCGGTGCGGGTGGCGGCGCTATCATGCTGGGCTTTTCCGCATCGCCTAGAGGTATCGACGATGAGTGACAATCCTGTGCTGGAGCGCGCCCAGCGCTTTCTGACGGCCCTGCGCCATTGCCAGGTGCTCGGCATGAAGGTTCACCAGGTGAGCCCCGAGGGCCTGACCCTGTGCCTGCCGTACAGCACGCAGATCATTGGCAACCCCGAGACCGGGGTGATCCACGGCGGCGCCATCACCACTCTGATGGACACCACCTGCGGCATCTCCACCGTCTGCGTGCTGCCGGAGTTCGAGATCTGCCCGACCCTCGACCTGCGCATCGACTACATGCGCCCGGCCGAGCCGCACAAGGATGTCTACGGCTTCGCCGAGTGCTACCGGGTGACCGAGAACATCATCTTCACCCGTGGCTACGCCTACCAGGATGATCCGAGCGAACCGATCGCTCATGTGGTCGGTGCTTTCATGCGCATGGGCAAGGGCGCCCAGGGCGATCGCGACCTTAAACGCAACATCCAGGGAGGTGCCTGATGGCCGCTCTGAATCTCAACACCCTGGTGCGCGAAGCCCACGAGAAGAACGACTACGACACGCTGATCAGCCTGATTCCCTACGCCAAGCTGATCGGCATCGAGTGTCTGCGCTTGGGCGATGACATGGTGTTCCGCCTGCCGGCGAGCAAGGACAACATCGGCAACCCGATCCTGCCGGCGCTGCACGGCGGGGTGATCGCCGGTTTCATGGAACATGCCGCCATGCTCCATCTGCTGATGTTCATGGGCATCCCACATTTGCCGAAAATCATCGACTTCTCGATAGATTACCTGCGCGCCGGTCATTATCGTGACACCTACGCTCAGTGCCAGGTCTGGCGCCAGGGACGTCGGGTGGCCAACGTCGCCATCACGGCCTGGCAGACCAGCCAGAGCGAACCCATCGCTACCGCCCGCGCGCACTTCAAGGTCGACGAGCCCTGACCGGAGCGCGGGCACCGTATAACAACAAGGAATTCGAATGGATGCGTTGCTGATCCTCGGCGGCCTGCTGCTGATGCTGGCCGGCCTGGTCTGGCTGGTCATGCTGGCCTTCTCAACCAGCCTGCTATGGGGCTGGGGCAGCCTGATCCCGCCCATCACCCTGGTCTACGTGCTGCGCCACTGGCGCACTGCGCGCAAGGCGGTGGTGATCCTGGCGCTGGGCTGCATCCCGCTGGTGGTCGGCATGGTGTTGATGGCCAATCAGGACGTGAGCCGCCTCGAGGCCATTCTCAGCCTGCGCTGGCTGCAGGAGCCGGCCAAGGCTCCGGCCGAGCTGGATATCCGCCTGCATGGCGAGCTCAATGGCCAGTCGTTCACGCCGCAATACGCCGAGCTGGTCGATGGCGTGCTGAGCCTGCGCGAAGGCCAGGACTTCTTCGCCCGTCGCGAGGTGGTCATCCGCTTGCCGCAGGCGCCCAAGGGCGCGGTGAAGCTGGATGTGCTGCCGGAAGACCAGGGCCAATTGCCCGAAGTGGAGATCAGCTGGCTGCTACCCGAGCAGGACCTGCCCGAGGCGCGGCGCATCAGCAAGGGCTACACCTTGCACCTGGACCTGCAGGCGCTGCCGCCGAACAAGCTGCAGGGCGACTTCCACCTGGTCCTGCCGCCAGCGTACAAGACCAGCCTGAGCGGCCGCCTGGAGTTGTTCGCCGATCGCCTGCGCTACAAGGACGGGCGCCTGGATGCCAGCTTCGACTCCCGCGAGACCCTGGCCAAGGTGATCGAGGACCATCTGCAGCGCCGCTTTGCTACCCGCCTGGTGCAGTTGATCGAGCTGCCTGAAGTCAGCTTCCCGGCCAGCCGCCTGCCGCTGACCGTGCAGGCCAAGATCAATGGCTCCGAGCGCAGCGTTGAGCTGGTGCTGGAAAAGGGCAACAAAGGCTGGCAAGTGCAGGGCGATCGCTATCCGGCCCTGGCCGAGCAGCGTGCGGCCGAGCCGGCCAAGCCGACCGTCGAGGCAGCGCCGGTGAGTGAGCCTGCGCGGCCGACGCTGGATCGCCGCCAGCGCTTCTCCCTGGTGCGCCTGCAGCGCAATCCGGAGCAGTACCGCAGCCTGAGCATGCGCGTGAGCAAGGCCGGCGGCGGTACGCTGGAGGGGCGTTTTGTCGGTTTGGATGCTGATGGCAGCGTGCGCCTGAGCCAACAACTCGGCGGTGGTGGCGGCCAGGCCAGCTTCAGCTTCAAGCCGGACGAGATCGCCAGAATCGAATTGCTCGAACCTTAGTTGTATAACCTAGCCCCTTGAAATCCTTCGCGAACTCCCCATCTGTATGACATCCGCCGCAATCACGCGGCCTGTCATGCATGTGGAGTTCGACGACCATGAGTGTGGAAACTCAAAAAGAAACCCTGGGCTTCCAGACCGAGGTGAAGCAGCTGCTTCACCTGATGATCCATTCGCTGTATTCCAACAAGGAAATCTTCCTTCGCGAGCTGATTTCCAACGCCTCCGACGCCGCCGACAAGCTGCGCTTCGAGGCCCTGGCCAAGCCTGAGCTGTTGGAAGGCGGTGCCGAGCTGAAGATTCGTTTGTCCTTCGACAAGGACGCCAAGACCGTCACCCTCGAAGACAACGGCATCGGCATGAGCCGCGAGGAAGTGATCGCGCACCTCGGCACCATCGCCAAGTCCGGCACCGCCGACTTCATGAAGAACCTCACCGGCGACCAGAAGAAGGACTCCCACCTGATCGGTCAGTTCGGCGTGGGCTTCTACTCGGCCTTTATCGTCGCAGACAAAGTCGACGTGTTCACCCGTCGCGCCGGCAGCCCGGCCAGCGAGGGCGTGCATTGGTCGTCGAAAGGCGAGGGCGACTTCGAAGTCGCCACCATCGACAAGGCCGAGCGCGGCACCCGTATCGTTCTGCACCTGAAGAGCGGCGAAGAAGAGTTTGCCGATGGTTGGCGCCTGCGCAACGTGGTGAAGAAATACTCCGACCACATCGCCCTGCCGATCGAGCTGCCGAAGGAACATCATGGTGAGGAGGCCGACAAGCCGGCTGAAGCCGAGTGGGAAACCGTCAACCGCGCCAGCGCGCTGTGGACCCGCGGCCGCACCGAGGTGAAGGACGAGGAGTACCAGGAGTTCTACAAGCACGTCGCTCACGACTACGAGAACCCGCTGTCCTGGAGCCACAACAAGGTCGAGGGCAAGCTGGAATACACCTCGCTGCTCTACGTGCCGAGCCGTGCGCCGTTCGACCTGTACCAGCGCGAAGCGCCGAAGGGGCTGAAGCTGTACGTGCAGCGCGTGTTCATCATGGACCAGGCCGACGAGTTCCTGCCGCTGTACCTGCGCTTCATCAAGGGCGTGGTCGACTCCAACGATCTGTCGCTGAACGTCTCCCGCGAGATCCTGCAGAAGGACCCGGTGATCGACTCGATGAAGTCGGCGCTGACCAAGCGTGTCCTCGACATGCTGGAGAAGCTGGCGAAGAACGAGCCCGAGCAATACAAGCAGTTCTGGAAAGCCTTCGGCCAGGTGCTGAAAGAAGGCCCGGCGGAAGACTTCGCCAACAAGGAGAAGATCGCCGGCCTGCTGCGCTTCGCTTCTACTCAGGGTGACGACGGCGAGCAGTCCGTGGGCCTGGCCGACTACATCGGCCGCATGAAAGAAGGCCAGGACAAGGTCTACTTCCTCACTGGCGAGACCTTCGCGCAGATCAAGAACAGCCCGCACCTGGAGGTCTTCCGTAAGAAAGGCATCGAAGTGCTGCTGCTCACCGACCGCATCGACGAGTGGCTGATGAGCTACCTGACCGAGTTCGATGGCAAGCACTTCGTCGACGTGGCGCGTGGCGATCTGGACCTGGGCAAGCTGGACTCGGAAGAGGACAAGAAGGCCCAGGAAGAAGTGGCCAAGACCAAGGAAGGGCTGCTGGAGCGCCTCAAGGGCGCGCTGGGCGAGCAGGTAGCCGAGGTGCGCGTGTCGCATCGCCTGACCGACTCCCCGGCGATCCTCGCCATCGGCGAGCAGGATCTGGGCCTGCAGATGCGCCAGATCCTCGAGGCCAGCGGGCAGAAGGTGCCGGACGCCAAGCCGATCTTCGAGATCAACCCGCAGCACCCGCTGATCGAGAAGCTGGATGCCGAGGCCGACGAAGACCGCTTCGCCGACCTGTCGCACATCCTCTTCGACCAGGCCGCCCTGGCCGCCGGCGACAGCCTGAAGGACCCGGCGAGCTACGTGCGCCGCCTGAACAAGCTGCTGGTCGAACTCTCGGCCTAAGCAGCTTCACTGTGAAAAAGCCCGCTTCGGCGGGCTTTTTCGTTTCTGTATGGTTCTGCGCCGGCGAAAGGGGTTGGAGTTTGTCATCTGATGGCTATTTAATGGCCCTCTAAAGTGCGCTCGCGGACGTGCCGATACGGTCCTGCCTGCTTTACTCTCAGTTGTCTCCAGTAGTCGCCGCTCGCATGTCGTATCTGACCAGTCTGTTCCTCCTCGATGCCGATCCCAGCCTGCTCCTGTTCGGTAACTACGATCCGTGGCTGGTGCTGTTGTCATTGGCCATCGCCACCTTCACCTCGGGCATGGCCCTGCAGGTGGCGGGCATGGCGCGCCTCAGTCGCAACGCCTTTCACCGGCAGACCGCCTTGCTCACCGGCTCGCTGGCCTTGGGCGGCGGCGTCTGGGCGATGCACTTCATCGGCATGTTGGCCTTCGAGCTGTGTGCACCGGTCAGCTATGCGCCAGGCTTGACCGTTCTGTCGTTGCTGCCGAGCCTCGCCGCCTCCTGGGTGGCCTTGCAGCTGCTGGCGCGGCGCCAGGTCACCTTCGTGCAGTTGGTCGGTGGTGGCGTGCTGGTGGGCGCCGGTATCGGTGCCATGCACTACAGCGGCATGGCGGCGATGCGCATGGCGCCGCTGCTGCGCTACGACCCCTGGTGGTTCGCGCTATCGATTCTGGTAGCCGTGGCGCTGGCGATTCTCGCCCTTTGGGTGCGTTTCGGCCTGCGCGGCAAGCTGTCTTCGGGCAAGGCGATCATGGCCAGCGGCGTGGTTATGGGGCTGGCCATCAGCGGCATGCACTACACCGGTATGGCGGCGGCGCGCTTCGTCGGTACGCCCGACCCGGCCGGGGCCGAGAGCGATTTCAGCCTGTTCCTGGCGCTTGCCGTGGCGCTGATCACCGTCTCGCTGACCATCTTCGTCGCCGGGGTCAACGGCCTGCTGCGCTATCGCCAGCTGTTCCAGCAGGTGCAGGCCAGCGAGGCGCGCGTACGGGCGATTCTGGAGACCGCGGTGGATGGCGTGGTCACCATCGATGACCGCGGCCACATCGAGGGCATGAACAGTGCGGCCGCCAAGCTGTATGGCTGGAACCGCGAGGAATTGATCGGCAAGTCTATCGACACGGTGATCCCCGAGAGTTACCGCAAGGGCATGGGCGACTACTTGGCGCAGCTGCTCAATGCCGGCGAGAGCCAGATCATCGGTGGCAGCCGCGAAGTGGAGGTCCTGCGCAAGGACGGCTCCGAACTACCGATTCGGCTGGCCATCGGCCGTGCCGTCTTACCCGACCGCACCTTGTTCGTCGGCTTTATCAGCGACATCAGCGAGCGCAAGGCGATGGAGCGGGCGCTGCGCGAGAGCGAGCAGCAGTACCGCTCGCTGATCGGCAACATCCCCGGCGTGGCCTTCCGCTGCCTGCTGGACGAGAACTGGAGCATGCTGTTCGTCAGCGATGCGGTGGAGAAGCTGACCGGCTACACGGCCGAGGACTTCACCAGCCGGCGCAAGTCCTACAACGAGCTGTATCACCCCGATGACCTGCACCGGGCGGCGGAGGAGGCCCTGGCTTTTATCGCCGAAGGCCGCAGCTATACCGTCGAATACCGTATCTACGACCGCCAGGGCGAGGAGCACTGGGTCTGGGAAGGCGGCAGTGCGGTGCTCGACGAGCACGGTACGCCGAAGTGGATCGATGGCGTGATGCTGGACATCACCGAGAGCAAGCTGCGCAACGCCGAGTTCGAGGGCACGGCCAAGGCCATCAGCCGCGCACTGTCGGTGATCGAGTTCGATCTGCAAGGCCGCGTGCTCAGCGCCAACTACAACTTCCTCGAGCTGATGGGTTACGAGGAAGATGAAATCATCGGCCAGCACCATCGCATGTTCTGTGAGCAGGGCTGGGTCGACAGCGGCGCCTACGACGAGTTCTGGGCGCGCCTGGCACGTGGCGAGCTGCACAGCGGCGAGTATCTGCGTATAGCCAAGGGCGGCCGCGAGGTATGGATTCAGGCCTCGTACAACCCGATCTTCGATGCCGACGGCAAGCCGTTCAAGGTCATCAAGTTCGCCACCGACCTCAGCCAGCGCCGCGAGATGGAAGAAGCGCTGCGCATCGCCAAGGAGCGCGCCGAGCTGGCCGCGGCGGTGAAGACCACCTTCCTGGCCAACATGAGCCACGAGATTCGCACGCCGATGAACGCCATCATCGGCTTCACCGAGCTGCTGCTCGACGGCGTGCTCAGCGAGCAGCAGCGTCGCCACCTGGGCACCGTGCGCCAGGCCGCGCGTTCGCTGCTCGGCTTGCTCAACGACATCCTCGACACCGCCAAGCTGGAACGTGGTGCGGTGGAGCTGGAGCACATGGACTTCTCCCTGCGCGAGCTGTGTGGGCAGGTCTGCGATGCGCTGCGCCTGGGCGCCGAGGGCAAGGGGCTGAGCCTGAGCCTGGACTACCAGGAGAGTCTCGGTGACTTCTTCAAGGGCGACCCGCTGCGCATCCAGCAGGTGCTGACCAATCTGGTGGGCAACGCGGTGAAGTTCACCGAGAGCGGCTGGGTGCGCCTGGAAGTGACCGGCGAGCCGGGTAGGGTGCTGCTGGCCGTGCGCGACAGCGGCATCGGTATCGCCGAGGACCGTGTGCAGCACATCTTCGATCCCTTCGCCCAGGCCGATGCTTCGATGAGCCGGCGCTTCGGCGGCACTGGCCTGGGTACCACCATCGCGCGTCAGCTGACCGAGCTGATGGGCGGCCATATCCATGTCGAGAGCCGCTTGGGCGCTGGCAGCCTGTTCCAGGTGCAGCTGCCGCTGCAGGCCGGCGAGGTAGCGAACGGTGAGCGGCGTGCCGCGGCCCGCGAGCTGCCGGTGCTGAACATCCTGGCGGCCGACGATGTGGCGCAGAACATCGAGCTGCTCAGCCTGACACTGGGCGCCATGGGTCACCAGGTGACCACCGCCAGCGATGGCGAGCAGGTGCTGGCGGCCTTCACCGCCGGGCGCTTCGACGTGGTGCTGATGGACGTGCAGATGCCGCGTATGGATGGCCTCGAGGCCACCCGGCGCATTCGTCAGCACGAGCGGGACAATGGCCTGCGGCCAACGCCGATCATTGCCCTGACTGCCAGCGTGCTGGAGCAGGACCGCCGCGCCGCGCGCGAGGCCGGCATGGATGGCTTCGCTTCCAAGCCGCTAGAAATGGACAAGCTGCTGGCCGAGGTGGCGCGAATGATCGGCCTGGCGCCGCTTGGTGCCCAGCCGGCAGTTGCCGTGGAGAGCTCTGCCGATCTGCTGATCGACTGGCCGCGTGGCATCCAGCTGTGGGGCAGCGAGCAGGTCATGGCCAGCGCGATCCGCCGCTTCCTCGCCGAACATGCCGGCAGCTGCGTCGAGGTCGAGCGCCTGCTGCGCGAAGAGCGTACGGCCGAGGCCATCGAGTTGGTCCATCGCCTGCGTGGCGCAGCGGCGAATCTTGCGCTGCTGCGCGCCAGTCGCCTGGCCGGTCAGCTGGAACACGCCCTCAAGGGCGCAGTGCCGGCCTCGGTGGACGAGCTGTTGGCGGCGCTGCTCGAGCAATTCGCCATCCTGCCGGGCGAGCTACCGGAGTCGACGTCTACAGTGGAAGAGAGTGCCGCGCCTCTGGCCGCCGACGAGCTGGTCACGCTGATCGAGCAGAGCCGTACGGCGCTGCAGCGTGGCGAGTTGGCCGAAGAGGCCCTGCAACGATTGACCGGTGCACTGCCGGCAGCACAGGCTCAGGCCCTGGAAGGCGCCATCAACGACTTCGACTTCGAGCGCGCCGATGCGCTGTTGGCCCAGTTGCTCGACCAAGGAGGCAAGCCGTAATGATCAGACCCGCCGATGCCCGCCCCAAGTTGCTGCTGGTAGACGACGAGCCGACCAACCTGCAGGTGCTGCGGCAGATCCTGCAGGACGATTACCGCCTGCTGTTCGCCAAGGATGGGGAGAAGGCCTTGGAGCTGGCGGCGCAGGAGAGTCCGGCGCTGGTCCTGCTCGATGTGATGATGCCGGGCATGACCGGGCACGAGGTGTGCACTCGGCTTAAATCGCAACCTGCGACGGCAGGCATTCCGGTGATCTTCGTCACCGCCCTGGCGGATGTCGAGGACGAGGCCATGGGCTTCGACGTGGGCGCGGTGGACTACATCACCAAGCCGGTCAGTCCGCCCATCGTCCGCGCACGGGTTCGCACGCACCTGTCGCTGGTGCGTGCCGATGAGTTGCGCGAGACCCGTCTGCAGATCGTCCAGCGTCTGGGCTTGGCCTCGGAGTACAAGGACAACGAGACCGGCCTGCATGTGATCCGCATGAGCCACTACACCCACATCCTGGCCAAGGCCGCTGGCTACAGCGAGCATGAGGCCGACGACCTGCTCAACGCCGCGCCGATGCACGACGTGGGCAAGATCGGTATTCCCGACGCCATCCTGCAGAAGAACGGCAAGCTCGACGACGCGGAGTGGGCGGTGATGCGCCAGCACGCGCAGATCGGCGCCGAGATCATCGGCGAGCATGACTCGGGGCTGCTGCAGATGGCACGCACCATCGCCCTGACGCACCACGAGAAGTGGGATGGCAGCGGCTATCCCAATGGCCTCAAGGGCGAGGAAATCCCCCTGGCCGGGCGCATCGTCGCCATCGCTGACGTGTTCGATGCCCTCACCAGCGTGCGCCCCTACAAGCCGGCCTGGTCGGTGGAGGAGGCGGTGGAGCTACTGCGCCGCGAGAGCGGCCGCCACTTCGATCCGCAGTTGGTGGAGCTGTTCCTGGCCCAGATGCCGGAGATTCTCGAGGTCAAGGAGCGCTGGGCGGAGAACGAGTAGGGCACAATGCCGGCTTCCTTTCGTATGGAAGCCTTCATGAACCTGCAAACCTGGGAACTGCTGTCCTACATCGTCACCGTGGTGGCGTTGCCGTTCGCCATTGGCGTGTTCCTCTTCGAACAACGCAAGGAGCGTGCGAACGAGGAGGAGGCCATCTGGCAGCAAATATCCGATGCCTACATCGACTTTCTCGAAGTGGTGCTGGCCAATCCCGACCTGCGCCTGCGCAGCCAGGCCGCCACTCCTGACCTCAGCGACGAACAGCGCGAGCGCATGTGGGTGATCTTCGACATGCTGATCTCGCTGTTCGAGCGCGCCTACCTGCTGGCCTATCAGGAAGATATGGACGACAAGCAGCGCCGCCGCTGGCACTCCTGGGAGGACTACATGCGCGAGTGGAGCCGCCGCGAGGATTTCCGCGGGCGCCTGCCGTACTTGCTGCGGGGTGAGGACCCGGGTTTCGCCGCCTATATCCAGGGCCTGGCCGACGAAGAAGCGAAGAATTCTCAGGACTGACTAGTCTTGTCCGTTCGCGGTGGGTTTTGTCCGCCTTTGACCAGAGAGGGGTAAACATGAGCCAGATCATCAATCGTCCGGTGCGCTACGAAGTCGACGGCCAGCCATTCGAGGGCCAGTTGCTGTATGACGATTCGCGCCAGACCCCACGGCCCGGCCTGTTGCTGGCACCGAACTGGATGGGCGCCTCGGCCGGGGCCATCGAGATTGCCCAGCGGGTCGCTGAGCGTGGCTATGTGGTGTTCGTCGCCGACGTATATGGCGCCGGCGTGCGTCCGCAGAACCACGACGAGGCGGGCGCCGCGATGATGTCGGTGAAGGGCAAGCCGGCGTTACGCCAGCGCCTGCAGGCGTCGCTGGATTCGCTCAAGGCCCAGCCGGGCGTGCCGCTGGACCCCAGCCGGCTGGCGGTGTTCGGCTTCTGCTTCGGCGGCCATTGCGCGCTGGAATTTGCCCGTGACGGCGCGCCGATCAAGGCCGCAATCTCCTTCCACGGCACCCTCGACACCGCCAATCCTGCGGACGCGCAGAACATCCGTGGCGCGGTGTTGGTACTGGACGGCGCCCTGGACCCATTGGTGCCGCGCGAACAACTGACCGGCTTCGTCGCGGAGATGAACGCCGCCGGCGTCGACTGGCAGCTAACCAGCTATGGCGGCGCGGCGCATTCCTTCACCGATCCGCAGGCGCAGATACCGGGCAAGATGCAGTACGACGCCAAGGTGTCGCGCCGCGCCTTCGCTGCCATGTACGACCTGCTCGACGAGGTGTTCGCCTGAGTCGAGTGGCTCAGGGCGTGCTGGTCGGCTCGGCGATGGCCGGTGGGTAGTCGATCAGCACTTCCTCGCTGGTGTACAACGGCGCCGCCAGGCCTGGGTCGGTGAGCGCCACCCGCACTCGGTAGCGACCCGGCGCCAGCTCGGGGAAGAACGGCACGTAGGCATCCTGCTGTTGTTCGTCGGCGTGGTAGATCAGGTACTGGCCGCCGCGCTGCTCGATGTAGTTGTCGTCGAGCGTGTAGCCCTCGCCGGGTTTCAGCTCGATCCTGTGGTTGGCGGCGTACAGGCGATGGCTGCTCTGCGTGCCATCGGCAGCGGTGAATAGCAGGTGTACCTCGGCGTGTTCCAGCGTGAAGCTGCGCTTGGCATTCAGGCCGAGGCTGAACAGCGGCGAGGCCGGGTCGGAGAAGTCGCTGGCGCTCAGCTGCAGACCGTCCGGATGCGGCGCGGCGCTGAGGCGTTGGTGCAGATCATAGGCCTGGTCGAGGGAGATCCAGCGCTCGAGCGGGCCTTTCTTCGATGCATAGCGGATCCGCAGCCACTGCTCCTTGCGCGCCAGCACTTCGCAGACATCGCCCTGGATCAGGTAGGCCTTGCTGCGGCTGCTCTCATCGGGCTGTTGGTACAGATACAGGCGCGTCGCCGGCACGGTCCAGGTCTGCGGCTGGCCATCGTCGTTCATGGCGCGGCTGGCCAGCACCTGGCCCTGCGGGTCGAAGGTCTTCTCGAACAGCGGGAAAAACAGGTAGGGGTAATCCGGGCTGTAGTCGTCCTGCACTTGCAGGGTCTTGTACAGCCAGGGCTGGCCGTGGTCGTCGAAGCGCAAGGCGTCGTAATACCAGCGCGGGCCGCCGCGGCAGTGGCTGTACAGGGCGCGTTCCTCGACCTTGCGCTCCAGCCCGGAGAAGCCCGAGCAGCTGAGGCTGCCGATCAGCGTCTCCGGCATCGGCAGGAACTCGTAGCGGCGCTGAGCAGGCCGGTACAGGTAGAGGCGGTAGTTCTCGTTGACCATGCCGGCGGCGACGCTGATCGCCAGGTCGGCATGACCATCGAAGTCATAGTCCTCGACCGAGAAGCGAGGCGGATTGCCGATGTCTTCATCCGGGATCGACAGCTCGATCCAGCTGCCATCCGGTTGTTGCAAGCGATATCTTTCGCCGTTCTGCTCGCCATGGGCCTGCAGGCCGGGCTCGGGTTCGAGTGTTGGCAGATTGGCATGGGCAAGCAGCGGTGAGGCCAGGAGGGCGGTAGCGAGCAGGCAACGAGCGAGGGGCACGGCAGCAATCCTTTGCGGGCGAGAGGCGCCATGTTAGCGCCTGGCTCGCTTGCCGGCACGTGAGCGGGCCGGCAATTCGTCAGCGTGGTAGCGGGATGCGCTCGCTCTCGCCAGGTACCCGTGGCCACTCCCAGGCAGCCCAGTTCTGCTTGGCCTTCTCCAGCAGCGCGGCATCGCTGGCGACGAAGTTCCAGTACATGCGCCGCGGGCCCAGCGGTTCACCGCCGATCAGCGCCAGGTGACACTCGCCGCAGGCTGTGAGCAGCAGCTCTTCACCTTCCGGCAGCACGGCCAGGCCACGCAGCGGCAGCTCTTCGTCCTCCAGCTTGGCTTCGCCCTCGATCAGGTACAGCGCGCGCTCGCGATGTTCGGCGGGGATCAGCAGGCTGGCGCCGGCGGCGAGCTTCAGTTCGGCGTACAGGGTCGGCGAGTGCATGGGTACCGGCGACTCCAGGCAGAAGCCGCTGCCGGCGATCAGGGTGATCTGTACGCCCATGGCCTCGCTACGCGGCAGGCTGGCGGCCGGGTGGTGGCTGTAGCTCGGCTCGCCTTCCTCCAGCGCCTGTGGCAGGGCCAGCCACACCTGCAGGCCGTGCAGGCGCGAACCGCCTTGCCACAGGTGTTGCGGGGTGCGTTCGACATGGGCGACGGCGCGGCCGGCGGTCATCCAGCTGACGTCGCCGGGCTGCACCAGTTGGTCCGAGCCAAGGCTGTCCTTGTGCTGCAGCTCGCCGTCGAACAGGTAGGTGAGTGTGGACAGGCCGATATGCGGATGCTGGTTGATGTTCATGCCGCTGCCGGCCGGGTAGTCCTTCTCCAGCATGTGATCGAAGAACACGAAGGGCCCGACGCTGCGGCACTTGGCCGAGGGCAGCGGGCGCAGGATCGGCTGGCCGGAGATGTCCTCGGCCTTCGGCTTGATCAGCAGCGGCTCGCTCATGCGCCTTCGCCCAGGCGGGTTTCCACCTGCACCTCGACGCTGGTCATCAGCTTGTGGATCGGGCATTTGTCGGCGATGCGCAGCAGTTGCTGGCGCTGCTCGTCATCCAGCGCGCCGTGCAGGTCCAGCTCCACGGCCAGGCGGTAGGTGCCCTGGCGTTCCTGGCTGTCATCGCGGGCCACGTGCACGTCCAGGCTTTCCAGCGGCAGGCCGCGCTGCTTGGCGTAGAGCATCAGGGTCAGGGCCTTGCAGGCACCTAGGGCGGCGTCGAACAGGTCATGCGGCTCGGGGCCGGAGGCGCTGCCGCCGAAGGATTCCGGCACATCGGTGTGCAGCAGGTGTTCGCCGATCTCGATGCTGTGGCGCAGGCCGGATTCGGTGCTGATGCGGATCATGGTGGCTCCCAGGCTAGGTTGGATGGCTCCAGCCTAGCCCAGGCGGCGATCCTCAGACCAGCACCGAGAGGCGCACATCGGCGCCAAGCACACGCAGCAGACGGCCATCGGCGCCGAGGATGGGCACCGAGACGGTGAAGCAGAAGTCGTCGGTGGCCGAGGAGCGGTAGACCGGCGTGATGTGGCTGCGCAGGTCGTCCGCCACGCTGCGGAACCACGGGCGCTGGCTCCAGTCGCGGCCACGGCAGCTAGGCGCGTCCTGGTGCGGCACGTCCGCGGCGAAGATGTTCTCCGAGAGCTGCCGGCCGCTGGCGTCGACCAGGTAGAACAGCTCGAAGCGCGCGTCGCGTTTCAGCGTTTCTTCCAGCAGGCGTTCGGCGGCGCCGACGTCGCTGCTCAGGCGCGCATCGGCGGCGATTTGCTCGACGCCGCTCTGCACCGAGCGGTGCAGCTCCAGGCGGAAGTCGCCGAGGCCCTGCAGCAGGCGATCGCCGTCCTCGCGCACGGCCTGGCTGTGGCGCAATACCTGGCCGGCCTTGCCGAGCAGGTCGCCGGCGACCTGGGCGATCTGCTGCACGTCGCCGTTGATTGAGCGCACGGCCTGGCCGATCTGCTCGGTGCCGGTGGCGATATGGCCGACGCGCTCGTCCAGCCGATCCATGGCCTGGCGGGTGCTGTCCAGGCCGTTGCCGACCTGCAGCATGCCGCTGCGGCCGTCTTCGACCGCCTGGTGCATGCGTTCGCCGGCGCCGCCGAGCTGGTTCATGCCGTCGCGGAAGCGCTCGATGATCTGCCCGACCTGGCCGGTGGCATCGGTGGTGTGGCCGGCCAGGCGGCGCACTTCCTCGGCGACCACGGCGAAGCCGCGGCCGTGCTCGCCGGCGCGCGCCGCCTCGATGGCAGCGTTGAGTGCCAGCAGGTTGGTCTGCTGGGAGATGCTGGCGATCACGCCGATCACCTTGCTGACTTCTTCCAGCTGTGCGGTGAGGTTGCCGATCACGTCGGCCAGCTCCGTCTCGCAGTCACCGATGGCCTCGACCTGGCGCAGCACGGTCTGGCCGTTCTGCTGGCACTGGCGCAGGGTGGCCGAGACCTCGCCGGACAGGCGCGCCACTTCGGCGGCGCCGGGCACCAGTTCGGCGTCCAGGGTGGTGGTGACCTGCTCGCTGGCGCTGGCGATCAGCTCCGAGGATTGCGCCAGACTCTGCCCGCTGGCCTGGTTGGCGCTGGCGATGCTGGCCAGCTGCGGGGCATGCGCGGCGATACCGACGGCAGCGCCCAGGCTGGTGCGGATGCGCTGGTGCAGGCCGTCGCTGAAGCGGTTGAGGCGGCCCATCCAGGGCTGCTGCTCGGGCAAGCGGGTGGTGAGGTCGTGGCGGGTGAAGAGGGCGGCGAAGGCTTCTTCGTCCTGCTCGCGTCGCGAGGGTTTGCGCAGCAACTGCAGCATGGTGCATCTCCCTGAAGATTCTGCAGGGAGTGGTGCAAGCACGGTGCCATCATCTTGTGTGCGCCACGTCACAAGGCTGGCGCCGGCAGATCGTCGCTATCAGTGCGCCAATACGGCTCGCGAGGCTCTATTGCGGTGCATTCGGCCGGTACCACAGCTCTTCGCGCTGGAACGGCGTCTGTGGCGGCAGTTCGGGGTTCTGCAGCTCGATCACCTTGCGCTTGTGCAGGGCGGCGCGCTGCAGGGTGGCGCCGTGGTGGTGCTGGAACAATTGCTCGTAGCTGCCGTCGGCGACCATAGCCTCCAGGCCGCGCTCGATGGCGCTGGCCAGGTCGGCGCGGGCGCGCGAGGTGAAGAAGTAGAAGGCGGTGGGGTAGTGGATGACGATGTGCTCGTCGACTTCCAGGGCCAGGCCTTCCTGGGTGGAGCGAGCCTGCTCGTTCCAGGCCACCACCACTTCGCGGGGGAACAGGTCGAAGCGGCCGGCGTCGAGCATGCGGAACAGGCTGTCGTAGCTCTGGCTGGTGATCACCTGCAGGCCGTTGTCGCGCAGGATGCGCGTGTCCGGCCAGTCGGCGCGCTGGCCGAAGCGCATGGCCTTGAGGTCTTCCAGGCTCTGTACTTTGCCCAGCCAGTCCTTGTCCTCGCGTCGCACCAGTGGGATGCGCCAGCCGATCAGGCCCTTGTAGATGGGGATGCGGATCGGCAGCAGGTTTTCTTCGCGCTCGCGGGTGGTCATGGTCCACATCACCTGCACGGTGCCGTCGTTCTGCTCCAGCGCCTGCTCGGCGCGGCTCTGCGCCATGGGCCGGGGTGTCGGCTGCAGCTGGTAGTCGCCACCGCTGCGGGCCAGGGCCAGATGCAGCAACTCGACCACATAGGCTTCCGGGTCGTCGCCTTGCGAATGCAGGGGATAGGTCAGCGGCTCCGCAGCCAGTGGCGCGGAGCAGAGCAGGGCAGTCAGGGCAACGAGGCGGAGGAGGGGCATACGCAGGGTTCGTAAGGTGATGAAACACATGATGGCCTTTGCCTTGCCGCATCGCCAGTGAACGGTAGCGAAGCGGCTGCGGTCTACTCTTGCTCGAAACGCCAGGGAGTGACGCCGTTGTTCATCCGCCGCCCGTTGTTTGCCGCTCTGCTTGGCCTGCTGGCCCTGCACGCACAAGCCCGTGACTACCGTTTCAGCGATGCCCACCTGCACTACGTGGACTTCTTCCAGGAGAGCGAGGGTATGACCGCGCTGCTCGAGGCCATGGCCGCCGGGCGCATCGATCATGTGATGATCAGCGGCATTCCGGTGGCCAAGAAGTGGCACGAGGACGAGCCCAAACGCCCGCGCTACTACGCCGGTGACGATGCCGGGGCCTATTGGTACAGCGCCACCGACGTGTTCGTCGCCGAGGCGGTGCGGCGCCTGCCGGCGGAGCAGCGCGAGCGCTTCCATCCCTTCCTCAGCGGCTTCAATCCGGTGGACAAGAACGCCGACGCGCATATCCGCCGCATGCTCGAGCTCTATCCAGGCTTCTGGCAGGGGCTCGGCGAGGTGTTCACCCGCCACGACGACCTCACCGCGCTGACCTACGGCGACACGCCGCGCGCCAACAACGAGGCCATGACTCGCGTCTACCACCTGGCCGCCGAGTACGACCTGCCGGTGCTGATGCACAGCAACATCACCTCCAAACGCGAGCGCAATCCGCTGTACCTGGAGGAGATCGAGGAGCCGCTGCGCAACCATCCGCACGTGCGCTTCATCTGGGCCCATGCCGGCACCAGCGTGGAGATTCACCGTCATCAGGAGAAGCTGGATTTCCTCCTGAGCACTTTGGAGCGGATGCTTGGCGAATACCCGAACCTGTATGTCGACCTGTCCTGGAGCGTGCTGCACCCCTACCTGCTGAATGCCAAGGGCAAGCCAGACCCGCGCTGGGTGCGCCTGGTGAGCAGCTATCCCGAGCGCTTCATGCTCGGCTCGGACGTGGTCGGCCGCTTCGGTAACCTGGGCAGCAACCTGACGGACTTCACGCCCTTCCTCGACGCCCTGCCGGAGGGCGTGGCGCGCAAGGTGGCGCGTGACAACTTCCTCGCCGTGCTGCCGCGCAAACGCCAGGCACAGCTGCGCGACTGATTGTCATCAACCTGTAACCGCGACGTCATAGCCTCGCGCCAACTTTCCTCAAGGAGCGCGAGATGAAACTGTTCAGCCTGTCCGTCCTGGCCCTGGGCCTGATGTCCAACCTGGCCATGGCCGATGTGCGTGTCGAAGGGCCGGTCGAGTACGGCGTGTTCGCCGCAGCCGCTATCAAGGACCCGCAGCCGGGCGAGCGGATTCTCAGCCGCGCCGGCCAGCCGATCGAGCAGACCGAAGTGGTGCCGGCGCGCCTGGGCACCAAGTTCGGCGTGCGCTACACACTGGTCGGCAAGAGCGAAAGCGAGCAGCCGCTGACCCTGATGTACTTCACCCCCGGCCTGGTTGGCCCGGATGGCAAGCGCCAGGACAAGATCGAGTTGCAGCAGAAGTTGGTGGTCGGTGCGCCGCAGGACGTGATGGCCTTCGAGTTCACCGAACATCACGAGGTGGTGCCGGGCGACTGGCAGTTCATGGTCTTCCAGGGTGACCGCAAGCTGCTGGAGCAGCGCTTCACCGTGCGCTGATAGCCTGCAGACGCCCCGAACCAAGCCCGGCCCAGTGCCGGGCTTGTGCGTTTCAGGGCCTGTGATAGCGCATTGCTGGCATTCAGCGCAGAGCGCTCTAGCCTTAACGGCAGCGTCCTGTCTGCAGGGAAGGTGACCATCATGCTGTTGAGAAAGCTACGTATCGCACCCCGTTCCGCCCTGGGCTTCGCCACTCTGGCGTTCCTGGTTCTGCTGGTTGGCTGTTTTTCGCTGCTGCAGATGAAGCACATGAACGAGGAGTCCAAGGAGGTCGACGAGAACTGGCTACCGAGCATCCTGGCCCTGGGGGACATGAGCCAGAGCATCCTGCGCATCCGCGCCGGCACCCTGCGCCTGATCGTGGTGCGCGACCCGACCATCCTGCAGCAGAACGTGCAGCGCCTGGGCGAGCTGAAGTCCGCGCTGGACGAGGCCCAGGGCCGCTATGAGCGGCTGATTTCCTCGGCCGAGGAGAAGGAGGTCTACGAGCGCTTCAGGACGGCGGAAGAGGCCTACATGCAGGAGCAGGAGAAGATCATGCGCCATTCGGCCGAAGATCAGGTCTCCGAAGCCAGTGCGGTGGCCAACGGGGTTCTCAACACCCATGCCGACAACCTGTCCAAGGCCCTGGTCGAGCTGACCCGGCTCAACAGCGAGGGCGCTGCTGCGGCGGCGCGGGATAACCAGGCGGCTTACGAGAGCGCCTTCGCCCTGGCCATGACCCTGATGCTGGTAGCGGTGGTGCTCACCGTGGTACTGGCCGTGCTGTTCACCCGCAGCATAGTGCGGCCGCTGGTCGAGGCGGTGGAGGTCGCCCAGGTGGTGGCGGGTGGCGACCTGAGCCGCGACTTCGAGGATCGCGGCACGGACGAGCCGGCGCAGCTGCTGCAGGCCCTGAAGCGCATGCAGGGCAGCCTGCGCAGCACTATCCAGAGCATCGCCGACTCCTCCAATCAGCTGGCTTCGGCCTCGGAAGAGCTGCATGCGGTGACCGAGGACGCGACCCGCGGCCTGCATCTGCAGAATGCCGAGATCGAACAGGCTGCCACGGCGGTGAACGAGATGACCTCGGCGGTGGAAGAGGTGGCGCGCAACGCGGTGAGCACCTCGGAGGCCTCGCGCGATTCGGATCGCACCGCCCAGCACGGCCGCGAGCAGGTGCGCCAGACAGTGGACTCCATCGGCCAGCTGGCCGGCGACGTGAGCGAAACCTCGGAGCAGATTGGTCTGCTGGCCGAGCAGGTGCGCAGCATCAGCCAGGTGCTCGACGTGATCCGCTCCATCGCCGAGCAGACCAACCTGCTGGCGCTCAATGCCGCCATCGAGGCAGCGCGTGCCGGCGAGGCTGGGCGCGGCTTTGCCGTGGTGGCCGACGAGGTCCGCGCCCTGGCCCATCGCACCCAGCAGAGCACCCAGGAAATCGAGCAGATGATCGGCGGCATCCAGCAGGGCACCGAGCGCGCGGTCAATTCCATGCAGCACAGCAACCAGCGTACCGGCTCGACCCTGGCACTGGCGCAAGCGGCGGGCCATGCGCTGGACGAGATCGCCCTGGCCATCACCTCGATCAACGAGCGTAACCTGGTGATTGCCAGTGCGTCGGAGGAGCAGGCCCAGGTGGCGCGCGAGGTGGACCGCAACCTGGTCAACATCCGCGACCTGTCCCTGCAGAGTTCGGCGGGGGCTGACCAGACCAGTGCGGCCAGCCAGGAGCTGTCGCGCCTGGCGGTCGACCTCAACGGGCTGGTGGCACGTTTCCGCCTGTGACATGAAAACGGCGCCTGTGGGCGCCGTTGTTCATCATCGCGTTTCAATTCTCATACGGTGAAGCGCGCGACCATGCCATTGAGTTCCACGGCCAGGCGCGACAGCTCGTGGCTGGCGGCGGCCGTTTGGTTGGCGCCGGTGGCGGTCTGTACCGAGATATCGCGGATATTCACCAGGTTGCGGTCCACCTCGCGCGCCACCTGCGCCTGTTCTTCGGCGGCGCTGGCGATGACCAGGGTGCGCTCGTTGATCTGACCGACCTGCTCGGTGATCTCCACCAGGGCCTGGCCGGCCGCCTCGGCGATCTCCAGCATCTGCCGGGCGCGCTGGTCGTTCTGGTTCATCGCACCCACGGCCTCGCCGGTGCCGCTCTGGATGCTGCCGATCATCTGCTCGATCTCGCGGGTGGATTCCTGGGTGCGATGGGCGAGGGCACGGACCTCGTCGGCCACCACGGCAAAGCCGCGGCCCTGCTCGCCGGCGCGGGCGGCCTCGATGGCAGCGTTGAGGGCGAGCAGGTTGGTCTGCTCGGCGATGGCGCGGATCACGTCGAGCACCTTGCTGATGCTCTGCGCGCGCTCGGCAAGGCCTTCCACCAGCGCTGAGGTGTGGGCGACGTCCTGGCTCATGCTACGGATCGCCTGCACCGTCTGCTGCACGCGGTCGCGGCCGGACTGCGCCGACTCCTCGGAGGCGCGCGAGGCATCGGAGGTGGAGCTGGCGTTGCGCGCCACTTCCTCGACCGCGCTGGTCATCTCGTTCACGGCGGTGGCGGCCATCTCGATCTCGTCGTGCTGGCGGGTGATCGCGCGGTTGCCTTCCTCGGTCACCGCATTGAGCTCTTCGGCGGCCGAGGCCAGCTGGGTGGCGGAGTTGCCGATCTGCTGGATGGTGCCGCGCAGCTGCTGCTGCATGCGTTGCAGGGCCGCGAGCAGCTGGGCGGGTTCGTCCTTGCCGCTGGCGTCGATGCGCCCGGTGAGGTTGCCACTGGCCACCACGCCGGCGACCTGTACGGCTTCGCTCAGCGGCTGGGTGATGCTGCGGGTCAGCAACCAGGCGAGCGCGACGGTGACCAGTGCGGCAATCACCAGCACGGCGATCACCGCGTTGGTGGCGCTGGCATAGTCCTCATCGGCCTGGGTATTGGCGGCGTTGGCGCCTTCAGTATTGAACTCGGCGAGCTCGGTCAGGGCATTGAAGGTGGCCTTGTAGTTGTCCAGCAGCGGACCCTGTACCAGCACGGTCGCGGGGGCGGTCTCGTTGGCGTTGGACAGCTTCAGCAACTGCTCGACCCCGGCGATGAGGCCCTTCTTCTCCTGCTGGTAGCGCTGAAACAGCTGTTGGTCGCGACCGCTGTCCATGTCGCTCTCATAGCTGCGCTCGGCCTTTTCCAGGTTGCCGATGATCTCGCGCAGGCGTTTTTCGAGAAATTGCTTGTCGGCCGCATCGGCGGCCAACACATGGCCGAGCTGGAGCTGGCGGATTTCGGTCACGGCGAGGTTCATCTGCGCGACGTTGCGCACGCTGGGCAGCCAGCTCTGGCTGATGACCGTGGAGGCGTCGTTGATCACCGACATGCGATTGAGGGAGAACAGGCCGGTGAATATCAGCAGGAGGGTGATGATGGCGAAGCCGAAGGCCGCGCGTGGCGCGATGGGAAACTGGCGCAGGATCATGGGGTACTTCTCCGGGACGGCGGTAAGAGCCGGGGCGACTCGAAAAAAGTATAGGAATCCTTGGGATTTACGCTCGGCCGTGGATTTTCTGGGGGCCCAGAAACGACCATGCCCGCACGGGGCGGGCATGGTGGGTATTGCTAGAGCGCTGGATCAGGCCGAGTAGCGCTTGAGCACCAGGGTGGCGTTGGTGCCGCCAAAGCCGAAGCTGTTGGACATGATGGTGTCCAGCTTGGCGTTCTCGCGGGTCTCGCGCAGGATCGGCAGGTCGGCCACTTCCGGGTCCAGCTCGTCGATGTTGGCCGAGCCGGCGATGAAGTTGCCTTCCATCATCAGCAGGCAGTAGATCGCCTCGTGCACACCGGCGGCGCCCAGGCTGTGGCCGGACAGGCTCTTGGTGGAGCTGATGGCCGGGGCCTTGTCGCCGAACACTTCACGCACGCCACGCATTTCGGCGACATCGCCGACCGGAGTGGAGGTGCCGTGGGTGTTCAGGTAGTCGATCGGGCTGTCGACGGTGGACAGCGCCTGCTGCATGCAACGGATCGCGCCTTCGCCGCTCGGGGCGACCATGTCATAGCCGTCGGAAGTTGCACCGTAGCCGACGATTTCCGCGTAGATCTTGGCGCCGCGCTTGAGCGCATGCTCCAGCTCTTCGACCACTACCATGCCACCGCCGCCGGCGATGACGAAGCCGTCACGCTTGGCGTCGTAGGCGCGGGAGGCCTTCTCGGGGGTGTCGTTGTACTGGGTGGAGAGGGCGCCCATGGCGTCGAACAGGCAGCTCTGGCTCCAGTGCTCCTCTTCACCGCCGCCGGCGAAGACCACGTCCTGCTTGCCGAGCTGGATCTGCTCCATGGCCTGGCCGATGCAGTGGGCGCTGGTGGCGCAGGCGGAGGAGATGGAGAAGTTCACGCCCTTGATCTGGAAGGGGGTGGCCAGGCAGGCGGATACGGTGCTGCCCATGGTGCGGGTTACACGGTATGGGCCGATGCGCTTGACGCCCTTCTCGCGCAGAGTGTCGATGGCTTCCATCTGGTTCACGGTGGAGGCGCCACCGGAACCGGCGATCAGGCCGGTACGCGGGTTGGAAATTTGCTCTTCGCTGAGACCGGAATCCTTGATCGCCTGTTCCATCGCCAGGTAGGCGTAGGCCGCAGCATCGCCCATGAAGCGGAAAATCTTGCGATCGATCAGCTCTTCGAGATTCAGGTCGACCGAACCGGAAACATGGCTACGCAGGCCCATTTCGGCATAGGACGGGTTGTGGCGGATACCGGCACGGCCAGCACGAAGGTTGGCGGAGACGGTGTCTTTGTCATTGCCCAGGCAGGAAACGATGCCCAGGCCAGTGATCACGACGCGACGCATGCGGATAACCCTTAAAAGCTGTCAGTGGAAGTGAACAGGCCGACGCGGAGGCCTTCGGCGCTGTAGATCTCGCGGCCATCGACGCTGACGGTGCCATCGGCGATGCCGAGGATCAGCGAGCGGTTGATAGTGCGCTTGATCTGGATGTTGTAGGTGATCTTTTTCGCGGTGGGCAGGATCTGGCCGAAGAACTTCACTTCGCCCGAGCCCAGCGCGCGGCCGCGGCCGGGGTTGCCCTGCCAACCGAGATAGAAGCCGACCAGTTGCCACATGGCGTCGAGGCCCAGGCAGCCTGGCATCACCGGGTCGCCTTCGAAGTGGCAGGCGAAGAACCAGAGATCCGGGTTGATATCGAGTTCGGCGACGATTTCGCCCTTGCCGTATTTACCGCCGGTTTCACTGATATGGACGATGCGATCCATCATCAGCATGTTTGGGGCGGGCAACTGCGCGTTACCTGGGCCAAACAGTTCGCCGCGGCTGCAGGCGAGCAGTTCTTCCCGGGTATAGGCGTTTTGCTTGGTCATGCGAACTCCTCAATGGTCCCCCTTGGCGGGGCTAAGCTGCGCCGCGGGTTTTCTTGTGTAGCGGCAGACTAGTCATAGACTGTTGCGTCCTGGTGAAAGTCACAGATCAGTGTGAACACTTGTATACCGGACTTCCTTGTCGCAGATCATTGCCGGGATCTGGGCCCCTGCGAGTCTAGTATTCCTGGCGCTCCGCACCGTGACTGCGCTTGCCTACCCAGCGCAGCAATACCCGTTCCAGATCGGCACGTTTGAACGGTTTGGCCAGGTAGTCGTTCATGCCGGCCTGCAGGCAGGCTTCGCGGTCGCCCTGCAGCGCATTGGCGGTCAGCGCGATGATCGGCGTTCCGCATTGTGGCGCCAGTTCGCGTATTTGTCGGGTTGCTTCGTAACCATCCATTACTGGCAGCCGGCAATCCATCAGCACCGCCGCGAAGCGCTGGGCATCGAAGGTCTGCACCGCCTGGGCGCCGTCGCCCACCAGTGCCACGCGGTAGCCGAGGCTGCGCAGCATGGCCTCTATAACGGTCTGGTTGACCGGGTTGTCCTCCACCAGCAGCACTTCCTGGTTCTCGCCCGCGGGGCTCTCGTGGCTCTCCTGCGCGTCGTCGGCACTGCTGCGCGGGCTGAACGGCAGGGGAATCTCCAGGGTGAATACCGAGCCGATGCCTTCCTCGCTGCTGGCGTGCAGGGTGCCGCCCATGCGTTCGGCCAGGGTGCGGGCAATTGGCAGGCCCAGGCCGGTGCCGCCATAGCGGCGGGAGATGGAGGTATCGGCCTGCTGGAAGGCGTCGAACATATGTTCCAGCCGCGGTGCGGCGATGCCGATGCCGCTGTCGCGCACCTGGCAGGTGAACCACAGCACCTCGTTGTCCAGCGGCTGCCAGTGGGTCTCGATGCGGATGCCGCCTTCTTCGGTGAACTTCAGCGCGTTGCCCAGCAGGTTGACCAGGATCTGGCGGATGCGGGTCGGGTCTCCCTGGACCTCGAAGTCCTCCAGGCCGGCCTGGTTGTCCAGGCGCAGGTACAGGCCGCGTTGCTGGGCGCTGTGCTGGAACACCTGGATCGAGCCCTGCAGCAGTTCCAGCAGGCTGAAGGGGATGCGCTCCAGCTCCAGCGCACCGCGCTCGATGCGCGAGAAGTCGAGGATGTCGTTGATCACCTTGAGCAGGTGCTCGGTAGATTCGGTGGCCAGGGCCGCGTATTCCTCCTGCTCCTGGGTCATCTCGGTGGTTTCCAGCAGCTGCAGCATGCCCAGCACGCCATTCATCGGCGTGCGCAGCTCGTGGCTCATCATCGCCAGGAAATCGGACTTGGCGCGGTTGGCCTGCTCGGCTTCCTCGCGGGTCTGGATCAGCTGCTGCATGGCTTCGCGCTGCTCGCGCCCGGCGCGTTCCAGTTCGGCAGCCAGGGTATTGATGTGGCGCGCCAGGTCGCCCAGCTCGCCGCTGTCGGTCTCCGCCAGGTTGCTGCGGAAATCACCCGCCTTGATCGCCTCCAGGGCGTGGCCCATGGCGCTCAGGGGCCGGGCCAGGCGCCGAGCCAGCTGGCGGGCGAGGAGGAAGGTCAGCAGCAGGGCGATCAGCGCCAGCACGGTGGCCTTGAGCAGGATGGCCTGCTGGCGACTGGAAAAGGATTCATCGGACATGCCCACAACTACCTGGCCCAGGTAGTCGTCGGTGGCGCCGTTCTCATGGCGGATCGGCGCGCGGAAGACCTCTACCTGCGAGGTCGACTGGTCCCTGTGCCGTTCGACATAGACCAGGATGTTCTCCGCCTGGTCGCGGACCTCGAGAAAACGCACATTGGGCGTCTCCAGCGTGGCGCGCAGCAGGCCTTCCAACACTTGCGTATCACCGATGGCCACGCCGTGCGCCGCCGCGGGCGCCAGCTGGTTGGCCATCAGCTGGCCGGCCTGGCTCATTTCGTAGCGCAGGTCTTCCAGGCGGGTGTGGGTGAAGAAACCGGTCAGCAGCAGGGTCAACAGCAGGGCCGGGCCGACGCTGATCAGCTGGGTGCGGGTATGGATGTCCCAGTTGCGGCCGAAGATCATCGCGTGCCGCCTTGGGTCACGAGGCCGGGAGTTGGCTGGAAGAGAGAGGGTAAATGGGGGAGAGCGTGCACGGAACGGCCTTGTTCTCTGGCATGACAGACGCATGTTAACCGAGAAGCCGGTCTTTGCCAGCGCGAGGCACGCGTAGGACTGGCCGGTCGGCCGAGGCTTCGTGATAATGAGGGTATTCGCCATTCGGATGGCTTGTCTGGATTTACTATGACCGAGCAACAACCCGTTGCAGTACTGGGCGGCGGCAGCTTCGGCACCGCTATCGCCAATCTCCTGGCCGCCAACGGCCAGCGCGTCCTGCAATGGATGCGCGACCCCGAGCAGGCCGAGGCCATGCGCACCCAGCGCGAGAACCCGCGCTACCTCAAGGGCATCAAGCTGCTGCCTGGCGTCGAGCCGGTCACCGACCTGCCGGCGACCCTGGCCGCCTGCGAACTGGTGTTCGTTGCCATTCCCTCGTCGGCCCTGCGCAAGGCGCTGCAGCCGGTGGCCGATGGCCTGGCCGGCAAGCTGCTGGTGAGCACCACCAAGGGCATCGAGGCCGAGAGCTTCAAACTGATGAGTCAGATCCTCGCCGAAGTGGCGCCGCAGGCGCGTATAGGCGTCCTGTCCGGCCCCAATCTGGCCCGCGAGATCGCCGAACACGCGCTGACCGCCACGGTGATCGCCAGCGAGGACGAGGAACTCTGCCAGCGCGTGCAATCCGCGCTGCACGGTCGCACCTTCCGCGTTTACGCCAGCCGTGACAGCTTCGGTGTGGAGCTGGGCGGCGCGCTGAAGAACGTCTACGCCATCATCGCCGGCATGGCCGCCGCGCTGGGCATGGGTGAGAACACCAAGAGCATGCTGATCACTCGTGCGCTGGCCGAGATGACCCGCTTCGCCGTGACCCTGGGCGCCAACCCCATGACCTTCCTCGGTCTGGCCGGCGTGGGCGACCTGATCGTCACCTGCTCCTCGCCGAAGAGTCGCAATTACCAGGTCGGCCATGCCCTCGGCGAAGGCCTGTCGCTGGAAGACGCGGTGGCGCGTCTCGGCGAGGTGGCCGAAGGGGTCAACACCCTCAAGGTGCTGAAGAGCAAGGCCGAGGAACTGCAGGTCTACATGCCTCTGGTCGCCGGCCTGCATGCCATTCTGTTCGAGGGTCGCACGCTGGAACAGGTGATCCAGGCGCTGATGCGTGGCGAGCCGAAGACCGACGTCGACTTCATTTCCCCCAGTGGTTTCTAAGTCAAGGAGAGCAGCATGAGCGAACCGAACAAGGAACTGGAGCGCGAGTCCATCGCCCTGCGCATCCTGTGGATGGTGATCTTCGCCATCGTCTGGCAGCTGGCCGAAATCGTGCTGGCCGGCGTGGTCCTGCTGCAGCTGGGCTATCGCCTGTTCTACGGCGCGCCAAACGCTGGCTTGCAGGGCTTCGGCGACAGTCTCAGCCAGTACCTGCAGCAGATCGGCCGCTTCGGCACCTTCAACAGTGAAGAGAAGCCCTGGCCCTTCGCCGATTGGCCGAGCGCACGTGCTCCAGAAGACAACGAGCCGCACAGCATTCCGCCGGCGCCGCACCCGGTGCGTGACGAAGAACCCAAGCTGTGACCCTCTGGCTGCTGCGCCACGGTGAGGCCGAGCCGCGTGCGCGCAGCGACGCCGAGCGCGCCCTCACCGAGCATGGCCGCAAGGAAGTGCGGCGCAGCGCCGAGCATCTGCGTGGCCGGTCGTTCTCGCACATCCTGGTCAGTCCCTATCTGCGTGCCCAGCAGACCGCCGAGATCGTTCGCGAGGTGCTCGGCCTGGCGCTGCCGCTGACCACGGTGACGTGGGCCACGCCGGAAGACTCGGTGCGCGAGGCGGCCAACCACCTGGACGACTATCCCGGCGACTGCCTGCTGGTCAGCCACAACCCGCTGCTCGGCAATCTCTCCGGCCTGCTGATCCATGGCCATCTACAGCAGCCTCTGGGCCTGCACACCGCCAGCCTGGTGGTCCTCGAGGGTGAGCCGGTACCCGGCCTGATGACCCTCGCCGCGCTGCATCACCCGCGCTAGAGCGGCTCTACCACCCTGTAACATTTCTTCACTTGCGACGCCTCCTGACGCGTGGAATATTCAACCAAGCAAGTGCTTGGTTGCTCCCTGTGACAAAAACAATAAACAAGGAGGCCCCGTGGCCAGTGCAGTCCGTTTGCCGCTCGAAGCGTTCTTCGAGCGGGAGTCGCGTCATCCGAACAAGACCTACCTGATCCAGCCGCTGGGCGGTGGTCGGGTAGAACAGCTCACCTGGGCCGAGGTCGGCGAGCAGGCGCGACGCGCTGCGGCCTGGCTGCGCAGCCTGGAGCTGGAGCAGGGCAGCAAGATCGCGATCATCTCGAAGAACTGCGCCCACTGGATCGTCACCGACCTGGCCATCTGGATGGCCGGGCACGTCTCGGTGCCGCTCTACCCGAATCTCACTGGCGAGTCGGTACGCCAGGTGCTGGAGCACGCCGAGGCGAAGGTAGCCTTCATCGGCAAGCTGGACGACTGGCCTGCGATGGCCACCGGCGTGCCGCAGGGTGTGACTACCGTAGCCATGCCGCTGCACCCAGAGGGCAGCTTCGACCGCAGCTGGCAGGACTTGCAGGCCTGCGCGCCGATCCAGGACAAGCCGCGCAACCAGCCCGAGCAGCTCGCCACCATCATCTACACCTCCGGCACCACCGGCATGCCCAAGGGTGTGATGCACAACTTCGGCAATTTCGGCTTCACCGCCAGCCAGGCCACCTCGCTGTTCGGTGTCGGCGAGGACGACCGAGGGCTGTCCTACCTGCCGCTGTGCCATGTGGCCGAGCGCATGTTCATCGAACTCAACTCGCTGTACAGCGGCATGACCGTGTTCTTCGCCGAGAGCCTGGACACCTTCGTCGACGACCTGCGTCGTGCCCGACCAACCGTGTTCTTCGGCGTGCCGCGCATCTGGACCAAGTTCCAAATGGGCGTCTATTCCAAGATGCCGGCCAAGAAGCTGGATCGCCTGCTGTCCATTCCCCTGGTCGGCCGTCTGGTCGGCAAGAAGGTCCTGCGCGGGCTGGGCCTGGACGCGGTGCGTTATGCATTGTCCGGCGCCGCACCGGTGCCGGATGCGTTGCTCGGCTGGTATCGCCGGATGGGCCTGGAACTGCAGGAGGTCTATGGCATGACCGAGAACTGTGGCTACTCCCACGTGTGCCGCCCAGGCCTGTTCAAGAAGGGCTGGATCGGCCAGAACAACCCGGGCGTGGAAGTGCGCATCAGCGAGGAAGGCGAGGTGCTGGTGCGCAGCGGCTCGACCATGCAGGGCTACTACAAGGAGCCGGGCAAGACCGCCGAGGCGCTGACCGAGGACGGCTACCTGCGCACCGGCGACAAGGGCGAGCAGGATGCCGAGGGCAACCTGCGCCTGACCGGGCGGATCAAGGAAATCTTCAAGACCAGCAAGGGCAAGTACGTGGCCCCGGCGCCGATCGAGAATCGCCTGGCAGTGCATGCGCATATCGAGCAGGTCTGCGTGGTCGGCGACGGCCTGCCACAACCGCTGGCACTGTGTGTACTCTCCGATACCGGGCGCAAGGAGCCGCGCGAACAGCTGGAAGGCAGCCTCAAGCGCCTGCTGGAGGAAACCAACCAGGTGCTGGACAAGCACGAGCAGCTCAATGGCTTGGTGCTGGTGCCGGAAGTCTGGGCGGTGGACAACGGCTTCCTCACGCCAACCCTGAAGATCAAGCGGGCCTCGGTGGAAAGCGCCTACAGCCCGCACTTCGATGCCTGGGGCCAGAAGCGCGAAGGGGTGGTTTGGCACTAGGCGCAGCTGCCTGCTGAAGCCCGTGCGCTGGCACGGGCTGATAGTTCTGCTCCCGAAGCACCTGCTTGTGAGTGCCCTACGCCAAGCCTGTTCCGCGGGGCCTGAGCCGGCCGATCTGCTATTGTTCGCCCGCCTACAGATCGGGTGGAAGAGCATGAATCGGCGCAAGAAGATCAATCAGCTGTTGAAGGCCCACGCCAAGAAGGCCAGTGCCAAGCTGGCTCCCAAGAGCAACAAGCCCAAGTACATCAGCAAGGCGGATCGCCTGAAACTGGCGGCCGAGCAGGATCAGGCCACACCTGCTGAAGACTGAGCCGTTTACCCCCACGATTCCCTTCTCTTCCTGCACTGCTAGGACGGCGGTCTAACCATTCATTCACACGTTGGTTCTGAGGATATGGACATGCGATTTCACTCGACTCTTCTCCTGCTTTGCCTGGCCACTGCTGGCGCCTATGCCGAAACATCGGCCCCAGCCCAGTTGACGTTGCCCAACCAGCAGGAGGCGACCGAGGCCATCGTCAAGATGCTCGATCTGGGCGAGATGCAGGATCAGGTCACGGCCAAGCTGGGCACATGTATTGCGGCGATAGAGGCGGAGCATGCCGGGCAGGTGGCTTGCACCGTGGCCATCAGCATCGGCGCGGGCACCTCGGAGACCCAGGCGGACTTCTACCGCAGTGGCTCTGCCTGGCAGGCGCAGCCCAGCAGCTCGCAAGATCGGCTGCCGTTTCCAGACCCCGCACTGATGTGAGCCTTCTGCCTGGCTATTCAATGCTGCGTGGATAAACCAATCAGATAAAAAAAGCCCGGCCATGCGGCCGGGCGAGGCACTACTCCGCAGGAGCGAAGGGGATTAGGCACTCTCTGCCAAAGCGTGAATCTGTTGCTGCGCCGCGACCTCGCCGATCACCAGGATCGCCGGGCTCTTCAGGGCAAAATCGATAGCCGCCTGCTGCATGCCGGCCAGGGTACTGCGGCACTCGCGCTGCTGCGGCAGCGAGGCGTTCTCGATCATCGCCACCGGCATGTCGCCGCGCATGCCGCCGGCCAGCAGGCTTTCGCGGATTTCCGGCAGCTTGGTCACGCCCATGTACACCACCAATGTGGTGCCGCCCTGGGCCAGGGCCTGCCAGTTGAGGCTGCTGTCGTCCTGGGTGTGGGCGGTGACCAGGGTCACGCCACGGGCCACGCCGCGCAGGGTTAGCGGAATGCCGCAGTTGGTGGCACCGGCCAGGCCGGCAGTGATGCCGTTGACCATTTCCACCTCGATGCCGTGCTCGGCCAGCCAGTCGGCTTCCTCGCTGCCACGACCGAAGATGCACGGATCTCCACCCTTCAGGCGCACCACGCACTTGCCCTGGCGGGCGTAGCGCAGCATCAGCCGGTGGATGAACGCCTGTGGCGTGGAGCGGCAACCGCCGCGCTTGCCCACCGGAACGATGCGGGCGTCGGGGCAGTGCTCCAGCACGGCCGGGTTGACCAGGTCGTCGATCATCACGATCTCGGCCTGGTTGAGGGCCTTCACCGCCTTGAGGGTCAGCAATTCCGGATCGCCAGGGCCTGCGCCCACCAGCCAGACTTTTGCATTCATGGTTCTACTCCTCAGGCTTCCACGGCGACGGCGGCCACGTGGGTGACCAGCAGTCGTTTGATTTCCGGCACGCACGAGCCGCAGCTGGTGCCGCATTTCAGCTCGTTCTTGAGCCCGTCCAGGTCGAGGCCGCGTTCGATGCCGGCGCACACCGCGTCCTGGCTGACGTTCATGCAGTTGCACAGCACCTTGCTGGCCTTCATGCCGCCACCCGGCGGGGTGGCCAGCGGGGCGAGCAGCCAGCGGCGCAGATCGGCGTCACTGCTGCCCTGTTCCCACAGGCCCTTGAGCCAGTCGCGGGCGGCGGTTTCGCCGGCCAGGCGGATGGCGACGATGCGCCCGTTCTCGATACGTACGCGTTTGCCCACGCGGCGCTTGGCGTCGTCATAGGCCAGCACCGGGCCGTGGTCGATGCCGAGCAGGACGTCGATCTCGGCCAGTAGTTTGGCGTCCGGCGCCTTCTCGGCGGCAGCCTTGATCAGCAGGGCCGGGCGCTGCTCGCGGCCGGTGGGCGCCAGGCTGGCGTAGGCGAAGCCTTCGAACAGCGGACGCAGGGCAGTGAGGCGGCGCTGCACATCACCCTCGACCAGGGCGAAGAACTGCCAGGGCAACTCGGCGCGCTCGACTTCCACGGCGCTGAGCTTCAGTTCCGGCTGCTTGGACAGCGGGTCGAAGGCCGGCTGGGTCAGCACGTTGGTGCCCAGGCCCTTGAGGAAGCGGTCACCCCAGTGCATCGGCAGATAGGCCTGACCCGGTTGCAGGGCATCGTCGGCCTGCACCGGCAGAATCAGGCCGCCGCGGCGACTGCGCAGGTGGATCAGCTCGCCAGCCTGCAGGCCGCGCCGAGCCAGCTCGTCCGGATGCAGGGTCAGCGCCGCCTCGGGCGCGTGGCCGAACAGTCGCGCGGCGGTGCCGGTGCGGCTCATGCCGTGCCACTGATCGCGCAGGCGACCGGTGTTGAGCAATAGCGGGAAGTCCGCCTCACGGCGCTCGCGTGCCGGTACATAGGCGTCGGCGACGAAGCGCGCGCGGCCGCTGGCGGTGGGAAAGCGACCATCCCCGTACAGACGCGCGGTGCCCTGCTGGGCGCCGGCCGGGAAGGGCCATTGTTGTGGACCTTGGTCGTCCAGGATGGCGTAGCTGAGACCGGAAAGGTCCAGATCGCGACCCTGGGTCAGGTGCTTGTATTCCTCGAACAGCGCTTGCGCACTGGCGAAGTCGAACAGGCTTGGCAGGCCGGGGCGTAGCTGTTGTTCCAGGCGACGTGCGAAGTCACAGACGATCGCCCAATCCGGCCGCGCCTCTGCGGGCGCTGGTACGGCGCGGCGCACGTGGGTCACGCGCCGCTCGGAGTTGGTCACGCTGCCTTCTTTTTCTCCCCAGCTGGCGGCTGGGAGCAGAAGGTCGGCGTAGTGGCAGGTCTCGGTGGTGAAGAATGCTTCCTGCACCACCACGAAGGGGCAGGCGGCCAGGGCCTCGTGGACCTTTTGTTGGTCCGGCAGTGATTGCGCAGGGTTGGTGCAGGCGATCCACAGGGCCTTGATCTTGCCTTCGCGCACCGCCTCGAACAGTTCCACTGCGGACAGGCCGGTGCTCTGCGGCAGGCTGTCCACTCCCCAGTAACGGGCGACTTCGGCGCGGTGCTCGGCATTGCCGGCCTCGCGGTGGCCGGGCAGCAGGTTGCTCAGGCTGCCGGTTTCGCGGCCGCCCATGGCGTTGGGCTGGCCGGTGAGGGAGAAGGGCCCGGCACCGACCTTGCCGATCTGCCCGGTGGCCAGGTGCAGGTTGATCAGCGCGCTGTTCTTGGCGCTGCCGGCAGTGGACTGGTTGAGGCCCATGCACCACAGCGAGAGGAATGCGGGAGAGCGGCCGATCAGCTCGGCGGCGTGGCGCAGGTCGGCCTCATCGATGCCGCACAGGCGCGCCACTTCGCTCGGCGGGTAGTCGGCGGCCAGCTCGCGCAGGGCGTCGAAGCCTTCGGTGTGGGCGGCGATATAGGCCGGATCGTAAGTGCCGTTGGCCAGCAGCAGATGCAGCAGGCCGTGGAACAGCGCCACGTCGGTGCCCGGGGCGATGGCCAGGTGCAGGTCGGCCAGCTCGCAGGTATCGGTGCGCCGTGGGTCGATCACGATGATCTGCATTTCGGGCCGTGCGGCCTTGGCCGCTTCCAGGCGACGGAACAGGATCGGGTGGGCGTAGGCCATGTTGCTACCGGCGATCAGCAGGCAGTCGGCCTGTTCGATGTCCTCGTAGCTGCACGGCGGAGCATCGGCGCCCAGGCTGCGCTTGTAGCCGACCACGGCCGAGGACATGCAAAGGCGCGAGTTGGAGTCGATGTTGTTGGTGCCGACCAGGGCGCGGGCCAGCTTGTTGAAGGCGTAGTAGTCCTCGGTCAGCAACTGGCCGGAGATATAGAAGGCGACGCTGTCCGGGCCGTGTTCGCGGATGGTTGCGGCGAACACATTGGCGGCGTGGTCCAGGGCGCTGTCCCAGTCGGCGCGAGTGCGGGCCAAGCCCTTGCCCAGGCGCAGTTCGGGGTACAGGCC
The DNA here is from genome assembly GCF_000761545.1 of Pseudomonas sp. ML96. Classification (GTDB taxonomy): domain Bacteria; phylum Pseudomonadota; class Gammaproteobacteria; order Pseudomonadales; family Pseudomonadaceae; genus Aquipseudomonas. The sequence continues at coordinate 115,523 of NZ_JPMY01000016.1, read as the reverse complement.
GCGGGCGTCGAGGTCGCCGGTCAGGTGCAGGGACGAGCCCTTGCTGCACAGTTTTCCATGATTCGCCGGGTGGCTCGGGTCGCCGCTGACGCCGAGGATCTTCTCGCCGTCATGCTCGATCAGCACGCCACAGCCTACGCCGCAGTAGCAGCAGGTGGCGGCGGTGATCTGGCTGGTCGATTGCAGAGCGGCTTCAGGCACGTGCGGCATCCTTGGCGGCTGCATCGATGCTGGCCTGGCCGAACATCAGGTGGTCGCGCACGCCGCTGATATCGGCGCCGCCGCAGATCTGCTGGAAGTACCAGCTGCCGTCCAGGGTGTCGCCGTACAGGCAGCCGCCGACCAGCACGTCGTCCTTGATCACCAGCTTCTTGTACACGCTGCCGATGGGGTCGGAGAGGATGATGCTCTCGGTGCCGTCGCCGCCCATGAAGTCGCCGGCGGAGAACAGGTCGATGCCGGTGACCTTGAGCTTGGTCGAGGTCACCGAGCCCTGGTAACGGGCGGTGCCGAGCATGGCCAGGTGATTGGCGCAGACCTTGGCCTGCTCGAACAGCGGGGCGACCAGGCCGTAGGCTATGCCACGATGGTTGGCGCATTCGCCGACCGCGTAGATGCGCGGGTCGTAGGTCTGCAGGCAGTCATCGACCTGGATGCCGCGGTTGCAGGGGATGCCCGCCTTCTCGGCCAGTTCGGTGTTGGGGCGCACGCCGGCGGCCATCACCACCAGGTCGGCGGGAATGGTGTCGCCGCTCTTGAACTGCACGGCGCAGACGCGGCCGGTGCCGTAGTCGAGCAGCTCCTCGGTCTGTTCGCTGAGGCGGAAACGGATGCCGCGCGCCTCCAACGCCTGCTTGAGCAGCTCGCCGGCGGTGCGGTCGAGTTGGCGTTCCAGCAGCCAGTCGGCCAGGTGCACCACGGTCACGTCCATGCCGCGTTGGCGCAGGCCGTTGGCCGCTTCCAGGCCGAGCAGGCCGCCGCCAATCACCACGGCGTGGCTGTGGGTCTGTGCGGTATCCATCATCTGGCGGGTATCGGCGATGTCGCGGTAGGCGATCACGCCCTGCAGACGATTGCCCGGCACCGGCAGGATGAAGGGATTGGAGCCGGTGGCGAGGATCAGGCGGTCGTACTGGGCGCTGCTGCCATCGTCGGCGATCACCAGGCGCTTCTTGCGGTCGATGGCGACCACCTTGCGGCCCAGGCGCAGGTCGATGCCGTGCTGCTCATACCACTCGACGCCGTTGAGGACGATCTCCTCGAAGCTCTGCTCGCCAGCCAGCACCGGCGACAGCAGGATGCGGTTGTAGTTGGGATGCGGCTCGGCGCCGAACACGGTGATCTCGTACAGGTCCGGGGCGAGCCGCAGCAGCTCCTCCAGGGTTCTGACCCCGGCCATGCCGTTACCTACCATCACCAGCTTGAGCTTGTTCATGCCGGCCATCTCCTGGGTAAAAATCGTGAGCAACAAAAAAGGCGTCCCGCTAGCTGCCTAGCGAGGACGCCTTTGTCCTGATCCCGATCGGTCGGGGCGAGTCGCACTTCGCCATTGAAGTGCAGACCCTATGTCTGTTGTCTGAGCTAAAGCAGGGAGTGTGCCAACGCCTGGAAACGGTGTTTCCGGGCGTTCTGCGCGTGTTTATGGCCTAGATAGCGCACAGTCGCAGGGCGTTCTGCGCGCTCATGGTGCGGTTTTGCCGGATTTCGCCGCCTCGACCAGCAGCCAGTCGATCAACTCGCTGGCCAGGGTGTCGCTGGCCGTGCCGAAGGCGCTGACCAGCGAGGCGACCTGCACATCCGCGCTGCGCTGGCTGACCGCGAAGCGCTGGCTGGCGAGGATGCGCCGGCTGTTGCTGTCGACCAGCTGCACGTCCAGATGGATCACCGCGTAGGGCTGGCCGTCGCGGTATTCGCTCTGGAAGCTCTGCAGGTTGCCGAGCAGTTCCAGATCGCTGTGCAGCTGCTGTTCGTCACTGACCAGGGCCGGGAAGCGGCCATCGCTGCGCAGCACGTCGAGCAGTCGATCACGTAGCAGCGACGGCGCCGGGTCGGCCCAGCGCGCGCCCTTGTAGCTGCTGATGCGGCTGCCTTCCGGCACCACAGCGATGCGCGTGCTGTCGATCGCCTGGCTGGCCTGTGGGCGGGCGACGCTCAGGGTGAGCGCGAGTGGCGCGCCGCTGGCCGGGCTGGCGAGGGTGGAGGGCGGCAGCAGGTAGGTGTCGATCACCTGCGCCTCGGGCAGCAGCGAGCAGGCGCCGAGCAGGCTGGCCAGGCTCAACGGGAGAAGGGCGCGCAGGGCGTGGATCATGGTACGAACTCCTGGTTCTGTTCGCGCTCGAGCAGGGCGCCGGGGTTTTCTGCCAGGCGCCGACCGGACTGGCGCAGCACGGCCAGGGTGGCGCGCAGCTCGGCGATGGCCGGGCCGAGGTCGCCGATGCCTTGCAGGCCACTGGTGAGGGCGCCCTGGTTGTCGGCCAGCAGGCGCTCCAGGCTCAGACTGCTGCGCTCCAGGGCGGCCACGGCCTGCTCGGTACGCTGGAAGATCGCGCTGCCCTGTTGGTCGACCAGGCTGTTGGCCTTCTGCGCCAGGGCGGCGCTCTGCTGCAGGGTCAGGTTGGCCTGGCGGCTGGCCTCGCCGAGCTGGGCCAGGGTCTGGCGGATGCCGTCGCGCTGCTCGGCGAGCACCGCGGTGGTCTGGTCCAGCTGCTTGAGGGTGTTGCCGACGTGGGCCAGGTTCTCGTCGGAGAACAGTCGGTTGGCGTTGATCAGCAGGCTGTTGATGTTGCCGACCAGATCCTCGCCGTTGGCTAGCAGGCGCGCCAGTGGCGACGGGTCGGCGGGAATCTCGCTGGGCTTTTCGTTGCTGGTGGCCAGCGCCGGGCTGGTAGGTGTGCCGCCGTAGAGCTGGATGATGGCGTTGCCGGTGACCCCGGTGATGGCCAGGCGCGCATGGGTGTTCTGCTTGATCGGCGTATCCGGCGCCACGCGGATGCGCACGCGCACCTTGCGCGGGTCCTGTGGGTCGAGGCTGAGGTGACTGACGTCACCGACCTTGATGCCGCTGTACTGCACGGCGCTGCCCAGCGAGAGGCCGGTCACGGCCTCGTTGAACACCACGTCGTACAGGCGGAATTCCTTGTCGACGCTGGACTTGCCCAGCCACAGGGCGAACAGCAGAGCGCTGCCCAGGGCCAGCACGGTGAACAGGCCGATCAACACATGGTGGGCGCGGGTTTCCATCAGGGTGTCTCCGAACGCAGAACCGCCTGGGCGGCGGCGCGGCCACGGGGGCCGTGAAAGTAGTCCTGGACCCAGGCATCGTCGGTGGCCTCGACCACGTCGAGGCGGTCGGCCACCAGCACGCGCTTCTGCGACAGCACGGCGACGCGGTCGCAGATGCTGTAGAGGGTGTCCAGGTCGTGGGTGATGAGGAACACGCTGAGGCCGAGGGCGTCGCGCAGGGTGCGGATCAACTGGTCGAAGGCCGCCGCGCCAATCGGGTCGAGGCCGGCGGTGGGTTCGTCGAGAAAGAGGATTTCCGGGTCCAGGGCCAGGGCGCGGGCCAGGGCAGCGCGCTTGACCATGCCGCCGGACAGCTCGTCCGGGAACTTGTCGCCGGCGCCCACCGGCAGGCCGGCCAGCGCCACCTTGAGCCGCGCTAGGTGCTCGGCATCGCTGCGTGGCAGGCCGGCGTGCTCGATCAGCGGCAGGGCGATGTTCTCCACCACGCTCAGCGAGGAGAACAGGGCGCCGCGCTGGAACAGCACGCCGAAGCGCCGCTCCAGCTGTGAGCGGCGCTCGGCCGGCAGGCTCAGCAAGTCTTCGCCGAATACCGTGACGCGGCCGGCAGCCGGGCGCAGCAGGCCGACGATGCTGCGCAGCAGCACCGACTTGCCGGTGCCGGAGCCGCCGACCACGCCGAGGATCTCGCCATGGCGGATATCCAGGTCGAGTTGGTCGTGCACCACCTGCGCGCCGAACTGGTTGCGCAGGCCGCGGACCTCGACCAGCGCGCTCACCAGCCCATCTCCATGAAGAACAGCGCGGCGAGGGCGTCGAGCAGGATCACCACGAAGATCGACTGGACCACGCTGCTGGTGGTGTGGTCGCCCACCGACTTGGCGCTGCCGCTGGCCTTGAAGCCTTCCAGGCAGCCGATGATGGCGATCAGCATGGCGAAGAACGGCGCCTTCACCAGGCCGATATAGAAGTGCTGCACCGGAATGTCGGTCTGCAGGATGTTGAGGAACAGGGTCGGCGAGACGTCCAGCAGCAGGGTGCTGACCACGCCGCCGCCGACGATGCCGCAGAGCATGGCGATAAAGGTCAGGATTGGCAGGCAGATCAGCATGGCCAGCACCCGCGGCAGTACCAGCAGCTCCATGGGGTCAAGGCCGAGGGCGCGGATCGCGTCGATCTCCTCGTTGGCCTTCATCGCGCCGATCTGTGCGGTAAAGGCGCTGGCCGTGCGCCCGGCCATGAGGATGGCGGTGAGCAGCACGCCGAATTCACGCAGGAAGGAGAACGCCACCAGGTGCACGGTGTAGATGGTGGCGCCGAACTGCTCCAGCACCGTGGCGCCGAGGAAGGCCACCACCGCGCCAACCATAAAGGTGAGCAGGGCGATGATCGGGATGGCGTTGAGGCCGATCTGCTCGATATGCGCCGCCAGCGAGGTGATGCGCCAGCGCCGCGGGCGCCACAGGCTCTGCACCAGGCTGGCCAGGGTCAGGCCGAGGAAGCCGAGCAGGGCGCGCAGTTGCAGAATCTGGCCGCTGACGGTGGCGCCGATATGTTCGAGCACTTCGCGGGTGGTGGACGGTGGCGGCGGTGGGCAGACCACCGGCACGTCGCGCAGCGCCGTGCTGACCGTGCGCAGCAGGGCCAGGCGTTCGGCCGGCAGGTTCGGGGTCTGATCGATCAGTTGGCCCAGGCGCTCGGCACCGAGCCAGTCGCTAAGCAGTGAGGCGCCGGCGGTGTCGAGCTGGCCGAGTTGGCTCAGATCGAGCTGCTCCGGTCGGGATTGCCTGGCCAGTTGCTCGCGCAGCACGAGGTAGTGGGCCAGGGTCCAGTCGCCGCGCAGCAGGGTGCGAGGCGTGGCGGAAGAGCTGTCCAGTTCGATGCTGCCGGCCTGCGCCATATTCGTCCTGATAGGGCTGGAACGGGCATGGCAGAGAGCTGCCATGGATTGCCGGCAGTGTAATGGAGGCGTCGCCGACTGGCGACCGGGTCAATTTTTGCCAGTTACTGCAGCAGGCAGAACAGCAGCACCAGATTGACCAGCAGCGAGGCCAGGGCGACGCCGCGCCAGACCTTCAGCGGCTCGCGCTCCAGCAGCGGGCGTGGGCGCACGTTGAGCGCCTGGCGCTCGCCCTGCTCGAGCACCAGCAGCCATTCCTCGGCGGTTTCGAAGCGCTCGTCCGGGCTGGTGGCCACGGCGCGCAGCAGGCACTCGTCGAGCCAGGCGGGCAGGTCCGGGCGATAGCGGCTGGGCGCGGCCGGCTTGCCGAAGCGCGGGTGCTGGAAGGCCTCGATCTCGCCATAGGGATAGTGCCCGGTAAGCAGGCGGTAGAGGGTGATGCCGGCGGCGTAGAGGTCCTGCTGGCGATCCGGTGCGGCGCCGGCGAAGGCCTCGGGGGCGATGTAGCTGGGCGTGCCGGGCAGGGCGTGCTGCTCGTCGCGCGACAGGCCGGGGCAGTAGGCCAGGCCGAAGTCGAGCAGGCGCAGCTCGCCGTCGTCGCACCAGAGCAGGTTCTCCGGCTTGATGTCGCGGTGCAGGATATTGCGCCGGTGCAGCAGGCCGAGGGCCTTGAGCAGGCGTGGGGCCAGGTCCAGCCATTCCGGCAGGCCCAGTTGGCCGCTCAGGCGCAGGTGTTCGGCCAGGGTCTGGCCGGCGTACTCGCGCTGCACGTAGTACAGATGCTGGCGCTGCGGCAGCGGGTGCGCCTCGGCGAAATGCCGGCCGGCGACGCGGCGCAGGAACCATTCTTCCAACAACAGGGCCGAGCCGGCCTGGGCCTCGTCGTGGCGGCTGGCCGGCAGGGTCTTGAGCAGCCAGCGCCGGGCCTGGGCGTCGCGCACCCGGTACACCAGCGACTGGCGCGACTCGCCGAGCAGGCGCTCGACCTGCCAGCCCTCGAACTCCTGACCCTCGCGCAATCTGGGCGGCAGTGGCCACTGCTGCAGCTGGGCCAGGGTGTCGGCCAGGTCGTTGTCCGGCAGGGCGTCGACCTGTACCAGCACGGCGCTGGCATTGTCCTGGCTGCCGGCCAGGTGCGCGGCGGCGACCAGCGCCTGGCAGGCAGCGGCCGGGTCGCTCTCGTCCAGCAGCAGGCTGCGGATGCCGGAGTCGCCCAGGGTCGACCACACGCCATCGCTGACCAGCAGGTAGCGTTCGTCCTCGCGCAGCTCGCCTTCCAGGTAGTCGACCACCAGGTGCTGATCCAGACCCAGGGCGCGCTTGAGCACATGCTGCATGCCCGGTTGCTCCCACACGTGGTCTTCGCTGAGGCGCTCCAGCTGGCCGGCATGTAGGCGATAGGCGCGGCAGTCGCCGACATGCGCCAGGGTGAAGCGGCGGCCGCGCAGGACCAGGGCGGAGAGGGTGGTGAGCAGCGGCTGCCCACCACCATTGGCCTGCAGCCAGCGGTTATGCGCCACCAGCAGGCGGTCCAGCGCCTGGGGCACGGCCCAGGTCTCGGGTGTCGAGTAGTAGTCCAGCGCCAGGGCCTGCAGGGTGGCGCGGGCGGCCAGGCCGCCGTCGGCGCACTGGCTGACGCCATCGGCCAGGGAGAAGAGGAAGCCCTTGCTGGCTGCCAGCGTCGGCGCAGGGGTGACCACGCGGATGGCATCCTGGTTCTCCGTGCGCGGGCCGGTAGCGCTTGCTTCGCCGAAACTCAGTTGCAGGGCCATGCGGGTTCTCATGGGCAAGGGCGCCACGTGGCGCCCGAAGGTGTGCAAGTCGGTTGAGACAAAGGCCGGGCCGGTGTGCCCCAAGGAGCGTCGCCACTCCACCTTTCCTGACCAGTGCGCTGAGCCGCCGCCGGCCCGGCCTTTGTCGCAACCGTCCTCTTCAGCAATGCCGGGCGCACTGGGCGCCCGGCCTCCCAACTCAGACGCGGGCGACGGTGACAGCCGCGCTGCCCCAGGTGGTGCGCCAGCGCAGCTTGACGCCATGCAGGCCGAACCAGGCCAGCACGCCGAGGCTGGCGAACAGCCACAGGCCTAGCTGGTAGTCGCCGGTGGACTGTTTGATGGCGCCCAATCCTGCGGTCAGGCAGAAGCCGCCGATGCCGCCAGCCATGCCGATCAGTCCGGTCATTACGCCGATCTCCTTGCGGAAACGCTGTGGCACCAGCTGGAACACCGCGCCGTTGCCAGCGCCGAGGCTGAGCATGGCGACCACGAACAAGCCAAGGGCGGCGTAGGCGCTGGGCAGGTTGAAGCCCACCGCGGCGATGCAGATGGAGGCGCAGGTGTACATCACCAGCAGCGAGCGGATGCCGCCGATGCGGTCGGCCAGGGCGCCGCCCAGCGGACGCATCAGGCTGCCGGCGAACACGCAGGCGGCGGTGTAGTAGCCGGCTTTCACCGGGTCGAAGCCGTACTGGTCGTGGAAGTAGCCGGGCAGGGTGCTGGCCAGGCCGAGGAAGCCGCCGAAGGTGATGCTGTAGAAGAACATGAACCACCAGCTGTCGCGGTCGCCGAGGGCCTTGAGGTAGTCGGCCATGGACTTGGGTGCCGGGCGCTCGGGAGCGTTCTTGGCCACGCTGGCGAAGATGATCAGGGTCAGCACCAGCGGAATCAGCGCCAGGCCGAATACGTTGCTCCAGCCGAAGGCCGCAGCCAGGCCCGGGGCGAACAGGGCGGTCAGCACGGTACCGGAGTTGCCGGCGCCGGCGATGCCCATGGCCTTGCCCTGGTGCTGCGGCGGGTACCACTGCGAGGCCAGCGGCAGGGCCACGGCGAACGAGGCGCCGGCGAAGCCGAGGAACAGGCCGAGCAGCAGCGCCTGCTCATAGCTGTGGATGCCGTGCTGCCAGGCCACCGCCAGGGCGGCGATGACGATCACCTGGCCGATCAGGCCGGCGCTCTTCGGCGAGGTGCGGTCGGCCAGCAGGCCCATCAGGAAGCGCAGCACGGCGCCGGCCAGGATCGGCGTGGCGACCATCATGGCGCGCTGCTGGGTGGTCAGGCCCAGGTCGGTGGCGATCTGTACGCCCAGCGGGCCGAGTACGTACCAGATCATGAAGCTCAGGTCGAAATAGAGGAACGCGGCAAACAGCGTCGGTGCGTGGCCGGCTTTCCAGAAACTTGTATTCATCCAACACCTCATCATCGAGTTAGAGTCCCGCCGGTGGCGCGGCGCCGTGATCGTGGGCACGTTGCCTTGCCGCCTGCGGGATGAGCCCGGCGCTTGTGGCGCCCGGCCCCGTGGCCGAAGCCACAGCCAGGTTGAGAGAGTTACCGGTCGACGTCCGGATCGCGGTCCGCCGACCGCCCCATACGCTGGGGCGGAAACGCAAAAGGCGCCGCACCACTGACCGCCTGAGCGGGGAGGTGCGACGCCTTTGTCGTATCGGGGCAACCGCCGTTGGATGCCTGTAGCAGGGCTTGAGCAATACTCGGGCCAAACTCTGTAGACGCTGAAAAATGGCGCGTCGGGGGCCGGCATGTGAATCGAATCGATTCAAGACGGTGCGCGTGAGGCGGATTGCGCACTGAGTCGGGGCGGAAGGCCCTGCCGGCTGAGGGGGTTAGTTCAGCCAGTTGACCTCGGGGAAGGTGGCGCGGAAGGCCTCCGGCATCGGCACCACCTTGTTCTGCTGGTAGTCGAAGAACACGAAGCCGGACTTGGCCAGGGCGATCAGGGTGTCGTCCGCCGGGCGGGTGATGCGGAAGATGATGTCGCCGCCGTAGCGGTTGAAGTCCATTACGCCGACTTCGAACAGTAGCTGGTCACGCGAGTGCGACTCGGCGCGGTACATGGTGGCCAGGTCGGTAACGATGATGCCGTGCGCCTGGTCGGCTTCGCGGATGCCGAAGTCGAACAGGAAGCGCGCACGGGCCTCGGAGATCATCGAGATCATGGCGTCGTTGCCCAGGTGGTTGCTGGCATTGATGTCGGTGCTGCGCACGGTCATGTGGGTGCTGTAGCAGAACTGCTGCTGGGAGAAATCGAGCTGGAGACGGGCCATGACTGCTGCCTGGTCGAGAGAGGGGGCGACAGTCTACCCTCGGCGCTGCGGTACGAAATCATTGCCATCGTGAATGAGGAGGTTGCATGGCGTTGAACATGACCCTGCAGGCCGGGCTGTGGGGCTGGCTGGCGGCCAGCAGCCTGTTGCTGGGCGCGGCCATTGGTGTGTTCGTCAGGCTGCCGCGCAAGGCGGTGGCGTCGATCATGGCCTATGGCAGCGGCGTGCTGATCGCCGCGATCTGCTTCGAGCAGCTGCCGGACGCGTTGCGCCTGGGCGGACATGTGCCGAGCCTGGCCGGGATGTTCTGCGGCGGCCTGGCGTTCGTCCTTGCCAGCCGCTGGCTGGAGCGCTTGCAGGGCGGGCAGGGTGCCATGGCCGGGCTGCTGATCGCGGCGGGAGCCTTTCTCGACGGTATTCCCGAGTCGCTGGGTCTCGGCCTGGGCCTGCTCGACGGCGGCTCGGTCAGCCTGGTGATGCTGGTGGCGATCTTCCTCTCCAACTTGCCGGAGGGCCTGGCCAGCGCCGCCGGCCTGCGCGACGAGGGCCGCAGCCGCGCCTGGGTATTCGGCCTGTGGGGCGTGATCGTTCTGCTGTCGGGGCTGGCGGCCATGGCCGGGCCGGCGCTGTTCGCCGGTTTGCCGGATACCTGGCTGGCCTTCGTTCTCGGCTTTTCTGCCGGTGCCGTGTTGTGCATGCTGGTCGACAGCATGATTCCCGAGGCCTTTGCCGAGACTCATGCGCTGACCGGCCTGATCACCCTGAGCGGTTTCATGACTGCGCTGGCACTGGACAAGGTGATCTGACCGCGGCGGGCGGCTTCCGCTACAATGCCGCGGTTTTCGATTCCTGCGAGCCCGCCATGTCCTGCCAGACCCCGATCATCGTTGCCCTCGACTTTCCTTCCCGTGATGCCGCCCTGGCGCTGGCCGACCAGCTCGACCCGCAGCTGTGCCGGGTCAAGGTCGGCAAGGAACTGTTCACCCGCAGCGGTCCGGCGGTGGTCGAGGCCCTGCACGCCAAGGGCTTCGAGGTGTTCCTCGACCTCAAATTCCACGACATCCCCAACACCACGGCGATGGCGGTCAAGGCCGCGGCGGAAATGGGCGTGTGGATGGTCAACGTGCACTGCTCCGGCGGCCTGCGCATGATGGCGGCGTGCCGCGAGGAGCTGGACAAGCTCGCCGGCAAAAAGCCGCTGCTGATCGGCGTGACCGTGCTGACCAGCATGGAACAGTCGGACCTGGCCGGTATCGGCCTGGACGTGGTGCCGCAGGAGCAGGTGCTGCGCCTGGCCGCACTGGCTGCGGAAGCCAAGCTGGACGGCCTGGTGTGCTCGGCCCAGGAGGCGCCGGCGCTGAAGATCGCCCAGCCGGCCCTGCAACTGGTCACTCCTGGCATCCGCCCGGCCGGCAGCGCTGCCGATGACCAGCGCCGCATCCTCACGCCGGCCAAGGCCCTGGCCGCAGGCTCGGACTTCCTGGTGATCGGCCGCCCGATCAGCCAGGCCGCAGATCCGGCCAAGGCCCTGGCGGACATCGTCGCCGAGCTGGCCTGACCCGCTTTACATCCAGAGGAGTGATCGAAGGTATGAGCCCTTCATCATTCCTTTGGATGATCCTGCACATCGCCCCCTGATAGTGCTGCTCGCCTGCGCCGCCGCTGGCTAGACTCCGCTCAATTCCAACTCCCTGCGAGGATGCAGAAATGAGCATGACTTTCTCGGGCAAGGTTGCCCTGGTCACCGGCGGTGCCGCAGGCATCGGTCGCGCCACCGCCCAGGCTTTTGCGGCCGAGGGGCTGCAGGTGGTGGTGTCCGACGTCGACGTGAGTGGCGGTGAAGGCACCGTACAGCTGATTCTCGATGCGGGTGGCGAGGCCACTTTCGTGCGCTGCGACGTGACCCGTGATGCCGAAGTCCAGGCGCTGATGGCGCAGGTGGTGAGCACCTACGGGCGCCTCGACTATGCCTTCAACAACGCCGGCATCGAGATCGAGAAGGGCAAGCTGGCCGAGGGCAGCGAGGCCGAGTTCGACGCGATCATGGGCGTCAACGTCAAGGGCGTGTGGCTGTGCATGAAGCACCAGCTGCCGCTGCTGCAGGCCCAGGGTGGTGGCGCCATCGTCAACACCGCCTCCATCGCCGGCCTCGGTGCAGCGCCGAAGATGAGCATCTACGCCGCCTCCAAGCACGCGGTAATCGGCCTGACCAAGTCCGCTGCGATCGAGTACGGCAAGAAGAAGATCCGCGTCAACGCCGTGTGCCCGGCAGTGATCGACACCGACATGTGGCGCCGCGCCGCCGAGTCCGATCCGAAGAAGGCCGAGTTCGTCGCCGGCATGCACCCGGTCGGGCGCATCGGCAAGGTCGAGGAAATCGCCGCAGCGGTGCTCTACCTGTGCAGCGATGCCGCCGCTTTCACCACCGGCCACTCGCTGGCCGTGGATGGCGGGGCCACCGCGATCTAAATAAAAAAGGGCGCCTGGGGGCGCCCTTTTTGCATTCTGTAACGAGTACGCCGGCCGTTGGCACAGAAAGCCAGTTACAAGAGCTGCGCGACTCGTCAAGAATCGCCGAGATAGACCGTTACGGAGAACAATAACAATGACTTCAAGTGCCTTGACCACCACCTTCCTCCCCATCGCCCTGGGCATCATCATGCTCGGCCTGGGGTTGTCGCTGACCCTGGCGGATTTCGCCCGGGTGGCGAAATTTCCCAAGCCGGTGCTGATCGGCCTGGGCTGCCAGCTGCTCCTGCTGCCGCTGGTGTGCTTCCTGATTGCCAAGGGCTTCGGCCTGGCGCCGGCCCTGGCGGTCGGCATGATGCTGCTGGCGGCTTCGCCCGGCGGCACCTCGGCCAACCTGTACAGCCACCTGGCCCACGGTGACGTGGCGCTGAACGTGACGCTGACCGCGGTGAACTCGGTGGTGGCGATTCTCACCATGCCCTTCATCGTCAACCTCTCGCTGGCCTACTTCATGGAGGGCGACCAGGCCATCCCGCTGCAGTTCGCCAAGGTGGTGCAGGTGTTCGCCATCGTCCTCGGCCCGGTGGCCATCGGCATGGTGATCCGCAAGCTGGCACCGGGCTTCGCCAATGCCATGGAGAAGCCGGTGAAGATCATCTCCGCGCTGTTCCTGATCCTGGTGATCGTGCTGGCCTTCATCAAGGACTGGCAGACGGTGGTCGACTACGCCCCGGTGGTGGGCCTGGCCGCGCTGCTGTTCAACCTGATCAGCCTGGGTGTCGGCTACGGCGTACCGATTCTGATGAAACTACCGCGTCGCCAGGCCATCGCCATCGGCATGGAGATCGGCATCCACAACGGCACCCTGGCCATCGCTCTGGCGCTGAGCCCGATGCTGCTGAACAACGCCACCATGGCGGTGCCGGCGGCGATCTACAGCTTCATCATGTTCTTCACTGCGGCGGCCTTCGGCTGGTGGGTCAACTTCGCCCACGGCAAGGCGCTGGCGGCCGAGGAGGCTCAGGCTACCTGAGTTTATTGCGGTCGAAAAAAGCCCGGGCCTGTCCCGGGCTTTTTCATTGCGGCGCTGGTTTAGCGTTTGCGCCAGTTGAGGATCAGCAGGGTCAGGCCGCCGGCTACCAGGCCCCAGAAGGCCGAGCCGATTCCGACCAGAGTCATGCCCGAGGCGGTGACCATGAAGGTGACCAGCGCCGCGTCGCGCTCGGCGGGGGCGTTCATCGCCTGGGCCAGGCCGTTGCCGATCGAGCCGAGCAGGGCTAGGGCGGCGATCGACAGCACCAGCGCGCTGGGCAGGGCGGCGAACAGCGCGGCCAGGGTGGCGGCGAAGATGCCGGCGATGCCATAGAACAAGCCGCACCAGAGCGCCGCGGTGTAGCGCTTGCGCTTGTCCTCGTGGGCCTCGGGGCCGGTGCAGATGGCGGCGCTGATGGCGGCCAGGTTGATGCCGTGGGAGCCGAAGGGCGCCAGCAGTAGCGAGGCGATGCCGGTGCTGGCGATCAGCGGCGAGGGCGGAACGTCATAGCCGTCGGCGCGCAGCACGGCGATGCCGGGGATGTTCTGCGAGGCCATGGCGACGATGAACAGCGGGATGCCGATGCTGATCGCCGCGCTCAGGGAGAAGCTCGGCGTGGTCCACACCGGCACGGCGACCTGCAGCTCGAACTGGCTGAAATCCAGCATGCCCTGGGCACCGGCGACCACGCCGCCGACCAGCAGCGCGACCATCACCGCGTAGCGCGGCAGTAGGCGTTTGCAGATCAGGAAACTGAAGAACATCGCCAGTACCAGCAGGGTGCTGGTCTGCGCGGCGATGAAGATTTCGCTGCCGATACGGAACAGGATGCCGGCCAGCAGCGCCGCGGCGAGCGAGGCGGGCAGGTGGCGCATGACGCGCTCGAAGGCGCCGGAAAGCCCCAGCACGGCGAGCAGAACGGCGCAGACCACGAAGGCGCCAATCGCCTCTGGATAGGTCACACCGGGCATGCTGGTGATCAGCAGCACCGCGCCGGGAGTCGACCAGGCCACCACGATGGGTGCGCGGTAGCGCAGCGACAGGCCGATGGTGCAGATGGCCATGCCGATCGACAGCGCCCACAGCCAGGAGGAAATCTGCGCGGCGCTCAGGCCCGCCGCCTGGCCGGCCTGGAACATCAGCACCAGCGTGCTGGTGTAGCCGGTGAGGGCGGCGACGAAGCCGGCGACCACCGCGGAGGGCGAGGAGTCGGCGAGTGGTCGCAGGGGCTTGGCGCTATCCATGGTGCTGTCGGTCATCAGAAACTGTCCTTGAGGATAGGGTAGAGCGAGGCCACCAGCAGCAGGGCCATGCCGATATTGAAGGCGCGCAGCACGCGTGGCTTGTCCAGCCAGCGGCGCAGCAGGCTGCCGGCCACCGTCCACAAGCCGACGCTGGGGCAGTTGACCAGGGCGAACAGGGCCGCGATCAGCAGCACGTTGACCAGGAAGCCGTCCTGCGGCGTGTAGGTGGTGATGGCGCCGATGGCCATGATCCAGGCCTTGGGGTTGACCCACTGGAAGGCAGCCGCCTGCAGGAAGGTCAGCGGTTTTCCAGTGCTCTTGCCGTCCGCATCCGGAGCGCCGGAGCCGGCGATCTTCCAGGCCAGGTACAGCAGGTAGGCGGCGCCACCGTAGCGCAGCGCGCTGTACAGCGGCGGGAACTGCTCGAACAGCTGGCCGAGGCCCAGGCCCACTGCGGCCACCAGCACCATGAAGCCCAGGCTGATGCCGAGCATGTGCGGCACGCTGCGGCGCACGCCGAAGTTCACCCCCGAGGCCAGCAGCATCATGTTGTTGGGGCCGGGCGTCACCGAAGTGACGAAGGCGAAGAGGACGAAAGCGATCAGCAGTTCCGAGGTCATGGCAGTTCTCCGTGGATGCTGGCAGCCTATGCGCAGCTCGCCTGGGCGTCGCGATACAGCAATCCCGACAATCGTCGGTACAGTTTGCGGAGATGGCTCGGGCGAAAAGGACTGTTCTCATTACATAAGGAAATTGCCATGGACCCGAACAATCCCTATGCCTCACCCCAGGTAGCGTTGGTGGATGCCCAGGCGCCGCGCCCGCTGGATGGCTGGAATCCTGGCCAGCTGCGGCTGCTCGGTTGGCTCAATCTGGCCTACCTGGTCGCCACGCTGGTGGTCATTGGCCTGGCCTTTGTCGAGAGTCTGGTGGCGATTGGGGATTGGCTGAGTGTTGCGGCGACCCTGCTCGGCAGCTATCTGGCGTTACGCCTCAAGGCATTCTTGCAGGCGCGCTTCGCTGCGCGAGGCCTGGACTGGCCGGTGTGGCTGAGCGTGGTGCTCAGCGTGGCGCTGGAGCTGGCTCAGCTGTACTGGGGCGAAACCGCACTGGCGGAGTTCAGCGCGCCCTCGTACATCTACTTCGGTGGTCTGGCCGTGCTCGGCCTGGTCATCCTGTGGCTGGGCATCGTGCTGCTCAAGGTGATCGAACCCTATCCGTCGCTACGCGCACTGGCCTGGTTGAACGTCGCCAGCGGCGTGCTGGTGGCTTCGGTGATCCTGCTGGTGGTCGGCATACTGCCGATGCTGGCGGCCATGGTGGCCTCGGCCCTGGTGTTCTTCCGTGGCGCCAGCGAGTTGCAGGGCCGTCAGGCGGCCTGAGGCTTCAGTCCTCGCTGCCGGCCTGGCGGGCATTGCCCAGGGCCTGGTTGACTGCCAGCCAGGCCTGCACGGCGGGCTCGCCGGCTTCCTTGAATACCCGCTCCAGCAGTCGCGCCTGCTCGCGACGCAGCGCCTGCTCCAGCTTGGCGCCTTCGGCAGTGAGGCCGAGCTGGCGTTTGCGTTTATCGTCGCTGGCGGCCACGCTCTCCACCATCGACATCTCCTGCAACTGGCGCAGTGGCGTATTCAGCGCCTGCTTGGTGACGCCGAGATAGCCGAGCAGCTGTTTGACGCTCAGCCCCGGATGGCGAGCGATGAAGAACAGGATGCGATGGTGCACGCGCGACAGCCCACGGCGCGCCAGTATCTCGTCCGGCTTGGCGGTAAAGGCCTGGTAGCCGAAGAAGAAGGCTTCCATGGCGGCCTGCTGCGAGCTTGGCTTTTTAAGGTCAAGCATATTGACGTATCCATTCCCGTCGTCGTAGTTTCGGTCAAACAGTTTGACCCAATTTTCCCTGCCTGTGCTACCCGGTGATTTCATGGCCTTCTCCGAACGCGTTGCCCGCCTCAAAAGCTCCCTGATTCGCGAAATCCTTGCTGCGGCGCAGCGTCCGGAGGTGATGTCCTTTGCTGGCGGCCTGCCAGCCGAGCCGATGTTGCCGAAGGTGGACTGGAGCGAGATGCCGGCCTCCATCGGCCAGTACGGCATGAGCGAGGGCGAGCCAGCGCTGCGCGAGGCAGTGGCCGCCGAGGCGCGCAAACTGGGCGTGCAGTGCGATGCCAGCCAGGTGCTAATCACCTGCGGTTCGCAGCAGACCCTGGACCTGGCCAGCAAGCTGTTCATCGATCCGGGCACTGAAATCCTAGTGGAAGCGCCGACCTACCTGGCCGCGCTGCAGTCGTTCCAGCTGTTCGGCGCCGACTGCATCACCGTGCCGCAGGAAGCCGATGGCCCCGAGCTGGAAGCCCTGCGCGAGCGCCTGCAGAAGCACAAGCCGGCCTTCGCCTACCTGATCCCGACCTTCCAGAACCCGTCCGCCGTGCGCTATAGCGAGGCTAAGCGTGACGCCGTGGCGGCGCTGCTCGACGAGTTCAACGTGACCCTGATCGAGGACGAGCCGTACCGCGAACTGGTGTTCGATGCCGGCAGCGCCACGCCGATCGTCAGCCGCCTGCAGCGCACCAGCTGGATCTACACCGGCACCGTGTCGAAGACCCTGCTGCCGGGCCTGCGCGTCGGCTTCCTGATCGCCAGCCCGGACCTGTTCCCGCACCTGCTGCGTCTGAAACAAGCCGCCGACCTGCACACCAACCGCATCGGTCAGTGGCAGGCACTGCAGTGGTTCGGCACCGAGAAATACAGCGCTCACCTAGCGGAGCTGCGCGACTTCTACCGCGTGCGCCGCGACGCCATGCAGGTGGCGCTGGAGGAGCATTTCGGTGATCTGGCCAGCTGGCAGGTGCCGCAGGGCGGCCTGTTCTTCTGGCTGACCCTGAACGACAAGCTGGACACCCGCACGCTGCTGCAGCCGGCCATGGCGCAGAACGTTGCGTTCATGCCGGGCGAGCCGTTCTTCGTCGATCCGGATGCCAACCCCGGTCATCTGCGACTGAACTTCAGCCACGTCCCGCCGGAGAAGCTCGGCGAGGGCCTGCGCCGCCTGGCGGCAGTGATCCGTGAAGCGCAAGGAGGACAGTAGTTATGCTCAAGGTCTACGGCGATTACCGTTCCGGTAACTGCTACAAGGTCAAGCTGATGCTCAATCTGCTCGGCCATGAGTACCAGTGGCTGCCGATCGACATCCTCAAGGGCGAGACGCAGACCGCCGAGTTTCTGGCCAAGAACCCCAACGGCAAGATTCCGGTGCTGGAGCTGGAAGATGGCACCTTCCTCTGGGAGTCCAATGCCATCCTCAACTTCCTCGCCGACGGCAGCGAGTTCATCCCGACCGAGCCTCGCCTGCGCACGCAGATGCTGCAGTGGCAATTCTTCGAGCAGTACAGCCACGAGCCCTATGTCGCGGTCGCTCGTTTCATTCAGCTCTATCTGGGGCTGCCAGAAGAGCGCCGCGCCGAGTACGAGAACTGCCACAAGGGCGGCCACAAGGCCTTCAAGGTGATGGAGCAGCAGCTCGAACGCACGCCGTACCTGGTGGGCGAGCAGTTCACCCTGGCCGATATCGCGCTGTACGCCTACACCCACGTGGCCAGCGAAGGCGGCTTCGACCTGGCTGCCTACCCGGCGATCAACGCCTGGCTCGCTCGCGTTGCCAGCCATCCTCGCCATGTGAGCATGTTCGGCTGAGATCGGCCGGAGCGGGCCCCGACGGGCCCGCTGCAGGGGCTTACTGCGCGGCGAAACGCTCGTTCAGATAAGCGCCAATAGCCTTGGACTCGTACAGCCAGCGCACCTCGCCCTGATCCTCGATACGCAGGCAGGGCACCTGCACCTTGCCACCCTGTTCCAGCAGCTCCTGGCGGCGGGCTTCGTCGTTCTTCGCGTCACGAAGCGCCACCGGCACGTTGAGGCGGTGCAGGGTGCGGCGGGTCTTCACGCAGAACGGGCAGGCGTGGAACTGGTACAACGCCAGACTCTTCGCCGCACTCTCGACCTGGGCTTGCTCCTGCGCGCCGCGCTTGAGCTTGCGTGGGCGGGTGATGAAGTCGAGAAAGATGATGATCTGGCCGAGGCCGATCCGCAGTGCCTTGATGAGCATCGCCGAGCATTCCTGGAATGGTGAAAAGGGGCGGCAGGGTACCCGAGTTGCTCGCCCTTGGCAGCGCCGGATATCGCTTTGCCGGCGATTTTCTTCGGTGTCGCTGGCGAGCCGGGTGGTGGCGAACTAGCTTGCAGTCCTGGGTGAGGCGCACAGGAGTGCATGAGATGAGCCATCAGGGCAGTTGCCATTGCGGCAAGATCAGTTTCAGCGTGAGCGGCGAGATCGACAGCCTGACCGAGTGCAACTGCTCGTTGTGCAGCAAGCGTGGTGGGCTGCTGTGGTTCGTCGGGCGTGAGCAGCTGAAGTTGAAGACGCCAGAGGGCGAGCTGCCGACCTATCGCTTCAATACGCTGAAGATTGCCCACCATTTCTGCGATGTCTGCGGCTGCGCGCCGTTCAGCGAGGCACCGGGGCCGGAGGGCCGATTGATGGCGGCGATCAATGCGCGCTGCCTGGATGGCGTCGATCTTTCGCCCTTCAGGATCGTGCCCTGGAACGGTCGCGACCACTGAGCGCGAGAGTGTCACGGGCATGAAAAAGCCGGCGCAGGGCCGGCTTTTTTACCGCGCAGCGGCTCAGTCCTTGATCAGGCTGAGGAACTCGCTACGGGTGGCGGCGTTCTCGCGGAACTCGCCGAGCATCACCGAGGTGACCATGGAGGAGTTCTGCTTCTCCACGCCGCGCATCATCATGCACATGTGCTGCGCCTCGATCACCACGGCTACGCCCAGGGCGCCGGTGACCTGCTGGATCGCTTCGGCGATCTGCCGGCTGAGGTTTTCCTGGATCTGCAGGCGGCGGGCGTACATATCGACGATGCGCGCCACCTTGGACAGGCCCAACACCTTGCCGCTCGGGATGTAGGCCACGTGGGCCTTGCCGATGAAGGGCAGCAGGTGGTGTTCGCACAGCGAGTACAGCTCGATGTTCTTCACCAGCACCATTTCGCTGTTGTCGGAGCTGAACAGGGCGCCGTTGGTGACTTCCTCGAGGGTCTGCTGGTAGCCACGGCAGAGGTACTGCATGGCTTTGGCCGCGCGCTTCGGCGTGTCGAGCAGGCCTTCGCGGGAAACGTCCTCGCCGAGCTGGCCGAGAATCGCGGTGTATTGCTGTTCCAGGGACATGGGTCTTCCTGTGGGTTGATGCTCAGGGGCGCAGGGTAGGGCGCAGGCGCAGCGCTGGCAAGGGCGAAGTACGCCAGCCGAGCCTACTTTTCCGGCCGTGGCGGCAGTTGCGCGGCCCAGCCTTCGGCCCATTGCGCCAACGGCAAACATTGCAGCGCCAGCTCCTGGCCCAGGCTCGAAAGCTGATAGCCGCTGCTGCCGTTCTCCACCAGCTGTGCCTCACGCAGCTCGCCAAGACGAGTATTGAGCACCGAGGGCGACAGGCCTTCGCAGCGCGTCTGCAGCTCACGGAAAGTCGCCGGCGCCTGGTACAACTCCCAGAGCACCCGCAGGCTCCAGCGCCGGCCGAGCAGATCGAACAGCGCCATGATTGGCCGGCCGCTGTCCGAGCCGCGTACCGGATTGCCGGGCAAGGGAAGATTCAACGAGGCCTCCTTGCTACTTATTTTGTAGCGGTCTAGATTCTTGCTACGTAAATCGTAGCGCCAGGAGGCCATCATGACACAAGCACGAGTCGAACCCGTACAGCCGCCTTACGCCGAGGATCTACAGGCTGCCTTCGCCCGCATCATGCCGCCGGGCGTCGAGCCGCTGAAGCTGTTCACCAGCATGGCGCGCAACCCGCGGGTGCTGCAGCGCTTCTTCGCCGGGGGCCTGCTAGACCATGGCAGCATCAGCCTGGCGGACCGCGAGCTACTGATCCTGCGGACCACCGCGCGTTGCGGCGCTGAGTATGAGTGGGGCGTGCATGTGGCGTTCTATACCGCCAAGACCGGCTTTAGCCAGGCGCAACTGGCGGATACCTGCCGGGCCGCGCCGGACGCTGGGTTATGGCGCCCGGAGCAACTCGCGCTGTTGGCACTGGCGGACAGCCTGCACGACAAGTCGACGGTGGATGACGTGCTCTGGGGCCGGCTGCGCGAGCACTTCAGCGACGAGCAACTGATCGAGTGTCTGTCGCTGGTCGGCTTCTATCACACGGTATCGTTCCTGCTGAACGGCCTGCGGGTGGAGCGGGAGGAATACGCGCCGCGCTTCCCGGGTTGATCAGTATTCGTCGCGGCCGTCTAGCATGGTGCGCTTGAGCAGGATGTACACCGCGCCGGTGCCGCCATGCTTGGCGATGCAGGAGGTGAAGCCCAGCACCTGCGGGTGCTGGCGCAGCCAGGTGTTGACGTGGCTCTTGATCATCGGGCGCTTGCCGTCCGTGCGCACGGCTTTGCCGTGGGTCACACGTACGCAACGCACTTCCATGCGCGCGGCTTCGGCGAAGAAGTCCCAGAGGATTTCGCGGGCTTTTTCCACGGTCATGCCGTGCAGGTCGAGGCTGCCTTCGAAGGGCACCTGGCCGGCCTTGAGCTTGCGCATCTGGCCGTCCTGTACGCCGTCGCGGGCCCAGTACAGCTCGTCTTCAGCGCCGACGTCGATGACGAACTGGTCAGAAAGGCCATCCACCTTGACCTGCTCGGTCTTCACGGTGGCAGCCTGGCGCAGGGTGTTGATGCGCTGGCGGTCGGCCTTGGGCTTGCCGGTGTCGGCGCGATCGTGGCTGATCGGCTTGACGCCGTGCACGGCGGACTGGAACAGGGAAAAATCGTCGTCTTGCATGAAGGCCTCCACGGGAGAGGCGAGTTTACCGGCTTCAGCCGCGCTTTTTCAGCAACCGTGGCGACAGGCTCAGATCGTTGCCGTACTGCCGACGCATGCGTCGACGGCAACGGCGCCAGACATTCACGCCACCCCACAGCAGGAACAGGCCGAACAGCAGCAGGACGATGGCGGCACCGGCGCTGTCGTTCAGTGCGCCGAGAGCCGGAGGGCGGCCGAGCAGGGTGGCTGCCCCGGCCATGCTGAGCATTACGCCGCAGGCGGCGAACAGCGCGGCGAGCGCACCGAGTGCGCGCCAGCGCCAGTTACCGGGGCCACGGGGGCGCAAGCGGCGTGCATCGAATCCATCAAGCTTCATTCCGATTTCCTCTCGGGCTATCGGCGCTATGACCGGCCCCATTCAGTTGGGTTCCGGCCGCTGGACTTCACCGAGTAGCGGTGCGGGCGGAACCTAGAGCAGCGCGCGGGCCTGGGGCACGACCATCGCATAGTTGTCGGAGAGCGCCGCCAGGGTCATGCGGTGCAGGTCCCGGGCCGGGATCAGTTCGTCCTGGTAGGGCAGGTCGCGAGTAGCGCAGGCGGTGTCCACCAGGGTGCAGCGATAACCGTAGTCCTTGGCCGCACGCACGGTGGTGCTGACGCTGGAGTGGGTCATGAAGCCGCAGATGATCAGGTCCAGGTTGCCGCTCTGCTGCAGGCGTTCGTGCAACTCGGTACCGGCGAAGGCATTGGGCAGGCGCTTCTCCACTACCGGCTCACTGGCCAGCGGGGCGAGCCCCTCGATGAAGCGACCACGCGGCCCTTGCGGGTCGAGGAAGCCGCCGGGGATGCCGAGATGGCGAACATGCACGACGGGGGAACCGAGGTTGCGCGCGGCGCCCATCAGGGTCGCGATCTCGCTGATGGCTGCCTCGACATCGGGCAGCTGCAGAACACCACTGCGGTACTCCTCCTGGGCATCGATAACCAAGAGAGTCGCCTTGCTGAGAGTGGCTGGGGCATAACCGCGTCCGAGCAGTTGGAACAGCGTTTTCGGATCGGACATGGGGGGGCTCCTATAGCAACGATGCGTCTATTCTCTGCTCGCCAGGCCGATATGTGAACCTCTTGTGTGTCGCGTCGATTATCGCTATGGGCGGCGGCGCGGCGCTATTGCCTGGAAATGATGGCGGCGGTTTCGGCAAACGGGCCGAGTAGTTTTGTTTCGTCCTGTTAGAATCGCGCACCGATTTTCGAGGTATCCGCCGTGTCCCCATCTCGCCTGCGCACCGTGCGCGACCATATCCGCTGGGCCGTCAGCCGCTTCCACGAGGCCGGCCTGTTCTTCGGCCACGGCACCGACAACGCCTGGGACGATGCCCGCCAGCTGGTGCTGGGCTCCCTGCACCTGCCGTTCGAGATTGCCGACGCCTACCTCGATTGCCGTCTCGAAGAAGACGAGCAACAGCACCTGCTGGAGCTGATCCGCCGCCGCGTCGAGGATCGCGTGCCGACCGCCTACCTGCTGGGCGAGGCCTGGTTCTGCGGCCTGCCGTTCCTGGTTGACGAGCGTGTGCTGGTGCCGCGCTCGCCCATCGCCGAGCTGATCGGCAGCCAGTTCGAACCCTGGCTGCCGGCCACACCGATGCGCATCCTCGACCTGTGCACCGGCTCAGGCTGCATCGGCATCGCCTGCGCCTATGCCTTCCCCGAGGCGGAAGTGGTGCTGGGCGACCTGTCCTTCGATGCGCTGGAGGTGGCCAACCACAACATCGAGCGGCATGGTCTGGAAGAGCGCGTGTACACCGTGCAGGGCGATGGCTTCGATGGCCTGCCGGGACAGCGCTTCGACCTGATCGTCTCCAACCCGCCCTATGTGGACGCCGAGGACTTCGCCGACATGCCGGCCGAATACCAGCACGAGCCGGAGCTGGGCCTGGCCTGTGGTGACGATGGTCTGGACCTGGTGCGACGGATGCTGGCCGAGGCCGCCGACCATCTGAGCGAGAAGGGCTTGCTGATCGTCGAGGTGGGTAACAGCCAGGTGCATGTCGAGGCCATCTACCCGGAAGTGGACTTCACCTGGCTGGAGTTCGAGCAGGGTGGCCACGGCGTATTCCTGCTGGCGGCGTCCCAGTGCCGCGAGTACCAGAAGCTGTTCCGTTCGCGGCTCAAGGGCTGATTCGCGCTAGCGCGTTGCGATCCAGATCAGCAGTCCGGCCTGGAACAGCGCCAGCGCCACCAGGCAGGCGATGGTGAAACGCAGGCCGCTGTCTTCGCGCCGGAGCATGTCGATCTGGCGCTCCAGCTTGGTGATCTTGAGCTGCTGCTCGTGCAGGTTCTGGTCGGCCTGCTGCAGCATGGCGCCGCAGTCGAGTAGGTCGAGCACCTGGACCTTTTCCTGGTTCCACTCGGGGTTGAGCACGCTGACCCGGCTGGCGCTGTAGCTGGCCTTGATCTGCGCCAGGTCCTGATAGGCCACCTCGAAACCCTGGATGCGCAGGAAGTGGTCACGGCGCAGGCGGGCGTCCTCGCTGAGCACGTCCTTCACCGCCAGGGAGCCGCCCTCGACCGTGTAGCTGCCCCAGCGCTGACGCGCCCAGGCGATGCCTTGGGCGAGCAGGAAACGCCCCAGACCGCGGTTGGCTGGCTCGATCTGCAGGCCCTTGTCGGCGCCGAAGCGGACCTCGCGGCTGCGGTGGTCGACCCACACCTCCAGCAGGTTCTGTTCGCGGCGTAGGCGTTGCCCCGGCAGCTCAACTGTTAGGCGCAGCAGGCTCTGTTCGTCGTTGTGCCGTTCGACGCGGCCGAGTTTGACGAAGCGCAGAGGCCGCAGCCCGGTAGTGCGGTCGGTCGGCAATGGCGCCAGGCGCAGCAATTGGAAATGCTCGGCCTCCAGCCCTTCCCAGGGATGGGGTTGGGCCTCCACCGGCTCTTCGGTGCTGGGCTGCTCGGCTGGGCTGTCGGACATCGAGTGAATACCTTGCAAGGGCCTGTGGCGCGCCAGTTGGTACGCTCGTTTGAAATTGTATCGGTCGCGCTACGGTTTTCTGGAGTCTGGCAGATCGTCGATGAAGGCAAGAATACTGGCACCTAGCTCATTGGCCAGTGGCAGCTTGGGCTCAGCATAGGATGCCAGCTGGCGTTGCAGGTCCATGGGCACGATGCGCATCACGTGGTTCATGCCTTCGATGACCACTAGCCGCGCATTGGGCGTCGCCGCCTGCAGGCGCTCGGCATCGGCCACCTTGACCTGGATGTCGTGACTGCCCTGGATGATCAGCGTGGGGATGCGCAGGCTGGCGAACACCTGCGCCGGGTCCTGGCGGAACAGCGAGATCAGGAAGGGCTGCACGCTGGGGCGAAATATCACCTGCAGGCGCTCCGGCACGTTGCTGGTGGGGATGCCCAGCTTGAGGCTGGCCAGAATGCGTTCGCTATCGGCCAGCAGCTCGTTGGGCAGGCGTTCGTGCAACTGCTCGCGGAGCAGCTCATCGACGGGTCGCGAGCTGCCGGCGATGCTGATCAGGGCATCGGCCCCGGCGCCTTGCGCGGCCATGCCGGCGACCAGCGAGCCCTCGCTGTGGCCGATAAGGATCAGCCGGGAGAAGCGCGGGTCGCGCTTCAGGCGCTGGCCCCAGCGTGCGGCGTCGGCGGCATAGGCCTCCAGGCTGAGCTGTCGCTCATCCGGCCCGGCCGCCGTGCTGGCGGCGATGCCGCGTTTGTCGTAGCGCAGGCTGGCGACGCCCTGGGCGGCCAGCAGCTCGGCGAGTTTCTTCAGGCTGTCGTTGCGCCCGGCCATCGGGTTATTGCCGTCGCGGTCGGTGGGGCCGGAGCCGGCGATGATCAATGCGACGGATACTGCCTGTTCGGTCTTGGGGCGCAGCAGGGTGCCGTGTAGCACGCCGCTGCCGGTATCCAGCTCGACGGGCGTGCGGACAATGGCCTGCGGGCCGGCCAGGCACAGGCCGCTGAGCAGGGGAAGAATGCAGAGGAGCAGTCGGAGCATGCGCCGGGGAGGTTCCTGGTTGTCCTGGCAGGGCCCGTCGGCACGTGGCGCGAAGGGGTGAACTGGCGCAAGGCCGCGGGTATACTCCTCGACCTTCAAATCGAGGTCCATCTCTGCGGAGCGCTGTACATGTCCGGCAACACTTACGGCAAGTTGTTCACCGTCACTACCGCTGGCGAGAGCCACGGTCCGGCCCTGGTCGCCATAGTCGACGGTTGCCCGCCGGGCATCGAGCTGTCCCTGGAAGACCTGCAGCGCGACCTTGATCGCCGCAAGCCGGGCACCAGCCGCCACACCACCCAGCGCCAGGAAGACGACGAAGTCGAGATTCTCTCCGGGGTGTTCGAGGGCAAGACCACTGGCTGCCCGATCGGCCTGCTGATCCGCAACACCGACCAGAAGTCCAAGGACTACTCGGCGATCAAGGACCTGTTCCGCCCGGCCCACGCCGACTACACCTACCACCACAAGTACGGCATCCGCGACTACCGTGGTGGCGGCCGCAGCTCGGCCCGCGAGACCGCCATGCGCGTCGCCGCCGGCGCCGTGGCGAAGAAAGTGCTGGCCGGCCTGGGCATCCAGGTACGTGGCTACATGAGCCAGTTGGGCCCGATCGAGATCCCGTTCAAGACCTGGGACAGCGTCGAGCAGAACGCCTTCTTCAGCCCCGACCCGGACAAGGTGCCGGAGCTGGAGGCCTACATGGACCAGCTGCGCCGTGACCAGGACTCGGTCGGTGCGAAGATCACCGTGGTCGCCGAAGGCGTGATGCCGGGCCTGGGTGAGCCGATCTTCGACCGCCTGGACGCAGACCTGGCCCACGCGCTGATGAGCATCAACGCGGTCAAGGGCGTGGAAATCGGCGCTGGTTTCGCCTCGGTGGCCCAGCGCGGCACCGAGCACCGCGACGAGCTGACCCCGCAAGGCTTCCTCAGCAACAACGCCGGCGGCATCCTCGGTGGCATCTCCAGCGGCCAGCCGATCGTCGCCCACCTGGCGCTCAAGCCGACCTCCAGCATCACCACGCCGGGCCGCTCCATCGACGTCGACGGCAACCCGGTGGACGTGATCACCAAGGGTCGCCATGACCCCTGCGTCGGCATCCGTGCCACGCCGATCGCCGAAGCGATGCTGGCCATCGTACTGCTCGACCACCTGCTGCGCCACCGCGCACAGAACGCCGACGTGCGGGTCAACACGCCGGTACTGCCGCAGCTGTGACCGTGCAGCCGCTGCCGTACTGGCGGCTGTCCGCGTTCTACTTCTTCTACTTCGCCATGCTGGGCGCCACCGCGCCCTTCCTGCCGCTGTACTTCCAGCACCTGGGCTTCTCGCCGGCGCGCATCGGCGAGCTGGTGGCCATCCCGATGCTGATGCGCTGCCTGGCGCCCAACCTGTGGGGCTGGCTGGGTGACCGCAGCGGCCAGCGCCTGCGCATCGTGCGTTTTGGTGCGGCCTGTACGCTGGCGAGCTTCTGCCTGATCTTCGTCGACCAGAGCTACGCCTGGCTGGCTCTGGTGATGGCGCTGCATGCCTTCTTCTGGCACGCGGTGCTGCCACAGTTCGAGGTGATCACCCTGGCGCACCTGCGTGAACAGAGCGCGCGCTATTCGCAGATCCGCCTGTGGGGCTCGATCGGCTTCATTGTTGCGGTGATCGGCCTGGGCGCGCTGTTCCAGCGCTTCAGTCCTGGGCTGTTCCCGGTCATGGTGGTGCTGATCCTCGCCGGCATCCTAGTCGGCACCCTGTGGGTGCCCAATGCAGTGCCGCAGGCGCGGGCCGGGCAGGGCGGCGAGGGCGGTTTTCTCGCCCAGCTGCGCCGCCCCGGCGTGCCGGCGTTCTTCTTCTGCGTGTGCCTGATGCAGCTGTCGCACGGGCCGTACTACACCTTCCTCACCCTGCATCTGGAGAGCCTCGGCTACGCGCGCGGCTTCATCGGCCAGATGTGGGCGCTGGGCGTGGTGGCGGAGATTGTGCTGTTCCTGTTCATGGCGCGCATCCTCACGCGTTTTTCGGTGCGCTGGGTGCTGGCGGCCAGCTTCCTGCTGGCATCGTTGCGCTGGCTGCTGCTGGGCAACCTGGCCGATCACCTGGGTGTGCTGCTGTTCGCCCAGCTGCTGCATGCTGCCACCTTCGGCAGCTTCCATGCCGCCGCCATCCATTTCGTCCAGCGCAGCTTCGGCCCCAACCAGCAGGGCCAGGGCCAGGCGCTGTACGCGGCGCTGGCCGGCACCGGCGGCGCCCTGGGGGCGCTGTACGCGGGCTACAGCTGGGCTGGTCTGGGCCCGGCCTGGACCTTCGCCATCGCCAGCTTGGTAGCCCTGGCCGCGGCCTTTATCATTGCCGTCCGTTTGCATGAGGAACGGCCATGAGCCGTGAACAACTGACCCGGCAGATCATCGAGGCGGGGCGCTTTCTGCATGAGCGTGGCTGGTCGCCGGCCACCAGCGGCAACTATTCGGCGCGGCTGCCCTTCGACCAGGCGCTGCTGACCGTCTCCGGCAGGCACAAGGGCCAGCTGGGCGAGGACGACGTGCTGGCCACCGACCTCGACGGCAATAGCCTGGAACCGGGCAAGAAGCCTTCCGCCGAGGCCCGCCTGCACACCCAGCTGTACCGCTGGCAACCGGCGATCGGCGCCGTGCTGCATACCCATTCGGTCAACGCCACCGTGCTGTCGCGTCTGACCCTGGCCGATTCCCTGGTGTTCGCCGACTATGAACTGCAAAAGGCCTTCGCCGGCGTCGACAGCCACGAAAGCCAGGTGCTGGTGCCGATCTTCGACAACGATCAGGACATCGCGCGCCTGGCCACCAAGGTGCAGCCCTGGCTGGACGAGCGGCCCGATTGCGTCGGTTACCTGATCCGTGGCCACGGCCTGTATACCTGGGGCGCGACCATTGGCGACTGCCTGCGCCAGGTCGAGGCCTTCGAATTCCTGTTCGAGTGCGAACTGAAAGTACGCGCCCTGCAGCGCTGAGAATCCCGTAGAGGAAATGCAATGAGCAGCCTGACCGTTTACCACCAGTCCAGCCCCGATGTGCCGAACAAGGTGCTGACCCATGCCGAGGACATCGCCGCCACCCTGGGCGAAGTCGGCGTGCGCTTCGAGCGCTGGCAGGCCGCGGCACCGATCCAGCCGGGCGCCAGCCAGGACGAAGTGATCGCCGCCTACCGTGCGCAGATCGACCAGCTCAAGGCAGAGCGTGGCTACGTCACCGTCGACGTGATCAGTCTGGACCGCAAGCATCCACAGAAGGACGAGTTGCGCGCCAAGTTCCTCGACGAGCACCAGCATGGCGAGGATGAGGTGCGCTTCTTCGTCGCCGGCCGTGGCCTGTTTAGCCTGCACATCGGCGACTACGTCTACGCCGTGCTGTGCGAGAAGAACGATCTGATCTCGGTACCGGCCGGCACCCGCCACTGGTTCGACATGGGCGAGTTCCCGCACTTCGTGGCCATTCGCCTGTTCAACAACCCGGAAGGCTGGGTCGCCAGCTTCACCGGCGACGACATCGCCAGCCGCTTCCCGCGCCTGGAAGACTGAAGTCCATGCCGATCAGGGCCATCCTCACCGACATCGAAGGCACCACCAGCGCGGTGAGCTTCGTCTTCGACGTGTTGTTCCCCTATGCCTTCGAGCATCTGCCGCAGTTTGTCATCGAACATGCGCAGGAGCCGGCCGTGGCCGCGCAACTGGACGCCGTGCGTGCCGAGAGCGGTGAGGCTGATGCGGACCTGATCCGGGTTATCGAGATCCTCTTGCAGTGGATCATCGAGGACCGCAAGGCCACGCCGCTCAAGGCCCTGCAGGGCATGGTCTGGCAGCAAGGCTACGAGGCGGGGCAGCTCAAGGGCCACGTCTACCCGGACGCGGTGGAAGCATTGCAGCGCTGGCATCGGGATGGCTACGCGCTGTACGTCTATTCCTCCGGCTCGGTGCAGGCACAGCAGCTGCTCTTTGGCTGCTCCATCGCCGGCGACCTGACTCCGCTTTTTGCCGGCTACTTCGATACCAGCAGCGGCCCCAAGCGCGAAGCGCAGTCCTACCAGAACATCGCCGCGGCCATCGGCCTGCCCGGCGACGAGATACTGTTCCTCTCCGATGTCGTCCAGGAGCTGGATGCAGCGCAGCAGGCCGGCCTGCAGACCATCGGCCTGGCCCGTGAAGGCGGGCGCCTGGTCGGGCATGACACGGTGGCCAGTTTCGCGGTGATCGATCTGGATCGTTTCTGAGCTGAACCTAGGCGGGCTGGTAGAACCCTAAGGGGAAACCCTTGCTGGGAGATGCCCGATGCTTGCGTCCCTGCCGGACTGGCTGTTCTATGGCCTGCCCGCGTTGCTCTACCTGTCACTGACCGCCTGGGCCATCGCACAGGTGCTGGGTAGTGCCGCGGGGCGACAGCAGAAGGCGCTGTGGATGGCGCTGCTCCTGCTGTTCCCGCTGCTGGGCCTGTTCAACTGGATGATCATGGGGCCGCGTCGGGCGCGTGGTGCTGATACCTGAGAGGTTCAATGCATTAGCTCGCTGAACCCGTTGTAGCAGCCTGCTACGCTTCGCCAGTCTGAGGTCGTGACGAGAGCCCGCAGTGCCCATCTTTCGCTATCTGTTATGGATCGATTCCGCCGCAGCGGCCACGGCAGGCCTGGTGGTGCTGGCGCTCGGCGCCTGGCTGAGCGATCTCTATAGTTTGCCGCGTGAACTGCTGCTGTTTATCGGCGTGGTGAACCTGATCTACGCCAGTTATTCCTTCTCCCTGGCGCTGCGTGGCAATCGGCCACGTCTGCTGCTGTATGGGCTCATCGTCGGCAATAGCCTGTGGGCGGGCGTCTGCGTAGCGATGGCGCTGCAGTTTGCTGGCGATTCGTCACTGTTCGCCCAGCTGCACCTGATCGGCGAAGCCCTGTTTGTCGGTGCGCTGGCCGCTCTCGAGTGGCGCTGGCGTGAGCAGATACTCGCCCCAGCCTGAATCCTGCACCAAGAAAAAGGCCGCCTGCTGGCGGCCTTTTCATTCAGTGCGCCTGGGGCGCGTCGTTGCGCTGGTGGCGGTAGACGCTGACGGCCTCGTACACCGCCTTGCGCAGGCGGTTGATGCCGCCGATCGGGCGATGCTCGGGCAGGGCGTGCCAGGGGTTGAAGGAGAGGTTGTCGCAGGCCAGGTTCTGCTCGCGGGTGTCGAAATCCTGCGGCTGTACGCGGATGGTCGCCACCGTCTCGAACGGCGAGATGTCTTCGCTCCACTGCACGCTGGTGTCCTCGATCGGCATGTAGTAGTTGGCGTTCTGCCGCTGCACCTGCAGGGCGAAGCAGGCCGGCACGCGGTCCAGCGACAGCTGCTGGTACAGGGCGTTGCGCAGGAAGTTGGGCAGGGCGGTGTTCTGCTCCGGCAGCTCGTAGCGCGGGCAGCTCTGCGGGTCCGGCACCACGCGATACTTGATGTTGTGTGGGCCGAGCTTGAACGGTGCGATGGAGTTGTAGGTAGCGGCCACCGGGCTCTCCGGCGCAGGCGCTAGGGTCTTCAGGGCGATGATCAGGTGGCGGATTTCCCAGGTGCGCGGGTCCAGGCTGGGGAAGAACGCCTGGATCTTCTGGCCGCTGGCCTGGGCGGCGAAGTTCTGCTTGTACTCGGCCACGTCGCGGACGAAGAACACCGGGTGGTTGAACATCACGAAGTCCTGGTTGCCGGCAGTGGCCTTGCTGCTGAGCAGTTTGTCGCCGGGCACGTCGAGCAGCTTGATGGCCATGCCGCGGGCATCGCGGGCGCTGTCGAACTGTGGGTAGGCGTTGCCGTTGGACAGGCGCATCCAGGCCTGCCAGGTCTTGCCCGGCTCGGCCAGCACGCCGTGGCGCAGCTCCGGTACCAGGTTCTGCAGCACGGTCATCTCCGCCTTCACGCAGCCGTGGGCCTTGGCGTGGGCATCGCGCAGCACGCGGGTGTTGTCGCGGTGCTGTTCGACGATGCGGATGGCATCCTCGATGATGCTCTGGGTCAGGGCCGCCTCGTCCTTGGGGATCTCTTCCTCGGCCGCTACCGGGCCGGAGAACTTCCAGGCGTAGTAGGCGGCGCCCAGGCCCCAGCCCAGACAGCCAACGATCACGAGAGTCAGCAACAGGCGGCCGACCAGACGGCCGAGCCAGAGCCAGAAGCGCTTGAGCATGAGGGCTATTCCTTAATTATTGTTCTGGCAGCTGGGGCCGGGGGTCCATGGACGGCTCTCGGTGGCTTGCAGCTGGCTTTCCAGCTTGGCGTCGCCCATCACCTTGAGATACTCGATCAGCGCGTAGCGTTCCTCCGGCTCCAGGTAGCGGCCGATCACGCCCTCGTTGCGGCAGCCGTCGCGGAACTCGTGGCCGCGGTTGCCGTTGCCGGTCACGCTGGTGTCGTAGAGGAAGCCGCCGGGGAATTTGTCGGTGAGGAAGCCGGCGCGCTGCGGGTCGTACTCGAAGTTGCCGACCCAGAACTGGCGATCACGCTCGACCACCGGTGACAGCAACTGGAACAGGTTGGGCACCGAACCGTTGTGCAGGAAGGGCGGGGTAGCCCAGATGCCGTTGAGCGGGCGCGCCTTGTAGCCGCGTTTCTCCTGCACGCCGATGGCCAGGCCGTAGCCGTCCATGCGCCAGCGCTCGCGCGGCTGGATGCCGGCGTCGCGGTAGGCACGGTCCTCCACGTAGGCGGTGACATAGGCCAGACCCTTGGCGCTGGAGATGCTGGCGAAGTCGACCTCGTCCAGGCTGGCGCCAAACAGTTTGACGTCGAGTTTGCCCAGCTCTTCCTTGCTCCAGCCCAGCTTGCGGATGTCGAAGCGGTGGTCGGCGATGTTGTCGGCGGTGGTCGGGTCGGTACCGATAATGCGGGTCGGCACGATGCGCAGGTGCCACTCCGGATCGCGCGCCGGGGCCAGGCGCTGGTCACGCGGAACGTCGACCGGGGCGTGGCAGTAGGCGCAGTTCTCGGCGAACAGGGCGCGGCCCTGGCTGGCGAGCTTGAGGTCGACCTTACCGAGCACGGCTTCCGGCCAGGTCGGCGGCTTGAGCTGCTTGAGGGTCTCTTCCAGGGTGTAGAGGTCGCGCAGGCGCACGCTGGAGGGGTAGCGCTCGTCGTGGGTCAGCGCCTTGCCCTCGTCGTCGAACAGATGCAGGGTCGCGCCCACGCCCAGTGCTTCACCGATGTTGCGCGCCATCGGCTGCATGGCCGAGCCATTCCACTGCACCCAGTCGAACTTCCAGATGTCCCATACCTGCGGGTAGCTGACCGGTGCGTTGGCCACGCGGTAGTTGCTGCCGTCGATGGCATCGCCGAACACGCTGTTGGCGATGCGGCCGAAGGCGTCGGTGCGGCCGAAGCCTTCTTCGGTGGGGTAGAGGCCGCGATGCCAGTCGTTGTAGGCGGTGCCGAGCAGGCGATCGAGTACCGCCTTGAAGTCTTCGCGCAGTTGATCCTTGTCCTGCTCGTAGTTGTCGCCCAGTACTTCCTGGGCGAAACGGCTGAACTTGACCGGGTTGTAGTAGGTGAGCGCCATGCTCATGCCCAGCGCCTGGCCGAAGCCGCCACCCTTGAGGGTCGGCACGGTGGAGGCGAGGGAGTGCAGGGCGGCGCCACCGTCGATACGGATGGCCTGGCCTTTGTAGCGCAGCTCGCCGGTGTGGCAGGCAGCGCAGCTGATATCGAGGTACTGGGTGCCGCTCTCGTCGTCCTGGTGGCGGGCGAAGCCTACCGGCAGGTTGCCGGGGTTCAGCTCGCTGGGCTTCTGCTGCGGGTCGGTGAGGAAGCCGAAGCGCGCCAGGTACTCGGGGCGGGCGAATTTCTCGCGGGAGAAGGGCATCTCCAGGGCGGTGAACCAGTCGTAGTGCAGGCCTTTCACCGTGGTGCCCTGGGGCGTGTAGTAGTAGGTCTGGCGGGCCTGCTCGTCCCACTGGCCGAGATAGTGGACCTGCTGCGGCTTGTCGAAGACCGGCAGGTTGGGGCGGGCGATGTAGTAGATGACGACCGCCAGAGCGCCGAGTACGAGCAACAGGATCAGGCCTAGGACACGGCGCAGGAATCGCATGTGGTCAACATCCCTGTGATGATTTTGTTATGGGGTACGTTTATGCCAATCCGCGGGGGGGATGGCAAGCGGCCATAACAATTAGAAAGGTGCGCAATATCCTGCCGTTTTTATAAGTAAAAGTTCCTAGAATCTTGACGGTGCCTTGCTAGGGTTCTTGTATCAGCGCCAACCAATTGTTTTATTTGAATTTTTCAAAAAATTGGCGCCAAGGATGGATCTATTGCAAACCCCGGTCGCTGCCCGACGCCTGTTGGTGGTCGATCCCTGCGAGCAATGCGAGCGTCTGCTGCCCGAGCTGCAGGCTTCCGGCTGGCAGGTGCAGAGCTGTGAGCTGGCGTTGGCGGGCGAACTGGCCTGCGATGTGGGCCTGGTGCGCCTGCGCCGCAGCCATCTGCAGCAACCCGAGCGTCTCAAGCAGCTGATCAGCCAGAGCGGCACCGAATGGATCGCCGTGCTCAGCGCGGAAACCCTGGGCCTGCCGGAGGTGGGCGGCTTCATCGGCGAGTGGTTCTTCGACTACCACACCCTGCCGTTCGACCTGGAGCGGGTCAGTGTCGCGCTCGGGCGCGCATTCGGCATGGCGCGCCTGCGCGGCAAGGTGGCGACCGGCGAGATCGACCGGCCGCATGAGCTGCTCGGCAGTAGCCGCAGCATCAGCGAGTTGCGCCATCTGCTGGCCAGGCTGGCGCCGGTGGACGCTCCGGTGCTGATCCTCGGCGAGAGCGGCAGCGGTCGGGAACTGGTCGCGCGGACCCTGCATCGCCTCTCGCCGCGTGCCGCCGGGCCGCTGCTGGCGGCCAGTTGCTCGGCGCTAGATGAAAGGGAGCTGTTCGGCGATGAGCGCGGCCCCGGGCTGATCGAGCAGGCGGATGGCGGCACCCTGCTGCTGGGCGAGGTGGGTGAGCTGCCCCATCGGGCCCAGGCGCGCCTGCTGCGCACCCTGCAGGAGGGGCGGGTGGAACGTGCTGGGCTGGCGACTCCGGTCAACGTGCGCCTGATTGTCACCAGCCGCGTGGACCTGGAAAGCGAGGTCGCCAGCGGCGCCTTGCGCGAAGACTTCTATTACCTGCTGGCGGCTCTGCAGGTGCGCACCACGCCGCTGCGCGAGCGACGTGACGATATCGCCAGCCTGGCCGGTTACTTCACCCGGCGCTACGCCGCGGAGGTCGGCCGCCGGCCGCGCAGCTTCAGCGATGAGGCGATCCGCGCGCTGGCCGATCACGACTGGCCCGGTAATGTGCGCGAGCTGGCCACGCGGGTGCGGCGCGCGACCGTGTTGTCCGAGCAGCGGCAGATCGAGGCGGCAGATCTGGGCTTGGTGTCCGGTGCTGGCTCAGCCGGGCCGTTCGGCAGCCTGGAGGATTACGTCCATCGCGCCGAGCGCCAGGCCCTGCACGACGTGCTGCTGCGTTATGCCGGCAACATGACCCAGGCGGCGCGGGTGCTGGGCATTTCGCGGCCGACCTTTTACCGGCTGCTGCACAAGCACCAGATGCGTTAGCAGTCGAGGGTATCAGCCTGGCGATAGAGCATCAGCAGCTTGCGGGTGATTGTCTGCTGGATGTCGTCGCGTTCGAATGAGGACAGGCGGGTGAGGCGCTGCACCTGCAGGCGGTGCAGATGGATGTAGGGCATCTTCTGGTCGAATTCGCGCAGGTCACCCTTCATCAGGATCGGCAGGAAGACGTCGTTGATCTTCTTCTGGTTGCTGATGATCTGCGCCAGGGCCGCCTTGAACGGCATGGTCTTGGGCGCGGGGCCGCCGTCCTTGATCTGCGTGGTCAGCATCAAGCCAGGCTTGCCCAGCACGACGCCGGGCAGCACGCAGAGGCCGGTCTTGCGCACGGCCACCGGGTCGATGCCGTGCAGGGTGTCATGGAAGGCGTAGGGGTTGGGCAGCACCACCATCTTGCGCCCGTAGTCGGTCGGGAAGTGCAGGTTGTAGTTGGTGTACAGCTGCCGGGTCGATTCGGAATACACGCACAGACGGTTCTCGAACAGCTTGATGAAGCGCTCGGCCAGTTCGCGACGGGCGATGCTGTCCAGGTCCCAGATCAGGTCCTGGTTCTGCTGCTGGCCGAGGTTGACCTCTTGGTGCTCCATACTGCTCATCGACACCTCACACGCGGAATTGCCCCAGAAGTCGGTTCAGCTGCCCGGCCAACTGGCCGAGATGCTGGCTGGCCTCGCTGGACTGGTCCGCCGCCAGGGCGTTTTCATGGGCCAGCGTGGCGGCCTGGGTGACATTGTGATTGATATCCTCGACCACATGCGACTGTTGCAGCGTGGCACTGGCGATGGAGGCATTCAAGCCGGTTAGGTTGCGCAGGGCGGCGGCGATCTGCGCCAGGCTTTCACCGGCCTGGCGGGCCAGTTCGACGGTCTGCTGCGAGGCCTGGCTGCTGGCGTTGATCACCTTGACCGCAGCCTCCGAGTTGCCCTGCAGGCGGTCGATCATGCCCTGGATTTCCTGGGTGCTCTGCTGGGTGCGGCTGGCCAGGGCACGCACCTCGTCGGCGACCACGGCAAAGCCACGCCCGGCCTCGCCAGCGCGAGCGGCCTCGATGGCGGCGTTGAGCGCCAGCAGGTTGGTCTGCTCGGCGATGGAGCGGATCACCTCCAGCACGCTGCCGATCTGGGTGCTTTCCTGGGCCAGGTTCTGGATCACCTGCACGGCCTGGCCGATGGTCTCGGACAGCTGATCGATCTGGCGCAGGCTGCTGTCGATGTTGTGCTGGCCCTGCAGCGCCTGCTGCTCGGCCAGGCGCACTTCGCTGGCGGCATGCTCGGCGTTCTTCGCCACGTCCTGCACGGCGTAGGACACCTCGTTGATGGCGGTGGCGACTATCTCCATCTGCTGCGATTGCTGCTGGCTGTGCTGCTGGGCGTTGTTGGAAATCTCACCGAGTGACTGCGAGGCCTGGTCGAGGGTGCTGGCAGCTTGCAGCGACTGGCCGATGACACTACGCAGTTTGCCGGTAAAGGCATTGAAGTGGCCGCCCAGAGCGGTCAGCTCATCGCGCCCCTGGTTGTCCAGGCTACGGGTCAGGTCGGCGTCGCCGCTGGCGATGTTGGCCATGGCGTTGACCGCCTCATCCATCGGCCGGGCGATGCTGCGGTTGATCAACAGCACCAGGGCGCCCAGCAGCAGGGTAATCACGATCAGGATGCCGACGGCGCGCAGGGCCTGCTCGCGGAACTCTTCCTGCACGTCATCGACATAGATGCCCGAACCGAGAATCCAGCCCCAGGGCTGGAACAGCTCGACATAGGAGATTTTCGGCACCGGATCTTCCGAGCCCGGCTTGGGCCAGCGGTAGTCGACCTGGCCTGATCCCTGCTTCTTGGCGATGGCCACCATTTCGTTGAACAGGAACTTGCCGTCCGGGTCCTTCAGGCCGGAGAGGTTCTGGCCCTCCAGCTTGGGGTTGGTCGGGTGCATGACCATCACCGGAGTCATGTCGTTGATCCAGTAGTAGTCGTCCTGGTCATAGCGCAGGCCGCGGATCACCTCCATGGCCTGTTTCTGCGCATCCGCGCGGGCCAGGCCG
Source organism: Pseudomonas sp. ML96 (assembly GCF_000761545.1). Taxonomy (GTDB): domain Bacteria; phylum Pseudomonadota; class Gammaproteobacteria; order Pseudomonadales; family Pseudomonadaceae; genus Aquipseudomonas. The sequence goes on along the minus strand of NZ_JPMY01000016.1, from coordinate 79,152 downwards.
CCGGCCTCCAGGCCCTGGTAGTGCTTGAGCACGCCGATCGCGCTCTCCACCACGTGGCGGGTCTTCAGGGCCTTGGCCCGATAGAGGTCGTCGTGGATCTGCTGCAACATCAGCCCGGTGAGGGCCAGGAGCATGATGATGGACGACAGCAGGATCAGCCACAGGCGACGGCTGATGGGGAGGGTACGCAGACTGCTCATGAACGGTGCTCCGGTTTTTGTTCTTGGAATGCGTGCTAGCTAATAGCCAGTCTAGAAGCTGCGCCATCAACCGTTGGTCCGGCAGCCTAACGGGGGGCTATCTGGTAGCATGCCCGCCGATTTCTGCCTGTTCGCCAGGCGCTAACCCAGTTATCGGCCGCTTCCGAGAAAGGGCCAGTTCGAGGTATTCATGGATTTGTGGACAGCCCTGCAGGTACTGATTCTTGGCATCGTGGAGGGGTTGACCGAATTCCTGCCCATCTCCAGCACCGGTCACCAGATCGTCGTCGCCGATCTGCTCGGCTTCGGTGGTGAGCGGGCGATTGCCTTCAATATCATCATCCAGCTCGGCGCGATCCTCGCGGTGATGTGGGAGTACCGCCGCAAGATCCTCATCACCGTGTTCAACGTGCCGCGCCAGCGCCAGGCGCAGCGTTTCACCGCCAATCTGCTGATCGCCTTCATGCCGGCTGTGGTCATCGGCGTGGCCTTCGCCGATCTGATCCATGAATACCTGTTCAACCCGATCACTGTGGCCGCAGCGCTGGTGGTCGGCGGTGTGGTGATGCTCTGGGCCGAACAGCGCAAGCACGAGGTCCACGTGGAAGAAGTGGACGACATGACCTGGAAGGAAGCGCTGAAGATCGGCTTCGCCCAGTGCCTGGCGATGATCCCCGGCACCTCGCGCTCGGCCTCGACCATTATCGGCGGCCTGCTGTTCGGCCTGTCGCGCCGCGCGGCCACCGAGTTCTCCTTCTTCCTGGCCATGCCGACCATGGTCGGCGCCGCCGTGTACTCCGGCTACAAGTACCGCGACCTGTTCCAGCCCGGCGACCTGCCGGTGTTCGCCCTGGGCTTCGTGATCTCCTTCATCTTCGCCATGATCGCCGTGCGCGCGCTGCTCAAGTTCATCGCCAACCACAGCTATGCGGTGTTTGCCTGGTACCGCATCGCTTTCGGCCTGCTGATCTTGGCCACCTGGCAGTTCCACCTGATCGACTGGAGCAGCGCCCAGGGCTGATATGGAAAAGCGTGGCGTCCTGAAGAGCTGGAACGACGACAAGGGTTTCGGCTTCATCCAGCCTGAGGGCGGTGGCGAGCAGCTGTTCGTGCATATTTCCGCCGTGCGTGGCGACAAGCGCCCGCAAGCCGGCGAGGAAGTGCTCTATGTGCCGGGCAGCGATGCCCAGGGCCGTCCGCGGGCGCAGCACATGCGCCATGCCGGGCTGAGCCTGGATCGCCCGGCGATCCGGCGTAAACCGGATGCAGTTGCCAAGTCGGCGAAGGCGGCCAAGCCGCAGCGCACCAAAGTGATACGCCCGGAGCACAGTGCTTCGGCGGGCATTCGTGATCTGCCGCTCAAGTTGCTGGTCCTGGCGGCCCTGTGTGTTCTGCCGCTCTGGGGCAGTCTGGCGCTGCTGGCGCAGGGCGTGGTCTGGGTGCTGCTGGCCTATCCGCTGGTCAGCCTGTTCAGCTTCTGCCAGTACTGGCTGGACAAGCAGTCCGCGCAGAAGGGCCGTTGGCGCACGCCGGAGAACAGCCTGCACATCGCCGAGCTAGTGGGCGGCTGGCCCGGCGCCCTGGTGGCGCAGCAGGTATTCCGCCACAAGACGCGCAAGGCCTCGTTCCAGCTGGTGTTCTGGGCCATCGTCGTGTTGCACCAGGCGTTCTGGCTCGACCGCCTGGTGCTGGGCGGGCGTTACCTTGGCCATCTGCTGCCTTTCTAGCCGAGCAGCAGTCCCACCTGACGGATTTTAGGCAGCTTGCGTACCACCAACTGGTGGGAGCGCTGCAGACATTCGCGCAGCTCGTCGTCACCCATGGGGAAGGGCGGCGCCATGCTGACCCAGTGCGCCCGCGCCAGATAAGGAGCCGGGAGGATGCCGGGGCGGTCGACATAGCCGAGAAACAGCTCCGCGCCGACCTTGAATGCCAGGTGCTCGCCCATGAAATCGAGAATGGCGAACATTTTGTTGCCCGCTATTGAGAACACCCGGTTGCCGCCCCACTTAAGATCCTCGCGGGCGCCAGGCAGGCTCAAACAGTATGCGGCGATCTGCTCATTGGTCATCAGGCTTCATTCCCCAGGCTGAACCGCGGCTACCCTAGCAGAACCGCGTCGCCTCTTCGCAAAGGAGTTCCTCCGATGTCGCTTTCCCTCTACCAGTCCTCTGTACCGCAGTTCGTGCGCATGTTCGGCAACCTCTCGGCCATCCTCGACAAGGCTGCAGCGTACGCCGAGGCGAAGAAGATCGATCCGTCCGTGCTGCTGAGCGCGCGCCTGGCGCCGGATATGCACCCGCTGACCCGTCAGGTGCAGATCGCCAGCGATGCGGTGAAAGGCTGTGCGGCGCGCCTGGCCGGGGTAGAGGTGCCGAGTTTCGCCGATACCGAGAGCAGCTTCTCCGACTTGCAGGCACGTATCACCAAGACCCTGGACTTCGTGAAGAGCCTGACGCCGGAGCAGATCGACAGCGGCGCCGGTCGCGAGATCGTCATGAAATTCCCCGGCGCCGAGCTGAAGTTCACCGCCGAGGACTATCTGCTGCACTTCGTCCTACCCAACTTCTATTTCCACCTCACCACGGCCTACGCGATCCTGCGTCACAACGGCCTGGAGATTGGCAAGATGGATTATCTCGGTCGAGTCTGAGTAAGCATGTCTGCCCTTGGTGCGGCTGAGTAGTTTCTTAGCACCGTTGCAGGGCGACCGTTACCCGATGGAGCATTTCGCTCACAGCCGTCGGCGGCGCGAAGCCGCGTTGCCGTTACGGCATATATATAGTTCTTAGTCGTTTGTTCTCCTGAGCTACGCTGGCATAAGCCTTGCTGTCGCAGGTTGCCAACCTAAACCCTCAGGAGCACAACTCCATGTCGCAGAAGTTTTTCAGAAAAGGCTTTCTGGCTCTCGCGGTAACCGCCGCGGCGGGCGCTTCTACCCTGGCTCAGGCGGATGTCGTGATCGGCGTCGCCGGCCCGCATACCGGCCCCAACGCCTCGTTTGGTGAGCAATACTGGCGTGGCGCGACTCAGGCCGCCGAGGACATCAACGCCGCTGGTGGCATCAACGGCGAGAAGATCAAGCTGGTCAAGGCGGACGACGCCTGCGAGCCGAAGCAGGCCGTGTCGGTAGCCAACCGTCTGGTCGACCAGGACAAGGCAGTCGGCGTGGTTGGCCACTTCTGCTCGTCCTCCACCATCCCGGCCTCCGAGGTGTACGACGAGGCGGGCATCATCGCCATCACCCCAGCCTCGACCAACCCGCAGGTCACCGAGCGCGGCCTGGGCGCCATGTTCCGCATGTGCGGCCGTGACGACCAGCAGGGTGTGGTTGCTGGCGACTATATCGTCGATACCCTGAAGGCCAAGAAAGTCGCAGTGATCCACGACAAGGACACCTACGGCCAGGGCCTGGCTGATGCAACCAAGGCGCAGCTGGAAAAACGCGGCGTCGAGCCGGTGCTGTACGAAGGTCTGACTCGTGGTGAGAAGGACTTCAACGCCCTGGTCACCAAGGTCCGCGCCGCCGGTACCGAAGTCGTCTACTTCGGCGGTTGCCACCCGGAAGCCGGCCCACTGGTACGCCAGATGCGCGAGCAGGGCCTGGACGCCAAGTTCCTCTCCGGTGACTGCGTAGTGACCGACGAGATGGTCACCACCGCCGGCGGCCCGCAGTACACCAAGGGTGTGCTGATGACCTTCGGCGCCGACCCGCGCCTGATTCCGGACGGCAAGGCGGTGATCGACAAGTTCCGCGCCGGCGGTTACGAGCCGGAAGGCTACACCCTCTACGCCTACGCCTCGATCCAGGCTCTGGCCGCAGCCTTCACCGGCGCCGGCAGCACCGATGGCGCCAAGGCCAGCGAATGGCTGAAGGCCAACCCGGTCGCCACCGTGATGGGCAAGAAGGCCTTCGACGCCAAGGGCGACCTGAAGGTGTCCGACTACGTGATGTACGAGTGGGACGACAAGGGCAAGTACCACCAGATGCAGTAACCCCGCGGCACTCGGCCGGTCGGCGGGAGCCTCCGCCGACCGGTGCATTCCGGGAACGCTGGAAGGCTCCTGCAGTGTTTCAGCGCTTCCCGCCTGATTTGATAAGCACGGCCGCCTGGCCGTGCCCCGGACGAGAGCGCGTATGGACGGTATCTTCCTCCAGCAACTGATCAACGGCCTGACCCTGGGCGCGGTCTATGGCCTGATCGCCATCGGCTACACCATGGTTTACGGCATCATCGGCATGATCAACTTCGCCCACGGCGAGGTGTACATGGTCTCCGCCTACCTGGCCGCCATCTCTCTGGCCGTGCTGGCCTTCTTCGGCCTCGAATCCTTCCCGCTGCTGATCCTCGGCACGCTGGTCTTCACCATCTGCATCACCGGGCTGTACGGCTATGTGATCGAGCGCATCGCCTACAAGCCGTTGCGCAACTCCACCCGCCTGGCGCCGCTGATCAGCGCCATCGGCATGTCGCTGATCCTGCAGAACTACGTGCAGCTGGCCCAGGGCGCGCGCCAGCAGGGCGTGCCGACGCTGCTCGACGGTGCCTTCAAGTTCCACATCGGCGAAGGCTTCGTGCAGCTCAGCTACACCAAGGTGTTCATCCTCATCGCCGCCTTCCTCGGCATGGCGGTGCTGACCTACGTGATCCAGTACACCAAGCTCGGCCGTATGTGCCGCGCCACCCAGCAGGATCGCAAGATGGCCTCGATCCTCGGCATCAACACCGACCGGGTGATCTCCTACGTGTTCGTCATCGGCGCCTCGATGGCTGCGCTGGCAGGCGTGCTGATCACCATGAACTACGGCACCTTCGACTTCTATGCAGGCTTCGTCATCGGCATCAAGGCCTTCACTGCCGCGGTACTCGGCGGCATCGGCTCGCTGCCGGGGGCGATGCTCGGCGGCATCCTGCTCGGCGTGGCCGAGGCGCAGTTCTCCGGCATGGTCAACACCGACTACAAGGACGTGTTCAGCTTCGGCCTGCTGGTGCTGATCCTGATCTTCCGACCCCAGGGGCTGCTCGGCCGCCCGCTGGTCGCCAAGGTCTGAGGGCGCACGATGACATCTTCCATCGATATCAAACGCAGCCTGCTGGATGCGGTGCTGGCCGGCCTGGTGGCGCTGATCGTGTTCGGCCCCATCGTCGGCATCGTGCTCGACGGCTACAGCTTCAACCTGCAGCCCGAGCGCCTGGGGCTGATCGTCGCCGTCGTGGTGCTCGGCCGCCTGGTACTCAGCCTGTTCCTGCAGACCGCCAGCGGTAAACGCATCCTCGACGGCTTCGAAGGCAGCGGCTCCGGCGTGCACGTGTTGCCGCCGGGCTACCGCAGCCGCCTGCGCTGGATCGTGCCGCTGCTGGTGGTGGCGGCAGTGATCTTCCCGCTCTTCGCCAGCAAGTACCTGCTGACCGTGGTGATCCTCGGGCTGATCTATGTGCTGCTGGGCCTGGGCCTGAACATCGTGGTCGGCCTGGCCGGATTGCTCGACCTCGGCTACGTGGCCTTCTACGCCATCGGCGCCTACGGCCTGGCGCTCGGCTACCACTACCTGGACCTGGGCTTCTGGACCGTGTTGCCGCTGGCCGCTCTGGCGGCGGCGGTGGCCGGAGCCATCCTCGGCTTCCCGGTGCTGCGTATGCACGGTGACTATCTGGCCATCGTCACGCTGGGCTTCGGCGAGATCATCCGCCTGGTGCTGAACAACTGGCTGAGTTTCACCGGCGGGCCCAACGGCATGTCCGCGCCGGCACCGACCCTGTTCGGCCTGGAGTTCGGCCGTCGGGCCAAGGACGGCGGGGTGCCGTATCACGAGTTCTTCGGCGTGGCCTACGACCCCAATATGAAGTTCATCTTCATCTACGCCGCGTTGTTCCTGGTGGTGCTGCTGGTGCTCTACGTCAAGCATCGGCTGACCCGCATGCCGGTCGGCCGTGCCTGGGAGGCGCTGCGTGAGGACGAGATCGCCTGCCGCGCCATGGGCCTCAACCATGTGCTGGTCAAGCTCTCGGCCTTCACCCTCGGCGCTTCCACCGCGGGGCTTGCCGGGGTGTTCTTCGCCACCTACCAGGGCTTCGTCAACCCATCGTCGTTCACCTTCTTCGAGTCAGCGCTGATCCTCGCCATCGTCGTGCTCGGCGGCATGGGTTCGACGCTCGGGGTGGTGATCGCCGCCTTCGTCCTCACCGTGGCGCCGGAGCTGCTGCGCGCCTTCGCCGATTACCGGGTGCTGCTGTTCGGCGTGCTGATGGTGTTGATGATGATCTGGCGCCCGCGCGGGCTGATCCGCATCAGCCGCGCCGGGGTCGAGCCGCGCAAGGGGGTGGCGCCATGAGCGACAAGATTCTTCGCGTCGAGCATCTGATGATGCAGTTCGGCGGCATCAAGGCGCTCAATGACGTCAACCTGGACGTCGATCGGCACTCCATCACCGCACTGATCGGCCCCAACGGTGCCGGCAAGACCACGGTGTTCAACTGCCTCACCGGCTTCTACAGCGCCACCGGCGGCAACATCCTGCTGGATGCGCGCGGGCGCACCACCGATGTGATCAAGGTGCTCGGCCAGCCGTTCCAGGCGGACGACTTCGTGCGCCCGGCGCAGTTCGCCAACCGGGTCTGGTACAAGATGTTCGGCGGCACCCACCTGATCAATCGCGCCGGCCTGGCGCGCACCTTCCAGAACATCCGGCTGTTCCGCGAGATGTCGGTGGTGGAGAACCTGCTGGTGGCCCAGCACATGTTCGTCAACCGCAACCTGCTCGCTGGCGTGCTCAACACCCCCGGCTACCGCCGCGCGGAGAACGAGGCGCTGGACCATGCCTTCTACTGGCTGGAGGTGGTCGGCCTGGTGGACGCCGCCAACCGCCTGGCCGGCGAGCTGTCCTACGGCCAGCAGCGCCGCCTGGAGATCGCCCGGGCCATGTGCACACGCCCGGAAATCATCTGCCTGGACGAGCCGGCCGCCGGCCTCAACCCCTCGGAGACCGAGGCGCTGAGCCGGATCATCCGCTTCCTGCGCGATCACCACGGCATCACCGTGCTGCTGATCGAGCATGACATGGGCATGGTGATGAACATCTCCGACCACATCATCGTGCTCGATCACGGTGATGTGATCGCCCGTGGCGAACCGGCGCAGATACGTAACGACGAGAAGGTGATTGCCGCCTACCTGGGTACCGATGAAGAGGAGCTGGCATGACGGCGCCGTTGCTGGAGTTTCGTGAAGTCGATGTGTTCTACGGGCCGATCCAGGCACTGCACAAGGTCTCGTTGCAGGTCAACGAAGGGGAAACGGTGGCGCTGATCGGCGCCAACGGCGCCGGCAAGTCGACCCTGCTGATGTCGATCTTCGGTCAGCCGCGCATCGGTGGCGGGCAGATCCTGCTGCGTGGCGAGGACATCAGCCGCAAGTCGGCGCACTTCGTCGCCTCTAACGGTATCGCCCAGTCGCCCGAGGGGCGCCGGGTGTTTCCCGACATGAGCGTGGAGGAGAACCTGCTGATGGGCACCATCCCCATCGGCATGACGCACGCCCAAGAGGACATGCAGCGCATGTTCGAGTTGTTCCCGCGGCTCAAGGAGCGGCGCAACCAGCGCGCCATGACCATGTCCGGCGGCGAGCAGCAGATGCTCGCCATCGCCCGTGCGCTGATGAGCCGGCCCAAGCTGCTGCTGCTCGACGAACCCTCGTTGGGCCTGGCGCCGATCGTGGTCAAGCAGATCTTCCAGACCTTGCGCGAGCTGGCCAAGAGCGGCATGACCATCTTCCTGGTGGAGCAGAACGCCAACCACGCGTTGAAACTGTCCGACCGTGGTTACGTGATGGTCACCGGGCAGATCCGCATGAGCGGCACCGGCGCCGAGCTGCTGGGTAACGAGGAGGTGCGCAACGCCTATCTCGGCGGGCACTGAAGGGTAGGGCGGAAACGAAAAAGGCATCCCGAGGGATGCCTTTTTTCTTGCCTGTGCGGGCTTAGACGATGATGCCTTGGCTGCGCAGGTAATCGTCGTAGGTACCGGAGAAGTCGGTCACGCCGTTTTCCGACAGCTCGATGATGCGCGTGGCCAGGGAGCCGACGAACTCGCGGTCGTGGCTGACGAAGATCAGCGTGCCCGGGTAGTTGTCCAGCGCCAGGTTGAGCGCCTCGATGGACTCCATGTCCAGGTGGTTGGTCGGCTCGTCCATCACCAGCACGTTGGGCTTCTGCAGGATCAGCTTGCCGAACAGCATGCGGCCCTGTTCACCACCGGAAATCACCTTGACCGACTTCTGGATCTCGTCGTTGCTGAACAGCATACGGCCGAGGGTGCCACGGATGGTCTGCTCGCCCTGGGTCCACTGGCCCATCCAGTCGAACAGGCTGACGTCGTCCTCGAAGTCGTGGGCATGGTCCTGAGCGTAGTAGCCGACCTCGGCGCTCTCGGTCCACTTCACTTCACCGGCATCCGGGCTCATCTCGCCGACCAGGGTGCGCAGCAGGGTGGTCTTGCCGATGCCGTTGGGGCCGATGATGGCCACGCGCTCGCCGGCCTCGACCTGGAAGCTGAAGTTCTTGAACAGCACCTTGTCGTCGAAGGCCTTGGAGACTTTCTCGATGGTCACGGCCTGGCGGTGCAACTTCTTGTTCTGGTCGAAGCGGATGAACGGGCTGACGCGACTGGACGGCTTGACCTCGGCCAGTTGGATCTTGTCGATCTGCTTGGCGCGCGAGGTGGCCTGCTTGGCCTTGGAGGCGTTGGCCGAGAAGCGGCTGACGAAGGTCTGCAGCTCGGCGATCTGCGCCTTCTTCTTGGCGTTGTCGGCCAGCAGCTGTTCGCGCGACTGGGTCGCGGCGGTCATGTACTCGTCGTAGTTGCCCGGGAACAGGCGCAGCTCGCCGTAGTCCAGGTCGGCCATGTGGGTGCAGACCGAGTTCAGGAAGTGACGGTCGTGGGAAATGATGATCATGGTGCTGTTGCGCTGCACCAGGATGCTTTCCAGCCAACGGATGGTGTTGATGTCCAGGTGGTTGGTCGGTTCGTCGAGCAGCAGTACTTCCGGGTCGGAGAACAGCGCCTGGGCCAGCAGTACGCGCAGCTTCCAGCCTGGAGCGACTTCGCTCATCGGGCCGAAGTGCTGTTCCAGCGGAATGCCCAGACCGAGCAGCAGCTCGCCAGCGCGGGATTCGGCGGTGTAGCCGTCCATCTCGGCGAACTCACCTTCGAGCTCGCCAACCTTCATGCCGTCTTCTTCGCTCATCTCCGGCAGCGAGTAGATGCGGTCGCGCTCGGCCTTGACCTTCCACAGCTCGGCGTGGCCCATGATCACGGTGTCGATCACGGTGAATTCTTCGTAGGCGAACTGATCCTGGCGCAGCTTACCCAGGCGCACGTTCGGCTCGAGCATCACCTGGCCGCCGGAAGGCTCCAGATCACCACCGAGGATCTTCATGAAGGTCGACTTGCCGCAGCCGTTGGCGCCGATCAGGCCGTAGCGGTTGCCGTTGTTGAACTTGACGGAAACGTTCTCGAACAGCGGCTTGGCGCCGAATTGCATGGTGATGTTGGCGGTAGAGATCACGACTGGAATCCTGGAAACGGAGCGCGGCTGCGCAAAAGGGCGCGATTGTAGCGGTTTGCCGGGCGGTGCGCTGCTTTATCGCGCCAGGCGGCACTTTCATCCTGTGTCGAGGATTGGCGCAGGGACTGGTTTTGGCCGATTGCGCGACCTTCGAGAGGCTGCTTCCGGCCATTAGCGGACATAGCTGGCTGCCTCATACCATGCTCATTTGTAGAGTCCGCGAACCAAGATGGCAGCAAATGTGCCACTGAGCGACCAACGCATTTGTCCTCACTGAAAGTAGGGTCTAGCCTGTAGGGCATCCGCACCTATCGAGAAGTGCCGGAATGCCCAGTACCGTGAGCAAGGCCAAGGAAACCAGGCTGTTTCTGTTCCTGGTGATATTCCTGTTCCCCATCCTTTCCGTCGCCATCGTCGGTGGCTACGGCTTCATCGTCTGGATACTGCAGATCTTCACCGGCCCGCCAGGGCCACCCGGCTAGCCAGGAGCGCCCATGGACGACGCCCTGCACATCGCCAGCCTGCTGGTTCACTGTCACCCCGAACAGCTGGACGCCGTGCGCGCCAACCTGGCGCGCCTGCCCGATCTCGAACTGCACCAGAGCAGCCCCGCCGGCAAGCAGGTGGTGGTGCTCGAAGCCCACGACGAGCACACCATCCTCGAACGCCTGCACGGTATCCAGCAGCTGCCTGGCGTGCTCGGTGCGGCGCTGATCTACCACGAATGCCTCGACGCAGAAGGAAAAGCCTGGTGAAGCTGACCCGCCGCGAATTCGCCAAGGCCCAGGCCGCCGCCATCGCTGCAGCCGCCGCAGGACTGCCGCTGGTCAGCACGGCGAGCAACCTGCTCACCGAAGCCGACCTCACCACCCTCGACTGGAACAAGGCGCCCTGCCGCTTCTGCGGCACCGGTTGCGGGGTGATGGTGGCGACCAAGAACGGCCGCGTGGTGGCTACCCATGGCGACATCAAGGCCGAGGTCAACCGTGGCCTGAACTGCGTCAAGGGCTACTTCCTGTCGAAGATCATGTACGGCATCGACCGCCTGACTCAACCGCTGCTGCGCATGAAGGACGGCCAGTACGACAAGCAGGGAGAGTTCCAGCCGGTCAGCTGGGAGCAGGCCTTCGCCATCATGGCCGAGAAGACCAAGGCCGCGCTCAAGGCCCACGGCCCCGAGTCCGTCGGCATGTTCGGCTCCGGGCAGTGGACCATCTGGGAGGGCTACGCGGCCAACAAGCTGATGAAGGCCGGCCTGCGCAGCAACAACATCGACCCCAATGCCCGCCACTGCATGGCCTCGGCGGTGATGGGCTTCATGCGCAGCTTCGGCATGGACGAGCCGATGGGCTGCTACGACGACATCGAGGCCACCGACAGCTTCGTGCTGTGGGGCTCGAACATGGCCGAGATGCACCCGATCCTCTGGTCGCGCGTCACCGACCGGCGCCTCAGCCAGCCGCAGGTCAAGGTCGCGGTGCTGTCCACCTTCGAGCACCGCAGCTTCGACCTGGCCGACATTCCCATGGTGTTCAAGCCGCAGACCGACCTGATCATCCTCAACTACATCGCCAACCACATCATCCAGTCCGGCGCGGTGAACCGGGACTTCGTCACCCGCCACACCCGCTTCGCCAAGGGCGCCGACGACATCGGCTACGGCCTGCGCCCGACCGACCCGCGTGAACAGAAGGCGAAGAACGCCGCCACCGCCAACACCTGGAGCGATATCTCCCTCGAGCAGTTCGCCGCCTTCGTCAAACCCTACAGCCTGGAGCGCGCCGCTGAGGAATCCGGCGTGCCGGCCGAGCGCCTCAAGGCCCTGGCCGAGCTGTATGCCGACCCCAAGCGCAAGGTGGTGTCGTTCTGGACCATGGGCTTCAACCAGCACACCCGTGGGGTGTGGGCCAACAACCTGATCTACAACATCCACCTGCTCACCGGGAAGATCAGCGAGCCGGGCAACAGCCCCTTCTCGCTGACCGGCCAGCCCTCGGCCTGCGGCACCGCGCGCGAGGTCGGCACCTTCTCCCATCGCCTGCCGGCCGACCTGGTGGTGGCCAATCCCAAGCACCGAGCCACCGCCGAGAAGATCTGGAAGCTGCCCGCCGGCACCATCCAGGAGAAGCCTGGTTTCCACGCCGTGGAGCAGAGCCGCAAGCTCAAGGATGGTGTACTCAAGGTCTACTGGACCCAGGTCAGCAACAACATGCAGGCCGGGCCCAACATCATGCAGGAGGTGCTACCTGGTTGGCGCAACCCGGAGACCTTCGTCATCGTCTCCGATGTCTACCCGACGGTCTCGGCCCAGGCCGCCGACCTGATCCTGCCCAGCGCCATGTGGGTAGAGAAGGAAGGCGCCTATGGCAATGCCGAACGCCGCACCCAGTTCTGGCATCAGCTGGTCAAGGCGCCCGGCGAGGCCAGGTCCGACCTTTGGCAGCTGGTCGAATTCTCCAAGCACTTCAGCACCGACGAGGTGTGGCCGGCCGAACTGTTGGCCAAGGCGCCGCAATACAAGGGCAAGTCCCTCTATGAGGTGCTGTTCAAGAACGGCCAGGTCGACCAGTTCCCCTCCAGCGAGATAGCCGAGGGCTACGCCAACGACGAGGCGGCCGCCTTCGGCTTCTATCTGCAGAAGGGCCTGTTCGAGGAGTACGCCGCCTTCGGCCGTGGCCACGGCCACGACCTGGCGCCCTTCGACTCTTACCACGAGGCGCGCGGCCTGCGCTGGCCGGTGGTGGAAGGCCAGGAAACCCGTTGGCGCTATCGCGAGGGGCACGACCCATACGTGGAGAAAGGCAGCGGCGTGCAGTTCTACGGCTACCCGGACAAGAAGGCGATCATCTTCGCCCTGCCCTACGAGCCGCCAGCCGAGGCGCCGGATGCGGACTTCCCGTTCTGGCTCAGCACCGGTCGGGTACTGGAGCACTGGCACACCGGCAGCATGACCCAGCGTGTGGACGAGCTGTACCGCGCGGTGCCCGATGCGCTGGTGTACATGCACCCGGATGACGCCAAAGAACTCAAGGCGCGGCGCGGCAGCGAAGTCAAACTGGTCAGCCGGCGCGGCGAGATGCGCGCACGCATCGAGACCCGCGGGCGCAACAAGCCGCCACGCGGCCTGGTGTTCGTGCCCTTCTTCGATGCCAACAAGCTGATCAACAAGGTCACCCTCGACGCCACCGACCCCATTTCCAAGCAGACCGACTACAAGAAGTGCGCGGTGCGCATCGAACTGGTCAGCCTGGCCTGAGGAGCCCGAACATGAGAAGCCTGCCCCTGCTGCTGGTCTTCCTGGCGAGCCTTGCCCAGGCCGCCGACTACCCGCTGGACGCACCCGCCCCGGACGGTCGCCGCCCCGGCGGCACCATCAGCCAGGAGCTGCCCGCGCCGCCCCTGGCCAACGACGAGAACAAGGACATCAAGCGCGAGCGCAACTACCCCGAGCAGCCACCGACCATTCCGCACACCATCCGCGGCTACCAGGTGGACAAGAACGGCAACAAGTGCCTGAGCTGCCACAGCCGGGCCAACAGCGCGCTGACCCAGGCGCCGATGATCAGCATCACCCACTACATGGACCGCGACGGCCAGGTACTCGCCGCCGTCTCGCCGCGGCGCTACTTCTGTACCCAGTGCCATGTGCCACAGAAAGAGGTGAAGCCGCTGGTGGAAAACGGCTTCCGCACCATCGACCAAGTGCTGCAGGACGAAGTGCAGCGCGCCGGCCAAAAGCAGTGAGGTGTCCATGAGAGCCCTGTTCCGCTGGCTGAGCGAATACTGGACCATCCTGCGTCGTCCCAGCGTGCACTATAGCCTGGGGTTCCTCACCCTCGGCGGCTTCATCGCCGGGATCATCTTCTGGGGCGGTTTCAACACCGCGCTGGAGGCGACCAACACCGAGCAGTTCTGCATCTCCTGTCACGAGATGCGCGACAACGTCTACGTCGAGCTGCAGGACACCATCCACTACAGCAACCGCTCGGGCGTGCGCGCCACCTGTCCGGACTGCCACGTGCCACACCAGTGGACGGACAAGATCGCGCGCAAGATGCAGGCCTCCAAGGAGGTCTGGGGCAAGATCTTCGGCACCATCAACAGCCGCGACAAGTTCCTCGAAAAGCGCCGCGAACTGGCCGAGCATGAGTGGGCCCGACTCAAGGCCAACGACTCGCTGGAGTGCCGCAACTGCCACGGCTTCGACTTCATGGACTTCACCAAGCAGAGCGTGCGGGCACGGCAGATGCACTCCACCGCGCTGGGCAGTGGCCAAGCCACCTGCATCGACTGTCACAAGGGCATCGCCCACAAGCTGCCGGACATGCACGGCGTGCCCGGTTGGTAATGGCCGGTAGCTGCGTCTGACTGGAGTCTGCTTCCGGCCAGAAGCTGCCTCTTGAGGTCGTCAGCTAATGGCCCAAAGCTGATATCGGACCTAAATCACTCTGACATTCATACCACCCGACGCGGGGGGGTATGAGAGGCACTGCGCAATCGTAGGATGCGACTCGGCCAGCCGCGGATAAATGCGGTGGGCATCGGATAACGCCCGTCAGGGATCGCATCATGAGCCAGCCTCTCCTTATTGCAGCTGCAGCCGTTCTCCTAGTCGTGCCTGGCCATCTCCTGGCAGGTGGTCTAATGCTTTACGAAGTCGGTACGGACAACGTCGGCCTGGCCAATGCGGGCGCGGCCGCGCGTGCCCAGGGGCCTTCGACTCTGGCTAGCAACGTGGCTGGCATCGCCTGGTTGCCTGGCACGCAGGTCAGTGCCGGCGCCCAATTTCTGCATGGTCATCTCGAATTCGAAACCGATGGCGCCACCAATGTCGCGGGTGTCGATGGCGGTAACGCGATGGAGTGGGCGCCGGGAGGCAGCCTGTTCGTTTCCCGGGAGCTCGGCGAGGGCTGGTCGGTCGGCTTTGCCAGCTACGGTGACTTCGGCCTGAGCCTGGATTACGAGAACGACTGGAGCGGCCGGTACTTTCTGCAGAACGGCGAAATACTCGGCATGTCGCTGATGCCGGCGCTGGCCTATCGCGCGAACGAGCAGTGGTCCTTCGGCCTGGGCGTGCGCGCCTTCTACGCCGCGCTGGATAGCCAGCTGGCGATCGACAACGAGCCCTTCGGCCTGCTCGAACGGCCGGACGGACGACTGAGCTACAGCGACCACGACTGGGGTTATGGCGCCAACCTGGGGGTGATCTACGCCCCCGTGCCGGGTACCCGCCTGGGTTTGAGCTACACCAGCGAGATCGATATCGAACTGGAGGACGGCCTGGACCTCGAGGGCGTCGGTCCGATCACCACCACGCTGCTGAATGATCGTGGCCTGCTCGGCGCCGACACGCGACTCGACATGCAGGTGCCGCAGACCCTGACCCTCAGCCTCTATCAGCAACTCGACTCGCGCTGGGCGCTGCTGGCCAGCGTCAACTGGCAGGACTGGTCGAGGTTCGGCGAGGTAGGTATCGAGCTCGACAGCAACCGGCCGCGCTCGGCCACGCTGGAGGCCAACTACCGCGATACCTGGCATCTCTCCCTCGGCACCCAGTTCCGCTTTGCTCCGCAGTGGCTGTGGAGCGCCGGTGTCGGCTTCGACAGCTCGCCGGTGGATGACGACGACCGCAGCCTCGCGGTGCCGATGGCGGAAAGCTGGCGCTTCGGCACGGGCCTGACCTACAGCCTGGATGGCCACACCGATCTGAACCTGAGCTACGAGCTGGTCTGGCTCGGCGATATGGCTGTCCGCCAGGAAAAACCACTGCCCGCCGGTGAGCCGAAGCAGGTCTCCGGAGAGTTCGAAGACGCCTGGATTCAGGCCCTCAGTGGCAGCGTCACCTGGCGCTTCTGAGATGACCGCATCGAAAGCCCCGACGGGGCAGGGTTCTGCGCATACCAACCTGTGCCGAGCGGCACGCCCACACTGGAGAACACCTATGAGAGTCGCGCCAACGGCCTTGCTGGCTGCCCTCGGCCTCGGACTGGCCACACCCGCTGCGGCTGCCGACACGGATCAGCTGCTGCAGATTGCCAAGGATGCCTACGTCTACGGTTACTCGCTGATCACCACGGAGGTCACCCGTGTGCAGATGACCAACGTGGCCAAGGTGGACAACGAGCACGCGCCCATGGGGCAATTCATCAACGT
The DNA here is from genome assembly GCF_000761545.1 of Pseudomonas sp. ML96. Lineage (GTDB taxonomy): Bacteria > Pseudomonadota > Gammaproteobacteria > Pseudomonadales > Pseudomonadaceae > Aquipseudomonas. The sequence continues at coordinate 63,235 of NZ_JPMY01000016.1, read as the reverse complement.
CAAACGCTACCCGCCGGCCGAGTACCGCGGCGTGTCGGCGCCCAACGCCGATACCCTGTATTCGATCGCCTGGGCGGACCTGGACGAGCCTCAGGTGTTCAGCCAGCCGGACATGGGCAAGCGCTACTATCTGATGCCCATGTATGACCTGTGGATGACCATCTTCCATTCGCCGGGTGCGCGCACCGCCGGTGGCGCTGCGGCCAACTATCTGCTCACGGGGCCGGGCTGGGAGGGGGAGGTGCCCGCAGGCATGGTGCAGATCAAGTCCGCCACCCGGAAGATGCTGATCCTCGGGCGCACCTACGCCGATGGCAGCGCGCAGGACTACGAAGCAGTCAACGCCCTGCAGGCGCAACTCAAGCTCACGCCCCTGTCCGCCTGGGGCAAGCCCTATACACCGAAGGCTCCGGCGGTGGACCCGAATCCGGGCTTCAGCATGACCGCCAAGCCGCAGGAAGTGATCCTCGGCATGAGCACTGAGGCCTACTTCAACAAGCTCGCCACCCTGATGTGCGAAGACGCTCCGCCAGCCGCCGAGGATGGCCCCATCCTGGCCCGCATGGCCCAGGTGGGTATCGAGCCGTGCAAGCCATTCGAGCTGGGCAAGCTGGATGCGGACCTGCAGAAGGCACTGGCGGATCTGCCTGCGCTGGCCCTGAAGGAGATCGGTGCGAACCAGCGTTCCCTGGGCAGCAATATCAACGGCTGGACCTATACCAAGGGCCTCGGCGTGTACGGCACGCACTACATGAAGCGCGCGCTGGTCGCCGCCTTCGGCTGGCCGGCGAACGTGGAGCAGGATGCCGTCTACCCCTACACCACGGTGGACAGCAGCGGGCAGAAACTCAATGGCGCCAACCGCTACACCCTGACCTTTGCCAAGGGGCAGACGCCGCCGGTGAATGGCTTCTGGTCCATCACCATGTACCAGATCGACCAGGGTTGGTGGTTCGTGCCCAACCCGCTGAACAAGTTCACCGTCAGCCCGCGCAACGATCTGCAGTACAACGCCGATGGCTCACTGACCCTGTACTTCCAGCACGAGTCGCCCGGCAAGGACAAGGAGGCCAACTGGCTGCCGGCGCCGAAGGGCGACTTCCTGCCGATGCTGCGCATGTACTGGCCGAAGGACCAGAGCCCGTCGATTCTCGATGCCAGCTGGAACCCGCCGCAGGTCGTCCGGGCCGAGTAACGCCCGCTTTACCCCCGCCCTTGTGGGCCGGGCCTTCTTTTCGTGTACTCGCCGGGGCGTCTGCCGTCTCTATCGCTCACCCCTCGTCGATGGGGGGTGAAGCGGCGCCGAATCTCCCTATGTTGTCCCCGTGCCGTCGCGGCGCGCGGCATGGCCCGCGCCGGCGATAACTCGTATCTCTTATAAGAACAATGGAGCGAAGCCGTGCTGGGTTTGATGCAGGACCACCCCCTACTTATTTCCTCGGTGCTCGAACACGCACTGCGCTCCCACCCGTTGACGCCGATCGCCTCGCGCACCGTCGAAGGCCCCATACACCATTGCACCTATGCCGATGTGGGGCGTCGTGCCAAGCAGATGGCCAACGCCCTGACTCGCCTCGGCATCGCGCCCGGCGAGCGTATCGGCACCCTGGCCTGGAACGGCTACCGACACATGGAGCTGTACTTTGCGGTGTCCGGCATGGGGGCCGTGCTGCACACCATCAATCCGCGGCTGTTTCCCGAGCAGATCGAGTTCATCGTCCAGCATGCCGAAGATCGTGTGCTGTTCTTCGACCTCACCTTCAGCGCGCTGGTCGAGCAGCTGGCACCGCACCTGCCGGGAGTGAAGGCTTTCGTCGCGATGACCGAACGGCGCCATATGCCGGACATCCAGATACCCAACCTGCTGTGCTTCGAGGAGCTGATCGCCAGTGAGAGCGAGGAGTTCGTCTGGCCGTGCCTCGACGAACGCCTGGCGTCCTCCATGTGCTACACCTCCGGCACCACCGGCAATCCCAAGGGCGTGATGTATTCCCATCGCTCCTCGCTGCTGCATTCGCTGGCGCTGTGCACGCCTGACGGCTTCGGCCTGTCCGCGGCGGACTCCGCGCTGCTGGTGGTGCCCATGTTCCACGTCAACGCCTGGGGCATGCCCTATGCCTGCGCCATGAGCGGCGCCAAGCTGGTGCTGCCGGGCCCGGCGCTGGATGGCGCGAGCCTCTACGAGCTGATGCGCAGCGAGCGGGTGACCCTGGCCCTGGGAGTGCCCACGGTATGGATGATGCTGCAGCAGCATGTCGAGACCCAGGGCCTGGCGCCTGCCGCCGAGCTGTGCCTGGAGCGGGTGGTGATCGGCGGTGCGGCGGCGCCACGCAGCCAGGTCGAGCGCTTCGAGCGGGATTTCGATACCCGGGTGATGCATGCCTGGGGCATGACCGAGATGTCGCCGCTGGGTACGGTCTGCAATCCGCTGCCCAAGCACGCCGGCGCCGATCTCGAGGCGCGCCTGGACCTGCAGGCCAAGCAGGGCAGAGCGCTGTTCGGCGTGTCGATGAAGGTGGTCGATGACGAGGGTGTGGAGCTGCCACGCGACGGTCGCTCGGCGGGTCACCTGCTGGTGCAAGGGCCGTGGATCGCCAGCCACTATTACCGCAACGACGAGACGATCCTGGACGCGCAAGGCTGGTTCGATACCGGTGACGTGGCCACCATCGATGCCGATGGCTACATGCAGATCACCGACCGGGCCAAGGACGTGATCAAGTCGGGCGGCGAGTGGATCTCCTCCATCGACCTGGAAAATGCCGCCATGGGCCATGCGGCGGTCGCCGAGGCGGCCGTCATCGGCATCCCCCACGAGAAGTGGCAGGAGCGCCCGCTGCTGGTGGTGGTGCTGAAGCCGGGCAGGGCGGCGAGCAAGGCGGAGCTGCGCGACTTCCTCGCCGAACGGGTGGCCAAATGGTGGCTGCCGGACGACGTGGCCTTCGTCGACGAGCTGCCGCACACGGCGACGGGCAAGCTGCTGAAGATGAAGCTGCGCGAGCGGTTTCGCGACTATGTTCTGGCCGGGGACTGAGACGAAGGCGGTGTTTCCTGGCTGGCGAACCGCAGCCACAAGGAACGATACTGCGAGGCACCAAGCTTTTTTCCCTGCCTGAGGCGCTGTGAGTGGAAAGAATGGAGCCCGAGCTGGTACTCAAGACAACGCCGCCGAGAAGCCAGAAGAGCGCTTTTCGCCGCGAGCGCCTGAGCCTGGAAGCGGAAGAGTTGGCCTCGCGCATGGCCATCTCGGCGCATGCGCCGGCCGGCTTCGGCAAGACCTGGCTGCTGGCGCAATGGCGCCGGGAGCTCCTTTCCCGTGGCGCTGTGGTTGCCTGGCTGACCCTGGATGGCCGCGACGACAGCGTGCGCTTCGTCCAAGGGCTGGCCGCCGCCATGCTGGTGGCCAGTGGCCGCCCGGCGTTCGCCAGCTCCGCCAACCAGGCCATGAGCCGTCGCGATGCCTTGGGCGACCTCACCGAGTGGCTGGCGGAAGTGGCCGACCTGGGCTGCGAGGTGGCACTGATGCTCGACGAAGTCGACGCGCTGCCGGACGCCACCATCCGCGTCGCCCTGACCTATCTCCTGCACAATGCTCCGGCCAATCTGCGCGTGCTGATGGCCTCGCGCCGGCGTCTCAACCTGCAGTCCGCCGAACTGCAGGCGCGGGGCATCTTCCTCGGCCTGGGCCTGGAGACCTTGCGCTTTCGCGTCGATGAAACCGTGACCGTGCTCGGCAGCCGTTTCGCCGAAGGCCTCGACATCGACCACAAGGTGCTCCTGCATGATCTGACCGAGGGTTGGCCGCTGGGCTTGCAGCTGGCCGTGGCGGCCATCGAGCGGAGCTCAGGAACCGAGCGTGCCATCCACGAACTCAAGGCCTGCACTGGCGACATCCAGCGTTATTTCGTCGACAGCCTGGTGGACAAGCTGCAGCCGGATCAGGTCGACTTCCTCACCTGCATCGCCGTGCCGGAAGCCCTGCATCCCGAGCTGTGCATCGCGCTGACCGGCAACCCCGCTGCCGCGGAGCTGATGGCAGAGCTATGTGCCAGCACACCGATATTCGCCGAGGGCCAGGGCAGCGACTGGGTACGCATTCACCCACTGGCCCGTGAATTTCTCCAGCAACGTGTCGCCTTGCTGTCTGCCCCCAGGCGCGGCGAACTGCATCGCCGGGCCGCCGCGTGGCTGGAGGCGCACGGCTTCTTCGAAGAGGCAGCACGCCATTACCTGAATGCGGACGTGCCGGCCCAGGCCTACAGCATGATCGAACAGTGCCTGTACGAGATCATGCTGCGCGGCCAGTTCAATCGGGTCATCGAATGGGTGGGCGAGCTGCCCGCCGAAGAGGTGGAGTCGCGGCCGCGCATGTGCCTGGCGGCGGCCTGGGCGCTGGCCATGAGCGAGCGCTCGGCGCAGGCCCAGCATCTGATCGTCAAGCTGCAGTCGGACCCTTCGGTGGATGAAGAGGCCAGCTGCGAAGCCGCGGCCATTGCCTCCGCGGCGGCTTATTTCCGGGATCGTCCGGACGAGTCGCAGGCCATCATCGGGCGCTGGACCGAGTCGCCGCCCAGGAGCTCGATCAAGGTGCAGGCCATAGTGGCCAACCAGCAGGCGCGCCTGGCGTTATTCCGTGGCCAGCCGGAAGCGGCACGCCGCATCTGCCGCAAGGCGCCGCAGTTCAGCTGGACGGAAGGGCTGGACGCCATTCGCGGCTTCGCCGAGTGGGTGATTGGCGTCACCTACCTGTGGGAGGGACGCATGCTGCCGGCCGCGGAGTCGCTGAGCGGCACCCTGCAGCGTGCCGAGCAGGACATCGGCCGGCGCAGCTCGGTGGCGACCCTGCTGGCTTCCTCCCTGGCGGCGGTGCTGCTGGAGCGGGACGAGCTGGACGAAGCGACTACCGTGCTGGCCAACCGGCTGGATGTGGTCGAGCGTCTGGCCAGCCCCGATGCCATAGTCTTCGGCTTCGTCACTGCGGCCCGCCTGGCGGGTCTGCAGGGGCAGGCGCACCGCAGCCACGATCTGCTCGAGGCGCTCTACGCCCTGGGCGACGAGCGCGATGTGCCGCGCTTCCGTATCGTCTCGCTGGGCGAGCAGATCCGCCTGCACGCCTTGCAGGGCAGGGCGGACACCTGTCAGGTGCTCTGGCGTCGACTCGAAGAAGTGATTCCGCCGTGCTTCCATGATCCCGACAGCCTATTGGCGCCCGAGCTGCGCTTGCATGCCGGCGTGGCCCGCGCCTATGTCCTGCTGACACAGCGCGCCTGGCCGGAGCTGCTGGCGGCGGTCGCCGAACTGCATGAGCTGGCCAGCAGGATGCGCCGTGGCCGCGAGCTGGTTCAGGCCCTGTTGTTCAAGGCCCTGGCCCTGCACGAAACGGGGCGCGATGGCCAGGCCAGCCTGCAGGAGGCCAACAGCCTGGCGCAGGAATACGGCATGCGCCGCGTGCTGGTGGATACCCATCCGCTGCTGGCCCGCTGGAGCCCGTCGGCGCAGGCGGACGAGCCCGCTCAGGCCGCATCGCGAGCGTCGCTGACGGAGCCCGTCGCCCGTGTGCCCGCGGCGAAGGTGACGCCGAGTCGCCTGCTCACCCCCAAGGAGCAGGAGGTCCTGCAGCTGCTGGCGCGCAATCTCTCCAACAAGCAGATCGCCCTGGCCCTCAATGTCGGCGAAGAGACGGTCAAGTGGCACCTGAAGAACCTGTTCGGCAAGTTCCAGGCCGGCACCCGCCGGCACGTGGTGGACCGTGCCTACATGCTCGGCATCCTCGAGGCCGAGCGCTGATCGCCTGACCCCGGCCTGAAGGCCGGACCACCCGCCCCCCATCCCACTCGTGCATCCCCCCATACGCTGGGGGGGGAATGCCGCGCTCCCCCGCATACCTTCTCTCCATGGATTTTCGTGCTCACCGGGAGGTGGGCGCCCGACCTTGGGGAGCAACCATGGCAGAACGAGTGCTGATCGCAGGAGTGGGGGTGACGCCATTCACCCCGCTGGCCGTGCGCGGCTCCTTGCCCGAGCTCGCCGGCCAGGCGGTGCGGATGGCTCTCGAAGACGCACGCATCGACTACGACCTGATCGACCAGGTGTTCATGTCCAGCGTGAACACCAGCGTCGGGGTCAGCGAGCAGCTGCTGATGCAGATCGGCCTGTCCGGCATTCCGCTGTTCTGCATTCGCGACGGCGGCGTGGCCGCCAGCACCGCGGTGCATCTGGCGCGCAACAGCATCCTCGCCGGCGAGGCCGAAGCGATCCTGGTGCTCGGCGTCGAGGATCTGCAGGCAGGCGTCTCCAAGCGCATGTTCTTCGGTCTGGACAACTTCCCCGATGACGACTGGAGCGAGCTGATTCGCCCTGGCGACCCGCTGAGCATGATCGCCCAGCGCGACCATCCGGCCGCCCTGTATGCCGCGCAGATGAACTGGCTGCAGGAGCGCATGGGCCTCGGCGATCGCTGCTTCGAGCAGGTCGTCGAGCGTGCCCGCGCGCAGGCGCGCCTCAATCCAGGTGCCCTGGCCGTTGCTCCCGAGCGTGGCGAGTGGCTGCCGCCTTACCTGTGCCCGCCGGCCTGCGGCGCGGCCGCGGTGCTGCTGTGCTCGGCGGCCTTCGCCGCGCGTTATGGCTCGCGCGGTGGCGTGGCCATCCTCGGCAGCGCACGGGCCGGCGAGACATTGTCGGAACTGGCCACCGGCAACCTGCTCGATGTTCTCGGTCGTGCGGCCACGCGGCGTGCCGCGGCACAGGCCTACGCGCAAGCCGGGATCGGTGTCGAGGACCTCGACGTGGTCGAGCTGCACGACCAGAGCGTGGGCGACTACCTGGTGTTCAGCGCGGCGTTGGGTCTGTGCGAGGAAGAGGGAATGGGCGAGTTCGCACTGCGTACGCAGACGAAGCCCGCCGTATGCCCCTCGGGAGGGCTGCTCGGATGCGGCCTGGTGCCAGGGGCCAGCGCCCTGGCGCAACTGGCGGAGCTGGTGCGCCAGCTCCGTGGCGAAGCGGGAACGCGGCAGGTACCGGGGGCGCGGGTCGGTCTCCAGCACAGTGCCGCCGTCGGGCGTTCGGTCACGGTCACGATTCTCCAGCGGGTCTGAGGCCGAGCGCAGCATTCATAACCACACAGCGAGTATCACGATGAACAACAAGAACAATAAAACCTGCCACCACCTGCGGCCGAGCCTTCTGGCCTCGGCCGTGCTGGTCGGCCTGGGCAGCTTGCCCGCACAGGCCTTCGAACTCGATACCGGCATCGATGACCTGCAGGTGCGCTTCGACAACACGGTCAAGCTCAACTATGCCCAGCGCGTGGAAAGCGCCAACTCCAAGCTGGCCAACTCTTGGAACAACAACGACGGCAACCGCAACTTCTCCGCCGGCAGCGCAGTGTCCCAGCGCATCGACGTGCTGCACGAGCTCGATGTGGTTTATCGCCGCCAGTTCGGCTTTCGCGTCAGCGGCAACTCCTGGTACGACCACGCTTACGACGATGTCGGCAGCGCCAACGCCTCGACCAATCAGCACGAAAACGGCGTGGTCGATTCGCGTGGGCTGAGCAGCTACGCCGACCGCTATTTCAACGGCCCGTCCTCGGAAGTGCTCGACGCCTTCGTGTTCGGCAGCGTGGAGCTCGGCGAGGAATCGCTGCTCAGCGGCAAGGTCGGCAGCCATACCCAGTACTGGGGCGAGACCATCCTGGCGTTCGCCCACGGCAACAGCTATGGCCAGTCCGGCCTGGACATCGCCAAGGCCCTGGCGGTGCCGGGTACCGAGGCCAAGGAGCTGTTCATTCCGCGCAACCAGATCTCGATGAACTTCCTGGTGAACCCGGAGCTGTCCTTCGGCGCTCAGTACTTCCTCGACTGGGATGCCTCGCGCTTGCCCGAATCCGGTACCTACCTGGGCTTCAACGACGCGATTCAGCACGGCAGTGACGACCTGTCGCTGATCGCCCAGGGCAACCCGATGTTCGGTGTACTGCCGGGCGCTCCGCAGTTCTTGCGCCTGAACGGTGGCCACACCTACACCCCGGACAAGCGTGGCGACTACGGCCTGATGGCCAAGTGGAGCCCGGAATGGCTCGACGGCACCCTTGGCCTGTACTACCGCAACACCTCCGACGTGCTGCCGAACCTGGCCCTGCAGGTGGGTGCGATCGGCCTGCCGCAGCTGCAGTCGGGTGTGGTGGGACACTACAACCAGTTCTACGTCGACGACATCGATGTTTATGGCATCAGCCTGTCGAAAAACATCGGCGGCGTCAGCGTCGGCGTGGATGTGAACTATCGCGAGAACATGCCGCTGGCCAGCGTCCCGGCCAACGTCAATCCGTTGGCCCCGGCAGACAAGCCGGGCTTCGTCAGAAGCTTCGACGGCGAAGACGGCGTAGCGCGCGGCAAGACCATGCACGTGGTGGTCAACGGCCTGACCACCTTCGCCGACACCCCGGTGTGGGACGGCGCCTCGCTGCTGATGGAGCTGGCCTACAGCCGCTGGCTGGACGTGACCGACAACGAACAACTGTTCAAGGGCGAGGACTGGTACCGCGGCGTGGACAAGGTCACCCGCGACAACTTCGTGCTCGGGGTGAACTTCACACCGACCTGGTATCAGGTGTTCCCGGGCGTCGATATCCACCTGCCAATGACCTACAACGTCGGCCTCAGCGGCCACTCGGCCGTGCAGCTGGGCGGCAACGAGGACGCCGGCAGCTACTCGGTGGGCGTCGGTGTCGACCTGCGCAACCAATACCGCTTCGACCTCAAGTACGTGGACAACTTCGGCCCGTTCGACACCTGCGAGTCGCTGACCGATGGCGCCGCCCCGGGCGCGAATGGTCTGTACAACTGCGCGCCGGGCCAGACCACCGCATTCGCGGGTACCCCGGCCCAGCTCAAGGACCGCGGCATGGTCACCTTCACCTTCAAGACAACCTTCTGACCAACGATCCAGGAGATCAGAGATGGCCCTTATCAAATCCTTGATGGTCAGCGCGCTGTCGCTCGCCGTGGTCGCGGCCGCCCAGGCCGCCGTTTCGCCGGAACAGGCCGCCCAGCTGGGGCAGAGCCTGACCCCGGTCGGTGCCGAGCAGGCCGGCAATGCCGATGGCAGCATTCCCGCCTATAGCGGCGGTCTGACCAGCGCGCCGAGCGGCTATCAGGCCGGTAGCTCCATGCGCGTGGATCCCTTCGCCGGCGACAAGCCACGCCTGGTGATCGACGGCAAGAACGCGGCCGAACAGGCGGACAAACTCACCGCCACCTCCCGCGAACTGCTCAAGCGCTTCCCGACCTTCCGCATGGACGTCTACCCCAGCCACCGCACCGTGGTGCTGCCGCAGCGCCTGCTCGACAACACCCGCAAGAACGCCACCGCGGCGCGCACCACGGGTGAGGGGCTGGCGCTGGAGAACGTGCTGCCGGGTGTGCCGTTCCCGATTCCCGGCGATGGCAACGAGGCCATGTGGAACCACCTGCTGCGCTACCAGGGACATGCGCTGAACTCCAAGTACGACTCGTGGAACGTCGACTCCTCGGGCAACGCTTCCCTGGCCACCACCGGCGACGCCTACCTGGAGTACCCGTTGTTCGACCCGGCGCGCAACGATGTGCCGGCCAAGCCGGACGACCTGTTCTTCAAGTCCAAGCTCTATTACCAGGGCCCGGCCCGTCGTGCGGGCGAGGCGATCCTGCTGATCGACGCGGTGAATCCGCTGGAGAAACCGCGCCGCGCCTGGCAGTACCTGCCGGGGCAGCGTCGGGTGAAGATGGCCCCGGACATCGCCTACGACACGCCGAACCCCGGTTCCGCCGGCAGCTCGACCTATGACGATGCCTGGGTGTTCAACGGCGCCATGGACCGCTTCGACTTCAAGCTGGTGGGCAAGAAGGAAATGTACGTGCCGTACAACACCTACAAGCTCAACTACCACCCGAAGGCGGCCGACATCACCACGCCGAACCACGTCAACCCGGACCTGATGCGCTGGGAGCTGCACCGTGTGTGGGTGGTCGAGGCCACGCTCAAGCCGGGCAAGCGTCACATCTACAGCAAGCGCACCTTCTACCTCGACGAGGACAGCTGGATCGCCCTGGCTTCCGATGAGTTCGATGCCCGTGGCCAGCTCTACCGTGGCGCCTTCGCCCACATGGCCTACAGCTACGACGCCCAGGCGCCGAACTCGGACAACCACATGTTCTACGACTTCGTCTCCGGCAGTTACAACATCACCGGCATCTACGGTCCGCATGGCGGGGTGAAGTACATCGAGCCGCTCTCCAAGGCCCAGTGGTCGCCGGACTCCCTGGCCGGTACCGGCATCCGCTGACGCACTGCCACGCCACCGGGGCCTGAGGGCTCCGGTGGCCATCAACGAGATCGACTCATGAACATTCTCAAGTGGGCCTTGCTGGCCGGCCTGGCCGCGGCGGTAAGCGCACCGTTCTGCCGGCCGGTGGTGGCACAGGGCTTCGTCGATGTGCTGGACACCCCGGCACAGATCAGCCACCTGGCCCAGCACGGCCTGCTGGTGGGCCTCGCCAGCGCCGGTGAGCGCCTGGTGGCGGTCGGCCAGCGCGGGCACATTCTGTATTCCGACAACGGAGGCGAGAGCTGGCAGCAGGCCCGCGTGCCGGTCAGCTCCGACCTGGTGGCCGTGCACTTTCCCTCGGCCAGCCACGGCTGGGCGGTCGGCCACGACGGCGTGGTGCTGCACAGCGCCGATGGCGGCGAGAGCTGGCAGCGCCAGTTCGACGGTCGCCAGGTCGGCCCCAACATGCTGAATCACTACCGAGCTTTGGCCCGCGCCAACCCGGCGAACGAGGCCCTGGCCGCGCTAGTGGGCGAGGCCCAGCGCATGACCGAGGAGGGTGCGGACAAGCCATTCCTCGACGTGTGGTTCGAGAGCGAGCGGATCGGCTACATAGTCGGCGCCTTCAACCTGATCTTCCGCACCGAGGACGGCGGCAGCACCTGGACGCCCTGGCTGGAGCACACGGACAACCCCAGCGCACTCAACCTCTATGCCATCCGCCCGGCCGGCGGTGAACTGCTGATTGCCGGCGAACAGGGGCTGCTGCTCAAGCTCGACCGCAGCAGCGGGCGCTTCGTCCCCAGCCCAACGCCTTATGCCGGCAGCTTCTTCGGCATCCTCGGTACGCCCGACGTGGCACTGGTCTTCGGCCTGCGCGGCAACGTGTTCCGCAGTGTCGATGCCGGCGCCAGCTGGAGCCAGGTCGAGACCGGCCTGCCGGTGAGCATCACCAGTGGTACGCGCCTGGCCGACGGCCGTCTCGCGCTGCTCAGCCAGGCCGGCCATCTGCTGCTCAGCAGCGACGACGGTGCCAGCTTCCAGCTGCAACCGCAGCCCGCCATGACCCCGGTCGCCGCGGCCCAGGCCTCGACGACGGGCGCCCTGGTGCTGGTCGGCACGCGCGGCGCGCGCCGGCTGCTCGTTCAATGACCCCGCACGCAGAGAGACACGGAAATGGGTAACTACGAGCACGACGGCATGCCGGTGGTGCGGGAGCTGCAAGGCTTCGACGCGCGCTCCGGCAGCCTGCTGGAGCGCAGCATCTTCAACAACCGCCTGCTGGTGGTGCTGGCCTGTGCGCTGATCACCCTGGTGCTGGGTTATGTGGCGGCTACCCGCCTGAGCCTGACCGCCAGCTTTGAGAAGATGCTGCCGCAGAGCCAACCCTTCATTCAGAACTACCTGGAGCACCGCGACTCGCTGCGCGGCCTAGGCAACACCGTGCGCATCGTGGTGGAGAACCCCGACGGCGATATCTTCGATCCCGCCTATCTGCAGGTGCTCAAGGAGATCAACGACGAGCTGTTCGTGACTCCCGGTGTCGACCGTGCCTGGATGAAGTCGCTATGGACCCCGGCGGTGCGCTGGACCGAGGTGACCGAGCAGGGCTTCCAGGGCGGCCCGGTGATGCCCGACTCCTACGACGGCTCGCCGGCCAGCGTCGAACAGCTGCGCATGAACATCGCCCGCTCCGGCATAGTAGGCAGCCTGGTGGGCAACAACTTCCGCTCCAGCATGATCTTCGTGCCGCTGCTGGAGAAAGATCCGGTCAGCGGCCAGGCCATCGACTACCACGCCTTCTCCAAGGTGCTCGAGGACAAGCTGCGGGCCCGCTATGAAGGCCAGGAGAGCGGGGCGGTCAAGGTTCGCATCATCGGCTTCGCCAAGCTGATCGGCGACCTGCTCGACGGCCTGCTGCTGGTCATGGCGTACTTCGTCGCCGCCGCGCTGATCGCCACCCTGATCATCTACGCCTACACCCGTTGTGTACGCAGCACCACCCTGGTGGTCTGCTGCTCGCTGATCGCCGTGGTCTGGCAGCTGGGCCTGGTGGCGCTGTTCGGCTACGCGCTGGACCCGTTCTCCATCCTGGTGCCGTTCCTGGTATTCGCCATCGGCGTGTCCCATGGCGCGCAGAAGATGAACGGCATCATGCAGGACGTCGGGCGCGGTACCCACCAGCTGGTGGCCGCGCGCTATACCTTCCGCCGCCTGTTCCTCGCCGGCCTCACCGCGCTGCTGGCCGACGCCGTCGGCTTCGCCGTGCTGATGCTGATCGACATCCCGGTGATCCAGGACCTGGCGGTGACCGCCAGCGTCGGCGTGGCGGTACTGATCTTCACCAACCTGGTGCTGCTGCCGGTGCTGCTGTCCTACCTGGGCGTCAGCCAGCGCGCCGCCGCGCGCAGCCTGCGGCATGAGCAGGAAGAGGTGCGCGGCCGTGGCCTGGGCGCACTGTGGAGCGGGCTCGACCGCTTTACCGAGCGCCGCTGGGCCACCGTCACTCTGCTGGTGGCGGCGGTGCTGGCGGTGGCTGGCTTCGTCGTCAGCCTGCAGCTGAAGATCGGCGACCTCGACCCCGGCGCCCCCGAGCTGCGTGCGGACTCGCGCTACAACCTCGACAACGCCTACATCACCGACAACTACTCGCTGTCCAGCGACCTGTTCGCAGTGATGCTGAAGACGCCGAAAGAAGGCTGCCTGAAATACCAGAGCCTGGTCGAGGCGGATCGCCTGGGCTGGTTGCTGCAACAACAGACCGGGGTGCAGACCACCGTGTCGCTGGTCAATGCGGTGCGTCAGGTCACGGCCGGTTCCTACGAGGGCAACCCCAAGTGGCTGACCATCGCGCGCAACCAGAACGTGCTGAACTACGGCGCCCAGCAGGCCTCGGTGAACAACCCGGAGCTGTTTAACACCGACTGCTCGATGATGCCGGTAGTGGCCTACCTGACCGATCACAAGGCCGAGACCCTCGATCACATGGTCAAGGTGGCCGAGCAGTTCGTGCACGAGCACAGCACCGAGCAGCGCCAGTTCCTGCTGGTGGCCGGCAGCGCCGGGATCGAGGCCGCCACCAACATCGTGGTGCGCGAGGCCAACCGCATCATGCTGCTGTACGTCTACGCCGCGGTGATCCTGCTCTGCTTCGTGACCTTCCGCAGCTGGCGCGCGGTGCTGGTGGCGGTGCTGCCGCTGATGCTCACCTCGATCCTCTGCGAGGCGCTGATGGTCTGGCTGGGCATGGGCGTGAAGGTGGCCACACTGCCGGTGATCGCCCTCGGTGTCGGTATCGGCGTGGACTACGCCCTGTACCTGCTCAGCGTGCAGTTGGCCCAGCAGCGCGCCGGCGTGCCGCTGGCCATGGCCTACCGCAACGCGGTGGCGTTCACCGGCAAGGTGGTCGCCCTGGTCGGCGTCACCCTGGCCGCCGGCGTGGTGACCTGGGCCTGGTCGCCGATCAAGTTCCAGGCCGACATGGGCATCCTGCTGACCTTCATGTTCGTCTGGAACATGATCGGCGCGTTGGTGCTGATTCCCGCGCTGTCGCACTTCCTGCTCAGGAAGGCTACCTGAGGGGAGGACGGTGACATGCGCCGGTGGCTGCTCTGGTGCGGGCTGTTGTGCAGCCTGGCCGCGTCGGCCGAAGTGCCGGCGCAGCCCGAGCGCCTGCGCATCTGCGTGAGCGACCACGCCTACCCGCCGCTGACCTTTCCGCACCGCGACGGCCAGGCTCAGTACCTGATCCGGCGCGCGGCGGGGCAGATGGGCTGGCGCGTCGAGTTCGTCGTGTTGCCCTGGCGGCGCTGCCTGAAGGCGGTCACCGCGGGTGATCTCGAGGGCGTGGCGACCGTCGCCGATACCCCGACGAACCGGATCAGGCTGGCGATGCCGCTGCGCCGTGGCCTGGCCAACCCCTCCAGGGCCGTGGGCGAGGTGATCTCGGTGGTGATCAGGCGCCGTGACAGCCGAGCCGACTGGGACGGCGCGCGCTTCACCGGTCTGCATTCCCCGGTAATTCACGAGGCCGGCATCTCGGCCTTTACCGCGCGCCTGGCGGAGCTGGGCCAGCCGGGCCTGGACAGCGCCAACTCGCCGGAACAGCTGATGCGCATGCTGTTGATGGGGCGCGCGGAGCTGGCCCTGGGTCTGGAGCCGCGCATCAGCGAGCTGCTGAAGACGCCGGAGTTTGCCGACCTGCAGCGCCTACCCCGGCAGTTCATGCAGAGCAATACCTACCTGGCCTTCAACAAGGCCCTGTATGCCCGCGAGAAGGTGCGCCTGGACCGCGTCTGGCAGGAGATCGGGCGCATCCGCGCCTCTGCCGAATGGCCGCAGCTGGCGCCGCGGATATATCCGGGCGAAGTTGATGACCAGCCCCCCCGAGCCGGGGGAGGTGAGCGACGCCCATAGCCGGTTTCATTCCATCCCATCACGTCATGGCGAGGGAACGGATATGCGGCTGGGTGCACTGCTGTTGCTTGGATGGCTGTACGCGATGAACGCCGGTGCGGACGAACAGGTGCAGCAGCACCTGCACGAGTTGCGCACGCGCAGTTCGCTGTTGTGTTCCAGCGCGCTGCTGTACTTCAACCCGGCGCTGGAGGCGCAGGATTCCCGCGCGCTGGCCTCCAGCTACGACAGCCTGAATCTGCTAGCGACCCGTGTGGTGCAGTTGGGCCAGCCCGAGCCCGTGGCCGCGCATCTGCGCGACATGCAGCGCCTGTTCAAGGACCTCGAATGCCTGCCCCGGCAGCAGGCGGAGCAGTACCCGCCGCTGTTGCTGCGGCTGTTGCGGTTGCAGCGGGAGATGGAGGTCTGGGCCGAACAGCAGCTGGCGGAGGAGGGCGCCGCGGCCACCACGGCGCAGCTGCTGCGCCAGCGCAGCCGGGATATGGCGCGCCTGCTGCTGGACTATCAGGCGCGCAGCTATCCCTTCCTCGACGGCGAATACCAGGGCCTGGCGCAGGCCGAGCGGCAGGCTCTGGACCAGGGTCTGCAACAGGGCCTGCGCCAGATGCAGAACACCGATGCAGCCCAGGCCGAGGCGCTCGGCAGGGTGCACCAGGGGTACCGCTTCGTGCGTTCGCAGATCCTGGCGAACAGGCCGCGGGAGTCCTCGGGGGGCGTGGAGTTCTATCTGGCCAGGGGCATAGTCGACCTCGACGAGCTGGCCGCCCAGGTGGGCGAGTAGCAGGCTACAGCTTGATCAGCAGCGGGCCGTTGAAGGCCTGCATGATCAGGTCGGCCGGCTGGCCGTGGGCGATCAGCTGGGCCATGGCGTTGAGGTAGGGCGTGACATGGCGGAAGTAGTGCTTGTAGCCCGCGCACAGATAGTTGAGCCCGGGTTTGCCGTCCGGCGTCTCGCTGAAGCGGTTCTTCGGGCACTCGCCATGGCAGGCGAACAGGTAGTCGCAGTTGCGGCAGTAGTCGGGCAGCGCTTCTTCCTTGGCCGCGCCGAAGGCCTGCTGGGCGGGGGAGGCCAGCAGCTCGGCCGGGTCCTGCTCGCGGATGTTGCCGAGACGGTACTCGGGGTACATGTAGTGGTCGCAGGAGTACAGGCTGCCGTCGTGCTCGACGATCGCCGCCTTGCCGCAGCGCGGGGCGAACAGGCAGACGCTGGGCGGCAGCTGGCACCAGGCGGACAGGGCCCATTCGAAGTTCATCACGTGGATGGTGCCGACGTCGTGTCGTACCCACTCGTCGAAGATGGCGGTGAGGAACTCTCCGTAGGCCTCCGGCGCCACGCTCTGCGCCGTCACCTGCGCGTCGGGCTGCTGCAGGTCGTGCAGGCGCAGCTCGGGTGGCGTGGCGAACTGCTGGCCGCGCGCCGCGTCGGGCACCGTCGGTGCGCGCTCGACCACCGGGTTGAACTGGATATGGCGCACGCCGGCGTCCTTGAGGAAGCGATAGACCGCCAGCGGTTGCAGCGTGGTATCGCGCGTCACGGTCACCAGCACGTTGTAGGGCACCAGGTGCTTCTGCAGCAGCGCCAGGCCGTGCATCACGTCGTTGAAGCTGGAGCGACCGCGCTTGTCCGGCCGGTGCAAGTCGTGCAGCTCCTGCGGCCCGTCCAGGCTGATGCCTACCGTGAAGCCCTCGTGGGCCAGGAAGGCGCACCAGGCTTCGTCGAGCAACGTGCCGTTGGTCTGCAGGGTATTGCGGATGGTCTTGCCGTTGGCGAACTCTCGCTGGTAGGCCCGCGCGCGCTGGAAGAACTCCAGCCCCAGCAGGGTGGGCTCGCCGCCCTGCCAGGTGAACTCGACCTCCGGGCTGTGCTGCGCGGCGATGTAGCGCTGCACATAGGCGCGCAACACCTCGTCGGCCATGCGAAAGCGGTTGCTCGGCGGGTGCAGCTGCTCCTTCTCCAGGTAGAAGCAGTAATCGCAATCGAGATTGCAGATCGGCCCGACGGGCTTGGCCATCAGGTGCATGCCTTGCTGCTGCAGATCGCTCATGGTGTGGCCTGTGGAATCAGAGGTAGCCGATCTTGCGCGCATCCTTGAGCACGATGCGTCGCAGCAGACCGACCGAGAGGCGCCTGAGCTGGAAGATCAGGCGGGCGAAGGGGCCTACCAGTACCAGGTCACGGCCCTGCTGCACCGCCTGCACCATGCTCTCGGCCACCAGCTCCGGGTCGCAGCCCTTGTTCTGGTAATACTGCTGCAGGCGACTGATCTGCTCCACGCCTACGGAGGCGGCGATATTCCTGCGGTTGGCCACTATCGGCGTGTTGATCACCCCGGGGCATACGGTGGTGACCTGTATCTCAGTGTCGTTCAGCTCCATCTTCAGCACTTCGCTCAGGCCGTAGACCGCGTGCTTGGAGGCGGCGTAGGCGGCCATGCTCGGGGAGGGGTAGAGGGCTGCGGCGGAGGCCACGTTGATGATCTGGCGCGGGCCGCCGGCCTCGATCATGCGTGGCAGGAAGCAGTAGCAGCCGTGCACCACGCCCATCAGGTTGATGTCCAGCACCCGCGGCCAGTGGTTCAGGTCGCTATCCAGGAAGCGGCCCAGGTAGCCGACGCCGGCGTTGTTGATCAGCACGTCGACCGCGCCCTGGGCGACATGGATGCCGGCGGCCAGTTCGGCCATGGCGGTGGCGTCGGTGACGTCTATCTCATAGCTGAAGCATTGCCCGCCGGCGTCGACTATCTGCTGGCTCAGCGCGGCCAGGCCGCTGGTATCGATGTCGCACAGAAGCAGGATGGCCCCGCGGCGGGCGAAGGCCAGTGCCGTGGCGCGGCCGATGCCTGAGGCCGCTCCGGTGATCAGGACTTTCTTGTTCTTCAGGTCGGCGATGGCCATGGTCGTCTCCGTGGGCCGCGCTGGGCGCGTCCCGATGGGGTCAGGGGAGATAGCGGATTTGCAGGTCCCGCACGTTGCCATCGAAGGCGAACGGCGCGCGGTCGAAGTAGTCCAGCGCCACCGGCGAACCGAGGTCCTGCGCCACATCGAAGGTCTCGCTGGCGGTGAAGGTCAGCGGTGGGGTGAAGGGCGTGGCGCCGCTGGCCACTTCCTCGCCATTGACCAGCAGGCTCAGCTGCACCGGCGAGCCGGGCTTGGCGGCGGTGGCCTGGGTACGCACCTCGATCCGCGCCGGGCCGGCGGCCAGGGGGCGCTCGGCGCGCAGCCTGATGCGGGCCACGGCCATCGCGTTGTATTCGTAGACCACGTGGCCCTTGTCGAGATACAGCGTCACCCCGCCGCCCATGCCGCCCAGCGCGTAGATCACCCCGCTGGCGTTGCCCGGCAACTCGACCTCGGCACTCACCAGGCTGCTGCGGTTGCGCAGGTTGGGCGCGGCGAACTCCGGCAGGCGCTTGACCCGCGCGGTGAAGTGCCACTCCTGGCGGCCGTCGCCGGCCAGCACCGAAGGAGCGAGGAAGGGGTAAAGCCCCGCGCCGATGGGGTAGACGTGGTTAGCCTTGGCCTGGGCGTCGAACTCCGCCTTGAGCTCGGCGAGTTTCTCCGGGTACTTCTCGGCCACGTCGGTGGCCTGCGAATAATCATTGCTCAGGTCATACAATGCCCAGTGATCGTTCTGCGGGTTCCAGCCCATGAACTGGGCAAAGCCCTGGACCCAGGGCTTGCGCGGGCCGAATACCGAGGCCATCCAGCCGTCCTTGTAGATGCCGCGGCTGCCGAGCACCTCGAAGTACTGCGCCGGCTTGCGTGGCTCGGCCGCGGCATCGGCGAAGGTGTAGCCCATGCTCACACCGTCCAGCGGGTCCTGGACCACGCCGTTGACCGACTTCGGTGGCGTGATGTCGAGAAGGTCGTAGACGGTCGGGGCGATGTCGTTGACGTGGTGGAACTGCTGGCGGACCCGTTCGTCCGCCGCGATGCGCTTGGGCCAGGACACCGCCAGCGGCGTGCGGGTACCGCCGAAGTAGCCGGCCACCAGCTTGGTGCCGGGAAAGGGGCCGGAACCGGCCCAGGCCCAGCTGGCGTTGTACATGCTTTCCAGCTTGGCGCCGCCCAGCGCCGGTAGGCCGCCGTACATGCCGTCGAGCACCTTGAGCTGCTGCTCCTTGGGGAAGGTGATGCCGTTCTGCGCGAGCAGCTCGTTGATGGTGCCCTCCATGCCTTCGGCGGAGGCGCCGTTGTCGCCGAACACGTAGAACACCAGGGTGTTGTCGCGCTCGCCCTGGCGTTCCAACTCGTCGAGCAGTTTGCCGGCCTGGGTGTCGGCATGTTCCATGAAGCCGGCGTAGACCTCCATCAGGCGTGCCTGGTAGCGCTTCTGCTCGGCGCTGAGGCTGTTCCAGGCCGGCAGCTCCGCCGGGCGTGGGGTCAGCTGGGCGTCTTGGGGAATGAAGCCGAGAGCCTTCTGGCGCTTGAAGGTCTCTTGCCGGTAGCTGTCCCAGCCGGCATCGAACTTGCCCTTGTACTTGTCCGCCCAGGTCGCGTTGACCTGATGCGGTCCGTGCACGGCGCCCGGCGTCCAGTAGAGGAAGAAGGGCTTGCTCGGGGCATGGGTCTGATGTTCCTGCAGCCAGTCCACGGCCTGCTCGGCGAGGTCCTCGCTGAGGTGGTAGCCGGGCTCGTGCGGCGGCTCGATCGGCGTGGTATTGCGGTACAGGCGCGGCTCGTACTGGGAGGTCTCGCCGGCGAGGAAGCCGTAGAAGTATTCGAAGCCGTAGCCGCTGGGCCAGGTGTCGAAGGGGCCGACCGCCGTGGTGTCGTGGGTCGGCGTGTTGTGCCACTTGCCGAAGGCGGCGGTGCTGTAGCCGTGCTGCTTGAGCACTTCGGCCATGGTCGCCGAGCTCTTGGGAATCTCCCCGGTGTAACCGTCCCAATCGGTGGCTAGCTCGGCGATCACGCCGTTGCCCACTCGGTGATGGTTGCGCCCGGTCAGCAGCGCGGCGCGAGTGGCCGAACTGATTGCGGTGGTGTGGAAGGCGTTGTAGCGGATGCCGCTGTCGGCGACGCGGCTGAGGGTCGGCGTGTGGATGCCGCCGCCCACGGTATCGGCCTGGGCGAAGCCGGCGTCGTCGAGCATGATCACCAGGATATTCGGCGCATCCGCCGGCAGGTGCGACTGCGCCTGGCGCTTCGCGTGCCGCGACTCCTTGAGGGTGGGGCCGGCGTCGCTGGCGGAGGGCGTCGGAGGGAAGGGCAGGCTGTCCTGCGCCATGGCAGCGGGGGCGCTTAACAGCGTGCCGATTGCCAGCGCGATTTCTCCCGCACAGGGCTTCTTGGTCATCTGGGCATCCGTCTTGTCGTTCTATGGCAAGCCCGCAGGGCGTCGAGCGCTGCGGGCTGCTGGGCGGGTCGGGTCAGACCGAGAAGCTGGTGATGTCCTTGGCCTCGATGCCGTTGGCCTTGCAGTACGCCAGGTAGCGCTCGACTCCCGACTTCCAGTTCTCGATGGCGAACAGGTTGTCGTTCTCGTCGAAATACAACAGGTCGCCCTGGGTGATGTTCAGGGTGATGATCTCGTCGCCGTACTCGGTCAGGGTGATGGGGGTGTGGCTGGTGCCGGCAGTCTCGAAGACCACGCCGCCCTCGCGGGAGATCCAGTCATGCTCGATGTATTTCCAGGCGCCCTTGATGGTGTAAACGATCACCGTGCCGGAGTGATGGTGCTTCGGCAGCGTGGCGCCTGCGGGGGCCTTGAGCAGGGTGATGGTCTCCCCGCGCACCGGGTCGCACTTGATGTACTTGAGCAGTACGTCGTTGCTGTAGGGGGAGAAGGGGATCCAGGGCAGGTCTTCGTCGTTGATTGCGGCGGTGTCGATTGATTCGTACAGCATGTGCAGGCTCCTCGGCTCAGGCATGGCGGAATGCTTTCGAGGATTCTGCGCGGGAGTGGGGTTCCTTACCCCCCTCTTGTCGGGTGGTTCAGGTAAGCGGCGGTCTAGGCTGATCGGGGAGATTGATCAGTCGGAGTCCTGCTATAGGCGCTTAGCCATATATGGATGTCCGTTATTGGCCGGTTAGCGACGACCTGGCGACGGCCGCCGCTATGCATTGCATGGTCAAACCTCTGTCTGCTCCGCCATTTCCAGGGCGTCATCTACCTCGATCCCGAGATATCGAACGGTGCTCTCCAGCTTCGTATGGCCAAGCAGCAGTTGAACAGCCCTTAGGTTCTTCGTCCTGCGGTAAATCAGAGATGCTTTCGTGCGCCTCATTGTGTGAGTGCCATACATAGCCGGATCAAGGCCAATGGAACGCACCCACGCTTTAACGATTCGTGCGTACTGCCGAGTGGAGAGATGCTCTGAGCTATGTAGCCGGCTCGGGAAAAGGCAATCCTCGCTGCGAAGATGCGCGTGATGTATCCAGGCTTCGAGAGCAATACGTGTTTGCTCGGTGATCTCAAACTGAACTGGGCGCTGGGTTTTCTGCTGCATGACGATGGCCCGCGATGAAACTCGCTCGCCATGAGCGACATCGCGCACACGGAGTTTGGTTAAGTCGCAGGCTCGAAGTTTGCTGTCGATGGCTAGATCGAAGAGAGCCAGATCCCGGACTCGCTCCGCAATTTGAAGTCTTACCCGGATCGCCCAGATATCTCGTAGACGGAGCGGGGCTTTCTGCCCAACCAGTTTTCCTTTGTTCCAAGGTTGGCGGCTACAGATAGCAATTGTGTGCATGGCTTGTCCTCCACAGATGGGAGAGGACAAGGATCGCCAGTCATGACACTGGGCGCTAACCAGCCAGAAGCAGCGGCTATCTACGAGCTGCAGATTCCCACCTCGAGAGCATCGGCGATCATTTTGGGACAGCTAGATCAGGTCCCCTCAGAAATCCTTAAGCTTTCGCGCGCAGAGTGAAGCCTCCAAACCATTGAGGAGCTTCATCATGCGTTTTCTACTTATTCCTGCCCTCCTGATCGCTAGCACTGCTGCTCTTGCCTCCCCCCAATGCACTACCGCTGACCGCTCCACATGGAAAGACCCTGAGCAGTTCCAAGCTCAACTCAAGGAACAGGGCTACCAGATCAGTAAGTTCAAGATCACCAGTGGTAACTGCTACGAGATCTATGGATTCGACAAGGACAAGCGCAAGGTTGAGATCTATCACGATCCGGTCACCGGGCAGCCGGTGAAGAGCAAGGTAGAAAGCTGATGCGCCCGGCGACCATTCGGCTCTGGGACCCAATTGTCCGGCTGTTCCATGTCTCGGTCGCCGGTGTCTTCGTGAGCAACTACTTCTTCACCGAGGAAGGTGATAGCTGGCACAACTGGCTGGGGTACTACGCCTGCGGCTGGTTGCTGATTCGCGTACTGTGGGGGGTCGTTGGCCCTCGCAGTGCGCGATGGCAGGATTTCTGGCCAACGAAGCGCCGGCTGGGAGCGCACATCACAGCTCTACTAAATGGATCACCTCACCATCGGCTAGGGCACTCACCACTGGGGGCGTTGGTCATGATCCTGATGATGTCTGCGATTGCCCTGCTGGGGCTGACAGGCTATCTGATGCAGGAAGTCGACGCCCTCTGGGGCGTCGATTGGCCAGGGGACCTGCATCGCTGGATTGCCAATGGGCTTGCTGCGCTGGTATCGCTGCACCTTGTCGCTGCAGTGCTGGAGAGTGTACGCCTACGAGATAATCTACCCCTTTCGATGATCACCGGCCGGCGGCGGGTGTTGCCGAAAGAAGACGAGCTTGGCTAGCTTGTCTTCAGGCCGTGCGCGGTTGGCTCGGGAACTCCAGCGTCGCCCTCAGTCCCTTTGTCTGGCCGTTTTGTAGATGTACCGTGCCTCCGATGTGCTCCATAATGGTTCGCACGATGGAAAGTCCTAGACCGGCGCCGCCCTCATGGCCTTCGCTAAAAAAGCGCTCGAATACCTTTTCGAGTTGTTCTTGCGAGAGGCCTGGTCCCTCGTCCTCGACCATCAGAACAATATGCGAACCCCGGCCCTGAAGGCTGACTCGCACGCTAGCGCCTGAAGGCGAGAAGTTGACGGCGTTACTGACGAGGTTCTGCAGGGCAAGGCCGATAGTCATCGGGTCGCCCCGAACGTGGTAAGTGCCTGGTGCAATTTCCAAGGTTGGCTCGACACTCTGCTCCAGCATCCACGGCGTCATTTCAACCAGCGTTTCCGTCGCGACCTTCGCTAGGTCAACATCCTCCCACTGCTGCTGGCCCATGCGCGGCTCGAGCCGGGCGAGCGTGAGCAACTGATTGACTACTCGGCTCAACCGATCAACGCCGCCAATCAAGAACCGCAGCGCCTGATCTCGATCTTCCGCAGTCTTAGCTTGCTCTACGTTCTGTGCATGAAGGCGAAGGATCGCCAGCGGAGTACGCATTTCGTGTGCTGCATCGGCGATGAAGCGCTGCTCACGACGAAGGAGATCGCTGACCTGGCTAAGCAGCCGATTGATCGCAGCCTGCATTGGTTCCAACTCGCTGGGCAGCGGAGCTAGTTGCAAGGGCTCAAGCGACTTGGCGTGGCGACCACGAATGACATTCGCCATGTTCTGCAGGGGTTGCAGTCCCCAACCGATGGCGAACCAAACCAGCAACGCCAACACCAACCCGCCGAGCAGGAAAGGAATCAGTGTATGGCGAACGATGCGACTAACCAGGTCACCACGAACATCCTTCCGCTCTCCGACCCAGATAATGACTTGCTGATCAGGAACCGGGAGCAGGAAGCCACGCCACTGTCTGGTGTCGGCAGTGAAGTCAGAAAAGCCCGGTTTGCTCATGGGGGGCACGATGCTCGGTGCACTAGGCGTATGCACTAGCAACTCACCACTTTCGCGCCAGACCTGAAACGCCAGCTTGTTTTCGTATGGATGACCAACGCCTGGGCTACCAGCCTGGCGTAGAGCCTTGTCGAATGCATCGTAAAGCCGCTCGCGATCATTGGTGGCAAGCGGCAGGCTCATCACGCCCTGTAGTAGTCGGGCATTTTGAGCCAGGTGAGCATCGTAGACCTCGGCGATCTCGTGGCTGCTGTCCCGGTAGTTGTAGTACGCAAGCAGACTGGTCCCGGCGATAAGGAGAACTACCACTCGCCAGAGGGTGCGTTGCCGCAGGGACGTCATAGTTTGCTTTCCACCAGGTAGCCGATGCCGCGAACGGTTCGTATCAGCTCGCCGAACAGTTTCTTGCGCAGGTGATAGATATGGACTTCGAGAGTGTTACTTTCCGCTTCCTCATCCCAGCCGTACAACAACTGGGTCAGCCGCTCCCGGCTAAAGACTTTT
Organism: Pseudomonas sp. ML96; assembly: GCF_000761545.1. Lineage (GTDB taxonomy): Bacteria > Pseudomonadota > Gammaproteobacteria > Pseudomonadales > Pseudomonadaceae > Aquipseudomonas. The sequence continues at coordinate 39,252 of NZ_JPMY01000016.1, read as the reverse complement.
CCGGGCTGCGCCAAGAGTTCGTGCAATAACACGTACTCCTTGGGCGTCAGCGAAATAGAACGGCCTTGGTAATGCACTTGCTGCGAGACCGGATCGAGGCTGACACCGCCATGCTCGATCAGTACCGTCGCACGACCGCTACTACGGCGTAGCAAGGCTCGTAGCCGCGCCTTGAGCTCGTTGAGATCGAAGGGTTTGATCAGGTAGTCATCTGCACCTGCATCAAGGCCGGCAATGCGATCGTCCGTCCCATCACGAGCGGTGAGAATCAACACAGGAAGCGACGCCCCGGTGCCGCGGAGGCGCCTGAGAACATGAATGCCATCCAGCCGGGGCAGGCCGAGATCGAGTATCACCAGGTCGAAAGCCTCCTGGGTCAAAGCATGTAATGCGCTGGCACCGTCCTGCAGCCAGTCGATGGTATAGCCCTCTTCACGGAGGCCAGTTCTGAGGCCCTCCCCCAGCGCAGTATCGTCCTCAACCAACAACAGACGCATGCCCAGTCCTATTCTTTCTCAAGGGTTTTGAGTAAAGCAGTGATTTCCTCTCGTCGCCCCTGGTCAGCGAGCTCACGTCCAGGCCTCGGTGCCGCCTGCTGAGCCTGTTCCAGCACCTTGCGTGCTTCAGCATTGCGTCCCTGACGGTACAGGTGGTCTCCCCAGAAATACAGACTGTCGATGCCGTTTGGATTGATGCGCAAAGCTTCCTTCAGCAGCGATTCCGCCTTCTCCGAATCGCCGAAGCCAATTGGCCAGCCCGGCACCCGATCATAGAGAGCAGCGAGGCTGGTGTAAGCAGAGCCCTGCAGGGCTTCAGGATTAATAGCCAAGGCGTTCTCCAGGCTAGCGCGTGCATCCTTCACTTTACTCAGGGCGCCAAGCCCGCCTTCGGCACCGGCCCAGCTGCTGGTGACAATGCCGTTCCAGATCCAGGCTTCTGCAGATCTTGGTTGCTGGCGAGTAAATACGAGCGCGTCGCTCGCCAGCTTAGCGAATTCCTCTTCACGTTCTGCCTCTGGAGTGCGGTACTGAATCTGCGCCCAACGTGTTTGAATGTCAGCGAGCCGCTGCTGGCCTGCAGAATCCAAAGCCCACGTGGACGGTGCAGCCAGAAGCAGTGCGAGTGCGATGAATATGAGTCGTTTCATTTACTAGCCTCTCCGACTTCCGCACGGCTGTGGTGGCGGATCAATGGAAGCTGCTTACGCAGGGCCCGGTCTATCAGGCCTGGCAGCAGGTGGTTCAGGCGCACAAAAATCTTCTCAGGCCAGCCCAGATAAAGCTCACTGAGGTTGCGCTCTATTGCCTCTAGCACCGCGACGGCGACATCTCGAGGATCATCGGTGCCCACCTTAAGCGCGTCATTCAGCGCCCTGGCAGCAGCACCATTCATCGTCGTTCGAGTGGCTCTGGGGGCCACGTAGAGAACATCCACGGACGTATCTGCTAACTCACGCCGCAATGCCTCTGAAAAACCTCTTAGGGCAAACTTGCTTGCGCAGTATGTCGCGTAACCGGGGTAGCCAATTGATCCATAGGTGGAGCCGATGTTCGTGATCAATGCATGTCCCTGCCGACGCAGGACGGGCAGCAGCAGTCGCGTCAACTGCAGGGTGGCCTTGATGTTCAGGTCGAGCAGAGCATCGATCTCATCGTCGTCCATCTCCTCAAACAGGGCGAAACGATTGACCCCTGCAGCGTTGATGAGCAGGTTTACGCCACCTAGTTGCCACGCGGCGCTCAGCACTTCCTGGCGGGCCTTGGCCTGATTCAAGTCAGCCTGCTGCCAGCGCAATTGTTGCGGAAAGCGCTGCCGCAGTTGCCCGAGCCCACCTTCCTGACGACTCACCGCAAGAACCTGTGCACCGGCGTTGCACAGCTGCTCTGCTAGCTGCAAACCAATACCACCACTAGCACCGGTGAGTATCGCGCGGCAGTCAGACAAGCGCATGGTGCACCCCGGCATGGACCTCTGCTCGCGGCAGGCCCCGGAACATGTCTGTGTAGAGACCGTAAACCACCTTGGACGCATGAATGACAGCATCCTGGTCCTCTGGCTGCTCAAGCCGATTCATCAGCGAGCGATAGGTGGCCATGTGTTCCTGGTCCAGTTCGCCATGAGAGCTGAGGTAGCTGAACGCAGTGACCGGAAGCCCCAAGGAACTGCGGATGCTGCCAGCTGCATGGGTGGCCAGAGCGATGCTCGTACCCTCCAGGACATTCACCATGCCGAACAACCCAACCGGGTTGCCCCGCTGAATAGTGTCGTAGAGGAAGGCAACCATCAGCTCGATGGAGAGGGATGGACGGCCATTACGCACCTTCTCGGGATCTCCGCCACAGGCTTCTATGTCGTTGAGAATCCACTGCTCATGGCCGTACTCCTCATCGATGTATTCGCAAACAGCCTTGCGCAGCCATTCAAGGCGGATCGGTAGGCGGGCACCGCACGCCATCATCAATGGCGCCGTATGGCGGACGTGGTAGTAAGCCTGAGTCAGGAAGACAATGTAGCCCTCAAGACTCACAGCCCCACCCAAGGCATCCCGGATCACGGGTACACTGAACAGAGTTTTACGCTCTTCACTGGTTGCGGCTTGCAGGGAGTCGAAGAAAGACATGGGGTAAACCTCATTCGGTTACGAGCTGGTTGAGGGTGTTCTGGTAGTGGAGGTAAATCGCCTCGCGGCGTGGCCGACCGTTGCCAGTCAGCAGTCCATTGCTGGACGCAAACGGTTCGGGAAGGCGAGCCCAGCGATGTACACGGGCATAGTCAGGCAACGAGCTATTGCAACGCTGTACGGCAGCATCCAACTCGGCATCGCTTGTTTCGGAAGAGAGGGGCCACAACAACGCCAGGTTGTGGCTCAGGCCTTCGCCGTGAATGAAGGCCTGGAGAATGGTTCCGTCCTGCGTCAGCTCGGCCTCCACCCACTCCGGATTGACGTTGCGGCCCAGGCTGGTAATGAACTGGTTCTTCTTGCGCCCGAGAATGTGCAGATAACCATCTGCATCGAAGCGACCCAGATCGCCGGTCGATAACCAGGAGCCTATGCTTGCTGGCTCGCCCAGATAGCCCAACATGGTGGTGCCGCGTACCTGAACCTCACCATCCTCGGCCAGACGTACTTCGACATGAGGCAGCGGCCGACCGACCGTACCGGGACGGCTGTGCTGTGGGCGGTTCAAGCAGACCACCGATGCACATTCGGACAGGCCATAACCTTCATAAACCGGGAGTCCTACAGCCTGCGCCCGCGAAAGCAGCCCTTCCGAGACCTTCGCCCCGCCTACCGCAACGAAGCGCAAGGCGCCGACACCCATGAGGCCACGTTCAATAGCGGTGACCAGTCCCAGCAACAACTGCGGTACCAAGATCAGGCTTTGCGCACCGCTCAAGGCAATGCACGTCAACAAACGCTTGATATCGATGCCACTGGCACCGCTCATACCGAGTTGATGCAGGGGCAGCAGCGTAACTTGAGCCCCAGCCAGCAGAGCGGCATATACACCCAGATTCTCCAGCAGCACACCCAGAGGCAGCACTACTAGATAGTGGCTAGGTTGGGTGGGACGGCTGGCTGCTTCAAGCTCATGGGCAACCCTCAACATGGCCTCAGCCGACAAGCACACACCTTTGGGTGTCCCGGTACTGCCCGAGGTGTAGGTGATCTTGGCTGTGCCATCTGGCAACGCATCCGAATGGGTTATGGGGTGTTTCCAGAACATGCCGTCGAACACGTAGCCTAATGCACGTAGCTCTTCGCCCATCACCTCACCGGCTAGCACTAGCGGAGTCTGGCTTTGCTGCAGGCAGTGGGCACGCTGAGAGGGGCTGAAGAAAGGCGGCAATACAATGCAGGGCCGCTCGCTGAATAGCGCAGCCAGGTCCCAGAAGAGCGCTTCTGGTCCGTTGTCCAAGAACAAAGCGATCGGTCCTGCTGGCTGCTCCCGCAAGCGGGACTCGCGCCGCTCGACCTCGGTCAGCAGCTGGGCATAGGTGTAGCGCTGTTCGACACCTCGCACTGCTGCCTGTGGCGACCCACCTTGGGCATGTTTCTGCAAAACCTCGCGGAACCAGCGGAGATTAGGCTGCATGGCCACTTTCTCCCTGCAACCGCGGAAAGCCAAGGCGCTGGAAAATCCCGCGACGCTCCAGTTCTGCATGGCCATGAAGGATGTCGCCGGCGAACACTTGAGGACATAGCTCGTAATACGTGCCCCAATTGCTGCTCGGATCACTCAGACGCTCGGCCTGAGCCTGACCCAGTGCAATGGGTTCCAGCCCCAGGCGATGGAAGCTGTTAACCAAGCTGGAAGTACCAGTGAAGGCCACCCAGCGCAGGCCCCTGGCCGCCAGCAGCCAAGTCACTGCGATGATCAGCAAGCGCGCACCACCCGCAGACAGTGCCGAGAGATTACCGACCTCCACCAGCGCTTCACGCGAAACATCTATTCCGGCTAACCGCGAGACCTCAGTCTCCATCGGTTCATCCAGATATTGTTCGAGAAAGAGTGGACCACTACTGGCTAGGCGAATCCCGACGGCAGCATCCAAACGATCTTGGCCGTCATAAAGCCCAAGCATTTCCGGTAGGAAGTGCTGAACATTCGCCCCATGCGCTTGCTCGAAGCCGCGTTTAACAAACGACTCCAGCTCTTGTCGGCCAGGGGCGTCTTCTCGATGTAGATTCAGATAGGCACAGCGCTCGCCAGCTCCGCCAAAGTGAAGTGGGAACAGTGTTTCCCATTGCAATCGGATCATGTTTTGCCCCCATCGATTGGTTCGATGGAAGGCAGTATCCGAAGCGAATCTGAATGGAGTCTGAAGCTCCCGATACCTCCAATGTTAGAAGCGAAGTATGGGGCTCCCCTTACGGCGGCCTTCGATAGCCACTGTATGACGCGCTAATGGCCGGAAACTGGCTTTCACGAGGGGCTACCTTCGGCCAATAGTCGCCAGTGGCGAATACCTTCGCTAGTCGGAGTGTGCCGCAGTAGGTGCTTCCGCCGAGAACATCGACAAGTACTGCGAAGGCGACGGTTTCGTGACCTCGACTTCCTGGGATGACAGCATGCACGCCAGCTGGGACTACAACAGCGTGTTCGCCAGGGTGAGTCTCATACCGAGCATTACTTTGTCCCATGGCGTCGATGGCTACGGTCCCAACTGCCTGTTCAACGAAGGTGTCAAGGCAGTCAGCCCGGGTCTGGATGCCGAGTACCAGAACACCTTTCCTAGCGGAGCGTCTGCCTTCCGGATAGGCGGCGTAATAGCGCCTTGCCATCTCTATCTCGGCACTTCCAGCCTTGCGCGTGCTGAGCGGCAGGGTAGACCCATACCAGATTCTTGCCGGTTGGGTGGTACAGGCGCCTTCTTGGCGGCTGGTCTAGGCTGCAGAACGGGATTTGCGGGGATATGTCCGGGTTGTGCCAGGCAGTGACGCCTGTAGGGGGCTGAGCGATGGGGAAGGGGCGTTTCATATTCTTGGCTTTCTGCTTGGCCTTTGCTGGGATGGTCAGCGCCGCAGAAGAGGCTGCGGTCTCAGCGCCAGAGACTGCTGAGCTCAAGATCGCCAATCGCAGCATCATCGTGTTTCGCGCCACGGTACTGGGGGAGAACCCCGAGGCTAGGGTCGAGCGTGCGCGCGCAGTGATCAATGAAGTGGTAGGGGGCACGGACGACGTCGAGGTGCGGCTGGACTCTATCCAGGACGACTACCTGGTACTGCTGGGCAATCGCCGAGCGTTTATCGTTTCTCCCAAGGATGTTGGTCCAGGCGATGCGGACGTCCGGCAAACGGCCGAGGCTGCGGCGCAGCGCCTGCGTCAGGTGGTCGGGGAAACCCAGGAAGCCCGCAACCTGCGTTTCCTGCTAATGGCGGGTGGCCTAAGCGCAGCGGCGACATTGCTGTTCATGGGACTGCTGCGTTTGCTTTCCTTCTGCCACCGGCGCCTGCTGTCCTGGCTGCCCGACCGCGTGCAGCGCCACACCAGCGCCTTGAAAGTCGGCCATGCCCAATTGATCGATAGCGGCAACCTGTTGCTGGTGACTCGCCGGCTATTCGGCCTGGTGTATTGGGTATTGGTGTTGCTGCTCACCTACGAGTGGCTGACGTTCGTCCTGCAGCGCTTCCCCTATACCCGGCCCTGGGGTGAAAGCCTGAACGAGTATCTGGTGGGGCTTGCCCGCTATGTGCTGGATGCTGTGGTCAGCGCGATTCCGGGTCTGGTGATTGCGCTGCTGATCTTCTTCATCGCGCGCGGCTTCAGTGCTTTCTGCAGGCGCTTGCTGGAGCGCCTGTCGCGGCCGGGAACCATCAACTGGCTCAACCAGGAGACGCTGCAGCCCACCACTCGGCTGACGTCACTGGCCATCTGGCTGTTCGCCCTGGCGATGGCTTATCCCTATCTGCCTGGGGCGGACACCGAGGCCTTCAAGGGCCTGTCGGTACTGATCGGCCTGATGATTTCCCTGGGCGCGTCCAGTGTGGTGGGGCAGGCAGCCGCCGGGCTGATCCTGACCTATACCCGTACCTTGCGCGTAGGGGAGTACGTCCGGGTTGGCGAAAACGAAGGCACCGTGACCGAGGTAGGGATGTTCACCACCACTATCCGCACGGGGCTCGGCGAGGTGCTGACCCTTCCCAACTCGATGATCACCGGAGCAGTGACCAAGAACTACTCGCGCGTGGTGCAGGGTAACGGCTATGTCGTGGATACCGTGGTCACCATCGGCTACGACACGCCCTGGCGGCAGGTGGAGGCCATGCTCCTCGAGGCCGCATTGCGCACTCCCGGCATTCTGCAAACACCAAACCCTCAGGTGTTCCAGACGGCGCTGTCGGACTTCTACCCGGAGTACCGCCTGGTGGCCCAGGCGATTCCCAGCGAGCCCAGGCCGCGCGCGGTATTGCTCACCATGCTGCACGCCAACATCCAGGATGTATTCAACGAATACGGGGTGCAGATCATGTCGCCGCATTACCTGGGCGACCCCGAGCAGGAGAAGTGGGTGCCCAAGGAGCGCTGGTTCTCCGCACCGGCGCAGGCTAAGGACGAGGCTGACAAGCCATGATGGATTTCGTCATAGGCGCACTTCGCTCAAATCCGGAGCTCGCGGTCTTTCTGGCCATTGCCCTGGGCGTGTTGATCGGGCGCATCCGCATTGGCAGCTTCCACCTGGGCTCGGTGGCGGGCGCGTTGCTGATGGGGCTGCTCATCGGGCAGGTGGGGCTGGAGGTCCCGCATGAGCTGAAATCCGTGTTCTTCGTGCTGTTCATCTATGCCGTGGGCTTCAAGAGTGGCCCCGAGTTCTTCGGCAGCCTGAATCGCGGCACCTTGAAGCTGGTGCTGTTCTCTGTGGTGCTGTGCAGTACTGCGCTGGGCGCCATCTTGCTGATGAACTGGATTTACCAGTTCGACGCCGGCTTCACCGCAGGCCTTGGCGCCGGCGCGTTGACCGATACGGCGATCATGGGCACCGCCAGTAGCGCCATTGCCCAGCTGCCGCTCGATAGTGCGGCGAAGGCCCAGCTCAACAGCCACATGGCCATCGCCTACGCCATTACTTATCTGTTCGGCACCGTTGGCCTGATCGTATTCGTGGGCAGCATCGCGCCGCGGCTGCTCAGGGTTGATTTGCGGGCTTCGGCGCGTGAGCTGGAGCAGGAGCTGGGGATCGCTACCAACCAGGACGATTTCACCCGTGTCCCTTACACGCGCATCGTGGTTCGGGCGCATCGGGCCGTGGAAGGTGGCGCCGCCGGCTCTCGCATCGCCGATATCGAGCGTCTGCACTCATCACTGAGCATCGAGCGCGTGGTCCGTGGGACGCAGGTACTGGAGCGCGCCCCGGACCTGCAGTTGCAGGTCGGCGACATCCTCGGGGTGTACGCGCTACGCGAGGCCGTTGGCCAGCTCAGTCAGTGGATAGGACCGGAGGTCGATCATGCCGAGTCGATGTCCTTCCCGACGCGCACCGTCGATGTGGTGCTGATTGCGGCCGACCTGGCCGGCCATACGATTCATGACATCAAGGCGCGTGTTGTTGGCGCAGAGAGACTCGGCTGCTTCATCAACAGCATCACTCGCCAGGGGCTTGAGCTGCCGCTGTTACCCAACACGGTATTGCGTCGGGGCGATGTCATCTCGCTCTCCGGGCGCAAAGCGAGCGTCGAGTCACTGGCCGCCAGGGTGGGGCGGATCCGGGAAAGCAGCTACAAGTCCGACATAGCCATACACAGCCTGGGCATGGTGATTGGCGCGCTGCTGGGCATGCTGTCGACGCATATCGGCATGATTCCAGTGGAGCTGGGTGTTGGTGGCGGCGTGCTGGTTGTTGCGCTGCTGATTGGCTGGTTCAACTCCCGCCATCCGGAGGTCGGCAACCTGCCGCCCGCGGCGCAATGGGCTTTCTCCGAGTTCGGCCTGACCGCGTTTGGCGCTGTGGTCGGCCTGCTGGCTGGTCCCGCGGCGATTGCTGCCATGCAGGAACAGGGCACAGCGCTGTTGATCTCCGGGGTAGTGGTGACACTGCTGCCGCCATTGGTGGCCCTGTACTTCGGCCGCTATGTCTTGCGCCTGCACCCGATGATTCTGTTTGGCGCCTTGGCGGGAGCCCAGACCGAGGCCGCGTCGATGAACAAGGTCATGGAGCAGTCGGGCAGCAATACGCCGGTAATTGGCTTCACGGTGTGCTACGCCATTTCCAATGTGCTGCTGGCGGTATGTGGTCCGATCATCGTTTTCGTTGCCGCCTGATCTCCCATGTGGGTCATGGATGAGAAGCGGGCGGTAGAGCAGGGCGCAGAACTCCAGCGAGGCCGGCGTCCACTTTAGGTAAAGCAAGGAGAGGGTAGATGAACCTTCGCAGTGCGGCTCTGACGTTGTTGCTGTTCAGCGCATCGGCTTTGGCTGAAACACCGGCGTTGCCCGATGTGCAACTCAGCGCTCAGGAAGAGGCAGAAGTGACGGCCATGGTGCTGCCTGTTCCGGAAGCCTGGATTGGCGATCTGGACGGAATGCGTGAGCGGCGCCTGATACGGGTTCTGGTGCCCTACAGCCGAACCTTCTATGCCGTCGATCGCGGCCGTCAGCAGGGCATCAGCTATGAGCTGGGCAAGGCGCTGGAGGTTTGGATGAACAAGCGCCATCCCTATGAGCGCAAGTCATTCCAGTGGCGCGTGATGTTTATCCCGGTAGCCCGTGACGAGCTGATGCCAAAGCTGCTCGAAGGCGTAGGGGACATTGCCGCCGGAGGCCTGACCATTACCGAGGGGCGCCTGCAGACGGTGGATTTCGGCGCGCCGTTTGCCAGCGGTATCCGCGAGGTGGTCGTGTCGGCCAAAGGCAGCAAACCCTTGAACAAGCTGGAGGACCTGTCCGGGCGCAAGATCACGGTGCGAGCCTCGAGCAGTTACTTCGAACATCTGGTCAACCTGAACAAGAGCTTCCAGGAAAAGGGCTTGGCACCCATAGATGTGGTTCCTGCCGATGAGAACCTGGAGTCCGAGGACCTGCTGGAGATGGTCAACGCCGGGATCATCGACGGCATCGTAGTGGATCGCTACATCGCCGAGGCCTGGAGCAAGCTGTATACCGACATGCGCATTGATGACGGCTTTGCCGTGCACGAAGGTGCCGAGTTCGCCTGGGCTATCCGCAAGGGCAGCCCCAAGTTCAAGACCGAACTGGATGCCTTCGTCAAAGCCCACAAGGTCGGCACGGTGTTTGGCAACACCCTACGCAACAAGTACGTGAAGAACAGCCAGAAGATGTTCAAGTCGACTTCCGAAGCGGAAATGAAGAAATTCCGCGAGACCGTCGACCTGTTCCGCAAGCATGCCCAGACCTACGACTTCGATTATCTGATGCTGATGGCCCAGAGCTTCCAGGAGTCTCAGCTCAACCAGAAGGCGCGTAGCTCGCGCGGCGCGGTCGGCATGATGCAGCTGCTGCCCAGTACGGCTGCCGACAAGGCGGTAGGCATAACCGGAATCGACAAGAGCGCGGACAGGAACATCGAAGCGGGCAGCAAGTACATGCGCCTGCTGGCAGACAAGTACCTGAACGACCCGGAGCTGACGCCGCTCAACAAGACGCTGATGACCTTTGCCGCGTACAACGCGGGCCCGGGCAATCTGCGCAAGTTCAGGCGGCTCGCGGAGAAGTCCGGGCTCGATCCGAATGTCTGGTTCGGTAACGTCGAACACAGTGCCGCACGAGTGGTTGGCCGAGAGACGGTCGATTACGTCGGCAACATCTACAAGTACTACGTGGCCTACAAGCTGGTCGACAAAAAGGGGAAACCGACTGCCGCCGCCCAATAGTCTTTTGCGGGGCTACAGAGAGTCGAACTGCTCACACGGACGTGTTGTGCACTGACATCTCGGACTGAACTTCGTTGAATCCACCGAGGAGTCCTTGCGGCACTCAGTAGCCCGATTTCGTCCCTGGCGGATGGCATTGCGCCAGCATTCAGCCCAGTAAAACTGCGGCTTTACGCCACCCGTCGCGTTTAAGTGAGAATCCCTACAGTTTTCTCCGGCAGAAATTTGCAGCGCAAATCTCCTCTACTACGCTGCCTCTTGTCATGGCTGGAACGGCTGTACCTGATCGGTAGTTGCCATGCATCGCCAACTACGCTTTTTCCCCTCGGGTGCCGCTGTACCGGTAGTGCTGTGATAGCCATATTCAGCAGGGGATGCTTTATGCGCTATGTCACTACCCGCAACACCCGTATCGCCTATGCAGCGATCCTGACATCCGGCCTGGGCCTGCTGATGGCCGACCACGCACAGGCCGGCGGCATTCTGATCTATGAGGCAGGCCAGGAAGGCGCCGGGCTGGCCAATGCCGGTTCCGCCGCGCTCGCCAGCGACCCCAGCGTGCTGATGAGCAACCCTGCCGGCATCACCGAACTCAAGGGCACGCAGGTCAGTGCCAACGCCCAGGTGATCCTCGGCCAGATCACTTTCTCCCGCGACGACGGCAATCAGTTCGATGGCAACGAAGGCGGCAACTCGCTGGAATGGCTGCCGGGCGCCAGCCTGTTCATTAGCCACCAGCTCAACGAAACCTCGGCCATCGGCTTCGGCATGTATGGCAACTTCGGCCTGGCGCTCGACTATGACGACGATTGGGCCGGCCGCTACTTCACCCAAGAAGCGGCGATCATCGGCGTGTCGTTCCAGCCAACCATAGCCCACCAGTTCACCGACCAGCTCTCGGTCGGCATCGGCCCGCGCTTCGTGCTGGGGTACTACCGCACCGAGATGGCCATCAACAACAACCTGCTCGGGATCAATGACAACCCCGACGGGCAACTGGAATTCAAGGACACCGACGTCGGCACCGGGGTCAACCTCGGCCTGCTCTACAAGCTCGACGAACGCACTCAGATCGGCCTGGCCTACACCAGCAAGGTCAAGCTGGAGTTCGAGGACAAGCCGGACGTCGACGACGTCAGCAACCCCATCGTCAATGCCGCCCTGCGTCGTCTGGATGTGGACTCGCTGGAGCTGGACATGAACGTGCCGCAGACCGTGCAGCTGAGCGTGGCGCACCAGCTCGATGCGCAGTGGAAACTGCTCGGCAGCCTCGGCTGGCAGGACTGGAGCGAGTTCGGCGATATCGGCGTGGAGGTGGACGCCGATGCCTTTGGCGTTAGCCGCAGTGTTGACCGCCAATACAAGGACACCTGGCACGCTTCCATCGGCACCCAGTACCAGGCCACCCCGCAGCTGCGCTGGAGCGTCGGCCTTGGCTACGACAGCTCGGCCGTGGATGACGATGACCGCACCGTCGACAACCCCATGGGCGAGGCCTGGCGCTTCGCCACCGGCATCAACTACCAGCTCGACGAAGGCCTCGACCTGCACCTGGCCTACACCCTGGTGTGGCTGGGCGACATGGAGGTCGAGCAGACCAAGTCGCGCTCCGGCACCACCTTATCGGGCAGCTACGAAAACGCGGCCCTGCATATCCTTGGCGGCGGGGCGACCTGGCGCTTCTGAAGTCGCTAAACACCGCAAACCAGAAAACAACTACCAACACTCAGCAACATTGTTCAGCAGGAGCATCACCATGACGTTGAAGCCAATAGCGCTCGCTTTGTGCCTTGCCACTCTGGGGGTCGCAGGTTGCGCCAGCAAGTATGTGGATTCCGAGGACTACTCGGGCTTCCTCCAGGACTACAAGCCGCTGGAGGAGGCTAAGTCACCCTCCGGCGCCCCCGTGATGCGCTGGATCAAACCGGGAGTGGACGTCAACGAATTCACCAGCGTCTACATCGAGCCGAGCCAGCTCTATCCGAAGCCGCAGCCGACCGAGAAGATTCCGCAGAGCACGCTGCAGGGCATCACCAACTACTACGACTCGGTACTGAAAACCCAGTTCTCCAAAGTGCTGCCGCTGGCCAAAGCACCGGGCCAGGGTGTGCTCGTGGTGCGGCCGGCGATCACTGCGGTCAGCGCCTCGACCAAGGGCTTGCGCCCATACGAGGTCATCCCGATTGCCCTGCTGGCCGCCGGCGTCAGCACCGCCACCGGCATCCGTGACCAGGACACCAGCATCGCCACCGAAGCGGCATTCATCGACGGCAGCAGCAAGGAAGTGGTCGCCCAGGTGGTACGCAAAGGCGCCGGTGCCGACCTCGATAACTCGGCCCAGGTGATGACCGCTAACGACACCAAGGCCGTGCTCGATGGCTGGGCGCGCGACATGGTCCATTCGTTCGAAGCGCTGAAGAAATAATTAGAGAGCTGGTGTGCAGCGCCTGTCGTGCCGTTCGCTAGGTGCTGCCATCGGAATGCAGGTCGGAAGAATCTCTGGGGGTGGGGGAACACCATTACTACTGCTGGCAGTTGCCTGGACAGGTACGGCGGATCAAGAGAGAAGGAGCTTGCAATGAAAGTGATCACTCAAACGTCGACGCTGAAGGCTCGTCAGGCATCCGCAGGACTGTGGAAGTTCAGTTCCTCGTTCCTGCTGGCGGCAGCCATCTCGGTCAGCGCCCAGAGCTGGGCGGCGGAAGCACCGAAACCGGCCACCGCAGCTACCAAGGCGGCCAACGATGCCCTGCTCAAGGAACTGCCATTCGCCGATCAAACCTCGTTCGAGCTGGCGCACAAGGGCTTTATCGCGCCGCTACCAGCGGAGCCGATCAAGGGCGCCAAGGGCAACATGATCTGGGACCCGGCCAAGTACAACTTCATCAAGGAAGGTCAGGCCGCCCCCGACACCACCAACCCCAGCCTGTGGCGCCAGTCGCAGCTGATCAACATCTCCGGCCTGTTCAAGGTCACCGAGGGTCTCTATCAGGTGCGTAACTACGACCTGTCGAACATGACCATCGTCGAAGGCAAGTCCGGCATCACCGTCATGGACCCGCTGATCTCCAGCGAAACCGCCAAGGCAGCCCTCGATCTGTACTTCAAGCATCGGCCGAAGAAGCCCGTGGTGGCGGTGATCTACACCCACAGCCACGTCGACCACTACGGTGGCGTGCGCGGCGTGGTGGACGAGGCCGACGTCACCTCCGGCAAGGTCAAGATCTATGCCCCGCTGGGCTTCCTCGAGCATGCGGTCGCCGAGAACGTCATGGCCGGCACCGCCATGAGCCGCCGTGCCAGCTACATGTACGGCAACCTGCTGCCGCCGAATGAGACCGGCCAGCTGGGCGCCGGCCTCGGCACCACCACCTCCGCCGGCACCGTGACCCTGATTCCGCCGACCGACATCATCCAGAAAACCGGCGAGAAACACGTGATCGACGGGCTCAACTACGAGTTCCTCTACGCGCCGGGCAGCGAGGCGCCGGCCGAGATGCTCTATTACATCAAGGAGCTGAAGGCCCTGAACACGGCCGAAGACTCCACCCACACCCTGCACAACACCTACTCGCTGCGCGGTGCGAAGATCCGCGAGCCGCTGCCCTGGTCCAAGTACCTCAACGAGGCGCTGAAGCTGTGGGGCGACGATGTGCAGGTGATGTACGCCATGCACCACTGGCCGGTCTGGGGTAACCAGGAGGTCAAGGATCAGCTGTCGTCGCAGCGCGACATGTACCGCTTCATCAACGACGAGACCCTGCGCCTGGCGAACAAGGGTTACACCATGACCGAGATCGGCGAGCAGGTGAAACTGCCGAAAGACATTGCCACGCGCTTCTCCAACCGTGGCTACTACGGCTCGTTGAACCACAACGTCAAAGCCACCTATGTGCTGCACCTGGGCTGGTTCATCGGCAACCCCGCCACCCTCAACGAGCTGCCACCGGAGGAAGGTGCCAAGCGCTACGTCGACATGATGGGCGGCGCCGATGCGGTGCTGAGCAAAGCCAAGGAGTACTACGACAAGGGTGACTTCCGCTGGGTGGCAGAGGTGGTCAACCACGTGGTGTTCGCCGACCCAAGCAACCAGGCGGCGAAGAACCTGCAGGCCGATGCGCTGGAGCAGCTGGGCTACCAGGCCGAGAGTGGCCCGTGGCGCAACTTCTACCTGACCGGTGCGCAGGAGCTGCGCAATGGCGTGCAGAAACTGCCGACTCCGGACACCGCCAGCCCCGACACCGTCAAGGCCATGGACCTGGACCTGTTCTTCGACTACCTGGCCATGCGCCTGAAAGGGCCGGAGGTTGAAGACAAGCACATCACCCTCAACTTCGACTTCACCGACCTGAAGCAGAAGTACGTGCTGGAGATGGTCAACGGCGTGCTCAACCACACCGAGGGCATGCAGTCGAAGGACGCCGACGCGACCATCACCCTGACCCGCGACACCCTGAACAAGATCATGCTCAAGGAGACAACGCTGAAAGACGCGGAAAGCTCGGGCGCGATCAAGGTCCAGGGCACAGAGGGAAAACTGGAGGAGCTGATGAGCTACATGGACAGCTTCGACTTCTGGTTCAACATCGTCACCCCCTAATGCTCCTACTGATGCCGGATGCATCAAAGCAAGTCATCGGCATGCGCCGGTGGCTTGCTTTTTCTAGGGGAAGTGCGATACCCAGCGGTGCGTTTGACTGAGTGCCGATGTGCCTATAACCCGAACTTTTCCTACTCTTAGCTCCCCCTTTTGCTTGCTCCGGTCTGTTTCGCCTTCACCAAGGTGTCGCCGATCTCGATGCCGAGTTAACGAGCGGTGCTTTTCCGCTTTGCATGGCCGAGGAGCAATTGATTACCTGCAGGTTCTTCGTCCTGTGCTGACCTTGTACGCCTCATCGCGTGGGTGCCATACATGGCCGGGTCAAGGCCACTCGATTGCACCCAATCTGTAAACAGGTCTTGAAAGCTGACCTTGTTTACTCAATGACTTCGAACTGCATTGGTCGCTGTTTTTGCTGCGGCTGGTGACGACGCATGTCCACCGTAGGCAGCGTCCCGCACCTTGATGTCATGAAATGAAAAGCCGCTGTCGTGCGATGAGAAGCACCCCTCGGAGGCCGGTTCTACAGTCCGCTCACGCCTTATTACAAGACTGGAGAACAGGCATGGCAAAAGCCGTCCGCTTTTATGAGACCGGGGGTCCCGAGGTACTGCGCTACGAGGACGTCGAGGTCGGCGACCCCGGCCCGGGGCAGGTGCGCATTCGCCACGTGGCCGTCGGCCTGAACTATGCCGATACCTACTTCCGCAACGGCACCTACCCGATCCCGCTGCCCAACGGTATCGGCGTCGAGGCGGCTGGTGTGGTGGTGGCGCTGGGGGAGGGCGTGAGCAATGTGGCGGTGGGGGATCGCGTCACCTACACCGGTTTCATCAATACCCTCGGGGCCTACAGCACCGAACGCCTGATTCCGGCCGCGCCGCTGATCAAGCTACCGGAAACCATCGCCTTCGAGACGGCCGCGGCCATGACCATGCGTGGCCTGACCTCGGCTTACCTGATGAGGAAGATCCGCACCTTCCGCGAGGGCGACAGCATTCTGCTGCACGCCGCCGCTGGTGGCGTCGGCCTGATCGTCTCGCAGTGGGCCAAGCTGCTCGGCCTCACCGTGATCGGCACTGTGTCCAGCGCGGCCAAGGCCGAGGTGGCGCGCGCTCACGGCTGCGACCACGTGATCGACTACAGCCACGAGGACGTGGCCCAGCGCGTGCGCCAGCTCACTGGCGGGCGTGGCGTCGACGTGGTGTTCGACAGTGTCGGCAAGGACACCTTCATGGGTTCGCTGGATTCGCTCAAGCGCCGCGGCATGCTGGTCTGCGTCGGCACCGCTTCCGGCCCGATCGAGGGTTTCAATCCGCAGCTGCTGGCCATGAAGGGCTCGCTATACATGACCCGTCCGGCGCTGGCCGATTACATCGCCGATCCGCAGGAGAAGGCAGAGCTGGCCGAGGAGCTGTTCGGCCTGGTTGGCAGCGGCCTGATCCGTATCGAGATCAACCAGCACTACGCCCTGCAGGACGCGGTGCAGGCGCATCGCGACCTGGAGTCGCGCAAGACCACCGGTTCGTCGATCTTCGTCATCTGAGGAGGCCGCCATGCGAGTCGAACAACTGACCTGCGCCATCGGCGCCGAGCTGAGCGGCGTCAGCCTGGGCGATGCATCCCGTGACGACGGCCTGTTCGCCGAGATCAAGGCGCTGCTGCTGCAACACAAGGTGCTGTTCCTGCGTGATCAGGACATCAGCCGCGCCGAGCATGTGGCTTTCGCCCGTCGTTTCGGCGAGCTGGAGGATCATCCGGTGGCTGGCAGCGATCCGGAGCACCCAGGCCTGGTGCGCATCTACAAGTCGCCGGACGCACCCAACGACCGCTACGAGAATGCCTGGCACACCGACGCCACCTGGCGCGAGGCGCCGCCGATGGGCTGCGTTCTGCGCTGCGTGGAATGCCCGCCGGTGGGCGGCGACACCATGTGGGCGAATATGGCACTGGCCTACGAGAAGCTGCCGGAAGAGGTGAAGCAACGCATCGCCGGCCTGCGCGCGCGCCATAGCATCGAGGCTAGCTTCGGCGCGGCCATGCCGATCGAGAAGCGCCTGGCGCTCAAGGCGCAGTTCCCGGATGCCGAGCATCCAGTGGTGCGCACCCATCCGGAGACCGGCGAGAAGGTGCTGTTCGTCAACGCCTTCGCTACCCACCTGACCAACTTCCACACCCCGGAGCACGTGCGCTACGGCCAGGACTACAGCATGGGTGGCAGTGATCTGCTGCGCTATCTGGTCAGCCAGGCCTACATCCCGGAATACCAGGTGCGCTGGCGCTGGAAACCCAACAGCGTGGCGATCTGGGACAACCGCAGCACTCAGCACTACGCGGTCATGGATTACCCGCCGTGCCATCGCAAGATGGAGCGCGCCGGCATCATCGGCGACAAGACCTTCTGAGTCGAAACATCCCATCCGCGCCATCTACTAATAAATATTTGAGGCAACAGGCATGAACTTCCTCGACGGTTCTCTCTTCCCGGAAAACCAGGACAAACTCGTCATCACCGCGGCCCCCTATGGCCCCGAATGGTTCCCCTCGGACTATCCGGAAGATATTCCGGTAACCATGGAAGAGCAGATCCAGAAGGCGGTCGACTGCTATGAAGCCGGCGCCTCGGTACTGCACCTGCACGTGCGAGAGCTGGACGGCAAGGGCTCCAAGCGCCTGTCCAAGTTCAACGAACTGATTGCCGGCGTGCGCGAGGCGGTGCCGGACATGGTCATTCAGGTCGGCGGCTCCATCTCCTTCGCGCCGCCGGAAGACGGCGCGGCCGCGAAGTGGCTGCATGACGACACCCGGCACATGCTCGCCGAGCTCGATCCCAAGCCCGACCAGGTCACGGTGACGGTCAACACCACGCAGATGAACGTCATCGAGCAGATGGATGTGCGCGACTACACCGGCACGTCCATGGGCAGCGATACCTACGAGGCCTACCGCGAGATGATCGTGCCGTCCGGCCCGGGCTTCATCGAGGAGCACGTCAAACGTCTGAGCGCCGCCGGCATCCAGAGTGCCTTCCAGTTCTACAACATCAACAGCTACGAGACGGTCGAGCGCCTGATCCGTCGAGGCGTCTACAAGGGCCCGCTGGTGTGCAACTGGGTGGCGATTGGCGGTGGCATGGACCAGCCGCATATCTACAGCATGGCCAACTTCCTGCGCGCCATCCCGGACGGAACCATGCTCACGGTGGAGAGCACCATGCTCAATACCTTGCCGGTCAACGTGATGGGCATGGCGATGGGCCTGCATGTGCGCTGCGGTATCGAGGACAACATCTGGACCCAGGATCGCTCGCGCAAGATGACTTCCGTCGAGCAGATCGAGCAGCTGGTGCGCATCGCCAAAGAGATCGGCCGCCCGGTCGCCAACGGCAAGGAAGCCCGCGAGATCCTCAAGATCGGCGTGTTCTACGACACGGTCGAAGAAACCCTGGCCGCCAACGGCTTCGCGCCGAATCCGAAGGGCGGTCAGCAGGGCTTCCTGCGCAAGCACGGCTGAGGATGCCGGCGGCCCCCGCAGGTCAGGTCGGGGGCCGCCGTACCGTGGACAGCGAGGACGCTGGGCAAAGACCTCTACCGCAGGCGGCGCACCGGCCACGATCCGGGCAGCGATGACTGCGGGGCAACGACGACCCCACCGGGCCGCTCGGGAGGTCTTTGCCGAGAGTCGTCGAAAACGACCTACAACAATAACTAGCAGTACAGAACGAGGAGGCAGCAGTGGCCTTTCATCACAGCAGCTCAGGCGACGAGGTCGATACCTCCGCCGGCATTCCGCGCAGTTACGCCTGGGTCGTATTCGCCCTGACCTTTGGCCTGCTGATCTCCGATTACATGTCGCGGCAGGTACTCAATGCCGTGTTCCCGCTGCTGAAGAGCGAGTGGACCCTGTCCGACAGCCAGCTCGGCCTGCTCAGCGGCATCGTCGCGCTGATGGTCGGCCTGCTGACGTTCCCCCTGTCGCTGCTGGCCGACCGTTTCGGCCGGGTGCGCAGCCTCACCCTGATGGCCATCCTGTGGAGCCTGGCCACCCTCGGCTGCGGTCTGGCCAAGCAGTACGAGCACATGTTCGTCGCCCGTTTCCTGGTCGGCGTGGGCGAGGCGGCCTACGGCAGCGTCGGCATTGCCGTAGTGCTCTCGGTATTTCCCAAGCATATGCGTGCCACCCTGACCGGCGCCTTCATGGCAGGCGGCATGTTCGGCTCGGTGCTGGGCATGGCCCTGGGCGGCGCCATTGCCCAGCACCTGGGCTGGCGCTGGTCGTTCGTCGGCATGGCGCTGTTCGGCCTCCTGCTGGCGCTGGTCTACCCGTTGGTGGTGAAGGAGGCGCGGGTCTCGCCCAAACGCTTCAGCGATGCAGCGCGCCAGGCAGCAGACAAGGCTGCCCGACCGCTGCGCACCCTGTATTGCAGCCGCTCGGTGATTGCCGCCTATGTCGGCAGCGGCCTGCAGCTGTTCGTCGGCGGCACTGTGATCGTGTGGATGCCCAGCTACCTGAATCGCTATTACGAGATGGGCGCCGACAAGGCCGGCGCTTTGGCCGGCATCATCGTGCTGTGCAGCGGCGCCGGCATGATCTTCTGCGGCATGCTCAGCGACCGCCTGTGCCGCAATGCCCCGGAGCGCAAGATCGCCCTGGCCATCGCCTACTGTCTGGGCAGCTGCCTGCTGCTGTCCGTGGCCTTCGCCCTGTCGGCTGGGCCGCTGCAGCTGCTATTGATCGCCGCCGGGATGCTGATCGCCGCCGGCACCACCGGGCCGTCCGGCGCCATGGTGGCCAACCTGACCCACTATTCGGTGCACGGCACCGCGTTTGCCACCCTGACCTTGGCCAACAACCTGTTGGGTCTGGCACCGGGGCCGTTCATCACCGGTCGGCTGTCCGACCTGTTCGGTCTGCACACTGCGTTCCAGCTGGTGCCGCTGGTCAGCATCGCCGCCGCCGCGGTGTTCCTCTACGCCCGTTGCCACTACCTGCGGGACATCGCTCGCCTGCGCGGCGAGCAGGGCAAGGACGAGCCCTCTGAAGCCATGCTGGAGGCTCAGCCGTGAACCGGGCGCTGCGCATCGATGTGTCGTTCGACTTCGTCTGCCCCTGGTGCCTGATCGCCAAGCGCCAGCTCAAGCGCGCCGTGGTGCAGTTGCAGCAGGTGCTGCCACAGCAGGTGGTGAGCATCGACTGGCAGGGCGTGCAGCTATTGCCGCAGCTGCCGGTCGCCGGCGAGCCCTTCGACGAGTTCTATATCCGGAGGCTGGGTAGCGAGACGGCGGTGCGTCTGCGCCAGGCCCAGGTACAGGAGGCTGCGGCGGCAGTGGGGCTTAGCTTCGACTTCGCCCGCATCGAGCGCATGCCCAATACCGCAGACGCCCACCGCCTGATGCGGCGAGCCGTCGAGTTGGGTACGCCCGAGCAGCGCGACCGCCTGCTTGAGCGTCTGTTCGCCGCGCACTTCCAGTACGCCGAGGACCTGGGGGACGCGAATACCCTGCTGGCCATCGCCGAGGGCTGCGGATATCCGCGCGAGGAGATGTCCCGAGCGTTGTACCGCGACGGCCGGCCTTTCGTCGGCGGCTCCGGTACCCAGGGCAGCGTGCCGTACTTCGTCTTCGAGCGGCAGCTGGCGCTGTCCGGCGCGCACCCTGCGGAATTGCTCCTGCGCGGCATGCGCGAGGCGCTCAACCTGCCTGAACGCCGGGCTCTGCAGGCATGAATCGGCGTTATTCGGTGCCGGCCCTCCAAGTGCCGGCTGCAGGGGAGCGCGCGCAGCTCGAACTGGGCACGGACTATTTGCTCAATTCCGACAAGCTCAAGGTCGCCACCTACCCGGTGGAGGAAGACGGCGAGCGTGTCTACATCGTCATCGAGGATTCCGCTCCATGAGCGCCATCGCCCTTACCCAGATCAACGACCGTGCCCGCGAGCTGGCACCGGGCATCAGCGTCAGCCTGGTGGTGGCCGCCGCCGCTACCTTCCTCTCCGAACACTACGGCGCGCCGGTGATGCTGTTTGCCCTGCTGCTGGGCCTGTCGCTCAACTTCCTGGCCGGGGAGGGCAAGTGCAAGGCTGGCATCGAGTTCACTGCGCGCACCGTACTGCGCATTGGCGTGGCCCTGCTGGGTATGCGCATCACCCTGGAGCAGATCGCTGCGCTCGGCTGGAAGCCGCTGGCGCTGGTGGTGACCCTGGTGGTGGTGACCATCGGGGTATCGGTGTTGGCGGCCAAGCTGATGGGCTTCAAGCGCATCTTCGGCATGCTCACCGGCGGCGCCACCGCCATCTGCGGCGCTTCGGCGGCGCTGGCCCTGGCGGCCGCGCTGCCCAACCACCCGCAGAAGGAAAAGGCCACGCTGTTCACCGTGATCGGGGTGTCGGCTCTGTCGACCCTGGCGATGATTCTCTACCCGATGATCGCCAACGCCTTCGGCCTGTCGCCGCAGGTCGCCGGGGTGTTCCTCGGTGCCACCATCCACGACGTGGCCCAGGTGG
Organism: Pseudomonas sp. ML96; assembly: GCF_000761545.1. Lineage (GTDB taxonomy): Bacteria > Pseudomonadota > Gammaproteobacteria > Pseudomonadales > Pseudomonadaceae > Aquipseudomonas. The sequence goes on along the minus strand of NZ_JPMY01000016.1, from coordinate 17,821 downwards.
TCGGTGCCGGCTACAGCATGTCGCCCGAGACCGGCGACACCGCCACGGTGGTCAAGCTGATGCGCGTGGCCATGCTGCTGCCGGTGATCGTCGTGGCCGCTATGGTCACCCGGCTGCAGGGCGCGGAGGGTGGCGGCACGCGTCCGCCACTGCTGCCCTGGTTCGCCGTCGGCTTCCTGCTGCTGGCCTGCGTCAACAGCACTGGCTGGGTGCCGGCGCTGGTGCAGGGCGGGGTCAACGAGCTGTCGCGCTGGTGCCTGGTGATCTCCATCGCCGCCCTGGGCATGAAGACCCAGCTCAAGGAGCTGGCCAGCGTCGGTATCAAGCCGATCCTGCTGATGCTCGGCGAAACCATCTTCCTGGTCGTTCTGGTGCTGCTGTTGCTGCACTGGGGCCTGTGACATGCGCGCTGGCCTCGTGGCCAGCCCAACCCGAGAGAGACAGTCGATGAACAAGATCTACCCCAGCGCCCAGGCGGCGCTCGCGGGGCTGGTGGAGGACGGCATCAGCATCGCCTCCGGCGGCTTCGGCCTCTGTGGCATTCCCGAGGCGCTGATCGCGGCCTTGGGCGAAACCGGCAAGCGCGGCTTCACCATCATCAGCAACAACTGCGGGGTCGACGACTTTGGCCTAGGTCCGCTGCTATACAGCCGGCAGATCGGCAAGATGATTTCCTCCTACGTCGGCGGCAACAAGGAGTTCGAGCGTCAGTATCTGGCTGGCGAGCTGCAGCTGGAGTTCACTCCCCAGGGCACCCTGGCTGAGAAGTTGCGCGCCGGCGGCGCCGGCATCCCCGCGTTCTTCACCCGCACCGGCTACGGCACGCAGATCGCCGAGGGCAAGGAGACCCGCCAGTTCGACGGCGACTGGTACGTGATGGAGCGCTCGCTGACCGCCGACCTGGCGCTGATCAAGGGCGCCAAGGCCGACCGTGCCGGCAACCTGGTGTTCAACAAGACCGCGCGCAACTTCAACCCGCTGTGTGCCAAGGCCGGCCGCGTCTGCCTGGCTGAGGTGGAAGAGATAGTCGAGGTCGGCGAGCTGGCCGCGGATGAGATCCACCTGCCGGGCATCTATGTGCAGCGCCTGGTTCTCAACGCCAACCCGCAAAAGCGCATCGAGATGCGCACCACGAGGAACTGAGCATGGCCTGGACCCGCGAAGAAATGGCGCAGCGCGCCGCCGCCGAGCTGCAGGACGGCTTCTACGTCAACCTCGGTATCGGCCTGCCAACCCTGGTGGCCAACTACATCCCCGAGGGTATGGAGGTCTGGCTGCAGAGCGAGAACGGCCTGCTTGGCATCGGCCCGTTCCCCGGCGAGGAGGAGGTCGATGCGGACCTGATCAACGCTGGCAAGCAGACCATCACCACGCTGCCCGGCAGCAGTTTTTTCGACAGTGCCGAGAGCTTCGCCATGATCCGTGGCGGCCATATCAACCTGGCTCTGCTCGGTGCCATGCAGGTGTCGGAACGCGGCGACCTGGCCAACTGGATGATCCCCGGCAAGATGGTCAAGGGCATGGGCGGTGCGATGGACCTGGTTGCCGGGGTCAAGCGTGTGGTGGTGATGATGGAGCACACCGCCAAGGACGGCGCGCACAAGATCCTGCCACGTTGCGATTTGCCGTTGACCGGTGTCGGCGTAGTCGACCGCATCATCAGCGACCTGGCCGTGCTGGACATCACCGAGAGCGGCGTGGAGCTGGTGGAGATGGCTCCAGGCGTCGATTTCGACCAGCTGCAGGCGGCCACCGGCTGCACCATCCTGCGCTGAGCGCACAGCCCGGGCCATGCGGCCTGGTCGAGTGTCTGCTGCATCCCGTTCACTCCATGGTGGGATGTGGTTGTGGGCCACCGGGGCCTGGCCCCGGTTTTGTGCGACGGCTGCCGCTCCAGGGGCCGTCCGCATTTTTTCTCCCGGAGGCGACACGCAATAACAACAAGAAACGAGGAAAGGACGATGCGAAGGACTGTTCTGCCGTACCTGCTCTGCCTGTTCTGCCTGCCCGTTCATGCTGACTCCCAGGCGCTGCGCCAGCTTCACGAACTGGACAGCCACAGCCGCCTGCTCTGCGCCAGCGCCATGCTGTATTTCGATCCGCGTGAGCGCGACCCCGATCCACGTCTGCTCACTGCGGTATTCCACCATCTCAATACGCTCGAGACCGATGTACTGCAGCTGGGCCAGCCGGTGGAGCTGATGCAGCCGCTATTGGCGATGCAGGAGCTGTTCCGCGAGCTGGACGGCCTGCCGCGTAGCCAGCGGCAGCGCTATCCGCAGCTGCTCGCCAGGCTGCTCGAGCAGCGCCGCCAGCTGGGCGAGGCGGTGTCCCGTGAGGTGGGGCACATGGGCGCGCCGGCACAACTCTTCGGCGAGCAGAGCCGAGACCTGGCGGCTCTGCTGCTCGATAATCAGCTGCGCCACTACCCGCTGCCGCAACGCGAGGGCTGGCTGTTGGCGGATGAGCAGTTGGTGGCGCTGGAGGGTGATATCGAGCGGCGTTTCGACCTGCTGCTGGCTGAACAGCCGACGCAGGCGGCTGCCCTGGGCAAGATTCGCGGCAGTTATCGCTTCGTGCGGCGCCAGCTGCGCCAGGGCACGGGGGAGAGCGGTGGCGGTGCCGAGTTCTACCTGAGTCGCGCGGTGCTGGACCTGGATGAACTGGCGCTGGCGGTAGAGCAGGGCGCGCCCTGAGGAGAGCTGCCCCCCCAGATCACTTGTCCTTGCGCGCCCCGGCGTGCTCGCTGCGCCAGGCCGCCGGCGGCATACCGAACTGACCGATGAACCAGCGGGTGAAGGAGCTGGGCATCGAGTAGCCGAGCATGTCGGCGATACGCCCCAGCGAGTAGTTGGGGTTCTCCAGATAGCGCAGCACCAGGTCACGACGCACGCCGTTGATCAGGTCGCTGAAGGTCGCCTGGTTCTCCTCCAGGCGCCGCTGCAGGGTGCGCACGTTCATGCCCATGGCCATGGCGATCTGCTCGATGGTGGCGCGGCCCATGGGCAGCAGCAGGTAGATGGCCTTGCGCACCTCGAACATCAGCGGCGTCTCTTGCTCCGCCTGCAGTGAGTCGAGGAAGCGTTGGGCATAGCGCGCCATCGCTGGATCGGCCTGCGGGTTGGGCACATCGAAGTCGGCGGCGTGGCAGACGATACCGTTGAACTCGCCATTGAATTCCAGCTTCTGCCCGAGCACCCGGCGGTGTACCTGCAGGTCATCCGGTGCCGGATGGGTGAAGCACACGCTGATCGGTCGCCAGTGCGTGCCGAGCAGGGCCGCACACAGCCGGTACATCACGCCGATGGCCAGCTCGTTGGCCTGGCGGCAGTTGAGGCTGGTGGAGGTGACCACTTCCTCGCGGATGATCACCATGCCGCCGGCTTCCTCGATGAAGATGGCCAGCGAGTCGTTGAGCAGGTGACGGTACTGCACCACTACCTGCAGGGCGTCACGCAGGGTGCGCTGGTGGGTCAGCAGCAGGCTGACCGCTCCGAAGTCGGAGAGCTGGCGCGACTCAGCCATGCGCAGGCCGAAGGTCGGGCAGGCGCTGGCCACGGCCGAGGCTTCCAGCAGACGCACGGCGGCGTCGATCGGAATGCGGTGTTCCGGGTCCTGCAGCAAAGTCTTGCTGAGGCCCACATCGTTGAGCAGCGCCTGAGGCTTGAGTCCCAGATGCTGGGCCACCTCGAGGTAGTTGGTGAGTACCGCTGCGCGAACCAGTGTTGTCATTGTTCTAGTTCCTTCACAGACACGGCCGCTTGTGACGGCCGTGGCGCATGATGCCGCAAGCCCGCGACCAGGGTCACGGGGCTGTCATGAAATGAAAAATCGGGTCCGCAACCCTCAGATTAGCAGGGCTGCGGCAGGCGACTGCGGCGCGCCAAAGCCGTGGCCCAGCGGGCCATGTCATGAATTGCGAAATGGCTGACGCCTAATGTGAAGCGTCGCCGAGGTCGCGGCCTCTACTGTCTGCTCAACCCGGCGCCTGCGCGCCGCAGAATTATCGGCAGTCAGGAGCCCGGCGTGGCCAGCAGCAAAGCATTCACCGTTCTCATCGTTCCCGGCCTGCGCGACCACGTCGCCGACCATTGGCAGACCCTACTCGCGGCACGCCTGCCCAACTGCCGCACGGTGCCGCCCCTGGAGCGCGACAAGCTCAGCCTGGATGCCCGCGTTGCAGCGATCCAGAGCGAACTGGAACGCATCGACGGGCCGGTGGTGCTGGTCGCCCACAGCGCTGGCGTGTTGATGACGGTGCACTGGGCGGCGCGCCACTCGCGGCCGATCCTTGGCGCGCTACTGGTCACCCCGCCAGATATGAACCGCGAATGGCCGCCGCAATATCCCAGCCCGCAGGTGCTCGAGGAAAACGGCTGGACGCCATTGCCGCGCGGCCCGCTGCCGTTCCCCAGCATTGTCGCTGCCAGCAGCAACGATCACCTGGCCAGCCTCGCCGCCGTGCATGCCATGGCCGACGACTGGGCCAGCAACCTGGTCGAGCTTGGCCCGGTCGGCCACCTCAACCCCGCCTCGGGGTTCGGCGAGTGGCCGCAGGCCGAAATGCTGATCAACGCACTGCTGGGCTGAGCCCGCCACAGAACACGCAACAGACCTGAACCCGACAAGGAAGCCCAACCCCATCCGTAGCTGCGGCCCTGGCCGCGGCTGCACATGCAGTAAGTCACCACAATGCGGAGCCAACGCAATGCACAACAATAAAAAGCAGCAGCGTCATCCCTTGCACAGAAGCCTGTTGGCCACGGCCATCATGCTGGCCTCGGTGCCGGCCGCCCAGGCCTTCGAAGTCGAAACCGGCCATCCCGACTGGTCCGTGCGTTTCGACAACACCGTGAAGTACAACTACGGTGTGCGCGCCGAGAGCGCCGATTCGCGCATGCTCGGCACGCCGAACAACAACGACGGCGACTACAACTTCCGCAAGGCCGGCACCAACATCACCAACCGCGTCGACCTGCTCACCGAGCTCGACGTGGTGTACCTGAACCGCATGGGCTTCCGCGTCAGCGCCGCCAGCTGGTACGACAAGGCCTACGACAACACCGGCTCCAACTCCAATCCCTTCGTCAACGGCAATGACGAGTACTCGTCGATCGCCGGCTGGGGCGGTCGCCCGGGTGCGCCGGCAGTGTTCGGCAGCTCGCACCTGAGCCGCTACGCCCAGCGCTATTACAGCGGCCCGTCTGGCGAGATCCTCGATGCCTTCGTGTTCTACAGCACCGAGGTCGGCGAGGAGTCGCTGCTGAGCCTGAAGGCCGGCCAGCACAACGTGTTCTGGGGCGAGACCGTGCTCAACCCGGTGCACTCGATCAGCTACGGCCAGTCCGGCCTCGATCTGGCCAAGCTGGCCGCGTCGCCCGGTACCGAGGCCAAGGAGCTGTTCGTTCCGCGCAACCAGCTCTCCACCAGCTTCACCCTCAATTCCGAGTGGTCCTTCGGTGCCCAGTACTTCTTCAACTGGGACGCCGCGCGCCTGCCGGAAGCCGGCACCTACTACGGTACTTCCGACCTGATCGGCGAGGGCGCCCAGTCGTTCCTCCTGGGGCACACCGGTGGCCCTGGCCTGGCCGGCCCGAACGGTACCCTGACCAATATCCGCCGTGGTGATGACCTGACCCCGGATGACCGTGGCGACTGGGGCGTGATGGCCAAATGGTCGCCCGAGTGGCTGGACGGCACCCTGGGCATCTATTACCGCAACACCTCCGACATCCTGCCGCAGGCCGTGCTCGACGCGCGCAACCTGACCCTGGTCGGTGGCGTACCGGGCCTGCGCAATTCCATCGAGACCACGTCCTATCGCCTGAGCTACGGCGAGGACATCGACATCTACGGCCTGAGCCTGTCCAAGGACATCGGCGGCGTCAGCGTCGGTAGCGACCTGAACATCCGCCATGGCATGCCGCTGTCGAGCATTCCGGCCATCTACAGTCCGCTGCTGGTGACCGGCGGTGGACCGTTGAGCGCGCGCGACCCGGCCACCGGGGTGGTGGATGCGCCGATGAAAGAGGGCGACAGCATGAGTGCCACCGGCGACACCCTGCACTGGGTGGTCAACGGCCTGGTAGCGCTGCCGGAAACGCCGCTGTTCGATGCCGCGACCCTGCTCGGCGAGGTCTACTACAGCAACCTGCTGAGCCTCGATAGCAAGAACGAGGCGCTCTACAAGGGCGAGGACAGCTACCGCGGCATCGACAAGCCGACCCGCGACAACTGGGGCGTGGCGATCAACTTCACACCGACCTGGTACCAGGTTTTCCCAGGCGTCGACCTGAGCGCGCCGATGTCGATCAACGTCGGCATTGACGGTGTATCACCGGTGGCCGCTGGTGGCGCCGAGGACACCGGCAACTACTCGATCGGTGTCGGCGCCGCGATCTACAACCAGTACTACGTCGACCTCAAGTACGTGGATTCCTTCGGCGATTCCGAGAAGTGCGAGGACGGTGCCAGCGACGGCGCCACACCCAATGCCTTCGACGTGACCCAGCGCTACACCTGCTACGCCGGCGGCTACTCCTCGTTCTCCGGCGGCGGTGCCTCCGGCGAAGACCGTGGTGCCGTCTACCTGACCTTCAAAACCACCTTCTGATCCACGAATTGCCCAGCCTCTGAGCAGGAGAACAACAAGATGAAATTCGTGCATACCGTACTGGCCGCCTCTCTTACCCTGGCCATCGTCGGCCAGGCCAGCGCCGCCGTTTCCGCTGAGGAAGCGGCCAAACTTGGCAAGAGCCTGACCCTGGTCGGCGCCGAAGTCGCCGGCAACGCCGACGGCTCCATTCCCGCCTACGCCGGCGGCCTGACCCAGGCGCCGGCCGGCTTCAAGGCCGGCGACAGCGTGCGCCCCGATCCCTTTGCCGGCGAGAAGCCGCTGGCAGTGATCGACGGCAAAAACATCGAGCAGTACAAGGACCAGCTCAGCGCCACCACGGTGGAGCTGGCCAAGCGATTCCCCAGCTTCCGCGTGGATCTGTATCCGACCCACCGCAGCGTGGCCATGCCCCAGGCGGTACTGGATAACAGCGTGAAGAATGCCACCGGTGCCAAGGTGCTGGAGGGCGGATTGGCTCTCGATAATGTGCTGCCGGGTGTGCCGTTCCCGATCCCGCAGTCGGGCGCCGAGGCCATGTGGAACTTCCTGCTGCGCTACCAGGGCGTGACCATCAACTCCAAGTACGATTCGTGGAACGTCGACGCCGCTGGCGTAGCCAGCCTGGCCACCACCGGCCAGGCCTACATCAGCTACCCGATCTACCAGGACATGAACAAGCCGATTGGCGCGGCCGACACCTATTACCAGATGAAGCTGTACTACACCGGCCCGGCCCGCCGCGCTGGCGAGGCGATCATGCTGCGTGACGCGGCCAACCCGCTGCAGCAGCCGCGCCGTGCCTGGCAGTACCTGCCGGGCGTGCGTCGGGTGAAGCTGGCGCCGAACCTGGCCTACGACACGCCGAACCCAGGCACCGCAGGCGCTGGTACCTATGACGACGTGTTCGTGTTCAACGGCGCGCTGGACCGCTTCGACTGGAAGCTGGTGGGCAAGCAGGAAATGATCGTGCCCTACAACACCTACCGCCTGACCTACGCCCCCGAGGCCAAGTCCATCACCACTCCCAACCACCTGGCGCCAGACCTGGTGCGCTGGGAGAAGCACCGCGTCTGGGTAGTCGAGGGGACCCTCAAGGAAGGCGCACGCCACGTTTATGCCAAGCGCCGCTTCTACCTCGACGAGGACAGCTGGGTGGCTCTCGCCTCCGACCAGTACGACGCCCGTGGCCAGCTCTATCGCGGCTCCTTCGCCTTCCTCAGCCAGAGCTACGACAAGAGCGTGCCGGATTCCACGCCGTTCATGATCTACGACCTGGTCGGTGGCTCCTACAACATCAACGGCGTGGTCGGCCCGTACGGCGGTATTCGCTACATCGACGCCCTGGCCAAGTCGCAATGGGCACCGGAATCGCTGGCTGGCGCCGGCATCCGCTGAGTTTCGGGTCGCAGTTCCCGCCACCAGTACCCCCGGATTCCTCCTGGACGGTTACGTCAGTCGTCCAGAGATCGGGACGGTGCGGTACGGCGGGAGATTGATCCGGCGCCGCCGGGCATCACACCCGTGCCCGCGGCGCAACCTTATTGCCGAGATTGACCATGAGTGATTTCTACAGAGTCCTGCTCCCTCTGCTGGGCCTGCTGCTGAGCGCTTTGCCTGGCGGTGCGCGGGGCGAATTCGTCGATGTGCTGGATCTGCCGTCGAGCAGCAGTGCGCTGGCCGAACGAGCGCCGCTGAACGATGTGGCGCACAGCGGTGACCGCCTCGTTGCCGTGGGCCAGCGCGGCCATATTCTTTATTCCGGCGCTAATGGCGAACAGTGGCAGCAGGCGCGGGTACCGGTCAGCAGTGACCTCGCCGCCGTCTATTTCCCCAGTCGGCGAGCGGGCTGGGCGGTGGGGCATGACGGCGTAATCCTGCATAGCGATGATGCCGGCGTCAGCTGGAGCAAGCAGCTCGATGGCCGGCAGATTGGCGCGCTGATGCTGCAGCACTACACCGCGCTGGCTGCCGCCGAGCCCGCCAGCGAGGAGTGGGCGTCACGCCTGGTCGAGGCCCAGCGGATGGTCGAGGAGGGCGCCGACAAGGCGCTGCTCGACGTCTGGTTCGCCAACGATCAGCTGGGCTACGCCGTCGGCGTGTTCGGCCTGATCCTGCGTACCGATGACGGTGGTCGCCGCTGGCAGCCATTCGGCGAGCACACCGACAACCCCCAGGGCCTGCACCTCAACGCCATCGCCGCGGTCGACGGCGTGCCCTACATCGTCGGTGAGCAGGGCCTGCTGCTGCGCTGGGATGCCGTGCAGCAGCGCTTCATCGCCTTGCAGACGCCCTATAGCGGCAGCTTCTTCGGCGTCATCGGTCAGGGGAGCGAGCTGCTGGTCTACGGCCTGCGCGGCCACGTGTTGCGCAGCACGGACGCCGGTGTCAGCTGGAGTGCACTGGATAGCGGCCTGCAAAGCAGCATTACCGCCGCCGTGCTGGACGACGCCGGACGCTATCACCTGTTCAGCCAGGCGGGGCACATGCTGCTTAGCACGGAGGATGGCAGCGCTCTGGAACGGCTGCCGCAGAGCACGCTGGAGCCAATTACTGGCGCCGAGTTCTCCAGTGACCAGGAGCTGGTGCTGGTCGGCAGCCGCGGCATGCGCTCCCAGCGCCTGCCTTAACCAGATCAACGAGAAGCCATCATGGGCAACATCAAACAAGACAGCATGCCGGTGATCCGCGACCTGCGCGATTTCGACCGCAACAGCGGCAGTTTTCTCGAGCGTCTGCTGTTCAACCATCGCCTCTGCTTCATCGCCATCATCGCCGGGCTCTCCGTGCTGTTCGGTTACATGGCACTGACTCGCCTGGAACTGCGCCCGAGCTTCGAGAAGATGCTGCCGCAGAGCCAGCCTTATATCCGCAACTTCCTCGACAACCGCGACCAGCTGCGCGGGCTGGGCAACTCGGTGCGAGTGGTGGTGGAGAACCAGCGTGGCGACATCTTCGAGCCGGCTTATCTGGCCGTGCTCAAGCAGGTCAACGACGAGCTGTTCCTCACGCCTGGTGTGGATCGTGCCTGGCTGCGCTCGCTGTGGGCGCCCAGTGTGCGCTGGACCGAGGTAACCGAGGAAGGCTTCCAGGGCGGCACGGTGATGCCCGACGGCTACGACGGCAGCCAGCCGAGCATCGAGCAGCTGCGGCAGAACATTGGCCGTGCTGGCATCGTCGGCAGCCTGGTGGCCAACGACTTCAAGTCGAGCATGCTGGTGGTGCCACTGCTGGACAAGGATTCGGCCACCGGCCACGGCATCGACTACTACGCCTTCGCCAAGGCCCTCGACGAGCTACGCGGCAAGGTCGAGGGCATGAATGTCGGCGCCGACGGGGAGGGCACCTACAAGGTGCGGGTGATCGGCTTCGCCAAGCTGGTCGGCGATCTGATCGACGGTCTGCTGCAGGTCATGGCTTTCTTCGCCCTGGCGGTGGTCGCCGCCTTCGCCATCATCCTGCTGTACACCCGCTGCCTGCGCAGCACCCTGCTGGTGATCGGCTGCTCGCTGCTGGCGGTGGTCTGGCAGTTGGGCATCGTCGCCTGGTTGGGCTACGCCATCGATCCCTACTCGGTGCTGGTACCGTTTCTGATCTTCGCCATCGGCGTGTCCCACGCGGCGCAGAAGATGAACGGCATCATGCAGGACATCGCCCGCGGCACCCACAAGCTGATTGCCGCGCGCTACACCTTCCGCCGCCTGTTCCTGGCCGGCGTCACCGCGTTGCTGGCCGATGCCGTCGGCTTCGCCGTGCTGATGCTGATCGACATCCCGGTGATCCAGGACCTGGCCATCGCCGCCAGCATTGGCGTGGCCGTGCTGGTGTTTACCAGCCTGCTGCTGATGCCGGTGGCGCTGTCCTATATCGGTGTTGGCAAGTACGCTGCCGAGCGCGCCCTGCGTATCGACGACCGGGCCAGCCAGCACCGTGGCTTCGGGCGCATCTGGGACTGCCTGAATCGCTTCACCACGCCGAAGTGGGCTACAGGTGCCGTGCTGTTGGCAGCGGTGCTCGGCCTGGCCGGCTTCGCCGTGAGCCTGCAGCTGAAGATCGGCGACCTCGACCGCGGCGCCCCCGAGCTGCGCGCCGACTCGCGCTACAACCTCGACAACGCTTACATCACCAGCCATTACGCGCTGTCCAGCGACCTGTTCGCGGTGATGATCAAGACCGGCCCCGAGGGCTGTCTGAACTATCGCACCCTGGTCCTGGCCGATCGCCTGGCCTGGGAGCTACAACAGCATCCAGGGGTGCAGACCACCGTGTCGCTGGTCAACGCGGTGCGCCAGATCACCGCCGGCTCCTTCGAGGGCAACCCGAAGATGGCCAGCATCCAGCGCAACCAGAACGTGCTCAACTACGCCGCCCAGCAGGCCTCGGTAAACGCCCCCGAGCTGTTCAACACGCAGTGCTCGCTGATGCCGGTGATCGCTTTCCTCAAGGACCACAAGGCTGAGACCTTGGACGGCGTAGTGGCTATAGCCGAGCGCTTCGCCAAGGAGAACAGCACCGAGGACCGCCAGTTCTTGCTGGCCGCAGGCTCCGCCGGCATCGAAGCGGCCACCAATCTGGTGGTGCGCGAGGCCAATCGCAGCATGCTGCTGTATGTCTATCTGGCAGTGGCGGTGTTTTGCCTGATCACCTTCCGCAGCTGGCGCGCCATGCTCGTTGCGCTGCTACCGCTGGTGCTCACCTCGGTGCTGTGCGAGGCACTGATGGTGGCCATGGGTATCGGCGTGAAGGTGGCGACCCTGCCGGTGATCGCCCTTGGCGTGGGTATAGGGGTGGACTACGCGCTGTACCTGCTCAGCGTACAGCTGCACTACCAGCGCCAGGGCCGCAGCCTGGGTGATGCCTATCGCAGCACGGTGGCCTTTACCGGGCGGGTAGTGGCGCTGGTCGGCATCACCCTGGCCGCCGGCGTGGTGTGCTGGGCCTGGTCGCCGATCAAGTTCCAGGCCGACATGGGTATCCTGCTGACCTTCATGCTGCTGTGGAACATGCTCGGCGCGTTGGTGCTGATTCCGGCACTGTCGCACTTCCTGCTACGCCACGTGGGCCAGCAGGCGCGCTCCTCGATCATTGGCTGGCCATTCCGCAAAGATGAACGGCGCAAGCGTGATGAGCAGCAGGGCAAGTTACAGCAGGTCGCAGGGCGTTGATGACGCCCTTGCTAGCCCGTTGTGCGTAGCTGATGCGTCGTATGTATCAGCTTTATCTGTTTCCAGTGTTGTTAAGCTGCAAACCGAAGACCGAGGAGCGGCTTAATCCCCATAGCTTTCCTCTGCGCGCGGAGCACAGCGTTTAGCCACGCTGAGGACTGGCTTGCTTGCTCCGGTAGACCGACTTCATCTTCTTCGCACGCTTCTCCAGCACGAGATAGACCGCCACCGCGACGGCCAGCGGGAGCAGCAGGTAGATCGCGCGGTAGCCGATCAGGGCGGCCAGGACGAGTCCTTTGGACACCTGGTCGTGGAGCATGGCGATGAACACGGCCTCCAGCACGCCTAAGCCGGCGGGGATGTGGGTGATCACGCCGGCGATGCTGCTGACCAGCATGATGCCCAGCACGGTGGGGTACTCGACGCCTTCCGGCAGCAGCAGGAACACCAGCAGGCTGGACAGTGACCAGTTGCACATGGACATGCCCGCCTGGGCCAGGGCCAGCTTAAGCGGGGGCAGGGTGACTTCGTGATCGCGCCAGGTCCAGGAGCGGCGGCGGGCGAAGCGGCAGGCCAGCAGGTAAGTCGCGGCGACCGCCAGCAGGCAGATGCCGATGATCTGCAGCGCGGTGGTGCCGATTTCCCATTGCTCGGGTAGGCGCACCAGGCGCAGGGCGAAGACGCCGCCGGCGAGGATCAGGTAGCCCAGCCAGTTGGTGATCAGGCTGAAGGTGAGGATGCGCGTCACCGTCGATACTCCCAGGCCGAGCCGCGAGTAGAGGCGATAGCGCAAGGCGATGGCGCCGACCCAGGAGCTGAGGTTGAGGTTGAAGGCGTAGCAGACGAAGGTCAGCGGCAGTATCTGCCGGGCCGGCAGGTGGTGGCCGGTGTAGATGCGCCCGAGCAGGTCATAGCTGGCGAAGAGCAGGAAGCTGACCGCAGTGATGCCCACGCAGATCGCGAGGGTGGTCGCGCTGTAGCTGCGTAGCGCCTGCACCACATCGTTCCACTCCAGGTTCTTCACCAGCAGGAACAGCAGCACCGGCACCAGGATGAAGAAGAAGGTGGTGAGCAGGCGTTTACCCCAGACGATCCAGGGCTTGGGAGGAGACTGGCTCATGAGGGTTTGCCCTGGTCGAAGCAGGTTTGCGGCTGTTCCTGTTCCTGCGGGCGCAGCGAGGCCAGGCGCGGCGAATGCGCTGGGAACCAGCCGGCGATGGCGGGAAACAGTCGGGTGAAGTGAAAGCACAGGAAGATCAGCGGCGCGCGCCACCAGTAGCCGCGGATGGCGCGCTCCAGGCTGATGCGCTTGCAGTGCTCGCTGGCCAGCCCCTGCAGGTGCTCGAACAGGCGCTGGTTGAAGCGCGTGTCACGCAGGATCAGGTTGGCTTCCAGGTTGAGCGCCAGACTCAGCGGATCGAGGTTGCTCGAGCCCACCGTGGCCCACTCTTCGTCGGCCAGAGCGACCTTGCCGTGCAGCGGGCGCTGGCAGTACTCGTAGATCTCCACGCCATCGCGCAGCAGGTAGTTGTAGAGCATGCGCGAGAAGCCGCGCGCCCAGGGCATGTCGGGCTGGCCCTGGAGGATCAGGGTCACGCGCACGCCACGTCGCGCGGCGTTGCGCATCTCGCGCAGCAGCCGGTAGCCGGGGAAGAAGTAAGCGTTGGCGATGACCAGGCGCTGCTTGGCGGCGCGGATGGCGAGCAGGTACTGGGCCTCGATGTCGCGGCCGTGGCCGTTGTTGTCACGGATCGACAGCAGAATCCGGCTGTCGCCGGCGGGCTGGCTGTCCGGGCGCACCTCGCTGGGCGCGTCCAGCGCGGGGCGCATCAGGCGCAAGCTGGCGCGGTGCAGGTCGGCCACCACCGGGCCGCTGACCTCGACGGCGTAGTCCTGCTTGGCCATCGGCCCGTAGTCGCCCAGATGGTCCGCCGAATAGTTGATGCCGCCGACGAAGGCGCGCTCGCCGTCGATCACCACGATCTTGCGGTGCAGGCGGCGGAACAGGTTGGTGCGCACGCCCAGCCAGCGCGGGCTGGGGTCGAAGACATGCAGGTTGACCCCGGCGCCGGTCATGGCGATGACGAACTCGCGGCTGAGGTCGGCAGTGCCATAGCCATCCACCGTCAATTCCACCCGCACGCCGCGCTGGGCCGCTTCGATCAGTACCTGCTGCAGCTCATGGCCGACCTTGTCCTCGAAGATGATGAAGGTCTCGATCAGCACTTCGCGGCGTGCCTGGCGAATGCACTCGAACACCCGTGGGTAGTAGTCCTCGCCATTGATCAGCAGGTCGACCTGATTACCGTCGCGCCACGGGTAGTTCATAGATGGACCTCCACGGCCAGCGGGGCATGGTCGGAGAGGTGCGACCAGGGGCGGGTGGACAGCACCGTCGGCGCGTGGCTGGTGGCGTTGCGCACGTAGATGCGGTCTAGGCGCAGCAGCGGCCAGCGCGCCGGGAAGCTCTTGGCCGGTTCGCCCAGCTCGTTGGCGAAGACCTCGTGCAGGCGCTGCTCGGCGAGCATGGCGCTGGCGCGCAGGCGCCAGTCGTTGAAGTCGCCGGCGACGATCACCGGCGCGTCGGCCGGCAATTCATCGATCATGCGGCAGAGCAGGCGCAGCTGCTGCTGGCGGTGGTGTTCGCGCAGCCCCAGGTGCACGCACACGGCATGCACCTCGTGCGGGCCGGGCACCTGCAGCACGCAATGCAGCAGGCCACGTTGCTCGACCACGCCGATCGACACGTCGAGGTTCTCGTAGTGGCTGATGGGAAACTTGCTGAGCAGCGCGTTGCCGTGGTCGCCGTCCGGGTAGACCGCGTTGCGCCCGTAGGCGAACTGCGGCCACATGCTGTCGGCGAGAAACTCGTAGTGCGGGGTGTCTGGCCAGTTGCGATGGCGGCGGGCGTGGCGCTGGTGGGTGCCGAGTACCTCCTGAAGAAATACCAGGTCGGCGCCGGTGGCGCGCACCGCCTCGCGCAGCTCGGGCAGGATGAAGCGCCGGTTGAGCGCGGTGAAGCCCTTGTGCGTGTTGATGGTCAGCACGCGCAGGCGATTTACGGCCGGTGAGCTGTCCACGGTGAGAATCGGCAGGGCTTCGGTCATGCGCCAACCTCGCGGTTGGCCGGTACATGGTTGCCGCTCTTGGGCGTCGGCGGCGTACTGGCGCGGCTCGTTGTCATGGCTTCCCCCTGGTCTGCTGCCTACTCAGGTTGGGACTGGAGCACGCCAAGCCCGTTCAGGCTTTTTTGCCGCCATCGGTCTGCAGCTCGAACAGCAGCAGCGAGCGCGCTTGCACGGCGTGGCGGCTGCCGAATGGCTGCGACTCTGCACCGCGCAACTGGGGCCTGGAGCTGTCCAATAGGCAATGCCAGGCGCTGCCTTCGGCGACCTCCGGGAGAAGGAAGTCCACGATCTCATGGTGTGCGCTGAGGATCAGCAGCAGGGTGGCATCCTCGCCGCTGCGGTGGATGCCGGTGGGCTGGGCACGGCCGTCCATGAGCATGCCCATGCAGCGGGCCTCGGCGTCGTGCCAGTGCTCCTCGGTCATTTCCTCGCCGTCCGGCGTCAGCCAGCTGACGTCCTTGACCCCCAGCTCCTCGTTGTAATGCCCGACCAGGAAGCGCCCACGGCGCAGGATGGGGTAGGAGCGGCGCAATGAAATCAGGCGTCGAGTGAAGTCGATCAGCCCGCGGCCCTCGTCGTCGAGGTTCCAGTCCACCCAGCTCAGTTCGTTATCCTGGCAGTAGGGATTGTTGTTGCCGTGTTGAGTACGCCCAAACTCGTCGCCGGCCAGCAGCATCGGCGTGCCCTGGGCGAACAGCAGGGTGCCGAGCAGGTTGCGCATCTGCCGCAGGCGCAGCTCGCGGATCTCGGCATCGTCCGTGGGGCCTTCGTGGCCGTGATTCCAGGAGATGTTGTGGTCGGTGCCGTCGCGGTTGTCCTCGTCGTTGTCCTCATTGTGCTTGTGGTCGTAGGACACCAGGTCGCGCAGGGTGAAGCCGTCATGGGCGGTGATGAAGTTGACCGAGGTGAAGGGCCTGCGGCCGCGCTGGTCGTACAGATCGCCGGAGGCGGTGAGGCGGCTGGCCAGCTCCGCCAGCTGGCCTTCGTCGCCCTTCCAGAAGGCCCGCACGTTGTCGCGGAACTTGTCGTTCCATTCCGCCCAGCCGGGTGGGAAGCCGCCGACCTGGTAGCCGCCCGGGCCGCAGTCCCAGGGTTCGGCAATCAGCTTGACCTTGCTCAGTACCGGGTCCTGGCGGCAGGCGACGAGGAAGCTGTGGCGCTCGTCGAAACCGTCGGCGTAGCGGCCGAGGATGGTCGCCAGGTCGAAGCGGAAGCCGTCCACGCGCATCTCGGTGGCCCAGTAGCGCAGCGAGTCGGTGACCATCTGCAGCACGCAGGGGTGCGACAGGTCCAGGGTGTTGCCGGTGCCGGAATCGTTGATGTAGTAGCGCCGGTCGTCCGGCATCAGCCGGTAGTAGCTGGCGTTGTCGATGCCACGCATGCTCAGGGTCGGGCCGCGCTCGTTGCCCTCGGCGGTGTGGTTGTAGACCACGTCGAGAATCAGCTCGAGGCCGGCGTCATGCAGGTGCGCGACCATTTCCTTGAATTCGCCGACCTTGCCGCTGGCCAGGTAGGCCGGGTGCGGGGCGAAGAAGGCGATGCTGTTGTAGCCCCAGTAGTTGTTCATGCCCTTTTCCAACAGGTGCTGGTCGTTGACGAAGGCATGTACCGGCAGCAGCTCGATGCTGGAGACGCCGAGCGAGCGGATATGGCGCAGCAGCTCCGGCTTCATCAGCCCGGCGCAGGTGCCGCGCAGTGCCTCGGGCACGGCCGGGTGACGCATGCTGATGCCACGCAGGTGGGTCTCGTAGATCACCGTCGAATCCCAGGGCACGCGGATCGGCGTCTGCTCACCCCAGGTGAAGGCCGGGTCCATCACCTTGCATTTGGGCACGAAGGCCGCGCTGTCGCGCTCATCGAAGCTGAGATCGGCGTCGGCATGGCCGATGGTGTAGCCGAACAGTGCCTCGGACCACTTGAGCTGGCCCACCAGCTGCTTGGCGTAGGGGTCGATCAGCAGCTTGTTGGGGTTGAAACGGTGCCCGGCATCGGGCTCGTAAGGGCCGTATACCCGGTAGCCGTAGACCTGGCCCGGATGTGCATCCGGCAGGTAGCCGTGCCAGATCTCGTCGGTGTACTCGGGCAGCTCGATGCGCTCGAGCTCGGTCTTGCCCTGTTCGTCGAACAGGCACAGCTCGACCTTGGTGGCGTGGGCCGAGAACAGGGCGAAGTTGACGCCCAGACCGTCCCAGGTGGCGCCCAGCGGAAAGGGATGGCCTTCAGCGATACGCGAGCCCATGGCGGCACCTCAAACCTTGGGAGACTTGGTCGTTGCGCTGCCACGCGGTGCGCGCGGCTTCTTCAACAGCTCCGGCTGCGCGGCCTGGGCTTCGGCCTCGGCCAGCGTCACCGCCTTGGGCTTGCTGATGCGTTTGGGCTTGAGCGGCTGTTGTTGCTGCAGCTGCTCGCCGGCCGCTTCGGCTTCCGCCAGCTTGCGGGCCATGGCCCAGTGGCGGTCTTCCTGGCCGGCGGGTTTACCCTCGGACTCCCAGATCTGATAGGCGAATTCGCGTACGCGTTGTTCATCGGTGCTCATGGCGGTGCTCCTGGGAATAGGGTTTGAGGCAGATGAGGTTGACCGGGAATTGCGCCAGCACCTCGGCCAGCAGCAGGCTCTGGCCGCTGCTCGGCTGGCAGGGCGGGAAGACGGCCGTCAGGCACAGGTCGGCGGCGCCCTCCGGCAGCAGCACCCGCGTATCGCCCCAGCGCTCGGCGGGGACCAGCGGTTGGCTGCTGGTACCGAGCAGGTCGGCTGCCAGGCGTGGCACCACGCTGATCAGGTACACGCCATCCAGATGCCTGGCGAAGGCCAGCGCGCGCTCGGCGTGTTCGCCCTCGATGCGTAGCGGCAGGTATTCGCCACGGGCGAACAGCTGCGGGCGGCCGTGGCGGATGGCCAGCACGCTGGCCAGCAG
>NZ_JPMY01000015.1 GCF_000761545.1 Pseudomonas sp. ML96 | reverse complement strand
TGTTGGCATGTTGCGCTCCTTGCATTGAGACGAGGACCGGATCGGTCCGGGAGCACGGAGGAGTACAAGGGGCGTGCCAGGCGCTCTCTGGCCAGCAGTGGCGCGGCTTACAGCCAATCTAGGCAAGGCCATAAAGAGAGCCTGTGCGCCAGGTCACCAAAGGTTGTGCAACAACTGGCGCAAGGCTGTGCAGGGGCTTGCGCAGGGCGCCAGATGAGCGCGGGATGGGACGTGGAGCGGGGACGAGAGGGATGAGTGCGCAGAAAGCTGCGCAGCTCAGTCTTCCCACTCGCGGCCGGCCAGTTCCAGCAGGGTATTGGCCTGCTCCGGGCCATTGCTGCCGGCGGCGTAGGGGCGTGGGTCCTGGTAGTTGTCCTGCCAGCCCTTGATGATCGGGTCGACCCAGGACCAGGCCGCTTCCACTTCGTCGCGGCGCATAAATAGCGTCGAGTCGCCCTCGATCACGTCCAGCAGCAGGCGCTCGTAGGCGTCCCAGCGGCGCTTCTGCGGGAAGACCTGGGCCAGGTTGAGATCCAGCTCCATCGGCGTCAGGCGCATGCCCTTGCCCGGGCTCTTGCCCATCAGTTGCAGGGTGATGTGTTCTTCCGGCTGCAGGCTGATGACCAGGCGGTTGGCCTGGGTGCCTTCGAACAGGCGGTGCGGCACCGGCTTGAACTGGATGACGATCTCCGAGCGTTTCTTCGCCATGCGCTTGCCGGTGCGCAAGTAAAAGGGCACGCCGGCCCAGCGCCAGTTGTCGATCTCCGCCTGCAGGGCGACGAAGGTCTCAGTATCGCTGTCGTTGTCGACCTGTTTCTCGAAGTAGTAGGCCGGCACTTCCTGCCCGCCGATCTTGCCGGCCACGTACTGGCCGCGCACGGTCTTGTCGTGCACGTCGAGGCCGGCGATGGGCTTCAGCGCCTCGAGGATCTTCACCTTTTCGTTGCGCACCGACTCGGCGTCGAAGCGCACCGGCGCCTCCATGGCGACTAGGCAGAGCAGCTGCAGCAGGTGGTTCTGCACCATATCGCGCATGGCGCCGGCGTGGTCGTAGTAGGCGCCGCGGTTTTCCACGCCGAGGGTCTCGTTGACGCTGATCTGCACATGGTCGATGTGCCCGGCGCGCCAGATCGGCTCGAACAAGGCGTTGGCGAAGCGCAGCGCCATCAGATTCTGCACCGTTTCCTTGCCCAGGTAGTGGTCGATGCGGAACACCTGGGCCTCGCTGAACACCGCGCCGATGGCGGCGTTGATCTCGCGGGCCGACTCCAGCGAGCGGCCGATCGGCTTCTCCAGCACGATGCGCGTGTCGCTGCCGGCCAGCCCGGCGATGGCCAGGTTCTCGGCGATGGATTCGAACAGGTCGGGCGCGGTGGCCAGGTAGTAGATGCGCCCGCGATCATGCGCGCTGGCGCCGAGGAACTTGCCGAGGCGGCCGAATTCGGCGGTGTGCGACAGGTCCATGGCGAAGTAGTCGAGGCGTGCGGCGAAGCTGGCCCAGGTGTCGTTGTCGAAGTCGCTGCGGGCGACCTGGGCGCGTACCCGGCGCTCGGCCAGGGACTGGTATTCGGCACGGTTCAGCACGTTGCGCGCCGCCGCCAGGATGCGCATGTCGGGGCTCAGGCGGCCGTCGCGATGCAGGTGGTAGAGCGCCGGGAGCAGCTTGTGCAGGGCCAGGTCGCCGGTACCGCCAAACACCAGCATGTCACAAGGGCTGTTCAACGAGAGGCCTCCGGGCCGGTTTGCCTGTGCGGGGTGGGCGTTCATGTAGTATAACTACAAGCTCACTACAGCCCGATCATAACAGGCTGAGTGAAACCGCAGCGAGCCGGCTGGCCGTCTTGCCCAGTGGTTCCCATCGAGCCGACAACAGAGTCCTGCCTGTGAATCTTCTGCAGCATATCGCCCAGTCCCGTCACCTGCTCCGCAAGTCCGAACTGAAGGTTGCCGATCACGTCCTGCAGGACCCTTCGGCGGTGATGCACAGCTCCATGGCCGACCTCGCCCACGAAGTCGGTATCAGTGAGCCGACCATCGTGCGCTTCTGCCGCGCCATCGGCTGCAGCGGCTTCCAGGACCTCAAACTGAAGCTGGCACAGAGCCTGGCGGCGGGAGCGAGCTTCGGCCAGTTCGCCATCCACGAAGAGGACTCGGTGGCGGACTTCAGCCTGAAGATCTTCGACACCACCCTGCATACCCTGATGGAGGTGCGCGAGCGCCTCGATCCGCGCGAGCTGGAGAAGGCCATCAACGCCATCGCCAACGCCCAGCGCATCGAGTTCTACGGTTTCGGCGCCTCCGGTGCGGTGGCGGCCGATGCCCAGCACAAGTTTTTCCGCCTGCTGCTGACCGCGGCGGCATACTCGGACCCGCACATGCAGGCGATGAGCGCGGTGACGCTCAAGCCCAACGATGTGGCCATCTGCATCTCCCAGTCCGGCCGCTCCAAGGACCTGCTGATCACCGCCAACCTGGTGCGCGAGTCCGGCGCCACGCTGATCACCCTGTGCCCGGGGCAGACGCCGCTGGCCGACCTGTCTCACGTCAACCTGGCCATCGATGTGCAGGAAGACACCGAGATCTACACCCCGCTGACCTCGCGCATCGCCCACCTGGTGGTGATCGACGTGCTGGCCATGGGTGTGGCCATGGCCCGTGGCCCGGACCTGGTCAACCACCTCAAGAGCGTCAAGCGCAGCCTGCGTAGCCTGCGCCTGTCGCCCAAGTCGGTGCGCAGCGCCGAGGACTGAGGGGCGTCCGCGGCTCTGCCGCAGAACGGTCACGCAAGGTTCATCGCCGCGCCTTCGGCGCGTCATGCCCGGGCAGGCAAGCTGGGCTCCCGGCAATCGGACCAGGAGCCCCGCGATGGACCTGCATCTCGACGAACCCGCCCATGACAGCAAGACCCGCCGCAAGCTGGAGGACCAGCGCCGCATGGCGTTCCGCCGTGCCATTGAGGAGTACGCCGAGCATCGCCGGCTGCAGCAGCAACTGGGTGACTATGCCGAGCTGCCGGCGCTTGCCCGGCCGCGCGCCGCCTAGCTGCCCAGGGCGCTGAAGCGCTGCTCCAGCGCGGCGATCTGCGCCCGCTCGCCACGAATGAAGTCGCGAAAGGCCTGCGCCACCGGCGACAGGTGCTTGCCGCGCGGGTGTACCACGCACCAGCTTCGCTGTAGCGGCAACTCTTCCACCGGCAGCTCGCGCAGCAGGCCCTGGACCAGCTCCAGGCGCACGGCGTGACGCGGCAGCAGGGCCAGGCCGAGGCCGGCGATCACCGCCTCGATCTGCGCCTCGCTGGAGCCCACTTCCAGGGTCTGGGCGAAGTGCGCACGCTTCTGGTGGCAGTACTCCTCGCAGGCGCGCCGAGTGCCCGAGCCGACCTCGCGCAGCAGCAGCGGGAAGGTGCTGAGGTCGCTCAGGCGCAGCTTCTCCAGCGAGCACAGCGGGTGCTGCGGCGGTGCCACGGCGATGATCGGGTTGTTGAGGAAGGGGAAGAAATCCAGGGCCTGGTCGCCGGGCGGCTGCGACATGATCAGCAGGTCATCACGGCTGACCGACAGGCGGCGTACCGCCTGGGCGTGGTTGACCACCACCAGCTGCAGACTGACCTCAGGATGCTGTTCGCGAAAGGCGGCGAACAGGTGCGGCACCAGGTACTTGGCGCTGGACTCCACGGCCAGGCTGAGCTGCCCTTGCAGCGAGCCCTGCAGGTCGGAGAGCTGCATGTCCAGCGCTTCCAGGCGACCGAACACGTCCTCACTGGCGCGCAGCAGGGCTTCGGCGGCGGGAGTCAGGTAGAGCTTCTTGGCCACGTAGTCGAACAGCGGCTGGCCGAGCAGCTCCTCCAGCTGGCGAATCTGCAGGCTGACCGCCGGCTGGGTCAGCGCCATTTCCTCGGCGGCACGGCTGTAGGAGCGGCTTTCACACACCGAGCGGAAAATCTGCAGCTGACGAAAAGTCATTCTCATCAATGACTTGCGCATTTTTATCGACTCGCTGGCGACTGACTTTGGCGCAACTATAAGTCTTTGCTAATGGCTATCACAACAATTATTGATTTTGGGTAATTCATCGACGGAGCTAGCTTAGAAGCAAGACCGCCGCGGGTTGTGCGGTCACCCGTCGACCGCCTCGCAACGGTCGTGTGCTCACGTGATCGAGGAACCAGGCTCGTGATCAAGAAGATCCTCATCGCCAACCGTGGCGAGATTGCCGTCCGCATCGTGCGCGCCTGCGCCGAGATGGGCATCCGCTCGGTGGCCGTGTATTCCGAGGCGGACCGCCAGGCGCTGCACGTCAAGCGTGCCGACGAGGCGCACAGCATCGGCGACGACCCGTTGGCCGGCTACCTCAACCCGCGCAAGCTGGTGAACCTGGCTGTGGAGACCGGCTGCGACGCCCTCCATCCCGGCTACGGCTTCCTCTCGGAGAACGCCGAGCTGGCGGAAATCTGCGCCGAGCGCGGGATCAAGTTCATTGGCCCGTCGGCGGAAGTGATTCGCCGCATGGGCGACAAGACCGAGGCGCGGCGCAGCATGATCGCCGCCGGTGTGCCCTGCACGCCGGGCACCGAAGGCAACGTGGCGGACATCCAAGAAGCGCTGCGTGAAGGCGACCGCATCGGCTACCCGGTGATGCTCAAGGCCACCAACGGTGGTGGCGGCCGCGGCATCCGCCGCTGCAACAGCCGCGAGGAGCTGGAGCAGGCCTACCCGCGGGTGATCTCCGAGGCGAGCAAGGCCTTCGGCCGTGCCGAAGTGTTCCTGGAGAAATGCATCGTCAATCCGAAGCACATCGAGGCGCAGATTCTCGCCGACAGCTTCGGCAACACCGTGCACCTGTTCGAGCGCGACTGCTCGATCCAGCGCCGCAACCAGAAGCTCATCGAGATCGCCCCCAGCCCGCAGCTGACCCCCGAGCAGCGCGCCTATATCGGCGACCTCGCCGTGCGCGCAGCCAAGGCGGTGGGCTACGAGAATGCCGGCACCGTGGAGTTCCTGCTCGCCGAGGGCGAGGTGTACTTCATGGAGATGAACACCCGGGTGCAGGTGGAGCACACCATCACCGAGGAAATCACCGGCATCGACATCGTCCGCGAGCAGATCCGCATCGCTTCCGGCCTGGAGCTGTCGATCAAGCAGGAAGACATCCAGTACCGCGGCTTCGCCCTGCAGTTCCGCATCAACGCCGAGGACCCGAAGAACAACTTCCTGCCCTCGTTCGGCAAGATCACCCGCTACTACGCGCCCGGCGGCCCTGGCGTGCGCACCGACACGGCGATCTACACCGGCTACACCATCCCGCCCTACTACGACTCCATGTGCCTGAAGCTGATCGTCTGGGCACTGACCTGGGAAGAGGCGATGGATCGCGGCCTGCGCGCCCTTGACGACATGCGCGTGCAGGGCGTGCGCACCACCGCGCCGTATTACCAGGAAATCCTGCGCAACCCCGAGTTCCGCAGCGGCCAGTTCAACACCAGCTTCGTCGAGGCCCACCCGGAGCTGACCCAGTACTCGATCAAGCGCAACCCGTCGCACCTGGCCATCGCCATCGCCACCGCCATTGCCGCCCACGCCGGCCTGTAGGGATCAGAACATGACCAAGTCTCTTAACCAGAAAAGAATTACTGTTACCGACACCATCCTGCGTGATGCCCACCAGTCGATCATCGCCACGCGCATGCGCACCGAGGACATGCTGCCGATCTGCGACAAGCTGGATAAGGTTGGCTACTGGTCGCTGGAAGTCTGGGGCGGTGCCACCTTCGACGCCTGCGTGCGCTTCCTCAAGGAAGATCCGTGGGAGCGCCTGCGCAAGCTCAAGGCTGCGCTGCCCAACACCCGCCTGCAGATGCTCCTGCGCGGGCAGAACCTGCTCGGCTACCGCCACTACAGCGACGACGTGGTGCGTGCCTTCGTGGCCAAGGCCGCGGTCAACGGCATCGATGTGTTCCGCATCTTCGACGCGATGAACGACGTGCGTAACCTGCGCGTCTCCATCGAGGCGGTGAAGGCCGCCGGCAAGCACGCCCAGGGCACCCTGAGCTACACCACCAGCCCGGTGCATACGGTCGAGGCCTATGTCACCCAGGCCAAGGCCATGCAGGCCATGGGCATCGACTCCATTGCGATCAAGGACATGGCCGGCCTGCTCACCCCGTATGCCACCGCCGAGCTGGTCAAGGCGCTAAAGGGCGCGGTCGACCTGCCGGTGTTCGTGCACAGCCACGACACCGCCGGCATGGGCTCGATGTGTCAGCTCAAGGCCATCGAGGCCGGTGCCGACCATATCGACACCGCCATCTCCAGCTTCGCCTGGGGCACCAGCCACCCGGGCACCGAGTCGATGGTCGCCGCTCTGCGTGGCAGCGAATACGACACCGGCCTGGACCTGGCGCTGATCCAGGAGATCGGCATGTACTTCCATGCCGTGCGCAAGAAGTACCACCAGTTCGAGAGCGAATTCACCGCGGTCGACACCCGTGTACAGGTCAACCAGGTACCGGGCGGCATGATGTCCAACCTGGCCAACCAGCTGAAGGAGCAGGGCGCGCTCAACCGCATCAACGAAGTATTCGCCGAGATCCCGAAAGTGCGCGAAGACCTCGGCTTCCCGCCCCTGGTCACGCCGACCTCGCAGATCGTCGGCACCCAGGCGGTATTCAACGTGCTGGCCGGCGAGCGCTACAAGACCATCACCAACGAGGTGAAGCTGTACCTGCAGGGCCGCTACGGCCGTGCGCCGGGCAAGGTCAACGAGGCGCTGCGCAAGCAGGCCATCGGCAGCGAAGAAGTCATCGATGTGCGCCCGGCCGACGTGCTCAAGCCGGAGATGGCCAAGCTGCGCGAGGACATCGGCAGCTTGGCCAAGTCCGAAGAGGACGTGCTGACCTTCGCCATGTTCCCCGATATCGGCCGCAAGTTCCTCGAGGAGCGCGCCGCCGGCACCCTGACTCCGGAAGTGCTGCTGCCGATTCCCGAGGCCGGCGGCGTGGCCGCGCCGGGCGGTGAGGGCGTGCCGACCGAGTTCGTGGTCGACGTGCACGGCGAGAGCTACCGCGTGGACATCACCGGCGTGGGCGTGAAGGGCGACGGCAAGCGCCACTTCTACCTGTCCATCGACGGCATGCCGGAAGAGGTGGTGTTCGAGCCGCTCAACGACTTCGTCGCCGGCGGTGCTGGTGGCAAGCGCAAGCACGCCAGCGCGCCGGGCGATGTCAGCACCACCATGCCGGGCAACATCGTCGATGTGCTGGTCAAGGAGGGCGACACGGTCAAGGCCGGTCAGGCCGTGCTGATCACCGAGGCGATGAAGATGGAAACCGAAGTGCAGGCGCCGATTGCTGGCACCGTCAAGGCCATCCACGTGGCCAAGGGCGACCGGGTCAACCCGGGCGAGGTGCTGGTGGAAATCGCCTGACGGCGTAACGAGCAAGTCCCACTGGGGGAGCCTTGGGCTCCCCCTTTTTTATGGGCGCGATTTTAGTTGTGCATGCGGTAGCTGCGGCGCAGGGTGATCAGATCCTGCTTGGTGCAGGCTTGCGGTTCGGCGCCGGTCAGGTCGTAGCAACGGTAGCGGAAGCCCATCGGCCAGTAGGCGATGGCGACTGGCGGCCAGAAGATCGAGCCCACGCGGAAGCGCGTGCGCAGTTTGCCGCTCTGCAGGGTGTTGGCCTGATCGTCCTGCAGGCGATACGGCACGCCGCCACTGGCGCCCCAGGAGAACGGGCGGGTCTTCACCAGGCCCAGGTTGTTCTTGATCTGGCGCTCGTTGATTACCAGGGTGCTGTTTTCCGGCAGCTTGAACCAGGCGGCGGTCGAGCAGCCGGTGATAGCCAGAGTGGCCGCGAACAGCGCGGCGGTCCTGCAGAGAGACATCGATTACTTCCTTGTACTACTTGGCGTGATGGCAGATGGCCGGCGTGGCGGCGGCGCAATATAGCGGCTTGCTTCTGGCTTGGCGATGCCTGGCGGACAGGCACAAAAAAGGGAAGCGCTTGGCTTCCCTTGCTGTGTAGCGTGCTACGACTCAGCGCCAGAACGGCTTGCTGACCTCGATGGCGCGGTCGTAGGTGCTGATGCCGGCGTCGGTGAGCAGGCGCTCGTCGAGCTTGGCCAGCTCGCGACGGCTGCTGATACGGCGCTGCCACAGCAGCAAGGTACCGAGGGCACGCAGCGGCAGGTTGCCACCGCTGGCGGGATTCTGTTGGTGGAACATCAGGTCGGAACTCAGTGCGCGTTCCATGGTGCTGCTTCCTTCCGCTGTCTGGCGGGGTGAGAGTGGTGTACTGCTGGAGTGTATTTTCCTGACTATGTGGTCGATTTCGTAGGCACAGCTGGGCTAAATTGCAGGGCTGATAATTAGCCTGCTTGGCAACTGTTCTGTTCCTATGTGCGCAACTGTACTGGTGCCAAGCGAAAGCTCTCGCCATTGTCGAAAATCCATCATTTTTCACTGCGCTGGATGGAATAATCGGCAGTTAGCGAGCGATACAGTTATTTTTGTTCTGCGATTTACCGCGGATCTGTTATTGCCCGTTCGTCAGGCTCACGACGCCTCACGGGTTCCCTTTTCGGCCAACAGGGCCGGACTAAAGTAATCGGTGCTCCCACAAGGAAATCCCCATGACCGACCATACCCAGCAATTCGCCAGCGACAACTATTCCGGCATCTGCCCGGAAGCCTGGGCCGCCATGGCCGAGGCCAATCGCGGCCATGAACGCGCCTACGGCGACGACAGCTGGACGGCGCGCGCCGCCGACCAGTTCCGCCAGCTGTTCGAGACCGATTGCGAGGTGTTCTTCGCCTTCAACGGCACCGCCGCCAACTCCCTGGCCCTGTCCAGCCTGTGCCAGAGCTACCACAGCGTGATCTGCTCGGAGACTGCCCACGTCGAGACCGACGAATGCGGCGCGCCGGAGTTCTTCTCCAACGGCTCCAAGCTGCTCACCGCGCGCACCGAGCAGGGCAAGCTGACCCCGGATTCGATCCGCGAGGTCGCCCTCAAGCGCCAGGACATCCACTACCCGAAACCGCGCGTGGTGACCCTGACCCAGGCCACCGAGGTCGGCACCGTCTACCGTCCGGACGAGGTCGCGGCGATCAGCCAGGTGTGCAAGGAGCTGAAGCTCAACCTGCATATGGACGGCGCGCGTTTCTCCAATGCCTGCGCATCGCTCGGCTGCAGCCCGGCCGAAGTGACCTGGAAGGCCGGCGTCGACGTGCTGTGCTTCGGCGGCACCAAGAACGGCATGGCGGTAGGCGAGGCCATCCTGTTCTTCAACAGGGATCTGGCCGAGGACTTCGACTATCGCTGTAAGCAGGCCGGCCAGCTGGCCTCGAAGATGCGCTTCCTGTCGGCGCCCTGGGTCGGCCTGCTGCAGGACGACGCCTGGCTGCGCTATGCCAATCACGCCAACCGCTGCGCGCGCCTGCTGGCCGAGCTGGTGGCGGATGTGCCAGGCGTCAGCCTGATGTTCCCGGTCGAGGCCAACGGTGTGTTCCTGCAGCTCTCGGAAACCGCCCTCGAGCGCCTGAGCGGCTGGGGCTGGCGTTTCTACACCTTCATCGGTGCCGGCGGCGCGCGCTTCATGTGCAGCTGGGACACCGAAGAGGCGCGGGTGCGCGAGCTGGCGGCCGACATTCGCCGCGCGATGGCCTGACGCCGACGAAAGGCAGGGTGCGAGGCAGTGGGGCTGACTAATGTTTTCAGTCCCACCTTCCTTTTTTCCGCAGGCCGGAGAACACCCTTCATGGATATCGACAGTCTCTTTTCCCAGCTACACAGCCTGCCCAGCATTCCCAAGGTCGCCCAGGACCTGATCCAGCAGTTCGATAACCCCAACACCAACCTCGATGCGGTCGCGCGCAACATCAACCTCGACCCGGTGATCGCCGCCAAGGTCCTGCGCCTGGCCAACTCGGCGCGCTTTCGCGGTGCCCGCGAGGCGCACAGCGTCGAGGACGCCGCCTCGCGCCTGGGCTTCAACACCCTGCGCACCCTGGTGCTGGCTTCGGCGGTGACCGGCGCCTTCAAGACCGATTCTGGCTTCGACCTCAAGGGCTTCTGGTTGCAGAGCTTCCAGGTGGCGAGCCTCTGTCGCCTGCTGGCCAAGACCCGTGGCGTGGCGATGGAAACGGCGTTCACCTGCGGCATGATGCATAACATCGGCGAGCTGCTGATCCAGACCGGCGCCCCCGAGCTGGCGGCGCGCCTCAACCGCAGTGGCAAGACCGATGCGGCCGGCCGCGTGGCGCTGGAGACCCTGCAACTGGGCTTCGGCTTCCCCGAGGTCGGCGCCGAACTGGCGCGGCGCTGGCAGCTGCCGGAAGTGATCCAGCAGGCCATCGCCCTGCAGACCCGCCCGCACCAGGCACCGGTGGACATGCCGCTGCCACGTCTGGTGGCGCAGGCGGTGCTGATCGCCGAGGCGCTGCGCCAGCACAACGGCGACCTGGCCAAGACCCGCGAGGAGCTGGACAGCCCACTGTGCGAGGGCATCGACCTCGATGCGCTGTTCGACAAGCTGCCGGAGGTTCTGGAGGCCGACAAAGGCTTCAGCCAGCTGCTCGACTGAGAACCTGATTGCGATCTCCTGACTGGCGGCCATGCCGCGTTAGAAACAGCTTCGAAATGCTCATTTACCGCTCGTAAACTGCGCTTTCTCAGCCGTTTTCGCGGGGCCGCCGAGGTCTTGCCTGGCTCTAATTCAGAAGATCGCAATTCAGGTTCTGAGAAGCCATGGCGCCAGTGAATTTCTCAATGGTCGCCATGAAAATCTCCGGTTGGCCCGCGCAGGCCCCCTTGCCCGATGCTTCGCCCCACAGACGCGAACACAGGACAAGGGGGATTCGCATGAAGACCGTAGCGCAGATGCTCGGCAGCAAGACGCAGCAGAACGTCCACACCGTAGCCGCCGAGGCGAGCATGCTCGAAGCGCTGCAGCTGATGGCCGAGCACAATGTCGGCGCCCTGCCGGTAACCGAGCAGGGCCGCCTGGTCGGCATCGTCAGCGAGCGCGACTACGCGCGCAAAGGCGTGCTGCAGGGGCGTTCGTCGATCGGCACGGCGGTACGCGAGGTGATGAGCGTGCCGGTGGTGACGGTGCAGCCGCGGCAGAGCATCCGCGAGTGCATGAGCCTGATGACCGACGGCCATCTGCGCCACCTGCCGGTGGTGGAGGGCGAGCGCCTGCTCGGCCTGCTGTCCATCGGCGATCTGATCAAGGAAACGCTGGCCGAACAGGATGGCCTGATCCAGCACCTGGAACAGTACATCCGCGGCGAGTGAGGGCTAGCCCTGCGGCTCCGCCTCGTCCGCCGGGGCCGGCTCGGTGTTTTCTTCCTGCTTCTCGCAAATGCCGTTGGCGCCCTGCTTGCCGGTGTAGGACACCGTGGGCGTGGCTTTGCCATCCAGGCTGATGGAGATGGTCACGCCCTCGGCCTTGGCCTCGTAGTACTGCTCGCTGAACTTGCTGAGGATGGCCTTCTTGTCGTTGATGAACACCGGGCCGCCGGCGTCGGCGCGCACGGCCAGATCGGTGGGGCAGGTGACCTCGAATTTCGGCAGGCTGGCGGCATGGGCGCTGCCCATGACGAGCAAGGCGGCGGCGATCGGCAGTTTGTTCATCGGTGTGCTCCTGGCAGGTGTCGGCGTGCGTTGCGCCTGTGGTCCTGACCAGTGAACTAAGCAGTCGCCTGCCGGCTTGTCCAAGCGCTTCGTCAGTTGCCGCTGCGCTGGGCAAAAAAAGACCGGCCAGTGGCCGGTCTCGGGTGTTGCGCGAACGGCTCAGTTGCCGGTCTTGATCTTGCTCCAGGCGCGGGTACGCGCACGCTCGGCGGCGCGTGGCAGCGGCTCGAGGGTGTAGAGCTTCTGCATGGCCTCGGCGGTCGGGTACAGGTTGGGGTTGTTGCGGATCGACTCGGCGACCAGCGCGGTGGCGTCCTTGTTCGGGTTGGGGTAGCCGACGAAGTCGGAGATCGGCGCGATCACCTGCGGCTGCAGCAGGTAGTTGATGAAGGCGTGGGCTTCGTCGATGTTCTTCGCGTCCTTCGGAATCGCCATCATGTCGAACCAGATCGGCGCGCCTTCCTTGGGCAGGCGCATGTCCACGGTCACGCCGTTCTTCGCCTGCTTGGCGTTGTTGGCGGCCTGCGAGAAGCTGCCCGAGTAGCCCACGGCCACGCAGATCTCGCCGTTGGCGATGTCGCTCATGTACTTGGAGCTGTGGAAGTAGCGCACGTGCGGGCGGATCTTGCTCAGCAGCTGCTCGGCCTTGGCATAGTCGGCCGGCTCCTTGCTGTTCGGCGGCAGGCCCAGGTAGTGCAGGGCCAGCGGCAGGATTTCCGACGGCGAGTCGAGCAGGGCCACGCCGCACTGCTGCAGCTTGGCGATGTTCTCTTCCTTGAAGATCAGGTCCCAGCTGTCCACCGGGGCGTCGGCGCCGAGGGCGGCCTTGACCTTGTCCGGGTTGAAGCCGATCAGCACGGTGCCGTACATGTAGGGCACGGCGTACTGGTTGCCCGGATCGTTGGCCTCGATCAGCTTCATCAGCTGCGGGTCGAGGTGCTGCCAGTTGGGCAGCTTGCTGCGGTCGAGTTTCTGAAACACGCCGGCCTCGACCTGCTTGGCCAGGAACACGTTGGACGGCACCACCAGGTCATAGCCGGAGTTGCCGGTGAGCAGCTTGGCTTCCAGCGCCTCGTTGGTGTCGAAGATGTCGTAGGTCAGCTTGATGCCGCTGTCCTGCTTGAACTTGGTCAGGGTCTCCGGGGTGATGTAGTCGAACCAGTTGTAGACCTTGAGTTCGCGGTCGGCGGCCTGGGCGGTGCCGGCCAGGGTCAGGCCGCAGAGTGCGGCGGCGAGCAGTTTCTTCATCTTGTTGTTCTCCTGTGCAGGGCGCGTCAGGCGCCCTGGAAACCTTCGAGCACGTTGACGGCGTTGATGCCGATTTCGGCGACCGCATAGCCGCCTTCCATGACGAACAGCGTCGGCTTGCCCAGCGCGGCGATGCGTTCGCCCATGCGCAGGTAGTCCGGGCTGTCCAGCTTGAAACTGGAGATCGGGTCGTTCTGGTAGGTGTCGACGCCAAGCGACACCAGCACCACGTCCGGGCCGTAGGCGGCGATGCGCTGGCAGGCGGTTTCCAGGGCGGCGCCCCAGAGGTCCCAGGCGCTGCCGGCAGCCAGCGGCAGGTTGAGGTTGAAGCCCTCGCCGCGGCCGGCGCCGGTCTCGTCGGCATAGCCGAGGAAGTGCGGGTACTCGAAGCTCGGGCAGCCGTGGATGTTGGCCACCAGTACGTCGTCGCGGTCGTAGAAGATCGACTGGGTGCCGTTGCCGTGGTGGTAGTCGACGTCGAGGATGGCCACGCGCGCGGCGCCCTGATCGAGGAAGGCCTGGGCGACGATGGCCACGTTGTTCAGATAGCAGTAGCCGCCCATCACGTCGGCGCTGGCGTGGTGACCCGGTGGGCGGCACAGGGCGAAGGCGCTGTGGGCGCCGGCGGCGATCTCGGCCTGGCCGCTGAGGGCGATCTGCGCCGAGGTGTACACGGCCTGCCAGGTGCCGGCGGTGATCGGCGCGAAACAGTCGAAGCTGTGGAAGCCGTACTGGCCATAGAGATCGTTGGGCCGCTTGGCGCGCATATGCCGGGCGGGGAACACGCCGGGCAGGAAGTCGGCGGTGTTGCCCTGGGCGGCCCAGCCGGCCCAGGCCTTCTGCAGGAAGTCCAGGTAGTCGGCGGTGTGGATACGGGCGATCGGCGCCAGGCCGAAATCGCGCGGCGCCAGCACTTCGCCGATATTGCGCTCGCGCACCCGCGCCAGCACATGGTCGGCACGCGCCGGCATCTCGAAGCAGGGTTTGAATTCGCCGCCGACCATCTCGCCCTGGGCGTGGTGCAGGCGGTGGTCGTCGCTGTAGTAGGTCAGCATCTTGTTGTTCTCCTCTAAGGGCTGGGCGAATTGTTGGCCGGCCCGGTGAGTCGGGTGAACGATAACGGCGGCCAACAAAGGGATAATTGCGGCCAAAATGCCCGATGCATCCCGCCACAAGAGCTAGAACCGGCCAGCCGGAGCTGTGATTGCCCGGCGCGATCAGGCGTCTATTTCGGCACCCGCACAGGCAAGAGGTGGAACATGCAGGCGCTGTTGAACGAGATACTGGATCAGGTCCGCCCGCTGCTGGGCCGCGGCAAGCTGGCTGACTACATCCCGGCGCTGGCCGAGGTGCCGGCCGACCGTCTAGGTATAGCGGTGCTGGGCGTGGATGGCAGCCTGTACACCGCCGGCGACGCCGCCGAGCCGTTCTCGATCCAGAGCATCTCCAAGGTGTTCAGCCTGGTGCAGGCGATCCAGCATTCCGGCGAGGACATCTGGCAGCGCCTCGGCCACGAGCCGTCCGGCCAGCCGTTCAACTCGCTGGTGCAGTTGGAGTTCGAACGCGGCCGGCCGCGCAACCCGTTCATCAATGCCGGCGCGCTGGTGATCTGCGACATCAACCAGTCGCGCTTCGCCGCCCCGGCGCTGTCCATGCGCGACCTGGTCCGGCGCCTGGCCGGCAACCCGCTACTGGTGGCCGATGCCAAGGTCGCCGAGTCGGAATACCAGCACCGCGCGCGCAACGCCGCCGCGGCCTACCTGATGCAGGCCTTCGGCAACTTCCACAACGAGGTCGAGGCGGTGCTGCGCAGCTACTTCCACCACTGCGCGCTGGCCATGAGTTGCGTCGACCTGGCCCGCGCCTGCGGCTTTCTGGCCAACCAGGGCGTGTGCCCGCGCAGCGGCGAGCAGATCCTTTCGCCACGGCAGACCCAGCAGGTCAACGCGATCATGGCCACCAGCGGCCTGTACGACGAGGCCGGCAACTTCGCCTACCGCGTCGGCCTGCCGGGCAAGAGCGGGGTCGGTGGCGGCATCGTCGCAGTGGTGCCGGGGCGCTTCAGCATCTGCGTGTGGTCGCCGGAGCTGAACGCCGCCGGCAACTCGCTGGCCGGCATGGCGGCCCTGGAGTCGCTCAGCGAGCGTATCGGCTGGTCAGTCTTCGCCCCGTTGGGCTGATACCGGGCCGGCGGCCCGGCGGGTAGTGGCCGTCAGAAGCGCGCCTGCCACTGCAGCAGCAGCGCATGGTTCTGCGCATCGCTGCCCAGCTCGCCGCTGTAGCCCAGGCCCAGGCTCTGCTCGGCGCTCAGGCCGAGGTCGACGCCGGCCTCGACCAGCAGGCTGTTGCGATCCAGTGCCGCGCCCTCGACGCTGAAGGCGTCGCCACCGGTGAGGAAGGATTGCCGCGCGCTGCTTTCCAGGTCGCCGAAGGTGTGGCGCCAGCCCAGGCTGGCGCGCGGGGTCAGGCTCATGCCGTTGTCCAGGCTGCCGAGGTGGGCGACGCGCACGCCGAGGGTACTGCTGACGTTGTCCTGGTCCTGCTGCTCGACGTGCAGGGCGGCGGCGCCACCTTTCTCGTCGTAGCTCTCATGGCTGTAGCGCTGGTAGCCGATGGCGGCGAAGGGCTCGGCGAGCAGGCGACCCTCGGCCAGCTGGTAGCCCAGCTCGGCGAAGGCCTGCTGGCTGTCGGCGTCGTAGTCGGCGCGCAGCTGATCGCTGAAGCCGCTGAAATCGACGTCACGCTCGCCGCTGTTGTCGTGCCAGCTGTAGGAGGCGCCCAGGCGCAGGGCCAGCGGCCCGCTCTGGTGCTGGGCATAGACACCCAGGTGCAGGCTGTCGATATCGTTATTGGCGTTGTCGGCATCCACGTCGGTACGGCCGTAGCCGCCGAGTACGCCCAGGCGCCAGGCGCTACCCAGTGACCAGTCGGCACCGAGCACGGCGCCGGCGCTGTCCTGGCGGATGTCGCCGCTGTCGGCGTCCAGCTTGCCGTGGCTGCCGAGGCCCTGCAGCCACAGGCGGCCGGCGGCGTTCGGATCGTTCAGCCCACGGGCGTCGCGCGGCACGCCGCTGGCGGCCAGCTGCGGGCCGTCTTCGCGCAGCAGGGAGGCCTGCAGGTTGCCGCTGCCGCCCATCTGCTGCATGGCCGAGAGCATGCTGCTGCCAATCTGCGCGCCGCCGGCCAGGGTGGCGCTGGCCATGCTGGCGTTGCTGCTCGCGGCCAGTTGCTCCAGGCCGCGGCGGGCGCTGTCCGCATCGCTGCCGAGCAGGGCCTGGTAGAGCTCACCGCTGCCGCTGGCCTGGATCACGTTGGCCACGTTGCGACCGTTGCCGCTGCTGGCCAGGTCGGCGTAGGCCAGGTCGTTGCGGCGCAGTTCCAGCTCGATGTTGTCGCTGCCGTAGCTCAGCTCGGGGGTGAGGAAGGCCAGGTTGCTGGTGACGCTGGCGAACTGGCCGCTGATGCCGCCGTCGGCCTGCAGCACGCTGTACTGGCTCAGTCGCGGATAGTCGCCATTGCCTGCGACGATCTGCAGGCTCGCGCCACTGATGCTGGCGCTGCCGCTGACTGCGGTGGGGTTGTGGCTGCCATCGGCGGCCACGTCGAGGATCAGTCGGGAGCCGCTGGCCAGTGTCAGGTCGCCGCCGACCTGGCCGCCGCCGAAGCCGGCACCGCTGGAAACCTGCACGTCGCCGGCGATGCGGCCGAGGTTGCGCAGGCTGCCGCCGAGCACCTCGGCGCCATTGCTGAAGTCGTCGCTGTCCAGGCTCCAGCTGCCCTGCAGCACCTGCAGCAGTTCGAAGCCGCTGCTGTTGCCGAAGCTGCCGCCGGCGGCATCGTCGAGCAGTACGCGGTCAGTGCCGGCGCCGCCGGTGACGCTGCCGACGAAGCGGCTGCCGGCCTGCAGGATCAGGCGGTCGTCGCCATCGCCGAGGTCCAGGGCCAGGCCGTTCTGGCCCTCGATCAGGCCGGCGTTGAGTACCTGGTCGTCGCCTGCGCCCATCTGCACGGCGGCGCCGGCGGTGGTGCTGGCGAGCTGGTCGACGCGGGTGGAGTCGGCGCCGCCGCGGATCACCCCGCCGCTGCGGTTGATCAGCACGTCGTCGTAGTCGCCGACCAGGCCGATGGCGGTCTCGTCGGCGCCGATGATGCTGCCGGCGTTGTCGATGCGCGCCACGCCGCCGTGGGCAGTGTCGGTGCCACGGCCGGTGGCCGAGGCCGTGCCGCTGGCACCGTCGTCGATGAGGATGCCCTTGGCCTGGCCGAAGATGGTCGCGCCGGCGGCGTTGATGATGGTGCCGCCGCCGGCGGCGATGCCATCCGCGCCGTTAGGGTTGCCGCCGGAGTCCAGGCCGCCGGCGCCGAGGCCCTCGATGCGACCGTGGTTCTCGATGTAGGCCATGCCGTCGATGTCGACGCCGTCGCCATCGCCGTTGCTGGTGGTGACGCCGAGGTTCTCGTGGTCATAGACGTTGCCGGCGCCGGCATAGCGGCCGCTGATCAGGCCGTAGTTGAACACCACGCCGTGGCCGTCGAGGCCGACGCCGGAGCCGTTGTTGCCAATGATGGTGCCATCGGTGTAGTTGATCACCACCGGGTTGGCGATCTGCACGCCGCTGGTGGTGACGCCGTCGACCACCTTGGCGAAGGTCACGCCGTTGCCGTCGGCCGAGGTGATGACCAGGCGCTCCAGGCCGAACAGGTCGGCATCGGCGTCGGCCGCCAGCGGGTCGCCGCCGTCCACGCCGTGGCGCGGGCCCTCGATGCTGCCGTGGTTGAGGATGGCCACGTTGCCGCGGGCGTTCTCGATGGCCACGCCGTCGGCGGCGGAGTAGTCGTTGGCGCACTGGCCACTGATGTAGTCCGGGCAGCTGGTGTTCACCGCGCCGGTGGAGACGATGCGCCCGTAGTTGGTCAGGGTGAAGTTGCTGCCCAGGCGCAGGGCGTCATTGCCGGTGGAGCTGATGCTGGCGTCACGGTTGTCGGCGGCGCCGTTGATGATCTGGTTGCCGGTGCTGGTGTAGTCGGCATCGGCCTTGATCGCGCGTTCACCACCGATGCTCACGCCGCTCTGCGAGATGGTGCCCTGGTTGTCGATGATGTACTGGCCGGCGGGGCGGTTGAGGCGGATGGCGACGTTGCCGACCGCATCGATCAGCGCGCCTTCCTCGTTGCGGATGGTCAGCACTGGGGTGCCGCTGTTGGCGTCGATGGTGCGGCCGCTGCCGGTCTGCTTGATGGTGCCGGCGTTGGTCAGGGTCGAGGTGCCCGTGCCGACGTTGACCGCCACGGTGCTGCCGCTGGTGCTCAGGGTGCCGCCCTGCTGGACGATACCGGCGCCGGTCAGGCTCTGGCTGCTGGTGATGGTGGTGCCGGTGCCGACAGTGAAACCGGCGGCGCTGACCTGGCCGGCGATGACGGCCTGCAGGGCCAGGACCAGGGGGAGGGGACGCAAGAGCGGGTTCATGCTGGGCACCAGTCGTTGGAATAATAAGGCCAGCGACTATGCCCATTGCTTATTACGGAATTTTGAAGGGGCTGGTTGCCCCCTCAGTCGGCGCATTCCCCGCACAGGTCGAGGACGAACAGGCGCTCCACTTCAGCCGGCGGCAGACCGGCGCCGAGCAGGCCGAACAGCTTGCCCAGCGCGGCCTCGCGGGTCATGCCGCCACCGCTGACCAGGCCGACCTCGGCCAGGGCGCTGCCGGCGGCATAGACCTCGAAGTCGACATGCCCCAGCGGGCACTGGCTGATCGCCGCCAGCACCACGCCGCGCGCACGGGCCTCGCGCAGGGCGGCGAGGAACTCGGGATCGTCCGACGGGCCAGTGCCGCTGCCATAGCATTCCAGCAACACCGCCTGGGCGCCGCTGCCCAGCGTCGCACGCAGCTGCGCGCTGCTCAGGCCGGGGAACAGCGGCTGCACGGCCAGCTCCACCGGCTGGCGCGGCTGGCGGTAGTGCAGGGCCTCCGGCAGTGCTTCGGCGTGGGCGCCGTGGCGGGCGCGAGCCATGTTGGCGAAGGCGTCGAAGGCCTCGCTCTTCAGCTTGCTGGTGCGTGCGCCGTGCAGTACCTGGCCGTCGAAGAACAGATGCACGCCGGGCAGGCAGCCGTGGTGCAGCGCGGCCAGGGCGCCGAACAGGTTGGGCCAGGCGTCGCTGCCGGCGGCACCGGCCGGCAGCATCGAGCCGGTCAGCAGCACCGGCACCTGGATGCCCAGCAGCAGGAAGCTCAACGCCGCGGCGCTGTAGGCCAGGGTGTCGGTGCCATGGAGCAGCAGCACGGCATCGAAGCCGTCCTCGTCGACGGCCTGGACGATGGCATCACGCATGGCCAGCCAGTTGGCCTGGCGCATATTGGCGCTGTCGATGGGCGGGCTCAGCTCGCAGAACTGCCAGGCCGGGGCCGGGCGTTCCGGGTGCAGCGCCTGTTCGCTCTTCAGGCGGTCCTCGAAGCCGGAGGCGGGGGCCAGCCCGGCCTCGCTCATCTGCATGCCGATGGTGCCGCCGGTGTAGAGCACCAGCAGGTTCTGCGAAGGATTCATGCGCGTATCCGATCAAGAAACGTGGGCGATTGGCCCGAGTGTAAGGCGCTGGGCAAAGCTGGGACCAAGAAAAAGGGGGCTACGTGCCCCCTTTTTATTTCAGCGGATGACTCAGCGCTGGTGCAGGCTGTGGGCCATGGCCACGCGCTCGTCGGCGGCAGCCGGCTGCGGGTTGGCCGGCCAGGCGGCTGGGTCGAGGTCGAGGTCGCCGAAGTCCTTCGGATCGAACACCGGGGTGGCGACACCGGCCTTGCGCTGGGCGTCGTAGTCGCGCATCAGGCGCAGGCCGACCTTGATCAGCATGGCCAGGGCGGCCAGGTTGACGAAGGCCAGGCAGGTCATGGTGATGTCGGCGAAGGCGAACACGGTACCCAGGTTCTGCATCGAGCCCCAGAAGATCAGGCCCAGCACCAGGCCGCGGTAGATCATCAGCGGGGCGCGGCCACGGCCGACGAGGAACTGCAGGGCGTTCTCGCCGAGGTAGTAGTTGTAGAGGATGCAGGTGAACACGAACAGGCTCAGCGCCACGCTGACGAAGATCCGGCCCCAGTCACCGACCACGGCGGCCAGCGAGTTCTGCGTGAGGATGATTCCGTCGCCCTCGAAGCCCGGAGTGTAGAAGCCGGACAGCAGGATCAGCAGGGCGGTGCAGGTGCAGATGACGAAGGTGTCGAGGAACACGCTGAACGCCTGGACCACACCCTGGGCTACCGGGTGCTTGACCGCAGCCACGGCGGCGACGTTCGGCGCGCTACCCAGGCCGGCTTCGTTGGCGAACACGCCGCGCTTTACGCCCATCACGATGGCGCTGCCGAGCAGGCCGGCGAAGGCAGGCTCCAGGCCGAAAGCGCTCTTCACGATGGTGACCAGCATGTCCGGCACCAGCTCGATCTGGCTGGCGATCACGTACAGGGTCACGGCGATGTAGGCCAGGGTCTTGACCGGCACCAGCAGGTCGGAGACGGCGGCGATGCGCTTGATCCCGCCGAGGAACACCAGGCCCAGCAGCACGGCCAGGGCCAGGCCGGTGTACTGCACCGGGAAGCCGAAGGCGTTTTCCAGCGAGTGGGTCACGGTGAAGGACTGCAGGCCGTTGAAGGCGAAGCCGTAGGTGACCAGCAGCAGGGTGGCGAAGGTCATCGCCATCCAGCGCAGCTTCAGGCCGTGCTGGATGTAGTAGGCCGGGCCGCCGCGGTACAGGCCGTCGCCATCGGCGCGCTTGTAGGCCTGGGCCAGGGTGCACTCGAAGAAGCTGCTGGACATGCCGACCAGGGCGGTCACCCACATCCAGAACACCGCGCCCGGGCCGCCGAGGGTCACAGCGACGCCGACACCGGCGATGTTACCGGCACCGACGCGGCCGGCGAGGCTCAGCATCAGGGCCTGGAAGGAACTCAGCTGGCCGGCGCTGCCGCGGATCGATTCCTTGAACACGCTGAACATGTGGCCGAAGTGGCGGAACTGGACGAAGCGCGAGCGGATGGTGAAGTAGCTGCCCAGACCCACGATCAGCACGATCAGCAGTTTTCCGGACAAGAAATCGTTGAGCATTTCCAGCATGGCGAGGACCTCGATTCTTATTGTTCGAGTGGAAGAAGCGGCACAGCGAAAGCCGTGGGGGCGCATGGTCGACCTGTGGCGGGGTGCGGACAATTTCGCGGGTCGCGGCGAGTTGGCGCGAGTTGATGCTAGAATTGCGTCGCTCGCACCATTGGGAAAGACCTCATGTCGGAAGCTTTCGGCGACAACCTCAAGCTGCTCTGCAGCCACTACCGCTCGATCGCCGAGGTTTGCCGGAAGCTGGCGATCAATCGTGCCCAGTTCAACAAGTACCTCAGCGGCCAGAGCCGGCCGACGGCCTACAACCTCAAGCGCATCTGCGACTTCTTCGGCGTCGAGGACTACGAGTTGCTGTTGCCGCCGGAACAGTTCGCCCGCCTGCTCGGCGCGCGCTCGCCGGGGCTCGGCGCAGCCAAGCGCACGGACCCGCTGGTCGAGCTGCTCAAGCCGCTGCGCGAACAGAGCGGCGACCTGCGCCGCTACTGCGGCTACTACTTCGAGTACTCCAACTGCATGTCGGTCCCCGGCTACGTGCTGCTGTCGCTGGTGCACCTGTGGGAAGAGGATGGCGCCTTCCTGTTCGAGCGTCAGGAGCGCCAGGAGCGTTCGGCCAGCGCCGACGTGCAGGCCGAGGACTGGGTGCGCTGCCGTTACCTGGGCGCCGCCTTCCAGCTGCAGGACCGCCTGTTCCTGATGGACTACGAGTCGCTGACCCTCAACGAGATGAGCCAGACCATCCTCATCCCCAGCTACAAGAGCCGCATCACCCGCCTCAACGGCCTGAAGACCGGCGTCTCCAGCGGCGACCGGCGCAACCCGGCCTGCACCCGCGTGGTGTGGGAATACCTGGGTACGGAGATCAACCGCATCAGCGCCTACCGCCAGGTGCGCCTGTACCGCCCGGACGATCCCCGCATCGACGAGGACGTGCGTCAGCGCCTGGATGTGGCGCCGCTGAAGAACGGGCTGTTCGAGATCGAGTAGCGCGGCCTCAGTCGCGCAGCTCCTCCAGGCGTTTTTTCTGTCGCCCTTCGGTATCGAAGTTGTCCGCCGCGAGCCAGTGTTCGAAGGCTGCGCGGCAGGCCGGCCATTCGCCGTCGATGATGGAGAACCAGGCGGTGTCGCGGTTCTCGCCCTTGACGATCATGTGCTGGCGGAACAGGCCTTCATAACTGAAGCCGAAGCGTTCGGCGGCGCGCATGGAGCGGGCGTTGCGCGCGTTGCACTTCCACTCGAAGCGGCGGTAGCCGAGGTCATCAAAAGCATGCCGGGCCAGGAGGAACACCGCCTCGGTGGCGCCGGGCGTGCGCTGCATGGCGGCGCCGAAGGCGATGTGGCCGATCTCGATGCAGCCGTCCTTGGGCGCGATGCGCAGGTAGCTGAGCAGGCCCAGGGAGTGGCCATGGGAGTCGATCACCGCGTAGAACTGCGGGTCATGGCTGTCGGCATTGGCGGCCAGCCAGGCGTCGAAGGTCGCGCGCTCGGTGAAGGGGCCGTAGGGCAGGTAATCCCATAGCGCTGGATCGGGGCCCTGCAGGGCGGCCCACAGGTCGTCGCCGTGGCGGCTGGCGTCCAGCGCCTCCAGGCGAATGAAGCGCCCCTGCAACACCGCATGCGGCGGGAAGGGACGGGGCTGCCAGTGGCTCAGGTCGGTGGTCATTGGAAGAGCTTCCTGTACTGGATAAAGCCGGAACGGTCGGCGATACGGTCGTAGAGCATGCGCCCCTGGTAGTTGGTTTCCTGGGTCAGCCAGTGCACCCGCGAGGCGCCGGCGGCAGTGGCCTCGGCATAGACATGCTCGATCAGTGCGCGGCCGATGCCGCCGCCGCGAATGTCTTCCGCCACATACAGGTCCTGCAGGTAGCAGTAGTCGCCCGTGGTCCAGCAGCTGCGGTGGTAGATGTAGTGCACCAGGCCGACGGCCGCGCCATCGCGCCAGGCCAGGGCAGCGTGCATCGGCTCGACCGGGTCGAGGAAGCGTTGCCAGGTGACGGCGCTGGTCTCTTCGGCGATCTGCGTGTTGTAGAAGCTCTGGTAGCCCTGCCAAAGCGGCAGCCAGGCGGCGTGGTCGGCGGCGGTGATGGGGCGGATTTCGAGCATCTTGGCGTCCCTGTTCAGTCGATGATGGTCATGCGCGCCGCCAGTTCGCGGTCGCGTGGGCTGGCGCTGGCGAGGCCGTCGCGTACGCCGGCCTGGTCGGCGGCCGAGCGGTTCTGGCCGAGCTTCCACTTGCCGTCCAGGCGGCGGATCGGCAGGGCGAAGCCGACGATGGCGCGCAGCATGGTGTCGATGTACTCGCGTGGTGCATCGCTCACCGCCCAGGGCTGTGGACGGGCGCTTTCGTGTTGGTCGCTGAGGCGGCTGACGATCTGCAGCAGGCGCTCGGGGTCCTCGATCAGCTCGACCGGGCCGCGGGCGTGCACGGCGATGTAGTTCCAGGTCGGCACCACCTTGCCGTGCTCGGCCTTGGCCGGGTACCAGCTGGGGCTGATGTAGGCGTCCGGGCCGGAAAATACGGCTAGGGCCTCGGTGCCGTCCTGCAGCTCGCGCCAGTGCGGGTTGGCCCTGGCGAAGTGGCCGTAGAGGGTGCCGAACTCGCCCTCGCCGGCTTCGAGCAACAGCGGCAGATGGCTGGCCTGCACGCCTTCGGCTCCGCTGCTGGCGAGCAGGGCGAAGGGGTTGGCCTGCATCTGCGCGTGCAGCGCGGCGAGGTCGTCCTGGCGGAAGGAAGCGGGCGTGTACATGGGGCAACTCCTGGCGGAATGACTCCATGCTAGGCAGGATATTGGTCTGTTGTAAGAGCCACTTCATGCCAGATTCATGGAGCCATTTAAGCCAGGAGAGCCGTCATGAGCCCCACGCCGCCACTGCCCGTCGACCTCTCCGGGATTCGCCTCGACCCCAGCCAGGGCCTGTCCCGCCAGCTGTACCAGGCGCTGCGCGAGCGCATCCTCGACGGCCGCCTGGGCGGGCGCACGCGCCTGCCGGCCAGCCGTGATCTGGCGGAGTTGCTCGGGGTGTCGCGCAATACCGTGACCCGCGCCTTCGACCAGCTATATGCCGAGGGTTATGTCGAGGGCCGCGTCGGCGCCGGCACTTATGTGGCGGACCTGGCTGGCGAGCGCCCGGCACCGCAGCCTTTGGTCCCCGGTCCGGCGCCCAGTGCGGCCTTGCAGCGCCTGCAGCAGCACCATTTGCCGCCGCCGGTGACGGGGGCACCGCGGGCCTTTCGCATCGGCGTGCCGGCCTTTGACCTGTTCCCCTTCGAGACCTGGGCGCGCCTGCAGGCGAGGTTCTGGCGCAAGCCGTCGCCCGCGCGC
The DNA here is from genome assembly GCF_000761545.1 of Pseudomonas sp. ML96. GTDB lineage: Bacteria > Pseudomonadota > Gammaproteobacteria > Pseudomonadales > Pseudomonadaceae > Aquipseudomonas. Next base: position 10,234 of record NZ_JPMY01000015.1, on the reverse strand, counting down.
CTGGGCTATGGCGACCCGGCGGGCGATGCGACCCTGCGCGAGCTGGTGGCCGCCTACCTGCGCAGCAGTCGCGGGTTGAACTGCGATGCGGCGCAGGTGGTGATCACCTGTGGCGCGCAGCAGGCCATCAGCCTGTGCGCCCAGCTGCTGGTGCAGCCCGGTGATCGCGTGGCCATCGAGAATCCCGGCTACCGCGCCGCCGGCCATGCCTTGGCGGTAGCCGGCGCCGAGCTGTGTGGCGTGCCGGTGGATCAGGACGGCCTGGATACGAGCGCGCTGGGCGCCATCGATGGCTGCCGGCTGGCCTACGTCACCCCCTCGCACCAGTACCCGAGCGGGGTGACCCTGTCGCTGGCGCGGCGCCTGGAGCTGCTGGAGTGGGCCGAGCGCCAGGACGGCTGGATCATCGAGGACGACTACGACGGCGAGTACCGCTACAGCGGCACGCCGCTGGCACCGCTGGCGGCGCTGGATCGCCAGGGGCGCGTGCTGTACGTCGGCACCTTCTGCAAGATCGCCTTCCCGGCCCTGCGCCTCGGCTACCTGGTGCTACCACCGGCGTTGGCCGATGCCTTTGCCCGCCGTCGCGCGCTGGACATGCGCCACTCGGAGATCGGCACCCAGGCGGTGATGGCCGAGTTCATCGCCGCCGGGCATTTCCAGCGCCATGTGCGGCGCATGCGCCAGGCCGCCCGCGCCCGTCGCGATGCCTTGCTGGCGCACTGGCCGCAGGCGATTCCCGGCTGCGCGCCGCTACCGGCGGTGGATGCCGGCCTGCACCTGTGCGTGCGGGTGGAAAGCCTCGCCCGCGAGCGCGAGCTGGTCAGTACCGCACGCGCCGCCGGGGTGGAGATGAACGGCCTCAGCGAGTACTGGCTGGAGTCCGCCGCCACGCCGGCGGACGAGCGTGCCGGGCTGGTGCTGGGTTTTGCCGCGGTGCCCGAGGCGCAGATCGTCGAGGCGATCCAGGCCCTGCGGCGGGCCTGGAAACTGGAATAAAAAAAGGGATGGCCGAGGCCATCCCAGAGTGGTGAGGCCGGTGAGTGCCTCGTCTATGAAAGCGGTAGGAATCAGGCGGTCGCGGCCAGCGGCACCAGGCGCGGGGCGATCATGTTCTCGGGGCGCAGGATGTCGGCCAGGGTGGCCTCGTCCAGCAGCTTCTCCTCGCGCACCAGTTCCAGCACGCCGCGGCCGGTATCCAGTGCGGTCTTGGCGATACGGGTGGCGTTCTCGTAGCCGATGTAGGGGTTGAGCGCGGTGACCAGGCCGATGGAGTTCTCCATCAGTTCGCGGCAGCGCTGTTCGTTGGCGCTGATACCGTCGATGCAGAGCTCGCGCAGCATGTCCATGGCGCGGGTCAGCAGGCGGATCGAGTCGAAGATCTTGTAGGCGATCAGCGGCTCCATCACGTTCAGCTGCAGCTGGCCACCCTCGGCGGCGAGGGTCAGCGCCAGGTCGTTGCCGATCACTTCGAAGGCCACCTGGTTGACCGCTTCCGGGATCACCGGGTTGACCTTGCCCGGCATGATCGAGCTGCCCGGCTGGCGTGCCGGCAGGTTGATCTCGTTGATGCCGGTGCGCGGGCCGCTGGAGAGCAGGCGCAGGTCGTTGCAGATCTTCGACAGCTTGACCGCGGTGCGCTTGAGCATGCCGGAGAACAGCACGAAGGCGCCCATGTCCGAGGTGGCCTCGATCAGGTCGGCCGCCGGTACCACCGGGTGGCCGCTGACGATGGCCAGACGCTCGACGGCGAGCTTCTGGTAGTTCGGGTCGGCGTTGATGCCGGTGCCGATGGCGGTACCGCCCAGGTTCACTTCGTGCAGCAGGGTCGGCGCCAGGCGCTTGAGGTGCTGCAGGTCTTCGCCGAGGGTGGTGGCGAAGGCGCGGAATTCCTGGCCCAGGGTCATGGGTACGGCGTCCTGTAGCTGGGTGCGGCCCATCTTCAGTACGTGGCCGAACTCCAGGCCCTTGGACGACAGCGACTGGATCAGCTTGTCGAGGGCGTTGAGCAGGCTGTCGTGGCCGAGCAGCAGGCCGATGCGGATGGCGGTCGGGTAGGCGTCGTTGGTCGACTGCGCCATGTTCACATCGTTGTTCGGGTGCAGGTACTGGTACTCGCCCTTCTCATGACCCATGGCTTCCAGGGCGATGTTGGCGATCACCTCGTTGGCGTTCATGTTGGTCGAGGTACCGGCGCCGCCCTGGATCATGTCGACCACGAACTGCTCGTGGAACTCGCCCTGGATGATGCGCGCACAGGCGGTGCTGATCGCGGTGTGCTTGGCGGCGGACAGGTGGCCCAGCTCGCGGTTGGCGTCGGCGGCGGCCTGTTTGACCATGGCCAGGGCGACGACCAGTTTCGGGTAGTGCGACAGCGTCACGCCGGAGAGTCGAAAATTCTGCACGGCTCGCAGGGTCTGGATGCCGTAATAGGCCTCAGCGGGGACTTCCAGTTTGCCGAGCAGGTCTTTTTCGATGCGCGATGATGCAACAGGGGACATGATGAGAGTGTTCTCGGGGAATACGGCGATGGCCGCGATGGGTGTGTATAGTGGGGTCTGAGGCCGTTTGTCGGCCAATGCTGTTGGAGGCTGCCCCATGCCGAATCGGCATAATGAGGGTGTGACTCGCTTGCTTTATCGGTTGTGCGAAATATTTTACGAAAGGCGCCGTCCATGAATCTGGAAACCAAATGGCTGGAAGACTTCGTCGCCCTGGCTGCCACCCGCAGCTTTTCCCAGGCGGCGGTGAAGCGTTTCGTCACCCAGCCAGCCTTCAGTCGGCGCATCCGAAGCCTGGAGGAGGCGCTGGGCCTGACCCTGGTCAACCGCACCCGCACGCCGGTGGAACTGACCGAGTCCGGCCAGCTGTTCCTGGTCACCGCGCGCAACGTGGTCGAGCAGCTGGGCGAGGCGGTGCGCCATCTGCACCATCTGGAGGGCCAGCAGGGCGAGGTGCTGCAGATCGCCGCCGCGCACTCGCTGACCCTCGGCTTCTTCCCCGAATGGGTGGCGCGCCTGCGTCGCGATGGCCTGCCTCTGTCGACCCGCCTGGTGGCGGCCAACGTGGGCGAGGCCGTGCACCTGCTGCGCGAGGGCAGCTGCGACCTGATGCTGGCGTTCTATGACCCGGATGCGGTGATGCAGCTGCCGGCCGACATGTTCCCGTCGATGCACCTGGGCAACACGGCCATGCTGCCGGTCTGTGCGGTGGGTGAGGACGGCGTGCCGCTGTACGACCTCGATGGCGGGCAGAGCGTGCCGCTGCTGGCCTACAGCAGCGGCGCCTTCCTCGGTCGCTCGGTCAACCAGCTGCTGCGTCAGCGCGCGCTGCGCTCGACCACGGTGTACGAGACGGCCATGGCCGACAGCCTCAAGACCATGGCCATGCAGGGCCTCGGCGTGGCCTGGGTGCCGCGCCTGTCGGTGACCGCCGAGCTGGCCCGTGGCGAGCTGGCGATCTGCGGCGCCGAGTCCTGGCAGATCCCGTTGGAGATCCGCCTGTACCGCTGGGTGCTGTCGCGCAAGGCGGCGGTGCGCCTGCTCTGGCGCAAGCTGGAGGCAGGCGTCGGCCGCGATCAGGAGTGATCAGCAGCGCGCGGCGCTAGAACTCCAGTACCACCCGACCCTCGATTTGCCCGGCGCGCATCTGGTCGAGCACCTGGTTGATGTTGTCCAGCTTGTCGCCGCGCACTGTAGCGGTGACCAGGCCCTCGCCGGCGAAATCCAGCGCTTCCTGCAGGTCGGCACGGGTGCCGACGATGGAGCCGGTGATATGTAGGCCCTTGAGCACCACGTCGAAGATCGGCGTGGGGAAATCGCCCGGCGGCAGGCCGACCAGCGAAATGGTACCGCCACGCCGGGCCATGCCGATGGCCTGGCCGAAAGCGGCGTTGGACACCGCGGTGACCAGCACGCCATGGGCGCCGCCGATGTCGCGCTGCACCACGGTCACCGGATCTTCCTTGCGCGCATTGATGCACAGGCTAGCGCCGAGCTTGCGTGCCAGCTCCAGCTTGGCGTCATCAATGTCGATGGCCACCACATGCAGGCCCATGGCTCGCGCGTACTGCACCGCCACATGACCGAGCCCGCCGATGCCGGAGATGGCCACCCACTGGCCGGGACGTGTGCGGGTTTCCTTCAGGCCCTTGTAGACGGTGACGCCGGCACAGAGGATCGGCGCGATCTCGAGGAAGCTGACGTTCTGCGGCAGCAGGCCGACGTAGTTGGGGTCGGCCAGCACGTATTCGGCGTAGCCGCCGTTGATTGAGTAGCCGGTGTTCTGCTGGTTCTCGCAGAGAGTTTCCCAGCCGGTCAGGCAGTGTTCGCAACAACCGCAGGCGCTGTACAGCCAGGGCACGCCGACGCGGTCGCCTTCCTTCACCCGGGTCACCCCGCTGCCAACCGCGGCGACGTAGCCGACGCCCTCGTGGCCGGGAATGAACGGCAGGCTCGGCTTCACCGGCCAGTCGCCCTCGGCGGCGTGCAGGTCGGTGTGGCACACGCCGGAGGCCTCGATCTTCACTAGCACCTGGCCGGGGCCAGGCAGCGGCACCTTCACTTCCTCGATGCGCAGTGGCTCGCCGAAGGCGTGCACCACCGCGGCTTTCATCGTTGCGTTCATGTTCGGGCTCCTTGCGCAGAGACGCGGAGCCCTCAGCCTAGGTCAGGCCCGGTGGGGCGACATTGCTCTGGAGCAAGGGATCAGTCGGCGCTGACCAGCGGGCAGAAGATCAGCTGGTAGCAGAAGCGGGTGCCTTCCTGGGCGCCGATCTTTTCGCCGTGCACGCGCAATGGCGTGCGCTCGGTGGCCGGCGAGGAAGCGCAGCCGCAGAGGCTGAGAAGCAGGGCGAACGCGGTGGCGTGGCGCATATTGAAGTCCTTTTCAATCGGCGGGGGTGGGCTGCCGATTCTACCCGTGGCCGGCCGGCGGCGCGGTGGCCGGGTTCGCGCTTTCGGCCCCTTCGCCGGCTCAGCCGGCCAGCAGCAGGCCCCACAGGCCGAGCACGGCGAGGAAGTTGATGGTGAACACCAGGCCGCGCAGACGCACGTTGCCGGTCAGGATCTGCACCGCGCTGTGCAGCAGTCGGCCGAGCAGGAACAGCCAGGCCAGCGCTAGCGCCGTGCTGCTTTCCACCTGGGTCTGGATCAGCAGCAGGCAGGCGACGTGGAAGAACAGCGGAAACTCGAACTGGTTGCTCAGGTTGGCGCTAATGCGCGGTTCGATCAGGGCCCAGGGATTGGAGCCATCCGCGCGCTGGCCGATGTTCCAGATCTTGGGCGCGCGAGCGACGGTCAGCAGGGCATAGAGAAAGGCGGTAAAGGCCACGTGCAGCGCCATCGGCAGAATCAACGAGTGGGTCATGGGGGCCTGTTCCGTGGAGTTTCAGGGACGGTTGGAAATCTGCAGCAGGTTGCCCTCGGGGTCCTTGCCGTCGCAGAAGCACAGCGCATCCGGCGCACCGACCACCTTGCCCATGCTCGCACCCAGCGTGATCAGGCGCGCGCGATCGGCGGCTATGTCGGTCGTATAAAAGCAAGGCTTGAGCGCGCCACTCTTGTCCTTCTTGCTCTGGTGAAAGCCGATGCGCGTGCTCGCCGAGCCCGGATGCCCGACATCGACGAAGGAGCCGTCGCGGGACAGGGCCTCCATCGCGAAAGCGTGCACATAGAACGCCGCGAGTGCTTCGGGATCGCTGCAGAAGATGATCAGGCGGTGCAGATGCATGTGGGCTCCCTGCTGACTAGACCCGCGTCCGGGCGGTGCATGCTGATGTCGGCCGGCAGTCTGACCCACCGCCATGGCGGTCTCAAGCGTGCGGGACATATCCGCAAACATCTCTGCCGTGACTATTCGCTGACAGACGGTCACGCCATAGGCGCGATGGTCGTGGCTTTGCGATATACTGCGCCGCCTCCGGGCCACCCTGGCCCGAACCTCACATGACAAGCCACGCCGAATGCGTGGCTTGTTGGTTTTTGTCGCGCCACAAAGGCGCCCGAGCTAGAGGCAAAACGATGAGCGCACTGGTTGGCGTGATCATGGGCTCCAAATCCGATTGGAGCACCCTCAGTCACACCGCAGACATGCTGGAAAAGCTGGGTATCCCCTACGAAGTGCAGGTGGTCTCCGCCCACCGCACCCCGGACCTGCTGTTCCAGTATGCCGAACAGGCCGAGAGCCGTGGCATCCAGGTGATCATCGCCGGCGCCGGCGGTGCCGCCCACCTGCCGGGCATGTGCGCGGCCAAGACCCACCTGCCGGTGCTGGGCGTGCCAGTTCAGTCCGCCGTGCTGTCGGGCGTCGACTCGCTGCTGTCCATCGTGCAGATGCCGGCCGGTATCCCGGTCGCCACCCTGGCCATCGGCAAGGCTGGTGCGGTCAACGCCGCCCTGCTGGCCGCCAGCATCCTCGGCCACCAGCACCCGCAGTTCCATGACAAGCTCAAGGCGTTCCGCGACGAGCAGACCCAGACTGTGCTGGACAACCCGGACCCGCGTTCCTGATCGAGGCCCTATAGATGAAGATCGGCGTAATCGGTGGCGGCCAGCTGGGTCGCATGATGGCCCTGGCGGGCACCCCGCTGGGCATGCACTTCTCCTTCCTCGACCCGGCCGCGGATGCCTGCGCCCAGGCACTCGGCGAGCATATCCTCGGTGACTACGACGACCAGGAGCAGCTGCGCCGCCTGGCCGACCAGGTCGACCTGGTGACCTTCGAGTTCGAGAGCGTGCCGGCCGAGACCGTTGCCTTCCTCTCGCAGTTCGTGCCGGTCTACCCGAGCGCCGAGTCGCTGCGCATCGCCCGCGACCGCTGGTTCGAGAAGTCGATGTTCAAGGATCTCGGCATCCCGACGCCGGCCTTCGCCGACATCCAGTCGCAGGCCGATCTCGACGCCGCCGTGGCCAGCATCGGCCTGCCGGCGGTGATGAAGACCCGCACCCTGGGTTACGACGGCAAGGGCCAGAAGGTCCTGCGCAAGGCCGAAGACGTGGTCGGTGCCTTCGCCGAGCTGGGCAGCGTGCCGTGCATCCTCGAAGGCTTCGTGCCGTTCACCGGAGAAGTGTCGCTGGTGGCCGTGCGCGCTCGCGACGGCGAGACGCGCTTCTACCCGCTGGTGCACAACCGCCACGACAGCGGCGTGCTGGCCCTGTCCATCGCCAGTACCGCGCATCCGCTGCAGGCGCTGGCCGAGGACTACGTCGGCCGCGTGCTCAAGCAGCTCGACTATGTCGGCGTGCTGGCCTTCGAGTTCTTCGAAGTCGACGGTGGCCTCAAGGCCAACGAGATCGCCCCGCGCGTGCACAACTCCGGGCACTGGACCATCGAAGGCGCCGAGTGCAGCCAGTTCGAGAACCACCTGCGCGCCGTCGCCGGCCTGCCGCTGGGTTCCACCGCCAAGGTCGGCGAGAGCGCCATGCTCAACTTCCTTGGTGAAGTGCCGGAAGTGAGCAAGGTGGTGGCCATCGAGGATTGCCACCTGCACCACTACGGCAAGGCCTTCAAGGCCGGACGCAAGGTCGGCCACGCCACCCTGCGCAGCAAGGACATGGTCAGCCTGAAGGCGCGTATCGCCGAGGTCGAGGCGCTGATTCAGGGTTGAACCCTGCCGCTTCGCTCCGGTCACAACAAGGCGTGCCTCTCGGCGCGCCTTGTTCGTTTCTGGCCTCGTAAAAGGAGCATGGCATGGGCATCATCGGCACCATCTTCATCGGCCTGATCGTCGGTCTGGTCGCACGTTTCCTCAAGCCCGGCGACGACAGCATGGGCTGGATCATGACCATCCTGCTCGGCATCGGCGGCTCGCTGGCAGCCACCTATGGCGGCCAGGCGCTGGGCATCTACCAGGCGGGGCAGGCTGCCGGCTTCGTCGGCGCGGTGGTCGGCGCGGTGATCCTGTTGGTGATCTACAGCCTGATCAAGAAGAGCTGAGCTGGGGAACCGGCGCCGGGCGGGTTAGTCTTAGCGCTTTCCGCGCCGAGAGACCCGCCATGCGCCGCCTGCTGTTGTGCCTGTTGCTGCTACCCCTGCTGAGCCACGCCGAGCCAGCCGAACTGGACTGGCTGGAGCTGATGCCCAAGGAGGACCAGAAGGCCCTCGAAGCCATGCCGGAGATCAGCCACGACAGCCCCGAGGCGGCCGGCAGCTTCGGCCAGCAGGGCGGACTCAAGCAGGAGCAGGGCCTGCCGGCGGTGATGTACTCGAACAAGACCGTGGCGCGCCTGGATGGCAAGACCATCCGTCTCGGCGGCTACCCGGTGCCGCTGGAGAGCGACGCCTCCGGCAAGACCACCCTGCTGTTCCTGGTGCCCTATCCGGGCGCCTGCATCCACGTGCCGCCGCCACCGCCGAACCAGATCGTGCTGGTGCGCTACCCCAAGGGCATCACCCTGGACGATATCTACGAGCCGCTGTGGGTCGACGGCACCCTGCACATCGAGGCGGTGGACAACGAGCTGGCCGATGCCGCCTATGCGCTGGACGCCAGCCTGGTGCGCCTGGTCGAGGAAGACGACCTCTGAGGACGCCTCAGGCGTCCTCGCTCCACAGGCTCAGGCCGAGGCGCTGGTGGGCGCCGGGGGCCAGCTCCACGCAGTCGTCCCAGACATTGGCCGTCTCGATGCACAGCATGCGCTGCCAGGCGTCGTCGGCGAAGCTGGACAGGCGCTGGGCCTTGTCGGTCCACGGGTTCCACAGGATCGCCGAGTGCGAGCCACGGGTCTCCAGCAGCAGGTCGCGCTGCCAGCCAGCATCGCGCAGGCGCAGTTGCGGCGGCACGTCGAGGTAGATGCGGTCGGTCTCGCCGGCAAACTGCAGCTCGCCGTCCTGGCGGCGCTCCTGCCAGTCCTCCAGCGTCTCGATATAGCGGCAGTCGTGCAGCCCCTGCACGGCCACCTGGCGAATGTCGCTGACCGCGAAGTAGCTGTGCAGCGCCTGGCTCAGGGCCAGTGGAATCTCGCCCAGATTGTGGCTCATCAGGTCCAGGTGCAGGCGTTCGTCCAAGCGGATATCCAGGCGCACGCTGGCGGCATGCGGCCAGCCGGCCAGCGGGTGCTGGCGAGTGTCGAAGGCGAACTGCAGGTGCACGGCCTCGCCCTCGCTGTCGATGCCCAGCAGCTGCCAGTCCAGCGCGCGCACGCCGCCGTGGAAGGGCGCGGTCGCCAGGTTTTCGTGCTGCGCCTGCAGCGCCTGCGGGTTACGCCCGAGGTCGCCGAACCACGGCCAGCACAGCGGTACGCCTCCGCGCACCGAGAAGTTGCGCTGGTAGGTGGCCTGCTCGCTGAGCCAGATCAGCGGTGGCTGCTCGCCGCGCTGGTAGCTGAGCACCTGGGCGCCTTGTTGCGCCACCAGCAGCTCGGCCTGGCCCAGGCGCACGCGCCAGCAGGTCAGTTCGCCGAGTTCGATGCGTTCGATCTGTGCCTGGCTCATGTCGGTTCTCCCTGAAGTCTCGGCACATTTGACCGCAGCGCGGCGCAAAAGGCCAAACCCAATGAACAACGCCGACTCGAGGTCGGCGTTGTCTGGATCGGGGCTTGTGGCTCAGCCGCGGCGTGGCGGTACTGGGCGGGTGCGGCCGCTGCCGTCGATGGCGACGAAGACGAACACCGCCTCGGTGACCTTGCGCCACTCGCTGGACAGCGGGTCGTCGCTCCACACTTCGACCAGCATCTGGATCGAGCTGCGGCCGATCTCCAGTGCCTGGGTATAGAAGGACAGCTGCGCGCCCACGGCTACCGGTACCAGGAAGGCCATGCGGTCGATGGCCACGGTGGCGACGCGGCCGCCGGCGACCTTGCTGGCCATGGCGGTGCCGGCCAGGTCCATCTGCGAGACCAGCCAGCCGCCGTAGATGTCGCCGAAACCATTGGTTTCGCGCGGCAGGGCGGTGATCTGCAGAGCCAGATCGCCCTGAGGGATGGGGTCTTCCTGTTCGAGTTCGATCATGCTGCAGGGCCCGAGGTAGATTCTTGTCGTTGACAGGCTGCGGCCCAAGCGGGGCGGGCCGTGCGCAGTATATAGAGGTGCGAGGTAAAGAACGACCCGTCGTAGTACGACTGCGGGGTTCCATCACGTTCCGGCGCTGCTGCGGTCACGGTGCCGATTGGTAGGGTCTGTTGAGGCTTCGGCGCGACCACGACGGAGCCAGATTTTGCGCGGAGCTAGGCGCGAGACGCGGAGTTTGGTGATCCAAATGAGCCGTCGAGTAACGACGTTCCGCGCAAAATCTGGC
>NZ_JPMY01000014.1 GCF_000761545.1 Pseudomonas sp. ML96 | reverse complement strand
CCGGCCGGGCGCTTGCTCTCGGCCGCGGCGGCGCGGGCCTGCAGCGGGGCCTCGGTCTGGCTGGCGAGAACGGGCTTGAATTGCCGGGTGATTTCCATGATTACGTCCAACGAAGGTGGTTACGACAGACAGGCGACCGGTCCGCGCAGAAACTTAAATGTAGTTTTTCAAGAAACCTGGGCGCGCCACCAGGCCTGGGCCGCGAGCCCGTCCTGAATCTTCTGCTCCTGGCGCGACAACTGCTCCTGCCACTGGCCCAGTTTGCTGTCGATCAGCTGGACGATGACCTTCTCGTTACGCATGGCCTGCAGCAGTTCGTCCTGGATGCGCTTGAGCGACTGCTCGGCGACTTCCAGCTCGCGGCGCTGCAGTTCGAGCATCTTGAACAGGGTGGCCTTGTACTGCTGCTGATTGCTGCGCTGCAGCGGCGTGCTCACCGGCACCACGAAACCGCACAGGCGAGTCAGGCCGGTGATGTTGTTGCGGTAGCGCTGGCACAGGTTGCGCTGATAGTTGACCCGCCCCATCACCTCGCGCACGCGGGTACCGCGCAGGCCGGCCAGGCGCGAGAGCACTTCGATCTGTTCTTTCACGGCATCTACCTCAGCAGGCCCTGCAGGGTGGTCAGGCTCGCCGCCATCTCGCTGCCCTCGCCCGTCTCCTGGCGCAGGAAGCGCTCCAGGGCGGGGGCCAGCTGCACGGCGCGGTCGGTCTTGCTGTCCATGCCCGGGGTGTAGCCACCGAGCGGGATCAGCTCCTTGATCTTCTCGAAGGTGCTGTACAGCTCCTTGAACTGGCGCGCGGCGCCCTGCTGGGCCGGCTCGCTGACCTGGCTCATGCAACGGCTGACCGAGGCGGAGATGTCGATGGCCGGGTAGTGGCCGACATCGGCCAGGCGCCGCGAGAGCACGATGTGCCCGTCGAGAATCGCCCGCGCGCAGTCGACGATCGGGTCCTGGTGGTCGTCGCCCTCGGCCAGCACGGTGTACAGCGCGCTCAAGCTGCCGCGTTCGCTCTCGCCGTTGCCGGCGCTCTCCACCAGCTCGGGGAGCATGCCGAACACCGACGGCGGGTAGCCCTTGGTCGCCGGCGGCTCGCCCAGGGCCAGGGCGATCTCGCGCTGAGCCATGGCGTAGCGGGTCAGCGAGTCGACCAGTAGCAGCACGTCCTGGCCCTGGTCGCGGAAATAGGCGGCGATGCTGTGGCACAGCTCGGTGGCACGCATGCGCATCAGCGGTGACTCGTTGGCCGGCGCCACCACCACCACGGCCTTGCGCAGGCCCTCGGGACCGAGCGAGTGGAGGATGAATTCCTGCACCTCGCGGCCACGCTCGCCGATCAGCCCGACCACCACCACATCGGCCTTGGTCTGCCGGGTGATCATGCCTAGCAGCACGCTCTTGCCCACCCCGCTGCCGGCGAACAGACCCACGCGCTGGCCCTTGCCGATGGTCAGCAGGGCGTTGATGGCGCGTACGCCAACGTCCAGCGCCTGGCTCACCGGGCGTCGCTTGAGCGGGTTGACCCGTGGCAGCTCGGCCGGCAGCGGATCGCGCCCACCGAGTTTGCCCAGTTCATCGAGCGGCTCGCCAAGGCCATTGACCACCCGGCCCAGCCAGCTCTCGTCGATATGCAGGGCGCTCTCCTCCTCGGCCGGGAACACCCGCGAGCCGGCGGTGAGGCCCATCGGTTTCTTGAAGGGCATTAGGTAGGTGATGTCGCGGTTGAAGCCGACCACCTGGGCCTCCAGCAGGCTGCCGTCGGCCTGCTCGACCAGGCAGCGCTGGCCGGTCATGCGTCGGCAGCCGAGGCTCTCCAGCAGCATGCCGGAGACCCGCACCAGACGCCCGCTGACCTTGGCCAGCGGCACCGCGTCGAGGGTGCGCAGCGCCTCGTCGAGGCGGAAGGCTTCGCCCAGGGCCATCTCAGTCGTCCGCCTTGAGGTGCTCGCCGAGCGCCTCCATGCAACCGTCCAGGCGCTGCTGGCAACCGATGTCGGCCTCGGCCTGGGCGGTCACCACGCGGCACTCGCCCAGCGCCAGGCGCTCGTCCGGCACCAGCTTCCAGCTGGCGGCGCGTTCCGGCGCCAGTTCGCGGATGCGCGCGCACTCCTCCGGGTTGAGCAGGATCTGCACCTCGCCCTGCTCGCCGGGCATGGCCGCCAGGGCCTCCTCGGCCAGCGACAGCAACTGGGTCGGGTGCAGGGTCAGCTCGCAGCGGATGACCTGCTTGGCGACCTTCTTCACCAGCTCCAGCAACTGCTCCTGGCGGCCCAGCTCGAAGGCCTGGGCGAACTGGCGGAACTCGGCACTCAGGCGGTCCAGCGGCCGCGCGGCGGCGTCGAAAGCCTGGCGCCCCTCGCTACGGCCTTCCTCGCGGCCCTGGCGCAAACCGTCCTGGCGGCCGTGCTCGAAACCATCCTGGCGGCCGGCCTCGCGGCCCTGCTCCAGGCCTTCCTGGTAGCCCTTGTCGAGGCCCTGCTGGAAGCCGTCGCTGAGCGCGCGCTGCAGCTGCGCCGGGTCGCCGTCCCACTGCCCCTGCGGCAGGCCACTGGCGCGCGGCGGGAAACGATAGGGCCGCCACTGACGGCTGCCGCCCTTGATCACCTTGACCGTCATCGTCATTCCACCGTCTGTTCGCGGAACAGCTGGATCTGCAGATCACCCTCGGCGGCCATGTCGCGCACCACCCCCATGATGTCCTTGCGTACCTGTTCGACGCGGCTCAGCGGCACCGGGCCCTGGCGCCGGCTGATGGATTCCATCTGCTGCGCCTGGCGCTTGGGCAGCGCACCGGCAATCGCCTTGACCAGCGCCGGCTCGGCGCCCTTGAGGGCGACCACCCACTCCTCCAGGGGAATGGCTTCGAGCAGGGTCTGCAGCACGTCCGGGGTCTGCCGCGAGAGGATGAAGAAGTCGTACATCTCGTCCTCGATGCGTGTCACCAGCTCCTCGTTGTGCGCGCGCAGCAGCTCGAACATCTGGTTACGGTCGCCCTTGAAGCGGTTCATGATATCCGCCGCCTGCTTGACCCCGCGCACCTGCGAGCCCTGGGTGGAGAGCACGCTGAGGCTGCGGTCGATCAGTTGCTCCAGCTCGCCGATCACGTCGCTGTTGACCTCGCTGAGGTTGGCGATGCGGTATAGCAATTCGTCCTGGCGCTCCGGCGGCATGCACTCGAGCACCTCGGTGGCCATGCCCGGCGGCAGGAAGGCGAGGAACACCGCCTGCATCTGCGCGTGTTCCTTGGCGATCAGCGCGGCGAACTGGCGCGGGTCAATCCACTCCAGCTTGGCCATCTTGGCGCGGATTTCCTCGCCGTAGATGCTGTCCAGCAGGTTGCGGGTGATTTCGCCACCGAGCGCCTTGCCGAGCATGCCGGAGAGGTAACCGCGCGAGGCGCCCTTGATGCTGCTCTGCTCCTTGTAGTCGTCGAAGAAGCGGCCGATCACGTCGGAGACCATCGGCTGCTTGACGTTGGACAGGCGCGCCATGGCCTGGCTGATGCCGATGATTTCCTCGCGGGAGAAGTGCTTGAGCACGCCGGCGGAAATGTCGTCGCCCATGCTCAGCATGAGGATCGCCGCCTGCTCCATGGAACTCATCGAGCGTACGGGGACGCGCGGCTTCAGCTCGCCGTTAGGCTGGGTTGAGGTCTCTTTCATTGCGCCCTATCCAGTGCTTGATCACTTCGGAGACCCGCTCGGGGTCGTTCTTGGCCAGCATCTGCAGATGCTCGATCTGCAGTTCTAGGCCGGAGCCCGGCGCCGGCAGGCGAATTTCCGACAGCGGATTCAACTCGCCGAACACGTTGGGGCCACCCAGCTCCGGGGTGGCGAAGGCCAGGCGGCGCTCGGCCGCTTCCGGCAGGGCGAACTCGCGCTCGGCCTCGATCTCGGGTTGCGGCGGAGTGCGCTGGGTCAGGTTGCGCACTGCCGGGCGTACCACGAGCAGCAGCAGGAGCGCCGCCAGCAGGCCGCCGACAGCGAGCTTGATCAGGTCCAGCAGCGAGTCCTTCTCCCACCAGGCGGCTTCCTCGCCCGGCAGCATGTCTCCGGCGGTGAAGGGGAAGACGCTGAGGGTGACGCTGTCGCCGCGCTTGTCGTTGAAGCCGGCGGCGCTCTTGATCATCGCCTCTAGCTCGCCGATGGCCTTGGCGTCCCAGCCACCCTGCGGCGCACTGGCCGAGTTCAGCACCACCGCCACGCTCTGCTGGCGCAGGCTGAAGGCCGGGTACTTGATGTGGGTGACGCTCTGGTCGAAGTCGTTGTTGCGCGTGGTCTCGCTGCGAGTCGAGGTGGCAGCCTGGTTCTGCTTGCTCAGCTGCTCGGCATTCGGCGCCTGGCCATTGGCCGGGGTGGCCTGCGGGTCAGTCGTCGGCGCGCTGGCCGGTGGGCGATTGCTCAGCGAGCCGGGCACGCCGAGGGCCAGCTGGTCCAGGGTGCGCTCGTCGCGCAGGGTCTCGCTGCGCAGGCGCGGCGTCTCGCCGTAGGCCTGGAAGGTTTCTTCCTTCTGGCTGAAGTCGATGTCGGCGGCCACGCTGATGCGGTAGTTGCCGTTGCCGAGGATCGGCGCCAGCACCTGTTCGATATTGGCCACCGCCTTCTGCTGGTAGTCGTCGACCACCTGCCAGTTCTGCACCGGCCCGCCCCAGGCATCCAGCCCGCGCGACAGCAGGGTGCCGTGCTGGTCGACCACGCGCACGTCCTTGGCCTCCAGGCCCGGTACGCTGCCAGCGACCAGGTTGACCACCGCACCGACCTGCTCCGGGTCCAGCTTGTAGCCGGCATCCAGTTGTAGCATCACCGAGGCCTTGGCCGGGTTGCGCTTGCTGATGGCGAACGAGCTGTTCTCGTCGATGGCCAGGTGCACGCGCGCCTGGTCGACACCCTTGAGCGCCATGATGGTCCGCGCCAGCTCGCCTTCCAGGCTGCGCTTGAGGCGCACATCCTGGACGAACTGGCTGGTGCCCAGCGGCTCGTCCTTGTCGAACAGCTCGTAGCCCGGCGGCACCGCCACCTTCACGCCCTTGGCCGCCAGCAGCATGCGTGCCCGCGCCAGCTGGTCCTCGCGCACCAGCACCTGGCCGCTCTGCGGGTGCAGGCGGTAGGCCACGCCCTCGGCGTCCAGCACCTGCATCACCTCGGCGGCCGGGAAGGCCTCACCGGCGCCATGCAGCGGCTGGTAGGCGCGGTTGTCGCTCCACAGGTAGTAGACCACCCCGGCGGCCAGCAACGCGGCGACCAGCGCCATGCCGGCCAGCACCAGGCGCGGATCGGGTTTGAAGCCGCCAGCCGGCAGCTTGCTCTTGATCAGTTCCAGCACGATTGCT
Source organism: Pseudomonas sp. ML96 (assembly GCF_000761545.1). GTDB lineage: Bacteria > Pseudomonadota > Gammaproteobacteria > Pseudomonadales > Pseudomonadaceae > Aquipseudomonas. The sequence continues at coordinate 20,647 of NZ_JPMY01000014.1, read as the reverse complement.
CACCCGCCCCGTTACAGGGGCATCCTCATGATGTCGTCGAAGGCCGTGGCCAGCTTGTTGCGCACCTGCACCAGCGCGGAGAAGGAGATGCTCGCCTTCTGGCTCTGCAGCATGGCGCCGACCAGGTCTTCGCTCTGCCCGCTGTCCACCGCGGCCATCGCCGCGCTGGAGGCGTGCTGCTCGGCATCCACGCCGCGCAGCGCTTCGGCGAAGGCCTCGCGCACGCCGTCTTCGCTGCCCTGCGCCGGGCGAATCGCGCCGCCCTCGGACAGGCTCTTGATCTGACTCATCCGGTCCAGCATGTCCTGCTGCACCTGCGTGATGGAACTCATCCTCTGCTCTCCTTAGATGGGCAACTGAATGCCCTGCTCGCGCATGGCATTGAGGCGATAGCGCAGCGCGCGCGGGGTCATGCCCAGGCTCTCCGCGGCGCGGGTCTTGTGGCCGCCACAACGGCGGATGGTGTCGATCACATGCTGGTACTCGGCCCACTTGCCGGAGGCGCGCAGTGCCGCCTTGCCCTCGCCGGCAGCGCCAATCCCGGCGAGAACCACTGGCAGCGTCTGCAGCGGCAGGCTGGCCAGCGGTTGCGGCTCGCAGACCAGACCCAGGTCGCTCGGCTGGATGAACAGGCCGTTGCGCAGTACCAGGGCGCGCTGCAGGGTGTTCTCAAGCTCACGTACGTTGCCCGGCCAGTCGTGACCGAGCAGCGCCTGGCAGGCCTCGGCGGTGAGCAGGTCGTGGCGCTGTTCGTGCGGCGCGTACTGGCGGATGAAACGGCGCGCCAGCGGCAGTACATCTTCGCGGCGCTCGCGCAGCGGGCTGATGTGCAGCGGCAGCACGTCGAGGCGGAACATCAGGTCGGAGCGGAAGCGCCCGGCGGCCACTTCCTGCTGCAGGTCGCGGTTGGTGGCGGCGATGATGCGCACGTCGAGGGCGATCTCCTTGCGCCCGCCGAGGCGCTCCACGCGCTGCTCCTGTAGCACGCGCAGCAGCTTGGCCTGCAGGCCCAGCGGTAGCTCGCCGATCTCGTCGAGCAGCAGGGTGCCGCCGTTGGCCAGCTCGAACTTGCCCGGCTGGGCGCTGACCGCGCCGGTGAAGGCGCCTTTCTCGTGGCCGAAGAGGATCGACTCGAGCATCTGTTCGGGAATCGCCGCGCAGTTGACTGCGACGAAGGGCGCCGCGGCATCGGCGGAGAAGCGGTGGATGTAGCGCGCCATCATCTCCTTGCCGGTACCGGTCTCGCCGGTGATCAGGATCGGCGCACGGGTCATCGCCACGCGCTGGGCCATGGCCAGCAGGCGGCGGCCGGCGCGCGAGCAGGAGACGAAGCCTTCCTGCGCCGCGGCAGCCTGCTCGTGGCGGTGCAGCAGCGCGGCCAGCTGGCTCTCGCTGAAGGGCGACAATAGATAGTCGACGCAACCGAGCTCGAGCAGCGCGGCGGCCTTCTCCTGGTCGGCGTATTCGACGATCGGCACCAGGCTGATCTGCCCGGCCTGGCGCACCACGGAGCCGACCTGGGCATACAGCTCGGCCGGGGCCAGGCCACTGGCGAAGACGAACACCAGGCCGGCGTCGGCCAGGCGCACGGCGTCCAGCTCGAGGAAGCTGGCGCAGCTGCGCACCGAACGGCCGAGCCGCTGCAGGCTGTCCTGCAGCAGGGCATGGCCGCCGTCGGGGCAATGGCCGACCAGCAGCACTTCATCGTCGGCATAACGCACGTGCCGGGAATAATCCACGGCTTGACTAAGAGGCTTCAACGCTTATCACCCGAACGCGCTAGAGGAAGAATCCGAAGTTGCTTTATGTGAACTGCTGCCACGCAGATTTTTTCGTCGCGGCATTTAATAAAAGTGCAACACGGGTCGCCTTGGGAGAGTGAGACGAGAAACTTCCGGGGAACTTTCAAAGGCCGACCCACTCACACGCAGGGCAACCTAGCAAAACGCCATCGGCCGACCAAATTACTTGCGGTTAATTTCCATCAAAGCCCGCCAGCTGTGCTCAAAAACAGCATTTGATATCTATTGATTTAACCTCAAGGCCTCCCCACGCCTAGAGTATCGCCATGCCAGTAGCCGCGCCCCGCAAGGGCCAGCGAGGGCTACACGGCGCATCAGCGACCATTCACGGTCGCCCTGCCCGACAATCTCCGAGGTTTTCCGCAACTGCCTGCCACAAGCACTGGCCAGTATCGCGGCACGCATCAGGAAGTTTGCCCCCGACATGGCTGGTAATTCGAAAGTCCATCACCGTGTGCCCGTAGAAAGTCTGACTCGGCTAAAGCCACAGAAGTTGGGCCGGCACTATCACAAGATTCCGCAGTACATCAAGGAAGTCTCCTCGAAGTACCCACGGATCATTAGCGATTATTTTCTGCGCAATTATCGGATCAACCTCGAACTGCATACTGTCGAGGTTCACGAAGTGCGCAGCGAAGCGGCCGAGTGCGTCTATAAGTCGGCCTTCGGCAAGCTCGGTTTCGCCATCGAACGACCGCTGCTGACCGAGGCCCTGGAGTGCTACTACGGCGGCACCGGCCTGCCCAGCCAGGACACCCCGATCAGCACCTCGGAGCAGCGCATGCGTCTGCGCCTGGGCCAGGACATCTCGCAGATCTTCTCCCGCGCCCTGCTCGGCGGCGCCAGCATCGGCAAGCTGGAGAAGCACGAGAACGACTTCGATCAGGCGGTGTGGGAATACGTCGCCGAGTTCCAGTACACCAGCCATATCAGTGGCAGCCGTTCGGCGATCTTCCTTTATCTGGATACCGCGCTGGTCGACGAGCTGACCGCGCGCCTGTCCAACCCGACCGGCCCGCTGCAGGCTGTCGATCCGAACCAGCACATTCTGCATCTGCCGGTGCGCCTGCAATGCGTGGTGGCAGCCCTGCAAATGCCTTTGTCGCAGGTGCTCGCCTTGCGCCCGGACGACATCCTGCCGATCCGCCTGCAGGAGCGCAGCGACGTGCGCATCAACCAGCAGAAGCTCTTTCGCGGCACCGTTTTCGAAGAAGACGGCGCCCTTTTCCTGACCTCTCTCGAGAGCGTGAAGACCCCATGAACGGCCAACTTTCCGACAACGACTTCGAGTCCCTGATCAACGATGGCGATCTGGCCCTGAGCCCGGCCGCCGATGACAGCAGCGCCACCGAGACCTCCGCCCTGCCCCAGCAGGATCTGAGCTTCTTCGGCAAGATCCCGGTCAACGTGACCCTGGAGGTCGCCTCCACCGAAATCTCCCTCAAGGAGCTGATGGAGGTCGATGCCAGCAGCGTGATCGTGCTCGACAAGCTGGCCGGCGAGCCGCTCGACGTGAAGGTCAACGGCGCGCTGTTCGCCAAGGCCGAGGTGGTGGTGATGAACGGCAACTACGGCCTGCGCATCGTCGAGCTCTCCGGCAACGGCCTGGGTGGCCTGGGCGCATGATCCGCGCGCGCTCCCTGGCCGGCCTCGGCCTGCTCCTGCTCGGCCTGGGCAGCCCGCTGCTGGCGCAGGCCGCCGGCGGTGAGATTCCGCTGCTCAGCCTGAACGATACCGAGGGCGGCCAGGAGCTCAGCGTCAAGCTGCAGATCCTCATCGTCATGACCCTGCTCGGCTTCCTGCCGGCGATGCTCATGATGATGACCTGCTTCACCCGCTTCATCATCGTGCTGGCCATCCTGCGCCAGGCCATCGGCCTGCAGCAGAGCCCGCCGAACAACATCCTGATCGGCATCGCCCTGTGCCTGACCATGCTGGTGATGCGCCCGGTCTGGCAGGAGATGTACCAGCAAGCCTACGTGCCCTTCGAGGCCGACCAGATCACCCTGCAGGAAGGCCTGGACCGGGCCAAGGGCAGCCTGTCGCGCTTCATGCTGGCGCAGACCAGCAAGACCTCGCTGGAGGCCATGGTGGCGCTGGCCGGCGAACAGATGCCGGACAAGGCCGAGGACCTGGACTTCTCCCTGCTGCTGCCGGCCTTCGTGCTCAGCGAGCTGAAGACCGCCTTCCAGCTCGGCTTCATGATCTTCATCCCCTTCCTGGTGATCGACCTGGTGGTGGCCAGCGTGCTGATGGCGATGGGCATGATGATGCTGTCGCCGATGATGATCTCGCTGCCGTTCAAGCTGATGGTGTTCGTGCTGGTCGACGGCTGGACGCTGCTGGTCGGCACGCTGACCACCAGCGTGCAACCCTTCTAGCGAGGCGCGACCATGCTCACTCCGGATACCGCCGTCGACATCGTCTCCAACGCCGTACACATCACCGTGCTGATCGTCTGCGTGCTGATCGTGCCGAGCCTGATCGGCGGCCTGCTGATCAGCATTTTCCAGGCCGCCACGCAGATCAACGAACAGATGCTCAGCTTCCTGCCGCGCCTGCTGATTACCCTCGGCATGCTGATCTTCGCCGGGCACTGGATCCTGCGCACGCTCAGCGATCTGTTCATCGAAAGCTTCAAGCAGGCCGGCCACCTGGTCGGCTGACGTCATGTACGAGAGCGCGAGCATTTTCCAGTCCGGCCAGTGGCTGCAGCAGCTGCAGGCCTACTGGTGGCCGTTCTGCCGCATCCTCGCGCTGTTCAGCTTCGCCCCGCTGTTCAGCCACAAGGCGGTGGCCAAGCGCGTGCGCGTGCTGCTCGCCCTGGCGGTGACGGTGGCGCTGGCCGCCGCCCTGCCGGACATGCCGCAGATCGACCCGCTGTCGCTGCGCGGCCTGCTCACCGCCCTGGAGCAGCTGGCCTTCGGCCTGCTGCTGGGACTGTCGCTGCAGCTGGTGTTCACCATCTTCACCCTGGTCGGCGAAGTGGTCTCGGCGCAGCTCGGCCTGTCCATGGCGACGTTCAACGACCCCATCAATGGCGTGTCGTCCTCGTCCATCCTGTTCCAGCTGTACTTCATCCTGCTGGTGTTCCTGTTCTTCGCCATCGACGGCCACCTGCTGACGGTGAGCGTCCTCTACCAGAGCTTCGTCTACTGGCCGGTGGGCAGCGGCCTGCACTACCTGGGCTTCGAGACGGTGATCCACGCGCTGGCCTGGGTACTCGCCGCGGCCGTGCTGATCGCCCTGCCGGTGGCCTTCTGCATGACCCTGGTGCAGTTCTGCTTCGGCCTGCTCAACCGCATCTCGCCGGCCATGAACCTGTTCTCCCTGGGCTTTCCCATGGCCATCCTGGCCGGCCTGCTGTGCGTTTACATGACCCTGCCGTACCTGCCGGAAAGTTACCTGCACCTGACCCGCGAGCTGCTCGACAACATCGGCCGCCTGCTGAGGGATAGCCGTGTCTGAGCAGAACAGCAGCTCCCAGGACAAGACGGAAGAGGCCTCCCAGCACAAGCTGAAGAAGAGCCGCGAACAGGGCCAGGTGGCGCGCTCCAAGGACCTGGCCACCAGCGTGTCGCTGCTGGTCACCCTGCTGGTGCTCAAGTTCAGCGTGCTGTACTTCTTCGAGGGCCTGCAGCAGAGCTTCCGCCTGGCCTACCTGGACTTCGGCAACAGCGAGCTGACCCGCGACGACTTGGTGATCATCCTCGGCCACAACCTGCTGGTATTCGTGCAGATCCTCCTGCCGCTGCTGACCACCTCGCTGCTGGTGGTGCTGTTCGGCCTGGTGCCGGGTGGCTGGGTGTTCGCCAGCGAGAACTTCTCGCCCAAGCTGTCCAAGCTCAACCCGATCACCGGCCTGGGACGCATCTTCTCGGCGCAGAACTGGACCGAGCTGGCCAAGTCGCTGCTGAAGATTTCCGTGTTGCTCGCCGTCGCCTGGCTGCAGATCTGCCACGCCCTGCCACGCCTGCTGGCGCTGCAGCGCAGCGATGTGAGCAGCGCCATCGGCGGCGCCTTCGACATGACCTTCGACATGCTGATGACGCTGCTGGCGGTGTTCATCCTGTTCGCCCTCATCGACATCCCGCTGCAGCGCTTCTTCTTCCTCAAGAAGCTGCGCATGACCAAGCAGGAGCGCAAGGAAGAGCACAAGAACCAGGAGGGCCGCCCGGAGGTCAAGGCGCGCATCAAGCAGCTGCAGCGGCAGATGCTGCACCGGCAGATCAACAAGGTGATCAAGAACGCCGACGTGGTCATCACCAACCCGCAGCACTTCGCGGTGGCGCTCAAGTACGACCTGAAGAAGGCCGGCGCGCCCTATGTGCTGGCCAAGGGCCTGGACGAGACCGCGCTGCACATCCGCCAGCAGGCCCAGGCCCATGAGCTGGACGTGGTCGAGCTGCCGCCGCTGGCGCGCGCGATCTACTTCACCACCCAGGTCAACCAGCAGATTCCCGCCCCGCTCTACACCGCGGTGGCCCACGTACTCACCTATGTCCTGCAGCTCAAGGCGTTCCGCCAGGGCCGCCGCCGGCGCAAGCCGGAGCTGACCAAGGACATCCACATTCCCGCTGAACTGAGCGAAAGAGCACGACCATGAGCCCCATGCAGCACCTGACCAGCACCCTGCGCAGCGGCCGGATCGGCATCCCGCTGATGATCCTGTGCGTCCTGGCGATGATCATCCTGCCGCTGCCACCGCTGCTGCTGGACATGCTGTTCACCTTCAACATCGGCCTGGCCATCCTGGTGCTGCTGGTCAGCGTGTCGTCGCGGCGGCCGCTGGACTTCACCCTGCTGCCCACGGTGATCCTGGTCACCACGCTGATGCGCCTGTGCCTGAACGTGGCCTCCACGCGGATCGTGCTGCTCGACGGCCACACCGGCACCGGCGCCGCGGGCAAGGTGATCGAGGCCTTCGGCCACGTGGTGATCGGCGGCAACTTCATCGTCGGCATGATCGTCTTTGTGATCCTGATGATCATCAACTTCATGGTCATCACCAAGGGTGGCGAGCGCATCTCCGAGGTGACCGCACGCTTTACCCTGGACGCCCTGCCCGGCAAGCAGATGGCCATCGACGCCGACCTCAACGCCGGCCTGATCGACCAGGCCGAGGCCAAGCAGCGCCGCGCCGAGGTGGCCAAGGAGGCCGACTTCTACGGGGCGATGGACGGCGCCAGCAAGTTTGTCCGCGGCGACGCCATCGCCGGCATCCTGATCCTCATCATCAGCCTGTTCGGCGGCGTCGCCATCGGCATGCTGATGTACGACCTGCCAGGTGGCGAAGCCTTCCGCCTGTACGCCCTGCTGACCATCGGCGACGGCCTGGTGGCGCAGATTCCGGCGCTGCTGCTGTCCACCGCGGCGGCCATCATCGTCACCCGGGTCAACGAGTCGGCGGAGATCACCAGCCTGGTGCAGATGCAGATGCTGGCCTCGCCATCGCTGCTCTACACCGTGGCCGGCATCGTACTGATCCTCGGCCTGATCCCGGGCATGCCGCACCTGGCCTTCATCGGCTTCGCCGGGCTGATCGCCTTCATCGCCTGGAAGGTATCCAAGGCCGAGCCACCGGCCGAGGCCGCACTGGAGCAGGTCGAGGCGCTGAGCAAGGCGATGGACCAGGAGCGCGCGCAGAACCTGGCCTGGGAAGACATCCCACTGGTCGAGCGCATCTCCATCTCGCTCGGCTACAAGCTGGTCGGCCTGGTCAACGAGGCCTCCGGCTCGCCGCTGCCGCAACGCGTGCGCGGGGTGCGCCAGACTCTCTCGGAGAGCCTCGGCTTCCTCCTGCCCGAGGTGCAGATCCGCGACAGCCTGCGGCACAAGGCCTCGCAGTACAGCATTCACATCAACGGCGAGAAGATCGACGGCGCCGAGCTGCACGCCGACCGCCTGATGGCCATCCCCTCCCCCGAGCTGTACGGCGAGATCGATGGCATCCTCGGCGTCGACCCGGCCTACCGCATGCAGGTGGTGTGGATTCTGCCGAACGACAAACCGCGCGCGCTCAACCTCGGTTATCAGGTGATCGACTGCGCCAGCGTGATCGCCACCCACCTGAACAAGGTGATCCGCGAGCACCTGCCGGAGATCTTCAAGCACGACGACGTCGAGCACCTGCTGCAGCGCCTCGCCCTGCAGGCGCCCAAGCTGGCCGAACACCTAAAGAACGCACTGAGCCATACCCAGCAGCACCGGGTGTTCCGTCAGTTGCTGCAGGAGGAAGTGCCGCTGAAGGACATCGTCACCATCGCCACCACCCTGCTGGAAGGCAGCGAGACCACCAAGGACCCGGTGCTGCTGACCTCGGACGTGCGCTACGCGCTGCGACGCAGCATCGTCTCGAGCATCGCCGGCGATCGCCGCGAGCTGTCGGTGTTCATCCTCGACAACGCGCTGGAGAACACCCTGCTCGGCGCCCTGTCGATCGCCCAGCAGGCCGGCCCGGTGAGCCTGGACAACATCCCGGTGGAGCCAAGCCTGCTCAATCAGCTGCAGAACACCATGCCGGTGGTGAAGGAGAAGCTGCGCAAGGAAGGCCACCCGCCGATCCTCACCGTGATGCCGCAGCTGCGCCCGCTACTGGCGCGCTATGCGCGGGTGTTCAGCCCGGGGCTGCACGTGCTGTCGCAGAACGAGATTCCCGAGCGGGTGGCGGTGAACATCCTCGGCAGCCTCGGCTGAGGCTGCCGCTTCGCTCAAGCGCGTAGGCTGCGCGAGCGCTCCTCGACCAGCTTGAGCGCGTCCACCGTGGCGGCGAACTCCGGAGCCGGCTCGGCCAGAGCCAGGCCCTGCTCGAAACGACCCAGGCGGCCGTTGCGCTTGCTCCACTGGCAGATCATCTGCAGTTCCAGCAGGCGGAAGCGCCCGCTGCTGATCGGCACTTCCAGATCGACCGCGTAGACCTTGCCCGCTTCCAGTGCCTGCTCGGTGAGCAGGCGCAGGCCGCCGCGGGAAAGGTCGGCGACCATTCCCAGCAATTCTCCACTCTGATTGTCGATGGCGCGCAGGCGGTTGGCGGCGCGGAAGATGACTCGGCTGTGCTGACGCATGGACTCTTATCGTTCGCTGCTGGCCGGCGGGCGCCGGCTTGGTTCGACTACAGCCCGGCACGCCGGGCACTGACAGCGGAGCGCGCCGGCCAGGCGCAACTCCACCCATGCAGCCTAACCGGGGCTCGCATCAAGCGCTGTCAAAAGTCGTCAAATCACCCGGCCAGCGCCACCGGCACGGTCTGCGCATGGGGCTGGCTCAGACGATACAGCCCATCGTCATTGCGCACCACCAGGCCACAGGAAACCAGGCGGCTGAGCACCTGGCGCACGCTGAGTACGGAAATCTGCTCGTCAGCGAGCAGCAGATAGCCATGCAGATCGCGCGAGCGCAGGCCCTGCTCGCTGCGCTGCAGTACTTCGAGGATCTTCATCCTGACCAGGCTGACCTTGAGCCCGGCGCCTTGCAGCATGTTCTTCAGTTGCTGGCGTTCATCGATGGTCATGTCACTCTCCTTGTGCGTGTGCAACCCACGTCTTGTTAGTCTGGTAGAAAGCTGTCGAAGCGAACAGTTCCTAATCTATTAAGACGAATGAGCACGGCAAAACCTGCAAGTAAATTGCAATTTTTTTGTCTCGCTCCCGTCCCGCGCTTTGTGATATTTCTCATTCGCTTCGGTTTACTGCCTGGCAGGGTGCAAGCAGCGACTCGTCACAAAGAGCTGCGCCACCGCCGAAGCCATTGCTAGGGGTGGCGGCGTTGCCGCCGATGTACAGACAAGCCCGTGGGGAAAGAGATGAAAAGGCTTGTACTGCTGCTGGTCACGCTGGCGCTGGTCGCCGGCTGCTCGGCGACTGCCAAGACATACGAGAAGAAGGGCCGCAAGGGTCTCAACATCAACTGCTCTGGACTCACCTCCAGCTGGGAGCAGTGCGAACAGAAGGCCACTCGCGCCTGTGGTACCAACGGCTATAAGGTCGTGGCCAAGGCCGGTGCCGATCAGGGCGGCGAAGACGATCCGGCGGACTTCGTCTTCGGTCTCAACCCGGCCGGTTTCTCCAGCCGCAGCATGGTAGTCATCTGCCGCTGAGCGGCTTTCTGGACGAACGGAATCGTTGCCCAACCTGCTTTCTGGCCATGCCAGGGAGACGGACGGCTGCTGCCGTCACAAATATGCCGCTTAGCGGCGACGGTCGAGCAGGTTCACCGCCAGCCGATCCAGCCAGCCCCACAGGCGTTGCTGCAGGCGCTTGAGCAGCGGCCGGCGATGCCAGTCCTCCAGGGTGATCTCGCGACTCGCGGCGAAATCGGCGAGGAAGCTGTCAGCCGCCGCAGCGGTCAGCTGTGGGTCGAGGGCCTCGAGGTTGGCTTCGAGGTTGAAGCGCAGATTCCAGTGATCGAAGTTGCAGGAGCCGATGCTGACCCAGTCGTCGACCAGCACCATCTTCAGATGCAGGAAGCGTGGCTGGTATTCGAAGATGCGGATGCCGGCCTTGAGCAGGCGCGGGTAGTAGCGCTGGCCGGCGAAACGCACCGGCGGATGATCGGTGTTGCGGCTGGTCAGCAGCAGACGCACCTCCACGCCACGGGCAGCAGCACGCATCAGGAAGCGGCGCACCTTGCGGCTGGGCAGGAAGTACGGCGTGGCCAGCCACACCCGACGCTTGGCATGGCCGACGCTGCGCAGCAGCGACTGCACGATATCCAGATGCTGGCTGGAGTCGGCATAGGCCACCCGCCCCATGCCGCGCCCTGCCGACGGGCACGGCGGCAGATGGGCGAGCCCCGGCGCCTGGCCGGGTTTCCACGGGCTGCGTCCCTCGCAGGCCAGCCACTGGTGATCGAACAACAGTTGCCAGTGCGCCACCAGCGCGCCCTCGATGCGCACCATCACCTCGTGCCAGTGCTCGTCCTGGGCCTGCGGCGTCCAGAACTGGTCGGTGGCGCCGGTGCCGCCGACATAGGCGCAGCGCTCGTCCACCACCAGCAGCTTGCGGTGGTCGCGATAGAAGTTACGCACACCCCGGCGCCAGCGCAGCGGGTTGTACTCGCGCAGCTGCACCCCGGCGCTGGTCAGCCGCTCTCGTGAGGCCTGGCTGAAACGCAGACCGCCAAACCCATCGAACAGGCAGCGCACCTGCACACCGCGCGCGGCGGCGATGCACAGAGCCTCGACCAGCGCGGCGCTGCAATGGCCGTCTTCCACCAGATAGAGTTCGAGCAGCACCAGGCGCTCGGCCGCGGCGATGTCGGCGAGCATGGCCGGCATGAAGGCTGGGCCGTCGATCAGCAACTCGAAGCGATTGCCGGACTTCCAGGGAAAGATCGCGCCATTCTTCATCGCGAGGTGAAGATCATCACCGCGCCGACCGGCACCGACAGGCTGATGCTGTCCAGCCGCGCCACCTTGCGCAGGGCCTCGACGCCCTCCTCCAGGCCGAACTGCTCGGCGTGCAGCACCAGCGGCGCCAGGGTCACCACCTGGAAGCGCCGATCATCCAGGCGCGTGGCCAGCAGCTCGGCCATGTAGCCGTGCTTGCGGCCACGGATCTCCACCTGGATCGGCAGGCCGATCTCCAGCTGGGCGCCGGGGGCCAGGTTGGTGATCGGCTCCAGGTTGAGCTGGGCCATGATCCGTGCATCGGGGAACTTGTCGGTGCCGAACAGCAGGCTGCGCAGGCGCTCGTCACGTACCGGGATGCCGGTGCTCACCGAGTCCATCTCGATGCGCAGGCGCGCGGCGCCCTTGTCGTCGATCTTGCCGTGCAGGGTGAGGAAGCGGTGCACTTCGGAGAAGTTGCCCGCCTTGGTGGAGATGAAGGACAGGCGCGAGGACTCGTTGTCCAGGTACCAATCGGCCTGCGCCGGCAGGCTCAGGCTGGCGGCGAGCAAGGCGCCGATGAACAGGGAACGGGGCTGGTTGGCCATGGGCTCACTTGCATTGCGGTTTGAGCGCAACGATAGCGGCCCGCGGCGGCCTTGCCAAACGGCGGACGGTTGCAAGCTGTGGCTGCAACCGCCCGCGCGGCTTACAGCGCGTCGGCCTGCTCCTGCAGCTGGCAGCCCTGGCGCTGATCCAGCCAGGCGGCGGTCTGCGTGCTGCCCAGGCCACGCGCGGTCACACGCTTGCGCTCGGCATCGTCGTGGAAGGCGCTGACCGGCACGTACTGTTTGACGTAGCCCTCGCAGTATTCGGCCGGGTTGCCGCTGACATAGCGGCAGGAGCAGTACTCCTTGGCCGAATAGGCGCCGATGATGCCGGGGAAGGCGGCCAGGTGGACGCGGTTGCTCCACGCCAGCAGCGCCAGGCCGACCAGCAGCAGAAGGAACATGGACAGGAAAGGACGGCGCCGGATCATGGCTGTTCTCCGAAGGCGGCGAGCACCCGCTTGAGCAATTCGTTGTGGCTGTAGCTGCCATCGCGATCATCGGCGTAACGCACCACCACCAGCTTCTGTGCTGGCAGCACGTAGAGCGCCTGGCCCCAGTGGCCGAGGGCAGCGAAGGCCGAGTCCGGCACATCCGGCCAGGGCTTGCTCGCACCCTCCAGCGCTGCGTTGAGCCACCACTGCCCGCCGGGCACGGCGTCGCCCGGCTTCTGCGGGTTGGGCTGGTAGTTGGCGAAAGGCGTGCGGTTGAACGCCACCCAGCTCTGCGGCAGCAGTTGGCGTTCGCCCCAGCGCCCGTCGCGCTGCATCAGCAGGCCGACACGGCCGAGATCACGGGCGCTCATGTAGGCATAGGAAGAGGCGACAAAGGTACCGCTGGCATCACGCTCCCACACCGCCGACTCGATACCCAGCGGCTCGAACAGCGCGGTCCAGGGATAGTTGGCGTAGGCCGGCTCGCCGACCATCGACTTCAGGCTGGCGCCCAGCACGTTGCTGTCGCCGCTGGAGTAGCGGAAGCGTGTGCCAGGAATAGCGTCCAGCGCGTGCTCGGCAGCGAACGCAGCCATGTCGGTACGGCCGCGGGTATAGAGCATCGCCACCACCGAGGACTTCAGTGGCGCGTATTCGTAGTCCTCCTGCCAGGCCAGGCCCGAGGCCCAGTTGAGCAGGTGACCGAGCTTGACGTCGGGGTGTGCGGCGAACGGCGGATAGTGCTTGGCCACCGCATCGTCCAGCTTGAAGCGGCCCTCGCCATAGGCCACGCCGAGCACGCTGGCGAACAGACTCTTGCTGATCGACCAGGTCAGGTGTGGAGTCTGCTCGCTGGTCGGTGCGGCGTAGTGTTCATAGACGATCACGCCGTCCTTGATCACCAGCAGCGCATCGCTGCGCACGCCCTTGCGGGTGGCATCGTCGCGCACCGGGAAGGCGTAGGTATCGAGGGCCTGGATGGCGGGGGTGGCAGCGGCCGGCTGGCTGTTCCACTCGGGAATCGGCCAGCTCTCCGCGGCCAGAGGGCCGGCAGCCAACAGGCAGCCGGCGAGGACGGTGCGACGCAACAGGGCAAGGGGCATCGGGCTCGCTCGCAGATTTTGGAGGAGCCGACGCTAGCACGCACGATATGACGGAAGACAGTGCCGATCACGCCGAAGCGGGAGACGAATCAGTCCGGCAGGCGATAGTCCTGCTGGGTCATCAGGTCGAGGCCGCACTCCAGCTGTTCGATCCAGTCGAGGAAGGCAGTGATCATCGCGGGGCCGACGAAGGGTCGGCCGTGTTGCGGCACGATCATCGCCACGTCCATCTCGCGCACCATCTGCGCCCAGAAGCGGCAGGCCTTGTTGCTGGCCATGTAGCGGCGATGGAAGCCGGCCATGTGTGGCACGTGGGCGGCAAAGTCCTGTACCGGGCTGGCGTCGTCGACCATGGAGGCGCCCATGTCGCCGGAGAAGAGGATCTTGCTCACCGGATCGTACAGCTGGAAGTTGCCCACCGAATGAAGGAAGTGCGCCGGCACCGCCTTGAGGTTGCAGTTGCCCAGCGGAATCGCCTGGCCGCGATCCGGCAGCGCGATGATGCGGTCGTAGGTGCAGATGCCGTGGCTCAGGGCCAGGTAGTTGGCGGTGAGGTGCGGCAGGAAGCGCGCCCACAGCTTGGAGCAGATCACCCGCGCGCGGGTGTGCAGCAGCCACTTGTCCAGGGAGGCGATGATGTCCGGGTCCTGGTGCGAGGCGAAGATATAGGTCAGCGCCTGCAGCGGGATGTGCTTGGACAGCTCCAGCGACAGCGGGGTGTAGGTCAGGTCGCCACCCGGATCGAGCAGCAGGTACTGCTCGTTGTCGGTGATGAGGAACTGGTTGGATTGCACACCCTCGCCGCTGACCAGGTCATCGAACATCAGGCATTGGTGGGTGCCGTTATCGAACAGCACGATAGGCTCGCGGCGCATGAAAACCTCGCAGGAAAAAAGCGAGGCGACCTTAGCCGACGGGCCTTCTGGCGGTACTGATCCAGGTCAAGCCAGCGCTGCCAGGGCCTTCTCCAGACGCTTCTCACGCGCCGTGCGCGCCACTTCCAGCAGGTTGCAGTCGCGAGCCCACAGCGTCGCCCACTGCTGCGGTCCGGCGGCGATGGCGGCGTCCAGTTCCGGGCGCAGGGCCTTGAACTGGGCGAACAGACCGGCCAGCAGCAGGTGGGTGGACGGCTCGTTGGCACAGTGGCGGGTGACTTCGGCGCAGCCGGCCAGCAGGCCGAGCAGACGCAGACGCAGCTCCTGCGGCCAGGCACCGTCCTGGCCGACGCCATGCAGCCAGCCGAGCACGGCGCCCAGCACGTGCAGGTCCTCGAGGCTGCGGAAGGGTTTCACGTAGCTGTCCCAGCCATCGCCCGGCAGCAGCTCGCACAGGGCGTTGTCCAGGTGCAGACGAGCGTGGCTGATGTCCGGCATCAACGGCAGGCTCGGCAGCGCTTCGCAGCGCGCCCCCGGTGCGCCACTGCGCACCACGCCGACGGCCAGGCGCGGCGCGTCCTGCTCCTCCACCCGCGCGGCCACCAGCAGCCAGTCGGCGGCCTCGGCGGCGGTGACAAAGTCCTTACGCCCACTCAGGTGCAGGCCGCTCATGCGCGTCTGCATGTCGGCCGGGCGCGTGCTCCTGTTCTCGGTCACGCACAGCGCGCCGGGGCTGCGCGGCGCCGCTGGCCACAGCGCACGCAGGGCGCCCTGGTAACCGGCGAAGAAGGCCAGGCCGGGGGTGGCGGCCAGGCGCCCGCCGAGCACCGCCAGGGCGAAGGGGCCGTCGTCGCCGACACGCTCCAGCAGTGCGGCGTACCAGTCCTCCAGGTTGCTCGCCGGCAGGCGGTCACGGGTTTCCAGCAGGGATTGCCAGGGCATCACAAAAGTCCTCGTCGTCTGTCACGCAAGCATCACCAAAGATTCATGGAGGTGACACCGGGTGTTCCTAGCCTGAGCTTGCCCAACAACATCGACCGGCCGCAACAGGCCGGCTCACGGAGGCCACTCGATGACCCAGATCGCCCGCACTGCCGAACGCCGCCTGCGCGCCGAACGCCTGATCGGCCCGGATGCGCTGCGCGAGGCACAGGCCCTGCGCTACGCCGTATTCAGTAGCGAATTCGATGCCAAGCTCAAGGGCGCCGAACTGGGCCTGGACATGGACGACTTCGACCCGCACTGCAGCCATATCGGCGTGCGCGACCTCAACAGTGGCGAGCTGGTCGCCACCACCCGCCTGCTCGACCACCACAGCGCCAGCCGCCTCGGCCGCTTCTACAGCGAGGAGGAGTTCAGCCTGCACGGCCTGGCCCACCTCGAAGGCCCGGTACTGGAAATCGGCCGCACCTGCGTGGCGCCGGCCTACCGCAACGGCGGCACCATCGCGGTGCTGTGGAGCGAGCTGGCCGAGGTACTCAACGAGGGCGGCTACCGCTACCTGATGGGCTGCGCCAGCATCCCCATGCAGGACGGCGGCGTGCAGGCCCAGGCGATCATGCAGCGCCTGCGTGAACGCTACCTGTGCACCGAACACCTGCGCGCCGAGCCCAAGACCCCGCTGCCGCAGCTGGACGTGCCGGGCAACGTCATCGCCGAGATGCCGCCGCTGCTCAAGGCCTATATGCGCCTCGGTGCGAAAGTGTGCGGCGAGCCCTGCTGGGACCCGGATTTCCAGGTCGCCGACGTGTTCATCCTACTCAAGCGCGACGAGCTGTGCCCGCGCTACGCACGCCACTTCAAGGCCGCCGTATGAAGCATGCGCGCCTGTGGCTGCGCCTGGCCCGGCTGGCGGCAGTACTGCTGCTGGGCATGCTCCTGGCCGGTTTCGTCGCCAGCGTCGAGCGCCTGCGCCGCAGCGATCTGATGGGCCTGCGCCAACGCCTCACCGCCTGGTACCTGCGCCGCCTGAGCCGCGCCCTGCCCTTCGAGGTCGAAGTGCAGGGCGAGCTGCCGCAGGGCACGCATCTGTGGGTCGGCAACCATGTGTCGTGGACCGATATCCCGCTGCTCGGCCAGCTGTTGCCGATCTCCTTCCTGTCCAAGGCCGAGGTGCGCACCTGGCCGCTGGCCGGCTGGCTGGCGCACAAGGCCGGCACCCTGTTCATCCGCCGCGGCTCGGGCGACAGCGCGCTGCTGGCACGGCAGATTCATCGTCACCTTGAATCCGAGCGCCAGCTGCTGATCTTCCCCGAAGGCACCACCACCGACGGCCAGCAGGTTCGCACCTTCCACGGCCGCCTGCTGACCGGCGCCATCGAGGCCGGAGTACCGCTGCAGCCGGTGGCGATCCGCTACCTGCGCGACGGGATGATCGATCCCATCGCGCCCTTTATCGGTGACGACGACCTACCCTCGCACCTGCTGCGCCTGTTCGGCGCAGAGCGTGGCAAGGTGCAGATTCAGCTGCTCGCGCCCATAGCCAGCGTCGGCCAGGAGCGCAACGCTCTGGCGCGTCAGGCGCAGCGGGCAGTGCAGGTGGCATTGTTCGGTGAAGACGCACCGCAGGCTCAGCGCGCCGCCTGATTGGCGAAGCGCTGCAGCTCCGGATAGAACGCGCGAAAATCACGGCTCAGCGGCTCATACAACCGCTCCAGTTCGCCCATGGCGCCAGCCAGCATCTGCGGCCGCGACAGGCGCCGGCTCATGCCCAGCAGCACCTGCTCCAGCACGGCGAAATCCGTATAGCTGCCCAGCCAGTCCTGCGCCGCCATGCGCGGGGCGATGAAGGCCAGGCGCTCCGGCAGCTCGGGTTGCGCGGCCAGCACTTGATAGACCCGCTCGGTGAACTGGCCCAGCGGCTCATCGGCGAACTGCGCCCAGTCGCGCGCCAGACAATGGTCGAAGAACAGGTCGAGAAGAATCCCCGAGGTACGCCGCCGCTCAGCGGGAAAGCGCGCCCGCGCCTGTTCGATCAGCGGGTGACGATCGGTGAAGGCATCGATGCGCCGGTGCAGCTGGATGCCCGCCTCGATACCGGCCGGAAAGCGCCCCGCCAGCGGACCTTTGACGAAGTCGCCGTACAGGCTGCCGAGCAGCTGGTCCGGAGCGTCGCCGCCCAGGTGCAGGTGGGCCAGGTAATTCACGCCGCCCCCTTGCGCCAGGCATTGGGCGTCATGCCCAGCCAGCGGCGGAAGGTGCGGCTGAAGTTGCTGGTATCGCGATAGCCCAGGCGTTCGGCCACCGCCTCGACGCTCAGCGGCGTGCTCTGCAGCAGCCAGCAGGCCAGTTCCTGACGCACCTCGTCGAGCAGTTGCTGGTAGTGCACGCCCTCGTCGCGCAAGCGACGGATCAGCGTGCGCTCGGACAGGTGGAACTCGTCGGCCAGTTGCTCCAGCGTCGGATAGCTGCCCTCGCACGCCACCAGGCGCAGCTGCACCCGGCTGGTCCAGTCGCCGCCGGGGCTGGCGCCCTGCAACTGGTGCTCGCAATCGCGCAGGGCGATGCGCGCGGCCTGTGGATCGGCGCTCAGGCTGGGACGGTCCAGCCAGCTCAGCGGCAGACTGACACTGAAACGCTCGGCGCCAAAGTCGACGCCAGGACCGAGCAGCTCGCGATAACGCGCCGACCACGGCGGCTCGGCGAAGGGAAAGCGGAACTCCAGGCAGTCGTCCGGCAGCGCGCCGCACACCGCCTCCAGCAGGCGCAGGCAGACGCCGGCCAGGCTGGTGAAGATGTGCTCGCGCACATCGCCCAGGTCGAACAGCTCCTCGAAGCAGATGCGGTAGCGCTCGCCCTCGACCCGCCCACCGAGGCGCAGGCTGGACAGGCGCAGCACGCTGAAGCGCTCCAGCACCGCCAGCACACCGCGCAGGTCCGGGCACAGGGCGGCGGCGTAGCCCACCGGTCCATGGGCCGATACCGGCGTGGCACAACCGACTTCCAGGCCCAGCCAGGGGCATTCGGTGAGCTGGGTGGCGCGGCGGATTAGGCGCTGCACCTGGGCGAAGTTGAGCGGGCGGTTGTCGCGGTGCAGGTGCGTCCAGTCCAGGCCGGTGCCGTGCAGAATCTCGGCCTCGCCGAAGCCACGCTGGCGCAGCGCCGCGCACATCAGGCGGGCGTAGATCGGGTGCAGGCAGGGCTGCAGCGGGGAGAGGCTCGGGTCCATGGGGCAGGTCCGGCGCAGGATGAATTGTCACCATAAGACGATTTTCTGCCCGACTCAACGGTTCTGCCCATTGCCACGCCGGCGCATGCTGGGCTCAGGTCGAAGAACCGCGGAGAGAATAAAAATGCATACCGCCCTGCCCTACCGTGACCGCAAGCGCCCGCTCTGGTTGCTGTCGCTGTTCGTTCCCTGCCTGGGCCTGATCGGCCCCGCGCTGTACCTGCTGGTATCGCCGAATGACGCCTGGCTGTGGCTGTCGCCGGCGTTCTTCTACTTCGGCGTGCCGCTGCTCGATGCGCTGATCGGCGAGGACCCGAGCAACCCACCGGAATCTGAGGTACCGGCGCTGGAGGCCGATCCCTACTACCGCTGGATCACCTACCTGCTGGTGCCGGTGCTGTGGCTGACCTTCATCGCCACCACCACCTTCGTCGCCACCCAGCCGCTGGCCTGGTACGGCGTGCTGGCGATGATCATCAACACCGGCGGTGGTCTCGGCTTCGCCATCAACCTCGGCCACGAGATGGGCCACAAGAAGAGTGCGCTGGAACGCTGGCTGGGCAAGCTGGCCCTGGCGCTGGCCTGCTACGGGCACTTCTACATCGAGCACAACCGCGGCCATCACCGCGACGTGGCCACCCCAGTGGACCCAGCCTCGTCGCGCATGGGCGAGTCGATCTACCGCTTCATCCTGCGCGAGATGCCCGGCGGCTTCATCCGCGCCTGGCAGCTGGAGAAGGAGCGCCTGGCCCGCTGCGGCAAGGGCGTCTGGAGCCTGGACAACGAAGTGCTGCAGCCGGCGCTGATCAGCCTGCTCCTGTATGGCGGGCTGACTCTGGTCTTCGGCCTGGCGATCCTGCCGTACCTGCTGCTGACCGCCTTCTGGGGCGCCTTCCAGCTGACCTCGGCCAACTACCTGGAACACTACGGCCTGCTGCGCGGCAAGCTGGACAACGGCCGCTACGAGGTCTGCCAGCCGCACCACTCGTGGAACAGCAATCACCTGTTCTCCAACTGGGCGCTGTTCCACCTGCAACGCCACTCCGATCACCATGCCCACCCGACGCGGCGCTACCAGTCGCTGCGCAACTTCCCCGACCTGCCGCGTCTGCCCAGCGGCTACTTCGGCATGTACCTGGTGGCCTACGTGCCGCCGCTGTGGTTCCGCACCATGAACCCGCGGCTGATCCGCGCCGTGCATGGCGATACCGCGCGGATCAACTTCCAGCCCGGCCAGCGTGAGCGCCTGATGCAGCGCTACGGCCTGAGCGAGCAGCCGGCATGAGTCGCCATCGCTGCCCGGAATGCGGCTACTGCTACGACGAAGCCCGGGGCGAGCCGCACCACGGCTACGCGCCGGGAACGCCTTGGGCGGAACTGCCCGAGGACTTCGCCTGCCCGGATTGCGCCATCCGCGTAAAGGACGAGTTCGAACCCCTTACGGATTGAACTTCTTCCCCACGAGCGAGGCCTCTACTCCGGGGCCTGCTCGCCGTTTTATCAGCTGCCGTGATAGTCAGTATTGGTACAAACGATCTAAATATCGGAAAGACCCGATATACAGTTCGCTTCAACCCGATATGCGACAGCACCAGCATGAGCACGCCACTCGACATCGACGAAATCATCAAGGCCCTCGCCCACCCCGTGCGGCGTGAAATCCTGCAGTGGCTGAAGGAGCCGGAAAAGCACTTCGCCGACCAGGACCACCCGCTGGAGCTCGGCGTGTGCGCCGGCAAGTTCGAGCGCTGCGGCCTGTCGCAATCGAGCGTCTCTGCGCACCTGGCCACCCTGCAGCGCGCCGGTCTGGTGACCACCCGCAAGGTCGGCCAGTGGAGCTTCTTCAAGCGTAACGACGAGGTCATCCAGGCCTTCCTGCAGCACCTCGACAACCAACTCTAAGAGAGACCTGCCCCTGGGCAGGACAAGCCAACCGAATCACTCAGGAGCCGGCCCGATGCCGTTACCGCTTCTCGTCCTCGCGCTGTCCGCGTTTGCCATCGGCACCACGGAATTCGTGATCATGGGCCTACTGCCCGAAGTCGCCACCGACCTCGGCGTATCCATCCCCGGCGCCGGCTGGCTGGTCACCGGTTACGCTCTGGGCGTCGCGCTCGGCGCGCCGTTCATGGCCCTGGTCACCGCCAACTGGCCGCGCAAGCTGGCCCTGCTCGGCCTGATGGGCATCTTCGTGCTGGGCAACCTGCTCTGCGCCACCGCCGCCGACTACGAACTGCTGATGGTCGCCCGTGTGGTCACCGCCCTCTGCCATGGCGCCTTCTTCGGCATCGGCTCGGTGGTCGCCGCCAGCCTGGTACCGGAGAACCGCAAG